>NZ_OY782578.1:1200000-2400000 GCF_963677945.1 uncultured Bacteroides sp. | reverse complement strand
GAAGATATGCAAATCGCATAAACAAAGGAAAATTCGTTTTAGACAAAGATACAATTCAATTACCTACAAATAATTTCGGTCACTGCTTGCACGGAGGTCCGGAAGGATGGCAATATCAGGTATACGATGCAAAAGTAATCAGCGACAGCTGTTTAGAACTTACCCGTATCTCTCCTGACGGAGATGCTAATTTCCCAGGAAAAGTAACAGCAAAAGTAACTTTCACTCTTACAAAAGACAATGCTATCGACATCAGCTACGAAGCAACTACTGATAAGAAAACAATTATAAATATGACTAACCACTCATATTTCAATCTTTCAGGAGATCCTAATAATACAATAACAGACAATCAGTTATATGTAAATGCTGACAATTTTACTCCGGTAGACAGCACT
Source organism: uncultured Bacteroides sp. (assembly GCF_963677945.1). Lineage (NCBI taxonomy): Bacteria > Pseudomonadati > Bacteroidota > Bacteroidia > Bacteroidales > Bacteroidaceae > Bacteroides > uncultured Bacteroides sp. The sequence continues at coordinate 2,399,602 of NZ_OY782578.1, read as the reverse complement.
TACATGACTACAGGCGAAATACTTCCTGTTGCTGGAACACCAATGGATTTCACTAAACCAAAAGCTATCGGTCAGGACATCAACAAATTCGATTATGTACAATTGAAGAACGGAAATGGCTACGATCATAACTGGGTATTAAATACTGCAGGAGATATAACTAAATTAGCAGCAAAACTTACTTCACCAATCAGCGGCATTACTTTGGAAATGTACACTGACGAACCAGGAGTACAAGTATATACAGGTAACTTCCTTGATGGAAAAGTAAAAGGAAAACGTGGTATCGTTTATAAGCAGCGTACTGGTGTTTGCCTTGAAACACAACATTATCCTGACAGCCCAAATAAAAAAGACTGGCCTTCTGTAATCCTGGAACCGGGAAAAACATACAAAAGCCATTGTATCTATAAATTTTCGGTTGCCAAATAAAAGAACTATTTAACAAAAATGATTAATTACTATAGTCAGGAAAAGCAATTCTATGTAGCAGTAGACTGCATTATCTTCGGATTTAACCAGGGAGAATTAAGCCTCCTTTTACTAAAGCGTAATTTTGAACCAGCTTTGGGAGAATGGTCTCTTATGGGCGGATTCGTTAAGGAAAACGAGAGCGTGGATGATGCAGCAAAAAGAGTATTGAATCAATTAACAGGACTGGAAGATGTATACATGGACCAGGTTGGAATCTTCGGCGAAATAAACCGAGATCCGGGAGAGCGAGTTGTATCTGCAGCCTATTATGCGCTAATTAATATCAATGAATACGATCAGGAATTAGTGCAAAAACACAATGCATACTGGGTAAATGTAAACGAAGTACCTCCTCTTGTTTTTGACCATCAGTTAATGGTAGAAAAGGCACGAAGCTTAATGCAGCATAATGCAAGCACAGAACCTATCGGTTTTAATCTTCTGCCCAAGTTATTTACATTAACACAGTTGCAAAGTCTTTTTGAAGCCATCTACGGAGACACTATTGATAAGCGGAATTTCCGTAAACGAGTTGCAGAAATGGACTATATAGAAAAAACAGATCAAATAGATAAATCAGGATCTAAACGTGGAGCTTACCTGTACAAGTTTAATAGTAAGATTTACAAGAAAGATCCAAAATTCAAGTTATAGAGAATTATGTTAGAGACTTTAAAAGAACAAGTTTTCCGGGCTAATCTGGATTTAGTAAAGCACGGACTGGTTATCTTCACCTGGGGCAATGTATCTGCTATCGATCGTGCAAGCGGTTTGGTAGTTATTAAGCCAAGTGGAGTATCTTATGACGATATGAAGGCCGAAGACATGGTTGTTGTTGATCTTGATGGAAAAGTTGTAGAAGGAAAACTTAAACCATCATCAGACACTCCTACTCATGTGGAACTTTATAAAGCATTTCCTGAAATTGGCGGAGTAGTACATACACACTCCACTTATGCCACAGCATGGTCACAAGCCGGAATTGATCTACCTAATATCGGTACCACACATGCCGATTATTTTCACGATGCAATTCCTTGCACTGCTGATATGACAAAAGAAGAAGTAGAAGGAGCTTATGAAAAAGAAACCGGTAGTGTTATCATCAAGAGATTCGAAGGAATCAATCCGGCTCATACACCAGGGGTACTTGTAAAGAACCACGGTCCTTTCTCCTGGGGGAAAAATGCAGACGATGCAGTTCATAACGCAGTTGTGATGGAACAAGTAGCAAAAATGGCTTCTATTGCATATTCTGTAAATCCGGCATTAACAATGAATCCATTGCTGGTAGAAAAGCACTTTAACCGCAAACATGGTCCGGGCGCTTATTACGGTCAGAAATAAATTATTATCAAAATAAATATCAAAACAAATAGATTTATAATCTTAAAATTAAAAAATTATGGCATTTCAAGATTTTGAAGTTTGGTTTGTAACAGGAGCACAGCTCCTTTACGGAGGCGATGCAGTAATCGCAGTTAACGCACACTCTAACGAGATTGTAAAAGGACTTAATGAATCAGGAAATCTTCCTGTTAAAGTTGTATATAAAGGAACTGTAAACTCAGCAGCTGAAGTAACAGCTACAATGAGAGCAGCAAACAATGAAAGCAAATGTATCGGTATCATTACCTGGATGCACACTTTCTCTCCTGCTAAAATGTGGATTCACGGATTGCAAGAGTTGAAAAAACCTCTTCTTCACTTCCACACACAATTCAACAAAGAAATTCCATGGGATACAATGGACATGGATTTCATGAACTTGAATCAATCAGCTCACGGAGACCGCGAATTTGGTCACATTGTTTCTCGTATGCGCAAAAACCGCAAGGTTGTTGTTGGTCACTGGCAAGATGAAAAAGCTCAGGGCAAGATTGCTGTATGGATGCGTGTTGCTGCAGCTTGGGCTGATGCACAAGATATGCTTATCATCCGTTTCGGAGACAACATGAACAATGTTGCTGTAACAGATGGTGACAAAGTAGAAGCAGAACTTCGTTTAGGTTATCACGTAGATTACTATCCAATCGGCGATTTAGTAGCAGTTCAGGATACTGTAACTGATGCTGAAATTGCAGAGTTGGTTAAAGTATACGAAAGCGAATATGAATTGTCAGCTAATGTAAAAGAAGGCGGAAAAGACCGCAACCAAGTTGTTGAAGCTGCTCGTGAAGAACTTGCTCTTCGCAAATTCTTAACAGCAAAAGGCGCTAAAGGATTCACTACAAACTTCGACGCATTGCACGGAATGAACCAACTTCCAGGTCTTGCTTCTCAACGTTTGATGGCTGAAGGTTATGGTTTCGGAGCTGAAGGTGACTGGAAAACAGCAGCATTGTACCGCACAATGTGGTTCATGGGACAAGGTCTTGAAGGTGGTGCTTCATTCCTTGAAGATTACACATTGAACTTCGACGGAGACAAGAGCTCAATTCTTCAGGCACACATGTTGGAGGTTTGTCCGCTTATTGCAGAAAACAAACCAAAACTAGAAGTTCATCCATTAGGTATCGGTGGCAAAGCAGATCCTGCTCGTTTGGTATTCACTACTCACGAAGGAACAGGAGTTGCTGCAACAATCGTAGATATGGGTAACCGTTTCCGTATGATTGTAAACCAGGTAGATGTTATCAAATCAAAAGAACTTCCTAAATTGCCGGTTGCTTCTGCACTTTGGATTCCACAACCAAACTTCGAAGTAGGTGCAGGTGCATGGATTCTTGCAGGTGGAACACACCACACAAGCTTCTCTTTCGCTCTTACTCAGGAATATCTGGAAGACTATGCTGAAATGGCAGGTATCGAAATGATCGTTATCGATAATGATACAACTATCAGCAACTTCAAGAAAGAGCTACGCACAAATGATGTTTATTATTTGCTAAATAAAGCTTTGATGTAATATGGCAAACAAATATGTTATAGGATTAGATTACGGTAGTGATTCTGCCCGTGCAATCATTGTAAATGCATTGACAGGGGAAGAATTGGCTACAGCCGTAAAATACTATCCTCGCTGGACAGAAGGAAAATATTGCGATCCTGCAATCAACCAATATCGTCAGCATCCACTTGATTATATTGAAGTACTGGAAGCAACTATCAAAGAATCACTGGCAAAATGCCCTGCAGGAACTGCAGAACAAGTTGTTGGTATTGCTTTTGACACAACCGGAAGTACTCCTGTGTTTACAGATGCAGCAGGTACTCCCCTATCTTTACTTCCTGAATTTGCAGAAAATCCAAATGCAATGTTTGTACTTTGGAAAGACCATACAGCAGTAAAAGAAGCAGCCGAAATCAATAAGCTTTGCAAAGAGTGGAAGATTGACTATTCAGCTTACGAAGGTGGTATCTATTCTTCAGAATGGTTCTGGGCAAAAGCTCTTCACGTACTTCGTGAAGACGAAACTGTACGCAAGAATGCTTACTCTATTGTTGAGCATTGCGAATGGTTACCAGCTATTCTTACAGGAGCCAATAAAGCTGAAGATATCGTAAGAAGCCGTTGTGCTGAAGGACACAAAGCTATGTGGCACGAAAAATGGGGCGGACTTCCAGCTGAAGACTTCCTTGTAGCTCTTGATCCACTTTTGGCTGGCTACCGTGATCGTCTGTTCACAAAGACAGAAACTGCTGATAAGGTAGTTGGTCACCTTACAGAAGAATGGGCTAAACGTCTTGGTTTAACAACAAACGTTGTTGTAGCCGGCGGAGCATTCGACTGCCACATGGGTGCTGTAGGATCAGGTGTAACACCTCGTACACTTGTACGTATTATCGGTACTTCAACTTGCGACATCATGGTTTCTTCTTACGAAGAGATGGGCGACAAGCTGATCAAAGGTATCTGCGGACAGGTTGACGGTTCAGTTATCCCAGGATATGTTGGTCTGGAAGCCGGACAATCGGCTTTCGGTGATGTATATGCTTGGTTCAAGAGAGTTCTTGAGTTCCCTATCAAAAAAATCATAGGCAACAGCACACTTATTGACGAAGCTACAAAAGCTAAATTGGTAGATGAAGCATGCAGCCAGATTATCCCTGCATTAACAAAAGAAGCCGAGCTAATTCCAATCAGCGAAAGCACAGTAATTGCTACCGACTGGATGAATGGTCGCCGTACTCCTGATGCTAACCAGATGTTGAAAGGAACAATTACCGGACTTACTCTTGGCAGTTCAGCTCCACGCATCTTCCGTGCATTGGTAGAAGCTACAGCATTCGGTTCAAAAGCAATTGTAGACCGTTTCCGTAGCGAAGGCGTACAAATCGATGCAGTAATTGGTATCGGAGGTATTTCTTTGAAATCACCATTCGTAATGCAAACTTTGTCTGATGTACTAAATATGCCAATTAAAGTCTGCAAAACAGAACAAGCTTGTGCTTTAGGCGCTGCTATGTTTGCTGCAACAGCTGCAGGCATCTATGGTAAGGTAGAAGAAGCACAACAGGCCATGGGACCAGGATTTGCTTCGGAATATACTCCAAATGCAGAAAATGCAAAAGCATATCAGGCTATTTATGAACAATATGTAAAAGTTGGACAATTCACTGAAAAAGAATTGTTCTGCTAATAAATCTCTTCAAGCGAGGCCGGGAAAAGATAGAAATATCTTAGTGTATTTCTGATAAATAACTTATTGTATTTTATACTCTAAGATCTCTCCCGGTCTCGCTTTCAACCTCGATCTTTTCAACAAAAAAACGCTCTATTCTAGCAGTTTATTACTCGCAAACTGCTATCTTTGCCCCTAAATTAATGAATCAATTATTATGAATGATAGTAAACTAATGAATCTCGCAGCAGATAATGTGCGAATTTTAGCAGCTTCTATGGTAGAAAAAGCAAACTCAGGACACCCGGGCGGTGCCATGGGTGGCGCAGACTTTGTGAACGTTCTTTTCTCTGAATTTTTGGAATTTGATCCTGAAAATCCTCGTTGGGAAGGTCGCGACCGCTTTTTTTTAGACCCAGGACACATGTCACCCATGTTGTATTCTATCCTAGCCCTTACAGGTAAATACACATTGGATGAATTATCACAATTCCGTCAATGGGGAAGCCCAACTCCGGGACACCCTGAAGTAGACGTAATGCGTGGAGTAGAAAACACATCCGGTCCTCTAGGACAAGGACATTCATACGCTGTTGGTGCTGCTATCGCTGCCAAATTCCTGAAAGCTCGCTTCGGCGAAGTAATGGGACAAACCATTTATACATTTATCTCAGACGGAGGTATTCAGGAAGAAATTTCTCAGGGAGCAGGTCGTTTAGCCGGACACCTGGGACTTGACAACTTAGTTATGTTTTACGATTCCAATGATATTCAGCTTTCAACAGGAACAAATGCTGTAACCTGCGAAGATACTGCAAAGAAATATGCAGCATGGAACTGGAACGTAATCTCTATCAATGGTAATAATCCAGACGAAATCCGCAAGGCTCTTACTGCTGCGAAAGCAGAAAAAGAACGTCCTACCCTGATTATTGGTAAAACCATCATGGGTAAAGGTGCCGTCACAGCCGAACAAGGAAGCTTCGAACGCCAATGCTCAACTCATGGTCAGCCATTGAGTGCAAGTGGTGCTTCTTATGACGAAACTATTAAAAACTTAGGAGGTGATCCTACAGATCCTTTCAAAATATTCCCAGAAGTTGCAGAACTTTACGCTAAACGTGCTGCCGAACTGAAAGAAATTGTTGCTGCCAAGTATGCTGCTAAAGCAGAATGGGCTAAAGCTAACCCAGAACTTGCTGCAAAATTAGAAGAATTCTTCTCAGGCAAAGCTCCTAAAGTAGACTGGGCTGGTATTAAGCAAAAAGCAAACGACGCTACTCGTGGTGCTTCTGCTACAGTTCTTGGTGCATTGGCTACTCAGGTAGAAAACATGATCTGTGCTTCTGCCGACTTGTCAAACTCTGATAAAACAGACGGATTCTTAAAGAAAACTCACGCCTTTACAAAAGACGATTTCAGCGGTGCTTTCTTACAGGCAGGTGTTGCTGAGTTAACAATGGCATGTGTTTGCATCGGTATGGCACTTCACGGAGGTGTAATTCCAGCTTGCGGTACATTCTTTGTATTCTCTGATTACATGAAACCGGCAGTTCGTATGGCTGCCTTAATGGAACTTCCAGTGAAGTTTATCTGGACTCACGACGCATTCCGTGTGGGTGAAGACGGACCTACTCACGAACCGGTTGAACAGGAAGCTCAGATCCGTTTGATGGAAAAACTTAAAAACCACAACGGACACAACTCAATGTTGGTACTTCGTCCGGCTGATGCTGAAGAAACTACAGAAGCATGGAAACTTGCTATGGAAAATACTTCAACTCCAACAGGATTAATCTTCTCACGTCAGAATATTACTAATCTTCCTGCAGGAACAAACTATGCTGATGCTGCAAAAGGTGCTTACATTGTTGCCGGAGCTGATGAAAAACCGGATGTAGTTCTTATCGCTTCAGGATCTGAAGTTGCTACACTTGTTGCCGGAGCAGAATTGCTTCGTAAGGATGGTGTAAAACTTCGCATTGTTTCTGTTCCATCTGAAGGATTGTTCCGTAGCCAAAGTAAGGAATATCAGGAATCAATTATCCCAACCGGAGCTAAAGTATTTGGTCTTACAGCAGGTTTACCAGTAAACCTTGAAGGTCTTGCAGGTGCTAACGGTAAGGTATTTGGTCTGGAATCATTCGGATTCTCTGCACCTTACAAAGTTCTTGACGAAAAACTTGGTTTCACTGCTCAGAACGTGTACAATCAGGTTAAGGCAATGTTATAATCTAACATAAACTGAAAACAGATAAAAATGAAAACTATTGGTATTTGCTCCGATCACGCAGGTTTTGAACTGAAACAGTTCGTTAAGAGCTGGCTCGAAGCCAAGGGTTGGGCATACAAAGACTTTGGAACGTACACAACAGACAGTTGCGATTATGCAGATTATGCACATCCGATGGCATCAGCCATAGAAAATGGCGAATGTTATCCGGGTATTGCTATCTGCGGTAGTGGTAATGGCATTAACATGACGTTGAACAAGCATCAGAATATCCGTGCCGCACTTTGCTGGACACCGGAGATCTCACATCTTGCCCGTCAGCACAACGATGCTAATATTCTGGTTATGCCAGGTCGTTTTATCGACACGACAACAGCCGACCATATTATGACTGAGTTCTTCTCTACAAATTTTGAAGGCGGCCGTCATCAAAAAAGAATAGAAAAGATTCCCGTAAAGTAATTACGTTCTTAACATACAAAAAAATCCCGCCTGAAATAAAACAAGCGGGATTTTTCACTTTCATATAACTTATTACAAATCAAAAACATATAAATAAATAGCGTATTTAGAGTCAAGGTAATCATAATAATTTACAAATAATTAATAGGATAAATATAAAAGATCTATATATCTTTGTAAATATTTTAATCAAACCATAAGAATGAGACTTTTTAAACCAAACTTTAAGTTACCCGTTCTTCTTGCTTTTTCTATATCACTCCTGTTATTCTCCTGCCAAAAAGACGAAGAAGATTACTCATTAACAGGTACAGTATGGATATTTCAATATAAGGCAGAAGAACATATGATTAATGGCATAGTAGCAAAGGCTCTGGTTTTTGGAGATCACTAGAACAGCGCTAATATTATTTATAATTTAATTCTTGATCTCTTATATAATACAAGCCGTCATACGAGTATAGATATTTACCATCTCTATTGAGCTTTATTGAAACATTAAATGTTTTATCCCAATAACCTTCGGCAAATCTCAACGAAGCAAAATCTATAAATGCAAACGGAGCATTATTTGTAAATTGAGCAATTTCTGATTCAAGCTTACCATTTACCTCCCCTTTATAAACATTCTTAGAAATTAATGCCAGAGAATACATCTTTTTATTAATCGGATTCTGCGAAAGAAATTCGCCCATAGTCTGAGTTGAGAAATAAAGTAAAGAATCATAAGGAATAGTTACTTGCGATAAATCTCTTGATGCATGGTAATTAGCGCACCACACAGTAAATTTTTCTTTTGGCTTATTTATTGAATACCAAATAACGTTTTTAGCCATCATATCATCTCTGCTTCTTTCAATATATGTAGCAAAGGTCATCTCTGAAGCATTTTTTGGAGGATCTAAAACCTTATTATATTTGTTGTATGGATAAGCATTCTTTACATTTTGAACCCACTGCAGAAGTGCTTTTAAGTTTATATTATTTCCATTTCTAGAAATTATACAACCTGTATAATTTTGTATTTTATTAACAAGACTCATTAATTCATATTCTTCTGTCTTATTAAGTGGTTTGTATTCTTGAGGTACCATATAGAATACTAAACAGGAAATATAATAATCTTGAAGTTTCTTCCAATCAATATCTATCGGAAACTCATCTTTGTATTTTTCTAAAATAATTTTCACAGCATCAATATCATAATACCCTAGTTGAGAATCAATTCCCAATAGTTTAATTTCACGTTTATTTATTTGCTCTACTATCGGCTTACAAGTTTTCTGATCAGTCCATACAGTTGACCACATATTCTCAAAATCCCAATCTTTTGTTTTCTCTTTATACTCTGGACTAGAGAAAACATATCCAGAAATAAAGGATACTGTCTCCATTGCAACAGAATTGAACTCCTTCGATTTAAGATAGTTTATTATACTAATCTTTGCTTCAGATGTTTTAAGTTCATAATGCCCAGGTTCTCCTAGAATAATGATGGATTTCTCTCTGGCTATTTTATTCAGAAAAAACAAATCTGTTGCATTTTTCAATGCAATTGAATTGGCTGCTATATTTTGTTCGGTAGATAGATTACTGTTCCATTTAACTGGACTTAGGGCATAAACCGATGTTAGAGACAATAAAAAAACAATTGTTATAAAATAGACTTTCATTTTTATCAATTTAATTCAATAAATAAATATTACTCAGAAATAATTGATCTCTTTTCATCAGATATATTATAAATAAGTTATACTCAATAAAATATCTTACAAAAGTAACATAATTTTTTATTTTAGAATAAATATCAAAGGATTATTTCATCTTCAGGATTTATTACAATATTTAATCTCTATTACAACAGAATTTTGTTCTTTATAAAACAATCATTTTAACACTTACAATTTTACAAAATCAGACTTTATACGATCAATAAACTGTTGGTTAACAGACAATATTTTTGCATATTTCTCAAATTGCTCTACAGCATTACCAACCATATCAATTAAAGAATTATAATCCTGAATATCATTACGCTGAGCTACAACTTCCAAATCTTCTCGGGTTATCTCTTCATTTTTCCCATTTACAGTTAACGAATGCCTGTTAGAAAATGCCGGAGCAAATAAATCAACACTATAAGTCAAATCATAAGCAGGAGACAAATGCCATACTCCATCGGGAGTCATGCAGAAACTAAAATTTTTGGAGTGATCATCAACATTACGGGCAAGTATATTAAACACCATCCGTAAATATTGCTGTCTGCTATCTTCATAAGGTAAGTTAAGCCTGCGTATTACAGAAAACAGATCCTCGTAACTATCACTTCCGAGCGACATAGCAGCCAATGTTTGCGTATGTATCCGATCATTACCAACACGATCAAATCTACGGGTAAGAAAATGAGTCACATTTCCGTATGAACGTAATTCAGATGGCATCATATTTATTCCGGCATCCAAAGCCATCTGGTAATAAACATATTCTAATTTAGAAAACGGATAAGCTAAATTATCATCATATTTAAGAATGAAATGTTCGAAGCCTTCCGGAATATTTCCCTGACCGGATATAATCTCACCAGTAATCTCATTAAGAGCCACAATAGCTTTCGGCCGCTTACCTCCTGGCGACGAACTAATTTTTATCAAATCCTGCCACAGAATAGAATTTTCAGTATTCAGCATAGTGGCTTCCCGCTCGTTCAACACTTGTTTGGCAAACTTATAAAGCCGTTGGATATCGACTGAAAAAGCAGAGTTATCACATAAGTTCTGTGCAGGTTCATATACCAACGCGCCCATAGTACGACTACCAATAAACGATAAATGATCTACAGGGGTTACATTTTTAGGTGAGATATGATTATCCCGCAACCATGCATTAAAAAGTGAATGCCCCCATTTGTCGGGGAGAGAATCGGCAATCATAGATGGAAGCCCCATATACAACTTATCCTTATCCCCCATCCATGGCATGTGTTTTTTACTACGAGGAGAATTGATAGACATAGTTAGCGGAGCAATATCCAACCCTTTATCTAAAAATTCCGGTTCATATTCAAAAACAGCAACATCCTGCTTCTTGTTCCATAAAAGGTACCCTACCGGCATATCCCATAGTTTTACCATTACCACATTTGTTTCCATAACTACCGCTTTTTATACTGCTTTTTAAATAATGCACGGGGACTTTCCGGAAGTTCCGGCAAAAGTTTTTCTATCTCTTCAAGACTATCAATTGCCCGCAACAATTTAATAAATGAAGCCAATGTTACCCCGGTTGAAGAACCATTCTCAAAAGAGCTGATTGTAAATACACTCAATCCCGATTTCTCGGAAACTTCCTTTTGGGTATACCCCATCCGTTTACGGTAATCGCTATATCGTCTGCCTAACTGACGGATGATATCGCTACCAGATTGTTCATACAGTTCGTTATACATATCCAGTCTTATTTTTTTCAAATATAGATATATCTATAATAAAATCCAAATTAATCACTACATTTTAGATATATCTATAGTTAATTCCTAATAAAGACTCAGATTTCGGAGATATATCAGAAAAAATCTATGAAAGAATAATCATTTTAATCCATTGTCAATAATTTATTAATATCTGGCACGATTATTGTGCATATATAATCTTTGCACTTACAAAAACATTAAAATAAAAATACTATGAATACATCCTTATACATTGGTGGGAACAAAGGGCGTCCCACGTTTGTAGAAAACCTCGCTATAGAAACAGTAATCAACTCGTTCAAAACACTGAAGTACGCAACACTGGTTGACAGTATCCGAAGTCAAAGCAGCGATTCTACCAAAGCATGGCAGCAACTCCCCTCCTTTACATTTGCTGCATCCTTTAACGGCGGACGTACAAAGACTAATATGGAGCAGTATAACGGAGTGATTCAGCTCAACAGTGGCAAACTGGAACCTGAGCAAGCTATTCGTTTACGGGATAAAGCCGCACAAGAGCCCAACACCTTGGCAGCATTTGTTACCACAGAAGGTACAGGTATTGTAATTCTATCTCCCGCCTCCAGTCCGGACGGCTCTATACCCGATAGTAATGAGGAGATTAGCAAATTTCACGCACACGCTTTTTCCGTTGTCAGCTTATATTATGAATCCTGTTTGTATATTGACTTTAAGAAAAACGAACATTCATTATTACAGTTAACCTCAGCCACTTACGACCCTGAGCTATTTTTCAATCCCGAAGCCGAAACATTTCTGATAGCTACAAAGAAGGATTTCGAGAAGAAAACAACGAAGCTACTCCGAAACATGGAGGGAGAACCAATTTCCTATGATCATCTGCCTATTGGCGAACAGCGGGATACCGAAATAAGAAGAGCTTTCGACCGCGCTTACTCAAATGCGCTCAATGTGGAGTCATTCCGGAAAGAGAACAGATCGCAGTTTGTGTACGCTTTGGCATACTTTTGCTGCGTGGCAGGAATTCCTGAAGCAGAAACAGCCAAACTGGCACTTCAGCGTTGCACCAACGAACATTTTACTGCCGATGATCTTCGTATGACTATCCGTATTAAGTACAAGGAGTACGAAGATGCTGCCGGTACTGACAGCGGACTGACAAAAGTGGAGAAAGAGACACAGAAGCTCGAAGAGTTTATCAAACGCAACTTCATGCTGCGCCGCAATGTAATACTGCAAGGCATTGAATTCCGTTATGCCGATCATTCCAGTCATGAGTGGACCGAGCTTCGCGACCATCACCTCAACACCATTTACATCCGGGCACACAAAGAAGGAATAAATTGCACCCTGAATGATGTAAAGGCAATGGTAGATTCCGAGTTTACCCCCTCCTACCACCCTTTCAAGGATTTTATCTTTGTCCCTTTCACCGAATGGGACGGGCACGACTATATTGCCGATGTGGCAGCCACCGTGCCCACTAAAGATCCCGAATATTTTGAATGGTGTTTTCGCAAATGGTTCGTGGCATTAGTTGCTTCATTGATAAACGACCGAGTAATTAATCATCAGATTCTGGTATTGATTGGTGGCAAGCACGGTATGGGAAAATCCACCTGGCCGGAACGTCTGCTACCTCCCGAATGGCGCAAAAGTCATTTCGATGCCAACGTATTTTCCAATAATGCCAATGCCACCCGCATGAAGCTGAGCACCGGAGCCATTCTGAATATCGACGAGCTGGACACCATTCAACGTTACGATCAGGAAACTGTGAAAGAGTTGTTCACCACGTTCAACATCAATATACGCACCTCGCCGGACCGTCCTCCGCGCAATTTTGTGCGTCATGCCTCTTTCTTCGGAACAACCAATCACCTGGATATCCTGAGAGATTATACCGGTAGCCGTCGCAACCTATGCCATGAAGTAACCGGCCCTATCAATTTCGATTTCAGCATCGATTACAAGCAACTCTATGCCCAGGCATGGAACTTGATTCTGAATGGGTTCCGTTACTATTTCAATTCTGAGGAAAACAGCATTGTGGAACAGCACAACCAGCACTACATGGAAACTGATGCGGATATGGAACTTTTCTATGAATACTACCGTAAACCGGAAGGTGAAGAGGAAGGTATATTCCTTTCTGCTGCGAAATTGGCGGAATATATTAAGAGTAAAACGGGGATTGCTATTAGTAAGAAGATGATAAACAAACTGGGTAAAAACCTGAAATCACTTGGTTTTCAATGGAAAAGGATAAACGGATATACAGTTTATCATATTTGTTTAAAAGAGTAAACTTATTATTTGGTGGCAGGAGTGGCAGGAAAAAATAACCTTTTTGCCGTTCTGAAAATTAAATTTTGAAAATTATGCAATTTGCGGAATTCTCAAAAAAATATTTTTGAAACCGAAAAATACTCTTTTTTCCTGCCACTCCTGCCACCAATAGCAATATTCATATTTACATATTTCATTATAATTCAAGCATATAGACATATTAATGAAAACGACTAAACAAATTAGTAAAAACAAAACGAGACATCAATTCGATCATGTACACGATCGATATACGAACATCTACATGTTCGTATTCAATCTTGTACATGTTTGTAGAAACCATAAACCAATAAAACATTAATTACTATGGGCATACCATATAAATTCAAGGAGATAAACGATAATTTAAGTAAAGACACAAAGAAAAAAGGCGGTGTTCATCCTATAATAAAAAGCAGAGAAAAGTTAAACACAAAAGCATTAGCCGAATACATTGCAGGAAACGACCCATTACTACGTACAGAAATGGAGCTAGCAATAACCAAAACATTTAGTGCAATAGAGAAAGCTTTAAAGAATGGTTACACCGTTGCCTTAAACGATTATGGGGCTTTCCAACTCTCTGCCCAATTCCGTGAAGATTTTAATCCCGAAGAACCTCATCGAGCCGAAAGCATTGAGGTGAAGAGCGTTAACTTTCGGGCTTCTACCAAGATGAAGAAAAGGATTAGTGCGGCTGGGTTTGAGAAGAGTGAACGGTGATTCATTTATTTCATGTATTTTATGGGACTTTTTATTAAATAGTATACATTTTTTATTTCAAAAGACAAATCTAAATATTTTTATGATACCTTTGTATAAGGAACTTATTATTTAAACAGGAATATTAAATAACAAAAGTTTTAAAAGTTAATCATATTTTCTTTTTAATTAAAACGAATAGATCTTAATTGATATCTAAAGTAGCTTTGAAACAAATAAACTTAGTTTAAATTTTGGTTTGTAAATGTAAATAATCTAATATAAAGAACAAACACATAAAGTATGACAAAAGATATAAATAGAGACGTTTTTAGTGAGGAAACAAAGCTCAAGCTTGACATCTTTAGAGAATGTTTTAGAGAATGGTTCCCAGTTTTTTTGCACAATCCATACATATCTCGCATTTATATTTATGACTTATTTGCAGGTAGTGGGAAAGATGCTGAAGGCACATTTGGTTCACCTCTGATATTAGTGGAAGAAGCTAAAGGAAATGAGAAACAACATTGTAGATTTCTAAATAGAAATGGAAAACCTTTGATTCTATTTGGATTTAATGAAAAATTGCCCAAGAAGAAGCAACTACTAGAAGAAAATGTTAGCCAAGAAATATCAAACTGTCAACTAGATTGTGATTTACAGGAATGCGTATTTAAGCACTCATGTTATTTTGAGAGCAAAGACTTTAAAGAACTTATACAAAATAAAAATGTTCTATCGGCTCTTGAAAATAACGACTATGGAAAATTCATTCTACTTGACCAATATGGATTCAAACAAATTACAGATGACGTATTTATAAAGTTAATCAATTCACCAAAAACTGATTTCATATTTTTTATAGCATCTTCATTTATTAAAAGGTTTAGAGATGAACCATCAGTTAATATGTATTTTAATAAAGAAAATATTTCATTTGATAAATCAAAACCTAAAGAATGTCATCGTGCTATAACTGACTATTTTAAGTCATTGATTCCTCCTGGTAAAGAATATTTTCTACACAGTTTCACAATACAAAAGGGAGCAAACTATTATGGATTAATTTTTGGTTCCAATCATTCTTTGGGTATGGAAAAGTTCTTAAAAGTTTGTTGGAAAGAGGATCCGTTTGCTGGAGAATCAAACTGTAATATTAATAACGACTTTGGTCTTGGTACATTATTCCATAATCCTGAAGCAACCAATAAAATTAAAATTGTAAAGAATAAAATAAGCAAGCTGATATTAGCTGGAGAAATTAGTGATAATATATGCGGACTAAAATATTCTTTAAATTACGGCTGTAAACCAAGTCTTTATGTTGACGTCGTTAGCGAACTATTAAGTCAAAAGAAAATAACTATTGATGGTGAATTTAACAAGACAGCTACTAATATTCATAAAGCAAAACTATATAAAATAAAAATTCTATGAGGACTACTAAAATAGAGTGGACTGAAAAAACTTGGAATCCAGTTACTGGTTGTACAAAATTATCCGAAGGATGCGTCAATTGTTATGCAGAAATTATGTCTAAAAGGCTTCAAGCTATGGGGCAAATAAAATATAAAAACGGATTCAAAGTAACTATACATCCAGAGTGTTTAGATCAGCCGCTCAAATGGAAAAAGTCAGCTACGATTTTTGTATGTTCTATGAGCGACTTATTTCACGAAAGCATATCTTTTGAATTTATTGATAAAGTTCTAGATATAATTAAGCAAACGCCACAACATAAATATCAAATTTTGACTAAAAGAGCTGAAAGAATGGCATTATATTTTAATGGTAAAGAAATACCAAGTAATATATGGCTGGGGGTAACAGTTGAAAGTGCTGATTATAAAAGCAGAATAGAGTACATTCGTAATCTAAATGTAAGAATCAAATTTTTATCTTGCGAGCCACTTCTTGGCGATTTGGGGCAAATTAATTTAGTTGGAATAAATTGGGTAATCGTTGGAGGTGAAAGCGGCAATCGCGCAAGACCAATGAAAGAAAAATGGCTTTTATCAATAAAAGAGCAAGCTGATAAAGTAAAAATACCGTTCTTTTTCAAACAGTGGGGTACATGGGGACAAGACGGTGTTAAACGAAATAAAACTTCTAATGGGAAATTAATTAAAGGGAAAATATACCAAGAAATACCATTTTAATATTATAGTCAAATTGCAAAAATTATATTATTTTGTTGCAAACTCAAAGAAACTAGACCTAAAATTAGTTAAAATACACTTTGCTAAACTAATGGGTTATAGAAAGAACATTAGAATAATATAAGTTACAATAGAAAATAAAAACTATTTTCTTTAAGAAATAGATCCTCTTTTTAAATATGCTCAAAAAACACAGACTTCCCATGTATCTTTGAGTATATTTAAAAAGTAAAATAATAAAAAAATACCTGATACAATTTCATATTTTTAAACTCTTTCACCTGAAAGAGATAGTATCTATAACCGAAAGCGAACGTTCTGGGCAAGAGATATTGCTTAATTCTATGATTTTATTTCAGAGTGCAAACAAAAGGGAGGCCCACACGTCAAATACTTCACTAACCGAAAAGAATCGTCCACTTACTTTAGAGAATAGAAATTGTGTGCTCCTAAAAATATCTTATCATATCTAGAAAAGGGAGAAAATGAGCTTGTATAGTAAATATTATCACTATCAAGGATAGTAGAAAGTGGTCGAGTAACTTATAGATCATAAAGAGGTCGAATTCGATGACTTTATTTGAAATGACAAGAATAAATAAAATACTAGAGATAAAAATAAGACTGTTTTGAAGTGGTCAGAACAGAGTTTTATGAAATAAAAATGCTGACAGCAAGCTGTTTTAAATGAATATTTTAAGAAAGACTTAAAAAATACCATCTAAGTCTCTTTTATTACTATCTTTGTAAAAATTATAAATACAATATCAATGAATTATAGAATCCCAATTTTCTTGAGTTACCCTAAACCTTTCAATTCAAAACAATATCAAGTAATAGAAAGAATAAAAGACATACTTGATAAGAAGGGATTTATTGGAAGAACGCTTGGGGTTACTGATTATGATATGCAAGAACCTTTAACAGCTATTAGGAGATTAATGTTGGAATGTAATGGAATTATCACAATAGCTCTTAGAAGAAGTTATATTAAAGAAGGGAAAAGTAAACCAAATAGTGACATCGGTCAGAAAGAATATGAGATTAACAATAAATGGTTTACTAGTCCTTTTTGTCAAATAGAACCTGCTATGGCATTTCAAATAGGACTTCCAATATTAATATTAAGAGAAGAAGGAGTTGTTGATGAAGGTGTTCTTGAAAAAGGAGTTACAGGAATATACTTACCAGAAATCAATATAGATAGATCTATTGATAAGTATTTTGATACTGATGAATGGCTACAAATATTTGGTAAGTGGGAAGGGTTTGTTAGGCAAGTTGTTGAAAATAAAGGCAAACCACCGAAACTCTATTAAAAGCTATATATCGTACTCATTTTCAAAACGATTATTATCACAGCAGATTACACAATGACAATTTAAGTCATATATATTAACAATTAAAATAATCAAAATGGCTAATCCAAGAGCATTTATTAGTTTTGACTTTGACAATAATAGTATAGAGAAGATTTTGTTTGTCGGTCAATCAAAGAATTCAAAAACACCGTTTAATATTGAAGACTGGTCTTGTAAAGAGACATTACCTCAAAAAGAATGGGAACAGCTTATTAAGGATAAAATTAACAAATGTAATATACTTATTGTTCTTGTGGGTAAAAAGGCATATACTGCGAAAGGTGTAATTAAAGAAATAAAATTTGCAAAAGATCAAAACGTTCCCATCTTTGGAGTTTATATAGATGGAGCAAACTCTTCTACAACCTTACCTGAAGGATTACCTAGATATAAAACTGTTGATTGGGATTGGGACAAAATCGCTTCAGCGATTGATCAAGCTATGAAAGAAGGAAAAAACAAGTAACAATAAGATGAGAAAAGCACTTGTTATAGGGATTGATTACTATGAGAATGTCAATCCCTTATTTGGTTGTGTAAATGATGCATATTCAATAAAAACCGTTTTGGATCGACATAGTGATGGAACTAAAAATTTTGATGTCAATATTGAAGTTGCGACAGGAGATAAAAATAAAATATTAAGGAAGGGTTTAAAAAATAAAATTGAAGAACTCTTCAGAGATAATAACGATATTGCTCTATTTTATTTTTCAGGACACGGGTATATCGAAAGCACTGGTGGTTACCTTATTACATCAGAATGTTCAGATGGAGATGATGGATTACCAATGAATGAACTATTGCAAATAGCGAGTGATTCGCCTGCAAGAAATAAAATAATAATTCTGGATTGTTGTCATTCTGGCATTATGGGAAATCTATCTCCCAATGAAGATAAAGCTATGATTAAAGAGGGAATGACAATATTAACAGCTTCTAGTGCAGAACAATATGCTATTGAGGAAAAAGGTTCAGGAGTTTTTACAACCTTATTTATTGATGCAATGAACGGAAGTGCTTCGAATTTAGTGGGAGATATTACACCAGGGAGTATATACGCTCATATCGATCAATCTTTAGGTTCATGGGAACAACGTCCTATTTTTAAAACGAATGTAAGGAGTTTTACCACTTTAAGAAAAGTACACCCCCCTATTTCATTGGAAGATTTAAAACAATTAACAGTGCTTTTCCCTGTAAAGGGGCAAGTCTTTAATTTAGATCCAAGTTTTGAACCTGATAGCGATAACCCAAATGAGGAAAACATGGCAAAATTTAAACTTTTGCAAAAATATAATCGTATTAATCTTGTGATACCTGTTAATGCAGAACATATGTATTTTGCAGCAATGGAAAATAAGTCTTGTAAACTAACAGTTTTAGGGGAACACTATTGGAACTTGATAAAGAAAGATCGAATTTGAGCATGCAGCATCTTCTCATATAAAGAATAGCTATATCAAATATTAAAAATAACATTCAATCAAGATCTTATAAAAAATAGAACATATCTAATAAGAAGGAACATTCAGTGCCGATTGCGGGTAATTTCCTGTCAAGTTACATAAAAATTGAAGCGGGCTACAACTCTTGAATAACTTACAGTCTCGGCAATTTTTCATACCACATGTTAGCCTAGGTTTTTTATTCAAATTTTACAGTGTTTAATTTATCTAATAAGCTTTCCTCGTTTACGTTATAATTTGCGTAAAAAGAATATCCATTCAAAATGTCTGATTTATAGTAACAATATATATTAATGCAAATTCTAGGTGCTTTGAAAGTCTTTCCTACAGAGTCTAACACATTTACAAAACCTGTAAATTCAGGTGAAAAATAAATAACTGATTTTATAACTTTTTTATTTTTTAAAAGAGATAGTTTTTCCTCGTAAACGTTAAATAAAATTGTATCATTTCTCAGTATTGATTTTGGGAATGCGTTTCTAATGGAGTCGCAAATTATTGCATCTATTCTGTCGTTAGGGTATTCATTTTGTTTTGGATATTCTCCAAAAAATCTTTCATTAGGATTGGTCGTTTTATCTTATCATCTTTTTATAATGTTCTTCATAACCTGTTACTTTAAATAATTCAGCAAAAGCGTCTTTAAAATCCTGATAGTTAAATTCTTTAATATCAAAAATATTTTGTCCAAGCGAATGAGACTCTCTATTTATATAGCGATTAAATGCTTGAAATCGGTTTTCCTGCATTTCTTGTTTCTGAAATACATTATTCAAATCTTTCTTTTCTACAAAATTGAAGAAATACTCTATAATATTTCTCATACAATTTGCAATCAAAGCTGCCGGTTGTTTGTCGTCTTTGATCACAAACCAATATGAATGATAGTCATTTTGAATTTCTTCATAACTCATTTCGAGAATTTCACTACCAGATGTATTCTTTCTAAGTCTAAACAATTTTTGATTTTCTTTTCTTCTATTCTTGTTGGTATCAGTCATTTCATAAAAGAAATATAAACTATGTGTAAGCAAAAACACTTGCTCATATTTTTCATTTCTTAAAAATTCGTTATGAATTAGTCTGCCTACATTGAAAACATAAATATGTGACAAACTAGAAATAGGGTCATCAATAACAATAACTTTCTTTTTGCCTGTTTCTGTTACTTCTTTTTTACCTCTACATAATTCTATAAAATAAAGGAAACTTATAATCATTTTTTCACCTTCGCTTAATGAACGAAAAACCCTTTCCTGATTATCTCCACGCACTAATTTATAAAGGTTTTTTGAATGGTTCTTAATTTCAAAATCATTTATACCCAAATCAACTAAACCACAATTAATATTTATAATAGCATCTTCTACATTTATTGTTTGCTTTTGTTGTTCGGAAATAATTATATTCTGAGAAGCTATCTTCGTTGTATATTCATTTATAGCTCCTGATAATGCCTTTATTTTATTATTAGATGCTAATATATCTATATTAAAGGAACTAATAGTTTGATCGTATTCCCATCGCATTATTTCCCAAAAAGTCTTTTTAATACTTCTTTTAACTACCTCTTTTTGGTCAATATTATTATTATGTTCTTTGACAAGAATATTAATTTTTTGAATTATCTCGTTTAATTCTTCAAGCTCCTTTATTGAAACCTTAAGCTTTACGGGAACACTAGGAGTTTTAATTTTATCTTCAATAATCTTTTTATTATTTTCAATAACTTTTACAAAAGATCTATATTTAATTTCAAAATCCTTTTTGTAACTTTCAAATTTCGGATTTGCTTCAAAAAAAGTGTTACTTGGAATTGACTGAATTGACTGCACGTATTGCTCTAAATAAGATTTCAAAGAATCTATATCTGCTTCATAAGATGCATCAAAATAGTTTTTGATATTTTCAAGTAAAGTATTTGATATTGTTTTTTCTTGACAAAAAGGGCAAATTTGCTTTTTTTCATTCTGTTCTGTCTGTAAATACCCTAATCCTTCTTTTACCCAATCAGAATTTCCAAGTTCTTTTATCAACTCTGAAACAGAACTATTTTCATTACCTACAATTTGTTTGCTAAACAATACTTCTGTTTCCAATTTTTCCATTGCAAAAGTAATTAGAGGTAGTTCTGAATATTTACGAGCATTATCACCAGTTATTGACTGTGATTGATTTTTTAAATCTTCAATACTTTTTACAGGTTTTACAGCTTGCTTAGTTATGCTCAAAAGATGGTTAAATAAATTATCTTTTGAGCCTTTGTAACCATCTAAGCAAAACTCGAGAACACGGTCACCTCCGCTATAATTAGTTTTAATTTCCCATACAGCATTTTTCGCTATTTCTTGTTTTTGATTGATTGCAGTTTTTTCCTTTTCTAATTCTTGCTTCTTTGCATCTCTTTCGCTTTCAAATTTTATTTTTTCATTTTGCGCATTTGCAATCTTAGTCTCAGCATCTTTGTTCCCTTTTGAAAGTGTAAAAATCCCTTTCAAATTTTCAGCTTCAAAAAAGTTTTCGTGAATAAAAGTCTGATTGTAAACAAGTATTTCATGACTGTCATCCAATCCCTCTATTGAACAATATTTATATTTTTCTGCTGTTTGTTGATACAGATAATTAGAAAACGTACTTTTTCCAGTTCCATTTAAACCATAGATAAGATTTATCCTTTTATCGGTTTCCAAAGATGTCTGGTTTTTATAGCTTGCTATGCTTTTTAGACTTATTTTGGTTATCATATTTTATATTGTTTAACACTGCATTTTCTCAGCATAACATATAACAGACGCATGATGAAGATTTCCGGGTT
Source organism: uncultured Bacteroides sp. (assembly GCF_963677945.1). Classification (NCBI taxonomy): domain Bacteria; kingdom Pseudomonadati; phylum Bacteroidota; class Bacteroidia; order Bacteroidales; family Bacteroidaceae; genus Bacteroides; species uncultured Bacteroides sp. The sequence goes on along the minus strand of NZ_OY782578.1, from coordinate 2,377,580 downwards.
CATTTCTAACCCTCGAGACAAAAGCTCGATACAGGCTTCAATAATTGAATTTACTGCATTCCTCTGCCATTTGCTTAATGTGTTTTGTGTTATTTCAGAAGAACATCTCAAGCTACAGCAGATATTTCAACAGTCCAGAATGTTTCCATAATAGAAGTAAATCCTAGTTTAATTGTCATATTTACATTTTTTATTTGTTCCATAAGCTCCTCCTTTCTTTCATTTATAAATTAATCAAAAGTATAATCACGCTTAATAAGGATATTGGAACAAAATTACTGCAGCTTAGAGAGTTTACTCCAAAAAGGCTCGTTAATATTTCTATTTCTTTTTATCTCCTCCTTTAGGTGGAGTAGTAGTTCTATCAACTGTTGGTTGCCAAGCTTTAACTTTATCACCAATACTATTACTATCACGAACTTGCGCTTTTGCACTTCCTCCTTTCGGAGTTGAACTTTCTTTTTTTGCCATAATTTAAAATTTAAATATAAAACTCTATCGTTGAAATCTCATTTTCAGTTATTAAAATGCCTGCTGTTTGGTCTACAATTTCATCAAAGCCATTCTTTTCATTTAACTTCCAAACTTCCTCTAAATATATTCCTTCAGGATTTGGGTATGTCGAAGAATATGACTTTAATCCATATTTTCCACCAATACATTTGCCATTTTTTAAAGTCACAATGACATAATAACTCTCTCTTCTTGAGAAAAATGAATCCCAAGCACTTTTTGTAGGATTTATTAAAAATTTTAAAAACCATTTTCTCTTTGAGATAATATTGAAAATCATTGCATAAATTATCGGTGCAATTATTACAACCGAGAACATTATAAAAAAATACCAAACCGGACAACTATCAATAAAATTGTCAATATGTATTAAATAGAGCGGATACGCAAAAATCAACGCATTGAGAAAACTGAAACCTATAGCTTCGTACAAATCTTTAGAGAAATCAGTCCTTGTTTCTGCTATAAAAAGTCGATATGCCTTTAAATAGACAAATCCTGGAAGAAAAAAAATTGTCAGAATCAATATTTTATCAAATGTTATTGCTTCCATTTTCCTTGTTGAGTTATTATTAGTAGTGCTTTTTTAGCATGAAACACCAACATCCATATATGCAAAGTTCATGGGTAAAGATAATATTATGTAGCAAAAAAGTTTCATCTATATCAGTCTCATCTTCATAAAATGAAATTATTACACATTTTATTTTCAACAATATATAGTATCGACTTTTTATTCTGGTAGTCTTAATGTTTCCATAGTCTAATAAACATTTACATATAATAAATAAGTTCATTCTTCAGAAACGAAACCAATATAAGCTTGCCCTCTACCTTTATATCAAAATCTTACCTATAGTTTATAGGCCCCAGTAATGTTAAAAAAAATATAAAAAAAAGAGAATCTTCTTCGTTGTTCACTTAAACATATTTTATTTAACAGCTTCAAAAGTATGGAAATTTTTACTACAATAAAAATTTTCTATAAAATATTTTTAAATAAAATAAAAAAACACAATGCGTGCATAGTGAAAACTTCTTTTTTAACAAGAGTTACTCAATGATTTTCTATTCTTTCATAAAACCACATCTTATAATAATCTCCAACAGGTATTAATTTACCGGAGATTTTTATATAATTTCGCTCAATAGATTCAATTTTAGACAGAGTAACAATATAGGATTTATGAACCTGTATGAATTGATCTTTGGAAAGTATCTTCAATATAGCTTTCATGCTTAGCTTGGTAAGAATTCTCTTATCAGAAAGATAAATTTTTAAATACCCTTGCATTCCTTGAATAAACAGAATATCATCGAGATGTACATTTTTAAGACAACATTCTGTCTTTATAAAGATTTGGGAGAAAAACGCCAATATTCTTTCAAAATACACAAGAAAATACAGTTTTTTATGTATCTTTATGCAAAATAAGAAAGAACAACAATGAAGAAATACCTAGAACAACTTCACATTCTCAAACTCTTTCACCTGAAAGATATTATTTCTATAACCGGAAATGAACGTTCCGGACAAGAGTTGTTGCTTAATTATAAAAAACAAGGCTTAGTAAATCAAATACGCAGGGATTTATATACTGTTACGGATTTGGCAACTAAAGCTAATATAGCTACCAAATTTGAGATTGGCAGTCATATTACTCCGTCTGCCTATATTTCTTATCACTCTGCACTGGAATATCATGGAGTTGCACATCAGGTTTTCTATGACTTATTTATTTCCAGCGAGCAGCGTTTTAACGAATTCGATTTTGAGGATATACACTATAATTATTGCAAATCTTCTTTTGAACTGGGTGTATATACTCCACAGATGAATTCCATGGTAAAAGTGACTGACTTAGAGCGAACAGTTATAGATTGTCTGGATAGAATAGATCGTGCAGGAGGTTTGGAAGAAATTATTCACTGCTTTTCTCTTATCACTTATTTGGATGAAAAGAAATTACTCTCCTATTTGAACGAATATGATAAGGCGTTTCTTTATAAAAAAGTAGGCTTTGTTTTACAATACTTCAAGGATAATGTTAAACTCAGCGATGACTTTATTGCAGAGTGCAAACAAAAAGGAGGTCCGCACGTAAAATACTTAACTAACAAGGAAGAATCGTCCACTTACTTTGGAGAATGGAAATTATGTGCTCCTAAAAATATCTTATCATATTTAGAACAGGGAGAAAATGAGCTTGTATAGTAAAACAGACTTATTTTCATTTTTCAACAAATTTTATTTGTCGCACCAGTGGTGCGACAAATAAAAAAAGAAAAAAACTCTATACATTATTTATTCAAATATTTTCTATTCTTTCATAAAACTGCATCTTATAAAAATCTCCAACAGGTATTAATTTACCAGCGATTTTGATATGATTTCGTTCAATAGATTCAATTTTAGACAGAGCAACAATATAGGATTTATGAACCTGAATGAATTGATCTTCGGGAAGTGTCTTTAATATAGCTTTCATGCTTTGCTTGGTAAGAATTCTCTTATCTGAAAGATAAATTTTTAAATATCCTTGCATTCCTTCAATATACAGAATATCATCGAGATGTACGTTTTCACGACGATATTCTGTTTTTATAAAAATTTGGGAACCATTGCTTTCATTATTTGCTCCTGTTTTCTGTTTCAGATCATCGGATACTCGGTTAACTGCCATTTGGAAGCGTTCGAAAGAATATGGTTTAAGCAGATAATCAAAGACGCTCAATTCATATCCTTTCAAGGCATAATCTGAATAAGCAGATGTAATGACAACATAAGGTTTCGAGGAAAGATTCTCGAGCAATTGAATGCCGGTAATCTTTTCCATCTGAATATCAAGAAATAGCAAATCAACAGTCTGCGTTTTCAGGAATTGCAATCCTTCCAAGGCATTATCAAAACTGCCTTTAAGCTTAAGAAAGGGTATGCGGGTGACAAAACTTTCCAGCTTTTCTGCTGCCAACGGCTCATCTTCTATTATTATACATGATATTGTCATAACTTTATTGTTAATTCAACTCTAAAGGTATTTAATTCCTTTATTATCTGCAACTCATGATTCTTGGAATATAGAAGAGCAAGGCGTCTTTTCACGTTTTCCAATCCTATACCCGATTGGGCTGTTTTGGGGGAAATTGTCTCAGCATCGAAGTAGTTTACACAAGTAAAGTTTAAAATATTATCACTTAAAGCAATTTTTATATCAACAACCGGCATGGGTTCTGCATAGCACGAATGTTTAAAAGCATTTTCCACAAAAGGGATAAAAAGCATTGGGGCAACCTGAGTGTTACAAACATCTGGCTCTGGAAAAGAGTAACGTATATAATCTACATTCTTAAAACGCAGTTGTTGAAGCTGTATATAACTGGTAAGATAGTCTATCTCTTTTTGCAAAGGAACAGTCTCAGTTTTAGTCTCATAAACCATATATCTAAGCATTTCAGACAGAGTAATAAGCATTTTTGAAGCAGTTTTAGGTGATTTACTAATTAAAGAATCAATATTATTCAACGTATTGAAAAGAAAATGAGGATTAATCTGGAGTCTAAGTAACTTAAGTTCGTTCTTAAGATTCTTGTTTTCTATTTCTGATTTCAGCTGAATATTAGCAAACCAGTTTTCAAAACCTCTAACCAAACATCCACATTGGGCTATAATAAAAGTACCAACCATTGATGGCAAAAGGAGAATATAATTCTGCAAATTTATTCTAGGGGTAATAAGCTTTGAGATAATCAAGAAAACAACTGAAACAGAAATACTTATTAGCACAGAAAGAATAAGGTATCTGACAAGCTGACTTTTCTCAAAATATCGTATCAGCCAATAATAGGATAAATAGAATATGACTGCCGCCCAAACAAAATTGATATAAAACTGGATAGTAAGTTCCTGTAATGCAACAGAAAGATCTCCCTTTGGCACAACATATAGTACCAGGTAGAACAGAACGAAAACCAACCAGAAAAGTGAGTGGATAAGTATTCTCAGTATATATCTCATAATTTAATTTTAATCTACAAAGCTATTAAAAAAGTTATATATGCAAAGGTATTTTACCAAATTGTTACAGCTTAGCCATTTGTTTTGAAAACAAAGGAATAGCATAAAATATCATCGGAACCAGACACATTATCAGTATAGCCGGACTACTGGAACTAATTCCAAAAAGAGTAAATTCTGCCACTATACGAATCAGATAGAATAATGAAAAGAAACTAAGAATACCATATTTTAGAGAACTGCCTAAGAGGGATTTTGTCTGAAAGATTGGAATAATACCCATAAAAAACAGCATCAAGATACAAATTGCATGGTATGTAAGAAAAATCGCCCTATTCATACCTGATAAACCATTCAGTGCATTTTCCCAATTAAACATTGGATAAAATAATAAGTGAAAGACAACAAACAGCAAGCTTAGATAGCCAGCAATACGTAGCAAGAGAATCTGAGTTTTCATATTATATTCTATTTAGTAATTACTGATTCTGATATTTTTTTAATAAGATTATTCCAAAACACACCCATAATATTGTTTCACAAATAATGGCTATCAAGATAGAAGAGTTTACTGTTCCTTTAATATATTCATAACCGCCTACACAAGATAATCCAAACAGTGTAATTCCAGTAGCCACACAAATGGTTTGTCTTGTTTTTGAATGAGGTAGATTTCTTGTACCAAACATCAGCACGGATATTCCCAACATAAACATGGATACCCTTCTGGCAAGAACGGATCCAGCTTCTGAAGGTTGTAGTCCCAAATCTTTAATAAAAGAGCCTGGCATAAAAAGTAATTGTACAAACAAATAAATGAATAATATAGAAGTTGCAACACTCACAATTTTATATAAGGATTTCATAATTTATATTTTAGTGTTTACACATTCTGTACAACATATCTCTGACTATCAGGTAATGGAACGGCTTGATTGTATAGAAATAAATTCTTCCCATTAAATTATGAAAAGAAACGACTGTTATAAACCTTACAATGTGCTTATTTCTACCAGGTTCATATTGAAGAGAAAACCACCCTTCAAGATGTTTATCGTTTGCATACATCAGAATTTCCGTCTCACTTCTTTCAAGCACATCGAAAAAATTTAATTTTTCTCCTTTCTGAGGATTTATATTTGTTATTTCATCAGTAGAAGTTTTCAAGCCTAATGGCTTTACTAATATATTACGAAGCTTGTATAGAAAGTCAACCCACTTTGGTTGAAATGAAAACAATGACAAACATGATTCGAGTGTTACTGATTTATTGTCGGTAGACGTCTGGTAGCACTCTGAATAATCTGCACTCAAAGAGAATCCATAAATAAATGATTGCATTGGAATGGTTGTTCTTTCTATCTTCATAACATTTTATTTTTTCAGCAAAGATGGTCTGAGCTAAAGACTTCCACAAATTTAGTTCACCAAACGGCATATTTTGGTTACGAAATGAACAAACATTAAAGCAACTAATTGTTTATTTCTTTACAATGATTATCTTTGCAAAAAATATAAACACACAATTATAATGAAAGCTAAACTATTACTTGTCTTTGTTTGTCTGCTTATGGCATGTGAAAAGCATGAAGAAGGACCACTGCCTATCACCAAAAGTGTACTTGGAATAGAGCAAATAACGATAAACAATATTAATTACCCAATAAGCGAAGGATTTATGATTGAGAATTGCAAACCGTTAATTACTACAGGTTCTTTCAATTCATCAACTAAATTGGAATTAAATTATGCATGGAATGCCCTTGCTGAGGATTTAACGTCTGTTTCTATAACAAGTACAAAAGGGAAAGTTGAGGTAAACTGGACAGAAAATACAACATCAAAGACATGCATTGTCAGAGTATATACAGAAAACCCCAAAGCTGAGATAAAATATACTATAACAGCTTTGATTAAAAAATAATATCGATTTTTATTTTCTTAAAGCAATCCTTGACAAGAAGTTCTGGGGTTGCTTTAAGAACTCAATCATTCAAAAGAATATTTTTTCTACATACATATCTACTAGAAAGATATAAATACCCAATAGTAATATCTTATTCTCTTTATACAATTTCTTTTCTTTATTACTTTCGCCTTTAATATTTTTCATATTTAAGAGATCTTTCAAGCACCAAAGAGCACCTGCACTAAATAATAAGAGGAATATATAATCTTTCATCATCATCTTCCGGATATTCAATAATTAAATTATCTTACAAAGATATATAATATTTCAGTAACATTGAACGTTACTTTTCGCCTTTATAAATAAATTTCAGATTAGGATAAACTTTTTTATCAAGGCACACAAGCTGATTTAGGAGTATAAAATGGCTAAAGAAACTCATGTGCTGGCAGAAGAAATCAGGAATTAATCGCGAGCAATACTCCGGATAGAGAGATAGTTTTCCTAAATCGGTCATTAGTAGAAAATTAAAGCGAGTATCTACTCGAGAGATATTTTTCTTATAAATGCTATCTTTTTCTATTATATTACCTTTCTCAATCTGATTAATATAGGAAAGAGCACTAACCGGATCGGGGGCTAACAATAGCTTATCTTTATAGAAAAGTGCATAGGTATTTAGATCTGCATCTTTAATGCCGGAAAGCTGAGAAAAAATGGTACTGGGTGGTAGGGAATAAAAGCGATAGCTTCTATTTCCGGTATTGAACAATTGGATTTTTCCACCTGCAGCACTCTCTGTTTTTATTGATCGATTTTGCATAAACAAACGCAAATCGGCTTCCGCTTTCATTGAATTTTGCATGGGAATGCAAAGCAATGAGAATGGTCGCTGAATGGAATCATCTGAGCAAAAAGAGAATCCGGCTAAACTTCCTGCAACATTTCCTTTCAAAAAGTACATTAATTGAATATCTGTTGCCTTTACTTCATCGCTGTATGAAGCAAGATCATATTCAGTCTGTACTGAATTGACTGCAATATATTGAATTTGTGAAATAGACATTTGGTTCATGTAGTATGTAGAACTCGGAAATATATCTCCCGAAAAGAGTTCAATAGGACTTTGTTCCTTAATAGCATTTACAAACGATGAACTGGTATCGGCATCCGTGGTAATTCCTGAAAGATTAATTGCATCATCATCAAATTTTAAATTCAGATAACTCCAGCCGGTTTGTTTCTCCTTCACATATAAAGATGCAATGCCATTAGCTGTTTTAGTATCTTTTGCAAAACCAAATACTTTATCAGTTAAAACTGAATTTCCACTAATATGGGCATCTATCACTTGTTCTATCAATCTTTTGGAATAGCTGACTGCTACAAAACCTGATGATTTGTAGTAACAAAGGAACAAATCGCCTCCCATAGGACAAATATTTATCTTTTTGCCTTTGTATAATACTGATTTTAAAGGGAAATCTATTGGACGTTTCTTTTGGATTTGTTCTTCAATCCATTTCTCATCTCCGGGATTTGTTGGAAAATAAAGTACCTGATCCATTTCTGTTCCCGGAGAATGAAAACTGATAAGCAGTTTGTTTATTAGTAAGCTTAATCCGGATGGAGCGGATGCTGTTAATTCATCAAAATGGTCTATTAAATCTTTGGCAATAAGAGAGAATCCATTAGTAGTCAACTCTTTTCCATAACTTTTTCCTTTCAACTCTTTCAAAAGGGTAGCAAGATCATTGGTTTCAAATATTGCAGAGCAATCAGAAGGAACCAAAGAAAAAAGATTAATTCCGGCCGCCTTTCCACGAGTATTGAGACTCGTAAAAAAATAGCTTCCGGCTCCTATGAAAAGAAGCAAAAAGAACGTAACGACTACTATTTTTATCTTCATTTTATGGTTCATAGCTATGCACAGTCAATACAATAATAAGTATCTTTGTACCGTTAATCATTATAAGCTAACATACAAAAATAATAAATATTCTAACAATTAATGAAATATTTGATTAGAAAAGAGATAGCAGGATTTTTTAGTTCGGCAATGGGATATGTAATACTCCTGGTGTGGTTCCTGGCTGCATCGCTCATGTTATGGTTCTTTAACGGAGAATATAATTTGCCGGATGGAGGTTATGCTACTCTCAGGCCATTTTTTTCTCTGTCGCCTATTCTTTTCTTACTTTTGGTTCCTGCTACAACCATGCGTATGTTTGCTGAAGAAAACCGAATGGGTACATTGGAACTTCTTTTTTCGAGACCGATAAAGATTAGCACCATTGTTTTGAGCAAATTCTGGTCGGCCTGGCTATTAATGATTATCGCTTTGGTTCCCACCATAATTTATGTAATTAGCGTTTATTTACTGAGTACTAATGGAATAGATTGGGGAGAAACAACTGGCGGTTATTGCGGATTACTCTGTCTGCTGGCCATATTTGTAAGTTTCGGATTGTTCACTTCCTCACTTACAAACAATCAACTGGTAGCATTCCTTCTGGCAATATTACTTTCTTTCTCTGCTTTCTATGGATTTGAATTGATTGCCTCGCTTACAACAAGCGGAAGTCTGCACAACGGTTGGGTTCAGCTGGGAATTCAGGCTCATTATCAATCTATGTCTAGAGGAGTGATTGACACCCGTGATCTGATCTATTTCGCCTCAATTACGTTCTTCTTTATTTATCTGACAATACAAGTAAACACACGTAAAAGATGAAAAAGAAGATTTTAAATGGAACTGGATTACTAGTTTTACTGTTAGCTATAAACTTGATTTCTTCTTATTATTTTATAAGGGTTGATCTGACTTCCGAGAAACGCTATACTTTATCCGATCAAAGCCGCATACTGGTTAAAAGCCTTGATAAACCATTAAAAGTGATTCTGTACCTGAATGGTGATTTAAACCCTGCATTCGATAGGTTGCGTACATCTGCAACCGATATGTTAGATGAACTTTCGGTTTATTCAACTCATGGCATTATTCTGCAAAATATAAATCCATCGGCTGCACCCGATGAGAAAAGCCGTCAGGAGCATTATCTTAGAATGAACAACAAAGGGATGCGTGGTCTTTCTGTTAATGAGCGTGATCGTGAAGGCAAACTTTCCTCGAAAGTAATTTTCCCATGGGCAGAGTTGATATATAATGGAGATACCATTCAGGTTAGCCTGCTAAAAAAAAATCTGAATCTTACTCCGCAAGAAGTGCTTAATACTTCGGCCGGAGAGCTGGAATACAATATTACAGAAGGTTTGAGAGTATTAACCATTACTAATCCCGATCGTATTGCATTTATTGAAGGACACGGAGAGTGGAGTGAACCGTATGTATACGAAGCAACAAATCTACTAAGTAAATATTACAATGTAGACAGAGGGCAACTTGGTGGAAATCCTGAAGAATTGCTCCCCTACAAAGTTTTGATTATCGCCTCTCCACAAAAAGCTTTTACTGAAAAAGAGAAATTTGCGTTGGATCAATACCTGATGAATGGAGGACGAATTCTTTGGCTTATAGACGGTATAAAGATTTCTCTGCAGGATTTTGACGGTACCGGAGAATCATCAACTTTAAAGCAGGATGTAAATCTGGATGATATGCTTTTTACTTATGGCGTACGAATTAACCCGGTGACAGTGCAGGATATGCAATGCACAGCCATTAGATTGGCATCTTCAAAAGATGGTTCTAAAGAAGCATTTACTACCCTACCATGGTACTTTGCTCCACTGATTAATCCTTCCGAGGAAAGCATAATTACACGAAATATTTCGTCTCTAAAATCGGAATTTGTAAGTACCATATCTTTTGTAGGTAACAATCAACTAAAGAAACAAGTGCTGCTTTCTACTTCTCCGAATGCGCATACACTGCGTGTTCCGGAAAAAGTTAGTTTGCGCTATGTGGAAATGCCGGCCGACGAATCTTATTTTAATGAGCCGAATATTCCGGTAGCCGGACTCATTGAAGGACAATTTCCTTCTGCTTTTATCAACCAGCTTACTCCTGATAGCTGCAAGGAATTGCCTCAAGGAAGATTACAACAGAGCAAGAATACAAGAATTATTGTTGTTGCAACAGGAAGTATAATTAAAAACGAATGGAAAGGACAAGGTGATGAAGCACAACCTATGCCATTGGGATATGATGAAGTTTCCGGCGAACAATTAGGCAACGCTGATTTCGTGACTAATGCCGTGAATTATCTAGCCAGAAACGAGCAATGGCTGAATCTGCGTTCACACGACTACAAACTTAGGTTGCTGAAAAAACAAGCAATTAATCAAAATAGAGGCTTTTATGAATTTATAAATATAGCTATACCGCCGCTTCTACTTCTAATAGCCGGCTTCTTATTTTCAAGACACAGGAAGAAGAAACAAAGGTAGGTTTGTGTCAAATATTACACTTTTTATGCCAAATACTACCCTTTAGTTCCTTTGTTGTTTACTTATCTTTGCGATAAATAAACAACAATTAAAGAATAATACCAATGAGAAAAGTATTCGGAATTATCCCCCTGCTTTTAATTACTCTTTTGGCAAACGCTAGTCCGATTGAGGAAGCTTGGAAAGAGTGTGCAAAGATTGAACAACAAATTAAAAAAACATCTTTTCCTAAAAGGACTTTTGTTATTACCGATTTTGGAGCAAAAGCTAATAATGAAGCTGAACCTTGCCATGATGCAATTAACCAGGCTATTATAACCTGTAATCAGGCTGGTGGCGGAACAGTAGTTATCCCTAAAGGGGTATTTTACACTGGTCCTATAACATTAAAAAGTAATGTAAATCTGCATTTTGAGGATGGAGCCGTACTTAATTTTTCTACAGATCAGAAATTATATTTCCCAGCCGTACTGACTCGTTGGGAAGGTGTTGATTGCTGGAATGCTCACCCATTGATTTATGCTTACGGTGAAACCAATATTGCTATTACCGGTAAAGGAACGATTGATGGTCAGGGTGCTAATGAAAATTGGTGGAAGATGTGTGGTGCCAAGCGCTTTGGCTGGGAAGAGGGCGTAGTAGCTCAAAAAAATGGTGGACGTGAACGCTTGTTGATGTATGCCGAAACGTCTATGCCTGTTTACAAACGCATTATGAAACCTGAAGATGGAATGCGTCCTCAGCTAATCAATTTCCACTCATGCAATACTATTCTAATTGAAGATGTAAGCTTGCGTAACTCTCCTTTTTGGGTAATTCATCCGCTATTCTGCGAAAGCATGACTGTTCGGGGAGTAGACATTCTGAGCCACGGACCAAACAACGATGGTTGCGACCCGGAATCGAGCAAAAATGTTTTAATTGAAAATTGTATTTTTAATACCGGCGACGATTGTATTGCTATTAAATCCGGAAGAAATGCTGACGGTCGTAAATGGAATATACCAAGTGAAAATATCATTGTTCGTGGCTGTACCATGAAAGACGGACATGGCGGTGTTGTTGTAGGAAGTGAAATTTCAGGTGGATATAAAAACTTATTTGTAGAGAACTGTAAAATGGACAGTAAAAACCTGGATCGTGTAATTCGTATTAAGAGTAGCACATGTCGTGGTGGATTAATTGAAAATATATACGTTAAGGATGTTACAGTAGGACAATGTGGTGAAGCTGTTCTTAGAATTGATCTTCAATATGAAAACAGAGAAAACTGCAACCGTGGCTTTAACCCGACTGTACGCAATGTATATCTTCAGAATGTAACTTGTGAGAAAAGTAAATTCGGAGCTTACATAGTTGGTCTGGAAGATAATGATCATGTTTATAATATAAACGTAGAAGATTGTCATTTCAATAATGTTGCTCAAGGAAATTCAATCAAAGGCGCGAAAGATATCACCTTTAAAGGCTTATATATCAACGGAAAAGAAATTAAAAAATAATTTATTATCAAGAAAGATCATTTATCCCTTCACTTATTCAGATAATAAATTTATTAATTACAACAAATATAAGATTTAAGAGGTTATCACAAAATGGTAACCTCTTTCTTTTTGCAAAAATATAGCCTCAAAGTTTTATTTATGAAAGTGATACTTCTTACTAAAAGAATTTTTAGTTATAAAAAGCAACATAAAGAAATTACTCCTATAAATTAAAAAATTCTTTTTTTATTATTTCAAGCATCTATTTTTTTCATTTTTCGCTATTCGCAATACATAAATCAAAAAATAAAAATTATCTTTGCGTGTCTAAAGCATTGGAAATTCAAAAGATGGAAGAACTTAGCACTATAAAAGGACTACTCGACAAAGATGACGTGGAGGCCGCCATAAACGCATTGGATATATTTATAGAGTCCAATCCAACGTGTGACGAGGCATATTATCTTCGCGGAAATGCTTATCGTAAACAAGGGAACTGGCAACAAGCAATTAACAATTACTTATCGGCTATAGAAATAAACCCTCAGAGTCCTGCACTGCAAGCTCATAAAATGATAATGGACATCCTGAATTTCTATAATAAGGATATGTACAATCAATAAATTCTTAAATTATGGCTAAAATAAAAGGAGCAATAGTAGTTGACACCGAACGTTGCAAAGGATGTAATCTTTGTGTGGTGGCATGCCCTCTTAATGTGTTGTCTCTAACAAATAAAGAAGTAAACATTAAAGGATACAATTTCGCTCAACAAGTATTAGAAGACACTTGTAACGGATGTTCTTCATGTGCAACAGTATGTCCTGACGGATGTATTACTGTTTTCAAAGTAAAACTTTAAGTAATTAAAGTCATTATTAATCAATTAAGTAAAGAACTTAAAAAACTTGAATATATGGAAGAAGAAGTTGTTTTAATGAAGGGTAACGAAGCTATCTCTCATGCAGCTATTCGCTATGGAGTTGATGGTTATTTCGGTTATCCTATCACTCCTCAATCTGAAGTATTAGAAACGCTTGCTGATCTGAAACCATGGGAAACTACCGGCATGGTTGTTTTACAGGCTGAAAGTGAAGTTGCAGCTATAAATATGGTATACGGTGGTGCCGGTTCCGGTAAAATGGTAATGACCTCCTCTTCCAGCCCTGGCGTAAGTTTAAAGCAGGAAGGTATTTCTTATATCGCCGGTGCAGAACTTCCTTGTTTAATCGTTAATGTAATGCGTGGAGGTCCAGGTCTTGGAACTATCCAACCTAGTCAGGCTGACTATTTCCAGACTGTAAAAGGTGGTGGTCACGGTGATTATAGATTAATAGCACTTGCACCTGCTTCTGTACAGGAAATGGCAGATTTTGTTGGACTAGGTTTTGAACTTGCATTCAAATACAGAAATCCGGCTATTATTCTTGCCGATGGTGTAATTGGTCAGATGATGGAAAAAGTTGTTCTTCCGGCACAAAGAAAACGTCTTACCGACGAAGAAGTAATTGCTCGTTGTCCATGGGCTACAACAGGAAAAGCAAATGGTCGTAAACCAAATATCATTACTTCTCTGGAACTTGATCCTTATGCAATGGAACAAAACAACATCCGTTTCCAGGCTAAATATAAAGAGATTGAAGAAAATGAGGTTCGTTATGAAGAGATTAACTGCGAAGATGCAGAATATCTGATCGTAGCATTCGGATCTAGTGCACGTATTTGCCAAAAGTCTATTGAACTGGCTCGTGCCGAAGGTATCAAAGTGGGACTTCTTCGTCCTATCACTCTATGGCCTTTCCCAACAAAAGCAATTGCTAAATACGCTGAAAAAGTAAAAGGAATGATCTCTGTGGAACTTAATGCAGGTCAGATGGTAGAAGATATTCGTCTTGCTGTTAACGGTCGTGTAAAAGTAGAGCACTTTGGACGCCTTGGAGGTATTGTTCCTGATCCTGATGAGGTTGTTGAAGCAATCAAAGAAAAACTAATTAAATAAAAAGACGTATGTTGAATTTGGATAAAATCAGATTGGTTCTGAACATACTCTTTATGATCGGAACTTTGAGTACAATCATAATCTACTTCACTGTTGAGGAAAAGATGGTAATGTTTATCGTTTGCTGCTTTACCATTTTTGTTAAATTCATAGAATACGCATTGCGAATCACTCAAAACAGCTTGAAAAAAAATAAGAGGAGGAATGACGATGACTAAAGAAGATATAATCAAACCTGAGAACTTAGTATATAAGAAACCAAAACTCATGAATGACAAACCGATGCATTATTGCCCGGGATGTAGTCATGGTGTAGTGCATAAATTAGTAGCCGAAGTAATTGAAGAAATGGGTATGGAAGACAAAACTGTGGGAATTTCTCCTGTAGGATGTGCGGTCTTTATCTACAATTACATTGACATTGACTGGCAGGAAGCTGCTCATGGACGTGCTCCTGCTGTTGCTACAGCTATTAAACGTTTATGGCCCGACAAACTGGTATTTACATATCAGGGAGATGGTGACCTTGCTTGTATCGGTACTGCTGAAACAATTCATGCTTTAAACCGAGGTGAAAATATTACAATTATCTTTATCAATAATGCTATTTACGGTATGACCGGCGGCCAGATGGCTCCTACAACTCTTGTTGGAATGAAAACAGCAACCAGCCCTTATGGTCGTGACGTAAAGCTACACGGATATCCACTTAAAATGACTGAAATTGCTGCTACCTTAGAAGGTACAGCTTATGTTACCCGCCAGTCTGTTCAAACAACTGCTGCGATCCGCAAAACAAAAAAGGCTATTCGCAAAGCGTTTGAAAATTCTATGAACGGTAAAGGTTCTAATTTAGTGGAAGTTGTTTCAACTTGTAGCTCTGGTTGGAAGATGAGTCCGGAAGCATCTAATAAATGGATGGAAGAACACATGTTCCCTTACTATCCACTAGGCGACTTAAAAGATAAAGAATAATCTAAAAAATCAGAGCAATGAAAGAAGAAATAATCATAGCTGGATTTGGTGGACAAGGGGTCTTGTCTATGGGAAAAATCCTTGCCTATTCAGGCTTAATGGAAAATAAAGAAGTATCATGGATGCCAGCATACGGACCTGAACAAAGAGGTGGTACTGCTAATGTTACTGTTATTGTTAGTGATAATAAGATATCTTCTCCTATTTTGAGTAAATACGATGCCGCAATTATCCTGAATCAGCCTTCTTTAGAGAAATTTGAAAGCAAGGTTAAACCGGGCGGAATATTAATTTACGATGGATATGGTATTATCAATCCACCTACACGTAAGGATATTAATGTTTATCGCATAGATGCAATGGATGCAGCTAATGAAATGAATAATGCTAAAGCATTCAACATGATTGTACTTGGAGGATTATTAAAAATATGTCCTATCGTAACTATTGAGAATGTTTTAAAAGGGCTGAAAAAGACTCTTCCTGAACGTCATCATCATTTGATTCCGATGAATGAAACTGCTATTAAAAAAGGAATGGAATTAATTAAGAAAATATGATAGCTAAAATTAAGCAACTACTAGAAGAAGTTGAAGCATTAAAAGCATCTAATGCGGAAGAGTTGGAAGCTCTGCGTATTAAATATTTAAGCAAAAAAGGAGCAATTAATGACCTTATGGCTGATTTCCGTAATGTAGCGGCTGATCAGAAAAAGGAAGTGGGAATGAGACTGAATGAGCTGAAAACAAAAGCTCAGGAACAGATTAATGCCTTGAAAGAGGCTTTTGAAAGTCAGGACAGCAGTTCATGCGATTTAGATTTAACTCGCTCTGCTTATCCTGTTGACTTAGGAACTCGCCACCCACTGTCAATTGTTAAGAATGAAATTATCGATATTTTTGGCCGTTTGGGATTCAGTATTGCAGAGGGACCTGAAATAGAAGATGACTGGCATGTATTCTCTGCTTTGAACTTCGCTGAAGATCATCCGGCAAGAGATATGCAGGATACATTCTTCATTGAAGCACATCCTGATATCATATTACGTACACATACATCTTCTGTACAAAGTCGCGTGATGGAAGTTACACAACCTCCTATCCGCATTATTTGTCCGGGACGTGTATACCGTAACGAAGCAATCAGCTACCGTGCTCACTGCTTTTTCCACCAGGTTGAAGCTCTTTATATTGACAAAGACGTATCTTTCACTGACCTGAAACAAGTTCTTCTGCTTTTTGCAAAAGAAATGTTTGGTGCAGATACCAAGATTCGTCTTCGTCCAAGTTATTTCCCATTCACAGAACCAAGTGCTGAAATGGATATCAGTTGTAATATCTGTGGCGGTAAAGGTTGTCCTTTCTGCAAGCACACCGGATGGGTTGAAATTTTAGGTTGTGGTATGGTTGACCCTAACGTTCTTGAAAGTAACGGAATAGACAGTAAAGTTTACTCTGGTTATGCTCTTGGAATGGGTATTGAACGTATTACCAATCTGAAATATCAGGTAAAAGACCTTCGAATGTTCTCGGAAAATGATACTCGTTTCCTGAAACAGTTCGAAGCAGCAAACTAACTGATCATAAATAATTAATATGGGATAATGAATAGCTCAATGAACTGAATTATTCATTATCCTTATTTTATTATATCTCCTAATAATCATCTTATGGCAAAAGACAAGCTGGTTACCCGTAGCTATATATTTATTCTGGCTGCGAATTTTCTGTTGTACTTTGGCTTTTATCTATTACTACCGATACTTCCTTTTTACCTCACAGAGGTTTTTCATTCAAACAATGCTACTATAGGAATAATCCTTTCATGTTATACTATAGCTGCACTCTGTATTCGTCCTTTTTCGGGATACTTACTTGATGCTTTCGCCCGAAAACCGCTTTATTTATTCGCTTATTTTATTTTCACCGGGATCTTTGCAGGGTACTTATTTTCAGGAGTACTGACCTTGTTCACTATCTTAAGAATTCTTCATGGTTTTGCTTTTGGAACTGTAACTGTGGGGGGTAATACAATTGTGATAGATATTATGCCTTCTTCAAGAAGAGGTGAAGGTCTTGGCTATTATGGAATGATGAATAACACAGCAATGAGCATAGGACCAATGGTTGGTTTGTTTTTGCATGAGGTTTACTCGTTTGATGTAATCTTTGCCTGGGCATTTGTTTCTTGCAGCATAGGACTTCTGATGGCTTTTATGATAAAAACTCCGACTAAGAAATGTGTAAAACGTGAAGCAATATCATTGGATAGATTTATTCTGGTGAAAGGAGTTCCCGCCGGACTGGATCTTATGTTGCTATCTGTTCCTTATGGAATGACTACAACCTATGTGGCTATCTATGCTAAAAGCATGGGAATAATGAGTGGCACCGGATTGTTCTTTACTTTTATGGCAGTAGGAATGGCAGTTTCGCGTTTATTTTCGGGTAAACAAGTTGATAAAGGACGACTATTAACCGTTTTAGCATGGGGAATGTATCTGGTTTGTTTCTGCTATTTTTTACTTTCGGCATGTAACATGCTGATGAAGTATAGCAGTACAGCGACCACAATCTTATTCTTTTTGATAGCTCTTCTCCTGGGAATTGGTTTCGGAACAATGTTTCCGGCATTTAATACGCTTTTTGTTAATCTGGCTCCAAATTCTCAAAGAGGAACAGCAACGTCTACCTATTTAACTTCATGGGACATGGGTATTGGTATCGGTGTTCTTGCAGGAGGATATATAGGGCAAATAGCAACATTCGATAAGGCATTCTTTTTTGGAGCTTGCCTCACCGTTTTCTCTGTAATCTATTTCAAAAGAAAAGTTGGTCCACATTTTGAAAAAAATAAATTAAGATAATATGAGAAAGAAAGAATTATATAATAAAGTGATTGAGTGGTTCAAAGAAAACATGCCCGTAGCGGAAACTGAACTTAACTACAACACTCCTTATGAATTGTTGGTTGCTGTAATTCTTTCCGCGCAATGCACAGACAAACGTGTGAACATGATTACTCCTAAACTGTTTCATGATTATCCAACCGCCGAAACATTGGCAGCTAGTACTCCGGAAGTGATATTTGAATACATCAGAAGCGTTTCTTATCCCAACAATAAAGCGAAACACTTAGTTGGCATGGCAAAAATGCTACATAATGAATTTCATGACGAGGTACCATCCGACATGGAATTATTGGAAAAGATGCCTGGCGTAGGAAGAAAAACGGCCAATGTTATTCGTGCTGTGGTCTTCAATAAAGAAGCAATGCCTGTAGATACTCACGTATTCAGAGTCTCTAACCGGATAGGTCTGACTACAAATTCCAAAAGTCCTCTTGCCACAGAAAAAGAACTCGTAAAATATATTCCGGGGGAATTATTACCCATAGCACATCATTGGCTTATTTTGCATGGAAGATATGTTTGCATAGCAAGGAATCCAAAATGTGATAGTTGTGGGTTAAAATTGCTATGTAAATATTACAAAAGAGAATATAATGTGATAAAACAGTAAGATAAAAGGGGAAAAAACAGAAAATAATTAAATAATATTTAATTGATAAGTAGGAAATAATTAATAACTTTGCGATCGCATTTAAGAATAATAGAATTTTAAATTATAAGAGAATTATGCAAACAATTGACAAATTCAACTTTGCCGGTAAAAAGGCATTCGTTAGAGTGGACTTTAATGTTCCATTGGATGAAAATTTCAACATCACAGACGACAATCGTATACGTGCTGCCCTTCCTACATTAAAGAAGATTATCGCTGATGGCGGTAGCCTTATTATTGGTTCTCACCTTGGACGTCCGAAAGGAGCAACTGACAAATTCTCATTAAAACATATTATTGGTCGTGTATCTGAATTGCTTGGCGTAGACGTACAGTTTGCCAGCGATTGCATGGGCGAAGAACCTGCTGCTAAAGCTGCTGCTTTGAAACCAGGTGAAGCTTTATTGCTTGAAAACCTTCGTTTTTATGCTGAAGAAGAAGGCAAACCAAGAGGTCTTGCTGAAGATGCAACAGACGAAGAAAAAGCTGCTGCTAAGAAAGCTGTAAAAGAAAGTCAGAAGAACTTTACTAAAGCTCTTGCTTCTTATGCAGATTGCTATGTAAATGATGCATTTGGTACTGCTCACCGCGCACACGCTTCTACAGCCCTTATCGCTAACTACTTCGATGCTGACAATAAAATGTTCGGTTTCTTAATGAACAAAGAAGTAATCGCTGTAGAAAAAGTAATGAATGACATTCACCGTCCTTTTACTGCTATCATGGGTGGTTCTAAAGTTTCTTCTAAAATTGAAATCATAGAAAACCTACTTACTAAAGTAGACAACCTTATCATCACTGGTGGAATGTCTTTCACATTCACTAAGGCAATGGGTGGTAAAATCGGTTCTTCTCTTTGCGAAGATGATAAACAGGAATTGGCTCTTGAGATTTTGGAAAAAGCTAAAGCTAACAACGTAAACATAGTTCTAGCTGTTGACTCTAAGATTGCTGACAAATTCTCAAATGACGCCAATACTCAGTTTGTTGCGATTGACGAAATTCCTGATGGATGGAGTGGTTTGGATATTGGTCCTAAGAGTGAAGCTATCTTTGCTGAAGTTATTAAGAACTCTAAAACAATTCTTTGGAATGGTCCTACAGGTGTATTCGAATTTGATAACTTCGCATCTGGTTCTCATGCAGTAGGTTTAGCTATTGTTGAAGCTACAAAGAACGGTGCATTCTCACTTGTTGGTGGTGGTGACTCTGTTGCTTGTGTAAACAAGTTTGGTTTAGCTGATGGCGTTTCTTATGTATCAACAGGTGGTGGTGCATTATTAGAAGCTATCGAAGGAAAAGTTCTTCCAGGAATCGCAGCTATTCAAGAAGCATAATTCTCCCTAGGGAGTAGATATAGAGAAGAGAGTGCTTCAAAAGTTAAAGCGAATCCCTGGATTCGAAATACTTTTGAAGTACTCTCTTCTTCTTTTATTATATTTTTATAGGATCTACGTTTTATGAAAAAATACATTTTTATCATTAGTCTTATTCTTACCACCTCTTTTTTTATTTCCTGCAAAGGAAAGGAAAAGGTTGTAGATAAGAATGAACTTCAGGAAATAACTCTCGGTGTGATGCAGTCAATGGATTATGTACCATTTACCGTAGCTCAGAAACAAGGGATATATGATTCACTGGGATTAAAAGTAAACTTTATAAAATATCTATCATCAAATGATTTGGAGTACGACTTCAAATCTGGTAAATTAGACGGTGCTATAACCGATTTAACAAGAGCTATAACCCTGCATGCAAATGGTTCCAGGTTAAAAGTTATAATGAAAAACGATGGAATTCTCTATTTGATAGCAGGAAAAGAATCTGGCATAAAAGAACTTACAGACCTACGAAAAATGAATATTGGTGTTTCAGAAAATACCATAACAGATTTTTCTACAGATATAGCCTTAAAGACAGCCAATATCCTGACCGTAAGCGTAAACAAACCTAATATTAGCAAAATATCAGTCCGATTGGAAATGTTGCAAAACGGGCAGATAGACGCAGCTTTCTTCCCCGATCCGTATGCAACTATCGCTATAAAAGATGGGCACAAATCATTAGAATCAACAAAAGATTTGGGCATTAATGCAACTACTACTCTATTTTCCGAGAATGCTATAAAAGATAAGAATAACGAAATTATGGCATTAATACTTGGATACAATCTCGGCATAAACTTCATAAAAAGCCATCCGAAAAATGAATGGATAGAAACTCTTTCTGAAGATTTCAATTTAGCAAGATCTGTGGTAAAGCAGATTCCATTACCTGATTATCGTAAAGCCGAACTACCTAAGATTAAAGACATAAAAGCCAGTATTGGATGGCTTAAGATTAAACAACTGATTCCTGAGGACTATAACGAAAAGAATCTGGTAGATAGTACGTTTGTTAATCAACCATAGCGCATCATTTTAAAGCTTTCAGGAAAGCTTATTTGATTCTTGTACAAAAGAATAGATTCTTCTGTACAGAAGATTTAATTGTTTTGTACAAAAGAATGCAATCTTTTGTACAAGGATTTTTTAATACTTGCTCTGACAATCATAAAGAATAAAGATTAGGATAAATTAAATCGGCTAATATGAATATTTTTTTATCTTTGTTTGTTATAAAAGAAAACTAATAGCACAAAAAAATGAACGAAGCAGCCATAAACGAAGAATATGAACGGATTGTCCATTTCCTGGATCAGAAAAGATTATCTGAAGCATTAAACCGTTTGGAAGTTTTTACTCAGGATATGTCCGACTGGGCTTTAAAAAACTCTTTGGAAGAATTGCAAACTTCTTATAGATATATGTTGCAGTACATGCAGCAAGGCATTACAGATCCTGAACGTAATAATCTCTACAGAAAACTATTGGCTACAGCATACAAGCTAACTGAAAAAGCCAGAATTAGTAAACTTACTCCAAACTCTACTGAGTATTATTATGATCGGAGAAGATATCATAAATTTATTCCGCTCCGTGCTCTTCCGGCAGTACAGTTGGAGCTGGAAAGTTACACCGAAGACATGGCTGTGGGTAAGCTACTCCATTATACAGAAAAGCAGGCCGCAGAACTTGCATCTATCCGTAAACGTCATGAAATAGCTGTATCAGAACTTTTCTATATCCTTTGGTTAGCAGACCATTGGGAAGCACAAGAGGAAGAAGAAGCACGCAACTTCCTGCAATCTTCACTGGTTCAGATCAATGATCTTTGTTTGTTTGTCAGTGCATTGACATTGAGTTTGATGCAATACTTCGATATTCGCAAATTCATGCTGTTGTTTGATGCATACCAACATAATGCAAACGATATAAACCAACGGGCTATTGTAGGACTGGCACTTATTATCTACCGTTATGATAAGCGCTTGTCTTTGTATCCTGATGTAGCAGCCCGACTAAAATTACTAAATGAAGATGCAATCTTTGCTAATAACCTGAGTGTTATACAGATTCAGCTTTTACGTTGCCGGGAAACAGAAAAGATTGATAAAAAGATGCGTGAAGAGATTCTTCCTGAATTAATGAAGAATCCTAACCTGAAAAACATTAAGTTCAACAATGAAGCACCGGATGAAGAAAGCGGTCAGAACGACAAGAATCCTGATTGGGAAGATTGGATGGATCAATCCGGACTAAGCGATAAACTTAAAGAGATGAATGAGCTTCAGATGGAAGGTGCAGATGTTTATATGAGTACTTTTGCCCAACTGAAAACTTACCCTTTCTTCAGAGAAATGGCCAACTGGTTTTATCCATTCGACATGCAGCATTCTTCTGTTATACAAACATTCTCTACTACTCCCGTAAAACGAGATGTATTATTGGACACAATTTATCAGTCGGGGTTCTTTTGCAACAGCGATAAATATTCTTTCTGCTTCACCATGATGCAGGTTCCGGAAGCTCAGCGGGAAATGATGGCTCAGCAATTTGAGGCTCAGAATGAAGCGATCAATGAAAGCAATAGTTATGATAAGATTCTGGCTTTTGCTCAACATGCAGATACCATTAGCAATCAATATATACACGACTTGTATCGTTTCTTTAGGATTCATCCACGCAGACATGAGTTTAAAGATCCATTCATGGAATCTCTGAACTTGCAACATTGCGTTACGCTAAAAGATACAGTTAGCGATACCAGCAATCAGCTTACTCTTGCCGGATATTTCTTCCACAAGAATTATCTGATAGAAGCATGGCTGCTTTATGAAGATATAGTTAAAGACAAAAAGGGCGATGCTGAGATTTATCAGAAGATGGGTTATTGCATGCAAAAGAACAAAGGCTATGAGAAAGCAATTGAGGCTTATCTGCAAGCTGATATTCTGAAGCCCGACAGTATCTGGACAAACAGGCATCTGGCTATGTGTTACCGCCAGCTAAACCAATTGGATAAGGCACTTCTTTATTATCAGAAAGTTGAAGCTGCTCAACCGGACAATCTGAATGTGCTTACACAGATAGGTCACTGCCTGGTGGGACTAAAACGATATGACGAAGCTTTGAACTATTTCTTCAAGGTTGATTACATTGATCCCGAATTACCTAAGATATGGCGTGCAATTGCCTGGTGTTCTTTCGTTATTGGAAAACACGAGCAGGCTATGAAGTACTACCATAAGTTACTGGAAAAAGAGACTCAATTGCTGGACTATCTGAATGCGGGTCATGTGGCCTGGAGTTTGGGACAGTTAGAGAAAGCCGTAAAAATGTATGCTACAAGTCTGGCTATGAGTGATAATCAGGAGTCATTCCTCGAACTGTTTAATAAAGATAAAGAAGACTTGATTAAACAAGGCATTAAAGAGGATGATATTCCGCTAATGCTAGACTTGTTAAGGTATTACCGATAAGAATATATAAATAATTTTTATACACATCTATAAAAGAATTTATTGAAGGATTTTCAATAAAAGAATATAAAACAAGGCTGTTATACATAAGTATATCAGATAGTTATCGTAAAAATTTAGTTTTTATTCCATATCCCTTCAAAAAATGGAAATATAACTAGAATAAATTGAGGGGGTAACAAGGGGGTACCTTCTGAAATCCTTTGGTAGTGGGGGTGCTAAATTTTATACCAAGACATATAAAAGAAGTTTTTATTAAAGTTTGTCACCACCAGTTTAAAATATATACAAGCAATTCAAAGAATAAAAAAAATCCGGGCTATTAGCTTTTAGAAGCATAGTCCGGATTTTCTTATATAAGTTCCCGTTTGTTATAAAGTCTTCAATTCACGATACAGTCGTTGAATAGGTAATCCCATAACATTAAAGTACGATCCGGAGATGTTCTCTACCCCAATATAGCCAATCCATTCCTGAACACCATAAGCCCCGGCTTTATCCATTGGGAGATACTGATCTACATAATAGTCTATTTCTTCATCGGTTAATGTAGCAAATGTAACATCGCTCACCGATGAGAAACTTCTTTGAAATGTTTTCGTTGTAAGACAAACACCTGTATACACCTGATGTGTTTTACCCGAAAGACTTCTTAGCATTTCTCTAGCCTCATCCATATCCTGAGGTTTACCAAGAACTTTGCCATCCAGCCAAACTATTGTGTCAGCTGTGATTATAAGCTGATCGGGCTTGATAAGATGCATATAAGCATCTGCCTTTCCTTTGGCTATATAAACAGGAATCTCCCCTCCTACCAAGGTTTCGGGGTACGACTCATCTATATCGGGTAATGTTTTTACAGAATATTTTATTCCTAATCCAGTCATCAACTCTTTTCTTCTGGGAGAGTTCGATGCAAGTATTATTTTGTATTTACTTAAATTATCCAGCATTCTTAATTCCATTCTTTTACCAGCCAAAAGCTTCTCCATTCATCCATTTTCCCTGAGCCTTCAACACTTGCTCTACAACATCACGTCCACAACCATACCCGCCATTTTTATGTGAAATATACATTGAAGCAGCTTTCACTTCAGGAGCAGCATCGGAGGGGCAACAAGGTAGTCCGCAGGTTTGAAGTACTTCCAAATCAGGAATATCATCTCCCATAAAAAGAATTTCTTCATCAGTAAGATTATACTTATTCTTAAAATCGTTATAATCGTTGATCTTTATGCTCGATCCCAGATAAAGGTCCTTTACTCCCAGTCCTTCAAAACGAACGCGTACGGCATTTGTCCTACCGCCAGTAATAATTGCCACAAGTAATCCATGCTTTACAGCCAGCTGAATTGCATATCCATCTTTGATATTTACGCAACGCATTGGCTCTCCGCTTGGATGCAATGGAATAGTCTCAGGACTCAATACTCCATCCACATCAAAAGCCATTGCTTTTATTTTCTTTAAATCGTAATTTATAGTACTCATAGTTTATGTATGCTCTTACTAATCAATTTATAAATTTCCTGCATTTCAGGTTCGTTAGATAATAGCTCCAGATGCTTATTAATAATCTTCTCATCATAACGCACAGCCGGACCAGTTTGTGCTTCTTTAGGTGAAAGAACTTGCGCTTTCCTTTCAGTCTCTTCAATTAACGGAAGCATATAATTAAATGGCATTCCATATTGTTGAAGTAATTTTTCTGCAAGGGCATACATGTGATTAGTAAAATTACAGGCAAAAACAGCAGCCAAATGAATTTGCCTGCGTTTTTCCGACGAAAGTTCACTAACATTATTGGTTACACAACTTGCTAATTCTTTTAGAAGTAGGTTATCTGCAGAGTTATTGCTTTCAATAAAAGTCGGAATATTCAGGAAATCAACCTTTCGTTGTTTACTAAAAGTCTGAAGCGGATAAAAAACACCTTTCCGTTTTACCGATTCCGGCCAGATATTCAATGGTAAACTACCTGAAGTATGCGCCATTAAAGCATTTTCTTTACCCGCTATAATCTGAAGCATAAGTTCCACCAAGGCATCGTCTTTCAATGCTACAATATAAATATCGGCATCATTGATAACACTTTCGAGCTCTGTTGTATAATCAGCCTCAACAGCTTTTGCTAAAGTTTTAGCAGAATCTTCAGTTCGGCTGTAGATCTGAGCTATTTTGATATGCTGGTCATGGAAAGCTTCTGCAAGATTAGTTGCCAGATTTCCCGCTCCAATAAAAACGATTTTATTTTCCTTCATATTTATTAATATGTATCTTCTCCCACTGCAAATGTTCCTCATTAAAAGGTTTGCGTTCCATTCCTTTATGTCCTATAGCTATAACCGACAGAACCTGAAGTTGTAACGGGATATCCAATATACCATGCACATATTCATCGGAAGACATTCCGGTAGCAGTAAATCGTTCACGAACTTGCACCCAGCAACTTCCTAACCCTAAATCTTCAGCCTGCAATTGAATCATAATAGAGGCGATAGAAGCATCTTCAATCCATACATCACTAGCTAATGGATCGGCAGCAACAACAATAGCCAATGCTGCTTCTGCTATAAAGTCTGCACTTTTATCTTTGCACTTTGCCAGTTTTGCCAATGTTTCTTTATCATCAACAACTATAAATTGCCAGGGATTTGTACGTTTGGATGAGGGGGACATTAAAGCTGCTTTTAGTAAGCTCACCACTTCTTCTTGTTTCAGTTCCTCAGATGTAAACTTTCTGGTACTACGTCTGTTCTTTATCAATTCACTGAATTGTTCCATAATTATATCTGCATATTCGTTATTAACCGACAAATATACAACGAGGAATTTGATTTGTTGGTAAAAAAATATAAATTTGCAACTATATGGTATTTAAGCTTCTTACATATTATCACGCATATGATATTCCAGACTTACCTGGAGATAATGTATTTTATTCCAAAGAGATGTTTCAGATTTATGAAGCAACTCCAGGCTACACTCCTATTCTGGTTGTAGCTTATAATGGAACAAAGCCTATTGCCAAGATACTGACTGTTCTCAGAAAATGTATTCGCTTAATTCCACCAAGCTTTATTCGCAGATGCGAAATTTATGGAACCGGAGAATATTTTGATGATGAGATAAGCTCTGAAGTCATTTTTGATAAAATGCTTGAGTATATAACAGATATCGGAATCCAGGAATCTTTCATATTAATATTCAGGAATCTGGAAAACTCATTATTCGGTTACAAAACTTTTCGTAAGAATCAATACTTTCCTATTAACTGGATGCAAGTAAGAAGTTCTCTGCACAAAACTTCCGACTTGCTAGATAGAGTTAGTGTTTCTCGTAGAAGACAAATCAAAAAAGGATATACCAATGGGGCGTATGTTAAAGAGGCGAAAAGTATTGAAGAGATTCGTGCTTTCTCACAGATGCTTAAAATGAACTATTCGTATAACATTCGTAAAAACTTCCCTTGTATTGAATACTTTGAATATTTCGATGAGAAAGCTGTACACAGCGGAATGGGTAGAATATTCATTGTGAAATACAAGGATAAAATAATTGGAGGTTCTGTACTTGTCTTTTCTAAAACAAATGCATACCTGTTATTTTCTGGAGGTCTTAAAAAAACATATAAAAAACTATATCCCGGAGTACTAGCTATTTGGGAAGCCTTAAAATTTGCACAGAAAGAGGGTTATGAACATTTGGAATATATGGATGTAGGATTACCTTTCAAGAAACATGGATACCGCGATTTTGTTCTTCGCTTTGGCGGTCAGCAAAAAAGTTCACGCCGCTGGTTCAGACTCAAATGGTCTTTCTTAAATAATTTTTTTGTTAGAATATACACATAACCTTTTTTTTACGTTATTATCTCTATATGATAGCACGGAGTATTCTGTGCATAAAAAGAACGCATCAATATGAAGTACTGTGCACTTCTGGCACTTATAATAATATTCTTTCCTACAGCAATTATAGCTCAGGGAACAGCCAAAGTCTCCGGAATCGTAATGGATCAGGATAATAATCCAATAGAGATAGCCAATGTACGAATTCAGGGGCAGATAACAGGTACCGTAACTGATCTAAGAGGCCATTATTCATTAACCGTTCCATCAAAAGATAGTGTAGTTATTGTTTATTCCATGCTGGGATATAATACAAAGAAAAGAGTATTAAAGAATCCCAAAGGCGAAATCACACTTAACGTTATACTACTTAATTCCGGATATGAACTAGGAGAAGTTACTGTAACAGAAGCAAAGAGGCAAACTGGAATGACTGAAAGAATTAAAGCTAAAGATAGAAAGCTTATGCCGGATGCTTCGGGAGGAAATATTGAATCTTTAATTGCTACACAGGCTGGAGTAAGTTCGCATAACGAATTAAGCTCTCAATATAATGTGCGGGGAGGTAGCTTTGATGAGAATATTGTCTATGTAAACGGAGTGGAAATCTATCGGCCATTATTAATTCGCTCCGGGCAACAAGAAGGGCTTAGCTTTATAAATCCGGACATGGTACAAGAGATAGGTTTTTCTTCGGGAGGTTATGAATCAAAATATGGAGATAAAATGTCTTCTGTTCTGGATATAACCTATAAGAAGCCGGAACATTTGGAAGGATCTGTATCTACCAGTTTATTAGGAGCTAGTGCTTATGTAGGGTTTGCTACCAAACATTTTTCCATGACTAACGGCATTCGCTATAAAACCAATCGTTATCTTTTAGGTAGTTTGGAAACTAAAGGTGAATATGATCCTGCTTTCCTTGATTACCAGACTTATATAAACTGGGCTCCCAATAAGCGTTGGGAGTTTGGGGTTATCGGTAACATATCACAAAACAAATATAATTTCAAACCAAAAGACCGGAATACAAAATTCGGAACAATTTCGGCTATTCAAGAGTTCAAAGTATATTTCGGAGGACAGGAAAGAGATTTGTTTCAAACTTATTTCGGTTCAGGAAGCATCACCTACCATCTTAATCCCTACAATGATATTTCATTTATCGGGTCTGCTTTTCATACAAAAGAACAAGAAACTTACGATATTACAGGAGAATATTGGTTAAGTTCCTTAAATGGAAGTACATCTACTGCAACTACTAATGATACAGAAACCATTGGTGTAGGAACATATATGGAACATGCCCGTAATTATTTGAACGCAGATGTACAAAATTACTCTATCTCAGGAAGTCATAAGATTCATAGTAATCAAATTAAATGGGGACTAGAATTAAAAAAGGAATTTATAAAAGATAAACTCCGTGAATGGGAAATGAGAGACTCGGCAGGTTATTCTCTTCCTCACACAAGCTATGACGTTGAATTGATTTATAGTCTGGCTTCAAAAAATAAAATAAGAAGTGACCGTTTTTCATTTTATGCACAAGATGTATATAAGTTTTCCTCAAATATTGGGTTATTAACTTTCAACATTGGAGTGCGGGGAAGTTATTGGAACTGGAACAAAGAATTTATCTTCAGTCCACGTACTTCCATAGCGCTTATTCCAAGGTTTAATGAAGATCTGACTTTCCGTGCCGCATCAGGAGTTTATTATCAGGCTCCTTTCTACAAAGAGTTTAGGGATACTACCACCATAAATGGGAATGCAACCGTAACACTTAATAAAGATATAAAATCTCAAAGATCCATTCATTTTGTATTGGCCGGAGATTATAGATTCAGAGCCCTTGGCAGACCATTTAAATTCACCACTGAACT
The DNA here is from genome assembly GCF_963677945.1 of uncultured Bacteroides sp. Taxonomy (NCBI): domain Bacteria; kingdom Pseudomonadati; phylum Bacteroidota; class Bacteroidia; order Bacteroidales; family Bacteroidaceae; genus Bacteroides; species uncultured Bacteroides sp. The sequence goes on along the minus strand of NZ_OY782578.1, from coordinate 2,348,114 downwards.
TTATTATAAGAAACTGGATGATCTGATTCCTTACAATGTTAACAATGTGCACATAAGCTACTACGGTAAGAATATGGCCAGTGGATATGCAACAGGTATTGATATGAAATTATTCGGAGAATTTGTTCAGGGCACAGACTCCTGGCTTTGTCTTTCATTAATGAAAACTGAAGAACAGATAAATAAAAAATGGATTCCGCGTCCTACCGACCAGAGATACAACCTCTCATTTTTCTTCAGCGACTACTTCCCCGGAAATAAAAAATGGAAAATGAACTTAAAAGCCACCTTGGCTGACGGGCTTCCTTTTGGTCCTCCGCATTCCGGAAGAGAAGAAATAGTATTTCGAACTCCGCCATATAAGAGAGTAGATATTGGCATGTCCAGACAAATTATTGACAACGAAGATGGAGACTATCGTGGGCGTATCAGCCGCCATATTCGCAACATGTGGATTGGAATAGATATATTCAATTTGCTAGGTATCAACAACGTAAATTCCTACTATTGGGTCACCGATATATCGAATAACCAATATGCCGTCCCTAATTACCTTACATCTCGTCAAATTAATATTCGTTTACTTTTAGAATTTTAGTCGCATAAACAACCAAAATAAAATGCTGAAAAATTTCTTTATTAAGAAGTAATTGACTTTCTTTGTACTGTTTTGTCCATAGGGATAATAGTAAATACCAATGAAAAATTAAATAATTATGAAGATTTCTCACATTGAACATTTAGGCATTGCCGTAAAGAGTATAGAAGAAGCTTTACCTTATTATGAAAATGTATTAGGTTTGAAATGCTACAATATAGAAGTAGTTGAAGACCAAAAAGTTAAAACAGCTTTTTTAAAAGTTGGAGAAACAAAAATTGAACTACTGGAACCTACTAGTCCAGATAGTACTATTGCTAAATTTATTGAAAATAAAGGAGCAGGTGTACACCATGTTGCATTTGCAATTGAAGATGGAGTTGCGAACGCTTTGGCTGAAGCTGAAACAAATGGAATCCGCATAATCGACAAAGCACCTCGTTTAGGAGCTGAAGGATTACAGATTGCATTCCTTCATCCTAAATCTACCCTCGGCGTACTTACCGAACTTTGTGAACACTAATTTATTAACTTTAATATCATAAATTCATGAGTAACCAACTTGAAAAAGTAAAAGAGCTTATAGAACTACGTACGCAAGCTCGCTTAGGTGGTGGAGAAAAAGCTATTGAAAAACAACACGCGAAAGGAAAATACACTGCACGTGAGCGAATCGCTCAATTATTAGATGATGGAAGTTTTGAAGAAATGGATATGTTCGTAAAACATAGATGTACAAACTTCGGTCAGGAAAAAAAATCATATCTTGGTGATGGAGTTGTTACCGGATACGGAACTATTGAAGGTAGATTAGTTTATGTTTTCGCACAGGACTTCACAGTTTTCGGAGGTTCTTTGTCTGAAACTATGGCACTAAAGATCTGTAAAGTTATGGATCAAGCTATGAAGATGGGTGCACCGGTTATTGGACTCAATGACTCTGGAGGTGCTCGTATCCAGGAAGGAATTAACGCACTTGGCGGATATGCTGAAATTTTCCAGCGCAACATTCTTGCATCAGGAGTTATTCCTCAAATTTCTGGAATTTTCGGTCCTTGTGCAGGTGGAGCTGTATATTCTCCGGCATTGACAGACTTTACTTTAATGATGGAAGGTACTTCTTATATGTTCCTTACAGGTCCTAAAGTTGTAAAAACAGTAACAGGCGAAGATGTTTCACAAGAAGATTTAGGAGGTGCAAGTGTACACTCTACAAAATCAGGTGTAACTCATTTTACTGCTAAAACAGAAGAAGAAGGTTTATCTATTATTCGTAAGCTACTTAGCTTTATTCCACAAAACAACTTAGAAGAATCACCTCTTGTTCCTTGTGATGATCCAATAGACCGTTTAGAAGACTCTTTAAATGAAATTGTTCCTGACAGTCCAAACAAGCCTTATGATATGTATGAAGTTATAGGTGCGATCATTGACAACGGAGAGTTTCTAGAAATTCAAAAAGATTATGCCAAAAATATTATAATCGGTTTTGCCCGCTTTAACGGACAATCTGTTGGCGTTGTGGCTAATCAGCCTAAATATCTTGCAGGTGTACTTGATAGCAACGCTTCACGTAAAGCCGGACGTTTTGTTCGTTTCTGTGATGCATTTAATATTCCTATAGTAACTTTGGTTGATGTTCCGGGATTCTTGCCAGGAACAGGACAAGAGTACAATGGAGTTATTCTTCATGGAGCTAAACTGCTTTACGCTTATGGTGAAGCAACAGTACCTAAAGTAACCGTTACTCTTAGAAAGTCATACGGAGGTTCACATATTGTAATGAGTTGTAAACAACTTCGTGGAGATATGAACTATGCATGGCCAACTTCTGAGATTGCAGTTATGGGTGGTGCCGGTGCAGTAGAAGTATTGTATGCAAAAGAAGCAAAAACAGCTGAAGATCCTATTCGCTTTATGGCTGAAAAAGAAGAAGAATACACCAAGTTGTTTGCTAATCCATACAATGCGGCAAAATATGGTTACATTGACGATGTTATTGAACCTAGAAATACTCGTTTCCGTATTATTCGTGCTTTACAGCAATTACAAACTAAGAAGTTAACCAATCCGGCTAAAAAGCATGGAAATATTCCATTATAAGTAACTATAAAACGACAAGTTATGAATAAAATAAATAAAGGGATATTAATCATTTCATTGCTTGCAGGAAGCATTGGAGCGAATGCACAGAACCTTCGCACTAACGATTCTACAGGCATAGGAATGGCCATTGCTGCTATGATAGTTATTTTTGTTAGTTTGATTTTTTTCTATTTTGTATTCAGGATTATTGCTAATATTTCTATTCAATTATCCAACAAGAATACAATGAAGGTTAAAGGAATTACTGATAGAAATCAGGCTACAGGTCCGGAATCCGGAGATGTATTGGCAGCAATATCAATGGCATTGCACGAATATCAGGATAATGTTCACGATGTAGAAGATATGGTATTAACCATTAATAAGGTTAAACGTAACTATTCTCCATGGAGTTCTAAAATTTATACTTTAACAGAAACGCCACGTAAACGTTAGAAGCATTTTCAATATTAATTTTAAATTTAATAAAAGATGAAACAATATAAATATAAGATCAATGGAAACCTCTATAAAGTTACGGTTAACGACATTGATGAAAATAATATCGCTACTGTTGAAGTTAACGGTACACCCTACAAAGTGGAAATTGAAAAAACTGTAGCTCCCAAACCAGTAACTCGTCCGGCTGCTGCTCCTAAAACAGAAAGTGGCAAGCCTGTAGTTTCTCGTCCGGCTGCAACATCAAACAAGAGCGCTGTAAAATCTCCGCTTCCAGGTATTATTCTTGAGATCAAAGTAAAAATAGGAGATACAGTTAAGAAAGGAGATACAGTTCTTATTCTTGAAGCAATGAAAATGGAGAATAATATCCATGCAGATAAAGATGGGAAAGTTACTGCTATTAATGTAAACAATGGAGACTCTGTTCTTGAAGGTACAGATCTTATCATAATTGAGTAATAGTATGGGAGAGCTTGGAACATATTTATCAAATAACTTAGCTGACTTCTGGAGTTATACAGGATTCGCAAACGCTACGCCAGGCGGACTTATTATGCTGCTTGTCGGAATGTGTTTAATATATCTGGCAATAAAAAAAGACTTTCAGCCAATGTTATTGATTCCTATCGGTTTTGGAATACTCGTAGGAAATATACTTTTCATGATAGGTGCCGATTCTGGTTCTTATGATGATTCAGTATTCAATGTTTTATATCAAGGTTTGGAAAGTGGTTGGTATCTTCCATTAATGCTTTTAGGTATTGGAGCTATGACCGACTTTTCTGCTCTGATTTCTAATCCTAAGTTAATGCTTATCGGAGCAGCTGCTCAGTTAGGTATTTTCGGTGCTTATATACTTGCAATGATTCTTGGTGTTGATCCAGCTCAGGCAGCTGGTATAAGTATTATTGGTAGTGCAAACGGTCCTATTGCTTTATTCCTGGCATCTAAATTATCTCCAGAATTAGTTGGTATCGTTGCTTTATCTGTTTATGCTTATATTGCTCTGATACCTGTAATACAACCACCGTTAATGCGCTTACTGACCAACAGCAATGACAGAGTTATAAAAATGAAACCAGCTCGTCAGGTATCGCATACTGAAAAGTTAGTATTCCCAGTTGTTGGGTTGGTACTTACTTGCTTATTGGTACCTTCGGCTTTGCCATTATTAGGTATGTTATTCTTTGGTAATCTGCTTAAAGAAAGTGGTGTTACCCGTCGTTTAGCAGAAGCTGTAAGCGGAACATTGCTTGATATTGTTACTGTACTTTTAGGATTAACAGCTGGGGTAACACTTACTGCAAGCAATTTCTTTACAGTAAATACGGTGTTCGCAATAGTCATTGGTATATTAGCTATCATTATTGCAACTGCTTCGGGTATACTATTTATTAAGTTGACAAACTTATTCCTTAAGGAAGGTCATAAGATTAATCCACTTATTGGAAATGCCGGAATTGCTTCGCCTTTGGCAGCAAACATTTCAGAAGAAATTGGTTTGGAATATGATTCTACTAATTATTTGTCTGTACATGCCATGGGACCAAATGTAGCTGGTATTATTGGTGCTGCATTGGCAGCAGGAATACTTATGGGCTTTATTATGTAAAATAAAAACCACTTATATTAAAACGTCTGCTCTTCTTTATGAATTGCAGACGTTTTTTTATGCTATAAATGAAAACGTTTGCATAAACTCCAATAAAGAGAAGTAAAATATAAACTGAATATCATCGATATTTTATGTACATTCGCCTAAACGTAACATTTATTAATTTAATCATGAGAAAAACACTTTTATCTTTTATCTTGTTTATAATAGCAGTTAGTATGAATGCTGCCAGTAAAATAGATAAGATTGAGCCATCTTTCTGGTATGTAGGGATGAAGAATCCAGAACTTCAATTGATGGTATACGGAAAGAATATCTCTTCGTGCGATGTTTCTGTAAATTATCCCGGAGTTAATCTTAGCAGTATAGTAAAATTAGAAAGCCCAAATTATCTTTTGGTATACCTCACTCTTGATAAAGATGTTAAGGCCGGTAATATTGAACTTACCTTTACTCAGGGAAATAAAAAAGAAATTAAGTATTACGAGCTAAAAACAAGAGCTAAAAAAGGGGCTGAAAGAATTGGTTTTGATTCATCAGACGTTCTTTACATGCTTATGCCTGATAGATTTGCTAACGGAAATGCAACAAATGACAATGATAAAACATTATCGCCTTCTGCTGCCGACAGAAAAGATCCGAATGCACGTCATGGTGGAGACCTTGCAGGTATAGAGAAACACCTTGACTATTTTAATGAATTAGGCGTTACTGCATTATGGTTTACTCCTGTTCTGGAAAATAGTATGACAGGAGGTTCATACCATGGTTATGCAGCAACAAATTATTATAAAGTAGATCCGAGATTAGGCACTAATGACGAATATAAGAATCTGATTGATAATGCTCATAACAAAGGTCTTAAGATAGTTATGGATATGATTTTCAATCATTGCGGTTCTGAACATCCATGGTTAATAGATATGCCTTCACATGACTGGTTTAATTTTCCTGATTACAAAAAGAACTTTGTTCAAACTAGCTATAAAGTAATGCCTCACGTAGACCCGTATGCATCGGATTATGATTTCAAAACTATGAACGATGGATGGTTTGTCCGTTCAATGCCCGATTTAAACCAGAAAAACCCACACGTACTTCGTTATCTTATACAGAACAGCTTCTGGTGGATTGAATATGCAGGTATCGATGGCATTCGTATGGATACATATCCTTATGCTGATTTCGACGCTATGGCAGAATGGATGAAAGAGTTAAACGAAGAATATCCTAATTTCAACGTTGTGGGTGAATCATGGGTAACCGAACCTGCATATACAGCTTACTGGCAAAAAGATTCCAAACTTTCAGCGCCACGTAATTCACACCTGAAAACTGTAATGGATTTCAGTTTTTACGATAAAATAAATCAGGCTAAAAATGAAGAAAGCACGGAAGACTGGAAAGGATTAAACCGCATTTACAATAATTTTGTTTATGACTACCTCTACCCTAACCCATCATCTGTAATGGCTTTCCTTGACAACCACGATACAAATCGTTTTTTGGAAGATGGTAACGATATTGCCGAATTAAAACAAGCCGTAACATTACTGCTTACAATTCCACGTATTCCGCAACTATACTATGGCACTGAGATTATGATGAACGGCCGAAAAAATGTAAGTGACGGATATGTACGGAAAGACTTTCCAGGAGGATGGGCAGGTGATGCACAGAATGCTTTCACAAGAGAAGGACGTTCTCCAATTCAAAATGAAATATTCGATTATATCTCTAAACTTCTGCATTGGCGAAAAGATAATGCTGTAATTTCTGAAGGAACAATGAAGCATTTCATTCCACAAAATGGTATTTACGTCTACGTTCGTAGCTTTGAAGGAAAAGCAGCCATGGTTATTCTGAATGGTACCAGTAAAGAGCAATTGCTTCCAATAAAGCATTATAATGAAGTACTAAACAATGCTACAACCAGCAAGGATATTATCAGTGAAAAAAATATTGATTTGACTAAAGACATAACACTCAATCCAAAACAATCAATGATTATTGAATTATAAATCAATGAATTATAAAAAAAGAAGTGGCTGTATTTTTAAAGTACAGCCACTTCTTTTTTATATTGATTTACTTATTAACTAGCAGTTATAGGAACTGGATTAGGAGCTTGTTCTTTCTTTGCCGTACTTTTATCAGCATCAGGAAGACCATTCAATAAAATCTCGTTATGATCACATTCAGGATTTATAGCGTTTACATCTACATTTCCACGAATACCTTCAATTCTTCCCTTACGAGTATATTGCCATATATGCCAGTTGTTGCCATCAGGTAATACCGGATTTCCATCTCCGTATTGAGCAATAAAAATTTTATAATCTTTATAGCGATCTACCAAATAGCGATTATAAAAAGAAGGCATTGTGTATAATACAGGTTTCTTTCCATAAAGAGCCTCCACTTCATTTAGAAAAATCTGAAGATTTTTATGAAGCGTATCAGCAGTCCAATATTTACATTCTTCAATATCAACTACAGGAATAAGATCCTGAGTATCCTTATTCACAGTTTGCTTAAAGTTTTCGAATTGTTCTTCGGCCGATGATTTTGTAGAAAAGTAATGATAGCTTCCCACCAATAAACCTTTTTCTTTTGCCAACATCACATTTCTGCTATAGCATTCATCTTTAATAGTAGCCCCTTCAGTAGCCTTTACATAAACAAACCTTATGGGATTATTTTCATAATGAGTAACCTTATCCCAATCAATCGTTCCCTGGTAATGAGATACATCAATTCCACAAATTCCATCCACTATTCTTGGAGGGGCAGGTGCAACTTTAATATGTGTACGCGCTTTCACTTTACGATGATGATGTCTCTTCTTCCGGGCATCAACATGTGGAGAGAATAACAATAACAACAGGGATAATATGATTGATAAATATTTCTTCATTAGTATTGAAAAATTAAAAAACGCTGCTAAGTTAAGGAATATATTCGGAGGATCATATATTTTAATTATTCTTTATAATAGATTTGTTTTATTTTATAAATAAACCGATTATTGAGCACATATAAAGTATTTTATCGCCTTACAATTATCATTTGGTGTACACCTTATATTAATATACACTACACTATATTATAGTAAAGCGTACACCTTTTACTATAAACAATATCAAAGAGAGCTCTAAACATCAAGAATAAATCAATTAATATTTTTTTAATATTATAAATTTGAATAAAAGAAACATCGGAACCGTTTTTAATCTATATTTGCCCACATTTTAAAAATTAACTGAATTCAGAAACAAACTACTAGAAAAGATGGGAAAACAAGTATTCCAAACTGAAAACACATCGAGGTGGAAAAAGTTTAAATGGACAATGAGATTTTTCTCTTTTATTGTGTGCATACTTATTGCTGCATTGATAATTATGCTTATTATTGACAAAAGTCCCTCTCTCCCATTCCGACATGATTACCGAAGTGTTGTAACAGCCTCTAAACCTTTCATGCAGGAATCAAAACTATCAAAAGAGTACAAGGGATTCAGAGATTATATTTCTGATAAAAAGTTTCATTCCAATTACGAAAAGGAGAAACTAGCAGCTCAGGCCAGATATAAAAAGTTTGAGACGAACTTTAATGATAAAAACTCGAATAAAATAATAAATAGCTGGGACATGTTTCCTGCAGGATTACGTTCTGCGTTTTATGTAGCATGGGACCCTCAGTCTTTCTTCTCATTAAAAAGGAATATCCGTAATCTGAACCTTATAATACCGGAATGGTTCTTTATAGATCCTAAAACCGACGAGTTAAAAACGAATGTCGATTTACAGGGATATAAACTGATGAAAAAAAGCGGCGTTCCTATCATGCCGATATTAAGTAATAACTTTGACCGCGAATTTCGTCCCGAAGCTATTGGCCGTATTCTTCATAATGAAAAAAAGAAAAAGAAAATAATCCAGGAAGTATTAGAACAATGTCTTAAAAATAAGTTTGTCGGTATTAATATCGACTTTGAAGGTCTAAACGAAAGTAAGAACGAGTATTTGCTTAATTTCGTAAAAGAAATGGCTGATGCCTTTCATAAGGAAGGACTGCTTGTTACGCAAGATATTATGCCTTTCAATGAAGATTACGATGTTGCTCAACTTGCCAAATACAACGATTATTTATTCTTAATGTCTTATGATGAATACTCTTCAGACAGTGATCCGGGTCCTATCAGTTCACAAAAATGGATTGAAGCTACAGTTGACGACCTCGCAAAGAAAGTACCTTCAGAGAAAATAGTTCTTTGTCTTGGAGCATTTGGTTACGATTGGCCGGCAGCAGCAAATTCTACACCTAACGTTACCTATCAGCAAGCATTATCAAGGGCTTATGCAAGCAAGTCTAAAATCAAATTCGACAACGACACCTACAACCTGAACTTTGCTTATAAAGATGATAAAAACACTGTCCATCAGGTTTATTTTACCGATGCTGCAACTCATTTCAATACAATGAGATTTGGTGCAGAATACGGACTGGCCGGTTTCGCTGTCTGGCGTCTAGGTAGTGAAGACAACAGAGTATGGAAATTCTATAATAAGGATATTACTAAAGAAGCTGCTAAAAAAATCAGCAAGAAAGATCTGGAAGATGTAAAAATGGTTAAGGATGTCGACTATTTTGGCGACGGAGAAGTGCTTGATGTTGTTAATGTTCCTCACCCAGGAACAATAAAAACAGAAATAGATAGTACTGAGATGTTGATATCTGAGGAAAACTACGTTAAAATACCAAGTACCTTTCAAATAAGAAAGTATGGAATGGCTCCACAAAAAATGCTCGCGTTAACATTTGATGATGGTCCGGATGAAAAGTATACTCCCAAAATTCTGAATATTCTGTCACAGTATCATGTACCAGCAGCATTCTTTGTGGTAGGACTACAAGCCGAAAAGAATTTGCCTATTCTTAAAAGAATATATAATGAAGGTCATTTAATAGGAAATCATACATTTACTCACCGAAATGTTGCTGCTATTACACCTCAGAGGGCATTAATTGAGTTTAAACTAACCCGATTGCTTATCGAGTGTATTACCGGTCACAGCACAATTCTGTTCCGTGCACCATATAATGCCGACAGTGAACCGGTAACTATGGAAGAAATTATTCCGGTAGCACTGGCCAGAACGCAAAACTATCTGGATATTGGTGAAAACATCGACCCGGAAGACTGGCAGATAGGAATAAAAGCGGATACAATCTTTAAAAGAGTAGTTAAAGCTGTTGAAGAGCAACGTGGAAATATTATATTGCTCCATGATGCAGGTGGTGAGACCAGAGAAGAGACTATAAAAGCTCTTCCTATGATAATAAAATATTTCCAGCAAAAAGGATATACATTTACCAGCATTTCTTCTCTGCTGAACAAAGATAGAAATGTGTTAATGCCTGCTGTTCCAAAAGGTAGCGGATATTATATAATGCAATCCAATTTGGCTCTTGCTGAGCTTACCTACTGGGTTGGTAATTTCTTAACTTCACTTTTCATTATATTTATTATTCTGGGTATTGCCCGATTAATATTTATGATGATATTAACATCAAGAGAGAAAAGGAAAAAAGTAATATTAGATAGCCGCTTATTGGAAAACGCACCATTGGTATCCATAATTGTTCCAGCTTATAATGAAGAGGTCAATGCAGTTTCTTCACTAAATAATTTGTTGAAACAAGATTATCCTAACTTTAACATCATCTTTGTTGATGATGGAAGTAAGGATGAAACGTATAAAAGAGTATACGAAGCCTTGTCAGAAAACGAGAAGATGAGGATCTTCACTAAACCTAACGGTGGTAAAGCTTCGGCGCTGAATTTTGGTATTCAGCATACCAATGCCGAATATGTGGTTTGCATTGACGCTGATACCAAGCTTTATCCTAATGCCGTATCGTTAATGATGCTTCATTTTCTGGATAAAAGCAACAATGAAAATGTTGGAGCTGTAGCCGGTAACGTAAAAGTAGGTAATCAGATTAATATGCTTACCAAATGGCAGGCTATAGAATATACTACCAGTCAGAACTTTGACAGACTTGCCTATGCCAATATTAATGCAATAACAGTTGTTCCGGGTGCTATTGGTGCATTTAAGAAAGCTGCGATTGACGAAGCTGGTGGCTTTACAACAGATACACTGGCCGAAGATTGTGACTTGACAATACGTATCCTCAAAGCTGGATATCGAATTGTAAACGAAAACAAAGCAATAGCAATGACTGAAGCTCCGGAAAAGACCAAACAGTTTATCAAGCAAAGAACACGATGGACATTTGGAGTGATGCAGACTTTCTGGAAACACAGAGATACCTTATTTGACAAGAAATACAAAGGCTTGGGAATATGGGCTATGCCAAACATCCTTATATTCCAGTTCTTAATCCCATTTTTCTCACCGTTGGCGGATATATTTATGCTCGTAGGTATCTTTGCCGGCAATGCAGAAAAAATAGGAATATACTATCTGCTGTTTATGTTGGTTGACATCAGTATATCTGTACTAGCCTTTATCTTTGAAAAGGAAAAATTATCCAAACTTTTCTGGATAATACCACAGAGATTTGTTTATCGCTGGATAATGTATATTGTTCTTTTCAAGAGCTTTAAAAAAGCCATAAAAGGTGAGCTGCAAACCTGGGGAGTTCTGAAAAGATCGGGAAATGTTGCAGATTTGTAACAGAATAAACTATAAGTAAATAAACAAGAAGGCGGAAAATTGAGAATCGAATCTCAACTTTCCGCCTTCTTGTTACACTCTACTTTTTATTTTAAGATCTTAAATGTACCCAAAGTTCCGTCAGCCAATTGAGTATGTACTAAATAACAACCGGAAGATAAACCAGACGCTTCAACATAAGTTTGATTATCTACAGTTTTTACGAGCACTCCATTGATTGAATAAACCTTTATATTCTTCACATCTTTATCGGTCACAATTTTAATTTCGGAAGTTGAATTATCATAATAAGCCTTTACTCCAACATAACTTTCAATATTTTCAATTCCAACCGAAGGGAAGGTTGTCTGACGATCAATGTAATACAGAAATCCATGAGCCGGAATAGTAATACTGGTCGTTGCTGAAGTTATATTCAACTGGTTACCAGTCATCAGATCATACCAAATACCTGTTTTTGGAAAAGTTACTGTAGAATTTATCACTGCATCTTTTAAGTTAGAAACCTCCACCACATTCAAATCATTATGTGATATTGTTACACTCTTTCCGTTATCCCAATCACTTGATGATATGCTTCTGGTAACATTACCTTGAGTAAAGGCATTTGGATATTTCAACCGCAAATTAAGAACACGGCTATAAGTCTTATACAAATCCATTCGTTCTGGAATATCCAGATAATCCCATTTAACAGGTTTTGCAGCTAATCTGTCTCCACCTTCCATGATTGAATAATCATAACCGAGTTCACCAAATTGCCATATCATTTTAGCACCAGGCACAGTAAAGAAAAGAGCAGCTTCTGAAGACAGTTGTTTCATTGAAGAAGCCAAATCATTTTTTGTAACTCCATTAGCCATGGCTTCATATCCCACCCTTTCTTCATCATGACTTTCTAAATAAGCTACCTGTGTACGAGTTGATACATTCATATAACTTAAATCAGCATTCGCTCCTTTAGCTATTGACTTACCAGAACCGTTCATATTATTCCATAGAATCATTCCATTGTCTGATAGAACTTTTTCTTCTGTATCAGCACAAAAATGCTCAAGAATAAATAATACATCCGGTTTTACTTCCTTAGCAGCATTATAATATTCAGTAATATTATTGATACGTGTTTGGTCATAATTACCAGCAGTAGCTTCAGTTGAAGAATTATCGGTTAATCCTTTCGATAAATCAAGTCTATATCCGTCCACATGAAATTCCTGAATCCAGTATTTCATCACACGCTTAAAATAATCTTTTGTTCCTACATATCCATGTTTAAAATCACTGAATACGCTATAAGGATGAGGAGCATCTACATTAAACCAAGGATTAGCATCAGACGTTTTATTCGTCGTACTATTCCAATATAATTTAGCCATCGGGTTATTGCCCGTTGCATGATTAAGTACTATATCTAAAATAACAGCAATTCCTCTCTTATGGCATTCATCAATAAATAGCTTATAATTAGCTTCGGTACCATAAGCCTTATCTGGTGCAAAATAGAAACAAGGGTTATATCCCCAGCTACTGTTTCCATCAAATTCAGTAACAGGCATCAACTCAACCGCATTCACTCCCAGATTTTTTAAATAATCAAGCTTATCAATAGCCGCCCTAAGAGTTTTTTCAGAAGTAAAATCGCGCAAAAGCAGTTCATAAACTACCATATTATTCTTCGTCGGAGTGGTAAAATTAGTCACCTGCCAGTTATATGCCGCCTTGCCTGGTTGCAGAACAGATACAATATCACTTGTTTTATCTTCAGGATAAGCAGCTATTCCGGGATAAATCTCATTATATTGATTAACCCATTTATCATTCCAGGGATCTTGTATCTTCTGACAATAAGGATCTGCAATTCTTTTTGTTGTACCATTAACATATGATACTAAATACTGGAAGCCATATTCCTTTCCTGGAGTAAGATTAGGAATCGTTACCCACCATGCATCATTATAACCAGAGGAAGTAGTACTCCGATACATCATATACTCCGACATTGGAGTCCAATTATTAAAATCTCCAATAACATAAATGTCTGTTACTTTATCTGCATCATAATTTCTTCTTATAGGCGTATAAAACACTAAAGTGGCACTTTTACCATCAGTTGCATAATTAATACCATATTGCATGCCATCAGGAATAGCTTTATAAGTTACAGCTCCTTTATAAGTCACTAATCGGGTAGCAGTAACAGTCTCAGCTCCTAAAGAAGCCTCAACTTTTACAGTATAGCTCCCTGGAGAGGTAAAATTATAAGAAGACGAAATACTAGTTGCATTAGTTGCAGAATTTATCAACGTATTATTAACATACAGATTAATATTAGCAGCATCAGAAGTTATAGCATTAAATGGAATATTCTGAGCTGATGTAATCAACATGTCATTTTCTGGATTTGTAAAAAGAACATGCAATCCAGATTCATAAACAGGACAAAAGATATCAGTTCCTCCGTCTCCTTTTCCTTCAGGACTCCCTGTAGAACCTCTAAACACGAATGCTAATTTTAATATCTTCTCATTAGCAGGGACTCCATAGAATAAGCGTATATCCGGAATCGTCAATGAATACTTATTATTACCTAAAGATGTCATTTTACATTCAGGTTTATTCGTATTCCAATCGGCTTTCACGTAAGTCCAGTTTCCGTTACTCAAATCGGTAATAACTCCTGTATGTGCGTATACATCACCAGTATAGTTTTGTAATCCACCAGAACCTTTTGTTGCATCAAATGTAATTACAACTTGCTTACCTTCAACAGGAAATAAAGGTTGTGTTGTTACAACTTGCCCCAAAAGGGATAGTTGACAAAAGAACAGAATAATTAAGAGATAAAGTTTTTTCATACCTATCATTTTTAAAAAGACAAAGCGAAGTTAAGAAAACCTCGCTTTGTCAATATTATACAGATTTTTTTTTATTTAGCTATCATAATAATATGTTTAGTTATGTCATTGAACTTAACAAAATAAGTTCCTGCTTTTACTTTCACATTATCGCCACCATCAAATTTAGCAAACTGTCCTTGCTTTTCTTTCCACAAACCATTGCTACCACCGAAACTTGTTCCCCAGTCATGATTAACACGAAGCTTTAATTCCCCATCAGAAGGTATAACAACATTACTATTGATCCAGACATGTTTATCAAAAGAACTCTGAGTCAAATCTAAGTCGGCTCCCCATCCATTAAATGCACCAATGAATGAGATCTGGTTATATTCAGTAACAGCACCTGTGTATGGAGTTATTGTGTATTTGTTATTGTTAAGGTCAAAAGTCATGGTATAATAGCCATCTGCTGTAAAACCACCAATATTACCGCCATTAGTACTTAAAACACCATCACTTCCATATCCCCATTGAGTTCCCCAATCACCAGGATTTTGGATAATTTTAAATTCACTTCCTGACTTAACATATCCTGTATAAGTATAAAGCATATCATTCAAGTCACTATCTGCAAAAATACGCATTGTTAAGTCATTATTATTCCAGCCATTATTAAAGATATTACCAACAAAATACATTGGTGTACGAGCTCCACTATATGGAGTAACCGTCATACTTACTGTATTGGAATAAAGCACCGGAACAGAATCATTAATAAATGCTTTAAGGCGAAAATCCACAGTATATGCAACTTTAGAATTCGACATTTTTAATGCATTCATTGCGTCATTGAGCTCAAATGTTTTTATTGGAATTTTCTCACCTTGTACTTTCGTTGCGAGTGTTTGAAAATCATTAAATTGGTTATTTCCCTTACAAATCTCAACTGTATAGGTTACAGCAGCCGAGAAACCATAATTAGGCTGTTCACAAGTAAAAATATCTATAATACTATTCGCATTCTCAGCAATTAGCGTATAAGAGCTATTACTAGGCGTATTCAAAACAAATGAAATTGCTTTGTTATCGCTATCTTTCATTGAATTTATTACAGGATCCATGCTGTCTGTACAAGCAGAAAAGGCAAGCAGTCCAGTCACAAAGAGTAACAATATATTAAATTTTTTCATACTAAGTTAATTTTAGAATTAGAACACTAAATTAATAACCAGGATTCTGTTTCAAGTTACTATTGGCTGTAAGCTGAGCTGTAGGAATTGGATAAAGAGACATATAACTTGGTAAAGAAGTACCTTCCGATGTTCCACCTTTCCAATCCCATGTATAACCAGAAGTAAACTTATTATAACGGATCAAATCTGTACGACGTTGTGCTTCAAAATAGAATTCACGAGCTTTTTCATCAAGAATAAAGTCCAATGTTAAATCAGAAGCTGAAATTTTAGAAGCATGAGCACGATCACGTAAAGCATTAATAGCATTCAGAGCTGCAGTTTTATCACCATTTGCTCTAAGAGTAGCTTCTGCAAACGTAAGATTTGCCTCAGCTAAACGGAACAAAGGAAAATCCATATCTGGGAATTGCTGATTAGGATCACTTCCTATAACTCCAGCCTTGGTTCTGTTTTTAAATTTAGTGACTGAATATCCTTCTTTAAATTCTATTGGTTTTGTAATATTTAAAGTACGGTCTTTTGTCCAGAACGAAGCACGATCATCTGTTGTATTATCAAGATTTCCATCAGAAACAAACTTTTTAATTAATGCAGCACGTGCACGATTACCTCCCCAAGCTTCTTTCGTTCCAAAAGTAGCTACAGTGTTCATATCTCCGGAAAGGAAACTTGCGACAAAGAATAATCCACTCCAGGAACGAGTCTTAACACCGTCATAACAGATAGGAAGAATCATTTCGGTTGAAGTGTTATTATCAGCACAAAACATATTATTATAGTTTGATTCAAGAACATATCCAGCATTCATTACCTTACCTGCATATGTAGCAGCATTTGCCCATTGAGCTGTACCGGTATAAACTTCTGCATTAAGATACAAACGTGAAAGTAACATCCATACAGCAGCTTTATCTGCTCTGCCATAAAGATTTGTTTTAGGTGTTTTCATTTCTGGCTCTATAGCAAGAAGTTCTGTTTCGATATATTTATATAAATCTGCACGATTTATACGCTGTGGTAAATATGATCCAATACCTGTGTTTTCATCTACAAATGGTACATTTCCAAACAGATCAACTAAATAATAATAGTCTAAAGCTCGGATAAAACGGACTTCAGAACGCTGGGCTTTAGTATTCTCGTCAGACAAACCAGCTGTTTGAATAAGAAAATTATTACACTGTGCTATTTGTATATAAAGTCGGTTAAACATATCAAGAGCAACACCATTAGATGCACCAAATTTGGCAAAATTTAATGGATACACTTGAGTATCAGAACCCCATGCACAAATCGCCTCATCAGTAGGTAATTCATTAAGATTAAACAACATACGCATAAGACCAGAAGCTCCTTCATCAGTACCTTCAATATCAGGTTTCCCTGCAGGACCTTGGTTTCCTGTTATAGCAAGACCAGCATAAATCTTCGCAAAGTTTGCATCCTGATCGAATTGAACATTAAGATTAGGATCAATAGGAGTTACATCAAGGTCATTAACACATGAAGTAAAATTCATTGTAAATGCCAATGATAAAACAGGTATGATGTATTTAAATATTTTTGTATTCATATTCTGTATTATTTAAGATTAAAAGTTAAGACTTACACCTAGAATTCCAACCAAAGGACGTGGATAAATGTTTTTATCCAAACCATCTTTCACTTCAGGATCAAGGCCATCATATTTTGTAATTACAAATGCATTCTGTACTGTTCCGTAAACACGACCACTAACTTTACCAAATAAATTTTTAAAAGTATGTCCTAAAGTTATATTATCACAGCGCAAGAATGACGCATTAGTTACATAATAGTCAGAATATAAACTTACATTCTGGAAATTAGATTTGAAAGCAGATGAAGGTCTGTTAGAGAGATAACCTTTATTATTAATATTTCCTTCACTAATGGCAGCTTTTGAAGAAGCGATATTATTATAGGCATAGTTTCCAAGGTTTGATCTTAAAGAAAAACTAAAATCCCATGATTTATAGACTAATTTTGATGTAAATCCCATAATAACATCTGCAGAAGGTTTCTTGTAAAAATAGCGATCTTCCTCATTTATAACACCATCTTTATTACGATCTACAAAAAGACCTTCTATTGGTTTACCTGCCTGATCATAAACTTGTTCAAATACATAAAAAGAATTAGCAGAATGTCCTATTCCATGTGCCTGAACTTTATTTCCGGTACCACCTTCAATATCACCTATAGCTACTATTGTTGAAGCATTATCCTGGGTTGTCAGTTTAGTAATTTTATTATTATTCCAAGCAGCATTGAAGCCTAAATCCCAAACCAAATCTGGAGTAGAAATGGCTTTGGCATTAATTGCAAATTCAACACCTTGATTTTTTAATGAACCAATATTACTAGTGACACGATTTTTAAAGTTGGTTCCGGCAGGAACTTCAATTAAGTTAATAAGGTCTTTTGTTTTACGATAATAATAATCTAAAGCAGCAGTGATTCTGTTATTTGCAAAACCGAAGTCTAAACCAGCATTCCATGTAGTTGTTTCTTCCCATTTCAAATTCGGATTGTATCCATCAGGACGAGATATTTTAGCAAATTGGTCACCCAACTGATAGTATGCACCATCCTGACCAGCATAATATGTAGCCATATATGAATAATCTCCCATAGAAAGATCTTGTTGTCCTGTAATACCATACCCTAAACGAAGTTTAAGATCAGAAACAGCATCAACATCCTTTAAAAAACTTTCTTCTTTTATTTTCCATCCTAATGCAACTGATGGGAAAAGTCCCCAACGATTATCTTTAGAGAAACGTGAAGTACCATCGTCACGTAAAGTAGCTGTAACCAGATACTTATTCATAAATGAATAATTCAAACGACCAAAGAAAGACACTAAATAATTTTCTGTTTTAAATATGTAACTAGTAGGATTATTTGAGTCAAGATTATTATATGCATTTTCTGTATTCCTATGAAAATGTTGCCAAGAATAACCACCCATTAAATCTATGTGATGAAGATCGTTCAAATCTTTTGCATATTGCAAATAAAAATCCAGTAAGTGATTATATTTATCAATAGTTTCAGATCCAGTCTTTCCATTTTCAACATAACCAATAGGAGATTCTTTTGGATAAAAAACATCTTGAGTTCCAGTAGCGACATCCATACCTAAATTAAGATTAGCATGTAATTCCGGAAGGAAAGGGAATTTGTAGTCAAACTGAGCATTAGCAATAATATTCTTTGAATTTGCAGTTTCTTTTTTCTGCTTCAACATAGAAACTGGATTTTTAGTAGCAATAGTGATAAAATTGCCAGACTCTTCCCAAGCAAAATAGCCACCATATTTACTATTACCGTCCATTACAGGTTTTGTAGGATCAAAGTCTAATGCTGCACCTATTGCACCTGTATCTGCAAATCTATTATTAGAAATCATCCCCTTGGCATTAATATTCACATTCAAGTGATTATCAAAAAATGAAGGACTTAAATTAAAAGAACCTGTATAACGTTCAAAGTTTGATGTGTCAAGAATACCATTTTGATTTGTATAACCTACACTCACACGATAAGGCATATTTTTTAATCCACCAGAAACAGTAACATTATGATCATGTCCAATAGCTGTTCTGAAAATTTCTTTTTGCCAGTCTGTGTTTGCAGTTCCCAACAATTTAACAGCTCCTGAATTTGCACCAAATTTATTAGTTACAAAATCACGAAATTCATCAGCAGACATAACATCAATACTATTAACCTTTGTACTCACTGATATATTTCCGTCGTAAGATACTCTGGGAGCCGAACCTTTTTCTCCTTTTTTAGTAGTAATGATAATTACACCATTAGAGGCACGTGATCCATAAATGGCAGTAGCAGATGCATCTTTAAGAACTGTAAATGTTTCAATATCATTTGGATTGATTGTACTGAACATATTAGAAACGCCTTTAATACCTTCATTATCAATAGGAAGACCATCGATTACAATAAGAGGTTTATTACTTGCAGACAAAGAAGAACCACCACGAACACGGATTGTTACATCACTGCCAGGAGCACCACCATCTGATGTAACATTTACACCTGCTATTTTTCCGGTAATCATATCAGTAGCGGTTGTAGTAAGACCACGATTTAGTTTATCTGGCTTGATTGCTGTTACAGATCCGGTAAGATCATTCTTCTTTACCGTACCATAACCAATAACAACTGTACCTTCAAGCATTACGGCATCTTCCTGTAAAACAACCGTCAGGTTTTTTAACGCTTTTACTTCTACCGTTTTATAACCTATAAAAGAAACTGTAATAACTGAATTCTGAGGAGCCTGAAGATGAAATACTCCATCAAGATCAGTAATAGTACCGGTTGTGGTGCCCTTTACAGCAACATTTGCACCAATAATAGGCTCACCCTTTGCATCCTTTACAACTCCTGTAACAGTGATCTGCTGTGCAAAGACGCCCATCGACAAGAACAACCCCATCAATATTGGAAGGATTGTTTTCACGAGTTTAAGATTAACTTGCTTCATGCATTTAAAAATTAAAGTTAACAATATTATAAATAATTGATTTCTCTGAGAAAGAGAGGAATGAATCGTTAAAATTCATTTCAACTACTCAACAAAAATAGAGTTTATTAACTATTACTTGTGCGAATGATGTCATGATTTCGTTACTTTTGCTCTGCAATCGTTTGCATCTCAAATATACATCTATTATTTAACTATAAAAAACAATCTAGAGCATTTATTCTATTTTTGTATGGAGAACACTATAAAAATATATAACCTTGGATTGAAACTTATAAATCAATTATGAATAACAAAACGCAAATCACAATCAAAGATATAGCCAAGGCGTTAAATGTCTCTCCATCCACAGTTTCAAGAGCACTTAAAAACAACCCTGACATTAGTAAAGAGACTAGAAACACTATAAATAAGTACGCGCGCGAACATAATTATAAGCCAAATGAATTGGCCATGAATTTACGCACAAGCCGATCAAACACAATTGGGGTTATTATTCCGCAATTTGTTCATCATTTTTTCTCATGTGTTCTAGATGGAATTGAAGAAGTGGCTTCTAAAGCTGGTTACAATATCATTATCGCACAATCGAACGAAGAGTATACCCGGGAAGTTAAAATTGTTCACTCCTTTTTAGCCGCACGGGTTTGCGGAGTTATCACTTCATTGGCAAAAGATACATCCCGATACGAACATTATCAGGAATTGCTGGACAATAATATTCCAATAGTGTTTTATGACCGGATTTGCACCGGAATAAATACAGAACGTGTTGTTGTGGATGATTATGCTGGGGCTTTTGCCGCAGTTGAATATATGATTCAGACAGGATGCAAGCGTATTTTATTCTATAGCGCTCCTCTTCATCTGGAAATTTCAAAAAACAGGAAAAATGGATATTTGGACGCTATGAAAAGATATAAGGTTCCGGTTGATGATAGCATGATTAAAATATGCGATACACGAGAACAAGCCATAGCTATTACTCCTGCTATTTTAGAATCTGCAAACAGGCCCGATGGTTTCTTTGCAATTAATGATGAAACTGCTTCGGGAATTTTGTATTCATGCAAATTGGCAAATCTTAAAATTCCAGAGGATGTTTCTATCTGTGGTTTCTCTGATGGAATTATAGCTCAGACTACCGATCCTAAACTCACTACAGTAGAGCAACATGGAAAAGAAGTTGGTGAAAGTGCAATCAATTTATTAATTGACAGACTTGAAAATAAGAATCCAGAAGAAAAGAGAAGTGGCAATAGAATTGTTAAGACCAATCTGGTAGTTAGGGGAACTACCAAATAAAATGGAATTTATAATATATTAAATATCAGATAATTAAAATCAAGCAGGTGGCAGAGGTGGCAGTAAAAAGTTATATTTTTCGGTTTATAAAACTAAATTTTGAAAATTCTGTAAATTGCGGAATTTTGAAAAATGAATTTCTCAGAACGAAAAAAGAGCAATTTAAGTACACCATGTACACCACAGCAGAACAGGTATTACTGATAATCAACACTATAGACAATAGCAATAATGAATTTATTTAGTTAGTCGATCAACTGATTATAGGCTTAGGAGCAGTAGTAGTCAACTGGAATCTGTTTAATAAAGTTATAGAGTAAAATTAACGAATAACTGGAATCTATTTAGCAAATTATTGGCGAGTAAGCTGACCGATCATGTACAAGATTGGACTCAAACATGTACATGATTGGGTGTAAACATGTACATGTTTGAAGCGGGATAACCAGATAAAAATAGTAATTGATATAATAAGACATAATAAACAATAGTCATATAAAATCTAATAAAGAAGAAAAATACAATGAAAACAAAACCAGACCTAAGTTTTTGGACACTATGGAACATTAGTTTCGGTTTCTTTGGTGTACAGATTGCATACGCACTACAAAGTGCAAATATTAGCAGAATATTCGCCACATTAGGTGCCGATCCTCATAACCTTAGTTACTTTTGGATACTTCCTCCTTTGGCAGGAATTATTGTACAACCATTGATTGGATCTGCTAGTGATAAAACATGGACACGGTTCGGGCGCAGAATTCCTTATTTATTTGTTGGTTCACTGGTTGCGGTTATAGTAATGTGCCTTCTTCCAAATGCCGGCAGCTTTACAAAGATATTAAATGCTATGATTTTTGGTGTGGTAGCTCTCATGTTTTTGGATACGTCTATAAATATGGCAATGCAACCTTTTAAAATGTTAGTGGGTGACCTTGTAAACGAAAAGCAAAAAGGATTGGCTTATTCCATTCAGAGTTTTCTTTGCAATGCAGGAAGCCTGGTTGGCTATCTTTTTCCTTTCATCTTTACGTTTTTTGGGATCAGTAATATTGCCGAGAAAGGTATGATTCCCGACTCTGTTATTTATTCGTTCTACATTGGTGCAGCCATACTTATTCTTTGTGTAATCTATACAACCGTTAAGGTAAAAGAGATGCCTCCGAAAGAATTCGAAGAATTTCATGGCATTACTGCTGCAGAGAAAAAGCAAAAAACTGATTTTATTTCTTTATTGGTACATGCCCCAAAAGTATTCTGGACAGTCGGTTTGGTTCAATTCTTTTCGTGGGCAGCTTTCATGTATATGTGGACTTATACTAATGGTGCTATTGCCGATAATGTATGGGGAACCACCAATACCTCATCTGCTCAATATCAGGAAGCCGGAAACTGGGTTGGAGTGTTGTTTGCAATACAAGCCATAGGTTCTCTTTGTTGGGCTGTTCTGCTTCCAATGTTTAAATCACGCAAATTCGCATATTCATTAAGTCTGTTTCTTGGAGGATTAGGCTTTATCTCTACATTCTTTATCCACGATCAGTATTCATTGTTTGCTTCTTACTTTGTAATTGGTTTTGCATGGGCAGCAATGCTGGCAATGCCATTTACTATATTAACAAACTCCGTATCAGGAAAAAACATGGGAGCTTATCTTGGTTTATTCAATGGAACCATCTGTTTACCTCAGATTTGCGCAGCATTAATTGGAGGAGGTCTACTTCACCTGGTGGGTGGTAAACAAGTAAGCATGCTGGTTCTTGCAGGAATATTTCTTATTGTAGGAGCTATCTGTGTTTTTCTTATCAAAGAAACATTGGCACAACATGAAAATAATTAATCTGGAAAATTAGTTTTTAGCAGTTTTTATAATATTATTTTTATTATCTTGCAGCAAGTTTTCAGCAAATTAGCTTACAAGATAAAATGCACGGAGAACTTTATATGTACCTTATTAGTACCTGATATAAAGTTCTCCGTAGTATTTTTCTTTAAGGAAAAACTATAAATAAGATAAAACACACATCACTATTGTGAGCAAGAATTAAAAATACCATGAAAAGATTCCTAAAAACAGACGGATGGAATATTATTGAAGAAGAATTTCACCTTAAAAACCAAAGAGCTTCCGAAAGTATTTTCAGTATTGGAAACGGAAGAATTGGTCAGCGAGGGAACTTCGAAGAGACTTATACAGGCGACACACTTCAAGGATCGTATATTGCAGGTATTTATTTCCAGGACCGTACGCGTGTTGGATGGTGGAAAAATGGATATCCACGTTATTTTTCGCGTATGCCTAATGCTCCCTATTGGAGTGGCATTAACCTTAGACTTATAGACGAGGAACTCAATCTTGAAGTATGGGATATAAATGAGTTTGAGCGTAAGCTCTTAATGAGAGAAGGCGTTTCGGAAAGGACTTTCACCGTAACTTCTCCTAAAGGATACACTTTAAAAATCCATGTGGAGCGCTTTTATAGTATGACTCTATTAAATCTCTGTCTGATAAAATACAGTGTTACTTCTGTAAATTATGAAGGAAAGGTATCACTTCTCCCCTATATCAACGGAGATGTAATTCATGAAAGTTCTAATTTCAATGAAAAAATGTGGAATATCATCCTGGCAGAAACTACTCACGACTATGCTTTATTGTGGACGCAGACTAAACGTGAAGATTCTCAGGCTTGTTGTGCCACAACTTATCAGCTATTCAAAAATAATAAAGAAATAACTAACAGACCGATTAGAATTGAAAAAGAGAAATTAGTAGGATTTAGTGTTGGCTCTGATATAAAACCAGGTGAAACTTTATCATTAATAAAATATACGTCTATTGTTTCTTCGCTCTATTGCGATAGAAAAAAACTTGTGGAGGAATCAATTAACGAGGCTCAGAAAGCAAAAGGTATAGGATGGGCAGCGCTCTTAGATGAACAAAAGAAAGAATGGAGCAAAATATGGGATATCATTGATGTAAAAATTGAAGGAGATGATGAAGTACAACAAGCCATTCGTTTCAATCTATTTCAAATCCACCAAAACTACAAGGGCGACAACCCAAGCTTAAATATTGGATCTAAAGGATTTACGGGAGAAAAGTATGGAGGAAATACTCAATGGAATACAGAATTATGCTGTATCCCTTATTACTTGTTAGCCGGATTTGAAAATCTGGCAATCAATCTTTTGCTTTACAGATACAACCATTTACCCAAAGCTATAGAAAATGCTGAGAAATTAGGATTTACAAACGGTGCAGCACTTTATCCGATGGTTACCATGGATGGAGTTGAATGTCACAATGAATGGGAAATTACTTTTGAAGAAATTCATCGTAATGGCATCATTGCATACACCATTGATTTATACACCAACTATACAGGGAAAACAGATTATGTAGCGAAGTATGGTCTTGAAGTTCTTATTGGAATATCCCGATTCTGGAGTCAAAGGGTAAGCTTCTCTACTCCTAAACAGAAATACGTGATATTAGGAGTTACAGGTCCGAACGAATATGAAAACAACGTAGATAATAACTGGTATACCAACTACAGTTGCATACAAAATTTGAAATCAACTCTCTATTATCTGGAGTTGGTAAAAGAGAAATATCCGGATGATTATCAACGAGTCTTAAATAAAACCGACTTTCAGCTGGAAGAAACTGAAAGATGGCAAGATATAATTGATAACATGTACTTACCAGAGGACAAAGATAAAGGGATATTTGTGCAACAAGATGGATATATGGACAAAGAACTTAAAGTTGTGTCAGACATAAATCCATCCGAACGCCCCATTAGTCAGCATTGGTCATGGGACAGAATTTTGCGCTCTTGTTTTATTAAGCAAAGCGATGTTCTTCTTGGAATTTACCTCCACAGAAATTATTTTGATAAGGAAGCTATCAAGAAGAATTTCCTCTTTTACGAACCACGAACGCTTCACGAATCGTCGCTATCCTATTTTGTTCACGCCATCCTGGCTGCTCGTATAGGAGACGTTGATAATGCTTATGATTTATTCTTAAAAGCTACCCGCCTGGATCTTGATGATTACAACAATGATTTAAAAGAGGGACTCCATATTACTAGTATGCCTGGTAGTTGGCTGGCTTTAGTAGAAGGATTTGCCGGTATGAAGTTAGACAGAGGAAAGGCATCTTTTGAACCGCTTATTCCTCCAAAATGGCAATCATATCAATTTAAAGTTAAATTCAACGGCTACTTTTTAGTTATAAAAGTCAGCCATAAAGAAATGAGTGTAAACAATCTTGCAGACACAGATGTATGCATTCAGGTCTATGGTAAAAACTATTCCATTAAGCCAAAATCTGAATTAATAATCGCTATAAACTGTTGATAAAAGAAAAAAAAGGAACATTTAAAAGAACGTGCTTAACAAATAATCTTTGTGAATTGTTTTTTGTTGTATATTTGCGTCCATTATGAAAAGGATATTATTAATATATATACTCTTAATGACTCTATCTCAAGCATACGTTCATGCACAGATAAGCGAGTCTAGAATGGGCTCTCGTAATCAAGATAACGAGACAAAAAATGATAGTTCAAAAGTAAGCACTGCGTCAATAGATCCAAAACTCTATATGTGGAATGTGGATGAACGGTTGGGAAACAGACAAATGATTCCTGCTGACACGATTTACCACAACTTCCAGAATGAAAACCTTGTAGAAGGAATGACCGGACATAACAATTATCTGGGCAATCTTGGTTCGCCATCAATGTCCAGAATCTTTTTTGATCGTCCGGTAGAGAGTTCGCAGTATTTGTTTATTGATCCTTATTCAAGTTTTTTTGTTACCCCACAGAATTTTAAATTTGCAAATTCACGTTTACCATACACTAATATAACTTACTTTAAATCAGGATCAAAAGTAGATGGCGAAGAACGTTTCAAAAGTTATTTTTCTGTAAATGTAAGCAAACGTTTAGCATTTGGATTTAATATTGACTATCAATATGGCCGTGGATTCTATACAGACCAGTCGACCTCTCATTTTAACGGAGCTCTTTTTGGTAGTTATATTGGAGATCAATATCAGGCACATCTTTTATACAACAACTTCAGTATAAAAATGATGGAAAACGGTGGTATAGCAGATGATCGCTATATTACAAATCCGCTAGCCATGAGTGAAGGTAAAAAGCAATATGAACCAGCCAATATTCCGGTTAATTTCACTGATACATGGAATAAGAACCATGACTCTTATGTATTTTTGACTCATCGCTATAATTTAGGATTTAAAAGAGAAAAGATTAAAGATATAAAGGAATTAGATAAATTAAAAGAAGAGAAAAAAGGAAACGGTAAAAAAGCTGAGAATGGTGAAGCCAAAGAACAAAAAGAAGAAAAGGTAATAGAATTTGTTCCGGTTACAAGCTTTATTCATACTATGAAATATGAAAGAGCTCACAAAAAATTTGTTGCATACTCTGAAGATAAAGATTATTACGAAAATACATATTTAAACGGAAGTAATCTTTCATCCAGAGATTCTACCAGCTATACATCTATTAAAAACACATTTGGGATAGCACTTCTGGAAGGATTTAATAAATATGCTCAGGCTGGATTAACCGGATTTATTTCTCACGAACTTCGCCAGTATAACTTAATGAATGCTGATTCCATAACTACAGATAAATTTACTGAAAATGAAGTCTATGTAGGAGGTGAATTATCGAGAAAAGAAGGCAGGCTAATCAATTATACAGCTATTGGAGAAGTGGGAATGCTTAAGGAAAGTATCGGTCAATTTCGTTTAAAAGGGGATGTTCGCCTTAATTTCCGTTTGCTGAAAGATACTGTTGCACTTATTGCCCGCGGAAATGTTAGCAATACATTGCCATCTTTTTATATGCGTCATTATCACTCAAACCATTTCTGGTGGGATAATAATAATTTCTCTAAAGAATTCAAAACACACGTAGAAGGAGAATTATCTTTCAAGAGATTAGGAACCAATATTAATATTGGCATAGAAAACATTAAGAATTACACATACTTCAACAGTAAAGCAATACCCGTACAGGCAAGCGAAAATTTACAAATACTAAGTGCATGTCTGAAACAAAATTTCCAGGCTGGTATTCTCCATTTAGATAATGAAGTGACTTATCAAAAGTCGTCGAACAATAGCATTTTACCACTTCCTGAACTGTCTCTTTACCACAACTTGTATCTGGAAACAAAGCTGGCAAAGAAAGTCCTGAGCTTGCAATTGGGAGCTGATGTTCGTTACTTCAGCAAATACTATGCACCGGATTATACTCCTGCTATTGGAACATTCAATTTACAAGATGCAACAAATACTGATAAGTATACTAAGATTGGCGGATATCCTGTTGTAAACCTATATGCTAATTTGCATCTGAAACGTACACGATTCTTTGTAATGTACTATCATGTTAATCAGAGTTCCGGTGGATCTAACTCTTTCTATGTACCTCATTACCCAATCAACCCTCGCCTATTTAAAATAGGTATTTCCTGGAACTTCTACGATTAATAACATGAAGTTAAAAGGTAAATATATTAAGTATTTGATTCCTGGGATAGTATTGATCATTCTCGCCATTTTCTTTACCCGGGAAGAATCAGAAACAGGGAAACCACGTGACTATGCCGAAATTAAGAAATCCAAAATTCTTCGGGTAGTTACAGAATATAACTCTTTGAGCTATTATGTAGACGGAGATACAATCTCAGGATTTCAATACGAACTTATAAATGCTTTTGCTAAGGATAAAGGATTGCGCCTGGAAATAACTCCTGAGATGAGTTTTGATAAACGGTTAAAAGGGCTTTCCAATGGCAAATTTGATATTATTGCTTACAATATTCCGGTTACCACCGAACTTAAAGATTCCATTCTGCTAACCACTCCTATAGTTCTTAATAAACAAGTTTTAGTTCAAAGAAAGGCCGGAAAAGGTAATCCTGCATTTATTAAAAGTCAGCTAGACCTGGCACATAAAATTCTGCATGTAGAAAAGGGCTCCCCTTCTATCCTTCGCATCAAAAACCTAAGCAATGAAATAGGCGAAGCTATTTATATTAAAGAAGTGGAGAAATATGGTTCAGAACAACTTATGGCTCTGGTAGCCCACGGAAATATTAGTTATGCAGTATGTGATCAAAGCATAGCTTTAGCATCAATCGATTCATTTCCACAACTAGATATTCATACTGATATAAGTTTTACCCAGTTCTATTCATGGGGAGTAAGTAAACACTCTCCTGTATTGCTAGATACCCTTAACTCTTGGCTTAAATCGTTTACCAAGAGTGAAGAATACAAGCGTATATATAAGAAATATTATAAAGGTTGATTTAGTTCCAAATCTTTCTCTACCTGTTTTTGAGTTGCACTAAAGTACTGGAACATCATTGATATTGTTGGAAGCAACTGTGCCAGATAAGAAACAAAGTAACCTATCACACTCAACACAAACATTAAGATACTGAAATAGGTTGGTAAAGTTGAAGTATTCCCATCAAGAATTGAACTAAAGGATAAAGACTGAACAAAAGAACCAACTCCCCAGGGAGTGAATGCTATGCCTTGAATAATTAAAGCAAATATTTCTGCCAGAATTAAAAGAAAAAATATTCCGGCCCAATTGGGAATACCTAATTTAAAACCTTTCTTCACTGCAGTCATTACTTTTACATCCTCAAACATATAAATTTCTTGTGCATAAGTGAAAGGTACAGTTATGAAAAGTAAGAATGGGAAAGTAAGTACCAACGTCCATGGAGAAAGGAATAGCAAGCCTGCTAATAAAGCCACGTAGACAATAAGGAGTAATGCCAAAACCAAACTAACAATTAAAAAGCGTTTGATATTAGCAACCAGCTTGTTTTTCATTTCTTTGAATGACAAGCGTGCAATGGACTCTCGCAATGAATATTCTTTTACCAATGCAAAAACTGTTCCTTTAAAAAGAATATCTCCGACTATACATACCAATACTAAGGCAGATAGTAAAACCACATATTGGGTTACCCCCGTAGCTGTAATATTGCCTTGAACAATCTGTGCTGCAAAATTATTGTATACAATAAAAAACAATGAGATAAGAACTGCAACAGGCAAAATTATAAAAGAGCTGAACTTAGCCAGAACTTTAAAATTATTTTCTATAAAATCGAATGCAGCAGAGAAACGTCCTGCCAGACTACGTGATTTATAAAATACTATTTTTGATGTTTGATTTTCCATTTATAGAGTGTTTTTTATCAGTTTATTTATGTTTTGTTATGACAAAAGTAATTAAAAACAATATATTTGCAATTCGATTAACTGTAAATTTTGTTATAAGATAAATAAAGAGGATTAACGAATATGATTAAATGGGGATTTATTGGTTGTGGAAACGTAACAGAAAAGAAAAGTGGACCTGCTTTTAAGAAAATTGAAGGTTCTACTGTTGTTGCAGTAATGAGTCGAGACGAAGAAAAAGCTAAAAACTATGCTGAAAAAAGAGGCATTAAGAAATGGTATACTGATGCGATGGAACTAATTGAGGATCCGGAAGTTGATGCTGTTTACATAGCTACCCCACCCTCTTCACATGCTACTTATGCCATTATGGCCATGAAAGCAGGTAAGCCGGTTTATATAGAAAAACCAATGGCTAGCAGTTACGAGGAATGTACTCGTATCAACAGAATTTCCCAGGAAACAGGGGTTCCATGCTTTGTTGCCTACTACAGACGTTACCTGCCCTATTTTATAAAAGTCAAAGAATTGATTCAGGAAGGAGCTATCGGAAACGTAATTAATGTACAAATACGTTTCGCTCAACCTCCATACGATCTGGACTACAATAAAGAAAATCTCCCATGGAGAGTTCAACCGGATATTGCAGGCGGAGGTTATTTCTATGATCTAGCATCTCACCAACTGGATATTCTTCAGGATATATTTGGCTGTATCCTTGAAGCTGAAGGTTTTAAAAGCAATCGCGCCGGTTTATATAAAGCAGAAGATACCGTAAGTGCTTGTTTCCAGTTCGATTCAGGACTGGTAGGCTCAGGTTCATGGTGTTTTGTTGCTCACTCTTCTGCAAAAGAAGACAGAATTGAAGTAATTGGCGATAAGGGTATGCTTTGTTTTTCTACATTTACATTTGATCCAATTGCCCTGCACACAGAAAAAGGTAGAGAAGAATTTGTAATAGAGAACCCCGAACATATTCAGTATAATCTCATTGAATCTGTTATTCATCACTTACAAGGGAAATCAATCTGTGCTTGTGATGGTATCAGTGCTACACCAACAAATTGGGTTATGGATAAAATCCTTGGTAAAATTTAGTTCAAAATTACTAAGTTATTATTGATGAAATTAGCGTTTGCCTTCTTATACTTTCTTTTATCTTCAACATTTATTTTGTTGGCTCAGGATGAAAAAACAGACTTTTATAAGTTCGGAAAAGAACTGAAAGAGAAAGCAAAAGAAAATGTAAATACAATTGGACATAAAATAAACGAAATTGATACCAGTTATGTGGAGCCAAATAAGTTTAATTATGCATTTATGTTGGAAAACAGTAACTGGTATGAATATTATATATTTGAAAGCAAGGAAGAGAATCCTCAGCGATTAACAATTTCGCCCAATATGAGTTATAAGCTAGGCGCATACTTTGGGTGGAGATGGATTTTCCTGGGATGGTCTGTCGACCTGAGTGATATTTTTGGAAAGAAAAAGCTATCAAATAAAAAAACAGAATTTGGATTAAGTCTTTATAGCCCCATGATTGGAGGCGATGTTTATTACCGAAAAAGTGGTAGTAATTTCAAGTTGAGAAGTACAAGTGGTATTTTTGAAGACAATGAATATCCGGCTATTGCTACTGATATTAACGGTTTTTCGGTTGCGATAAAGGGACTAAACGCTTATTGGGTCTTTAACAACAAAAAGTTTTCTTACCCGGCGGCTTACAGTCAGTCAAGCAATCAACGTCGTAGCGCGGGTTCTTTCATAGCAGGATTTTCATATTCTCAGCATAATATTAAATTTGATCATACCCAGTTACCGGCTCCTATACTGATAAAATTAAGTGATGCATTGAAATTTAAGGAGATCAGTTATTCGGACTATAGCCTTAGCTTTGGCTATACATACAATTGGGTATTTGCCAAAAACTTTCTGGCAAACATATCCGTGGCACCTGCAATAGCCTACAAAAAATCGAAAATGGATTCCGGTGACAGAATACTACCTACCCTTAAAGACATGAATCTGGATTTAGTAACCCGGGCAGGAGTTGTATACAATAATTCTAAATACTTTGTCGGTGCATCATTGGTAATGCATACTTATGATTATAGAACCGAAAACTTTTATCTGAACAATAGCTTTGGAACTATCCGGATTTATGCTGGATTCAATTTCAATAAAAAGAAATTTTATAGAAGTAAACAGTGAACAAAATAGCGTTTAAATACCTTTCTATAGTAACTAGCAAGCTCTATAAGGTTTAAGTTTGACTATATCATATTCGTTAGAGTTCCTCAAACAAAAATAAACTAATACAAACGTTATGAATAAAGAAGAATTCATGCGAAAGGCCATTGCACTTTCAACAGAGAATGTGGCAAAAGGCGGAGGACCGTTTGGCGCCGTTATTGTGAAAGACGGAGAAATCATTGCCACCGGTGTAAACCGGGTTACAAGTTCGTGTGACCCTACTGCACATGCAGAAATTAATGCTATCCGTGCTGCAGGGAAAGTATTAGGAACATTCAATCTGAGTGGTTGTGAAATTTATACTTCCTGCGAACCTTGTCCCATGTGCTTTGGAGCAATTTATTGGGCCCGGCTGGATAAGATGTATTACGCTAATACAAAGACTGATGCAAAGGATATTGGCTTCGATGATTCATTCATTTATGATGAGTTGGAACTAAAACCTGCTGACAGAAAACTACAATCGGAACCACTGCTTCGTGAAGAAGCCCTGAAAGCTTTTGAAGAGTGGACAAAGAATATGGATAAAATTGAATATTAATCGGGAAGCTTATTCAATCTCTCTTTTTATTTTTATATTTCCTTGTACAAAAGAATAAATAGTTCTGTACAGAATATTGTTTTCTTTTGTACAAGAATTATATAATTTATTTTGCTTAGTTTTGACTGATGAGTGATGAAATAAAAAATCCTCTTCTGATACACTTTTTTATATCAGAAGAGGATTCATTTTGTTATCCTGACAAGTTATCTAATTACCTAAAATCTAAATCCTAAAGTTAAAAGAACTTGTTGTTTATCGTTATTCACAGAAGTCTTAGTTAAATCTAAATTATCGAATGGGTAGAAATCTTCCTTATACGCACTATATTGATAAGCAATATCTGCATAAAAGCTACCAGCTCTATATCCTAAACCAAGCGTATAGTTATCAATAGATTTCTCATTTGAATAATCAGTATCTGTACGAACAGAATTTAAAGGCAGATTTTTAAAAGCATCATTTGTAAAAGCTCCAGCAGAGTGATTGTATCCTGCACGGATTGAGAATTCGGGTACCAACTTTATTTCTGCACCTAAACGAAGTGTACTCACACCCTTCAGAAAATCTTTCATCATGCTATTTTCATCACTCATTCTTGTACCATCACCATAACTTAGTTTTGCTGTAGAATAATCCTGATACTCATATTCAGCACCAAGAGCTACATTACTTCCAATAGTATAACCTAAACTTAAATTATATTTCCAGGGAGTAGTAAGCTGATAATCGGTAACAGCATCACCACCTATTTCGTTATAAGTATCAAGAGAATAAGATTTAACCGGAATAATATGCTTTTGAGCATCAACATCCGCATTGGATGTTAATATAGCACTATTATGCATCGTTAAATTATAGAAAGTTGGTGTATGTATAGCAGCTCCAATCCTTAACGGAGATTCTTCAACAGGACGGAATATAATACCAGCTTTGAAATCAACTCCTGTACCTGTAGTTTTCATGAAACTCTCCAAAGAATAGGAATAATCTGTATTTTCTAGAAAAAATGGGATCTCATTACCATTATTATCAAGAGGATTAATGCTAGAAGGGAAATACTCTGAATACATTGTATTCTTTGTATAATTCACATCATAAGCACCAAGGGTAAATCCTAAATAAACGCGATTGCTAATATTAAAGGATAAATTAAAATCATAAGCATCTATACCTCCTCTTTCTCTTGAAGAATAACTGCCAGAAGGGTCATTGGCAGGGAAACCTATGTATTGGTTTGCAGAAGCTGGATCCTGATGAATTAAACAACCGTTCCATCCTAAAATTGATAACCATCCTGCCCTGACACTATTTACGTCTAAATTATTAAGGTTCATATCGCCTGTACTAAGATCACGACTAGAAAGAGCCATTTGATCTGTTTGGGAGATCCATCTGGTACTACCGTTATATGCAAAACTCAGATCTCCTCCCATTGCAAAATCTCTATTAAACGATTTTGCTTTATGGTAATTGAATCCAAAGTTCACATATCTCAAAGCTGTTTGATTTCCTATTTTTGAAGAATAAACAAAACCAATATTATCAAATGAGCCACGATATTTATCGGAATTCATAATACTTCCCTTATAATTGCTTTCTGAAGAAGTATAATTGAAGCCAAAAGTAGTCATCAAATCATTACTTCTGTAAATACCAATACCGGCAGGATTCGTGCTTATTGTAGAAATATCACCGCCCAGTGCTCCCATAGCACCACCCATACCTACAAAACGCGCTGTACCGTTAAGATCTTTTCCTGAAAACTTTGCTGCATCGTATATTGTCTGAGCACCCACTTCTGAACTAAGCAAAAGTGTACACGTCATTATTTTTAATAAATTTATTGTTTTCATTGTATTGTTCTTTATTCTTTATAATGAATACCTATTATTATCTCTCTTATGGAATAAAGGGCTTACCTTCTACCGCCACCGCCACCAGCACGAGAACTGCCACTGCTAGAACTTCCACCACTAGAGCTGCCACCACCGCTAGAGCGTGAACTGCCACCACTAGAGCTGCTGCCACTGCTACGATATGAACTGCCACTATTATTACTTGGTGAATAGCTACGGGTTGATGAACTATTATCGTATGAGCGACCGGATGAACTGCTTCTGTTATAATTGCTTCTAACATCATTGCTGCTGCCACGATTATATGAGCTACTTCTTGTTGTAGTTGATGGACGATCATATGAAGAACTTCTTCTTTCTATACCTTCACTACTTCCAGAATAAGTACGTGTTGAACTAGGACGTGCGTAAATGGTTCTTCTTGAAGTTCCATCTGTGCGGTCATTATAACTTGATTCTGATCTAATATAACCCGAACGACGGCTTACTCCTGTTTCATAACCAGAACCAGAACGAGTGCCAACCACCCTTCCACTTCCAGAACGACGATAATAAGTAGAAGTACGATCTTGCAAGCCACCAGCACGAGAGTATGATGAAGTACGATAACTGGAAGAACCGGCACGCATGCGAGAATCGCCAAAATCTGAACGGCGTGTATTATAATATCCGGCATGGTTTAATCCGTATCCACCATAGCCGCCACCATACCATGGTCCATCCCATCCATGATAAGGATGTCCCCAATATCCAGAGCCACCCCAATAGTTTCCATAATAGCCACCATAGTAACCAGAATAGTAGTTACCGTAGTAACCGCCCCCGTAAGGATAGCCCCATGAAGATCCCCAGCCCCAGCCGAAGGAATTATAGCGCCAATCCCACCACATACGGTTTGTATAAGTAGGGAATGCATAAGCATAGAAATCATCAACATATACATTCCAATCCCATGAGTTCAAGCCATAAACAATATCCCAGTAATAAGGACTACTGATACTAATGGCATAACGAGGATTGCGGAAACGAATTATCCTTTGAGCATATTCATAATCATCCTCAGTTCCCTGAAATCCGTTTACCCATTCTCCACTTTCAGGATAATCCTTTTCCTCAACATATAATGTATCGTCTACAACTTCAAACTTATTTTCTTTTGAACTATATTGACGGTTATATTCGTCAATATCACGAGCATTTCCTTTACGATCTTTCACCACAACCGGCATATTAGTAGAAACATACGTGCGCTTTTTCTCGCTAACTTGCTTCTTCTCTTCCTTCCTTAGCGAAGTATCCTTCTTATTAGGATTGTAGTAAAGATCATCATAACTTTGAGCCATCATCACCGGCGATAGCCCAAGCGCGATTAGCATTAACGTTATAATCTTTTTCATGATAATTTAATTTAAAAATTAACTTTCGCTTTTAAATCCAATACAAAGATAAATAAGGGATTTATCAATAATAGAAGATTTTCCCCAAATAGTAATAGGGATTTCCCTATTTTACTTATCTTTGTGCCATAAATAGTAATAATCAAAGTTATATTATGAGATATTTCGAAGTTACATTTAAAACAACCCCTTGTACAGAAACTGTAAATGATGTACTTTCTGCTTGCCTGGGAGAAATTGGTTTTGAAAGTTTTATTGAAAACACCGATGGCATTAAAGGCTATATTCAACAACCAATCTACAACGAAAATACATTAAAAGAGGTTATTGAAAATATACCTTTGGATAATGTTTCCATCTCATATAAGGCCGAATTAATGGAAGATAAAGACTGGAACGAAGAATGGGAAAAAAATTTCTTCCAACCTATCGTAATCGGCAACAGATGCACAATTCACAGTACATTCCATAAAGATGTGCCAGAGGCTGAATATGACATTTTGATTAATCCTCAAATGGCTTTTGGAACAGGACATCATGAAACAACAAGCCTTATTTTAGAGGAATTACTGGATGCAGAACTGCAAAATAAATCTTTGCTTGACATGGGATGCGGTACTTCTATTTTGGCAATACTTGCTGCCATGAGAGGTGCTAAGCCAATTACCGCAATTGACATTGACACATGGTGCGTTGAGAACTCTAAAGAAAACATTCTTTTGAATAACATTGAGAATATATCTGTAGAATTAGGTGATGCGACCTCACTTGAAGGAAGGGAATCTTTCGATATAGTAATAGCAAATATAAACCGGAATATTTTATTAAACGACATGAGCTTTTATACTGCATGCATGCACAATGGTTCCGAAATATTCATGAGCGGTTTTTACGTATCAGATATTGATATTCTTAAAGAAAAGGCTGAAAGCCTGGGACTTAGTTATATGTATCACAAAGAGAAGAATAATTGGGCTGTAGTTAAATTCATAAAGAATTAACACTACCAAAGAAGCTTTGAAATAGATAACTCTGAATTCTGAACTGTTGTTTTTTTATCTTTAGAATTTTCGGGATAAAAAATAAAAACCAACGCAACTAATATCAGGATATATAGAATCATCTGACCTGCTATTTTAAATATTTCTTTCAACATACTGCAATTTTATTAGTTTTATATAGTTTTAGATTTACTATAAAAACGAATATCATCTAGTATTATTGCGCCTTGGTTGAAATTTTTCTTTTAATAGTCATGGCTTTTAACTCTTCAATAGTTCCATTAAAAATATTAAGATCTACGCTTTCTTCCACTCCTGGAACAGAGCCTACATCTGTGTGTTGCCAGAATTTCCACTTACCTTTATATTCTACAGAATCTACATAATAATGAGCTATCCAGTAAGGATATGAATTAAAAATGGAATCATTCAAATAGCTGGTCTTGAACTTATAAGATGTATATAGAATAGGTTTCACCCCATAATGTGCTTCTACAATGTCTAGCCAAAGTTTTATAGCTTTCACAAGACTTTCTTTACTCCTAATTCCTTTTTTTTCTACATCCAATACAGGTGGAAGATCTGCACTGTCAAGTTTTACGGTATTTATAAAGAACTGAGCCTGCTTTGCTGCAGGTGCACCTGGATTAAAGAAATGATAAGCACCTCGGATTAAACCATATTTACGAGCTGAATCAAAGTTCTTCTGAAAAGCATCATCTCCTAAATCGCCTCCTTCCGTAGCTTTAACAAACACAAACTGCAAAGGATAGTCTGGTGACTGATATTCAACAAGTTCTTCCCAGTTAATATTCCCCTGATAGTGAGATATATCAATTCCATGAACTTCAAAGCCAGAAGGCATACATACACCATATTCTTTATCACCGGAACAAGATTTCCATCTATATGAATATGGACGGATAAAAAACCAATAGAAAAGAGTTGAAAAAAATATAATAAGTAGAAAAGCAACCACACGAACAGCCCAACGAGGTAAATACCACGATGCACCACTATTTTTCCGGCCATTTTTTTTTCGCGATGAAGCTGGTTTCTTTTTTACAGAGACTTTTTTACGCGGCTTTCGCTGGCCATTTACTGCTAGTATGGGAGCTTTGTTCATTAATTCAGTTGAAAATATCTAATTTATATAAAATATTTCACCACAAATCCTTCAGATAAAGCAAATATAAATATTTCTATATATAAGTTGATACAATCTGAGTAATTTGTGGTGAATTCAATAAAGCTAATATAAAATATTAGCTGCTATTTATTTACTTTGCTCCAGTTGTAACGTTTTAGTTGGTTGATCGCAAACTTCTGTTGGACCAAAATATTGAATAGGACCTGGATATACATAGTCTGTATTAATAGCCCATTCATCACGTTTAGCAGCAAATGCCTGGAATGGTTTTCCATCAAGTTTCACAAGAGCCTTCTGGATTACAGGCTTCATTTCACCATGACGTTTTTCCATATTCATCATCATAGTAATAGGCACACCTCCGGCAATCCATTGATCAGCAGGAGCTGTTGTATTACGAATAGAAGACATATAACCTGTTTTACCGTTAGCAATTAACGCTGAAGCAGCATAACCTAAAGAATAACAATAATCAGCATCATAGTTTGAAGGAGCAGCACAACGGCCTTCATATCCAAAAAAGTGAACTTGAGAAGCAAATTTACCTACAAATTTACCTTGTTCTTTCCATTCAGCAAGTTTATTACCAACCATCTCAGCAAGTAATTTTTCAGTTTCGATCAATGAAACCTGAACATTTCCGTGAGGGTCACGATCTAATGTAAGCTGACGAGCAACTCCTTCTGGAAGACTTGCATATATTTCAGCATTAACCTTAGATAATTTAGAGATGATATAATCGCGTTGGTGAGACTTCTTAATATGAGAGAACTCTTCTGCATTGCTTGCCAAGAAATCATTCAATTCAGAAATCAAAGCTTTCATAGCAGGAATAAATTCAATCAGACCTTCAGGAATTAATACTGTACCAAAGTTTTTACCTTGAGCTGCACGAGCTGCTACAGAGTTAGCAACATAAGTAACAACGTCATCAAGTGACATGTTCTTTGCTTCTACTTCTTCAGAAACGATACAAACATTTGGTTGAACTTGCAATGCACATTCCAAAGCAATATGAGAAGCAGAACGTCCCATTAGCTTAATAAAGTGCCAGTATTTACGTGCAGAGTTACAGTCTCTTTGAATATTACCAATAACTTCTGAGTAAACTTTACATGCTGTATCAAAGCCAAAAGAAGTTTCGATCATTTCATTTTTCAAGTCACCATCAATTGTTTTTGGACATCCAATTACTTGTACTCCGTATTTCTTTGCAGCATAATATTCTGCCAAAACACAAGCATTTGTATTTGAATCATCACCACCAATAATAACGATTGCTTTGATACCTAGTTCACGAATAATTTTCAAACCTTTTTCAAATTGTTCTGCAGTTTCAAGTTTTGTACGGCCAGAACCAATCATATCAAAACCACCAGTATTACGATATTCATCAATAATATCTGCAGTTAATTCCATATAATTGTGATCAACCAATCCACCAGGACCTAAAATAAAGCCATAAAGTTTGCTATCTGGATTTAACTTCTTTACTCCGTCAAAAATTCCAGAAATAACATTATGACCACCAGGAGCCTGACCGCCAGAAAGAATAACCCCTACATTTATTGCAGGACATTCTACTTTTTCGTCTGATTCAACAAATTTCACGATAGGCATCCCATAGGTATTTGGGAACAATTCTTTGATTGCATGCTGGTCAGCAACAGATTGTGTAGGTTCACCCTCACTAGCTTTTACTGCTCCACGCAATGCTTTAGGCAACTTTGGTTGGTAAGCTGCTCTGGCAATTTGTAATGCGCTTTTAGTCATTTTTTCTATATTTGTTTAAAGTGTGTTAGGCTTTTATTAATAAGCGTCGCAAATTTCGCTTTTTTTTCTGAATTATAAAAACTATTCTAGCTTAAAACTAAATTTTTCAAAAATCAATATTATAATATAAAGTTCATGTAACAAGTCTCATAATTCTAAACTAATGCAAAGAGGAATAAAGGCTGCATAGATTAAAACTACTACATTTAATAACAACTGTTTATCAAAAGTTACAGTACAAACATTAAAAATTTCATATTATTGATATACTTTTTCTACTATAATATTTTTTAATAGAAACAATTCAGAACTTCAGAAAAAGTCTTTATCTTTACCACAATTTACATATTAGTATTAACTTAAAATAGAAAGATTATGTCAAGCAGAAGAAACTTAAAAAAACAAGTAAACTATATTGCCGGTGAATTATTTACAGAGTGTATGATCAACAGCTTATTCGTTCCTGGAACAGATAAAGCAAAAGCTGACGAATTAATGGCTGATGTTCTGGAAATGCAGCAGGAATTCATTAGTCGTCTTAGCCACACTCAACCTGGACAAGTTAAGCAATTCTATAAAAAATACCATGAAGATTTGAATGCAGGCATTAAAGCTATAGTTGATAAAATTGGTGCGCTTAACTAAAAATACAAGGACAACAACAAAAGAATGAAGAAAGCAATTTGTAGTTTCATCTATCACAAATTATTAGGATGGAAATCAGTGGTTAATGTAGAAGATTTCGATAAACAAATTATTTGTGCTGCACCACACACTAGTAACTGGGATTTTATTATCGGCAAATTATTTTATGCATCTATTGAAAGAAAAACAGCTTTTATGATGAAAAAAGAATGGTTTTTCTTTCCTCTGGGTAGCATTTTAAAATGTATGGGAGGTATTCCTGTAGATCGCGGAAGAAAGAATTCTATGGTTGAACAAGTGGCAAATATAATAGAAAGCAGCCAAAAATTTAGTTTAGCAATCACTCCGGAAGCTACTCGATCAAGAAACCCAAATTGGAAAAAAGGTTTTTATTATATTGCACTGAAAGCCAATATTCCTATTGTATTAGTAGCAGTTGACTATCCTACTAAAACAATTACAGCAGAAAAAGTTGTTATTCCTTCTGGAGATATTGAAAAAGATATGCGTGAGATAAAGCTATATTACAATCAATTTAAAGGGAAAAATCCAGAAAATTTTGCTACTGGTTTATAAAATACAAATGTAATGAAGACGGCTTTGCGTATTTCACTGGCACAGATAGACATAGTGTGGGAAAACATACAAGAGAATCTTCGCAGACTTGAAATAAAACTTCAGGCATTAAGCGGAAAGACAGATCTTGTTGTGTTACCAGAAATGTTTTCAACCGGTTTTACTATGCAGAGCCATCTTTTTGCTGAAACGATTAATGGAAATACCATTTCCACTCTAAGGAAATGGGCCACAAAATATAATTTGGCTCTTGCAGGGAGTTTTATCTGTTATGAAAACAAAGCATATTACAATAGAGCTTTTTTTCTGGCTCCCAATAATGAAGAACACTTCTATGACAAACGTCATCTTTTTAGGATGGGCAATGAACCCAAACATTTCTCAGCTGGAAACAAACGCTGTATTTTCTACTGGCAGGGATGGAAAATATGCTTGTTAATCTGTTATGATTTACGTTTTCCTGTATGGTCGAGAAATGTAATTAATGAATATGATCTTCTTATTTATGTAGCTAACTGGCCTGCCAGTCGTAGTCGTGTCTGGGATACATTATTATGTGCACGTGCCATTGAAAATCAAAGCTATGTATGTGGCGTTAATCGTATAGGTAATGATGCTATGGGAATTTCATATAATGGTGGATCTGCTCTTTATAATATGAGAGGAGAAAATCTTGTTAACTTCAATAAAAATGAAGAAGGGATTCGTACCGTCAACCTTGAGATAGACTCCCTCCGTTCTTTTCGAACCAAGTTTCCTGCGTGGCGCGATGCAGATTTCTTCTCTTTATAAAAGTAGACTTTATATATTCATTTTTCTTGTTTACCGCTTTAATAATAAACTTTTTTATTAATTATATATTATTTCCGATAAAATATAGATTAAATAAGTAGAAATATATATCTTTGTGATTCTGATAAAAAAATCTAATCGTAATAATAAAAAGTATTATGAAGACTAATCTAAGTTCACAAATCACACTAAATCGGGTTTCAACAAAATACTACAAACCTGAAAATGCATTTGAACGTTCTGTTCTAACTCGTTTTGAAAAGATCCCTACCGATATTTATGAATCAGTAGATGAAGGTGCCCATCAAATAGCTACAGAAATAGCCTTTACCATCAGGGAAAAGCAAAAGGCTGGACGTTTCTGTGTTATGGCTCTTCCTGGTGGAAATTCTCCACGCTCTGTATTCGATGAATTGGTTCGTATGCATCGCGAAGAAGCTCTTAGTTTTCGCAATGTTATTGTATTTACTCTTTATGAATATTATCCATTAGCACCTGATGCCGTAAACAGCAATCTGAATACACTGCAAACAATGTTTTTAGATCAGGTAGATATTAATAAACAAAATATATTTAGTCCTGATGGTACAATTCCTAAAGATACAATTTTTGAACATTGTCGCTTGTACGAACAAAGAATTGAAAGCTTTGGTGGAATTGATATTTTATTACTAGGTATTGGTCGCGTAGGAAATATTGGTTTTAACGAACCTGGATCACAGGCAAATTCAAATACACGTCTGATTTTATTAGATAATACATCACGCAACGATGCTGCTAAGTTATTTGGTGGAACAGAAAATGTACCTATCAGTTCTATTACAATGGGTATTTCAACCATACTTGCTGCAAAGAAAATATTCCTGATGGCATGGGGAGATGATAAGGCTCAAATGATAAAAGAAACAGTAGAAGGTAAAGTATCTGATGCAATTCCAGCATCATACTTACAGATGCACAACAATACACGTGTTGCTATTGATCTTTCTGCTGCATCAAATCTTACACGTATACAGCGTCCTTGGTTGGTTACTTCTTGCGAATGGAACGATAAACTTATTCGTAGTGCAATTGTATGGCTTTGTATGTTGACTAAAAAACCTATTCTTAAATTAACAAACAAGGATTATAACGAGAACGGTCTAAGCGAGCTATTAGCACTTTTCGGTTCTGCATACAATGTTAATATAAAGATATTTAATGATTTACAGCATACTATTACAGGATGGCCAGGTGGAAAACCAAATGCCGACGATACATACCGTCCAGAACGTGCCAAACCATATCCTAAGCGTGTAGTTGTATTTTCTCCTCACCCAGATGATGATGTAATTTCTATGGGAGGTACCGTAAGACGTCTTGTTGAACAAAAACACGATGTACATGTTGCTTATCAAACATCTGGAAATATTGCAGTTGGTGATGAAGAAGTTGTTCGATTCATGCATTTCATTAACGGATTCAATCAGATTTTTGATGCCA
This sequence comes from uncultured Bacteroides sp., assembly GCF_963677945.1. Taxonomy (NCBI): domain Bacteria; kingdom Pseudomonadati; phylum Bacteroidota; class Bacteroidia; order Bacteroidales; family Bacteroidaceae; genus Bacteroides; species uncultured Bacteroides sp. The sequence continues at coordinate 2,305,036 of NZ_OY782578.1, read as the reverse complement.
ATAGTGATATTATAGATAAGAAATACAAAGAGATAAGAACATTTATCAATAGCAAAAAAGAAGGTGACTTTGATAATGCAGATATGCTTCGTCTTAAAGGATTAATTCGTAGAGGTGAAGCTCGTACAGCTTGTACATACGCAGGTATCAAATCAGATCATGTTCATTTCCTTGACCTTCCTTTTTATGAAACAGGAAAGATTCAAAAATCTCCTATTTCTGAAAAAGATGTTGAAATAGTACGTGCTCTACTTCAGGAAGTGAAACCTCATCAGATTTTTGTGGCAGGTGACTTAGCAGACCCACACGGTACTCACCGTGTTTGTACTGATTCAGTTCTTGCTGCTATTGATTTAGAGAAAAGTGAAAAATGGATGAAAGAATGCCGTATATGGATGTATCGCGGTGCATGGGCAGAATGGGAAATTGAACACATTGAAATGGCTGTTCCAATTTCTCCAGAAGAATTGAGACTGAAGAGAAATACTATTTTGAAGCATCAGTCACAAATGGAAGGTGCACCGTTCCTTGGTAATGACGAACGTTTATTCTGGCAACGTTCTGAAGATCGTAACCGCGGAACTGCAGCATTATACGATAGTTTAGGATTAGCATCCTATGAAGCAATCGAAGCATTTGTAGAATATATACCTCTATAATTTCAATAAATAAATTAAAGAATCCACGGATTAACACAGATTAGCAATAAATTCTGTAACAATCCGTGGATTCTCTTTATTTAAAAATGTACTTTTGTGTATAAAATCACGAAAGATGAAGAAAAAGTACATTTTATTTCTCCTTTTAATCGTTTTCGCGGTAAAAGGCACAGCACAAGATATAGACAAAAACGTAGAAGAACGTTTAAAAAACTTTTTTGAGAATTACACTTGTTCTACTGCACAAATTGGGAAAACTAATTTAAGCAACTTTAAGATTGACTATGATGCCAAGAAATTGGATATATATGCTTCGGAAAGTTTTGCTTATCAACCGTTTCTTCCCGAAATAGTTGAAGGTATTTATCGCCATATTTCACAGATCTTGCCTGGCCCTGTATGCTATTTTAAAACTACAGTTTACAGTGATGGTAAACCCATTGAAGAACTAATTCCTAACATATACAGAAAAAGAAAGAAAGACAAATCGCGCTTGTCGGGAGATATTGATTATAAAGGAACTCCTTGGGTAAATAACATTTCCCACCCTATTGATATTTCACGAGGATTACAGAACAGACATATTGCGCTTTGGCAAAGTCACGGTAAATATTTCAAAAACGGAAACGGGAATGAGACTATTAACGGGGATGGAAATGGAGCTGGGAAAGGAAACGGTAGTAAAAATGGTTCCGGAGATGGTAAATGGCTATGGCAACGTCCTAGACTATTTTGTACTTCTGAAGATTTGTTTACTCAGTCAATAGTAATTCCATATCTAATACCCATGCTGGAAAATGCAGGGGCTAATGTTTTTACACCTCGTGAAAGAGATCTCCAGAAAAATGAGGTTATAGTTGACAATGATAATAAACAATCAGAATCATTATACATTGAAGTCAAGAATAGAAAGAGATACTGGAACACAAGCGATATTGCTGGATTTGCACAAAGAAAAAGCAGATATCAGGATGGAGAGAATCCATTTAAAGATGGAACTATTCGTTATATAAAGACAGAAAACAAAAAGAACAAAGCTTTTGCTGAGTGGGTTCCTAATATTCCTGAAGAGGGAGAGTATGCAGTTTATGTATCATACCAGACTTTACCGGAAAGTGTTTCGGATGCAAAATATACTGTAATCCATAAAGGTGGAGCAACTGAATTTACTGTAAACCAGAAGATAGGCGGAGGTACATGGGTTTATCTTGGAACCTTTTCCTTTGATAAAGGATCTAACGACTATGGAATGGTTATTTTGAGTAATGAAAGTAAAGAAAAAGGGGTTGTTTGTGCAGATGCTGTGCGTTTTGGCGGCGGTATGGGCAATATTTCTCGTGGAGGAACATTAAGCGGCTTACCTCGCTACCTCGAAGGAGCCCGATATTATGCACAGTGGTCAGGAATGCCTTATTCTATTTATGGAGACGAGAAACGAATAAATGATTATGCCGATGATATAAACACCCGCTCGCGGATGATTAATTACTTATCCGGCGGTTCGGTTTATAATCCAAAAGAAAAAGGAGTTGGAATTCCTTTTGAAATGACAATGGCATTACACAGTGATGCCGGATATACTTCTAATGGCACAACCATAGGCTCTCTCGGAGTATACACAACAGATTATAATGATAGCAAATTGCATTCTGGTATTTCTCGTTATGTATCAAGAGATCTGACTGATATAATGATTACTCAGCTAAAGTTGGACATAAATTCACAGTTCGACATTCAGTGGAACCGCAGAGGAATGTGGGATAAAAACTACAGCGAAACCAGACTTCCGGCTGTGCCTTCTGCAATACTTGAATTTCTATCTCATCAGAACTTTACTGATATGACGTTCGGGCACGATCCGAACTTTAAGTTTGCAGTGGGTCGCTCAATTTATAAATCAATTCTTCGGTTTGTAACTTCACAGCACGATGAAGAATGTGTAGTACAACCCCTACCTGTAAGTCATTTTGCTATAAAGTTCGGGAAAAAGAAGAATACAGTAAATCTTTCATGGAAGCCCGTGGAAGATCCTCTCGAGTCGTCAGCAAAACCACATAGTTATATTGTTTATACCCGAATAGGTAATTTCGGATTCGACAATGGAGTAGTTGTAGAAGGAACATCATATACTGCTAAAATAGAACCTGAATTGATCTATAGTTTTAAGGTAACCGCAGTAAATAAAGGAGGTGAAAGTTTTCCTTCCGAAATTCTTTCAGCATACAAAGCAAAAAAAGAAAAAGAAAGAGTTCTTATTATCAATGGATTTGATAGAATAAGCGGTCCAGCTATAGTAAACAATACCGATTCTGCTGGGTTCGACCTTAGAAAAGATCCGGGAGTGTCTTACAAATACAACATTTCATACTGTGGATATCAATCTGGATTTGACCGTAAGAATGCGGGTAAAGAAACTCAGGGAGGATTAGGTTATAGCGGTAGCGAGCTTGAAGGATTAAAAATTGCGGGAAACACATTCGACTATGCTTTTATACATGGAAAAGCGATACAGGCAACTCCTGGATTTTCGTTTGTTTCATGCAGTAACGAAGCAGTGGAAAGTGGTCAGATAAAGCTAAACGACTATAAGATTGTTGATTATATTCTAGGGTTACAAAAAGAAGATTCTACTACTATCAAGTTAATAAACAAGAGGTATAAGACTTTCACTCCTAAAATGAAAGAGCTCATTACCAGATACTGCCATAAAGGAGGTAATATAATGGTGAGCGGTTCCTACGTTGGTAGTGATATGAGTTCTAACGAAGACAGAGGCTTCACAGAAGACGTACTTAAATACAGCTTCGAAAGCAGCGTGCAAAACAGAATATCCGGAAATATCTTTGGATTGGGACGTACATTTACAATACCAAGAGAAATGAATGAAAAAATTTACTCGGTTCCATCACCCGATTGTATTGTTCCGGTATCAAATGCTTTTCCCGTATTTAAATATGTAGATGAAAACAGAAGTGCAGGTACTGCCTACAAAGGTGATTATCGGACGTTTATCATGGGATTCCCTTTTGAAACAATCGATACAGATACTCATCGGGCAGAAATCATGGCAGGAATACTTCAGTTTTTAAATGGAAGATAGGTGGAATTTCATTATAATTTATATCTTTGTGAGTAGTATAAACCTAAAAACTAAAATACCATGTACACAATACAAGCAAACACGTCAGGAACCAGAACGATGGAAATTTCGGAGGAAAACCTGCAAACCATTCGTAAATTTATGCTTTTCCAGCACTTAATAAGCAGTACTGGTGTAGTAGAAGAACAAGATCTTGAAAAATTAAAAATGAATATTCGTTCATTAATAGCTTCTCAGGAAGATGACTGCAAAGATTTACTGGATTTGTGTATAGATATTATCTATCACAATAACATGAAAGCATTCGGACTGCAACAATTAATCAATCTTTATAAAGAGTGGGATGCTAAATATCCTGCTGAAATTATAGAAGAAACTGTAGAAGAGTAATAATTACGTCTACTTCATTACACATTCATATTCCAGTCATTTAACCTGAATATACAATTATTTAAGGTAAAATCCGTATCTTTGCTGCCATGAAAGAGTACAGATTAACAGATTGGCTACCTACCACTAAGAAAGAAGTGGAGCTACGTGGATGGAATGAAGTAGACGTAATCCTTTTTTCCGGGGATGCTTATATTGACCATCCTTCATTCGGAGCGGCAGTTATCGGACGTATTCTTGAAGCTGATGGGCTTAAGGTAGCAATTATTCCTCAGCCAAACTGGCGTGATGATCTCAGGGATTTTAAAAAGCTGGGACGCCCTCGTCTATTCTTTGGTATTGCTCCAGGATGCATGGACTCGATGGTAAATCATTACACAGCCAACCGCCGACTTAGGTCGGATGATGCTTATACTCCGGATGGCCGTGCTGATATGCGCCCCGACTATCCAACTATTGTCTATACTCAAATTCTAAAAAAATTATATCCTGATGTACCTGTAGTATTGGGAGGAATTGAAGCTTCCATGCGCCGACTTACTCATTATGATTACTGGCAGGATAAACTACATAAAAGTATCTTAATAGACTCTGGTGCTGATATTTTGATATATGGAATGGGTGAAAAACCTATTACTGAGCTTTGTCGGCAAATGCAGAAAGATATCCCGTTTCATAAAATAACAGAGATTCCACAAACGGTATACATTACATCAAAAGGTGATATCCTCAAAGGAGAAAAAGAAAACGATATTTTCCTCCATTCTCACGAAGAATGTCTGAAAGATAAAAAGAAGCAAGCGGAAAACTTTCGTCATATTGAAGAAGAAAGCAATAAGATGGAAGCTTCACGCATACTGCAAGCTGTTGATGATAAAGTGGTAGTTGTTAATCCACCCTACCCTCCTATGACAGAAGCAGAACTGGACCGATCTTTTGATTTGCCATATACACGCCTTCCTCATCCTAAATATAAAGGGAAAAGAATTCCGGCTTTTGATATGATTAAATTTTCCGTTAATATCCATCGGGGATGTTTTGGCGGATGTGCTTTCTGTACCATTTCTGCTCATCAGGGAAAGTTTATTGTTTCACGCAGTAAAGCCTCTATTTTAAAGGAAGTAAAACAGATTGTAGATCAGCCGGATTTCAAAGGATACCTTAGTGATCTTGGCGGGCCATCGGCTAATATGTATCGCATGGGCGGAAAGGATCTTAAGATTTGCAGAAAGTGCAAACGTCCTTCATGCATTCATCCTAAAGTGTGTCCTAACTTAAATACGGATCATCGTCCACTGCTTGATATTTATCATTCGGTAGATGCAATTAAAGGAATAAAAAAATCATTTATCGGTAGCGGAGTACGTTATGACTTGTTACAATACGATAGCAAAGATCCGGAAATAAACCGTTCTACTGTTGAGTATACCCGCGAATTGATTGCCAAACATGTTAGCGGACGCCTCAAGGTAGCTCCGGAACACACTTCAGATAAAGTGCTCAACTTTATGCGAAAGCCTTCTTTCTCACAGTTTCAGCAGTTCAAGAGCACCTTTGATAAATTGAACAAGGAACTTAACATGAAACAGCAGCTGATTCCATATTTCATATCCTCTCACCCGGGATGTAAGGAAGAGGATATGGCTGAGCTGGCTGTTATTACCAAGAATCTGGATTTCCATTTGGAGCAGGTGCAGGACTTTACTCCTACTCCTATGACCGTTTCTACCGAAGCTTATTATACCGGATATCATCCGTACACTTTGGAACCTATTTTCACAGCCCATAATCCGAAAGAAAAATTAGCCCAACGCCAGTTCTTCTTCTGGTATCAACGCGAATATAAAAATCAGATTATTAATGAACTGAGAAAATTAGGCCGAAAAGATTTAATCGACAAGTTATACGGAAAATAATGACTTGTTGCACTCTATCAGCCATTCGCCATTAAATTAAATTCATTGGCGGAGGACTGAAATTTATTGGCGAAAGAATAAAAATCATTGGTGAATAACCATTCAACTTTTACGGTTTCGTTTAAAGATATTGAAGAGGGCATGTTACAGTTCCGCAAGTATCTTTGCAACCCACTTTAGCTTCGTTTAAAAGTATTGGAAGAGTGCTTTTGCTTCGCATTATTATAACATTCTGCGAAAAAATAAATTTCATCCATAACTCCCTCACTTTTTCTTATAACATTATCAATTTCAAAGTATTACATGGTGATGGTAGCATTTTCAACCATCACCAATCACTCACTTTTAGTGTCATCTCTCACCATTTCAGCAATAAAATCGGTAAATCGCAGAGTATATTTCTAAAAGAGACAGGGGAAATAATGAATATTTTCCCTGATTATTTTTTATTTTCAGGCTTTACATAACATACATCTCACTAAGAATACCAACAGCTGTTTCTACATCATCAATATTCTTTATAATCATACTTCTACGATTATGCTGCTCGCGCAACTGACAATTACGCGAATATTTCTGCAAGTAAGTAATCACCTTATCAAAAGCTTCCGATTGATAGTATGGCGAATCGGGGTTGTTGACAAAGAAAAGCGTCATTTTTCCAGCTTTCAGGAATACTTTTTCTACTCCCAGCTTCTTTGCAAAACGGCGAAGACGAACAATACGCATCAGTTCGAGCCCTACTTTTGGTATTTTGCCAAATCGATCTTCCAGACGATGTTGGAAATCCAGCACTTCCTGATCTGTTTCCATGCTGTCAAGCTCACGGTAAAGCAACATTCTTTCACTGCTGCTAGGAATATATTCGTCCGGGAAAAGTAATTCCAAATCACTTTCTACCATACATTCCTGCACAAAGCCCTCTCCGCTTATCTTCTCTTCTCCAACAGCAAGCTCCTCAGCATAAAGTTCAGCAAACTCATCTGTCTTCAGCTCATGCACAGCTTCATTCAAAATCTTTTGATAGGTTTCATATCCCAAATCGGCAATAAAACCGCTCTGCTCAGCCCCCAACATATTTCCGGCGCCACGAATATCAAGATCCTGCATGGCAATATGAATACCACTGCCAAGATCACTAAAGTTTTCAATAGCCTGCAGACGTCGTTTGGCTTCGGGAGTCAGACTACTAAGCGGTGGCGCTAGCAAGTAACAGAATGCCTTTTTGTTTCCTCGTCCCACACGACCACGCAACTGGTGAAGATCACTCAATCCGAAGTTCTGCGCATTATTAATGATAATGGTGTTTACATTAGGAATATCAATACCACTTTCAATAATTGAGGTCGCAATCAATATATCATAGTCGTAATTAATAAAATCAAGAATGATTTTTTCCAGTTTTTCAGGTTCCATCTGTCCATGTCCCACGCAGATGCGGGCATCCGGAACCAAACGATGAATGAGCCCTTCCAGTTCATAGATGTTCTGAATACGGTTATTCACGAGGAATACCTGACCGTTTCGGCTCATTTCAAAGTTAATAGCCTCACCAATAATATCTTCATTGAAAGTGTGAACTTCTGTCTGTATAGGGTATCGGTTAGGCGGTGGAGTACTGATAACCGAAAGATCGCGGGCACCCATCAAAGAGAACTGCAAAGTTCGGGGAATAGGTGTTGCCGTCATAGTCAGCGTATCCACATTTACCTTTAATTCTCGGAGTTTCTCCTTCACAGAAACACCAAATTTCTGTTCTTCGTCAACAATGAGTAATCCAAGATCCTTAAACTTAACCTGTTTACCAATAATTTTGTGCGTACCAATCAGTACACCAATCTTCCCTTCTTTCAGGTCGTTCAGTATATTTTTTACTTCATTCGGTTTCCGGGCACGACTTAGATAGTCTACCTTGCAAGGGAAATCCTTTAATCGTTCACTGAATGTTTTGTAATGTTGTAAAGCCAAAACGGTAGTCGGCACCAAAACCGCCACTTGCTTATTGTCCGTAGCAGCTTTAAAGGCAGCGCGAACAGCAATTTCTGTTTTCCCAAAACCAACATCCCCACAAACCAGACGGTCCATTGGCATTTCACGCTCCATATCCGACTTCACATCTTGTGTAGTTTTCAGCTGATCGGGTGTATCTTCATAAATAAATGAAGCTTCAAGTTCGTGTTGCAGGAATGAATCGGGGCTAAAACTAAAGCCTTTTTCGTCTTTCCGTTGCGAATAAAGTTTAATCAAATCACGGGCTATATCCTTTATTTTCGATTTAGTTCTATCCTTTAGCTTTTCCCATGCACCGGTTCCCAGCTTGTTTAAGCGAGGAGGTTCCCCTTCCTTACCTTTATATTTAGAAACCTTATGCAAAGAATGGATGCTGACAAAGACCACATCCTCGTTCTGATAAACCAATTTAATTACTTCCTGAGAAGTGTTTCCATTTGGAATCCTTATTAATCCGGCAAATTTACCCACTCCATGGTCGGTATGTACAACGTAATCGCCAACCTGGAACTGGTTTAACTCCTTCAAAGTAAGAGCCACTTTACCACTTCTGGCATTATCACTCTTTAAGTTATACTTATGGAAACGATCAAATATCTGATGATCGGTAAAGAAACAACAGCGCAACGTATTATCAACAAATCCCTCATGAATAGTTTTATCAACAGCTATAAAAGGAATATGATCGTTTCGGTCATCAAAAATAGCCTTGATACGATCCGTTTGCTTTGCACTGTCCGACAATATATAAATCTGATAGTTCTGCTCCAGATAACTCTTCAGCGAACTACTTACCAAATCAAAGTTCTTATGAAAAATAGGCTGTGCGGAGAAGTCAAGATCCACCTTTGCCTCAGGAGTTCCGGTTGGTTTATTACCAAACTCCATGCGATGAAAATCCAAAGCACGGACAGTAAATTCAGAACCATCAATCAGCTTTTGTTCCAGATTCACATATTCCTGCCCATCTTGCTCTTGTGCAATGATAGCCTGTGGAGAAAGAGCCTCATCATGTACAGCCTGAATTCGTTCACGTAACCACAAGAAATCTTTAGTTCCAAGAATTGTCTCCTCCGGAATAAAGTCCAGGAAAGAAACTTCCTCGCCTACCCCTTTTGTAAGTTCGGGCACAATCGAAATACTAGTCTTCTTTTCTTTGGATAACTGAGTATCAACTTCAAAACTTCTGATACTTTCCACTTCATCACCAAAGAAGTCTATACGATATGGATATTCTGATGAAAAAGAGAACACGTCGATAATACTTCCACGCACAGCATATTGCCCGGGTTCATAAACATAATCTACCCGTTCAAAACCGTAATTATACAGTACTTCCGTTATGAATCCTGTATCAACATGTTCGCCAACCTGCAATTTTAATGTTTTATCGATGAGTTCGTCACGCGAAACAACTTTTTCGGCCAACGCATCCGGGTAAGTCACGACACACAAAGGTTCTTCCGTTTTTTGCAAACGGCTTAACACCTCCGTACGAAGAATTTCATTGGCAGCATCCTTTTGTCCGTACTTTATTGCTCTACGATAAGATGAAGGAAAGAACAAAATCTTATCTGCCCCGTTTATCTGAGTAAGATCATGATAAAAATATCCCGCTTCCTCGAGGTCACCTAAAATAAAAACAAACGATTTTTTGCTACTTTTAAGAAGTGTGGAAAAAATAAGAGCTGCAGAAGAGGCACAAAGGCCTCCCAGAAAAATCTTCTTTACCGAGGATTCTTCAAGCAGCTTTGCCGTAGCCCCAATCCCGGGATGCTTGGCATATAAGCTTTGCAATTCTGATATATTCATAAAAACAATCTATTTTTTCACCTCAGAATATGAATAAACTTGCAATTTTATCCTTATCGAAACTGTTATATAGATATAATAACAAACAAAAAACAAGGAATAAAAGCCAACTGTGGTGAAAAGATTTTAATCTTCCCTGCAAAATTACTAAAAAAATATGGTTCTCTTTTGCAGGTACAATAAATTAACTACTTTTGTCTTACTAAATACACAACAAAAATATGCAAGCCTCCGACAGTATCGTTATTATTCCAACCTATAATGAAAAGGAAAACATTGAAAATATAATCCGCGCAGTTTTCGGATTAGATAAAATATTTCACATACTAATCATTGAAGATGGTTCACCGGACGGCACAGCTTCTATCGTGAAACGACTACAACTTGAGTTTCCTGAACGTTTGTTTATGATTGAGCGTAAGGGAAAACTTGGACTTGGTACAGCATACATCACTGGTTTTAAATGGGCTATAGAAAATAAATATGATTTTATTTTTGAAATGGATGCCGATTTTTCTCACAGTCCTAACGATTTGCCTCGTCTTTATCACGCATGTACAGTTTTGGGAGGAGATGTAGCCATCGGTTCACGCTATGTAAGTGGTGTAAACGTGGTGAACTGGCCAATGGGACGAGTACTTATGTCTTACTTTGCATCAAAATATGTTCGTTTTATCACAGGTATTCCGGTTGCAGATACCACTGCCGGATTTAAGTGCTACCGCCGTGAAGTATTGGAAACTATTGAGCTTGATAAAATAAAGTTCAAGGGATATGCATTCCAGATCGAGATGAAATTCATGGCTTACAAGTCTGGCTTCAATATATTGGAGGTTCCTGTGATTTTCATTAACCGTGAATTGGGTTCCTCAAAAATGAACAGTGGAATATTCGGAGAAGCAGTAATGGGAGTTCTTCAATTAAAATTTGATAGTTTCTTCCGTAAATACCCTCAAAAGAAATGAAACGTACTCTTATCAAAGACGCCACGATTATAAACGAAGGGCGCAGTTTTACAGGCTCTGTTATAATTGAAGATGACAAAATAGCCAAAGTTATAGAAGGAGCTGTAACAACCGAAGACACGTATACCGATATAATTGATGCAAAAGGTAAATATCTTATTCCTGGAGTTATCGATGACCATGTGCATTTCCGCGAACCGGGATTGACTCAAAAGGCAGATATTACAAGCGAAAGCCGGGCTGCAGCTGCAGGAGGCGTTACCTCTTTTATGGATATGCCGAATACAATGCCTCAAACTACGGATCTTGATGCATTGAATGCTAAGTTTCAGCTGGGAGCCGAAAAGAGTTTAATCAACTACTCTTTTTACTTTGGTGCTACAAATACAAATTCCGATCTACTTTCTCAGTTAGATCCTCACCGTGTGTGCGGAGTTAAACTTTTTATGGGCTCGAGTACCGGAAATATGCTGGTTGATCGCAAGGAAAGTCTGATGAAAGTTTTTGGTGGAACCGATTTGCTGATTGCCGCTCACTGCGAAGATCCTGTAATTATTGCACAGAACACTCGCCTTGCCAAAGAAAAATACGGTGATGATCCCGATATTATTTATCATCCGATGATAAGAAGCGAAGAAGCATGTTATGCATCTTCAGCATTGGCAGTTGAATTGGCTGAAAAGACAGGTGCCAGACTTCATATTCTCCATATTTCTACAGCCAAAGAACTTGATCTGTTTAAAAATGTACCGATCAAGGAGAAAAAAATTACAGCAGAAGCCTGCGTTTCCCATCTTATTTTCGACGATACATGGTACAAGAAATTAGGTACACGTATTAAATGTAATCCGGCAATTAAAACTGTAATTGACAGAGCCTTGTTATTGAATGCCATCACAGAAAACCGTATTGACGTGGTTGCAACAGACCATGCACCACATTTACTGAGTGATAAAGAAGGTGGTGCTTTACGTGCAACTTCGGGTATGCCTATGATTCAATTCTCATTGGTCTCTATGTTCGAACTTGCCGAGCCTCAGGTTTTCACAAAGGAACAGATTGTGCAAAAAATGTGTCATGCTCCGGCAGAGCTTTTCCAGATACATAATCGTGGATATATCCGGGAAGGTTACCAGGCCGACCTCGTAATTGTAAACCCTAAATCAGAATGGAAACTTACAACTGATAAGATTCTCAGTAAATGTGGCTGGAGCCCATTGGAAGGTTTTAAGTTCAATCACAAAGTAGAACGTACTTTCGTTAATGGACATACTGTATACTCTGACGGACAATTAGATAATTCATATCGCGGACAGGAACTTAGATTCAGATAAACTATGGTAACTTCATATAAAATTCATGAGCTTGTAGAGTATATTGACTGGCTTTACTTTTTCCATGCATGGAGATTGGGAGCACAGTTCGGTCAAATATCGGATATTCACGGATGTGATTCCTGCCGTGCACAATGGCTTGCCAGCTTTCCGGAGGAAGATCGTACAAAAGCGGCCGAAGCTATGCAACTTTTCAAGGAAGCAAACAGAATGCTTAACGAACTGGATAAAAATTATGAAGTTAAAGTAATGTTTGAACTGTTTGATTCTAATTCAGACGGAGATAATCTTATCGTAGGAGACGTTGTAATTCCGTTGCTTCGTCAGCAGGTACGCAAAAAAGACAATGAACCCTATTTATGTTTAAGTGATTATGTTCGTCCGCTTTCATCAGGAATAAAAGACACAGTGGGCGTATTTGCCTCGAGTGTTGACCCTGAAATGGAAAAAACATACGAAGACGATCCATATAAACATATATTGGTTCAAACATTGACCGACCGCCTTGCTGAAGCTGCTGTTGAAAAGATGCACGAGTACGTACGAAAAGTAGCCTGGGGATATGCCAAAGATGAGAATCTGACCATAAAAGATATGTTGAAAGTAAAGTATCAAGGAATTCGTCCGGCTGTGGGATATCCATCCATCCCCGATCAATCTATCAACTTTTTACTGAATGATTTGATTGATATGAGTAAGATTGGAATTAAACTCACAGAAAACGGAGCAATGTATCCGCATGCTTCTGTAAGCGGAATAATAATCTCGCATCCTGCATCAAGCTATTTTTCTATCGGAAAAATAGGAGAAGATCAGTTGAAAGATTATGCGCGCAGAAGAAACATGGAAGAATCTGTAATGAGAAAGTTTCTTGCAGCAAACTTATAATCGACTTTATTAGTTGAGACTCAATTTTTTAAGTAATATATAGCCAATAATAATATAAAATTAATAGAACAGTTCGTTTAAAGACCTACACCTTTATAACAAAAAGTGTAGACTAAAATAATAAAAGGTCTAGACCTTATCTATATACACCCTACTGCTTTTAAAAAACAATTAGTTAAAAAAAGTATTAGGTTCCCTGAAATTTTGTGATTTTTCCCTGTTACTCACGACTAATTAAGTGATTTAGCAAATGGACGAGACAAGAATAAACAAGGAATTAGAGCAGGAGTTTACGGCATGCATTAAAGAATATGAGCGTGTCATATACAAAGTCTGCTATTTATACACCACTAAGTCGGTAACGCTTAATGATTTATATCAGGAAGCTGTACTGAACATCTGGCGAGCTTTCCCGAAGTTTCGACGCGAATGCAAAATATCTACATGGATATATCGCATTACGTTGAATACTTGTATCTCATTCATTCGTAAAGAAAAAAATATACCAGAGATCGTTTCACTGACACAAGAAGCGGAATGGTTAACAGAGGAGGAAGACAGTTTCCGGGAAATGCTGGTGGAATTATATAGGCTCATAAATTGTTTGGGACAACTCGACAAATCTATTATTCTTCTCTATCTGGAGAATAAGGACTATGCAGAAATTGCAGAGATTACCGGGTTAACGGTTACAAATATTGCAACCAAACTGAGCAGAATAAAAGATAAATTAAGAAAAATGCCTCACAACTAAATATTGAACAATGGAACTTGATGAATTGAAAAAGTCGTGGGATATACTGGATAACCGACTAAAAAAGGAAGAAATATTAGATGAACATACATTAAGCAAACTAATCAACGAACGAACAAAGCAAACGCATAGTTCGATGAAGAAAATGCTAATGTACTCAAAAGCGACTCTGATAGTAGGCTTTCTTGCAATTATTGGTTTAAGTTATTATTTACTGACTGCAGATCATAATAATAAAGAATACTGTTTATGGATTTTTATATGGGGAATGCTTTGCTTTGGTATGATATGGGATAGCTTAGGATATATGTATCTAAAAAGTATTGATATAGAAAAAATGCCACTAGTAACCATTGTTAAAAAGGTTACTGCCTATCACCGGAATTTTATCATTGAATGTTTTGTGGCAGCTCTCTTTTTCTTATCAGCTTTTTTAATGCAGGCGTTCTGCCTTAATCTGCTAGCGCTGAATCTAGTTACCATATTAGTATTTCTCGGAGTATGGATTATTGGTTGCATTGCAGCTATCTGGGTTATAAAAAATTTATTTTACGATAAATTAAAAGATATTAAACGGAATCTTGCTGAGTTGAGAGAACTAGAACAAGATTAATTACATTACTTTACTAACAACTCTCAAAAAAAAGTCTTTCCTGTCTAAAAGCAGGAAAGACTTTTAAAAGGCCACAAAGAATATGATGCAGAAAGTCTTTTTATTCCTGTTATTGGTGCTTATCCTACCAGATATATTTATCTACAAGGTTTATATATCTAATTTTCAAACCAATACTCTTATTAAGTATCTTTATTTTCTGCCTTCGTTGTTATTACTGGCAGGTATCATCTATCTGTTTCTTTTTGCAAATCACGACTTTATAATTGAACGAAACCGACTGGTAAGCTGGTTTATTATGTCGTATTTCCTTTTTACCGTGCCCAAGCTTTCATTTATGCTTATCTCAATATTTGATCTTCCTTTGGGCTTTATCTTTAAACGTTCTATCTCTACATTTACATACGCCGGAATTACTTCGGCTGTAATTTGGGTAGCAATACTTATTTATGGTTCATTTTGGGGCAAAACAAAATTCGAAGTTAAGCCATTAACATACCAGTCATCATTACTACCTAAAGGATTCGATGGATACAAAATAGTGCAACTGTCGGACATCCATATCGGGAGCTGGGTAGGAAATGGAAAAGCACTACAGGAAGCTGTAGATTTAGTAAATGCGCAGCAACCTGATTTAATTGTGTTTACCGGAGATTTGATAAACAACAAAGCCAACGAACTTGATAATTATGAAGATATTCTAAGCAAATTAAAAGCAAAAGACGGAGTATTTTCTATTCTTGGCAATCACGATTACGGGCCATACTATCGTTGGAAAAATCCGAAAGAACAGGCTGATAATCTTATATCTCTTAAACAAAAAGAAGCTAAGATGGGTTGGATTCTACTTAATAATGAACATCGTATTCTTCATCATAACAGTGACAGTATAGCCTTGGTCGGCGTAGAGAACTGGGGAGCACCTCCTTTTACTGGCAGGGGCGATTTAAAGAAAGCGCTTATCGGTGCAGAAGAAATTCCTTTTAAATTATTGCTCAGCCACAATCCCTCTCACTGGAAAAAGAAAGTTTTGCCGGAAAGCGATGTTGCTTTAATGCTTTCCGGACATACTCATGGTATGCAATTTGCACTTGGGAATCATTCTTTAGCCTCACTTTTTAGTTCACAATGGAGAGGCTTGTATACACAAGGCAACAGATCCCTGTACGTAAACGTGGGGTTAGGATTCCTAGGAATACCTTTCCGCTTTGGTGCATGGCCCGAAATATCTGTAATTACTCTAAAAAGTAAGTAACAGGTTTGTTACTTACATTTCTGCTTCATCTTTATCTTTTCTATCCTGATAGGTTGAAGGCAACATTCCAAATTCTTCTTTAAAGTATTTACTGAAATACTTAGGGTTATTAAATCCTACCTGATAAGCAACTTCTGAAATGTTCAACTGACTCTCACGGAGTAACTGAGCAGCCCTCTTCAAGCGAATGGTACGTATAAATTCTATAGGAGTCTTTCCTGTTATAGAAAGCAGTTTTTTGTATAAATGTACACGGCTCATGCCCAAAGACTTGCTCATTTCCTCAACAGAAAGCTCACTACTGCTTATATTATCTTCTACATACTTGATTGCTTTTTGAATTAGCTTTTCATCTAAAGAAGTAATTGTAATATCGCTGGGCTTAACTTCTATTTGCTGACGGAAAGCTTCACGGGCAGCCTCTCTCCTTTCCATAAGTTTACGGATTCTGAGCATCAGGATTTCAAAATTGAACGGCTTGGTAATGTAATCATCCGCGCCAGTTTCCAATCCTTCAAGTTTATGCTCTTCTGCTGTTCGTGCAGTAAGAAGAATCAATGGAATATGCGAAGTACGCAGATCACTCTTTACCAGACGGCAAAGCTCGCATCCATCCATTTCGGGCATCATCACATCACTAATAATCATGTCTGGTAGAGAATCCAGTATTGACTCCCATGCCTCTTTTCCATTTGCAGCTTCCTGAACAATAAACTCTCCTTTGAGACTATCCTTCATAAAGGTACGGAAATCATCATTATCATCAACCACAAGTATTGTCGACCGAACCGGAACTTCTTCATGCACTTCCTGCATATCAATCAAGTCTTCCTGCTTTTCTGTAAGAACAGCAACCTTACCTTCTGTGATCGTAACTTTATTTTCTTCTTCCTTTTTTCGATTTACATGTATGGTAATAACAAAGATGCTTCCTTTTCCGGTATTGTTGTGTACTTCTACAGTTCCTTTATGCAATAGAACAAATTCTTTAACCATATTAAGACCTATTCCACTACCACCAAACTTATGTTCATCGGTTTGTTTCACCTGATAAAAGCGATCAAATATTTTTTCTTTTTCATCATCGTTGATACCAATCCCCGTATCTGCAACACGAATTTCCAATAATTCCGGCTGACCGTCTCCCGAAGCTGGTAACAAATCAAGATGTACTTCCACGCGACCACCTTCGTTTGTGAACTTAAATGCATTGGATAGTAAATTCATCATAATCTTTCCCATCTTATCCTCATCAAACTCCATACGCAATTCGTTTATTGCGGAATAGAAGGTTAGCCGGATATTTTTCTTTTCCGAAAGTTCGGCAAAAGTAGAGGATACACTTTTTATATAGGCTACAATATCACCATACGAAAGGTTTACCTGATGTCCCTGAACATCTAATCTACGGAAATCTATTAGCTGATTTACAAGGTGAAGTAAGCGGATTGCATTACGATGCACCATCTCGAGTTTTTGCTTCTGCTCATCGTTGTTTATTACTTTAATTACATTTTCCAATGGAGAGATAATTAAGGTAAGCGGAGTACGCAATTCATGACTTATATTAGTGAAGAAGCGTAACTTCATGTCGTCAATCTCGTGATTACGCTTAGCCTCAAGTTCAATTTGCTCTAATTTATAACGATTTCGTTCACGTGTAAGAATCATAATTCTGGCACGAACCAGCAAACCTATAATAATAAGGATATAAAACAGATAAGCAAATCCGGAACGCCAGAAAGGGGGTTCTATTACTATTTTAAGTGAAGCAGCACTCTCATTCCAGAATCCGTCACTATTTGCAGCCTTCACCATTAAAGTATAAGTTCCGGGGGCAAGATTGGTATAGGTTATTTTATGAACATTTTCGTCAGCTATCAGCCAGTCTTGATTAAAACCTTCAAGTTTATAGGCATATTTTGTCTTTTCGGGCAAAACATAATTCATAGATGAAAACTCAACAGAAAAAACATTCTGGCGATATTTCAGTTTAATTTCTTTTGTCCAGTTTAGACCTTCTTTAAGAATTAGATTTCCGTCATAAACAGAATCAACTTTCACACTATTATTAAACAGTTGCAGGTCGGTAAAAACTACTTTGGGTAAAGTTCTGTTATATTTTATAATCTCAGGATTAAAAATATTATAGCCTCGGATTCCTCCCATTAGAATTTCTCCACGGAAAGATCTGAGTATGGAACGCATATTGAATTCGCTACTTTGCAGCCCATCACGTTCATCATAATTATAGAAGGTATACGAGTAATCACCAGTCTTAGGATTTGTAGCAACTATAATATTTGAAACCCCATTAGACGTTGTAACCCACATATTTTTGTTAGTATCTTCAATAACTCCCGTAATCACATTGTCAGGAAGTCCGTTTGTCTTAAATAAAGCAGTTATCTTATCATTTTTACGATCAAAGATATTTAACCCTTCACGAGTAGCCACCCATAAAAGTCCGCGACTATCTACATACAACTGATTCACATTATTAGTAGAGAAAGGCTGATCGCCTCGTTTATTGGTTGTAAATCGTTCAAAAACGCCTGTTCTTATATTATAAGTGGTTACACCAATAGCAGTTCCTATATATAGTATATCATCACGCCCAAGGCAAAGAGAAGATATATATTCGGAAGTAAGTAGTTGTGCCTTCCTATTATTAAAAGTAAGAAACTGTCCGGTTTTAGGATTCAGTCGCTGAAGACCATTTCCCAGCGTGCCAATCCAGATATATCCTTCATTATCCTCTACAATAGACCAGATATTATTATTAGCTAAAGAATTAGGATTATTCGGATCATGTTTGTAATGAATAAAGCGACTGCCATCAAAACAATCCATTCCCCCCAGATAGGTCCCAATCCAAACCTTTCCATCTCGCGATGCACAAAGACTCACAATAATATTTCCGGCTAAAGATGACTCTTGTCCCGGTATATGTTGATAGAGTTGCCGCATCCCTGTGGACTTATTATAGCATATTACTCCTGCACCATTAGTACCAATCCATAAGTTTCCTTTAGTATCTTCAGCCAAGATAGTAGCATCATTATTAAAGTTTTTCTGATTAGCATAATAAGACATGTGATCTACTTCAAACTTAAAGATACTCTCACTATAATAAGATATCCCCTTTTTATAGGTTCCTACCCAAATAATATTGGTATTATCTCTATAAATACAATTTATAGTATTGTGAGAAATACTTCGTTCGTCAGTTGGATCATTCAGAAGATTAATTACCTGTTCCTTTTTCTTGTTAATAACATCAATGCCCCCATGGTCAGTTCCAATCCATACATTTCCGTTAGCATCCTGTGCTATATCTTTAATCACATTACTGGAAAGCGTATATACCGATTTGGTTGACATATTACTGATATACTCCCAGCTTCTGGTATTTGCATGATAAAGCCACAAACCATAACTACCTTCAGTATACACCCAACAATCATTATCAGAATCTACATAAACAAAAAATTTATTAGTATTTATACCAAAGTTAGCAGGAATATAATTTTCTTTTCTAAGAATCTTTCCCGTTCTCTTATTTATGCATTCCATCAGTCCCGATTGGAACATTATTACATAGTAGGCTTTACCTTCACGAATATCTGTTATAATACCTCTACTCAAGTTACCAGCCCGACCATCTTGTGCAAATAAAAGCAGTTTCTTTGATGCACTCTGATATTGATAAACCCCCAATCCTCTGACATAACACAACAAATTTTTCTGCTTATCAATAAAGATTGATTCCACATTTCGTTGAATACCCAACTTCCTTAATTCATTAGCAACATTTCTTTTGAATCGTTCTTTTCTTGAGTCATAAATTACATAACCGGAGCCTGTATTAATCCATAGATTAGCATCTGCATCTTCCTGAATATTGGATATATAGTTATCTATAATAGAAGTTGTATCCTGCTGGTTGTGCTGAAAAAGTTTATAGGAATATCCATCATAACGATTTAGTCCGGAAACAGTACCAAACCACATAAATCCTCTACTATCTTTATAGATGTAATTAACCTGACTGTGAGAAAGCCCATTACTTACTTCCAGATGTTTAAACATAAATTTGCCTTGGGCTAAAGCAAAAGAAGGAAATAGAATAAGAAGAAAAAAGTATAGATATAAGTGCTTTTTCATAAAAGAACTGGGTTATCAGTGATTAACAGCTCACAAAACTCGTAAAAAAACTCGAGTAATCAAAGAATAAAATCGCTAAATACAAAACTTTCAAGAGATCCCATAACACAATTTATTTAAACATAAGAAAAACTATACTTTATTGATTATTTATAATACAATTCTAACGTCTGCAATAATGTTCTCATTTATTTTCTGTATTTTCGGCTCGGAATAATAAGCCAGCTTATTCATATTATGAAATCAATATCAACCTTTATCAGAATTATTATTTTTTCCTTTGCATCTATAATATTGCTATCCTGTAGCAATGAATCGGACAGTAATATCAATACAACTTTTGTATCCTATGAATAAGAAAAGTAGCTGATATTGCTATTGAATGTGGAATCTATATAATAAAAGATCTGATTGACTAAATTTTAATTACTAAATATACAATGAAAAACAAATTAAGTTGTCTAATGCTGTTTGCTCTTCTTACTTTAGGAGCAAATGCAAAAGTAAAATTGCCAGAGATTCTAGGCAATAACATGGTATTGCAACAAAACACAAAAGTAAAACTCTGGGGAGAATCAACTCCAAATAAAACGATTTCTGTTAAAGTATCCTGGAGCAAAAATAGTGTTCAAACTCAATCTGATAAAGATGGTAAGTGGCTATTGTGGATATCAACTCCAAAGGGTAGCTATGACAGCAGAGAAATATCAATTTCAGATGGTGAGAGTGTTACTTTAAAAAATATATTGATCGGTGAAGTGTGGTTTTGCTCCGGACAATCAAATATGGAAATGCCACTAAACGGCTTTTGGAATTGTCCAATCATGAACGCAAACGAAACAATTGCTAATGCCGGACTAAATAAAGGAATCAGATTTGCAACAGTACCCAAAACTCCAAGCTTCACACCGCAGACTTCCTGCCCAGGTAAATGGCAGGTTTGTAATCCGGAAACTGCAGCCTTGTTCAGTGCAACCGCTTATCATTTTGCCACTTCACTGAATCGTGCTCTTGATGTTCCGGTAGGTGTTATTAATTGTAGCTGGGGAGGTTCAAAGGTAGAAAGCTGGACTAACAAGGAAATTCTTGAAACATATAAGGATATTGATTTATCTAATGAAGGCATAAACAATGTTCGTGATTATTTAAGACCATTGCTTATGTATAATGGAATGCTTAAACCATTAACTAATTATACTATTAAAGGATTCTTGTGGTATCAAGGTGAATCGAATGTGGGAAACCAAGATACTTATGCACAAAGATTAGCAAACATGGTAGAATTATGGCGCAAAGATTGGGGACTGGGCAATCTACCTTTCTATTTCGTTGAAATAGCTCCTTATCAATATGGAGAAGGAGAGCCGGGAGCTTATTTGAGAGAAGCTCAATATAAAGCACAATCTTTAATTCCTAATAGTGGAATGATTTCCACAAATGATTTGGTTGAAGAATATGAAGCAGCCAATATTCATCCAAGAAATAAAACTTTGGTAGGGAAACGTCTTTGCTATATGGCTTTAAATAAGACTTATGGCTATAGCACCGTTGCATGCAATGGTCCGGAATATAAATCAATGGAAGTAAAAGATGGTAAAGCTTATCTTAGTTTCAATTATACCCAGGACGGCTTTAGTCGCGAAAAAGGAATCAATGGATTTGAAGTTGCAGGAGCTGACAAAGTATTCTATCCGGCTATCGCAACTGTAGACTTAAATAACAAAATTGTTATTGTATCCAGCGAAAATGTAAAAGAGCCGGTAGCTGTCAGATACTGTTTCCGTAATTTCCAGATAGGAAATCTGTATAACAATAGAGAACTGCCAATGGTACCTTTCCGCACAGATAATTACTAATGCACTAATTTACATGTTACATAAAAAAAGTATGAATAAGAAATTACTTACAATTGTATTCTGTAGTCTTTTTGCACAAATAGGTTTGGCACAAAAAACACAGTCTGTCTCATCTCCCGACGGAAAGATACAAACAACCATATCAATCGGAGATAAAATAACCTATACAGTAACCAGTAATAATCAAACAGTCATTGCATCCTCTCCTATATCCATGACTCTGAATTCAGGAGAAGTATGGGGAAAAAATGCAAAGCTTGATAAAAGCACAAAAAGAATAATAAATCAGAAAATCACTTCGCCATTCTATAAAAGATCGCAGATAACAGATCACTGTAATGAACTGACTCTTCGCTTTAAAAAAGACTGGGCTATAAAGTTCAGGGTATATAATGACGGCGTTGCATATCGCTTTATCAGCTATAGAAAGATGCCATTCACTGTTCAGAATGAAGAGGTAAAATATAATTTCGCGAATGATTGTCCAGCAACAGTTCCTTATGTTCGCCTGGATGGAGTAAGTAATTATAAAGACTTTGAGAAGCAATTACATAATTCATTCGAGAATACTTATACCACAGATAATTTATCAAAATTAGACAGTAACAGACTGATATTTCTTCCGTTAGTAGTAGAAGCTGGTAATGGTATTAAAGTTTGTATTACAGAAGCTGATTTGGAAAGTTATCCGGGACTTTATCTTAATAAGGCTCAAGATGGTAATTCTTTAAATGGAGTTTTTGCACCTTATCCTAAGAGTACAGAACAAGGTGGACATAATATGTTGCAATTTAGGGTAAAAGAACGCGAAAACTTTATAGCTAAGGTAAATGGTGCACGCGAGTTTCCCTGGCGTGTAGCAATTATTACTTCGGAAGATAAGCAATTTGCAGAAAGCGATATGACTTATAAACTTGCAGCTCCTTCGAGAGTAGCTGACTATTCATGGGTAAAACCTGGAAAGGTAGCATGGGACTGGTGGAACGACTGGAATATATATAATGTAGATTTCGAAGCCGGGATAAATAACGACACCTATAAATACTACATTGATTTTGCTTCTGCAAACAGATTGGAATATGTTATTCTTGACGAAGGATGGGCTGTTAATCTAAAATGTGATTTAATGCAGGTTGTGCCGGAAATTAATATCAAGGAACTTGTTGACTATGCAGCAAAAAAGAATGTTGGTATTATACTTTGGGCAGGGTTTCATGCTTTTAACCGTGATATGGAAAATGTATGCAAATACTATTCTGAGCTTGGAGTTAAAGGATTTAAAGTAGATTTTATGGACCGGGACGATCAGGAGATAGTAGACTTTAACTATCGTGCTGCAGCCACTTGTGCCAAGTATCATCTTATTCTTGACCTTCACGGAATGTATAAACCAGCCGGACTAAACCGCACCTACCCTAATGTTCTTAACTTTGAAGGAGTTCATGGACTGGAACAATTGAAATGGTCGCCCGCCACAACCAACATGGTTAAGTATGATGTAACCATACCTTTTGTTCGTATGGCGGCCGGACCAATGGATTATACCCAGGGAGCCATGCGTAATGCAGCAAAAGGTAATTATGCCCCTATCAACTCAGAACCTATGAGTCAGGGAACCCGATGCCATCAACTAGGTTTATATGTTATTCTGGAATCTCCATTCAATATGTTGTGTGATAATCCATCAAACTATATGCGTGAAACAGAATGCCTGGACTTTATTACCAAAATTCCTACCGTATGGGACGATACTAAAGTATTGGATGGAAAAATCGGTGAATACATTGTTACCCAAAGAAGATCTGGAAATAATTTCTATGTTGGAGGATTAACTGATTGGACTCCACGCGATCTCTCAATTAATTTCTCTTTCTTAGGAAAAGGAGACTATAAAGCCACTGTTTTCAAAGATGGGAAAAATGCTCACCGTGCCGGTCGGGATTACAAGAAAGAAGATTTGATTGTTAATGCTTCCTCTACTTTGAACATTCATTTAGCTCCCGGAGGAGGATTTGCTATAAAACTGGAGAAAATAAATTAGAAAAATAAAAATAATCTGCTACATCTGCCACCAATATAGCTAGAATCCTTTATCAATAGCTATTTCAATGGTGGCAGATGTTTTTTTATCTGCTACACATCTGCTACTTTTCTGCTCATCTACCACTACTTTTAAGAGTTTTATAGTAACGACTGCTCTAAAATAAAAACAAAATCATCACTTCGTTTTATAAATTAAAAGGCATTTTATTTCCTGACCTTACAGAAAACAAATAAAAAAACAAGTATCTTTGCTTTTAGTTTATGGATAAGCTTATCCAACTTTTATAGTCTAATTATAAGAGTTTACAGCCAATTCAACAAACTTATAATTTATAAATTATTTTAACGACTAATTATTAGACAGTTATATGATGCACACTTGGTTTGAATGCAAAATCCGTTACGAAAAAGTAATGGAAAACGGGATGAATAAAAAGGTTACTGAGCCATATTTGGTTGATGCTCTAAGTTTTACAGAAGCAGAAGCTCGTATCATTGAAGAGATTTCTCCGTTTATTTCGGGAGAATTTACAGTAGCTGATATTAAAAGAGCTAACTACAGCGAACTTTTTAACGATGAAACAGGCGACCGTTGGTTTAGATGTAAGCTACAATTCGTTACTCTTGATGAGAAAAGTGGTGCAGAAAAGAAGACTTCTACCAACGTACTCGTTCAGGCAGGCGACCTTCGCGAAGCAGTTAAAAACCTGGATGAAGGAATGAAAGGAACTATGGCCGATTACGTTATTGCATCTGTGTCTGAAACCGCAATCATGGATGTTTATCCATACTCTTCAGAGCCTGATGTAAAACCGGAATTTCCACAAGCAGGAGAAAATCAATAATAAAATGAGCATTAAAAGCAATTTACTGGATGTACTTTCAGAACTCCCCGAAAGAGTAAGGTTGGTAGCTGTTTCCAAATTCAATCCCAAAGAATCAATTATGGAAGCATATGACGCCGGGCAACGAATTTTCGGAGAAAGTAAAGTGCAGGAAATGACAGATAAATACGAAGCTCTGCCAAAAGATATCGAATGGCATTTTATTGGTCACTTGCAGACTAATAAAATAAAGTATATTGTGCCTTATGTTTCCATGATTCATGGAGTTGACAGTTATAAATTACTTTGCGAAATCAATAAACAGGCAGAAAAAGCCAGACGAATAATTCCTTGCTTATTACAGATTCATATTGCACAAGAAGAAACTAAGTTTGGTTTCAGTTTTGATGAATGCAAAGATATGTTAGCCAACGAAGAATGGAAAAAGCTTACCCATATATCCATCCAAGGATTAATGGGTATGGCAACATACACTGATTCTACAAAACAAATTGAGGCTGAATTTTGTTCTTTAAGTAGTTTCTTTACCGAGGTAAAGCAATCTTACTTTGACCAAAAACCGGACTTTAAAGAAATATCTATGGGCATGTCTCATGATTATCCTATGGCTATTGTCGCAGGTAGCACTTTAGTTCGTGTGGGAAGTAAGATCTTCGGAGAAAGGATTTACTAATGTGCAAAATTTATGATAGACCTAAGAACAGAATTCGCGGGATTACATTTAAAAAATCCCTTAATTGTTAGTAGTTCAGGACTGACAGGTAGTGTAGAAAAGAATGAAAGGCTGGAACTGGCAGGAGCCGGAGCCATAGTGCTTAAATCGCTTTTCGAGGAACAGATCATGTTAAAAGCTGAACAAACGAATGAGCAAGCATACATTCCGGAAGGTGGCAATTTTCTGACTGAGCATATCCATGAAAAAGATTTATCCGATTATCTGAAACTTATTCAGGAAAGTAAGAAGAACTGCTCAATACCTATTATTGCCAGCATAAATTGTTGTACGGACAAAGAATGGGTTGAGTTTGCTCATAAAATTGAGCTGGCAGGTGCTGATGCCCTTGAACTGAATATATTAAGTATTCAGGCTTCTCCATATTATGAATGTGGAGAATTTGAGAAAAAGCATATCAGCATTTTAAAGAATGTAAAGAGCAAGATACGGATTCCAGTTATTGTAAAGCTTGGTACACATCTTACTAACCCTGTGTCATTAATTAATAAGCTGAGGGCTCACGGTGCTGAAGGAATAGTGCTATTCAATCGTTTATATCAAACAGATATTGATATAAAGAAGTTAGAGTATATTTCAGGAGAAGTTTTGAGTTCTCCAGGTGATCTAACCGCATCTTTAAGATGGATTGGAATCTCGTCTGCCACAGTTAGCAATATTGATTATGCTGCTTCCGGAGGAGTACACAGTGCCGAAGCTGCAATTAAATCTATTCTTGTGGGAGCATCGGCCGTAGAGCTTTGCAGTGTTATCTACAAAACAGGTAGCCAATGCATCCGTCCAATGCTGAAAACTATAGAAAACTGGATGGCAGATAAAGGGTTTGAAAATATTTCTCAATTCAAAGGATTAATGAGAGCCAAAGATGTGAATTGCGCAAGCATGTACGAAAGGACTCAATTCCTTAGATATTTCAGTGAAAGATAATAAGTTAGCTAATACAACTAAAAAGAGATCCGTTATAATAATTCTATTGTAACGGATCTATCTTTTTTTTAATAATGTCTGCTATTATTCTATTGGTACAAATAGCTCTTCTATTGGCTGCAATTCCACTTTTTCCACTTTTTAATTTGGAAAGCGATGAGAAACATATATATTTGCACAAAATAATATAGATTGTGCAGAAAACATGGAACAAAGTTTTATAGCGTTCATAGAAAATAGCATTA
The DNA here is from genome assembly GCF_963677945.1 of uncultured Bacteroides sp. Classification (NCBI taxonomy): domain Bacteria; kingdom Pseudomonadati; phylum Bacteroidota; class Bacteroidia; order Bacteroidales; family Bacteroidaceae; genus Bacteroides; species uncultured Bacteroides sp. Next base: position 2,278,524 of record NZ_OY782578.1, on the reverse strand, counting down.
AAAAGAATTGGGACTTAGATGCCCTGACTGACTATAAAGGAGCTACACTCCAATACAAAGATGTAGCCAGAAAAATCGAAAAGTTACATATTATATTAGAAGAAAGCGGCATCAAAAAAGGTGATAGAGTCGCTATTTGCGGAAGAAACAGTTCTTTTTGGGCAGTTTCTTTTCTAGCTGTGGTTACGTACGGAGCTGTGGCTGTTCCTATTCTTCACGAATTTAAAGCAGACAATGTTCACAACCTCGTGAACCATTCAGAAGCTAAATTGCTTTTTGTTGGAGATGTGGTGTGGGAGAACCTGAATGAAGCCGCAATGCCTTTACTCGAAGGTATTGTATTGATGAACGACTTTTCATTACTTGTGTCCCGTACAGAGAAACTTACCCATGCACGCAATCATTTGAATGAGATGTTCGGACAAAAGTTTCCTAAAAATTTCCGTCCGGAGCATGTTTCTTACTATAAAGATAAACCAGATGAACTGGCGCTTATCAACTATACTTCAGGAACAACAAGTTATTCAAAAGGTGTGATGTTGCCTTACCGCAGCTTGTGGTCGAACATGACTTTTGCACACGAAGTTCTGACATTGAACGCTGGTGACAGCATCGTTTCTATGCTTCCGTTAGCGCATATGTATGGAATGGCATTTGAATTTCTTTATGAATTCTCTGTGGGGTGCCATATTTACTTCCTCACAAGAATACCGACTCCAAAGATTATATTCCAGGCTTTCGCCGAAATTAAGCCTCATCTTGTTGTAGCAGTACCTTTGATTATCGAAAAGATTATCAAGAAGAGCATTCTGCCAAAACTGGAAACTCCAACAATGAAAATTTTAATGAAGGTTCCAATTATCAATGATAAGATAAAAGCAACAATCCGCGAGCAGATGATAAATGCATTTGGCGGTCAGTTCGCAGAAATTATCATCGGAGGTGCAGCTTTTAACAAAGAGATTGAGCAATTCCTTAAAATGATTGAATTTCCATACACTGTAGGTTATGGAATGACAGAATGCGGACCAATTATTGCTTACGAGGACTGGAAAAAATTCAAGATGGGTTCTTGCGGTAAAGCTGCTCCACGAATGGTGGTAAAGATTGATTCTCCTGATCCTGAAAATATTGCAGGCGAAATTATTACCAAAGGTGACAATGTTATGCTGGGATACTTCAAAAACGAAGAGGCAACCGCTCAGGTTATCGACAAAGATGGCTGGTTGCACACCGGCGACATGGGAGTTATTGACGCCGAAGGAAATATTACCATCAAAGGACGTAGTAAAAATATGCTTCTCAGCGCATCCGGACAAAATATTTATCCGGAAGAAATAGAAGATTTACTCAATAACCTTCCTTATGTTTCTGAATCCCTCATTGTTTCACAGAATGATAAACTGGTAGGACTTGTTTATCCTGACTTTGACGATGCATTTGCTCACGGTTTAACTAACGAAGATATTGAAAAAGTGATGGAAGAAAACCGTATGGAACTAAACTCTATGCTTCCAGCCTACAGTCAAATAAGCAAAATGAAGATTTATCCGGAAGAGTTTGAAAAGACTCCTAAAAGAAGTATTAAGAGATTCCTTTATACTGAAGCTAAAGGATAACGGAAGCTAAGTTAATACAAAAGAAATAACACTTATAAAGGTGTACACCAAATAAACAAATAGTGTACACCTTTTTATTTTTTAATGTAGGGCTTTTCTAAATTTAGAGTAGACCTTTTCTCTGCTATTTGGTTACAAAATGACTTAGACATAGGGTTGTATCAAATTAATTGTGTAATATTGCAACATAATTTTTAACTTAATACTTTAAATAACAATTTATATTAAGATGAAAACAACTACACGTTATATCATATTCCTTACAGCTTCATTAATTCTATGTTGTATTCCTTGCAAAGCACAAAATAAATCCGGAGGAGTTTGCCTCTCATTATGGAAAAACATTGCAACTCAACCCAGTGACACAACTCAAACTACTTATTTAAATCTGGGCATTGTTTCAAGCCTTCATCAATTAAGAGGAATAGGTCTTAACGTATTTGGTTCTTTTGCTTCAAATAGTGTATATGGTATTCAGGTATCCGGATTATCAAATATAGCCGGTGGAAGCATGAGGGGCATACAATTAAGCGGATTAACCAATATAAACGGAGATGAAGCTGCCGGATTTATCGGATCGGGCATAGCAAATGTTACCGGAAATAACCTGCACGGCATAGGAGTCAGTGGATTAATTAATATAACCGGAAACAATGTTAAGGCTTTGCTTGTATCGGGAATGATGAATGTAACCGGAACAACAACCACTGGCGTAAGCGTTGCCGGACTATTGAATATAGAAGGTGGTGGCATGTCTAAAGGAATAAAGATGGGTGGAATTGGAAATATTATAGGTTCTGATCTTTCCGGAGTTGCTGTTGGTGGATTAATGAATATTTCGGGTAATAACACAAATGGAATTCAGATTGCTTCTCTGACTAATATTTCAGGAGGAGAAACAAAGGGTATTCAGCTTTCGGGTTTAGCCAATATAAGTGTTCACACCAAAGGATTGCAGATTGCTGGATTAGGAAACGTTACTCAAAGTCTGCGCGGAGTTCAGATAGGTCTTTATAACAGAGCTGATTTTGCTACAGATGGTGTACAAATTGGTATAGTAAACAGGAGTAAAAGTTCGGCTGCTGCTAAATTTGGTTTGGTTAATGTTAATCCGGATACTCGTTATCAGTTAATGATATACGGTGGAAATACAACCAAGACCAACGTTGCAATGCGTTTTAAGAACAAACTATTCTATACAATACTTGGTTTAGGAAGTCACTATTTTGATTTTGATAAGAAAATATCGGCTTCTGCATTCTATAGAACCGGATTAGGATTTGATGTTGCCAAAAACTTATTCTTAAGTGGTGATTTAGGCTATCAGCATATTGAGACATTCCATAACAAGTACGAGGAAAACATTCCTGCAAGAATGTATGCGCTTCAGGCACGTTTGAATCTGGAATATCATCTTACTGAGAAATTCGGAGTATTTGCTTCAGGAGGTTATGACGTAACAAGGTATTATTCAAAAAACAAAACTTTTGAAGATAAGCCAATTGTAGAACTTGGTATCGTTCTTTTTTAAAGAGTAACCCTCCGGATAAAAAAGATTATAACCAATCTACTGTATATTTTATAAATAAAAAATCAACTTTTCATAAAATAGTTCCTATCTTTGCAGCCCGAAAAAACAACCTAATAAAACCGTAAGCATGGAATGGCTTAACACTCTTTTTTTGGATCATTCAGCGCTGCAAGCTGTAGTAATTTTGTCCCTAATCTCTGCAATTGGGCTTGGCCTTGGAAAAATTCACGTAATGGGGATTTCACTTGGCGTTACTTTTGTATTCTTCACCGGAATCCTTGCCGGACATCTTGGTCTCTCCATTGACCCGATGATGCTTAATTACGCTGAAAGTTTCGGATTAGTGATATTTGTTTACTCATTAGGATTACAGGTTGGTCCGGGTTTTTTCAGTTCGTTCCGCAAGGAGGGCATACAACTTAACTCACTTTCACTGATTCTTATTGCACTTGGCACTATTTTTACAATAGTTTGCCACTATACTACCGGGGTATCATTGCCGGATATGGTTGGAATACTCTGCGGAGCAACAACAAACACTCCTGCCCTTGGTGCCGCACAACAAACACTTCAGCAAATGGGACTTCCATCGAGTGCACCGGCATTAAGTTGTGCCGTTACTTATCCGTTGGGAGTTGTAGGAGTAATCATCGCCATCTTGTTGATACGAAAAATCTTTGTACGAAAAGAAGATTTGATTGATCACGAAAAAGAGAATACAAACAAAACATATATTGCAGAATTCCAGGTTTTCAATCCTGGTATTTATGGCAAAAGCATTAAAGATATAGCACATCTCAGCAGCATGAAGTTTGTTATTTCCCGTCTTTGGAGAGATGGAAAAGTAACAATTCCAACATCTGAGAAGCTTTTAGCAAAAGGAGACAAATTACTTGTTGTTACTTCAGAAAAAGATGTAGAAGCACTAACTGTACTCTTTGGTGAGCAGGAAAGTACCGACTGGAATAAAGAAGATATAGATTGGAATGCTATCGACAGTCAGCTTATCTCACAACGTATTGTTGTTACCCGCCCCGAAATTAACGGAAAAAAGCTTGGTTCACTCCGCCTGAGAAATCATTATGGAATAAATATCAGCCGTGTTTATCGTGCCGGAGTTCAGCTTCTGGCTACTTCCGAGCTGGTTTTGCAAATGGGCGACCGACTGACAGTTGTTGGAGAAGCTGCAGCCATTCAAAATGTGGAGAAGGTACTGGGTAATACAGTTAAGAGCTTGAAAGAGCCAAATCTGGTAGCTGTATTTATAGGTATAATACTTGGATTAGCATTGGGAAGTATCCCATTTACTCTTCCCGGTATCAGTGCTCCTGTTAAGCTAGGATTAGCTGGCGGACCAATTGTTGTGGGAATTCTGATAGGAACCTTCGGCCCGCGTTTGCACATGGTTACTTACACTACACTTAGTGCCAACCTGATGCTAAGAGGATTAGGACTGGCAATGTATCTAGCTTGTCTGGGACTTGATGCCGGTGCGCATTTCTTTGAAACAGTGGTTCGTCCAGAAGGAGTTCTTTGGATTGGTTTAGGATTTGCCATCACTTTTGTTCCTGTTATTATCACCGGACTAATTGCATTAAAAGTAATGAAGGTAGATTTTGGTTCTGTATCCGGAATGCTCTGCGGAAGTATGGCCAACCCAATGGCATTGAATTATGTAAATGATACTATTCCGGGAGATAATCCATCTGTTTCTTATGCAACTGTCTATCCATTAAGCATGTTCCTTAGAGTGATTATAGCACAGATTATTTTGATGTTCTTTTTATGATATAGCTGCAATTAATAAAAGAGATTAGCACGCATTGTTCTAATCTCTTTTATCAGATTCTTGAAACTACTATTTAGCTTTCCAATTATAAGTCTGCAATATTTTAGAACTTTCGGCACAAATTCCCAACAAACCAATACCTCCATTTATATTAGTAGGTAGATGAATCGATTCAGATAAGATATCATCATCAACAATATCGTTTGATTTATTTAATGCCTGAAGATAATAATATTCTGTTTCAGATATACTCTGCAAATATACAGTTACACTTATTTGTTCTTCTTTTAAATCATCACCATAATAATAAGAAGTTTTACTCTGACTAATATTTAATGTATATTCACTATTAAGGAATCTGGAGTCATTGAAAACACCATAAGTATTAGAGACAGAAGTAGAAATGCCATTTTCTTCATCATCAGCAGTACCAGGTCTTCCATCGGTAAGAGCTACATCTTCTCTGGATATAAAACTATAACCATAAGTCACTACTGTTTCATCATGCCCGCTATACTGATTAGTCGAAACTCTTGTAATCTTCTTCTCAAGAACAACTCTGTAGAAATTTTCTTTATTGGGAATATCCTTAAACGTAATTCTAAAACGAAGATAGGGCGAATAAGAATCACTATATATGTCCTTCATCCTAACAGTAGCCGTATCAATTTTTATAATATCAACACGCTCTGGAACAGTTTCTTCTCCCCAGGCATAATATTTACCATCTGCAGTTGCAGCCTCAATCTTTACCTTATCGCCAGGTTTAAAAGTTGTGTGTTTTATGAGAAAGCCCTTTACCTTTGAGCTACTATCAGTATCTGGAACAGCTTCCGGTTCTTCCTTTAATACTCCATTAACATAAAGATTAACAGAAACATTATCAATAGATGCAATATCCTCTTTACCCGTGAGACTTACAAAAATTCGATTGTCCAAACAATCTGCATTAATCAGTGTATTGATAATCATCTTACTTTCACTATCTTTTACATCAAAAGGTATTTCGTTTGTGCATGCAGTCAATAACAACAAAAAAACAGGGATAATTATAATATATTTCTTCATGATGTCTAAAATTTATATGTATAAGTTAAAGATGGAATAAATGGTAATATAGTAACCTTCTTTATTATCGGTTTAGTAGAGACAACCTCTTCGCCAGACATATTATACCCCCTTGTTTCTTTTGTACTTAAATATATGTAAGAAGGGTTCATTGCATTATAAACATTGTAAATACTAAAATTCCATGTTCTCATGCCATGCTTGGTTTTCTTATTAAAGTTTATTCCAATATTCAGGCAATGGCTGTCTGGTAGACGATAATTATTGCGGTGATTTATATATTTTTCGGTGTAAACATATGAATAGCCATGAGAAGATTGAGAATTATTAAGATTCCACCATTGATTATATCCAACATCTGCAGGGCGAATAACTGTAGTTTTTTCTTCAGCAATAGTAGCTACATTTCCTGTTGAATATGTCCAGGATGCAAACACTTCCGTTTTCTTTGATAATTTATGATTCAAAACAATATTGATATTATGTCTTCTATCATATTTATAAGGAAAACGAATACCATCATTAATTCCACCTTTTTTGAATTGCCTGTCACTTTTGGCTAAAGTATAACCAATCCAACCAGTTGTTCTGCCTTCCACCTTTTGTGCAAGAAATTCCAGACCAAAAGAGCGCCCTTTTCCCATTTCAACTTTATTTTCCCATCCACTTGATGATCCTGAAAAAGAAGCTCCATCTTTATATTCCAGTACATTGTCCATGGCTTTATAATATCCTTCCACTGAAAAATCCCAGTTTGTTATCCCAGTATAATATCCTCCAACAGAATATTGATTAGCTTTCATCGGTTTTATTTTCTTTGTAGTTGGAACCCACAAATCGGTTGGTAAAGAAATATTGGAATTTGACAATAAATGAATATATTGATTCATCTTTGTATATGAAGCCTTCAGAGCAAAATCATCGGTCAGCTGGTAACGGGAAGAAATTCGTGGCTGAATAGAAAAATAGCTCTGATTTTGAACGTTAAAACAAGAAACATGCACTCCTGCATTTATTCTGAATCTATCTGTTAAGTTAAAGTTATCTTCCCCATAAAGAGACATTTCATGAGCATGAACATTATTATTTGATGCACTTTGATATGTAGTATCATTTAATAGTTCATTCTCTTGTTCGTGAATTTTAGAAGTTGTTACTTCAGGGCGAAAATTATGATATAAATATCCAATTCCAAATTTCACATGGTGTGTTGGCACAGGATCATAGTCAAAATCAATATTATACGTCCAGTCTTTTATTCCTGAATTATACTTTGCCTGATAATTGTATTCGGAATAATTGCTGTTTCGCTTTTCTTTTTGAAAACTCAACATGCCCAACTTAAAATGATAATCGTTAAAGGCTAAAGTAGTGTTACTAAAAAGTTTATTATTAAAAATATAATTCCACCGTCCAGCTATAATTGTACTTCCCCAATTAAAGTTAACCTTATCTTTAGTAATCGTTTCAACCGTAACTGTTTGATGTTGGGAGTTATAATCAGAATCATAAGTGTTTTTATCGGAACTATTAGAATCATAGTGATATACATCTCTACCATTATATGTACTTATGAAAAGGCGACTTTTATCAGAGAATTTGTGGTTGATCTTCGCGTTTACATCATAGAAATAATAACCTAGATTATCATCACTTTTAACAAACGGAGTAATAAGAAGATCGGCATACGTTCTTCGTGCAGAAATATTGAAAGATGTTTTACCCTTTACAATTGGTCCTTCGAGATTTACCTTAGCAGCAAGTAAGCCAACACTAAAACTTCCATGATATTTTTCCATATCTCCATCATTGGTTCTCACATCAAGCACCGACGATAATCTACCTCCAAAACGAGCCGGAAAACTACTTTTAAACAAACTCACTTTTTTCACTGCCTCAGGAGTAAAAACAGAAAAGAATCCAAATAGATGTTCAACATTGTACATTGGTACACCATCAAGCAATATTAAATTCTGATCGGGTCCTCCCCCACGAACATACATTCCTGCTGAGCCATCCATACCCTTCTGAATTCCAGGAAGAAGTTGCATGGACTTTATAACATCGGCTTCACCTAAAACTGTTGGAGTATTTTTAATATGTTGTAAAGGCACATCTATAGCTCCCATTTGCGTAGCGAAAAGTCCTGTTTCTGTTTTATCTGACAGAATAGTTACTCCATGCAAAACATTACTACTATTAAGACTGATATTAACAACTGTATCTTTTTTCAGATGAATAAAACAATCTTCATATTTATAACCAATATACGAGAATTTCAAAGCAATATTCCCTTCTGGAAGTGTTATACTAAAAAAGCCGTAAGGGTTAGTGGTAGTTCCCAAATGATGATTACTTTCAAAAACATTAGCACCAATCAGCGTCTCTTTTGATGTCACATCTGTAACATAACCACTAATTGTATACTTCCGTTCCACTGGCTTAATGCTCTTTTTAAACAAGAGAATATGTTTTCCGGTAATTTTATAACCTATTGGTTCTTTTGAGAAAGCACGATTTAAAACTTCCTGCAATGGAATACTCTTTACTTCAAAAGAAATATTCTGATTGAGCTTAACTTCTTCGCCGTAAATAAATGAATACCCTGTAGATTTCTCGAGACTTTTCACAAACTCTTCCAAAGTTAAATTTCTAAATGTAGCTGTAACTCTACTTTCCGGATTTTGTGCTTGTATTAATGAAAAAAAGAAAATTATCAAGCATACAAAAAGCAATCTTTTGGTATGCAGACCTCTAAAAATATTAAAATTCATGTTTGCTTTATTTTATTTGTATCCTAATTCTATTATCGGCTTTTATGTAGTTGAAATTCCCTGTAGATTTAAGTAAATTCAATATTTCATAAAGATTTTCCTGATTATCGAAGCGTGCGGTAAATTTGTGTTTTCGTAACTCAGCGTTATCTATTTCTATTTTAACATTAAATTTATGAGATAGAGATAATGCTATATCCTCCATTGAAGCAGAATTAAAGATAAGGATGCCTTGTCGCCAGGCAACGTTATTTTCTACATCAACATCTTTTAAATGAGTGAAGGCTAAGACGTTTTTATTGTAGACAGCTGTTTCGTTAGGCTTAAGTATCAGCCTTTTACTTTGTTCTTTATTGGTTACAGAAACAGAACCTTCTAATAAGGTAGTGGAAACATTTGGATCATCTTTATAGGCTTCAACATTAAAGTGAGTACCTAAAACTTTTATGTTTACAGAATGAGTTTCTACAATAAATGGTTTTGACGGATTCTTTGTCACTTCAAAATAAGCTTCTCCTAAAAGCTTTACATCACGTGTTTTTCCTCCAAATGTTTCAGGAAACTGAATAGAAGAATACCTATCTAGTACTACATGAGTTCCGTCAGGCAATTTTATTTCTTTGATTTCAGCAAATGTTCTGATTGTTTTCATTGATACGGGCTGCTCCCCGTTGTAAAACATCCACGAGAATCCTAAAATAAGAATAATTGCAGCAGCCGCCGACATACATTGATAAAAACGAAGTCTATATTTAGGAGGAGTTATTCTTTTCCGTAATATGTCAAAACTATTATCGGCAGTAAACTTCCCTTGAGGAGAATGAGTAGAAGAAGCAAGTTTATTTAAAAGCTCATTAACTTCGTTTTCAGATTTTGGTAATTGATTCATCTTATTCTTTATTATTTTTAATTCCTACTCTATTTATTAAATAGAGCACTACAAGAATAAAGACAGATGAAATTGGAAATCTCCCTATTGATAATCTAAAAAAATGCACTTATTTTTTCTTTTAATTTTGAAACAGCCTTCTGCACCTGAGCATCAACTGTTTTTGGACTAATATTGAACAGTTCTGCAACTTGCATATAACTTTTTTTATCTTCCCGAACCAGCTGATATATTTCACGACATTTCTCAGGAAGTTCTTCGACTGCATTTAAATAACATTGAAATAATTCATCATCAATCATTTTTTCTTCGGGCGAGGATATACAAGAAAGAGGGTCTTTGATTGAATCTAATGAATTTGTTTTTCTTTTTTCTTCTTTTTCAAGGAAATTAATAGCGGCATTCTTAATCAACACAAAGGAATAATTAGAAAAATTTCTGACGTTACTCAGTGCAGCCCTATTATTCCAAATATTTAAAAAGACATCAAGAACAACTTCTTGAGCCCACTCATCTCTTTGCAAATAATAGTAGGCTATCCTGAAAAAACGATCATAACATTGATCGTATAATTCTCTAAAAGCAGAATCGGAATTTCGCTTTATTATATCCCCAAGTAATTCATCTACACATCTTTTTCCCATTACTTATACGTAATTTAATATCTATTCCGGTTACGAATATCTACTATGTATACTTTTTTGATCCGAATAAGGCATAAAAAATGGTTCAGTGATCTACCAAACCATTTTTTATGTCTTTATATAGACTCCTAAATGATAAAACTATTATTTTATTGCTTCACCATCTTACCACCATTCTTATATTTAAATACAATAGCAAAAAGAATTCCGATTGCTAAAGCATAAGCAGCAAAAATAAACCAGATAGTCTGCCAGTCACGGCTTATTACCTGAGTTTGTCCGGCTACAGTTGCATATTTTGAGAATAAGTCTACAATTGCACCACTAGCATAGCCACCCATAATTGCTCCCAAGCCATTAGTCATCATAAAGAAAAGTCCCTGTGCACTTGCTCTGATCTGTGGAGTTGTTTCCATCTCCACAAAAAGAGAACCGGATATATTAAAGAAATCGAAAGCCATACCATAAACTATCATTGAAAGGATAAGCAAAGGTAATCCGCTTCCCGGATTTCCAAGTCCAAAAAGTCCAAAACGGAATACCCACGCAGTCATACTAATCAGCATTACCTGCTTAATACCAAAGCGGCGCAAAAAGAATGGAATAGCAAGAATAAAGAGAGTTTCAGACATTTGTGAAATAGATAAAAGTATCACCGAATGCTTTACCCCGAAAGAATTAGCATATTCAGGAATATCCTTAAAACTGCTCAGGAATAAATCACCATAAGAATTTGTAATCTGCAAAGCAGCACCCAATAACATAGAAAACAAAAAGAAAATAGCCATTTTCTTCTGTTTAAAAAGTACCAAAGCATCAAGGCCAAAAGAGGAAAGCAATGTCTTGCTCTCACTTTTAGCAGGAGGACATTGTGGTAAAGTAAAAGAATAAAGTCCTAATAACAAGGCCGCTCCCGCACTAACATAAAGCTGTGCACATGTATGTTTAAATCCAGTAAGGTCAACAGCCCACATAGCACAGATAAAGCCTACGGTTCCCCACACCCTGATAGGAGGAAAATCTTTAACTATATCGAATTTATTATTTTCCAACGCATTGTAAGAAACAGTGTTGGTTAAGGAAAGAGTAGGCATATACACTAACAGATTAACAAGCATAGCCCAATACATCTGGTCGTAACCTGTTACCGTCGAAGCATAAAACAAACAAACTGATCCAAGTAAATGACAAATACCTAACAAACGTTCTGCATTTATCCACTTATCGGCAATAATGCCAATCAATCCGGGCATCAATAAAGAAGCAATTCCCATTGTTGCAAAAATTGCTCCTATTTGTCCACCTTCAAAATGAAGGCTTCCACCCATGTATCCTCCCAAAGAAATTAACCAAGCTCCCCACACAAAAAATTGTAGGAAGTTCATTGCAATCAAACGACCTTTAACGCTCATTCTAAAATTCTTATTATATTTATATTTTTTGCATATTATTTAATAACTCAGCAAATATAAATATAATTTTGAGAAAAAAGGTCACAATTACAATTCTTGGAAAATCTTTTTTGTAGATATAGTTATCTCTTTCAAAAGATAATAAAATCAGATACCTTTTATCATAGTTAGTAACATTTTGAATTCTTTATCTGCAAATAAAGCATGAGTTACGTTTGCCGGCATAATAATTGATTCACCTTGCTTCAAAAGAAGAGGGTTACCTCCTATTGTTATAGTTGCTTCACCATCAAGAATCTGAACTAATGCATCGAAAGGTGCAGTATGTTCACTTAATCCTTGCCCTTTATCAAAAGAGAATAGTGTTATATTACCAGCTTCATTTTTAAGTACTTGTTTACTGATAATTCCACCTACTGAATAATCAATTAGCTTTTCGAAATCAAGTACAGTTCCTTTTTTAAATAATTCTTCCATATCATTATAAATTTTATATATAGCAAAGGAAGAAAAACTATTATAAAAAAAATGTCACATATGTTACATTCGGAATAATAAATTCAAAAAATCATAGATATTATACAATTAGTTTAATCATACAATCAATTTTAAACATAAGATAAATACAATTTCATATTCACTTTTAACAATATAGCCATTTATAATCAGTATTATATTCTGAATAAATAATATACATATATAAAATAATTGAATTTGTGTTTTGATTTATAAATTATTAATTATATATTTGTAGTGCAATCATTTTACATTTTTCTATATTAATTCCATAATAAAATAAAATGGTCCTAATATTTTCTTTTGCAAATTTATATATAATCCTTATTTAAGGACGCCTGTTTATAATGTGCTTATCGTCTCTAATAAAAAACACAAAAATCAAAGAAAGATGATATTAATAGCAGAAAGCGGCTCTACAAAAACAGAGTGGGCAATTATTGATGGAAATTATGTAATAGGGCATGAATTTACCGAAGGAATAAATCCTTTTTTCCAATCAAGAAGGGAAATCAGCCACAGTGTCCGTCTGGGTTTGCCAGAACACTTTTTCAGGAAGCGCTTTGAAACCGTTTACTTCTATGGAGCAGGTTGTACAACCACTGACCGAAAAGAAATAATCAGAGCGTCTTTAGTAGCACAATTCAAATCTCCCATTGAAGTAGAAAGTGATTTACTTGCTGCAGCACGTGGTTTATTAAAAAACGAAGCTGGTATAGCCTGTATATTAGGAACTGGTTCTAATTCATGTTTTTATGATGGAAAACAAATCCTTCAAAATGTTCGTTCCTTAGGTTATATACTTGGAGACGAAGGTAGTGGCGCAGTGATGGGAAGAATTTTCCTTGCAGATTGCCTGAAGGAGCTTGCACCCAAAGATCTTATGGATAGCTTTTACGATAAGTTTCGTATAACAGCAGATGATGCACTTGAGTCGGTTTATAGTCGTCCGTTCCCTAACCGCTTTTTATCTACTATATCTTTTTTCTTAAACGAACATCTGGATAATGAATACGTATACAATCTTGTTTATTCCAATCTGCGTAATTTCTTTATCAGAAACATCTTTCAGTACAAATACAGAGACTATCCCATTTCTTTTGTTGGGTCAGTAGCCTACGTATATGCTAAAATATTAAATTCGATAGCTAAAGAATTTGATATATCAATATCCAATATAACCGAAACTCCCATGAGTGGTTTGGTAGATTATCATTCCAAGGTCTATAAGCTATAAAATGCTAAAAAGTTAAAAAATAGACATTAATACAAAAAAATAATCAATATTTGTTTTCCTTTTTAAAATTAATCTAATATATTTGTCATATAATCATTAATAAAAGGAGTTCTATCTTTTTTATAAGAATTCTAAATACAATCTATCCTTTGTTCTCATAAATAACTCATATTTAGAACAAAGCCTTAATGATTTCTTTAGCCGAGATTTTTATTTGTTTATATATATAATGATATAAGAGAAGAAATTCTCAAAATGCTATAAAATCAGGATTTAAATTGAATGCAAAAAAGTGTTCATTTAATGAGGGAGTATGCAGTCACGAATATCAGCACAAGCTATATCATAACATAAATATTATCTCTACTAAAAAAACGCCTATGATAAAATAAACATCTCCTTCCTATACAGTTGCAACTGTACCTTTCACTACAATCACATTGAATATCACTAATTATCTAATTAATTCTAATCTCTTATGAACAAAAACAAATATTTTCAAAGAACTCGTTCGGTAATATTCAATTCAATATTTACTGTTTCTTATCTACCTGCTGTTAATAACAGCATAAATGCAGAAACAGATATACATATAGTTAATAAAGTATCTAGTGATTATTAACATACAATCCTTTTTTAAATTAAAATCATTACAGTATGAATGCATCAAAGAGAATGAAAAAGGTTTTATTGAAGAAACTTTTTATGTATGCTGGATTATGCTTGATTGCTTTTACAGCAATGAGTGTAAGCGTACAAGCAAGCCCTCACGATCTGCAACAAGCAGCCATGAAGGTTTCGGGTACAATTAAAGATATAAACGGAGAACCATTAATAGGCGCTAGCGTTATTGTTAAAGGAACAACCAAAGGAACACAATCTGATATTAATGGTAAATATAGCATTGAAGCAAAATCAAATGCTACATTAGTATTCTCTTGTATAGGATATAAACAGCAATCTATTGTTGCAAATAAACCGGTTATCAATATTACTATGGAAGAGGACTCCAAGCAATTAAACGAAGTTGTTGTCACAGCTGAGTTTGGTATGAAGCGTGTAGCTCGTACAATCGGTTCATCTGTCCAGAATGTAAAAGCAGCTGATATTCTCGACTCCGGACGTGATAATTTCATTTCCGCTCTTCAAGGTCGTGTATCAGGTATGACTGTAACTTCTACAAGTGGGGCTCCAGGTGCTTCAACAACAGTAGTACTGCGTAGCGTTACTTCAATTTCCGGTAATAACCAACCGCTATACGTTGTTGATGGTATCCCTATGAACAATTCAACATTCAATCCTACTAATCTGGCAGATGCTAGTGATGCACTATCAAGCCGTAACTTAGACTTTGCATCTCGTGGTAATGACTTCAACCCGGAAGACATTGAATCAATGACTGTATTAAAAGGTGCGGCAGCTGCAGCACTTTACGGTTCTGATGCATCAAACGGAGCTATTATTATTACAACAAAAAAAGGATCTTCCGGTAAAGGAAAGGTAACATATAGCAATAGTTTCCGTTGGGATCAGGCATACGGTTATCCTGATATGCAAACAAAATATGCGCAAGGTGCTTATGGAACAACAAACTACTATTACACAAGCAGATATGGCGGCCTTTATCCTGAGAACACTAAGTTCTATGATAACATTGGCGCTGTATTACAGACAGGTCATTCAACGAAACACAATGTTTCTGTTGAAGGAGGTAGTGACAAGACAACAATACGTGCTTCTGCATCATGGCTAGACCAAACGGGTGTTGTTAAAAACACGGATTATTCTCGTATGAACTTAACATTATCAGGAAAAGCAGAGATTACAAAGTGGTTAAACTTTGAATCGTCAATGCAATACACCAATACCACTAATACAAAAGCACTGCGTGGAACAGATGGTCCGTTGTACTTAGCTATGCGTTGGCCTATTATTGACAACATGGCTAATTATTTAGACGAGGATGGATCTCACATGCGCAGACCTATTTTTTATACTGATACAGATCTTCTTAATCCACTATTCGGTAGTTATAAGAATAAATATTATGATGAGTCTGACCGTTTTATTTCAAATTTTGCAATAACTCTAACTCCTATCAAAAATGCATTTTTACGCGCACAAGTAGGTTGGGATGTTGGCGCTCAGAATTTTGAAACATCAGTTCATCCATACTATTATAAAAATAATGGTGGAGTGGGTACGTATAATCTTGCAAAATCAAATTTCTCTGATCCTACTCTTAATTTCCTTGCCGGATACAACAACACTTTTAAAGGCAAATATTCAGTATCTGTTCAGGTAGGTTATCACCAGATAGAAAATGGCGTAACTCAATTAAGTTCATACGGATCAAAGTTCTCTGTTGTAGATTTTCAGTCAATTAATAACTGTGATCCTTCAACAATAACAGCAGAAAAAACAACTACCAAGCGTAGAGTTCAGGCAATCTCAGCTCAGGCTGAATTTGGATATAAAAATATGGCTTTCGTTACTTTAAGAGCTAGAAATGACTGGTCGTCAACTCTACCAAAAGCAAATAACTCTTATTTCTATCCAGCTTTAGAAGGCTCATTTATTTTCACAGAGCTTCCTTTCATGAAGGACAATAAAACTATCAGCTACTTAAAGTTACGTGGTGCTGTTGCACAAGTTGGTAAGGATGCAGATCCACTTCAGATAGATCCTCAATTAGAAACTACCGGACTAACAGGTGGCGGTTATCATTATGGCTATACTGGTCCAAACAAAGATTTAAAACCTGAAATGACAACATCTTATGAAGGAGGATTTGAAGGACGTTTCTTAGACGACCGGATTAATGCAGACTTCTCCTATTTCTGGACTCATTGCGCAGACCAAATTGTTCAGGGATTCCGTTTAAGTTACGCAACAGGATTCGTATTAAACAATATGAATGTTGGTACATTTAACACTTGGGGATGGGAAGCACACGTTGATGCTGATGTTATACGTAAACAAAATGGGGTTCGCTGGAACGTTGGAATTAATGCATCAAGTACAAAATCAAAAGTTGTTTATCTTCCTGAAAATGTTAGTGAATATTATAATGCATATACATGGAATTCAGGAAATATACGTAATGGTATTATGGTTGGTCATCCTATTACTACTCTTACCGGTAATGCATATACAAGAAATGAAGCTGGAGACATTTTGATAGATCCAACAACAGGACTTCCAAAGGTAGATAGTAAATGGAGCGTTATCGGTGACCGTGAACCAAAACTTCGTTTTGGCTTAACAACAAGTTTGGCATACAAAGGTTTCCGACTATCAGGAATGTTTGCAGGCCGGTATCATGCAACTGTAGTAAACGGTACAAAACGTAGTATGATGTCTACTGGAACAAGCTGGGAATCAGTTAAGATGCGCGAAAAAGGTCCAGTTATCTTTAAAGGAGTTTTTGCAGATGGAAATGAAAACAGTGCAAATCCAACAAAAAACAATATTTCAGTATCATACAACACTTATGGCTCATCTATCTATACGGGATATGATGAAGACTGGCTTGAAAATGGTGTAAATTATCTGCGTTTGCAAGAACTTCGTTTAGCATATATTATACCTGCCAAATGGTTAAAGGGAACTCATATTGACTATGCCAATATTTATGTTGTAGGAAATGACATAGCTACATGGACCAATTATTCAGGCATTGATGCCGTTGGAAATACAGTATCAGCAGCTGCTGGCGGTACAGGTGGTGAGGGATACGATGTTTGGTCTTTACCAAATCCTCGCAGTATCGCATTTGGTATAAGTATAACATTCAAATAATTCTTTAATAAATCAGAAAGTATTATGAAAAAAAAGATATCAACAATCATACTGTTAGCATCAATGCTCTTTACGAACGTAAGTTGCGACGATTATCTTGATGTTAACAAAAATGTAGATGCGCCTGATTATGTGGAAGGCTATCTTTACTTAGCAGGAATTATTGAACAATATCAAGGAATGTATTGGGATATACGTGCAACGGGTCCTCTTACGCAGATGATGGGCACTACATCTAGTTATTATACTTCGTTTGCCAATCATTACTACAATTCAGGAACTGATTACGGAGGAGAAATCTGGCGTGTTACATATTGGCTTCAAGGCATGAACCTTGAAAATATGATCAATCAATCTATTAAAGCAGAAGACTGGACGTTAGCTGGTATTGGTTATGCCCTTAAAGCATATTCCTGGGATCAACTAACAAAAGAACATTGCGATCTTCCTATGAAAGAAGCTTTTGTTAATGGACTTTTATCTCATAATTATGATTATCAAAAAGATATTTACCCTCAAATCAGAGAATGGGCTTACAAGGCAATCGAATATCTTGAAAAGACCGATAATCATAGTTACGGAACAAAAATCAGCGCAAATGATTATATATACAATGGTGACAAAGCAAAATGGATTAAGTTTGCCTATGGTGTTATAGTTCGTAATCTGGCTTCTCTATCAAACAAGAGTAATTTCACTACTGATTACGCTCAAGAACTAATCGATTGTGCCAATAAATCGTTCCAATCTGCAGATGATGACGCAGCAGTAGCCGTTGCCGGTGGCTCAGCAAGTGCTGCTTATTCAGCGTATAATAATTTCTGGGGAACAAATCGCCTCAATTTATCAAGAAATTTTTTCCAACACGAATATGCAGTACAAGTATTTACAGGTTCAATGCCTAAATACGATGAAACTACTGGAGAAAAATACAGTGTTGATGGAAACAAATACTATCCATACGAATTAGCTGATAAACAGATTATTTGTGATACTTTAGTAAAAGTAGCAGGTCATTACGACCCACGTGTAGCAATTAAACTTGCCACGGTTGATGATCCTCTTTACAATAGCATGGATAATGCTGACAGTATCAAAGCTCATAAATATTATGGTGGTACTTTCACAAGTTTTAGTGGCCCGATAGGTTCAGCTCCATCATACTATGGTAGAAATGCTACTTCTGAATTTACTGGTACTGTTCAAGATGGTAAAGGCCGCTGGATATATCGGGATGATGCACCATATATACTAATGACTTGCGCTGAATTAAAATTCTGTTTAGCAGAAGCTTATTGGAAACTAAACAAAAAAGACGAAGCATTTGCTGCATTTAAAGAGGGTGTTAAAGCTGATATGAATTTCACTGCCAAGTATATTTATCCTGGAACAAAAGGTCAGGCAGTTGGTGGAGATAAAATTACTAAAAATTTATTCACATCTTTAGCTTCACAATACACAGCAGGTCCTTATGTAGATGGACTTTCATTATCCGACTTCTCTCTTTCACACATCATGATGCAAAAATGGGTAGCATTATATCCATGGGGAGCATTGGAAGCCTGGGTAGATATGCGTAAATATCATTATGATATTAAATATACAGGAGAATACCCTGCATCCGGCAATGGATGGGATCTCTCTATGGTTAATCAAAAATGGGATACGGATGCTACAAAAGTCTATAAAGGATTATATCTGGCTCCAGCTCAGGTTCAAGGTCGAAAAACGACTTACAACACATTAAATCAAGGTGCACCGTGTTATCGTATTCGTCCTCGGTATAACTCTGAATATATGTGGAATAAACCATCACTAGAATCTTTAGTGCCTATTTCAGGAACTGCCGAGAACTATCAATGTTCTATTCCTTGGTTTGCTTATCCGGGAGATCTTCCTTCTAAATAATGTATCTGTTTTATAGAAAAGTAAAATATAAAAATAAAAAGATATGAAAATTCTAAAATACATTAGTCTGGTTATGATGTTGGTACTTACGGCATCATGCGATAAGAATGAAGTAGAATACAATACAGAATCTATTTCAGATATGGCAGAATTCCAGCTGCACTACTTTGTACCTGTTACTGCCACCACTACCAACAATATTTATAAGATTGTAGTTAATGGCGATACTATTGCTAACAAAACTGCGCCTTTGACAACTTATAATGCGATTCCTAATGGTTCTGTAGGTCGTTTTTATACAGTTAAACCTGGTAAAATCAATATTAAATTGTATATGAGTGCTGCATTAACTTTAGTATACGACAAGGATGTTACACTAAATGCAGGGAAACAAAACATGTTTGTATACGATTTCAATAAAGATCCTATTATTTTTGATAATGGCTATCCATATCAGGCTAATCTGACAGAGAATACAGACTCCACTTGTTATGTAAAGTTCTACAATTTTCTTTATGAAACAACCGGAGCAACCAGTACTCTGAAATTGCAGTACCAATATACTGATCCTCGAACCGGTACTTTAGTAAACATTGGAAAGCCTGTTTCATTTGGAGAAACTACTGGCTGGCAACCTGTGAAGATTGTTAAATCTCTCTTTAATTCATCCGGATATTGCCCTATAATTTATAAGATTAAAGTTGTAAATGCCGATGGATCAATGGGTGATGATCTTATGCTTTGGAATTCAAATAAAAAGTATGTTGCTTATACTGCTACTATAACTGAATATATTGGAAGAAGATATCACCATATATTAGGTGGTATGCGCTCTGCATTACCAATAGCTTCTACCAGACAGTTTACCGCACTTTAAAATAATTATATTCTAAAAAGGGCATCCTTTCGGATGCCCTTTTTATATTCCCTGAAGAAATCTATATCATTTATACCATATTACTCAAACTCAATGTGCATGCATCAATTGTTCACCAGATTAGAAAAATTCTCTACCATAGAGTATTAAGTTTAAAGAAACGAAATGCTATTTCTTTGTTTTTATTCTGATTACTGTTAATGACATTGCCGGAGCAGAATAATCAAATGTCTTCTTTATTTTGACAACGGACTTAACAGGAACTACTACCTGAGGATTTTCGAGTGTATTTTCAGCCTCAGTATCGCCTGTAAGAACATCCTGTTCTGCTTTTGAAAGAACGTTGCCGAATCCTTTGAGATTAATTTTCATCGGTTTACTTTCACTTCCAAAATTTACCATTTTCAGAATAATATCTCCGGTTTTGCTATCCTGAACACAAGAAGCTGCTAAGTTTGCATCTTTTTCATCTTTCAGAATAACATTATCGAAATAATAATCTCCCTGATTGGCAGAAAACATTTTTTGTACATAGTAATTAGGCGTTGGATTGATTCTTGTATTATCAAAGAATATCATATCGGTCTTCCACTGAGTGAAGTCCTTCTTTGCCAATAAAGGAGCATACGAAGCCATTCTCACTACATCGCCGTTGCGCTCAAGAGCCGTCATATAAGCTGCTTCGGATATAGCATTGCGCATTTTATTTCCCCAGGAAGCGTATTCCCCAAGATAAACTTCCGTAGCATTACGCTTGTACGAATCATAACGGTTTTGATGAGAAATGAACCAACTTGGATCAGTATAATAATGTTCATCAACTATCGGAACTTTCAAATCATCGGCCAGTTTCCATCCTTTTGTAAAATCTTCACCGTCGGGAGAAGGACCAACAGTTCCTACGACTTCTATTTCCGGATGTTTAACCTTAATAGCATTAAAAATCATTTTAAAGCGTTCCTCAAATTCCGGAGTAATTTTATCTTCATTGCCAATGCCAATATATTGCAAATTAAATGGAGCCGGATGCCCTGCAGCAGCACGTTTAGCTCCCCAAGTAGAAGTTGCGGGACCGTTAGCCCATTCTATCAAGTCTAATACTTCTTGAATATAATCCTGCATTTCATCCATCGGAATAGCTTTTTGTCCGGTTCCACCTACACGCCATGTACCACCAGAGTTTTGGCAGCTGACTGCAGCCGGTAAAACTGGCAACGGTTTTGCACCTATATCCTCACAGAACTGGAAATACTCAAAATAGCCCAATCCTGTTGTTTGATGATATCCCCAGATATTACGTTGCTCTTTACGCTGTTCTATCGGGCCAATCGTATTTTTCCAACGGTACATATTTTCCAGACCGTCGCCATGAGAAAGGCAACCTCCGGGAAAACGAATAAAACGAGGTTTCATATCGGCCAGCAGTTGTGCCAAGTCTGCCCTCAAACCATTGGGACGATTCTTGAATGTTTTTTCAGGAAACAAAGAAATTACATCCAGAGCCAGTTTACCCTTAGATGTAGCTAGAACAACTAAACTAACTGTATCATTACTTTCTGTAGGAATCAGACTTGCCGTATATTTATTCCAACTATCAGTTGATGTGGATATTTTAGTTTCAGCCAGTACTTTTCCTTTCGGAGTCTGCAAGCTAATATTCAGTTCTATTGGCTCTTTACTCAGCTGACGTGCAAACATTGAGAAGTTGTATTTATCGCCTGCTTTTACCACAATACCACTAAAGCCAGAGTTTTTAATACCCACTCCAGACAAGCCAGGAGTATTGGCTTCGTGCCCCACATGTTCAATATTAAGCACCATGTAATGAGGATTATTAGGGTGAATAGGCGATGAAGTTTCAACGCTTATTTTACCATAAGAAAATCCGGGAGTGATATATTCCCAAAAAGAGAAAGGATTCCACTCTTTGCGTTCTGTAGGATTATACTCAAACGAACGGTTTTGTACTAACTCTGCGTAAAGTCCACCATCAGCAGAATAATTAATATCTTCAAAAAAGAGTCCAAACAAATCAGAACTGATTTTCTTCCCCCCTTTAGCTGCCTGAATGGTTAGCGGAAATAACAAACATATTCCAAGTAATGCCAGACCTTGAAATGAATTGCACGTTAATCTTTGACTAAAAAACGTCTTCATGATTTTCATATTTATTAGTTTATTGTTACTAGATTCTCGTTTATACTACTAATTATTCACAAAGATGAGATATTTTTAGCTTTCTCATTTCTATTTATCGATAATCCTAGTCAAATTTTAGATAATTCCGGCCTTTACAGATAGATCAACATTAAATAATTAATTCAAATAGACACATTCTTCTGCACACCCGGATGTACCTATCTCATACACCCGGGTCTACCCTCACCTTCCACCCGGGTGTACCAATTGTATACACCCGGATGGAGCATAATATCTGCTTATTCTTTTTTATAAAAGAACTACATTACTGTCCACTAAAGAGTGGACAATTAAAAATTAAATAAACTTGGTTCACAAGAACCGCTTCGTTCTTTGATATTTTTGAAATTAGTTTTGTTGAATAAATTCAATAATAAAGTCTTATCAGTAAATATCTCATTTCAAGGAAAAATAATATTTTTTCACGATAAGATCTTATTTAATATTTCCTATTATATTCTACCATATAGATTTTACCATAAATATTTCCAGATTCTTCACTTCGATCCTATTTCCCCAAAAATGGAAACCATCCTTATTATTCATGTCACTACGGCGTTCCATTGAATATGAGTATAATCCTCCGTCAATAAACACTTCTATACTAGTTCTATCAATATAAATATCAGCATTGAGTTCCATGCTGACAGGATTCTGTGGAGAATAAAACCTGTCATTTAAAGTATTTGAGTTCATGTCATAACTTATAATATTCTGACCAAACAAATTAAAACCAGCATCAGTGGCGTGAGATAATTTTATAGTAGTCTTTATGCGAAGGCAATCCGAATCTTGAAATTCTTTCATTCTAAGATTTGCATCTGAAGAAGTTATAGAATTCCATCGACCAACCGATTTGAACAAAGATTCGGTCTCTTTTACAGGAATACTGACAAGACGAACCCCATCCTTGGTAGTCCTTAAAGTAAGTTCCGTAGGCAACAACATCATTCCGTTAAAAGGCATCATTGTATGCGAAACTCTCCCCCACCCTAATTGAATACGCCTTCCATCACCTAATGGAATATTTGTGAATGTTTGTGCCGCATATATACGACCAGTAGTATAACAGTATTTCCCGGCTACCGGCTTAAACTCCTCTCCATTAAAAGAGCCTAACATATATGTGCCGGAAGCACCATACATTACCCACATTGTATTATTCTTATCACCATCCACTGGCAATTCAAATAATTCCGGACATTCCCAAAAGCCTGTGACGTGACTTCTATATTTCCAATTCTTAAGATTGACGGAAGTATATATGGAATGTCCATCACGTTCATTCAATACCATTACCCAATGTTTTGTTGGAGCATACCAAAAAACTTTAGGATCACGCGTATCTGCACTATTCCACATTTCCTTTGAATCAATAACCGGATTTCCGGAATATTTAGTAAAGGTACATCCATTATCAAGACTATACGCCACACACTGCACTTGCCTTTCGGAGCTTGCCGCTGTATAAATTGCCACCATCGCTGGTGTCTTGTCTTTATTAAAGCCAGCCGTATTATCATAGTCAATTACGGTAGATCCGGAAAACATAGTACCTAACTTATCAGGATACAATGCATCTGGCAACTCTGTCCAATGTATTAAATCGCGACTTACAGCATGCCCCCAATGCATATTTTCCCAATCCCTTTCAAATGGATTATGTTGATAGAATAAATGATATTCACCATTATGATATATCAGACCGTTAGGATCATTAATCCATCCTCTCCGTGTTGTGAAATGAAACTGAGGTCTGTTTTTTTCTTTATATAAACTATCTTGGCCAGCGATCTGATCTGACTGATATATTTTATTCAATCCTCTTTCATCACCATCATAACTTATCTTTACTGTTTTTCCTTTCAAGGACAACATATCTTTGAATACCCAATATTCCGCATCCTCTGGAGCTAACCTTATCACTACTGATAAGTCAGATTCACCAACAGTTTTAAATACCATCCTTCTTCTTGGCTGTGAATGAGAGATAGGAAAATTCAGATATCTCTTTGTTATTTTCAAAGAGATTTCTCCCGCAATTAAAAACATATTAGAAAATAAAAGAGAAATTATAGTGATTACTGTTTTATCAAGCACTTTCATTATTATTCATTTTTAAATACGACTGCTATCCTACTAAACATCTCCACCATGGCAGCTTGAGTCAGTAACCATTTCTTTTCATCTTTTTTTTCTCCGGAGAAATCAGAATTGAAGAGTCCATTTTTTTCTCGGGCATGCTGCCAGGCATAATCAAGACTCTTATCAAAATCATCTAAATATATTCTGTTTTTATCTATATTATAAAGTTCAATAAAACCTCTCAACATGACAGCTGAAAACCAAACGTCTCCTTTTTTTACTAACTTAATCTTTTCCCCAGAAGGAGTGACGAACTTGGTAAAGAAAAAATTAGAACATCCTTTCGCTATGTTTTGAGCATCAAACAAATATTCAGAATTTTTTGTTAACTTATACAATATAGAAGCGGCTTGCATCATCTGTCCACTATTATAAGCAAATTTAGCTTTTCCTATTATCTTATCTAAATTGATATTATCAAAGTAAAGATAATCCTCAGTATCTTGCAGATTCTTTTTTGTCCACTCATAAAGCTTTTTACCTTGCATTAAGAAAGTGCTGTCATCAGTAGCTTGGAAAAGTTTAAGCGCATATACAGCACCTGGTGCATTAGAACAAGTATTCTTTGATTCCTTTTTTTGTTCACACCAATAAATTCCGCCACCTAATTTTTCATCTGTACCGCTTTGAATGAAATTCCAAATCATTTTGGCTTTACTCAGATATTTATTTTCGTGTGTAAGAAAATATATATCCAAGAAATCTATGCCAATCCATATATTATCATCATAAAACCTGTCACTCTTAGAGTCGGAAGTTATATATGATGAATAAGCAGTAGGATTTCTTTTAGTATCCAGATATTTTTCAAGACCGGGTAAAACTCTTTTTTCAAGAGTTTTTTTGTATACCTGAGAAAAATCACTTGCTTCAAATATTGTATTAACAGCGGTAAAGGTTCCTGAATAAGGCCAGAGATAAGAATATTTATTAGGCGTATTATTAGATTCTTCAGAAACCAGATAATCAGCAGAATAATTTATATCAATAGGATAAGTTTCACGTAATAAGCAGCTGTTGTGTATCTGATAATTATTATACATACTTTCCAAAGTTATTGCCGCTCTATCAAAATTAGGATTTCTGTGTTTTTCCTTATTCAATGTTGCGCAATTTAACGAAATTGCACATAAAAGACCTGTACAAAATAAGAATGTTTTTATCATGGTGCTTTCTTATTAGTTCATAGTTATAATTTTATTATTCTTTTGTATTAGGGAAAGCAGCTATTCTGAGTCGTGCCGCTCCCATGGGAATCAATGTAATATCTTCCTTTCCTTTCTTTACAGCATTTTCTTCTGGTAATACTCCACACAATCCTGTAGCATCAATCTTCCAGCTTGGCACTTGACGTCCTGTAGCCTTAACTTCCAAAGGTACGTTTTCTACAGTGAATGGAAAATTATCTACAGGCCATGCTTTATGAATGACTTTGAAATTCCTCAATGCATCTTTCTTATCAAGAACTAATGAAATGTTCCATGAACTGTTTGCATAAATCTCAGTAGTAGGCCATTTTCTGGAATCAGCACCTTTCTGCCACTTAGAATCGCCAATGGCAGTTTCACGACTATCCTTCTGTACATATCGTTCATCTATTTTTAATGACAGGGTTAATGGTCCGTAATCCACACTAACACTGTTCTTATTTACTTGCCAAGTATGCAAAGACAGAGACATTGGAAGATTTAGCAACACTTTATCTCCGTCTTTCCATTCTCGCTCAATACAAACGTATTTTCCATTAGTCAACTTGACATTCGCTTTCTTGCCGTTTATACGTACTTCCGCACCTTCGCTCCATGATGGAATACGTAAATATAGAGGAAACTCAACATTTTCTTTTGCAGATACAGTGAAAGTTATGTCTTCCTCGAAAGGATAATTGGTCTGCTCATGAAGTACTATCTCTTTTCCATTGCCAACTTTAACCGTTGCCTTACATGCCGAATATATAGCGGCGGCAATACCGTTGTCCGAGGTGGCAAGAATCAGATGTTCTGCAAAATAAGGCCAGCCTTGAGCATGATTGTGCTGACAGCAACGACTACTGAAGGGGTTCATTGAAAGAAAAGGGCCTCTGTTGTCTATGCCCGGATGATGGTTCTTTGAGTCGCTCACCGTTTGATTTGGACTTGTAATATAGCGCAAAGCTTTGAAATCGGGCATTACGGCAGCAGGATACATATTAAACGCAACCTCTTCACAATGTTCCGCCCAAAGAGGATCTCCTGTCATGCACAGCATCAGTTCATCCGAAGCCATCTGTTCCACTAAACCACAAGTCTCCACCCCTTGGCGAGGGTCGATATATCCCATGCGTGCATTTTCATCCGCTCCAAACATACCTCCAGGCACCTGACCGAATGTGCGGCGGATTAAATGATGCACATTATAAGAAGCCTTAAGCATGGCTGAATCTCCCGTGAGCATATAATATGTGGCAGGCTCACGGAAACATTGAGCAATGTTTACATTGTGCCAGTTAGGCAATGAAGTAGGCTGTGTCCAGTCGGCAGTGTTGCGATGAATTTTCTCCGCCAATTCAAGCAGGAATTTATCTCCCGTATGGTTATAAAGCCAATAAATGCTTATCATATTATCCCCTCCGCGACTGTTTTCCCAATAATCTTTCAGCAGTTTATCGTCGGGCACAGTCATTTGCCATTTAAAGTAATTCGTCATGAGTTCAATGACACGCTGGTCATGCGAATATTCATAATAAGATTGAAGACACCACAACATAATCATCTGAGCCCACAATTCGCGTTTTCCGTTGCGTTCATTTATCGGACCGAAATACCCGTCTGGTTGACAGCTGGCAAAAGCTCCCTCTATCCATATTTTTGTTTCGGCTATCATCTTTTTATCATTAAGTATATAGGCCAGGTTACCGTATCCTTTGAGCCAATATGGCACTTCTTCCCAGCCATGGTCACCTCCTGTAGTAAGCCATGCATTGTTCTCTTTTTCAAGCCATGCGCTTATTTCTCCCAAATGACCGGTCAGTCCGTCGCGCTGTTTTTCCAGATATTTTCTTACCCATCCTTCCGGCTGCACGCTTCCCACAGGTAATTTAATGAAATTCAACGGTTTGAGCGGTGCGCGATAGCCTATATAGTTTACATTAGTAACTTTTATGTCGGGACGATCAACCACGGTTATATTTTGCTGTGAAGAAGAACGAGTGGTGAAAGCGGCAGTAAGCAGTCCGATAGCGACAACTCCACCAACCATGCCTAATCGGGAATACAGTTTCTTCATTTTATTAAACTTATTATTTATAGATTTATCTTAATAGTTAAAGAAACGAAGGCAATGGGGACAACAGATATTACGCCATTGTCTTCGTAAGAATAAAAATACTTCTGAATCTTTATTTTTCAACAGAGAATTTGAATATGCAACGACTGTTGTATTTCTCTCCAGGACGCAATGTTGCTGAAGGCCATTCCGGTTTGTTTGGAGTATCAGGGTATTTTTGTGTCTCCAAGCATACAGAAGCACGTTGGTTATAGGTTCTACCTTTTTTACCTTTTAATGTGCCATTAAGAAAATTGCCTGCATACATCTGGATACCAGGTTCATTAGTATATACATCTAAGACAATTCCTGTTTTTGTAGATTTAAGTGAAGCACATTTACTCTTAATATCACCTTTAGTATTCAGAACCCAATTGTGATCATAGCCATTTCCATTCTTTAATTGTATAAAGTCAAACTCATTAATATGTTTGCCTACAGGAGTTGGTTTACGGAAATCCATAGGCGTATCCTCTACACTTGCTATTTTACCGCTTGTCATAAATGTACTGTCAACAGGTGTATAATAATCAGCATTTAGGGTTAATAAATGCTCGGAGTTACTTACCGCATCTCCGTCCAGATTAAAATAAGAATGGTTTGTCATGTTCACAATTGTAGGTTTATCAGTTTCCGCTTCATAACTTATATCAATAGCATTCTCATCTGTAAGGTTCATAAAAACCTTGCAAGTGATATTTCCTGGAAAACCTTCTTCTCCATCCTCTGCAAAATAGGTAAGTTCCAAATGCTGCTCGTCGGTCTGCTTTGCGTCAAACACACGATACTGGAATCCTTGCGGACCTCCGTGCAGGCAATGTCCGTAATTATTGCGAGGCAACTGATATTCCACTCCATCCAAAGTGAAACGCCCTTGATTTATGCGGTTAGCATATCGCCCGATGCTTGCACCAAAATCAGATGGTTTGGTAATGTAATCTTGAATAGAGTCAAATCCCAAAACCACATCTTGCATCTTTCCATTCTTATCAGGTACCATTACAGATACAATACGACCGCCAAAATTCGTTACGCAAACCTCCATATTATTCTTGTTGCGAAGTACATACAAATCTGTTTTCTTACCATTGACCTCGGTCTGGAAATTATTTTTCAATAATCCTGATTCAGTCATTTTTATTTCTTTAGAAGTACAGGCACTAATTAAAAGCAGCGACAGACCCAATATAGTCATTTTTTTCATGATATGTATTTATTATAAATGTGTCAATAATTACTTAATACTATTCAGTAGATCTACTTTCCCTTCATTCACCAATTTCAGGATTAATTCCCCGAATAACGTATTCTGCCAAGCAAACCATTTTCTTGTAAAGTTCTTGGCATTATCCTTATGGAAAGATTCATGCATGAAACCTGTTCCCGCCTCAGTATCCATCAACATTTTGATGCAAGTTTTTATTTCCTTGTCATCTTTGCTGGTGAATGCTTTCATCATAATACTCATAGGCCATACCATATCATATCCTACGTGCGGTCCGCCAATCCCCTCTCCTGCTTTACCTTTTAAAAAATATGGGTTATCTTCACTCCATACAAAACGACGCGTATTTTTGTAAACAGGATCACTTTCATTCATATCTCCAAGATAAGGCATCGCTAACAAACTAGGAACATTCGCATCATCCATAAGCAAATGGTTGCCAAAACCATCAACTTCAAAAGCATATATTTTGCCATATTTAGGATGGTTGTAAACTGCATATTTCTTTAAAGCTGTTTCCACTTCTTTTGCCAATTCTTTACATTCTTTGGCAATAACAGGCTTTTTATTTACCGCATCTAAAATTTCAGCAGCCTTACGAAGAGATGATACAGCAAAGAAATTGGAAGGTACCAAGTATTGAAGAGTTGTGGCATCATCTGATGGTCTGAAGCATGACACTATCAGTCCTATGGGTTTAACAGGTGCGCCAAGCCCGTCGTTGTTAAGGGTATCGAGTGCACGTTCAGTTTTACGTTGGAATTTATAAGGTCCGACAGCACCTTTGCGTTGCTGTTCTTTAAAAGTTTTCAGAATATTAGTAATAGCCATTACCCATTCTTCATCAAATATACTGCTGTCACCTGTAGTCTTCCAATAATGATACGCCAAACGTAAAGGATAACAAAGAGAATCTATCTCCCATTTACGTTCATGCAATTGCGGTTTCATTTCAGTCAAATCCGTCATCCAATGTCCGTCAGGAATGGCACCGTCATTGAATGCATTGGCGTAAGAATCAATATTGATACATTTAAATTGGCGTCTTATAACTCCCGACAACATTTTCTTCAGCTCAGGGTCAGAATTAGCTAACTGCACATAAGGCCACACCTGAGCACCTGAATCCCGAAGCCACATGGCATGAATGTCACCTGTATATACAAAAGTATCCGGATTACCATTTTCATCCGTACGATAATGCACCGTGGTGTCAATAGTATTCGGGAAGCAATTGGTAAACATCCATGCAAGTTTGACATTTTTAAGTAGTTGCCGGATGCGGACTATTTCATTTTCCACTGCTTGCGAACGAAACAAGCGTTCTGATGCAGCCGGACGATTATCTTTCTGAATGGCGTCATTCACGCATATCAATTTATTAATGTTCTTTTGTGCTGCCCACATCGGATTCCCACCAAGCAACAATCCTGCAGCCATTATTGTACCGATATAAGTTTTTCTTGCATTAATCATGATTTAGTTATTTAAGTCGTTAGAGAATGAATAAGGAAAATCAGCGTTCTTAGTCCCACGAGATTTATTTGGTTGCGTACTCATCTTGTATACTATTTTAGAGCCACCAAGCAGGTCTTTGTGAGTAATATAATTCTTTGAATAATTTTTCGCATTTATAGTCATGCCAGAGATATAGCGTTTATCATCTCCATTGTCGGGTGCTGATATTTCTACCGTCTTGCCATTTTCAAGATGCAGTTTCATCTGTTTGAAATAAGGAGTACCTAAAGCATATTGATTGGTACCTGGACATACTGGATAAAATCCCATTGCAGAGAATACATACCATGCCGAAGTCTGTCCATTATCTTCATCCCCGCAATAACCGTCAGGAGCTGATGTATATAATTTATCCATAACCTCACGAATCCAG
The DNA here is from genome assembly GCF_963677945.1 of uncultured Bacteroides sp. Taxonomy (NCBI): domain Bacteria; kingdom Pseudomonadati; phylum Bacteroidota; class Bacteroidia; order Bacteroidales; family Bacteroidaceae; genus Bacteroides; species uncultured Bacteroides sp. The sequence goes on along the minus strand of NZ_OY782578.1, from coordinate 2,247,696 downwards.
TGCTGACCCTTCCATGGTTGCCCGGAATAGTCGTACATATATAACATGTGTTGGATAGGCTGATTTCCATGAGCGTAATTACCCATATTCATAATCTGCATCTCGCGAATTTCATGTATTACACCGCCGTAATAGCTATCATCAAATACCGGGGGCAATAAAAATACAGAATCCATCATTTGGTTAAAAGAGTCTTTTCCACCCATCAAATCAATTAATCCTTGAGGATCATGGAATACCGACCATGTATAATGCCAACTATTACCTTCAGTAAAAGCATCTCCCCATTTCAATGGATTAAATGGTCTTTGAAAAGTGCCATCAGCATTCTTTCCACACATTAACTTATATTCTTTATCATAAAGATTTTTATAATTCATCGCATGTTTTGCATAAATGCTAATTTCATTTTCAGGCTTATTAAGTGCTTTGCCCAGTTTATATATGCTCCAATCGTCAAAAGCATATTCCAAAGTACGAGCCGCACTTTCATTTATTCCAATATTATAAGGTACGTAACCTAATTTGTTATATTCTTCAAATCCTCTTCGACCTGTTGAATTAATTTGCAGATGGACATTATTAGCACCATGTTTTACCGCTTTCCATAATGTCTCAACATCATATCCTCTAATTCCTTTTAAATAAGCATCTGTTACAACAGAAGCCGAGTTATTTCCAACCATACATCCTCTATGACCAGGGCTAGCCCATTCTGGAAGAAAACCACTTTCTTTGTAAGTATTAACCAAGCCCTCTTGCATCTTTGCACTCATGGAAGGATACATTAAATTCACAAAAGGGAACAAACAGCGGAATGTATCCCAAAAACCGGTATCCGTAAACATATATCCCGGCAATACTTGTCCATTGTAAGGACTGTAATGCATTACAGTCCCATTCTTATCATATTCATAAAAGCTTCTTGGGAATAGCACCGATCTATAAAGACAAGAGTAAAAAGTGCGCAAATGATCTATATCGTTATCCTTGATTTCTATACGTCCTAATATATCATTCCATTTTCTACGGCCTTTGGCAGAGACTTGATCTAAATTATCGCAACCTAATTCTTTCAAATTAAGTTCAGCCTGTTCAGGACTTATGAAAGAAGAGGCTACCTTAACATTAACCTTTTCTCCTTTATAAGTTTTAAAACCTATTATTCCCCCAGCATGATTATCTTTAACATCAAGTTTATCAGAGTCAATAACTCCGTTTTTAACAGACGCCGTATAGGTAAATGGTTTATCAAATATTAATACAAAATAGTTTTTGAAGTTATCTGGCACACCACCACTATTCTTTGTAGTATATCCAATGATTTTATTTTCTGTAGGTATTATTTTTATAAAAGAGCCATTATCAAAAGCATCTACAACAACATATGAGTTTTCATTTTCCGGGAAAGTAAAACGGAAAGCAGCCGCTCTTTCGGTAGGCGCGATTTCTGTTGTCACATCATGGTCTGCAAGATATACCTTATAATAATAAGGAGTGGCTATTTCCGCTTTGTGAGAGAACCAGCTTGCACGTGCATCTTGATCAAACACAACCTTACCCGTTACAGGCATAATAGCAAATAGACCATAATCATTGATCCATGGACTTGGCTGATGAGTTTGCTTGAATCCTCTTATTTTATCAGCATCGTAAGTATAGCACCATCCGTCGCCCATTTTCCCGGTTTGCGGAGTCCAAAAGTTCATTCCCCAAGGAAGAGCAATGGCAGGATAAGTATTTCCTGTCGATAAGGACTGTTTTGATTGAGTGCCAACCAATGGACTGACATAGTCCACCGGTTCATTAATTATCTTGGCATTGACACTACATAAATTCAGTAAACTAAAAACTAATAGTGCTAGCTTTTTCATAGTATTATTATATTATGGTGTTATGTCTTTATTTATTTATTTCTTTCTTAATTTATTTTCAAGCATTTTGATGAAGTATCCTCCCACTACCGAGCGAGCCTGGAATCCTCTTTGATTAGGAGTGTCTGTAAATACCCAGTCAGACATAGGAACACGATCTGTAGTCTCATTCATAAACATATAAACAGGTTCGATAAACTTTTCAAAAGTATCCTTATCTGCCGCTAAAGTCGCAGTCCACATTATCCAGTCCGTCTTGGTATAGTTCTCTCTATTATCCAAAGGCAATCCATACTTATTTTGTTTTGTTAGATAATATGCTATTTCTTTATTTGCAACTTCTCCGGGGAATATCTGCATATTCAACAATTTATCCCAAACAAGATTGTATTTTTGGCTCCATGTTCCAGGTTTGTCAAATGTCAATTTGTAATGATCGCCGTCAGCAGCCATCTCAGTCCATTCCTTAGCCATAGCTTTTGCTTTTGCAACATATTTTTCTGAAATGTCTTTTTTCCCAAGCCTATCAGCTAAATATCCATAAGAAGCAATTCCTAATATAGCCTTGACAGAAAGATTTGCATTATGTGCGAAATGTCCTGCAAAGTCATCAGTACAAAGCTGGTTCTCAGGATCAAGTCCATGCTTTGTTAAATAATCAGTCCATGTTGTAAGTGTCTTCCAATGTTTATTTGCATAGTCTGCATTACCTTCAACCTCCGCTATAGCCGCTGTTAAGATAAGCATGTTTCCTGATTCTTCCACTGGCATGTCACCACCATAAGTTTGTCCGTTAGCCAAAGGATAAGTACCCACATCATGAGCAGCAAACGGTTTATTCCATTTTCCGCTTTCACTGTAATAGAAGATATGATTCAACAATCCTTTCGCCAATTCAGGATTATATAGCAAGAACAGTGGAGCTGACGGATAAGTAATGTCAACAGTACCTATCGAACCATTACTAAAATTTTCTTTTGAAAGAAATAACAAATCTCCGTTAGAAGCCTGAACTAATTTATGAGCCGCAATAGCCTGACGATAAGCCAAAGCACATAATTCCGCATATTTTCTTCCTCCTGCAGCAGTGGCTTCATTCATCATTTCAGAATCAAACTCAGCACACTTCTTCATCGTAGCTTTATATTCATTATTTGCATTCTGTAATTCTGAAATTATGGTCTTATTATTATCACGATTCCAATAAGGGCGTAATTTATCTTCAAAATATTGAATGGAATATATATCATCATATCCTATCAACAAATGACCGTCAGCTTTATCAATGACTCCTAATGAATGCACAAGTGCCAATTTATCATGTCCTTCAGTTGGTGCGTCAACAAGTTCATTAGATATAAAACCCTTTCTTAGCACCTGACTGTTACCTATGGCACATTTACTATTTTTCTTATCAGCAGCTAAATAGAAATATCCCCAATCTATACGGACATCATCGCCTTTCTTTTTAAGAATTTCCTGGTTCTTTGACCCTGTTTGCATGAAAAGAAGATCTCCTTTTATAAAACTTTTCGCAACAGATTCTTGATTAGGCAAGTCCAATGCCCATTGAGGAGACGCCTCAAAATATAATTTTACATCATGCTTTTTTTTGTCATTAGAAACTATCTCATAAGATATATAGTTTACCGGACGACTAAGCAAATCCAGATTATCCATAAACAATGGTGCAGTGAATGTCAATTTCAAATCTACAGGACCGCAAGTAAATTGATAGTAAGTCTGCATAGGTTGCACATCAGCAGATCTTTGTTGTGCCGTTTTTGTGAAGAAATGAGTATTTTCAAGTTCAACCAACAATCCAAAATCCAGAAGAGCATTTCCCGCACGGTTATGACAATAGGCGGCAATCATGTTTTTTCCTTGCTTTAACGATTTCACAACCTTTTCCGAAAGTTTCAGCAATACATGTTTTTTGCAAGCATTTCCAGTATCTACTACTTTAATACCATTGATATATATTATCGCATCATCATCATGAGAATATTCCAGATATACATTTTTCCCTATAAGATTATCTTTCATTTCTACAGAACGGCGTACCCATATAAATTCTTCACTCCATTGAGTTTTGGCAGTAACTTCATTCTCTTTGGTTCCAAATGCAGCATCTCCGGTTTTCCATGCATTATCATTGAACGCCATGTTTTCCCATCCTTTAGCAGGTTTGTTTACTGTATATTTACCAATCCACTTCCCCTGTTCAGATGTCTTAGCAACAGGTCTCAGCTCTAATTCCTCAGTACCCATAAAACGATAAGTTTTTCCATCAACCTTCGCCACTCCTATTAACGGAAACTCTTTACCAGTCCAATGCTTTACAGAGCCTTCGTAAAGATTATTTTCAAAAGACCATGCAGATATATATGGATCAATAGTTATAAGCGGATAAGCAGGTGCACGTAATTCACTTTTTTCGTGTGCCGCTATTTGTGCATCACAAATTCCCAACATACTTGCTGCGGCAAATAATATCGTTAACAAATTATTCTTCATAAATTAAAATATTTTTATTTAAGTTTTTATTTTTTACTATTATATGGATAATTTTATATATTTGCAGGAAACAACAACATCAAAGCAGGAATACCTGACGCAGAATAACTGTCAATATTACTCCCTTCTGATAAAGGTTTTTCATATTCCCCACTACACACACCACGCGTCTTATCCCGGTTGTTCCATCCTATTTCAATATTACGCCTCAAGAAAGGAATGTATTGTGTCTGCCCACATTCATATACAAGCATAGCAATATATTGTGCGAAAATTGCTGTGTATATACCTTGTTCTATTCCTCTTTCAAAAGGCAGAAGACTATATTTCTCTGACATTTTATTTACCGTATAATCAGTTGCTAATATTGCATTTTTAAGATAACTTTCATTTCCGGTAGCTTTATAAAGTAACACAGAAGCTCCTATAAAAGTAGCCTGATTATAAACATGAGTGTTCCATGCAGGATTGCCATTTCCATGTTTACTATCAGCTATTCTACCAGTGTTTTTATCTAACAGGTTCTTTACTCCCCATTCATAAATTTCTTTTCCCTTGGCTAAATACTGTTCTTTAGTATGATAAACAGGTTTTGCTTCAACAAATTCTTTTCTATTCTTTGGCACATTATTGTAAAGAGTAATTGCGGCTATCACAGTGGGAAAATTAATACATGCCATTTTACCGTCCCCAAATTTATTAGGTTTCGGATTGCGGATAGGCTGCCATTGCCAGTACATGCCACCATTTTCTTTATCATACGACCCAGTATCACCTACCTTATCTGACCCATACCATACTCTTCCAAAACTCTCTTCAGACAATTTCAAATATTCTTTGCTACCAAACAATTCGTATCCTCTCGCCAATGAAATAGTCCACCACATTATATCATCATATATAAACCACCCTGTATTTTCATTATTATCATGAAAATCAAAATTGGCATATTGTCTTTTATTACCTTCAAATATTTTTTCACATAATTGTTTTGACGATTTTATCCTTGCCCTGTTTTTTTCACTTTTGGCCAGTTTATATGCATTCATTGCCATATCCCAATATATGGGTTGACACCAAATCGCCGCAGCTCCATTATGACGGTCTGTAGCATTTTTGAAAGAAGAGTTTGTTTTATATATGAATTTATTCCAGTCAAGCAGAGTATTATTAAATCCGTCATAAGCTGCCCAAACATCTGCATCTTTATACATAGGGGAATCTATATTTCGAACTGTATGTTTCTCACTACCAAAAAGATTTATCGATATAACTTGCATCATTACTACAGCAAAAATGATTTTGTTTCTCATAATTAATTTATTTGTTTCCATGAATTTTTCTAATTACAAAAATTGCATTAATGGATGACTAAGATGGATAATATTCATTCAAATAATAATAAATGCTAGCCAATTACTCCGAAAAAAGATGCTTTATCCTTTTTTTGTATTTTCTTTGCAACATATTTATGAAACATGAATCACTATGAATACAAAAATCTTTTATCTTTTTATATTTATTACAACTTGCGTATCTTGCCAGATTAAAAAAAATAGCAGTTCAAATGCTACCCAGACTATTACAGATACAAACAGTATATCATTACTTCCTACAGGAGCCGAACCGTGGGCAATATTACATAACGGAAAATATTATTATACTCAAGGATGCGAAAACAAAATAGTTTTATGGGAAACAGACGACATTACAAACTTATCAAAAGCTAAAATGAAAGAAGTGTGGTTACCAGATGATACTTCTTATTCTTATCACTTGTGGGCACCAGAAATTCATTTCATAAACCATAAATGGTATATATATTTCACTGCGGATGATGGCAACATGGACAATCACCAGCTATATGTAATAGAAAATGAGGCTGCTAATCCTTTAGAGGGTACTTTCAAAATGAAAGGGCGGATACAGACAGATGCTAATAACAACTGGGCAATCCACGCAAGTACATTCGAGCACAACAACCAACGTTACATGATTTGGTGCGGATGGGAAAAACAGCGCATAGATAACGAGACTTCATGCATATACATCGCCAAAATGAAAAATCCATGGACATTGAATTCAGAGCGCGTACTCATATCAAAGCCTGAATATGAATGGGAATGCCAATGGGTAAACCCTGACGGAAGTAAAACAGCTTATCCGATCCACGTAAACGAGGCTCCTCATTTTTTACAACCCAGGAATAAGAATAAGGTGTGCATCTTTTATTCTGCCAGCGGCAGTTGGACACCATATTATTGCGAAGGGTTACTTATTGCAGACGCTAAAAGTAATTTACTGGACCCACATTCATGGGTTAAATCCCCAACTCCTGTATTTGAACAAAAACCAGAAAACAATATCTACGGCACAGGTGGCATTTCATTTGTTCAATCATCCGACAAAAAAGAATGGTATTTTTTATATCATGCACGTAAAATCACAAATGATGCCCCAGGTGCTATAGACTCGCGTTCGCCACGGTTACAAAAACTAAAATGGGATAAAGAAGGCATGCCTGTATTAGGAACTCCTCTTAAAAGTGAATAATCAATTGCAAATTCGATGGAATTAATCTGACCAAAAAGAACAATATATATTCAAGACTAACAAATTCATATAAAACACTCATGATATTAACCATCAATGAATAGATTTTACTGATTATTGAATAAATAATTTCCTGCACGCTGCACATTATTCATTTTCTTTGTAACATTCCTGTTTTGGGAATAGCATCTATTTTATAGACAAATATTAATGAATAATATCATGAGAAAAAGTTTTCTAACAGTAATGCTGGCACTGACATTGTGCAGCAGTTCATTCGCTCAATGGAAACCGGTTGGCAACAAAATCAAAACTTCATGGGGCGAACAATTGACATCCGAGAATGTGCTTCCTCAATATCCCCGTCCTATCATGGAACGTGGAGAGTGGGAAAATCTGAACGGCATATGGCAGTATGCCATAACAAATAAAGGAGAAATTTTCCCCGAAAAGTATGAAGGAACAATACTTGTTCCTTTTGCAGTAGAATCTTCTCTGTCTGGTGTCGGAAAAACCGTGAATGAGCATCAGGAATTATGGTATAAGCGTTCTTTCGACATCCCTTCATCATGGAATGGCAGGCAAATTCTTCTCAATTTCGGAGCAGTGGACTGGAAAGCCGATGTATGGGTGAACGATGTAAAAGTGGGAGAACACACAGGAGGATATACACCTTTTTCATTTGACATCACTTCCGTACTCAATAAAAAAGGAAAAAACAGCGTTACAGTTAAAGTATGGGATCCCGCAGACAGAGGGGAACAACCACGAGGCAAACAAGTAGAAAAACCTGGAGGTATATGGTACACTCCTGTGACTGGCATCTGGCAAACAGTGTGGCTTGAGCCTGTGACAACACACCACATTACAAATGTTAAGACTACTCCGAACATAGACAGAAACAATCTTATTGTAGAAGTAGCAACCTCTGTTCAAGCATTGGCTGACAAGGCAGAAGTTAGAATTTTTGAAGGTAAAACATTAGTAGCAAAAGGTGCATCTGTAAATGGGTTGCCTATAGAATTAAGAATGCCGGCAAACAGTAAGTTATGGTCTCCTGAATCTCCTTTCATTTATGACATGGAGGTGGTACTGTATAATAACGATAAAGTTGTCGATAAAATCAAGAGCTATACCGCACTGCGCAAATTCTCTACACATAGAGACAAAAACGGTATTACCCGTATGCAGTTGAACAATAAAGATTACTTCCAGTTCGGTCCACTCGACCAAGGATGGTGGCCAGACGGATTATATACGGCTCCTACCGACGAAGCACTTCTATATGACTTAAAGAAAACGAAAGACTTCGGATACAATATGATACGTAAACATGTAAAAGTAGAACCTGCACGCTGGTACACTTATTGCGACAGATTAGGAATAATTGTTTGGCAAGATATGCCTAATGGCGGAAGAGGACCGGCAGAATGGCAAACGCATCAATATTACACAGGCGCAGATGCAATTCGTTCGGCAGCATCAGAGGCTAATTACCGCAAGGAATGGAAAGAAATCATAGATTGTTTATATTCATATCCATGTATCGGAACATGGGTACCATTCAACGAATGCTGGGGACAGTTCAAGACACCTGAAATTGCTGCCTGGACAAAAGAATATGACCCTACAAGATTGGTTAACCCAGCCAGTGGTGGTAACCATTATACTTGCGGAGACATCCTTGACCTTCACAACTATCCTGGTCCCGATTTATATCTATATGACCCGCAACGTGCCACAGTGCTTGGTGAATTTGGGGGCATAGGCATGGCTCTTAAAAATCATCTCTGGACACTCGACAAGAATTGGGGATACGTGAAATTCAACACTCCCGAAGAGGTAACAAATGAATACATCAAATATATCGACAACCTTGAAGAGTTAATTCACAAAGGATTCTCGGCAGCTGTTTACACACAGACCACTGATGTGGAAGAAGAAGTGAATGGTTTAATGACTTATGATAGAAAAGTAATAAAGGTAGACGAGAAAAAAATAAGAGAAGCAAATCAAAGAATCTGTAACTCTCTTAACAAATAAGCCTGATTAAAGATGAAAAAACTATTTATTAATATATTGTTTGTTTGTCTTGCATGTAATATGCAGGCAACAGACATTTTCAAGACTAGCCGGAATATAGCATTGCGTGCTCCATCTGTTCCGCTTATAACTTCAGATACTTATTTGGCCATATGGTCTCCATACAATAAATTGAATGAAGGCAACACTGAACATTGGACAGCAGCAGAACACCCATTAATTGGAGCTCTTCGTGTAGATGGAAAAGTGTATCGTTTTATGGGGAAAGACAAGCTTAATCTGGAGACAATTCTTCCAATGACCAATAAAATGAAGTGGGAAGCAGCATATACAATGTCTCAACCAACCGGTGGTGACTGGACACATCCATCATACGATGATGCATCCTGGAAAAAAGGCAAAGCTGCATTCGGTACAAAGGACATGAAGCGCATAGGAACGGAATGGAACGAAAAAGATATATGGGTGAGACGCGGTTTTGACTTGCCTCAAGACCTTACCAATGAAACCGTTTATCTGCGATATTCTCATGATGACGTCTTTGAACTATATCTTAATGGAGAAAAGTTAGTAGCAACAGATTTGTGCTGGAACAATGATGTCACCATTGAACTAACAGCCAAAGCGAAATCCAAACTTCGTAAAGGTCACAATGTAATTGCGGCTCATTGCCACAACACCAACGGTGGAGCTTATGTAGACTTCGGACTCTACAGCGAAAGGAAACAAGTTTGTAATTTTAAGGAAGAAGCCATCCAGAAATCTGTTGACGTACTGCCCACTCAAACTTATTACACCTTCACCTGCGGACCTGTGGAACTCGACTTAGTTTTCACCGCTCCTCTCTTGATGGAAGATTTGAATCTGGTATCCACTCCCATCAACTACATCTCATACAGAGTGCGTCCGCTTGACAAGAAAGAGCACGACGTGCAAATATATATCGAGACCACTCCACAGCTTGCCGTACATGAAACATCGCAGCCTACCATCTCGAAGAAAATAAGTAAGAACGGAATGGAGTACCTGCAAGCCGGCACAATAGATCAGCCATTCGTAAAACGCCAAGGAGACGGTGTGCGCATTGACTGGGGGTATGCGTATCTGTCATCAAATACCTCACAAAACAAGCAGATGAGCATAGGTAACTATTATGATATGAAACAATCGTTCATACAAAATGGGAATCTGATAACTAACTCACAAAACTATATCTCCAGGAGTGAAGAGGATATGCCGGCAATGGCTTATAAAGAGGATCTGGGCAAGATAAAGGGTCAAGAAAAGGCAGGATATGTGATGGTGGGATATGACGACATATATGCCGTAGAGTATTTTTACGAACCACGCATGGCATACTGGAAGCACAACGGCAAAGTAAGCATTTTTGATGCATTCGAACGTGCTCAGTCCACTTATGCCACTTTGATGGACCGCTGCAGAGCTTTCGACGAAAAATTGATGACTGAAGCCGAAGCTGCAGGAGGAAAAGAATATGCAGAACTGCTTGCTTTGACCTATCGACATGCCATCACGGCACACAAATTACTCACCGACAAAGATGGCAATATATTATTCCTTTCCAAGGAAAATCATAGCAACGGATGTATAAACACCGTTGACTTAACATACCCTTCGGCACCTCTTTTCCTGATTTACAATACAGAATTGATGAAAGGAATGCTTAATTCCATCTTCTATTACAGTGAAAGCGGCAGATGGAACAAGCCTTATCCCGCTCATGACCTTGGTACATATCCAATTGCAAACGGACAATTATATGGCGAAGATATGCCTATAGAAGAAGCCGGCAATATGATATTGACCGTTGCAGCCATAGCCAAAATGGAGGGAAATGCAGATTATGCAGCAAAACATTGGGAAACATTGTCGGTATGGGCCAATTATCTGATAGAAAACGGACTTGATCCCAAAAATCAATTGTGTACTGATGACTTTGCCGGTCATTTGGCACATAATGCAAATCTTTCGGCAAAAGCTATTATTGCAATTGCAGGTTATGGCGAGATAGCACGGATGCTGGGCAAGGAAGCTACTGCAAATAGATACATAGAGACAGCTAAACAGCTGGCTACTGAATGGGAGAAGATGGCACGCGACGGTGACCATTACAAACTGGCGTTTGACAAACCTGGCACATGGAGCCAGAAATACAATCTTGTGTGGGACAAAGTATTCAACATGAACATCTTCCCGCAAAAAGTATTTGATGTAGAAATTCCTTTTTATCTCACTAAACAGAATAAATATGGACTTCTGCTTGATTCGCGTGCTCAATACACCAAATCGGATTGGGTGCTTTGGAGCGCATGCATGGCACCGGATGACATTACGTTTCAAAAATTCATCTCCCCAATCTATAAATATGCCAATGAAACCACATCACGTGTTCCTATCAGCGACTGGCACGATACGAACACCGGAAATATGATGAATTTCAAAGCACGTTCCGTGGTTGGCGCATACTACATGAAGTTACTAATGTATAAGATGAATAAGGTTAAAACAAACCAAAGCAGCAATTAACAATTTGTTCTAGTCTGGTCAATCCAAACATGTACAAGATTGGGAGTAAACATGTACATGTTTGGTTTCAAATATGTACATGTTTATCTCAACCTCCCGTCAATAAATTACTAATAGCCCTTTTCTTATTAAATAATTCCAAAGCAGTGTTGCAATAATCTGTGTTGGTATTGCCAGCTAAACACTTTGCAGCCAGATAAACACACTTGATTATCAGTAAGATGTATTTTTAAAGGTGGAGAGGGTGGAGATAAATCGTTCTTTTTCCGTTCTGGAAAATAAAAAAATGAAAATTCTGCAATTTGCGGAATTTATGAAATTTTATTTTTGAAAACGAAAAAAGGTCTTTTTTACTCCACCCTCTCCACCTTTTTTAGTTGGATTATAAACTGCAGTAAAGTTACAAAGTCATAACTACCTAATAATATGAACTTTATAAAATAGTACATACTATTTTATAAATCACTTATAACCAGCATACTATTGGGGTTTAAATATTAAGATATTTGTTATGCAGCAAAAAAACAACTGTTTTTGAGACAGATTATTTCATTATTATCCCATCAATCATATAACTTATACCTTGTTTGACTACTTTTACTCTGAAGGAATTAAATTTCTCCGCCTTGGGGTTTCTTTTATAGATACATTTTAAGACTCCATCCTTAAGAGAGTTGCGAACTACAGTTAGTCCCCAACCTGGGTCGTAGTCGAAACCGTCAATCAGCATATCGTAGTTAGGGCTGCCTTCTGATGATTTTATTTTATTTTCTACCTCTTTAAACTGCGACAGAGCTTTTGATGTCAGATATTTTGCACGCAGTGTGGCAAGCCTGGCAGTCAATCTATCGGGCATTTATAAGCCCAATAGGGGATTACTTACCCAGATATGGAAAAAGTTGCATGTAAATGATATCTACCATTCGACATGCAACTTTTCTTATTAATTCATAAAAAGATGAGCAACCCTAAGAAAAAGAGAACTTTTTCAGTGCCCTCGATTATACCATACATATTTCTTCTAAAAACATAACGATATTACCATTCAATAGCTTGATCTTCGTCTGGGATCTGAGTATTAATTTTGCGTTCAAGAGTTAAAGAGCCTCTTACAGTATAAGCGATCTTAAACCCTGGTACCGAAGTATAATCAGTAAAATTATAATCGATATTATTTATAGTCACATAACGATGTTTCAAATAAGGAAGAGTTGCGTCCATATTCTCTTGTATTTTGAAATACGGTTCTTTGTTCATCACAAATTCCATTGCAGGATTATCAGATGTAAACGTTAACTTTTTCGATTCTTTATCAAAATTTACATAAATCTTGTAATTACGTCTATCGTTTCGATCTTCATCGATAGTTCCAGCATAAAAGAATATGGTATTCTCATCTTTAACATAACCGATAATTTCATTCTTTACTATAGCAGCATCATTCTCATATCCTTTTAGATAACTCTTTAGTGCAGTACCTCCATAGACTCCAGAATAATCATTAAAAGGCATAACTCTAAGCAAAGCTTTTCTATAGTTCTTACGAGGATGAGCCGTATAATCATAAGAAGGATCATCAACGATAGTTAACGGAAGTACCCATTTTTCAGACAAATCAATATTTTTTAATGAGAAGTCTATATTTATCAAAGAGGTGTTTTCTCCGGATTTTATATTTACAGTCTCCGGCATTGTGAAAAAGCTTGTTCCAAGTTCTTGATAATATAAATCGGTACGACTCTGGAAACGTTCTAAATTCAACGTGCGTAATGTATCGGAATCAACAGCTACATGAACTGTCATATCCTTATCATTTGTCTTAGTCCCACTTACAATTAACGGAAGCTGATATGTTACGAGTCCTTCCGATTTGTAACGTACATTAATTCTTGTCACTCCTCTTTCATTAATAGGAGCTTTAAAGGATACATAAGATTGGTATTGCTCTTTTTCCCATTCATCATTACAAGAACTAATGAATAAAAGCACAGTCAATATTAATACTAAGCTATATATTTTTTTCATATTCTAATCAGTTTTAATCATTAATCAAAAGATGTCCATCCGGGAGTTTGAGTTAAACGTTTATTACGTTTCAGTTCAGAATGTTTTATAGGCCAGAACCACATCTTTGGAGCAAACGTTGTAGGCAAAGTCCACTCGGCAACCGGCGTATGGAAAAGTTCTTTCTGATCTTTAGTCATTAAGACATTACAACCATAAATAGGATATGTCTCTTCTACAGGAGCATCTTTCCAACGACGCAAATCATAATAACGCTGACCTTCACCCATCAATTCAATCTGACGTTCGCGTTTCAATGCTTTGCGTAAATCATCCTTGCTACCATACACACTAATCGAATAATCAGGTACCCCCGCACGAATACGTACCGGATGAACACCTTTCTTGATTTCATTTACATCGCGACTGATTGTGTAAGTTTTTGATCCGTCCCAAGATGGAATGCTATAACTTCCATCCAATTCATTCAAAGCTTCCGCATACATAAGCAAAATATCCGCATAACGTATAGCAGGCTCTGCTTTCGGTACTATATTGCCAATATTACCATTAAGATAAGTATCTCTTGGATTGACAAACTTCATAATACCAATTCCTGAACGAAGCCAGAACATTGTATTTGTATAACCATTTCCGTCTCCTCTATAATAGAACACTTGCTTTTCACGATTACCTTCTTCCGTCTCATTAGTCAAATGCCATACACAACCATCATAAGCCACAGAAGCATAAAAACGTGGTTCACGATTTGCATATTGTAAAGAAACATCCTTTGCCAATGGTTTATATCTACCGACAGCCACATCTTCTTGCGTAACATATCCTTCCACGCGTTTTGAACCGTTTCCGCGTCCAATTTCACCATCTTTACCCGGACAATCGGTACCATCATTCATATAATACGCATCACATTGTTTCTGAGTCATACCATGTGTATTCCATCCGGAAGCTACACGTGGAAGCTGATGAGCCACCATTGTTCTTATATCTTCAGAACCAACATTTTGTGCACGGGTAAAAATAAGTTCAGGATTAGAAGACGCTATAACATCACCATTAAACAAAGCACGATAAGATTCAAACGGATCTATATCTCCCCAACCATTAGGCCAATTCTTTTCAGAAAAATTACCATCTGCAGGAGGAGTAATGGTAGCAGGATAAGTAACCGTCCCTGTTTTTCTTACGGAAGCAACATACAAATCATAAACGCCAAGATCAATCACATCTTTTGCAGCAGCTGCTGCTTTCGCCCATTTTTTCTCATCATAATTAGCAGAAAGCAAAGGTTGATTCTTATCATTTACAAATTTTTTTGCAAAATCATCATTGTTACCGTTCATCAGTGGGCTGGCTGCATAAAGCAATGCTTTCGCTCTGGTAGCCAATGCTGCGCCACGAGTAGGACGAGCAACTGAAAGTTCGTCACGTTTCGTATATTGCAATTCCTTAGCTGCCTGTATCATCTCATTACTGATGTATTCGGCACATTCTTCATACGAACTACGTGGAGTAGCTATATCCTCATAGCTTGCATTGTAATCCAAACCGTTTTCAGGAAGCAATGGAACAGGACCATATTTACGCATTAGAATCCAATAATAATACCCCCTCACAAAACGAGCCTGACCTTTGTAATCAAGAATCTCTTCAGGAGACATCTCTTTGTTCATGTCAATATTTTGAATGAATGTTGTTGCCTGACGTATGCCTTTATAGCATCTGTCCCATACATTATTATAACCGTCATTCTCAGAATAGTTACCCAATTTAAATACATTATAAGATCTGTAGTTTTCTTCCTTTGTATCATAACTGGCATCGCGGTCACCATAATACATATCATCTGCAAAGCAGTGAGGCGTATATCCTTTACTACAAACATCCGCACACTCATTCGACAAGAAAGAATAAGCATAAGCCAACCATTCTTCAGAATAAGTTTTATTAGTAAACACTGACTCCAAGGTAGTGCGATCCTTGAAATATTTATCTGAATCCAAATAATCTGAACAAGAATAGATCATGCTTGATCCAACAATTGCCAGCATTATGGTATATATTTTTTTTATCATATCTCCTATTATTTTAAAGATTAACACTCAATCCCATTGTTACTGATTTCGACAATGGATAAGACTCACCACGAGGATCTGCTAATTCAGGATCCCATAATTTGAAACTAGACCATGTAAGTAAATTAGTACCAACTAAGAATATACGAACATTATTAAAGTGAAGTTTATTAACTACATTTTTAGGGATTGTATAACCAATATCCACTGTTTTAAGACGAACATATGAACCGTCACGTAACCAGAATGTAGAATTACGATAATTATTGCCATTACCGCCAAAACTTAAACGAGGATAAGAAGCATTAGGATTTTCAGTTGATGGATCTCCAGAGATATCAGCCGATACCCAACGATCATCTAACATTCCTTTCATGACATTTCCCCATTCACCTTCGCTAAAGGCGTAGACACATTTTCCGTTAATAAAATAAGTTGATTTACCAGATCCTTGAAAATGAACATTCACATCTAATCCTTTCCAACTTGCAGAAGCTCCTAATCCATAAATTAAGTTAGGTTTAGTTGTAGCACCAATTGCAACTTGGTCTCCATCATTAATTATGCCATCACCGTTCACATCTTTGTATTTGATATCTCCAGGTTGATAAATTCCGAAATCTTGTCGAGGGCTATTGCGTATATCATCATAATCTTTGAACAGGCCAAGTGAAATCAAACCTTTTGCTTGATTTATACGGTAGCCCTTCTCCATTTGATAAGGATAAACATTATTCTCTTCATCTTTTTCAATAACCTCATTTTTACTATAAGTAACATTTCCTCTGACAGTCAAATCAACAGCGCCTACTTTCTCTCTAAAAGTAAAGTTACCATCAAAGCCTCTGGAACGAACAGATCCAACATTTGCCTTCGGAGTGCTTTCCAAACCTACGATCGAAGGCAGATAATTACGACTCATATAAATACCAGTACGTTTTTCATCGAAATAATCCACAGTTGCAGAGAGCTTGTCCTTGAAAAGAGAAAGGTCTACACCCAGGTCGTTTTTGGTAGCAATTTCCCAAGTGACATTAGGAGAAGAGACTTGAGTGTAATGCATACCACTGTAAAATCTGTCGCCCCCATTTTGAGCCCATTGGTATCCAGTATTTGTACCTTCGATTGTATATAAGAAAGGAAAACGCTCATTACCCATGTTATCATTACCTACCTTACCATGTGAAAAACGGACCTTGAACATATTAATCCATTTGAAGTTATCTTTTACCAATTTTTCTTCTGCAACATTCCATGCTGCAGAGAAAGCAGGGAAAAAACCAAATTGATGTCCTTTAGCAAAATTCTCAGATCCAGTATAACCGAAATTAAATTCAAGGAAATAACGGTAATTCCAGTTGTAAGTAGCTCTACCTGCAAAACCTTGATTACGTTTGGAAATACTATTTTTAATATCATCCCCTAAATTCTGTGTTTGAATATATGAATCTTGTGTATATTTTGTTGTTAATCCTACATGATTAAGTTTAAAATCACGATTCCAATTCAACATTGCGTCAAAAAATTCTCTGCGATTACCATCAGAACTACTTTCTTGTTTCATATCGCTTGGATCGGAAACTTTGGTCCATACAATTTCCCCGTTGGAATTTCTTTTACGTTCTGCTTTCCATTGTTCAGGCCATCTATGACGATTTATCCAGTTATTATTGTTTGTATCGTATCCAAAACGACCTTCAAACCTCAATCCCTTTGTGATAAAATCAAGTTTTTGTTCTAAAGTCACATTAGTCTGAATATTATTGCTCCAATTTTCATTATATCCAGTTTGTGTTGCTGCAACCCACGGATTGGTTTTATTACCAGTTCCCAATGCAGGAACTTTTCCATCAGAATATAAAACTGGAGTGCTAATAGGACTATAGCCAAACAATTCTCCCCATACCTCACTATCCCCAAGTCCCGGACTATTACGCATTGCAAGAGAACCTGATACACCAACCTTCAATAATGTATTTTTGGTGATATCAATATCTGTATTCATACGATAATTCCAACGTTTGTAATTTGCATTGGTATTATAGTCTTTTTTCAATGTTTTATCCGTATTATACATTCCTTCTTCTTCAATATAACTGGCAGATACAAAATAGCGTGCAGTACTACCACCACCATTCATATTCAAATTAGCACGATAACTCATTGCACCATCTTTTAATAATAAATCTTTCCAATTTACATTTGGATATAAATCCTTATCAAGTCCCAATCGCAATATTTCCAATTCTTCAGGTTGGTACATTGGCGATTGATTACGTGTGACACGTGCTTCATTCAAATAGTTGGCATAAGTAATACCATCTTCAAACTTAGGGGTAATGGTACGTGTATTATAAGATGTTTCTACTTTAGCATCAATATTAATTTTACCTGCCTTACCATGTTTTGTAGTTATCAATACTACACCATTAGCACCTTTCGAGCCATAAATAGCTGTTGCAGATGCATCTTTCAGTACACTGAATGATGCAATATCTTCAATGTTGATATCGTTCAAGTCTCGTTCAAAACCATCTACGAGTACATAAGCACCGCTGCTAGCTCCAAAAGTAGAAATACCGCGAATCCAGAATTCGGAGAAATTTTTACCTGGTTGTCCCGATGTTTGCATAGCCATAACACCAGCCACATTACCAGCCAGTGAATTAGAAAGACTAGATGACGGATTTCTATTCAAATCATCCACATTTACAGTTGAAATAGCACCTGTAACTGTAAGTTTCTTCTGAGTTCCGACAGCAGTGACTACAACTTCACCAAGTATGCTAGACGTAGATTCACTCATCTTCACATTTATCGTATGATTATCCTTTACAAGAATTACTACTTTTTCATATCCAACAAAAGAATAAACAAGTTTAGAATATTGTTCAACCTTTATCTTATAACGACCGTTTATGTCAGTAATAGTACCCAAACCAGGCTTATCACTCACAGTAATATTAACACCAATAATAGGTTCACCTGTTTTCTCAGTTACTACACCACTAACAACAACTGTTTCTTGTGCCAGAACATTCAACGAAAGTCCTAGCAGCATAATACATGTTATTATAAAATTTTTCATATATTTCTGCATATTCTGTTTTATCATTGTTCTAATCCTATTTTACGAATTCTACGATTAACTACATCACAAATATAGAACACCTTTTCTTTCTCGCTATAAGCAAGCCCGGTAGGTTGATCAAAACGAGCCTCCAAACGCAAATCTCCGTCAACATATCCATAAGGATTAGAATTACCATTACTGCCACGACCAGCAAAGGTTGTCACTGCTCCATCAGGTGTCAAAATACGAATACATTGATTTTCTTTATCTGTAAAATAGAAATCATATTCATCAGTCTGACCCGCATATTTAGGGTTTTTAACAAACACTCCTTGATAAGGCGTTCTAAGACGAGCTACCGAACCAACACCATCCACATATCCTCCATTACGGCTTAATCCACAAACAAGATAAGGTTGGTTAAAACGTTTCTTTACCCAATTATAGTCTGTACGTAATATATAATGTTGATTTAAAACTACGATATAAGCGTAATCACCTGTGGGATGAATCTGTATATTGAATTCCCACTGATTGTCCTGTATTTTAAACAGTTCCTCATAATCTTTTACAGTAGTGGTTAACCCTTTGTAATAGTTTTCCATATCATACCTAAAGAATTGACCTTTTTCATAACTATTAAAATACATTTCACCATTAACTGGATGTACAGAGGCACCATTACATTGTTTATATGCAGCCAATTGTTGAGGATTTTCAAATAACTTTGTCGTTTTGTTACGTGTAAGAATAGAAACACTAAGACTACTTGTTCCATTACCATCAAAGTCATTTGCAATAATCATATGATCACCATCAGGAGTAAAGTCAATACTACGGAAACGATTCCATTGTCCCATTGACCTCGTTATAGGAGTACTCACCGTGCTATCTTTCAGATTAATAAGTCTAATCTCATTACCATCAAAGGCTGCATATAAAAGTTCCGGATATTTAGGATCAAATTTTAAGAAGCAGTTTTCACGGAAACCACTTACTTTAGTGAAAGGCCCATCTACCCACCCTTGATCATCTCGTTCATTACGATAACCACATAATGTACTTACAACCATTTTTCTTTCATATTTAAATACATTTTCAGCTGTGGCTGAAAATATCTTATCGTCTTTATTGATACTTATTTCTATCTTTCCACTATATGCTTGTGAAGGTACAAGACAATACAAGCCTCCATTATTTAAACCTATAACATTAGCTTTCTTACCGCCAATAGTTAAATTAATTAAAGAAGGATCATTTCCAAAATTTTCTCCGTAAATTACTAAACGTTGACCAATACCACCTGATTTTGGTAAAAAATCGGTTATAACTATCTCTTTCGATGGATTGAAAGGGAGAGCACCTGAATCGTCATTACTGTTTTTGCAACTTACGAAGCAAATTGCAATCATAGCAAGCACAGTACAATGCCTGTACCAATGCTTGATTTTAGTGTTATTTTTCATTTTTATAATACATTAGATTTAATAAATCAACAAAATATAATTAGTGTTACAATCATTTTTCAATGTGTTTATCCATCAAAACCTGCATCCAATATCCACCAATTACAGAACGTGCCTTGAAAGCTTCCATTCTACCGGTTTTAGTATCATGCCAGTCACTGATAGGAACGCGTGAAGTGGTTTCATTTATATATTTATAGAAAGGTTCTACAAATTTCTCGAATATCGATTTATCTGGAGACATTGCTGCAGTCCACATAATCCAGTCAGACTTGGTATAGTCCCTGCGTGAATCCAATGGTAAGCCATAAGCATTCTGCTTTGTGAGATAGTAATCAATTTCTTTTGTTCTGGCATTATTCGGAAAAAGACTCATATTCCATAATTTATCCCATACCATATTATATTTCTGACTCCATGTGTTTGAACGGTCAAAAGCTAATTTATAGTGGTTGCCTTCGTTTGCCATTTTTTCCCATTTCACTGCCATATTTTTTGCAATAGATCTATACTTATCAGCCACATCTTTAAGATTGAGCATACGGGCTAATTCGCTATATCCTGCTACGCCCATAATGGCTTTCGCCGATAAATTGGCGTTGTGAGCCCAGTGACCAGCAAAGTCATCAGTACACAATTGATTTTCTGGATCTTGACCATATTCAACTAAATAATTTGTCCATGTAGTCAGCAAATCCCAGTATTTCTTTGCATAGTCAGCATTACCTTCTATTTTAGCGATAGCCGCAGTAAGAATAATCATATTTCCTCCTTCTTCAATCGGCATATCACCTCCATATACTTGTCCGTTTGCAATAGGATATGTTCCAAGGTCATGAGCTGGAAAAGGTTTATTCCAACGTCCGCTTGCACTGTATTCAAAAATACTAGTCATCATAGCCTTTTCCAATTCAGGATTGTAAATAAGGAAAAGCGGTGCTGACGGATATGTCAAGTCAACAGTATTTATACATCCGTTACTATTATTCTCTTTTGAGAAAAACATCAGATTGCCTGCTTTATCAGTAAATAATTTGTGAGCCGAGATAACCTGACGATAAGAAGCTGAACATATTTCAGCATATTTTTTCCCTCCTGCTTTCTCTGCATCATCGTAAATCATTTCATCGAATGCCTTGCATCGTTCCATTATTGATTGATAGTTATCTCTCAATTTCTCGAAAGCATCGAATATTGAAACTTTTCCATCATGTTTCCAATATCCCATACGGCGTTCGTACATATATTCTATAGAATAAACATCATCATATCCAATCATCATGAAACCCTCTTTAGCATTATCAGAAACCTTACCAAAGTTATGTACATAAGCCATAGACGGATTATCAACAGCCTTTCGTGTAATTATTTTTGTTTGTGAGGGCTTTAAAGTTCCATTAGCAATGAATGACTGCTTCATGCCATAATAATCTCCTAAGCTTACAGTTTTTCCGGCCCCATTAACTCCGGCAATATAAGCATATCCCCAGTCGCCACATATAAGGTCACCTCTGCGATCGCATATTGGTTGGTCAATAGAACCAGCCTCTACATAGCTTATGCCATTCTTTGATAATGTACGTGCAACTGTAGGTTGAGAATCTTCATTGATAGTTAATTCTGGAGTTGTTTCCATGTAGAATTGTACATCATGTTCTTTTTTATCAAGCGAACGTACATGATAAGAAATATAATTAATAGGAGTTGACAAAAGATCAAGATCATCTATAAGTTGTGGTGCTGTAAAAACTACATCAAGTTCTACAGGACCGCATGTAAACCTGTAATAACTTGAAGTAGCCAATACATCTACCGATTTCTGCACAGCTTCATTAGAGAATTTCACAGGATTGCTACTTTCCTTATATAATCCGAAATCCACATAAGCACCACCTGTAGTATTATGGCAATGCGCTGCAATTACATTCTTTCCTTTACGAAGTTTCTTTTTAATTGCATCAGATAATTTTGTCTGTACATTATTAACCCATGTTTCTCCTGTAGATACCACCTTTTCACCATTTAGATAGAGTTCGAAGACATCATCGTGAGAATAAGTCATATAGAAATTATCAGCGATATTCAGGTCATTGATT
Organism: uncultured Bacteroides sp.; assembly: GCF_963677945.1. Classification (NCBI taxonomy): domain Bacteria; kingdom Pseudomonadati; phylum Bacteroidota; class Bacteroidia; order Bacteroidales; family Bacteroidaceae; genus Bacteroides; species uncultured Bacteroides sp. The sequence goes on along the minus strand of NZ_OY782578.1, from coordinate 2,225,427 downwards.
TCAACAGTTCTTCGAACATAAATATCACTATTCTTAGCATTCCACTCAGTGCTAATACGTTCCATATCCGAACTTCCAAAAGCAGCTTTGCCTTTTTTCCAGCTACTATCGTCAAACTGTATTTCTTTCCAGTCTTCAGAAGGTTTGGTATTTGTATAGGAAGCTTCCCAACGCTCCACATCGGTCATAGGAGCTATGACATTCAACTTAATTTTGTCCTTACCCAAAAAACGATAGACCTTACCATCTACACGCAATGCCCCAAGCAGAGGTTTCTTGGCACTGGTCCAGTGTTCAGTAGAACCTTCCATAAGATTGTCATAAGGTGACCATATGGAAAAATGAGGATCAGACACCACTAAAGGCACGGAAGGAGACCGCAACGCAACATCTTTACAAGGTTTAAACAGATCTGTAGTCTGAGCATTACATATCAGTCCAACAGATAAGGACATAATTGAAAATAATTTTTTCATAAAATCGATTCATTTAAAGTTTTTTCTAAAAAATGTTATCCTTTACCAATACTTATACCTTTATACTAAGCTATACCTCAAAAACTCAATACCTATATACCTCTTAATCTTATGTCTTAATGCAAAAAGAATATGATATTTCATCTTATCAAACTGTAAGATGAAACACATCAAATCATCTATAGCATCTCTCTTAAAAACGCTACAAATTAACTACTAAGTCTTAACGAACAAGGAAAATCAGGATTCAATAAAGGATAAAATCTGTTCTTTATTCATGTATAGGGATGTCAGAACAGTATTTTATAAATTGGAATTAGTTATTAAAGTAAAATTTTAGTTATCGCTAATAAAAAAGCATCAATTTTATCCTTGATAATCTTTTGGCAAAACATTAAATTGAGCTTTAAAACATTTAGCAAAATAGGATGAAGATGTAAAACCAACCTGAGCAGAAACTTCAGAAATACGGACTCCATTTCTTATAAGTTCAGCTGCACGATTCAAACGAAGAGTTTTAAGATAATCATTGGGCGCCAATCCTGATAAAGCTTTTATTTTTCTGTAGAAATTAGAACGGCTCATGCACATCTGTTCTGCTAAAGCGTCAATAGAAAAGTTTTCATCTGATAATTGCTCTATAGCAACTTCTTGCACTTTTTTTATAAATTCATTATCTTTCTTTGATAATGCAAATTCTGATATAGTAGAGAAAGATGTGTCAGAAAAGCTAATCATCAATTTATGAAATGCCACTCTAAGTTTCAGGATATTTTCAATCTGCATACGGAGCTGCTTTATAGAAAATGGTTTTTCAACATACACATCAGCTCCGCATTCCATACCTTCCACTTTTGATTCAAGCGTAGTCTTGGCTGTCAGCAAAATAACAGGGATGTGGGAATAATCAATATCTGATTTTATTTTAGCACATAATTCGAGACCATTCATTTCTGGCATCATGATATCACTCACAACTATATCCACACTCTCTTTTGAAAGCAGATCAAGTGCGACACGTCCATTACCCGCTTTCAGCACTCTAAACCAAATACTTAACGATTCGCATATAAGATTCAGTAATTCACGGTTATCTTCTACAACTAATACTGTAAAATTCTTTTGAGTATAATCAAATACTTCAGAGTTTTTATCTTCCATTACTACAGAAATTTCCACCGGTTTTCCTTCTGTTTCAATTATTTCCTGTTTCATAGGAAGTGACAAAACAAATGTCGAGCCACCATTTATGCCATCTTCTACACGTAAAGTTCCATGATGAGCTTCTGCCAATGATTTAGCGAAAGCCAGTCCTATTCCCGTACCTCCCGAAGCTACTTTATCATCTGGCAATTGATAAAATGCTTCAAATACTTTTTCTTTCTTTTCCTCCGGAATTCCAGGACCATCGTCTTTCACTAAAATTTCAAAATAATTATCGATTTCAAAGAGGCTCAATTCTATAAATTCATTAGAATATTTCAAAGCATTGCCCATAAGGTTCACTAACATCTTGGTTACCTTTTCACTATCCAAAACAGCTATTATTTCTTTATCGGGCAATCTCAAAGTTAAATTTATGCCTTTCAACTCAGCCAAACCAGCAAATTGATTATACACATGTCTAACCAACTGGTTTACATTATATCTTTTAGCCGCCAACTGTAATTCCCTACTTTCCATTTTTTGGAAATCGAGCAGTTGATTCGTGACATTCAGCAAATAATTGACATTTTCATCCATTACAGAAATATATTTAGACTCTTTACCTTCCCATTCTTTCTCTTGCAACTTTTCTAAAGGCAATTTTATAAGGCTGAGAGGGGTACGTATCTCATGAACCAGATTTATAAAGAAATTTATCTTTGATTTATACACTTCTGTCTCTTTAGTTACTTGATAATCTTCCATCTTACGTTTATACTTGAGCTTAACGTATTGATTCCACCGCCATGCCGCATAATAAGCAGTTCCCAAAAATATGACAAGATAAAAGAAATATGCCAGGTTTGTTCGCCACCAAGGAGGAGTTATAACAATCAATAATTTAGTAGTTTTTTCATTCCATTTATTATCATTATTAGAGCCTCTGACTTCAAACACATACTCCCCTGGAGCTAGATTTGTATAAGACGCTATATTATTTACTGTATTCTCTACCCATTCCTTATCCACTCCTTTCAACCTATAAGAATAATGGTTTTTAGATGGATTGACATAACTTAAAGCCATGAATCGAAGCGAGAAGCTATTATTTTTATAAGGAACGGTTATCCTGTCAGTCATATAAATAGGAGTATCTAACTGTAAAATTTGCTTTGCAGCATCTTCACCAACCTGATTTGGGAACTTTATATCCGTTATATATACCGGGGGAATATATGCATTATCTGTAAATTGTTCAGGAATAAAAGAATTTAAGCCATTTATCCCTCCAAAATAAAGTTTTCCATTCTTGGACTTCAATGAAGAGTGTACCATGAACTGATTTCCTTGTAAGCCATCATCAATTGTAAACTGACGGAAACTATCTTTTATTAAAGGATTAATTCTGATTAAACCAGCATTACATGATATCCATAAATTTCCTAGCATATCTTGTTCCATAGAATAAATAACTTTGCTTGGCAACAGAGTATTATGTGGATCAAAATTCAGGAATGTATCATCTTTCTGATTAAATGAACATAATCCACCTCCATTTGTTCCAAACCACATCACTCCTTTAATATCTTCAAAAATAGTTATAACAGAATTTGCAGTGATAGTAGTATTATCAGAACGGACATGTTGAAAATGTTTCCAATGTCCATTTGTTATATTATATCTAAAAACGCCACTATTAGAGGTAGCGATCCAAAGGTTATTATACATATCTTCATGAATATCAACTACAGATACCATAGAACCTATGGAAGTAACTGTAATGAAATTATCGTGTGATGGATCATAACGGCATAAGCCCCAACTTGTCCCTATAAACACTTCCCCTTTTCTATCCTTATATATGCAAAGTACATCATTACTGCAAATTGTATTAGGTATTCCACGCGAATGTGAATAACATTTCATGCTTCCTGTACGTACATTTATAACCTTTAATCCTTCAGTATAAGTACCTACCCATAAATAATCACCATCTTGCATCAATGAACGAATATCATAGACCAATTTATTATTAAAGATTATATGATCATTAATGAATCTTTCATTCGATGTATCAAACAGCCGTAACCCATTGCGAGTGCCAACCCACACACCTCCGTCCTTATTCTCGCATAAAGGTCCTACAAGTTTTACTGTTCCTGAATTATTTGATAAATAAGAGGGAGAATTATAATTAAAACGTTTAGTTTGTTTAGACATATAATTCACACCTCCCAAATTAGTTAAAACCCATAAAGCCCCTTCAGCATCCCATAACATTGAATTAACAGCCTCGTCACTTAAACTATGTATATCGGAAGGATCATCACCTCTCCTGAACTTTCTAGATACACGATTAAATACATATAAGCCATTATCCGTTCCAAGTAACAATTCATTATCTTTATATTTCAATATAGCATGTACAATCCCAAAATTAAATGTTCCAGCATTATGACTTTCCAATATTCCAGATTGCTTATTCACACGACACAACAGATTGTTAGAAGCTCCTACCCATATTTCTCCATCTATATTCTGTACACAATTAATCTTGAGGCTATTAAAAGACGATGCCGGCACATCATTTTTATATGCTTTCATTAATTTACCGTTTCCGTTAAAACAAAGCAACCCATCTTGTAAAGAAGAAACATACATAAGCTTATCATCCCCTTGACATATATCCCACACAAAAGACGTTTGAATACTATTCTGTACAAGTTCTTTTTTTTGCTTATCATATATAAAAAATCCTTGTCCCAAGGTAGCAATCCAAATCTTACCATCTGCAGCTTTCACAAGTCTCTTTATTTCACTGCTGATAAACACACCATATTTTGTTGTTTTTTTAAAATATGAAAAATTATCTTTTGCGCGGTTATAAACATATAATCCAGAATTAGTTCCAACCCAAATATTCTCACCATCTTCCAATAAAGCCTCAACACAGTTATTTTCTAATGAATATTTATCATCTTGAACATTCCGATAGATTTTGTTTTCTTTTCCATCATATCTGTTTAAGCCGTCACTAGTACCAAACCAAATAAATCCATATTTGTCTTGAACGGCGCACCACACAGTGTTATGTGACAGTCCATCTTCTACTTGATACTTCCTGAAAGAAAAGTATGAAGACGAGAATGCAGGATGAGAAAAATAGATGGCTATAAGTAGTAGAAATAATCTGGTCAATTTCATTTTGTGTAAAAGTATGTATAAATGATAAAAAAGTAGACTAACTGTTTTTGATATAATTTATATTTTTTCTCGAATGTAATAATAAAAATGATAACTTACAAAAAGTTCAAAGTTAGTATAATAAGAAGTACTACGTGCATGATTTTTTCATGATAATTAATTATTTAATATTCAGCAATGTACTTTGATCGCACCTTTTTCAACATTTCGGCCTTTTTAAAAGCAATATGTCTCGCTCTGATTTTATTTTAGGACGAGACAATAAAATTTTCATTTCTAAACCTGAGAAAAAGTTTAATTTATTTACCCCATAAAATATTTAGCCTTATTAGGCATAAGTTTATAAATAAAAGCAGTAAATGCCCAACTACAGACAAATATACAAACCGTCATTAAAGGTACTTGTAAAGGGATAGGTATTTCTGACGATCCAATCAAAAGAAAAAATGGACCTACAATAAAATAGTGCACCATATAAATACCAAAACCACATTTAGTCATATTAGCCAATGCTTTAACCACTGTTGGACTGGTAACAACAACTTTTTGCAGTAACAAAAAAACAGACAAAGTCATTAACAATACGTTTGGACTACAAAACGTAAAATAAAGCTCCATTTCCATTTCTGTTGCATTAGGATTTGAGGCAGTGATACTGAATCCTGTGTACGTCACATAATACCCAATGCCAAACATAACTGCGCAGATAAGGAACGTTTTCAGCGCTCTCCAATTAGTTGACTGCTTTAAACAATGTCCAACCAAAAGATATCCGTTAAATCCTGCAAAATAATAGAACAAACAGAATTCGTTCCATGTATCAGTACCAAATATATAACTATTACGACTAAAGAGCAGACTAGACACATATACCCTTACATAAGGAATAAACAGAGATATAATCCAGATAAGCAGATATGTATGCTTAGTCTTTTTGTTCGCTTGTTCTATCCATACAGAGAAGAAAGGCATATATAAATATAATCCTATAAGTAGATAAATATACCACATATGATTTTCTTTGTGGCTGAAGTTAAATGGAATCATTGCTACATCTTTTAGCGATTCTATAAGACTTTGCGATTCATGCCCTTGTGTATAGCAAAAAAAATCACCTATAATTGATTTTGGTAAGCCAAGAATACCAGTAAACCAAGGAAACATATTATACAATACAGACCATATAATAAAAGGAAATAGTACACGATATATACGTTTCTTATAAAACACATTTAAAGAATGCTGTTTGATAGGAAGCAATAGCAACCCAGTCATCATAACAAATAAAGGTACAGAAGAACGGAATAGTGAACCATAAATAGCTGCCCAATGTGTATACTCAGGTATGACACGCATAATTGGAGAAATGTAAAACGGATCGATACAATGCACCCCAATTACCATTAGCATGGCTACACAACGGACAACATCTAGCCAAACTATACGATTACCTGTAACAATTTTCTCATTCATTAATGTGTGTGTTTAAGTTATATGAGCAAATTTAGATAACTAAGAAGGATTACATCTGAAAAGTTTAGCCATTTTTGGATAATATCTGACCAAATCACAATAAATTCATACATAAAACACATGTACTATCATTGTATAAGAGTCGGGAGTATTTTCTTGTAAACAAAAAATAAAAATGTGGCACGTTTAAAGTTTGCCAAATGGTATAAGGAGGTAGAAAATCAAGGGTATCATAACTTCTCAGCAATAATATCTATGTTTGAGAATCATTCGGAAAGAATATTAAACTATTTTGAGAATCGAAATACTAACGCTGCAGCAAAATCTTTTAATGCAAAGCTAAAGGCTTTTAGAGCATCTTTTAGAGAAGTTAATGATATGAAATTCTTTCTTTACAGAGTGGCTAAAATTTACGCATAAGCTGATGAAACTTTTAACATTACCACAAATTTATTGACTGATCCGTTATTTCTTTCTTCGAAATAGATTTCAACTTTGTCGGTAAACTCATTGAATTGGGTCATCTCGAAGTAATCGAACATACCATCAGAAAAGATAAAACGGAGGAATGTATCGTAATTCATATTTTTTTGGCAAAGATAACATATTAAGAATTCAATCTCCTCAGGATTTCGGTATGATCTAAATTTATTGACTGATCCGATGAAACTTTTCCAGTTCCGTTTCTAGTTCCGATAAAAAAAATAAGGCTTAATTAATTGACAACCAATTAATTAAGCCTTAATAAGCGGAAGCTGGGGGATTCGAACCCCCGGAACGGTTACCCGTTCGGCAGTTTAGCAAACTGCTGGTTTCAGCCACTCACCCAAACTTCCCCGGGCATGTGCTTTTTCTCAAATGCGATGCGAAGATAGGCAGTTATTTTGAACTACGCAAATCTTTTTTAATCATTTTTTAAAGAAAAATCAGAGTTAAATCGTAATATTCTAAATATCAACGATTAAATAATTCGAAGGTAAACTTACATCCAATCTGTTTAAAACTCGTTTTTGAGTAACTAACAAAAATTCCGGCATCAAAAACATGAGTTCCTATTCCATATCCAAATTCTAAATAGGGATTAAGATGTGGTACGCAAAGAGCACTAAAATAAAGACGTTCATTAAGAACATTACAAGTTAACTTCTTTAAATGAGGAAGCAATAAAAATGGTGCTTGATAGGTAAAATGAGCCCGAGCATAATGATCCGAAGAGTTGTACCATCTTCTATCCAGCAATTGGAAAACTCCACCAATATCATCATTCCATCCAACCGGCAGATTGTGCTTGGAGAAATTAGCATAATCCACAAAATAGAGTTCATGCTTATTTGTAAAAGCACCAGCCCCTACCCTATAATATATATCACGCATTAAGCCCAGCCGGATATGATGCTGCATATCAACTTCTATCTTTTCATATCCTCCGGTACTATTTAGTACTCCTTTTATGCCTCGTTCATAATCAAAAGAAAAAGTCGGAAAGTAAGAATATAGGTTAATCTTACGATTTCCTTTTAAATAATAGAATTGTCCAGGAGTCCATTCTAACTGCAAACGAGGAGCAAAACTTATATATCTTGATTTAAGTCCGGAAATAAGATCAAGAGAGCCATCACTCTCCCCACCCGGCTGAAGAATAATAATTGTTGAAGGTTTAACAGCATCTCTTTGGTGTACAGTTACACCAGCCTTGATAAAGAAGCCATTTGTAACTTCCACACTATGATTTAATTCTATAAACAAATCATTAAAATAGTCGAGATGTAAATCATCGAAATTAAATAAACTATCAGGAATATCTTTAATTTTATCTAATACTTTACTGCTGTATATTCGGTTACCGTTACCAAACTTCAATTGAATAGATGCTCTTTTCTCCGGCCAATAATCATAGTTTGAATTAACCGTCCAATAAAATTCCCGACGTTTGAAATTATAACCTATTTTAGGTACAATACGCAATAAACGTCCATCTGAGAAAAGGCGGTTATACTTAAAGTCCTGCCTATATGCAATACCATCATTATGACTGTAACTCAATAAAAAAGGATTGATTATAGGAGAACATTTCATACTGCCGATAGATGACAAGTTTACTGTATAGCTATTAGTCAAAACATCTCCTATCTGCCCCCAGAAGGTATAATCCTTCTTTTTATTATTTCCGTTAATATGAAAAGAATCACGTGAAAGGGCAAAATCACGATACAGCAGTTTTTCATTATCAGATAAAGGAATTGGCCTTAATAGCGAGAAACTTGTACTATCTGTAATGCAGGAATCTTTCAAACAACTCAACGAAAAAGATTCTGTAAGGTCATGGTAATGCTTATTTTTTCTTTTAATCTTTACCCCCTCCTCATTTAAACGTATATTACTGTATTTTAAGTCTGCCAGATAATTAATATCTATATCATTACCCAGCATTCTGACAAAAACATCTATATTATACTTTACCGGAAGATATTCTTCAGAATCTTTTTCTCCCATCGATATTTTTGCATTATACTTCATATATTCAGTTTGCCCTTGCATGTAGAGTTCACGCACTTTCCAGGTAGGATTACTGACAATCATGTATCCGCTTACCAGCTGATAGCTGTGAATTTTGGGGATAACTTTTATTTTATACCTAACCTCGCCATTGGATATAAAGGCAGATTCTATTTTATACCTATAATAGTCCCGGGCATTAGATGCCAGAGGTGAAAGAAGCTTATCATACAATAAAGTGGAAGAATATATATTCACTTTAAAATAAGGTAATATTAATTCCGAAGGACCCGATAAACGAGAGGTATTTCCGTTCATCGCTTTAATTCTCATATCATAAACATTAGGAGCAGAATAATGAAACTCACTCAAAGATTCAGTAATGGTCTGTTTTATGTTTCTATTGGTTCTAAGAGTGGATGGAGCAAAGCGAAGAAGAAAATTCTTCTTTTTAATCTGCATAGTTCTTTTTAGATATAGTTCGGCATCATACCCGGCTATTATCTTTTCATATTTGGAGGAATACAGCAAAACATTATCAAGAATGGAATCCACCAATTTAGGGTGTTTTTTCATTCCAATGCTTACCTCAGTAGCCATTACAGAATGTGGAACTAAGGTATAACAGCAAACAAACAACAATATATGTATTATATAATGCTTCAAATAGTAATCTTAATCAGTCGAACAGACACAAATATAATGATTTTCAACAACAAACAAGAGACTTTACATTTTTTAAATTTATCAACAAGGATATCAGGAATTAGAAAATCACCAAAAATGCAATAAAAAACAAAACTACCCCATATTTTTAGGGGTTAGTTTGCAATAAAACACTACTTTTGCACAAACAACCACTAAAGAACAAGACTAATTATGTCAAAAATGCGTTTTTTTGCTCTACAAGAGCTTTCAAACAGAAAGCCTATTGAGATTTCTAATCCTTCAAACAAATTATCAAGTTATTACGGCTGCCATGTATTCGACCGTAAAAACATGCAGGAGTATCTTCCAAAAGAAGCTTTTAAAGCAGTAATGAATGCTATTGAAAAAGGTACGCCAATAAGTCGTGAAATGGCAGACTTAATAGCCAATGGAATGAAAAGCTGGGCCAAGTCATATAATGTAACTCATTATACACACTGGTTTCAGCCGCTAACAGATGGAACAGCCGAGAAGCACGACGGATTTATAGAATTCGGCGACGACACTGAAATAATTGAGCGTTTTTCCGGCAAATTGCTTATCCAACAAGAACCAGATGCTTCTTCTTTCCCAAATGGTGGTATAAGAAATACATTCGAAGCTCGCGGATATACGGCATGGGATGTTTCGTCTCCAGCATTTATAGTTGATACAACTCTTTGTATTCCTACTATCTTTATTTCATATACCGGTGAGGCTCTCGACTACAAGACTCCATTATTAAAAGCTCTTGCTGCGGTTGATAAAGCTGCAACAGAAGTCTGCCAGCTATTCGATAAAAACACAACAAAGGTATTTGCCAACCTGGGATGGGAACAGGAATATTTTCTTGTAGACAGTGCATTATTCAATGCTCGTCCCGATCTTTGCCTTACAGGACGCACACTCATGGGACACTCTTCAGCCAAAGATCAACAGTTGGAAGACCATTACTTTGGTTCGATCCCTCCACGCGTTACCAGCTTTATGATAGAGCTGGAACTGGAATGCCATAAACTAGGAATTCCTGTTAAGACTCGCCATAACGAAGTAGCGCCAAATCAGTTTGAACTGGCTCCTATCTTTGAAAATGCGAATCTTGCCAATGATCACAATCAGCTAGTTATGGATTTGATGAAACGTATTGCTCAAAAACATAACTTCCACGTGCTGTTCCACGAAAAGCCATTTGCAGGTATCAATGGTTCAGGAAAACACAACAACTGGTCACTTTGCACAGATACTGGTATTAATCTTTTTGCACCAGGCAAAAATCCAAAAGGAAACATGCTATTTATTACCTTCATTGTTAATGTGCTAATGATGGTTTATAAGAATCAGAATTTACTTCGTGCATCTATTATGAGTGCAAGCAACAGTTATCGTCTGGGTGCCAACGAAGCTCCTCCTGCAATTCTTTCAATTTTTCTGGGCAAGCATCTTTCTAACAAGCTTGATGAAATAGTAGAGCAGGTAGAACAAGCAGGAAACACCAAAATGACTCCGGAAGAAAAGACTACCTTAAAACTTGGAGTAGGAAGAATTCCTGAAATTCTTTTAGATAATACAGATCGTAACCGTACTTCTCCATTTGCTTTCACCGGAAATCGTTTTGAGTTCCGCGCAGCCGGATCATCATCCAACTGTGCAGCAGCAATGATAGCTATCAATGCAGCAATGGCTCATCAGCTTAATGAATTCAAAGCTTCAGTCGACAAACTGATAAACGACGGCGTAGGTAGAGACGAAGCTATCTTCCGTATATTAAAGGAAACCATTATTGCATCTAAAGATATTCGCTTTGAAGGAGATGGTTATTCCGATCAATGGAAAGAAGAAGCAGCAAAAAGAGGATTGACAAACATCTGCCATGTACCTGAGGCATTACTAAAATATAATGACAAACAAGCCCGAGAAGTATTAATTGGAGAAAAAATCTTTAATGAAACAGAGCTGACAAGTCGCCTGGAAGTGGAACTTGAAAAGTATACCATGAAAGTGCAAATTGAAAGCCGTGTTCTGGGAGATCTTGCAATTAACCACATTGTACCTACAGCTATTACTTATCAGAACCGATTGCTGGATAATCTGAGAGGTATGAAAGAAGTATTCTCTGATGATGAATTCTGCGAATTGAGTCATGACAGAAAAGAACTGATTAAAGAAATATCTCATCGCGTAACACAGATCAAGATTCTTGTCCGGGAAATGACAGAAGCACGCAAAGTTGCTAATCATCTTGAAAGTCAGGAAGAAAAAGCATTTGCGTATGAAGAAAAAGTTCGCCCATATCTTGAGTTAATTCGCGATCACATAGATCATTTAGAAATGGAAATAGATGACGAAATATGGCCATTGCCTAAATATCGCGAACTATTATTCTCTAAATAATAAAGGAAAGCTTATTCATTCTCTGTACAAAACAATTAATTCTTCTGTACAAAAGAAAGAATTGTTCTGTACAGAAGAATTAATTGTTTTGTACAAGATAAATAATTCCCTCCAGTTTTTGCAGAAAAGTAAATAGCTTCTGCATGAATTTCGTGTGCTCATTTCGGCCAAAATAGATGAATTTCCCATCAAAAAAATCATTTATTAATTTTTTCTTTATATATTTGTGCTTTATAACACGGTTCTATAACACAGGCTATGATTAAGAAAAAATTGTCAGAAATAGTAATTTCAGAGCATATTGCTGATATGTGGCAGCCCCTTAACGACGAACAGAGGGAATACCTAATGAGTAATTTTACTATTCAAAGCTACAAAAAAAATGAGGTAATATATTGTGAAGGAGAGGCTCCTACTCAACTTATGTGCCTTCTTAGCGGAAAAGTAAAAATTTACAAAGATGGTGTAGGCGGAAGAAGCCAGATTATCAGAGTGATTAAACCGGTAGAATACTTCGGTTATCGTGCTTATTTTGCTAAAGAGGATTATCTTACGGCAGCTGCCGCATTTGAATCTTCTACGATCTGTCTGATTCCGATGGAAATCATTATGAATCTTATCAGCCAGAATACTGAATTGGCAATGTTCTTTATCCGTCAACTATCCATCGACCTGGGTATTGCAGACGAAAGAACTGTAAATCTAACTCAAAAACACATCCGTGGGCGTCTTGCAGAATCTCTTATATTCCTGAAAGACAGTTATGGAGTGGAAGAAGATGGATCTACACTTAGCATTTATCTATCACGTGAAGACTTGGCCAATTTATCAAACATGACCACCTCGAACGCTATACGTACCCTTTCCAACTTTTCTAATGAACGTCTGATCAGTATCGATGGACGAAAGATTAAGATCATAGACGAAGAAAAGTTGAAAAAGATCAGTAAAATAGGCTAATTACTTAACCGCTTCTCTTATACGTACTAGTTTTACAAGCAGTCCTTCAAGAAGGTCTAACTGCAACATATTTGCACCGTCGCTCTTTGCCACGGCAGGATTTTCGTGTGTTTCAATAAACAGACCATCTACACCTACTGCCACTCCGGCTTTAGCAACAGTTTCGATAAGTTGTGGCATACCACCTGTTACCCCGCTTGTTTGATTTGGTTGTTGTAATGAGTGAGTTACATCGAGAATAACCGGGAAACCGAACTTCTGCATTTCGGGAATACCACGGTAATCAACAATTAAGTCCTGATAACCAAAAGTTGTTCCTCGTTCAGTAATCATCACATTATCATTACCTGCTTCAACAACTTTATTGGCAGCAAATTGCATAGCTCCCGGAGACAAGAACTGTCCTTTCTTTATATTCACAATCTTTCCGGTTTTCGCAGCAGCAATCAACAAATCTGTCTGACGACAAAGAAAAGCAGGAATCTGAAGAACATCAGCATATTCGGCAGCCATTACAGCCTCTTCTGCAGAATGGATATCTGTAACTGTTGGTACACCAAACGTTTCGTTTACTTTCTTTAAAATCTTCAGTGCTTTTTCATCACCAATGCCCATGAAAGAATCAAGACGAGAACGATTTGCTTTGCGATAGGACCCTTTAAAAACATAAGGGATACGAAGCTGATCTGTCATTTTCACAATTCTTTCAGCAATACGAAGAGCCATCTCCTCCCCTTCAATAACACAAGGACCAGCAAGCAAAAAAAAATTGCCGGAATCAGTATTCTTTAAATCTTTAATATTCATATTTTAATTAGGTATAATCAATGTAATAGCTTCACTCTGAATGCCCACTTCCAAAGGATAATGACTTGGAATAATTCGTCCGTCAACATCAACAGCTGCATTACGTGCTTTGTAAACACGCACCATTTTTGTACGATAGGACTTAACCATTTTATGATTTAAAATGCGTCCCTGAATAAGCATCCAAAGTCCGGAAAGTATTTGCAGCGGTTCCGGACGGTAGATTACAGAAACATCCAGCCAACCGTTATAAGGAACAGCACTCGGTGTTTGTCCGTATCCGCTTGCATTACCCACGCATACAGTCATAACTCTTCCACGCACATGTTCGTCGTTAATCTTCAGATGAACTCTATATAGTTTATGTTCAAAAAACAACAGGAACAAAGAAGCAAGATAAGATAAGAATTTAACTCCCCAAAAACGCTTAGTCTGATCGGTAATCTTCACAATACGAGCACCCAAACCAATATTCAAAGCATTCAGAAAATAACGACGTTCATGCTTATAAACATCATAGTAGGAACAATACCCCACATCAATCTTCTTTCTGCGATTATTAATAATCCAGTCAACAGCTTCCTTATAATCCAGATTAAGATCCCAGTAACGAGCAAAGTCATTTCCAATACCATTGGGAATAATACCAATAGCAATGTCACTTATCTGCTCGGCAGAAGAAGTAAGAATACCATTAATTGCATCATTAAGAGCTCCATCACCTCCAACGACAACAATAATACGATATCCTTCGCTTGCGTATGCACGTGCCAGAACTTCCACAGTACCAAAGCCTTCGGACTGAACATAGTCGAAAGCAACCTGCTTACTTTCAATGTACTCTTTTATCTCCTTCCATCGTTTCTGAACCTTTCGAGTTCCAGCTTTGGGATTATAAATAATCCCCCATCTATTTGGATCTGTGTTCATATCAATCAGCTGTTAAGTAAGTCTTTTACTCGTTCTATTTTCTCTTGTTGTGGTAAAGTTGCATCTAACCAGTGAATAGTAAAACCTCTGCGTTCCATCCCACGAAACCAGGTCATCTGTCGTTTGGCAAACTGGTGAATAGCTATCTCAAGCTGCGAAACCATTTCCTCATAAGTTAGTTGAGAAGTTAGATACAAGGTGAGATATTTATATTCCAACCCATAATAAATAAGATCTTCAGCAGGGATCCCTTTATCCAGCAATTGCTTTACCTCTTCAACCATGCCATCATCAAGACGTTGGCGAAGACGTCTGGAAATCTTTTGCCTTCTCAGTTCTCTATCAATATCAACACCAATAATCAAACTATTAAGTTCAGGAAACTCTCTTTTCGCTATATCATTATTCAAGTAATACTCTTCTATTTCAATAGCCCTGATCGCCCTCTTAGCTGTATCAACATCGGTAGAATTATGAAGTTCCTTATAGGTTTCTAATATTTCTGTCAGCTCTTCCAGAGATTTGTCAGCCAATTTACCTCGAAGCTCTTTATTCTCAGGCACCGGAATAAGTTTATACCCCTTTAAAACGGATTCCAGATACATACCGGTTCCTCCGCACAGGATAGGTAATTTGCCTTTTTCCTTAATCTCATTATATGCAACAAGAAAATCTCTCTGATATTCAAAAACATTATACTTGTAGCCAGGCTCGGCTATATCTATCAAATGATACGGAATTTGCTTTCCATTTACCGTATAATCCACAAGATCTTTTCCGGTTCCCAAATCCATCTGCTTATAAATCTGACGAGAATCAGCACTGATTATCTCAGTATCCAATTCGCATGCTAAAGCAGCTGCAAAAGGGGTTTTTCCAGAAGCTGTTGGGCCTAGTATAGTAATTAAGTCAAAATTTGCCATAAATTCACAAGTAATAATGTCTACAAACTTACACAAAAATTCCCGAATATATGAAGCTATAACTTAAAAAAGGAATCTTTGTCTTTACATATAAATAACTAAAGGAAAAACTAAAGAATAAAAAAACCGCTTCGGTTACCCGAAGCGGTTTCAAAAATATAAAGAAATAATTTCTTAAGCGTTAACTGATGCCATGTGAGCAACCAAGTCAAGAACTTTGTTTGAGTAACCGATTTCGTTATCATACCAAGATACAACTTTTACGAAAGTATCAGTTAAAGCGATACCTGCTTTTGCATCGAAGATAGAAGTACGAACGTCACCCAAGAAGTCAGAAGAAACAACTGCATCTTCAGTGTAACCAAGAACACCTTTCAATTCGTTTTCAGAAGCTTCTTTCATTGCAGCGCAAATTTCAGCATAAGTAGCTGGTTTTGCCAAGTTAACTGTCAAGTCAACTACAGAAACGTCCAAAGTAGGAACACGCATTGACATACCAGTCAATTTACCGTTCAATTCAGGAATTACTTTACCTACAGCTTTAGCAGCACCAGTAGATGAAGGGATAATGTTACCAGAAGCAGCACGACCACCTCTCCAGTCTTTCATAGAAGGACCGTCAACTGTTTTTTGAGTAGCAGTTGTAGAGTGAACTGTAGTCATCAAACCATCTAAGATACCGAACTTATCGTTCAATACTTTAGCGATAGGAGCCAAACAGTTAGTAGTACAAGAAGCGTTAGATACAAATTGAGTACCTTTTACGTATGATTTTTCATTAACACCACAAACAAACATTGGAGTGCTATCTGAAGAAGGAGCTGACATTACAACGTATTTTGCACCAGCTTGGATATGAGCTTGAGCTTTTTCTTGAGTTAAGAATAAACCAGTTGACTCAACTACGTATTCTGCACCTACTGCATCCCATTTCAAATCAGCTGGGTTTCTTTCAGCTGTGATACGGATAGGATTACCGTTTACGATCAATAGACTTTTTTCAACATCAGCTTCGATAGTTCCTTCGAACTGACCGTGCATAGTGTCGTACTTCAACATATATGCCAAGTAATCTACTGGGCAAAGGTCGTTAATACCTACGATCTGAATGTCGTTTCTTGTTTGAGCAGCACGGAATACAAAACGTCCGATGCGGCCGAATCCATTAATACCTACTTTAATCATTTTGTTAAACTTTTAAGGGTTTTATAATATTCATTCTAAAATATCCGTCTTTACTTTCAGGAAATAAATAAACATAAATGCATAAAATAGCGTTCTTTATACAGTCATTTATCATGTATGAATAAGTTATAATAAGGCTGTGTAGCTATCAATAGAAATTTATTTCCTAATTGCAGCGCAAAAGTACGAAATTGTTTTTATATTAGCACATAATTTTATCTTAAATATAAAAAAATATGGGAAAAAGTAACTTTCTACAAGAATTCAAGGCATTTGCTATGAGAGGCAATGTTATTGACATGGCTGTCGGTGTGATTATTGGTGGCGCTTTTGGGAAAATAATTTCCTCTTTAGTTGCTGATGTTGTAATGCCTGCTATCGGTATATTTGTTGGTGGCGTTAACTTTAAAGAGTTAAAGTGGGTTATTAAAGAAGCAACTTATTCTGCCGATGGAAAAGAACTCACAGCTGCAGCTACTTTAAATTATGGTAACTTTCTGCAGTCAACATTCGACTTCATCATTATTGCATTTGCAATTTTCTTGTTTATCAAATTTATGGGAAAGTTTACTAAGAAGCAAGAAGAAGCGCCAGCTCCCGAACCTCCGGCACCTAGCAAGGAAGAGATTTTACTTACCGAGATACGTGATATCTTGAAACAGAAATAAGAAGTGAAATACCCAACTTAGATTTAAATGCCTGGACTAAAAAATCCAGGCATTTTTTATCAGATCTCATCTCATTCAAAAAAAACATAAAACAATTATTATAAGATATTTAGAGACAAAAGCATCGACAGTTTACAGCTAATTATTCTACTTTTTATTCACTATAGAAGAAGTTAGTGCAAATATTATTGGAGCTCCATAAAAAAGATAAAAGTCATATTTTATCTTTTTGGCAGTATCCTGAGCTGAGCATTTAATTGCTATAAAAACAGAACTGCAAATAAAAAAGATTTAATGGCTTTTACTACATAATCCATTATAATATTCCTAATATGTCTTTATTTTCATTTAGCTTTTTGAAACGCAATAGTGCCTCAATATAATAATAATCAGCATATATGATAGAAGCATCAATTTCAGAGCCATTAGGCCAATGTCCTGTAGAATGAAGCAGGAAAGCAGGTTTCGCATCTCCACATTGATACGCAGGAGAGCTTAGACTTTTCAACATCTTCACTGCGGCATTCTTATACTCTTCAGCCTTATCCTTATCCAAATAAGTTGAAAGTTCAAGTAATGCAGAAGCAACAACACACGCTGCAGAAGCATCCCGAGGAGCATTTGGAATATCCGGTGCACTAAAATCCCAGTAAGGAACATAATCTTCAGGAAGTCCTTTTAAGTATATATCTGTCACCTTTTGCACAAAGCTCAAGTATTCAGGATTCTTTGTTTCACGGTAACACACTGTAAAACCATAGATCGCCCAAGCCTGACCACGAGCCCACATAGAATTATCTGCATAACCTTGATGAGTAACACCTTTAATAAGATTACCTGTCACAGTATCATATACCGCTACATGATAAGAAGAATAATCCGGGCGAAACTGGCATTTCATCGTTTTATTTGCATGAGAAACTGCAATATCATATAACTTTTTATCACCACCATTCTTTGCTGCCCAGAAAAGCATTTCAAGATTAATCATATTATCCATTATTGTGTTATGCGGCCAGTTTCTAGCCTTTACTTCACGTGGCCATGAAAGTATGGTTCCAACTTTAGGATTAAATAATTTAGCAAGCGAATCGGCAGTCTCTAATATTATCTTCTTATAAACAGGATTCTTAGTCAGTCTATATGCATTGCCATAACTGCAGAATACAAGAAAACCTAAATCGTGATCATAAGCGGGAGTTTTGGAAAGGAAGCCCAAAGATGACGTAAATTTCTCTGCTTCGGATTTAATTCTTGGATCTTTTGTTGCCTCATAATCATACCATAAAATACCAGGCCAAAAGCCCGAAGTCCATTCCTCTTTTGTTACTTTACGGCAACTCCATGTATTAAGACTGTCCATTATATTACGCGGCATCATTGTATAATCAATTGGCTCTAACTCCTTTAAAGTCCGATTAGTTTGTACGGAACAATATTTTAATGCTCCATCTACATCGAACGATTTGTCACTATGATTGGCTGAGCAAGCACAAAATAACAACACCACTAATCCTAAAATAATTTTCTTCATACCTTTTATCTTGTAGTCTCTTTTATCATATTTATATTCTATATTATCTATCTATACGGAACCAATCTATATCTACCCAACCTTTATTTCCCGACTGATTGGGATTCACACAGAACAATCCAACTTTTGCGCCAATCCATTTACCTTGACGTGCAATAAACTCATCGCCTACTGATATATATTTTCTATCATCAAGACTATAAGCGAAAGTGCATTTACCACCTTTATTTACTGTTACTTTGAGATAGATATGCTTAATATAGTTAGGTGCACCAACCGGAATAATTTTATCAATAGGGAAACTAGCCAAATCTTTAACTTGTTCCGGAGTTTGCTTTTCAGCATCCTTACAGATTGATTGCTGAAGAACAAATAAATTGTCTCTTTTACATATTGAAATATAACTATAGTCCCATCCCATGACTATTAATCCAGCCTTTTCTCCATCTTGTTTGGCTGTGAATACAAGCTTTGTCTTTGCAACAAACTCCTCGGCAGGAAACTTCTGCATTAGCAGATTAGAAACTTCCCAGAAATTGACAAATTTTTCTGATAAATAGCCTGCATACAAACGCATAAAGCCTGAATTAGAAGGGAAGCCATAAACGTCTTTGTAATTTGCATGCCATTCCCATTGCAGGCCCAATTTTGCAGATGAAAACTCATCACTTTCAACTGGTGTTTCTTTAGGATATACTTTCCCCACATTTGGTTTTTTATATGCAGTTACAGGTTCTCCACACCCATCACCATCCTTGTCTACACCAATTACAGGCCAGTCGTTTATCCATTTCATGGGATTCAGATGAAGAACCCGTCCATACATTGCCTTATCCTGAAAATTGATAAACCATGATTCTCCTGCATTTGTCTCAACCCAAGCTCCCTGATGAGGACCATTGATAACACTTTTCCCTTGCGCCATTACAATTTTAGATTGATAAGGGCCATAGATGTTTTTCGAGCGCATAGCTAATTGCCATCCCTGTTCAACACCTCCTGCCGGAGCCATTATATAATAATATCCATTACGCTTATAAAACTTAGGACCTTCAACTGTGTGATTCACTCCATCGTTACCATCGAAAACCATAACAGGATCGCTAATTACTTTTGTTCCTTCAGAGTTCATTTCAGAAACCACAAGAACACTATTAATGCCACTTCTACTTCCGGCCCACGCATTTATAAGATAAACTTTTCCATCCTCATCCCACAAAGGAGAAGGGTCAATCATTCCCTTTCCGGCTTTTACTAATACAGGTTCGCCCCATTCGCCCTCAGGATTGCTTGTTTTTATCATATAAATTCCAAAATCAGGATCTCCCCAATAAATATAAAATTCACCTTTGTGATAGCGTATACAAGGAGCCCATACACCTTTGCCATGCTGAGGTTTATCATATATTTCAGCCGGAATCTGTTTTTTCAGTGCATAATTCACAATCTTCCAATTCACTAAATCATTTGAATGAAGAATTGGTAATCCAGGGATACAATTAAAACTAGAAGCCGTGAGATAGAAATCATTTCCAACTGCACAAACATCCGGATCCGAATAATCTGCATTAATAATCGGATTTATATAAGTCCCGTCTCCCTGATCTGCCACCCATACTTTCGACATATAATTCTGTGCCGAAATGCCGGATGAAATAGACAAACTTAAAATGAAAAAACAGACAATATTCTTCATATATTTCAAAATACTAGCACTATTAATATCTATCCTGAATAAATATCTACTGAGAAAATTTTCTCAGCAGATATATATCTTCTTACCTTAAACCTAATTAAAACAAACTATTTTTAGAATCTAACATTATGAAGTCCTCTAAGTCTTCATCAACATATATTAATACGTAGCAATATGAGAACACACTTAGTCCACCTTTACTTTTTTTGAACTTAATTAGAATAAAAGAGTATCCATTGAATTGAAAGAAGAGTTTTAAATCTGATTCGATAATAAAAGAGAGGCTGTAAGAAGTAAAATCAAGCCTCTGAGAATTGAATCTTCTAAAATGGCATCATATAGAGTCAAAGAAAAAGGATCGGGTAAGAAAAACGGGATTAATTCTCGTCTCGACCTCCCACACCACCAAGTTATTAACGGCGCACCACAAAAATGGGGTTGTTCCATTTTCTTGGAACAACCCCTCTCCTCTTAAATAAAAAAACTATTATAATTACTGGTTAGGGTTTATCCAATCCCAATAGACAACATATCTTTGTCTGTGAACATTATATAAAGGTTCCAATATTATATTTTCTTTTGCAGCCTTAAATATAAGTCGGCCATCTATTCTCTTAATATCCTTTTCTATATTATTCTTATCAATGCTCAATGTTGTTTTGAGCGATGAAGGAATATTATAATTATAGGTATAATAATCATTATATAAATTCGGATTTGAATAAGGAGCACATTTTATTAAGTTTTCTGTTCCCATTTCACCAGCCAGAACTAATGGGCCATATAATATGGCTACTTTTTTATCATTGTCAGGTGTAGTCTCCGTTCTTAACTTCATAGGATAAGTTATTTCAATCCGGTCACCATCTTCCCATACACGATTCAAAACAATATAAGAGTCAGGAACTTGCTTTACCTTGAATATCCTCCCATTAACCTTTATCACAACATCCTTCGTCCATGAAGGATAACGTAAGTAGAGGTTCATTTTCACTTTATTCTGAGCGTGTAAAGTTAAGATAGTATTTTCCTTTTCCGGGAAAGCTGTTTCCTGAGTAAGTTTTACCCCTTTTTCTTTCCATGTCAACTCTGAAGGAATAAAAAGATTCACATAAATACCTTTATCATCATGATAATAGATGGCTTCACCATACTTAGCATGACTTTCAAATCCACTACCTACACAACACCAGAAAGAGTTCTCTTTGGTACTATATACTTTATGAGCTCCGGATAACATTGGAAGGAAATAAGCAACCATACCGGTTTCCGGATCCTGCTGACCAAGTATATGATTATATAAAGCCCGCTCATAATAATCAGCATATCGTGGATTTGCATCCCAACAAAACATGTGGCGGGTAAGTTTCAATAAATTGTATGTATTGCAGGTCTCTCCGGTATAACCGGTTAAATGTTCAGAAAGATGATTATGATCAAAGAACTTCTCTTTATCGCTATTACTACCAGTAACAAATGAATGACTGTTCACAACATTATTCCAGAAGTTTAAAACTTCTTTCTTACTTTTTCCGTCATTGTTCAGTTCATAATTACGAGCCTCAGCAATTAATTTAGGAATAAAGGTATTAGCGTGTTTTCCTGCCAATTCATCTTTATCGTCTGCCAATGGTTCTAACATTTCATTATGGTAAAAGAACTTAGCCAAGGTTTCATATTTTATATTCCCGGTTATAGAATACAGATTATAAAAACATTCTCCTACACCACCAAATTCATTTCGAATCATTTTTCGACGAACCTCGTCACTCAATGGAATCAATTTATTATATGCCCAATCAGCCATCTTTATCACAACATCAAAAGCTTGCTTATTATCGCAATAAAGATATTGATCAATTAACCCAGCATATATTTTGTGAAGAGTATACCACGGTGCCCAAACTCCTTTGCCAGCAATATTGCGATCAATCAGTCCTTCTGGAAATGCACTTAAATATCCACTTTTACCTATTGCCAGCTGCACTTCTGCCAATCCTTTAACAAGTGAATCAGCCTTAATCTTGAAAGCATCATTACCCGTAGAAGCATACATCAGAGCCAATGCTGAAAGAAGATGTCCGGTGGTATGTCCTCGTAAATCACAATCAAGAGATTCCCAGCCTCCCAATTTTTTCATAGTAAAATACCCGCCTTCATTAGAACTATAAACTCCCGCATTTGTCCTGAAGCTATGCAACAATTGTTTTGTATCAATAGACATCATCCAGGCAGAGTCTCTCATCATATTCTCACGGAAACGACTTGGCAGCAACTTTACTTGTTTCAGGTCAAAGCTATAAGCTTTAAGCAGTACTGTTATATTTTCTTTTATTTTACCGTTATGTTGTCCCGGATACACGGACTGTGCTTTTCCTGTATTCCATCCAAAGATAGACATAAGAATTACAAGTAAAACAGTTCCTTTTTTCATTATAAATACCATCTCTACAATTGATTATTATTCTTCAATTTGGGCAAACTCTTAATTTCTTTTGCTGTAGCAGGAACAAAATGCATGGCTACTCCTCCACTGGCTTTTACTGAAAGATTAAGTACATTATCTCCATTCACAATATATTTAGAAACACGTACATGTGTTTTGGTTTTAACCGCATCATCATCAGTGTAAATGCTTGCTACATATTTTTTTCCTTTATCCAGAAAATTAAGTGGAACAGTAACCTTACGAGCTTCTGTATTGGTAATGGTTCCTGCAAACCATTCATCTCCACTACGACGAGCTGTAGTTATATATTCACCAATCTCTCCATCAATTACTTTTGTGTCATCCCAAACAGTCTTCACCTTGTCGAAAAACTCAATCTCTGGTTCACCAGTATAGGATGATGGTTGGGCATACCAGTAAAGAAACTGAAGAGGGCTATAATAAACAACAGACAAAGCCAACTGATGTGCATTTGTGTTTTTTACACGTGAATTGTAATAGCAAACAGTATAATCACCAGCTCCGGCAAGGAAACGTGTAAAAGGAAGAGTTGTATTATGTGTTGCATCCGGCATTTCTTCATTGCCACGAATTCCCTCTTGACTCATCAGATTCGGATAAGTGCGACTGAAACCTGTTGGGCGATACTCGTCGTGAATGTCCACCATCAATCCGTATTCTGCACACTTCTTCACGGCTTCGTGCATCCAGGTAGTCCAGCGGTTTGAGCCAACCTGAACAAACCCAAACTTAATACCTTTCAATCCCCATTTCTTATAAAGTGGAAGAATTCTGTCAAGTTGCTGAAACAATGCTCGTTGATTTACGTAAACAAACACACCAATACCTTTTGAAGCAGCATAGGCAGTAAGTTCCGGTATATTCAAATCTTTGGTTTCAGAAACTTTTGCTGCATCCGAACTCATTTTTATTTCTGGACCATACCATCCTGCATCAAGATGAATATATTGCAATCCTCTTTCTGCAGCAAAATCTACGCACAACTTTGCATCAGCCTGAGTAAGTTTGCCAACACGTATTACTTTTCCAGGCTTTATCCATGATGTATTTTCCAGTTTATTTTCCGGATTCAGGTTCAATATAATATTGTTATGCTCAATTAAGTCTCCCGGCCGTTCAGCTGCCATAATCACTCTCCAGGGAGTTGAATAAGGAGAAATTATATCAACTTTATCATAAAGTGAAGCTTGCAAAGTATTGCTTTTTATTGCATTCAAGCGAAACTTCATACGAGAGTAGTCAACCATTTGTGCTTCGGCAAGAGCCACTGTTAGTCCATTTTCCAGTTTCAGAGTAAGCGGACGTTCACACTCATCTTTCCAATCCTTTAAAGGAAGAAGTGAATAAGGTCCTTGCGCCCATCGCTCATAATACGCCTGCGTATTCTCTGGAAAAGAGAACTGAGTCTGCTCGCCGGTGATATGTAAGAAAAGCCCGTTATTTGTTTCAGGGAAGAAATAGCGCAAAGCTACGCCTTCATTATAAGCACGAACAATGATATCCATGCGGTAAGCACGACGTTTATCATATCCATCGGTTGGAATGGCTGAATTTCCGTTTCCATATTTTTCGAACTTAAGAGTTAGCTGATTATAATTGTCCCTGATTATGCTTTTCTCACCATAAACAGGTTTCCAGTTTGTATCTACTGACGAGCAATCAGCTCCAATCAAAGCAAGATTTTCGCACCACAAACGGCAAGTATCATTGGGCACACCCAATGCTGATTCAAACAATTGGTTTTCAATCAGAACACCAAGCTCTGATTCTTTCATTACTTCTTTTCCTTTAAAAGAAAGAGTATAGTACATTTGCTTTGTTCCAGGAGTAATTTGCTTCTGATAAAAGGTAAATTCATAAGCACCATCAGGAGATTTTAGCTTTTGTTCAGTCTGCTTAATAATTGCTTGTGCAAATGCAATAAATGGCATTAAGCTAAATAGCAAAGCAAAAAAGAATCTCTTTAAATCACACGTTTTCATTTCGTATTATTATTTGCAGTTTATATTTCTTATATAAACTATACGAATATAAGAAAATATATACTCAAAATAAAGCGCAATTTATTCTCCTGATAAATATTATTATTGGTAATCCTTTTCACAATCTATATTGTAAGGCTGTTTAATATCTTTCTTGTATAAATTTCTAGAGGTTATGTACACAATAACATATTTACTTAATGAAAAATGCTTTTCTTTGCATTGAATTCTGATAAGTAAAAAGAATCTAAAGGAATTAATCTACGAAATAATACTATGAAAATTAGTTTTTTTAAATGTCTCGCAGGAGTCGTTGTATATCTGTTTACATCTTCTTTTACCGTTCCTAATGGTGATTATAGCACTGTAAAAGTAAAAGCTCCTTTCCCAATGCAGCCTATTAAGGTATTCAATTATCCAAAACAAGATTTTCTAATTACCAATTACGGAGCCATTGAAGGAGGCGTTGCCGACAACACAAAAGCTATAGCCTCAGCCATTGATGCGTGCAACAAAGCTGGTGGTGGACGAGTTGTTATTCCTGGGGGAACATGGCTTACAGGGCCTATTCATTTTAAAAGTAATGTAGACTTGCATCTTGATGACAATGCAGTATTGCGTTTTTCTGATAATCCATCCGACTATTTGCCTGCAGTGCAAAGTTCTCTGGAAGGAATGGAATTCTATAATTACTCGCCTCTTATTTACGCATTTAAATGTGAAAATATAGCTATCACTGGTAAAGGAACAATTAGCCCCAAAATGGATACATGGAAAATATGGTTTCCACGCCAGAAGTATTACATGGATGCAGCCGGAAAGCTTTACACGATGATGTCTACAAACGTTCCTGTTGAAGAAAGACAATTTGGAAACGAGGAAAACAGAATGCGTCCTTACCTGATACATTTTAACCGATGCAAGAATATCATGCTGGATGGATTCAAAATAAGGGAAAGTCCTTTCTGGTGTGTTCACATGTATATGTGCGATAATGGTATAGCACGTAATCTGGATATAAAAGCTCACGGACATAACAACGATGGTATAGACCTGGAAATGACTCGTAACTTCCTTGTAGAAAACTGCACGTTTGATCAGGGAGATGATGCTGTTGTTATTAAGTCGGGAAGCAATCAGGATGGCTGGCGTCTGAATACCCCCTGCGAAAACATAGTAATCCGCAATTGTTCTATTCTTCAAGGACACACGTTATTGGGACTAGGCAGTGAGTTATCGAGTGGTATACGTAATATTTATATGCACAACTGCACTGCTCCTAAATCTGTATTACGACTGTTCTACATTAAGACCAATCATCGCAGAGGCGGATTCGTTGAAAACATTTATATGGAAAACATAAAAGCCGGAAAAATGCAACGAGCTTTTGAAATTGACACCGATGTATTGTATCAGTGGAAAGATTTCCCTACTTACGAAACACGCATTACTCCTATTCACGATATTCACATGAAAAACGTTACCTGCGAAGAAGCTGATGCCATTTACGAGATAAAAGGCGATGAGAGACTTCCGGTAGAGAATGTGGAACTAAAGAATATCCATGTAAACAAGGTGAATAAGTTCATTAAAAAGGTTAGCAATGCAAAGAACGTAAATGAAAAGAGTGTAACTTATACAGAGTTAGCCGGACAATAATATTTCTAATAAAAAATCTAATAAAAAAATGAAACGAATTTCTTATTTATCGCTTATAGGTGTGCTGCTGTTTTGCTGCAACCTTACATTTGCTCAACAAAAAGTAATTAAAGTGGCTTGTATTGGTAACAGTATAACTTACGGATCTGGCATTAAAGACAGGAACAAGGATGGTTATCCTGCTGTACTAGGAAGATTATTAGGGAGCAACTACGAAGTGCATAACTTCGGAATTGGAGGAAGAACCTTACTTATGAAAGGGGATCACCCTTATATGAAAGAACAAATATTTCAGGATGCATTAAGCTTTCAACCGGATATTGTAACCATCAAACTGGGAACAAATGATACTAAGCCTCAAAACTGGAAATATAAAGCGGATTTTAAAAAGGACCTTGTAACGCTGATCAGTGCATTCAAGCAGTTGCCTTCAAATCCTAAGATCTATCTTTGTTTCCCTGTTCCTGCTTATGGTGTAAAATGGGGAATAAACGACAGTACTATTACTCGTGAAGTTATTCCATATATTAAAAGTGTGGCAAAAAAGATGAAATTGGAAACCATTGATTTACATACTCCAATGAGTGGGCTACCAATGTATTTCCCCGACCAGATACACCCCAACGAAGCTGGTGCCAATCGAATTGCCGAAGAAATTTATCGGGTGATAAACAATCAGAATCAGAAGAATTAATCAGCAGATAACAACTCAAAAAAGAATGGCTCAGTAACTTGAGCCATTCTTTTTTTTATATCTGGCGCAAATGAGCTTTGTTTATTCACCAATGGATTGAATTTATTGGTGAATAAACTTAATCCATTGACCAATAAAATAAATTCATTGGCCAATAAATTCAGACTAATCGCTGAGTTTTTTGTAGCGTCAGCATTTCCTTTGGTACAGACAAGCGAATACTTTCCTTTATCATGTTTAATATTGTATAGCGCACAAAGTCTGTTTTTGTCACAATGCTGATCTCGCGCGTAGGCCGAGGTATAGCAAATGGTCTGACAAGCTCTTTCTGTTCCTGACTAAGCTGGTAAGAAGCTAGTTCCGGAATAAAAGTAATTCCCTTCCCTCCTTCTACTATTCTCATAAAAGTTTCCATACTTCCCAAATGATAGGCAGCCTGATGAAGTTTTACCGTTTCGAGCTGGCAAAAACGCATCAACTGATCCCGGAAACAATGGCCTTCATCCAAAAGCCAAAGCCTTTCTCCACTAATATCTGTAGAACGAATCATCTCATTTTTAAAAACAGGTTCCTTACGGGCCACATAACCCAGGAATTGTTCATAGAAGAGTGTCTCGGTCTGCAAGGATTTGTCAGTCACAACTGTAGCAAGTATTGCCGCATCTACTTTCCCAGCAGCAAGGGCAACCAGCACATCCTGTGTTTTCATCTCCGTAACCCGAATATCCAGATCGGGATAATTTTCCATCAACTTCGGGAAAAATCTTGGAAGCAAATATGGTGCTATAGTAGGCAATATTGCTAAACGAAAAACTCCTTTTATAGAGTGACCTTCTTCCTGCACTACCTCCTTTACCTTTGAAGCATGCTCCACCACCGCACGTGCCTGTTCTATAATTTTAAGTCCAATAGAAGTTGGCTGAATGGGTTGCGTACTCCGGTCGAATATTTTCGCACCAAGTTCTTCTTCCAACTTTTGAATCATTGCACTCAGAGTTGGCTGAGTAACCATGCAATGTTCTGCCGCATTACCAAAATGACGGAACCTGTCCACGGCAAGAATATATTCCAATTGCTGTATAGTCATACTCTATCAATTAATTACAAATCATAGATTTCATCTATACAAAGATAGAAATTATCGGTTGGAAAAACATCCTTTGGGGTTTATCTTTGTATCAACAAAATAAAAATACAAATCTTTAAAACAAAAACAATATGAAAACTTTAGATTATATAAAATTAGAAACTTCAGTAGTAAATAACGTAGTAACATCTTTGCAACAATTACTTGCCGACTTACAAGTATATTATACCAATTTAAGAGGTTTTCACTGGAACATAAAAGGGCACGATTTCTTTGTTCTGCACAGCAAATTTGAAGAAATGTACAATGACACAGCAGAAAAAGCTGATGAAGTAGCCGAACGTATCTTAACCCTTGGTGGGGTACCAGCAAATAAATTCAGTGATTATCTGAAAGTAGCTAAAGTAAAAGAGGTTAATAACGTATCTAACGGAAACGAAGCCTTGAATAATGTATTGGAAACAATCAGTTACTTTATTGGTGAAGAACGTAATCTTTTAAAGGCAGCTTCGGAAGCCGGAGATGAAGCCACAGTAGCCCTGATGAGCGATTACCTGAAAGAACAGGAAAAGCTAGTATGGATGCTAACTGCTTACCAAAACAAATAGTCACAATCAATATATAAGCAAGCGGCCGGAGAATATCTTTATTAGATACCTCCGGCCGCTTTTATTTTCATATAGCTTTCTGCTACATTATTTTATATAAAGCTTCTGGTTACAGGCTCGGCAGTCTGAACTTTTGGTTCCATGCTCCGTTCGTATTACCAGGCTACACTTTTCAAAGTCATTTTGTTTTAATTACTTTGATTGCAATAACTGTATAGTATATGTAAACTGACTATTATCCGACCAAACCATATATTTATCCAAAGGTCTTGGACCACAGCCGTTCGAACCTACACCTAATGTTTTAGTTGACAGACAGAATACTGTTGCAGTACTTACTGGCAGATCTATTTTATATTCAACCGGGAACATCTGTTCGTCTGTGTGAGGCAAAGCAGAGAACTGCATTAAGTTCTCATCAGAATTTATTAAAAAGTCGGGCATACTATTTCCTGCAAATTTCAACCATCTTACATCTTCATGGTTTCCGCGATCCATAGGTTTTTCATATTCGTATTGATCATTTATACCTAATTCATAAAGACCTACATCTGCCCCACTCTTGCGATCTGAATAATTCTCTATCGGACCACGACCGAAATATGTCATATGATCCAACTTCTTATCAAGAAGCATACGTACGCCGATATGTGCAAGATTTATTCTCAAGCCAATAAAGTCAATCTTATTATCAATCTTCACAGAACCGTCACCTTTAATAGTATAGGTAGAAGTATGATATGCACCAAATCCTTCTTTACCATCATATTTTATAGTTGAAATTACTTTTGCTGCATTTTTATCAACAGTTTCTACTTTCAGATCAACCAAAGTGTTTTTCAGGTTATTTACACCAAATTTCTCCCAGTCTCTGTTTGCCCACATATCATCGTTACGGTGAGCTGCACGCCACAAGTGAAGTTTTGGTGAGCCATCAGAAGTTAAAAGATTTACTCCGTCTTTCATCAACTCACTCATTAAACCTGTATTCTTATCAAAAGTTACAGCAAATCCTGTTCCAGCCACCTTAATAGATTGAGCATCCTGGGTCACTTTTACTGGAGAAGTTACTTTTGCTTCTTCAACAGGAAGAGTATTTACTGGTAATTTAAATTGTTCGGATGCAACTTCAAAGCCTTTATCTGCCCACAATGTTTTATCCTTTTGAGTATAAGAGATACGCAAATAATATTCAGCTCCGGCTTTAGGATTCTCTATTTTATATGGAACAGAAACTCTGCCTTCTCTGAAAGCTGCGATACGAGGCAATTGCAATGTACCCTTATCTATTTCTTTTCCATTTTCAGTCAACGACCAAGAAGCCTCAAATCCGTCCAATGAAATAAACTGGAATTTGTTTCTGATTTTAATTGTTCCTGATGAAGGTTCTATCAATTCTGTATCAATCCATTGGAAAGCCTTCTTCATTTCAGGATAATGAGGTTTAATAGTCTTTCTATCCCAAGCCACTACACCTTTATGAATAAAATAGTGGTCGTTAGGGAATTCACCAAATCCTCCTCCGTATGCTAAGATTGGATGTTCCGGATTACGTTTGTTCCACAATGCCTGATCCTGATATTCCCAAATAGCTCCACCTAAAATTGCAGGTTCATTATCAAACATCTTTGAATATTCTTCCAATGAACCCATAGAGTTGAACATAGCATGTGCAAATTCGCAAATATAGAAAGGTTTTGTTAGTTCCTTATTTTGAGCAATCTTTGCAAATTCA
The DNA here is from genome assembly GCF_963677945.1 of uncultured Bacteroides sp. NCBI lineage: Bacteria > Pseudomonadati > Bacteroidota > Bacteroidia > Bacteroidales > Bacteroidaceae > Bacteroides > uncultured Bacteroides sp. The sequence continues at coordinate 2,194,616 of NZ_OY782578.1, read as the reverse complement.
TCTGGAGTACCATACATTTTTCCATCAAAATCTGATGGATTATTTTTACCCATGCCAAAACGTTCATAATGTACAAAACGAGTAGGATCAATAGCCTTAACAGCATTCATTGCAGATACAAAATTTGAACCAACGCGTCCGCATTCATTTCCCAATGACCAGATTATTACTGAAGGATGGTTCTTAAAGTTTTCCGCATTCGCCACATTTCTGTCAATAATTGCAGCTTTCATGCGTGGTTCTTCATCAAATTTTCCATCATATCCATGGCATTCTACATTTGCCTCAGCAACTAACCAGATACCCCATTCATCACACAACTCATACCAACGTGGATCATCCGAATAATGACAAGTACGTACATGGTTACAGTTACCTTGCTTAATAACTTCCAGGTCTCTGATCATTTGTTCTTCTGTTATTGCGTGACCAACATTCGACCAATGTTCATGACGGTTTACACCTTTCAGTTTAATAGGAGTTCCATTCACAAGAACCAGACGCCCTTTTATCTCAATCTTACGGAATCCTGTACGTGAAGATAATATTTCATTAGTTCCCTTACCGTCTTGTAAAGTAAGCACTGTAGTATAAAGTTTAGGAGTTTCGGCACTCCACTTTTCAGGGTTATTAACCGTAAACTTCAAAGAAACAATAGTTTCCTGCCCAGGTTTTAACGCTGGAATATTTGCTACGGCAGTTGCCCCTTCTACCGGTTGATTACCATTATAAAGTGAGGCCTGTAATTTCTGTGCCTGAGAAGGTTGAGAGCCATAGTTCTTAACTTTTGCAGAAACGCTCAATTCTGAATTTTTATAATCTTTATCCAAATCTGTCTGAACAAAGAAATCGCGAACATGAGTCTGCGGAGCACTCCAAAGCGTTACATTGCGGAATATACCACTTAAGCGCCACATATCCTGATCTTCCAGATAACTACCAGAGCAATAACGGTAAACTTCAACCGCTACCATATTCTTACCAGGTTTCACATATTTGGTAATATCAAACTCCGCTGCATTACGACTATTTGTGCTATAACCAACTTTCTGTCCATTTACCCAGATAAAGAAAGCAGCATCAACACCATCAAAAGTGATGAAAACACGACGGCCATTCCAATCAGCCGGAACATCAAAGTCACGTCTGTAACTACCTACCGGATTACGCTCCTCATAAGCTGTATAATTTTTAGATGGTTCACTCATTACATGAGGAAAATCAATCTTAAAAGTGTACCCTATGTTTCTGTAATATGGAGTTCCGTATCCCAAGACCTGCCAATTTGAAGGCACCGGAATTTCTTTCCAACCGGAAACATCATAATCGGTCTTATAGAAATCGACAGGGCGCTGATTTGGCCATGCCACCCAGTTAAATTTCCACATTCCATTTAATACATGGCAATAAGACGATTCATGTCTTTTTACCTTCAATGCCTCATCCAAAGAAGCATAAGGCATCAAGGTAGCATGAGCCGGTTCTTTGTTTATACCAAGACATTCGGGATTTTCAATTTCGGCCGGAAAATCTTTTCCTGGAACCAATTGAGTGACATTCTGAGCATTGGCTGTTGATAAAAGGCCAACAACACCAATAAAGAAGGTTAGCAGTTTTGTTTTCATTATTATTAAATTTATTAGCGCTACAAATATAAGAAAATCATTTTAATTTAATATTATCCGTAATGATGCTTTAGATTGGGTATCCATGTCAACCTTCACTTTATATTCATAAAGATCAACCCATTCTTTCTCACCAACCTGACGGACTTTTACAGTATAGTCATCATTATGATAAGCGTATAAAATCTTTGGAGAGATTGAATATACTACGATTTCTGCTTTTGCAGAAGGTACAAACAACAACAATAGCAGTAATTGCAACATATTACTATCTGGTAATTATGGAGTTTCATTTAGTATCTATTTTATGTCTAACAAAATCAATTCAATATTATCAAAACGAATATAACGTAAATATTACTCAAACAGATTAGAAAATAATAAAATCAAGAAACATCTCCCCCATCTGCTACTAAAATGCACAAAAAGCCTTTTGAGAAGGGTTCTCAATTAGTGGTAGATAAAAAAGTTCAACTAATTATCTGCTACAAGATTTTGTTTATCTGCTACAAACAATAGATATCTTTCACCACTTGTTTACTTTAGTAAGTCCGGGTAGTATTTTATGTCATCCCGAATGAAATTTATTTTCTTCGGAATAACCATTATCACATCTTGTACAAAATAATGCATTCTTCTGTACAAAAGAATTAATTATCTTGTACAAAAGAATGTAATCTTTTGTACAAGGTATTACATATTATTCTAATCCCTTTATTAAAAGCAGGGCAAACGTTGATCATTATCTACACAAATGTTTTCAAAAGCTCCAGCAAAGTAGTCGCAGTTAAAAAAAATAGTGGTAAATAAAAAGTTAAGCTTTTTACTTACCACTAAGATAGAACACTAATAATCAACCAATATTATCTGAATTATAGCAGCATCTGATGATTTTAATTTTTACTAGCAGTCTATATTTACCAACTAGGATTCTGCTTCAAATTAGGATTCAATTTAATCTGATCTGTCGGAATAGGTTGCAAATAGTTCTTTAAAGAGAACTTGCGGTTTGCAGCCAACTCAACTATAATTGCTCCTGGTTCTGTTGGTGTTAAGCCTGCATAGCTATAAGTTATCTTATGGTCATTGATTAATCCAGCATAAGAAGATGCTACATAAACAGGTTTTTTATCTGTAGGATTTATCAAAGTCTTCAAATAAGAATCTGTTCCTTTATATTCTACATAAGCACCACAACGAGGCTGACCTGCCAGTTCTTGTTCTGCTATTCCCCAACGGCAAAGATCAGCTAAACGTTGTCCTTCACCATATAGTTCTAAAGCACGTTCACGGCGAATTTCACCAAGGAAAGTTAACTGTCCACCTAATGATGCAGCTTTAGCTATTAACGCAGCATTCAAAGGAGCAACACCACCACGGGCACGTACTTTGTTTATTGAATAATCAAGATCAGCGTCAGAAATTGTTCCATTGCCCAATTCGCAAGTTGCTTCAGCATAGATCAAAAGAATTTCAGGAAAACGAATGTGCATACAATCCATTGCTTCATCACCATCAGCACCTATGGATGCCAACTCACTACGGAACTTACGGCCTCCCATACCCGAACCTGCATTACGCAAATTTGGAACACTCTGATAAGTAGCTTGTGCCAGACTATAAATATCTACATCGTAACGAGCACCTGTCTTGTACATTCCATATCCCCACGCATAATCCATTGCAGGAGTAACGCATGCTGTCAATCTATAGTCGCGATTCTGAAGTTCAGCATTCATATCTGTATATCCTTTAAATAAAGGAGACAAATGCACTGGAAGACCATCACTGCAAAGATACATATCAGATAACTTACGAGTCATACCTGCTGGCCAACTATGTGTAAGGTTTGTACCACTCTTGCGATTTACCTTATCATATACACTCCGGAATATAGCTTCTTTGTTAGAAGATTTGCTTAAACCTGCTGGATTAGAATCAGTTCCTTCCAGATTAAAAAGATAGTAATAACTGGTATGAGCATACATTTGAGGATTCTTGACTGTTGCAATACCGCTTACATCTTCTACTCCTTTCCAAAGTTCAAAAGTTTTTGAGTCAATGATTTCTTTAGAAAGACTTTTAGCCATAGTCAGCATATCGGTAATTGAGGGATAACTAGCAGGTTTAGCACTACCGGCTCCAGATGTTGTTCCATCGCCATCAGTCTTAGTCCCTACATATTTTTCAAAAGTTCCTTCATACAAACAAACTCTGGCTTTAAATGCTTTTGCAGCTTCAAGAGTAACATGTCCGTCATTGTTGGTAGAAGCAACAGTTGTATTCTTCAACTTTTCAATTGCAACATCAAGATCTGATAATATCTGAGCAACAACTTCATAGCGGGAAGCACGAGGCCCCCAAACTATATCATCATTTGTATCAGTTACTTTATTAGCAATAGGAACTCCTCCAAAACGTTTCAGTAAGAAGAAATGATGCCATGCGCGGAAGAAATATGCCTGACCAACAGGACCTGCGATTTCTTCCTTATTACTATATTCTTCACCTTTCTGGATCAAGATATTTACCGGGCGCAACCATTTATAAGTCTGTTCCCAATAAGTATCTGTTGTTCCGGCAGAGTTTATTCCACTTATATCATCTCCAGCAGCAGAAACAAGATCTGTTCCTAAGTCAAAATTAATTGGATAAGTTGTATTTCCTCCCCATGCATATATATTTGTATGCAGGTTATTAGCAGCATACTGGAACTGAGTCAGATTTTTAAAATAAATAGCTTCAGTTTGTGAATCCAATGGCTGCAATTCAAGGAAGTCATTGACACAACTTGTAGTTAATAAAGTTCCCATCACCAGGGATAATATTATTTTATTTGTTTTCATACGTTATTAATTGTGAGGTTAAACATTAAAATGTCAGATCTACACCGAATGAGATTGTACGTGCATAAACATCCACATTTCCTTGTCCGGTTGCAGCTTTACTCTCTGGATCAAAACCATCTTTTACATTAGAAAACTCAAACAAGTTGTCTGCAGAAATATAGAAACGAAGGTTTTCAATAGAAGCACGACGAATCAAACTCTTTGGCAAAGTATAACCTAAAACAACATTCTTAGCACGTGCATACCAACAATTACTGATGTTTATGTCATTATATTGTTTATAGTTCCAGTTGTTACGGCTACCGTTACGAGACATAATTGGGTAACGGGCATCTGTATTATCTGCAGTCCAGGTATTTCCCCAAAATGTTGCATTCTGGTTTGTCCATCCACTGTACCAGGGAGAAGCTAGCTGACCTTCACGAGCAATATATTGCTGACCAACACCTTGAATAAACATTGAAAAGTCAAAGTTTTTATAATTTGCACCCAAGTTAATACCGAACTGGTAATGTGGATTGGCATCACCATAGTAATAAAGGTCGTCTGTAGTTATTCTGCCATCAGCATTTAAGTCTACTTTTTTCACGCATCCAGGAGTTAACTGGTTTGAAGTTCCCTGAGTAGGATGAATACCGCCAGATTTCTGAGTTATTGCAGTATAGTAAGCATTTACCTCATCCTGAGTTTGAAGATAACCATCTGTTTTATAAACATAAAGTGAGTTCAATGGTTTTCCTTGAATAAATGAAGAGGCACCAACTTTATTATTCATTCCATTAGAAATAGCAACAGCACCCGAGTATTCTGTAATTTCTGTTTTAGCATCAGCCAAAGTTACTCCTACACGATATTTAAAGTCCTCGCCAATCTTATCATTCCAGTTCAGAGATAATTCCCAACCTTTAGCCTGGAAGTTACCATTGTTAGTTTTTGGAGCAGACGCACCAAGTGTCTGAGGATATGTCATAGAAATCAACATACCTTTGTTTTCACGGATATAATATTCAAATGTTCCTGATAAACGATTCTTCAATACTGTAAAATCAAGACCAAAGTTTGTTGTTCCAACACGTTCCCAGGTACGGTTTGAGGAAGTCATACCATTAACATATGCTGTAGTATATTTTGCTCCGTTATATCCAAAGATCGTAGTACCTGTAGAAATAGATGAAATATAGTCATAATTACCAATACCAGTTTGCGAACCGGTTTCACCGTAGGAAGCACGGAGTTTTAAGTTATCAAAAATACCAAGATCCTTAATGAAATTAAATTCAGAGAAACGAACACCAGCAGAAACTCCTGCAAAATTAGCCCAACGATTATCTTTAGAGAATTTAGAAGAACCATCACGACGGAACAAACCTTCTAATAAATAGATTCCTTTATAATCGTAATTCAAACGTCCCAAGTAAGAGATCATTCCAACATCATTACTACCACCAGTGGCCTGAGCTGTAGTTGCATCACCAAGATTGATATCATCCAAATCATTTGATGACATATTCTGACGATAGCCATAAAGTTTCTGGTAGTGAGTTTTTTCACCTGTAATACCAGCCATTAAACCGATATTATGTCCTGCAAATTCACGGTTATAATTCACGAATGCATTATATGTTTGATAAAGTACATCTTCATAGGTATTTTTTACCCAGCAGTTTGCATCTGTAGTCTGACTCTTAATAGAACCTGTACCCAAGGAATAATCAGGATTTCCACTTGCAGTAGTTGTTTCACCCGACCAGTCATACATTGTTACTTTGTTCTGACGTGCTACTTCCCAGTGTTTACGAAGACGCACATTTGCACTTCCCGATACTGTAAGACCTTTTGTTAATTTAGCAAGATCCAAAGTTACTTTTCCACCTAAACGAAGAATTTCTTCTGTACTTTTTGTACGGCCACCTTCAACCAATTTCGCTAACAAGTTGTTGTTACCAAATGTATCATAAAATTGTCCATAACTATTATACAAAGGGAAGATATAGAAGTCCTGAATACCATTACCTACACCTTGAGTAGGAACATCTGTAATACGTTTATCATAAGAAACATTGAATTCTGTTTTAACCCAATCATTTACTTTATAATCGGCATTGGTACGGAAGTTGTATTTCTGCTGACCATCATAAACAAGATCTACCAATGAGCGGTCCTTGGCATAACCCAAAGAAGTCATTACTTTCAGTTTGTCAGTACCACCCGAGATATTAATATTATGAGATTGTCCCCAGGTATTGCCATAAACAGCATCAAACTGATCAGAAGAAGGGTCAAGTACACGCCATACGCCAGCAACAACACCTTCATATCTTTCTCCTGCAGCCATCTTTCTCCAAATATCTTCCGGCCACATCCACCAGCTATATTGTGGATTACCATTCTTGTCTAATAAAGCATAAGCATCGTTTTCCGTAGCATGACATAACATTTGTGACCAAGTCTGACCATCAGCAACAGGGAATTTATTACCTACAACATTTGTGTGAACACTACCAGAATAAGTAACCTTCACTCTACCTTCCTTACCACGTTTAGTTGTTACTAGAATTACACCAGCACCAGCCTTTGTACCATAAATTGCAGCAGCAGCATCCTTCAATACAGAAATACTTTCTACATCGTTTGGATTGATTTGAGAAAGTTCCCATTGATAAGCCTCAACGCCATCAATCAAAATCATTGGATCTGTAGCATTAACAGAAATACCACCACGTAATGTTATATCGGTACCTTCATTACCCGGACGAGAAGATGTACGTGTAATAGTTAAGCCTGGGATAGTACCTTGCAATGCAGATGCCATACTCTGTGTAGCTTTACCTTTCAATACCTCATCTCCCATTACCTGAGCAACAGAACCGGAAAGAGTTGCTTTCTTCTGTACACCATAACCCACAACTACAACTTCATCTAATGTCTGTGCATCTTCCTTCAAAGATATCTTTACTTTATTACCTGTTATAGTAACTTCTTGTTTTACATAACCAATGTATGAGACTACCAGTTTACCTTTTGCCGGAGCATTTACTGTAAAATTGCCCTCAACATCAGTTATAGTTCCAGTTGATGTCCCTTTAACAAAAATACTGGCACCAATAATAGGTTCTCCTTTTTCATCTGTTACAGTACCTGTTACTTTTGTATTCTGTGCAAAGGCTGCAACAGAAGCAATAAGCATCAGCATACATGCTAAAATCATTTTAGATAGAAGACTATTGTTTGCCTTCTTTTTCTGATCCGATTGTTTCATAAATAAATATTTAAGTGTTAACAAAATATGAAATATTTTCTCATTAAAAAAACTCTCGGAGAAATTTCTCCATTTAATTGCCTTTTCCGGCTACATTTGCTCTGTTTAGATTCATTGTCCATAAGCTTCTTTCATATAATATAAATTTATTGGTTGATTTTTAGATGCATTGTTTAATATAGTTACGCATTACTTTTCTTCCTATCATTAAATGATTTTCTACAGTACGTTTACTTAAGTTCAGTTCTTCTGCTATTTCTCCGGTAGACTTTTCATAAAAGCGATTCATGATATATATTGTCTTACGCTGGGAAGGGAATGACTGAAGTTTATTCTTCTCAAGGAAAAGAATTTCTTTTGCATGAAAATTAGGTTCAGTCTCATTTGTATACGTTACCGCATGATCATATATGTACGAAGTAATTTCTTGCTTTTTATAGTAACGGCGGAGGTAATCGATTATAATATTACGTGCAATCGTAAAAAGGAAGTATTTAACTGTTTCTTCTCTTAACATCAACTTATAATCGATCAAACGGATAAATACATCTTGTGCTAAATCCTCAGCATCATACTTATGATTAATTCTATAAGTAATATAATTAAGTATGGTTTGATGATAATCATTGTACGAACGTTCAATGAGACGATCAGAGTTGTTTAATGTACTTTCCATAATATTAGCTTTAATAAAGTTATGCTTTACGGAAGCAAATATAGAGAGTAAAAAAAAGAAAGCAAGAGTTAATAAAGGCCAATACATCTCATACCATTTCATAAGACACAATTACATATAAACACTTGATTATTTGTAATTTAAGCATAGTACACAGATAGTCTCAAATAATTATATTGCACTAACAGATATATAAAATAACAAATAAAAAGTATCATCAAACTTAGAAACATCAAAAGTTGAATAAAGTGCTTTCTGGATTTATATCTAATATCGATCTTTTTAAGCAAAAAAAGAGTATCAAAAAAGATATAAAAAGGCTGTCTAAAAAATAAAGTCTCTGGAAATTAAATATATTAAAACGCTCTCAGAAAGAGACCCGAATAAAAAGGCATAAAAAAGGGTTGTTTCAATTTTGAAGTTCACCCCAAAAGTTAGGCAAAGAACTTTTGGAAGTCAATTCACTTTTTGAACAACCCCTTTTATAAAATATCTATTTAGCAAACATAAGTGTACCCCATCCTAACTGGTCGTAACCACCACTATTACGACCATAGTCGGGAGCCCCTCCATCACTATATCCACGAGTAGCATTTTCACGCATTTTATTCACCCACATTTCTGTATAAATATTCGATAACTTATAATCAGCAGCCAAACGATGGATTAATTCCCATGAAGGACGAACTGAACCACGGGTATCATTATTACTTTTATGTTCTTCATACGACATGCTTGGCCAACTATTTCCTGTACAATTCTCATATGTAGAGTAAGGTAACTTAGAAATATCATATTTAAAGTTACTCAAAGTCCAGCTATTACTGACACTACCTGTTTCTATTTCACCATAATTATACTTACCCACATACTCACACATTGAAAGGACACGATCATTATCATAAGTAAATACATCTTCACCTATATTTTTGGCCATTTGACAGAATACTCCGATTAAACTTACGCAAAGAGTTGCGTGTCCCTGATCTCGTCCAGATTCTTGACATTGTCCCAAAGTCTCATCACTATCAGGATCTTTATGTACAAAAGGAACTGCATTTTCTATATTTCCCGAACCAACACCAAATTTGAAATATTGAATAGCCTCATTAATTTTATAATTATCATCTGTCAAAATACCAATTGACAAAACAGCTGTCATTTGAGCTAAATCCCAGTTTAACCAATAATGAAGAGGACACGTAACTCCATTATGCAAACTCAAGAACTTTGATGCTTGAGAATAAAACACATCAACCATCCACGTTTTATATTTTGAAAATTCAGCACTTGTCCATCCTTTGTATGTACGCAATATTTCTGCTGCATTCGCCAATTGATAAATTTGAATTGCAATTAAATATTCATTAGGATCTATGAAATTTCGATTGCTGTCAACAATGTAACCTGTACATGTACTAGCCCATGAATTAAGAATAAGTACAGCCGCTTTAGCAAACTGTTCATCACCAGAAATTTTCCAGCGCAGTGCTAATTGATATGCAGATGCAGCATCATACATAAGATTTGTATAGTTACTATAATCATTAGGATATTTCTCGTGCCAGTTATTATAATCTAGACGTGCTAATAATTTCACAGGATTTGCAGTCCACGAACTCTGAGCATGCTTGCTAGATTCAAGATGAGCGAAAGCATTTGCCCAAGGTTGAATTCCAGCAGATACCTTATCCTTTACAAAAGCAAAATCAGACTCAGTATGTAACATACAGGGATGAGCCAATTTTGAATTGTAATCTTTAACTTCAGGCCAATTATCAATATCACTATAACCATCCTTTATTTCACTACAAGCAAAAAATGAGATAGAAAATATCAAGTATGCTGTAGCAGCTATAATTTTTTTAAATTGTGTATTTTTCATAGTTTACTTATTTTCATTATTAACATAGGTATTCAATTCATCCAAAGTTTTAAATGTACGAATCCAATAAATATCATAATTTGTAGCAGGATCTAAATAATCAGCAATTACAAATTTGAACTGTACTAAATTAAATTTCGACCAGTCTGTTGGATTCACTTTATCATATTTAGCTTTCAAATCATAATAAATAACATTAGGATCTGTTACCGATATACTACTTCCATTTAAAATAGAATATGAATTATTGGCAGAGCTAACTGTTCCTAAATTATTATAACCAATAGTTTGAGGGTTATCATATAATTCTAATTTTATAGTTCCTGCACTATTTGTTCCCGCAACTAATTTAGATGATGGTCTTATTTTAATAGCTAAATATCTATAAGTATTTGGAGTAATTGTTAGATTTTTCCCTGATCCATTTGTAACTAATGATAAATCTCCACGATATTTTGTACCACTTTTACCCATTTGAACAATTGTTTTTATGCCATTTGATGTATAAGTTGCACTATTTCCAACAGCCCATGGAGCCAGAGAATTAGCAAATGAATACCACAAACGACCTTCTGCAACTGTCAGTGTAACAGATTTTGATATATTTTTATACGTTGCAGTTATTACAGCAGAACCATTTGTTAGACTATTTACGTGAACTAATCCATTTTCATCAACAGAAGCAATGCTCACATTATCGCTTGCCCAAGTCATCAAAGAAGATGTCGCATCCGCAGGGGTCAGTTTGTATTGAATCTGATAATATTCACCATAGCCTAATTGAGACATTTCATCTTCAGTAACTAACTCCATACCTACAATTGGAATAACTTTCTTAACACTGACCTGTGCTGATATTGAAGCTGGAGTTTCAGGATTTAAGTCGTTTGCTGTAGCTGTTATAGTTACTTTACCAATCGATATTCCTGTAACAGTACCATTATTATCAACTGTTGCTACGGTAGGATCACTACTAATCCATTTATAACGTTTAAATGTTGCATTTGACGGGATACAGCTTGTTGCTAATTTATAGTTATCACCAATAGCTATATCTTTAGTTGGAACATTTGTTATAGAAAGAGAATTTATATAAGTAAAATGATCTACCACCTTAATAATTTTTGCTGGAGTTGAAGCTGAACTTCCAAAACCTATTTCTGGAGTAACCATTAAAGTTGTTATTCCCAAATTATTACCTGTTGATACTGTCGCATTCTTGCTTTCATTATTAGTAACTTTTGCAATTGAATCATAAGTAGAGGTCCATGCTACGTTGGGATCTGTAACATTATCAGGTTTTGTTATCCATGTCAATCGTAATGTTTGATTTTTCAACATACAAATTGTATCTCCTTCAGTATCATAATCTGTTGAGCTAATCGTTATAGAAGATATTGGAAATGACTCTGTCATAACAGATCCTAAATCCTTATCATCAACACAAGAAATCATGCTTAAAGAAGCTGTAAACAAGATTCCTAAGATATATTTTATATTGTTCATATTATTGCATTTAAATAGTTATCTGTTAATTATTACCATCCAGGATTTTGTCCTAATTTAGAGTTCAGTTGCAATTGGTCTGCAGGTATTGGATATAAATAGTTCTTACTGTCCCAAGAACGTCCACTTTCCATTATTAAACATCCATCTGAATTTTTAGTCATGGAAGATGCCGATCCCCATTTAGATGCAAACTCTGTTCCAGTCCATTTTATACCTAGTATATCCTCTGGCATTTCTGTTTCAGCAGTTTTCCAACGTTTTAAATCATCAATCCGAAACCCTTCATCAAATAACTCAATCGTACGTTCACGACGAATTTCTTCACGCATACTAAGGCCATATTGATTAACAAAGTTATTACTCAATTTGGGCATATCAGAATTTATTCGACAACGAACCAAGTTCAATGATATATTTAAATCATCATCCGAAATAGCTCCATCACGTTCATACAAAGCTTCTGTATAATTTAATAGAACTTCAGCATAACGTATAATCGGATAGTCATAACCTTCATAAGTGTCTTTCACTTCACGTTCTGTTGCCCATTTTTGATTCTGATAACCACTTCCTGTACGTACATCACAAGCTGTAGCATGTGATACATCCTGACCACTCATACCTTTCCAGTCTATTCTACTGTCTGTAGAACTATTAGCCCAATAATATACCCCATTAGCCAACAATGTATTTTTCATTCGATTATCTCTATTATCAAACTCAGATGTCATTGTGCTATACCCTTTAAATTTAGTAGATTTATCTATAGGTAGACCATCACTGCCAAGATACATATTCACGAATTTACGATTAATGTACATTACATTTTTTAATGTACCATGAGTAATATTTGTTCCAATCGGAGCAATTGTCTCATCATGACGACGATAAAAAATATACTCTTTATTATCACTTTTGGTTAAATTGGCGGGATTAGACTGTGTGTTTTCCAAAGTAAACAAATATTTATAAGCATAATCATCTAATGCTTTTGGATTAAACAACTGATAACTATCACTATCAATTACTCTTTTAGAGGAACTAACTGCTATATCAAGTAGTTTTTTTACTCTATCAGCATCCCCATTTCTGAACTTTTGCCACGTCCCTTCATATAAAGCAACACGAGAAAGAAAAGCATAAGCAGCCCATTTTGTTAATCGCCCGTTGTCATCTGATGACACAGAAACAGGCAAGTCATTAGCGGCATCCTCTAAATCTTGAATAATAAAATCTATCACTTCCCCACGATCATTACGTTCTGCATTCATCTCTGAAGAATTAATATCGACAGGTTCTTTTACAATAATAGCATTACCATACAACTGCACTAAATCAAAATAACAATATGCCCGAAAGAATTTGGCTTCAGCTACATATTGGCTAATAGGTTCACTACCTGCGTAAGTCAGAGCATTTTGCAATAATATATTAGTTCGACGAATATGTGCATAATTTGAAGTATAATTACCATCAGATGTTGGAATAGGATTATTACCATGGCTATACTGATTAACAGAACTAGATGTCATTAAATCAGAGCGCCAGTCAGAATGAGGAGCATCATTTATTGAAGAGGTAAAATCCCGTGTCCAGCCATAAAAATTGTTAGCAAAATATTTAAAATCACTTGCTGATTTCCAAAGATTACCATCTGCTAATTGATCTTGTGGAGCTAAATCAAGACAAGAGGTCACTGCCATACATAATGACAATAATATAATAATTTTATTATATAGTTTCATAATATATTTTTATTTATTAAAAGGTTACATTCAATCCAAAGATTACAGTACGTACAAATGGAAAACGGCCAGTTTCATTTACAGTACGACTTGTTTCTGGGTCCCATCCATCATTAATTTTAGAAGATTCCCATAAATCTGCCCCCGATACATATAAACGGCAAGCACTAATAGCTTTTGTCTTTTTTAGAAATGTCTGGGGAATATTGTATCCCAATATTACATTTTTAAGACGAATATAAGAACCATCTTCAACAGACCATGAAGAAGCTTGATAATTATAGTTATTAATTGTTCCATTACTTGTATAAGTTGGATAGAATCCATTCTGATTATCTGAGCTCCAGACTTTTCCTACAGATTGATTTGAAGTATTTAAATAAACAGCCTTCATCGGAATACGCCAAATTTCATTACCATTATTAGATCCTGTACGGAAAATACTACGCTTAGCTACTCCTTGAAATATCATGGAAAAATCAAAGTTATTCCATTCAAAACCCATATTTAATGAGAAAGAAATTTTAGGATCATCTGTTCCCAGATATACATAATCATTATAATCTAATTTTCCATCTTCATTTACATCTTGAAACATATTGTCACCTAGACGGAGCTGATTTGTTAAACCAATTGTATTTCCTGATAAATAGCGATATAGATATTTTTGTCTTTGTTCTTCATTCTGAATTTTACCTGTATACCGAAGTCCAAAAATACTATTTAATGGAAATCCTTGTTGTTGTCCCTTAAAACCTGAATTTAAGACACTTGTTCCGCCGATATCAGTAAGTTTATTTGTATTATATGAATATGTACCACCCACATGATATTTTACATTACCAATTTTGTCAGACCATGTAAGTTGTCCTTCAAAACCATGAGATTCAAATTTTCCATCATTAGAGTATCCAGCAGCATCACCTAAAATACCAGGATAAGATACTGTTATTAACATATTATTATTACGTTTCATGTAAAAGTCTATACTTCCAAATAAATGTCTATTTAAAAAGCTGAAATCTAAACCTGTATTATAATTATTAATACGTTCCCACTCTCGACCACTTGATGCGATTTTACCATTTGTATCAATAGTAGTTGCTTTATTAGAACCAATTAAGGCTCCACTTTGAGACGAAAAATTGTAATATTGAGAACCTTCATAACGATCTATACCACTTTGATTTCCTACTATACCATATGAGAGACGTAATTTCAAATCATCAATCCATTTAATTTTTTTCATAAAGTTTTCTTCTGAAATACGCCAAGCACCAGATATGCCATAGAAAAAGGCCCAACGTCCTGTTTTGAATTTAGACGAACCATCATAACGCATGTTCACTTCAGCAAGATACTTTGATTTATAGTTATAATTTAAACGAGAATAATAAGACATAATAGCTTCATGCCATTTAGTACCTTTATTATCTATTAATGAAACTGTTCCAGCGCCATTAATGGTTTCAAGAGAATTTTGAATATTCTTTACTAATGCTCCATAATAATCATATTCAGTTAATTCGTATTGTGTTCCAACCATAACATTCATATTATGAACATCATTGAAATTCTTCTTATAATCTAAATAAGATGTTAATGAATAGAAGTCTCTATTTGCTGTCGTTTTAGAATAAGATGATTCTGCCTGACTTGATACGCTTGGCGCTGTATTTACAGATGTTCCAGCATAATTATACGACGTTATTGCCATCTTTTTTACATCGCGTAACGCAGAAGATGAATTATATCCAACGTTAGATACCCAATCCAGTTCTTTTAACAGATTAAATGTAAGTTGTTCACTAATATTTGTTTCAGAAACTCTCAATTTGTTATCTCCACCAAGTTCGGCATACCAAATTGGTGACAACCATGTTCCCCATGAATAAGGCTTTCCATCAAGAGTTGAAGCAGGAAGGCCTGGTTGAGGATAACTACCAGTTAAAGTTTGTCCAATATATGAAGGAGCTATTTGATTTTGGCGATTATAAGCAATAACCGACTCTAGTTTTATTCTTTTAGTCAGTTGTAAATTATTCGTCAACCTAAAATTATAACGTTTATTATTATTATGTCCCCATTTCAAATTGCTTCCATCATATAGATATCCAATAGACAAACGATATAGATTTCTCTCCGTTCCCCCTGAAATAGATAAATTATGCTGAGTAGAAGCTGAGTTACCAAATAAAATGTCCGTCCAATTTGTATCCATAAATACAAAATCTTTCACATCCGTAAAAGCAGAAGTAAACGGATTCGTACTATTGTTCAAGTCAATATAATGTCCCTCATTTGCTAACGATAACTTTGCATACTTTACCCATGTATCGCTATCTGTATATCCATCATTACTACGAGTTTGAAGCACTGCATTTGCCCATTCTTTCAAAGTCATTAATTTAGGTTGCAATCCTACTGCCTTAAAAGAATATGAAGCATCATAACTAATTTTCGTTCTTCCTTCTTTTGCCTTTTTAGTAGTAATAAGAACAACACCACCAGCTGCACGTGATCCGTAAATTGCTGCAGAAGCATCTTTTAAAAAATTAATAGACTCAATATCATCAGGATTAATATTACGTAATGCATTTATACTTTCGCAAGCAACCCTGTCGATGATAACCAAAGGATCTGCATTATTTGCTGATACAGCACCACGTAATTTCATACCCCAGCTTTCATCACCTGGAGCTGAAGAATTACGTGTAATAGTAACTCCTGGAACTTGTCCTTGCATTGCTTGAAGGGGGGATGACAAAGAACCTTTATCTTTTATTATTTTATCAGAGATTACAGATACAGCACCAGTCAAAGACTCTTTTTTTTGGGTTCCGTAACCTATAACCACCACTTCATCCAATGTTTTTGCATCTTCTTTCAAAGATACCTTTACTTTATTACCAGTTATAGTAACTTCTTGTTTTACATAACCAATGTATGAGACTATTAGTTTACCTTTTACCGAAGCATTTACTGTAAAATTGCCCTCAACATCAGTTATAGTTCCTGTTGATGTTCCCTTAACAAAAATACTGGCACCAATAATAGGTTCTCCTTTTTCATCTGTTACTGTACCTATTACTTTTGTATTCTGTGCAAAGGCTGCTACAGAAGCAATAAGCATCAGCATACATGCCAAAATCATTTTAGATAGAAGACTTTTATTCGCCTTCTTTTTCTGATCCGTTTGTTTCATAAATAAATATTTAAGTGTTAACAAAATATGAAATATTTTTATCGTTTATAAAATCCAGAGAAATTTCTCCATTTAATTGCCTTTTCCGGCCACATTTGCTCTGTCTAGATTCATTGTACATAAGCTTCTTTCATATATTATAAATTTATTGGTTGATTTTTA
This sequence comes from uncultured Bacteroides sp., assembly GCF_963677945.1. Classification (NCBI taxonomy): domain Bacteria; kingdom Pseudomonadati; phylum Bacteroidota; class Bacteroidia; order Bacteroidales; family Bacteroidaceae; genus Bacteroides; species uncultured Bacteroides sp. Next base: position 2,177,701 of record NZ_OY782578.1, on the reverse strand, counting down.
GATGCATTGTTTTATATAGTTACGCATTACTTTTCTTCCTATCATTAAATGATTTTCTACCGTACGTTTACTTAAGTTCAGTTCTTCTGCTATTTCTCCAGTAGACTTTTCATAAAAGCGATTCATGATATATATTGTCTTACGTTGGGAAGGGAACGATTGAAGTTTATTCTTCTCAAGGAAAAGAATTTCTTTCGCATGGAAATTAGGTTCGGTCTCATTAGTATATGTTACCGCATGATCATATATGTATGAAGTAATTTCTTGCTTTTTATAGTAACGACGGAGGTAATCGATTATAATATTACGTGCAATCGTAAAAAGGAAGTATTTAACTGTTTCTTCTCTTAACATCAACTTATAATCGATCAAACGGATAAATACATCTTGTGCTAAATCCTCAGCATCATACTTATGATTAATTCTATAAGTAATATAATTAAGTATGGTTTGATGATAATCATTGTACGAACGTTCAATGAGACGATCAGAGTTGTTTAATGTACTTTCCATAATATTAGCTTTAATAAAGTTATGCTTTACGGAAGCAAATATAGAGAGTAAAAAAAAGAAAGCAAGAGTTAATAAAGGCCAATACATCTCATACCATTTCATAAGACATAACTACACACAAACACCTGATTATAAATAATTTAAACACAACTAATGGAAAGTCTCAAATAATTGTATTATACTTACCTTTGAACATATAATATCAGATAATAACATTTTTATGCTATTCTGCATAAAAGAAAATGCACTTGCCTAATAAGCAAGTGCATTCAATTAGTTTAAATAATAAAACCGATCAGATTCTAGTTTTATTTAGAAGATTCCATTTGCTGGATATACTCGTTGGGAGTAATTCCGGTTAGTTTTTTAAATGATCTGAAAAATGATGCGCGTGAACTAAATCCACATTTTTCAGATAATGCCGTTAGAGTATATCGTGAATACTTTGGATCATTAGCCAACTCTTTAAACTCAGCAATCCTATACTCATTTACGAAATCATAATAATTCTGATTCAAATGCTGATTAAATACATAAGAAAGTGAATGAGAAGTACATTTAATTGCATGAGCCAAATCGGAAATCTTTAAGTTCGGATTAATATATGGCTTATCCTTTTTCATATACTTCGTGAGATTATTGTAGATGTGCTTACACTCTTCGTTACTTAACTTTGCAAATTTATACTTTTCTTCATCTTGCTTTATGCGTTCTTGTTTTGAAGATTCTTTTTCAGTAGAATCAGGTTCTTCAGATGAAGCTGATTCTACCTGCGCTTTTTCAAACTCGGATGATTCGGGTGATAAAGTTTCTTCTTCTTTTTTTATTAATCGCTTACGCAAATAGTTTTTACCCCAAAGAGCTAAAGCAATAATTGCAGCCACAACGGCAATCCAGAATATAACAAGTAAAAACGGGCTGATCATAACAGATATAGTTTCTTCTGATTTTTCATCGCCTTGAAGACGAACATGAAATGTATAACTTCCAATAGGAAGATCGTAATAGGATACTTCATTTTTTCCGGTTATTGTTTGCCAATCCTCATCATATCCTTCAAGCTTATACTCATAAATCATAGAGGAGGGATCACTATATGTGAGACTTGAAAACCGGAAAGTCAAATTATTCTGATCTCTTGATAGTGAAATATCTTTTTCAGCTCTGATCTCTTCCTGCATATCACTATCAAGAGATTGACCATTTACTAAAATATCAGTTAATACAATAGAATAAGGGTTTCGTTTAGTGGTAGCAACCAAAGCCGGATCTACAGAAAGTAATCCTTTTGAATTACCAAACCACAATTTTCCTTTTGCATCTTTATAACAGGCTGCTACATGAAAAATAGGATCAGGTATTCCATCTGTAAAATTAAAGCCCTGCACTATACTTTCATCTCTATTCATGCTAATAATGCCGTTGTCTCTGCTGAGCCAATACTTTCCCGCATTATCTTCAATAACAGACATAAAGGCATTGCCCAGCAACTTATGCTTCATTTTCAAACGCTGAAAATTACGCATTGATAAATCTGATTCGAAAACATCTCCTTTATCGGGACAAAAGAAGATATTGTTATGCGAATCCTGATATATATATCTTATTTTCTCTTTATTAAAGAAACCTTGAGGGAAAATATTCGATCTAATACTTTGAGAAACAGGATCAAATATACATAATCCATTGTCTGTTGCTATCCACCCTTTCTTTGTTGAATCAAAGAAGATATAATATACATTTCCATCGAGTAACTGAGAATTTGTACTAGTATATGTTTTTATCTCTTTGGTTTGTTTGTTATAGCAATGCACTCCCTGAGAAGAAGCAATCCATAAATTACCGTTACTATCTTCTTCAAAATGAAAAATGTGACCTTTCTGAAAGACATCTTCTTTATCAAAATCGTGTAATGAAAGAGTCTGAGGATTAAGCACGGATACTCCCCCACCATAAGTACCGATATAGTATTCATTATTATAGCGGCGTAAAGACAATATAAGGTTGGAGCGAAGTGACGATTTATTATAGCTCTTTACCAGTTTCTTATCTTCCGAAATATAATACAATCCTTCACGGGTTCCAATCAGCTTCTCTTTATCATGTATTACAAAAGAACGAACTGGCAAGTTGGATGAATTAAAAAGCGGAGGGAATGAATAAACTTTAAAAAGATTATTTTGATATAAGCTATAATCAAATCCGGCCTGATAAAAACCAATCCAGACAATTCCATCTCTGTCTACCAACAAAGAATATACTGAGTTTGAACGAATTCCGGCTTTATCCTGAGGATTGTACTGTATTGAGCGTATAACTTTTTGCTGACTATGAGATAAAAAATGAACTCCATTTCCATCCGTAGCAACATATATCATATCTTTTCCATCACTTGATAAATCAGATATAATATTACTTCCAACCTCTATGGAACGTGAAAAGCGTGAAGTTGGAATATCAAAACGAACAAGTCCGGCATTTGCCGTTCCCAGATATAAAGTAGATCCAATAATCGTTATTTTAGAAAAACTATTCAGATTAGGTGAATCATTGAAGCGAAACTGCTTTATTTTTTTGTTTTGCGTATTATATGAGTAAAGTCCCAAAGGAGTTGCCATCCACAGGGTTCCGGTTTTGTCAATTGCCATTCCCAGAATATGATTGCCTGAGGAAAGGATATTATTATCAGGTATAATCTGGTTGAAACTTCCATTATTGTAGATAAAGACTCCCTTTTCACTACCTATATATAAAACATTATGCGAATCCTGAATCAAAGAATGTACACCGCAATTTATTAAGCCAGAAGAGAAGAGCTCCAACTGATCGGTCTTCTTATTAAGTTTCCAAAGTCCGAGTCCGTTTCCAGTCCACAGATTTTTGTCTTTTGTTTCTAATATTGAACTAACACGTTTTTTATTGATATCAGAACCGGAAAAAGGATAATGTTTTATAGTAACTCCATCAAAGCGTTCCAGACAGTTGTCTGTACCTATCCACATAAATCCTTGCGCATCTTTATAGAATGCATTAACCAATAAATCAGACAATCCTTCAGACATTGTAAGTCCACGGAAAGTATATGATTGCCCATATATAGAAACAGAAAGAAGTAATAGCCAAAGCATTAATAACCTCTTTCTACCGTTCATTATGAAAATTAAGTTTTTCAATGTATTCTTTTAACCATTTATTTGTAAAGGAATATGCAAATATAGCTATTTTCAATGATTAACAATGTTTAATAATAAAAAAACAGAAGCGTTTTTTAGCTATTATATCCATAAAAATAACATATACTGTAGTTTACAAACAAGGTTCAGACAAAGACATATTATTTAATATCAGACTCGAATATTCATAACCCGTTATACTTTACAAAAAATAAAAACACAACCTCAAGAAAAACAGGTTAACTAATATTTCTTCATTGTTTATCTTTTTATTTCAAGGTAATTTGCAGCAGGCAGCTTATATGTTTTACCCGAAATAACTATTTTACAAGGTACACTTGATGAATAGAACCATTTGCCTTGCTTATTTTCCAGAACAGCATTTGCCAATACTGAAGTTTCTATCGAGCAATTGGCTCCTTTCAACAGACGGCCATTTCCCATAAACAATACACAATTGCCACTATTTTCCACTCCAATCACAGCATAAGCAGCTTCCGATATCATGTTCTGATACATTGCTTTAGTCGCTGATTCTGAAGAAAAAATATAATCCGTTCTACCATTCTTACTTTCAATTTTAATACCTACAAAATCGTTTGCTACGGTTTCTGCATTAAAATATGAAACTGAAGCAATATTACTTGGTTCGTTCTTGCTACTTGGTTCAAAGATGGAAACAAACGGACGAGTCCATGCTTCACCATTCTGACGGGCAACAAAAGTTTGTGTAGGTGAATTCTTTATATCATAAGGCATTGACGTACGAGCCATTCCTTCTGTATATGGAGCCAATACACTAAAAATCTCACGTTCCTTCTCCCCTTTTATCCACATATTCATTGAAATATCATCTCCACCAGGCATATTCATGGTGAAGGTAGTTTTTATATCCTTGCCGGTAACCTGCGATTTCTGATTATAAAAATAAGAATAAGCATACAGGTGTGCTCCGGCAAAAGCAAGATCATCAGTTGGTTTCAAATTAAGAGAATCGCCACTGGCAGCATCTGCTACAGACATCTTCTGGCCAAGGTTGTGATATATATAATCGTGCATTTTATCACCACCCTTTTGTTTCTTCGAGCGGAAAATATCTATATAATATCCATGTTTATCGTCAGTTCTGATAATACTCATCAAACGATTCTGATCAGCTTGTGTTTCCGGTTCCAGAAAAGAAACATCAGAATATGTTATTCCTGTATATATCCCATCTCTTTGTTCGGACTTAGGATAATTACCTTTCAACTCGAAACCATGATTACTTTTCATTTCCGGATAACGCGAAATTCCATCTACAATAACGGTATTATGAGCAAGGAACTGTGAGTAATATTCTGCGTAATCCTGTGCAAAATATCCGGAACCAAGACCAGCATCGGGGCCTAGAATATAGCCTTTACCGTAAAGTTCCATAGTTACGCCGTTGGAGTGCATGTGGTTGCCTAACGATGCCGCTTCTGAGATCATCAATCCGTATCGTGGATTCATGCTGTTGCGCTGAACCAGCCAACTTACGTTGGGGGCATAAAACAAAGGAGATGTATAGTCTTCAATTTTGCCTGCCGGTACCGAAGGATCAAGCACCAAAGGTTTATCACTGAAAAAAGAAGTGATCTCAGCCGGAATATTCTTTTTATCTTTAGCTGCCTTTCCGGCATCTTCATTTAATAGTTTATACATTCCCGTAAAATAGTTTTCCTGCTCTTTTTTATTGAATTTCTGCGCATTGGCTATCATTCGTGCATAGAAATCAGTACGAGGTTTCCCGTAATGTGTATCTCCAAAACCAGTAGTTAATCCGTTCGGGAAAAGATATTGTGGAATATGTGCAACGGCTTTCTTTATAACAGGCATCTGTTCCAATGCATCAAAATTCATAGTGCGGGCGTACATATCAACAAAATTGGCGAAATCAGCCACTACATTCTGGCTGTAGCCCGGGCATTCTCCCCAAATTCCTGTATTAGGATCGAAACCATAATTCATTAATTTAGTGAGCGACCACTGACGAATGCTTGATTTATTAAGCACATAATCAAGATAATATCCACGTCCTTTTTTGTCGGCATAACGGTCATTCTCTTCCAGTATTAACCCGACATTGTTTATGTAAACAGCCTGAAATAAATCCCAGTTATTGTGAGGAACGCCTCTGTCTATTATATTATCTGCAAACTTTTTAAAAGTAGTGGCATATATATCCATCTTATCTGCCTTATTTTCTTTCAGATAATAGTATAGGAAATCGTAAGCAGGAACAAGTGCATTCAAAATATCTTCATGAATAACCTCAAATGAAGAGAGTCCTACAAGTGTTTGCTGATGTCCGTGGTTCAAATCATAAGGTACTTTACGGTAATACATACCCGTCATATACATATCGAAAAGATCCTGAGCAAACTTTGCGTATTTTTCTTCGCCTGTAATCCAGTAAACAAAAGCTGCATCACGAGCCATATTCATAATCTCCAGATTAATAGACTCAATATTTCGTCCGGTCTTCGATTGTTCAGTCCATTCCAGCGGTCGGCCTTCCTTGGAATTATTGTGGAAATAAAGTCCTCGGGGATCGTCCATGTAAGGAAGTACATCTTCCAGTTTTGGACGGCCATAAATGGTTGTGCTTGCACGTGTTCCGGTATAACGAACTGTAGGAACAGGAGCATATCCTTCGGCATGAGAATAAACTTCACCATTAATGAAAACATCTGTGCTATGCGTTTTCCAATACATCTGCAATCGTGAAACAATCCATTCGGGATCTGTTATATGACGATTCACATAAGTATCTATGCGGAGTTTCAGTTTAGTAAAAACATCTTTAGCCCATGCTTCGTTAGCTATTAACTGTTTTGTCTCTTCTTTCCCCTTGGCATTAGTCAGCACACGAGGATGTTCCTGATCTAAAGAAGCAGGAATTTGAATATGCTGAGCATTTAACTGTAAAGAGGCTAAAAGGCAAAATAGTAATATTATTCGTTTCATCTTTCCATAATAATTTGATTCTGTAAATTTAGTACGAATAAACCAAATGGTTTACTCAATGCCATATAATAATTTTATCCAATTATTGCTTTTCTATCCATTTTAAGCTAAATAAAACACTCATTTACAGCAATGAAATACATTTTAACTCAGCTTTTCCATTTTCAGGGACAACTTATAAGGTTATATTCTGACAATACGTTTTACTTTTTGACTTAACTAACTGATTACAAGCTGCGGGCTTTTTTATTTCACCCCGTATAATAACAAAAAACAGCACTAGCTTTTCCGCAGATTGGTAAGACCATTATAAGTCTGATTTATGGAAATAAAAAAGGGTGAAAACCCATTGCTGCAAAGGTCATTATTGATGATAGAATTTAATTTATTGGCGGTAGATTTCAAATTATTGGTGATTGGTTTTTATTTATTGGCGAATAATGTGTATTTTTGCATGCATAAAATTCCAAACTATACATTATTATATTATGCAAGAAAAGATTATCATTCTTGATTTCGGTTCACAGACCACCCAACTTATTGGTCGCAGGGTTCGTGAGCTGGACACGTATTGCGAGATTCTACCTTACAACAAATTCCCAAAAAACGATGAATCTGTTAAGGGAGTTATTCTTTCCGGAAGCCCTTTCTCTGTATACGATGATGCGGCTTTCAAAATCGATCTAAGCGAAATCCGAGGAAAATATCCTATTTTAGGAATCTGTTATGGTGCACAATTTATCGCATATACTAACGGTGGTAAAGTTGAACCGGCTGCTACTCGTGAATACGGACGTGCTAATCTTGGTTCTTTCTGCAAAGACAACGTGTTGTTTAAAGGAGTAGAAAAGAACTCACAGGTATGGATGAGTCATGGTGACACTATCACTGCCATTCCTGATAATTTTAAAACCATCGCTTCAACAAATGAGGTTGCTATTGCAGCTTATCAGGTTGAAGGCGAACAAATATGGGGCGTACAGTTCCATCCGGAAGTATTCCATACAACTGATGGTACACAAATTCTTCGCAACTTCGTTGTAGATGTTTGCGGATGCAAGCAAGACTGGAGCCCTGCTTCTTTCATTGAAAGTACTGTTGCTGAGTTGAAACAACAACTTGGAGACGACAAAGTGGTTCTTGGCCTTTCAGGCGGTGTTGACTCATCTGTTGCTGCTGTATTGCTTAACAAAGCAATTGGTAAAAACCTGACTTGTATTTTCGTTGACCACGGAATGCTTCGTAAGAATGAATATGAAAATGTATTGACTGATTACGAACACTTAGGTCTTAACGTAATTGGTGTAAATGCAAAAGATAAATTCTTTGGCGAAATGGCAGGTGTAACTGAACCAGAACGTAAACGTAAGATTATTGGTAAAGGCTTTATAGATGTGTTCGATGAAGAAGCTCATAAATTGAAAGATGTGAAATGGTTGGCTCAGGGTACTATTTATCCTGACTGCATTGAATCTCTTTCTATCACCGGTACAGTAATCAAGAGCCATCACAATGTAGGTGGTCTTCCAGAAAAGATGAATCTGAAACTTTGCGAGCCTCTTCGCCTTCTTTTCAAAGATGAAGTTCGTCGTGTAGGTCGTAAATTGGGTATGATGGAGCATCTTATCAACCGTCATCCTTTCCCAGGTCCAGGTTTAGCAGTTCGTATTCTTGGCGATATCACTCCGGATAAAGTACGCGTACTTCAGGAAGCAGATGATATCTTCATCAGCGGATTACGCGAATGGGGACTTTACGATCAGGTATGGCAAGCAGGTGTTATCCTTCTTCCTGTACAGTCTGTAGGTGTAATGGGTGATGAAAGAACATACGAAAATGCAGTTGCACTTCGTGCCGTTACTTCAACCGATGCCATGACAGCCGACTGGGCTCACCTACCTTACGAATTCCTTGGTAAGATTTCTAATGAAATCATCAACAAGGTAAAAGGCGTGAACCGCGTTACTTATGATATCAGCTCTAAGCCACCTGCAACTATTGAATGGGAATAGAATTATTCCTTTAGGGGAATGACTTGAGATATTTTGGAAAGAGACTAGACATTTCTGTTGGAATGTTTAGTCTCTTTTTTTGTATCAATCAATCCAGCCGTCTCTTTTATCACATTGATTGCTTATAGCAACCTTTCAAATCAAGAACTAAAATAAAGTCAATCAAAAGGAATAAACCCCGATATTTTCAGTTCTTTTGACTTAAAGTGCATAATATCAATTTAAAAAATATGAAATTTTTCTTCAGTTTGTTTTGTTATTTCAAATTATACTTTTACATTTGCGGTGTACTACTATTATAGTACACTATTTTAATGACTACATATAAAATATTATGCTATACACTAAGTAATCAGTTATTTAAAGTTTATACATATATAATATATAATTGTACGAAGAATAATCATGATTCAATAAATAATAGAATAGTAGATTCATAAGAGATTATACTGTTTACTTTATTTTAGGTATACAATTTATATAGACCATAGCCAAAGAACTTAACATGAATGTTACATAGATTATTATATAAAAGTATTGTATTGAGTATTTAATTTAAAATTGTAGAACAATGGTTATAGTAGCCTTTATCGTAATTATAATAGTGATGCTAGTAGCATGATTACTGTAGTACAGCTGTTTCTAATTAGTAAACTGCAAGCTTGGAATAAATGATAATTAAATTATAAATTGAAATAAAATGCTGAAAATTGAGAATCTGTCCTTTGTATACAAGAGGTCACAAAAGAAACTATTTGATAACTTTTCTCTATCGGTTGAAAAGGGTAAAGTTTATGGTTTGTTAGGAAAGAACGGCGTGGGAAAATCAACTCTTTTATATCTTATTACAGGGCTTTTAATGCCAAAGAGTGGAAAGGTTAATTTTGACAACGAAGATGTATCTAAAAGATTGCCTAAGACACTTCAGGATATTTACATTGTGCCCGAGGAATTTGATTTGCCACCTATCTCTTTTCGCAAATATATTGAATGCAATAAATCATTCTATCCTCGTTTCAGTGAAGAAAACCTCGAGAAGTATCTGCATTGCTTTGATTTAAATATGGATGTGCATCTGGGAGCTTTATCAATGGGACAAAAAAAGAAAGTTTATATGAGCTTTGCATTAGCTACTAACACTTCTCTTCTTGTTATGGATGAACCAACAAACGGACTGGACATTCCTGGAAAAAGTCAGTTCAGGAAGTTCATAGCATCTGGAATGAGCGATGAAAAGACTATCATTATTTCTACTCATCAGGTTAAAGATGTTGATAACCTACTGGAACACGTAATTGTGATGGACAGCAATAAAGTTTTGCTGAATGAATCTGTTTCAGAAATTTGTCAGAAGCTATTATTTGTAGAAACTTCCAGTAATGATTCTGCAGAAGAAGCACTATATGTTTCTCCTTCCATTCAAGGGAAAAGCATGATTCTTCCTAATAAAGAGAACGAGGAATCGGCTATTAATCTTGAGTTATTGTTTAATGCTCTGCTAACTGATACTGACAAATTGAAAGTTTATCTTCAAAATTAAAAATCAAGGTTATGATAAAAAATAATTTTATAAGTTTTAAGCGCTTAACTCTTCTCTATAAAAAAGATTTTATAGAGAACTGGAAAACAATGCTCCTTCGTTTTGTGATGTTATATGCCATAATGGCGATTATATTTACTTTTATAGGACTTTCTGAATTCGAATCAAGAACTAAACATGATTATAATCCTTGGTATGGAGATATCTATTATCTAAGACCTGCCATATTTCTTTTCTGGGGATTTGGATGTCTTTTCGCATCATTAATGATGGAAAAAATGAAAAACAAAACCAAGAGGATTGCATATCTGATGACTCCGGCAACAAATTTTGAAAAATTCTTCTCAAGGTTCCTACCCGCTGTTATTGTATTTATAATCGCTTTTTTTCTTGCTTTTAAATTAGCCGATTATACCAGGATAGCAATACTCTCAATGCGTTATCCAGAATTTAATATAACTGCTGTAAATATTTCACAAGGATTATGTAGTCAAAATCCAGATGCAATGACACATAATTGGATTGAATTTACAGCTCTGTTTTCTGTATATCTCTTTTTCCAGTCTTTATTTATTTTAGGAAGTACATTGTGGTATAAGAACCCGTTCATCAAAACTCTTGCAACAGGCATGGTAATAACTCTGCTTTTTTATGCGGTAGACGGCCTATTGGTACACTCTCTGTTTAATGATAATCAGTTAAGGTTTAGTGCAGGAGATTATTGCGGAGAACTAATAGAAAAATGGATAACAAAGCAAAATATTATCTTGCTTTTTTCTTTTCTGACTCTTTTTAACTGGGTTATCTCTTATTTCCGATTTAAAGACTCTGAAATTATTAATAGACTCTAAGCGTATGAACTTTAAAGAAAGTAAAGCTATTTATTTGCAGATAGCAGATAGAATATGTGACGAGATTATCTTCGGGCAATATCCGGAGGAAGAAAGAATTCCGTCAGTAAGAGAATACGCTTCTATTGTAGAAGTCAACTCAAATACCGCAATGCGCTCATTTGATTATCTTCAGTCTCAGAACATAATTTATAATAAAAGAGGCATTGGATATTTTGTATCCACCGGTGCAAAGAAATTGATTTTATCTCTACGTAGGAAGCGTTTTATAGAGGAAGACCTTGAATGGTTTTTCCATCAAATCTACACATTGGATATTCCTATGGAGAAAATTGAAAATATGTATAACGAATTTAGTAAGAAACAAAATAGTATCAGACAATGAGACGCACAACAGTTATATTATTAGCAATCTTATCATCGGTGTTATTATTATCGGTGATATTTATTATTCATCTACGATTTTTTGCCCCGATTGATAAAACTGAAAAAGGCTTTTTATCAAATGATAACTTTTCCGGCAAGGTCGATTCAATAAACGTCTCCTTGTACAAGGTTATCAGATTTGTTGATGAGAATAACAACGAAGTGAATGATATATCAAGTTCGTTGATGGTTCAGCCATTAAAAAATGAACAACAAAAAGGTATGTTCTGCTATCCAAAAGAATTATCTTTTATGATAAATAAACAAGTATCGGGTGATACACTTATTATAAAACTAAGTTATTCGGAAGAACATTTGACAGATCTTCTTGATAAATACAAGTCTAAGAGAATGCATGCTAACTTCAGTCTTTATACAGACTCAGCTTCTACGTTGTCGATAAAAAATGAATCCAAAAAGATGGGAACAATCTTCAAAAAGATTACATTGAAAGAAGCTACTGTTTATGGAGTTAATGAAATCGTTATAGATTCATGTAAAATAGACCGATTAAACATTTCGGGCTATCATGCTCAAATTTCTCTTGCCAATAATAAGATAAACATCTTCAGTATAGATCTTGAGAACCTAAATAACTGGAATGTAAATAAATGTGATATCAATGAAGAGCATCTTACAGGAAAGGGAAATAATTATGTGAGCTTGCCTAAGACCGAATGTAAAAAGATGGTATGGAAGGGTAAAACAAAAGATTCAGAGATCAATGTTTCTCTCAAAGCAGACAAAGCAACTATATCATTCTAGCATACTAAATAAATCATTTTACTACAAAATAGAGACTATCCATTTATACATAAGATGGATAGTCTCATTTTTTTTGAAATGATGAACCTTATTCCTCAATTTCTTGCATGAGCAACGCACAAAATAGGAAAGTTGATAATTACTTGCAGGGTGGAGATTTTATAAGTTATGATTGATAAACGATACGAATTCAATGCTTTTATCAATCATAACTTATAAAAAACCTATATCTATTATCTAAATTGCCCTAGGTTGGTTCCTGTATTTATAAATCTTAGGAATGGTTTTGTGCATGATGCAAGTCCTTCTCTGAAATATAAGTTTTTAAGGGGGGGGAGGGGGTAAATAGATACATTTCTATAACTTTCGTGAAAAAAATAAGAATAAGTATCCTTATTATAGGAAATATATAAATAGAAAAAAATAGAAAGTTATAGAAAACGCTCCCCCTTCCCCACTCCCCCCACCCTAGCCGGTTTCATTATTAAGAAATATAGCGACATATTGTTGTTACTGTAAGCTTCGGGGCACTGTTCATAAAGCTATAAAACCACTTTTATAAACATTGATAATCAAACATTTAGAGGTACAAAAAAGTCCCGCCTACTTTTCTAAAAAGCAGGCGGGACTTTGAATAAACTCCGGCGGGAGTTTGCTTAAAGTCCGACCGGAGTTTTATAACTGCCTATAATAGGTTTACAGATTTTGCCTTTATTACCAAGATTAATTTACAATATTTTCTTATTCCTAATTAGGCATCACAGCGAGTATATTATTTCTAAATTCGGTTTACATAATTTCAATGGGTAATCTAATTCCGAAGTTCTGTTATCAAGAACAAGAAGGATTGGATATCCTAAGATTTTATAGACTTTGAAATAATATACTCATTTCTATATTTACTTCACAGCATTTATAAACCAGTCAATAGTTTCCTGATTTAGTTTCTGAGCTTGAAGAACTGTAGGCAAATTAGCATAGTTAGCTCGGAATGCTTCCACTCGTTGCTTAAATTGATTAGGATAATAAGTAATACACCCACCTGCCGATTCCATTGTTCCTAATTCTTCATTGAGTACAATGCCTGCTTGTTTCTGTTTAAGCTGAAGAACTGCAGCACGAACATGGCGCATCTGAGCCTGAAGACCGTCTGTTACTTCCAAAGCATCTATTGGGTAAGTTATTTTAAGGACTTTCTCTTTACTGCAATCCGTTTCAGGTACATTTACAGTAAGGCTTAAATCATTGCCATCGTATGTAAAATCTGTCTGAACACCATTTACCATTACACTTTCTGGAACTGCAGAAGCTAGAACTTTAACTTTGAAGTTTCTGTTTGAAGGCATATCAGGATAACTTCCCTGACGAGCAGCAATCTTCACAGTTAATACATTACCAGCCTTTTCTGTTGATAACAGAGTTTTTGCATAATGAGTTGCATAATCTTTATCGTTGCCATTATCTTCGTACATTTCAAAAGATCCTTGCTTACCTGGGAATACTGTCACCGTCACAGATTCATCGTTCTTTTGCAGATTCTTCACTTTATCATATAAAGGTAATATTGAACCGGCTTTTACATAAACTGGATATTCATCAAGACCAAATGTTCGTTCAATGGATTGTCCTCCTTTTAATAATGTACCGGTATGCCATTCGTACCAATCATTTCCTTCCGGCAGCCAAACCGTCACAGTCGACTTGTCATTTTTCATCGGTGAAGTAATTGGGCAAACTAGCAGATTATCGCCAAACATATATTCATTCTTATTATCATAAGCTTCTTTATTTTCAGGATAATCATAATACATAGGGCGACAAAGAGAGAGAGCTTCATCGTATGTTTTACGGGCCATTGTATAAACATAAGGAGCCATCTGATAACGTTCAAGAATCGTATTGCGAATAACTTCGAGGTATTTCTGACTAAAAGCCCAAGGTTCTTTGTTCAAATTAGAGTTCTTTGTAGAGTGAGTACGAAGAACAGGACTCAAAGCACCAAACTGAAGCCAGCGCACATAGAGTTCCGGATCAATATTATTAGCACCCATGTGGCCACCAATATCATGACTCCAATAGCCATAAAGCACATTGGAAGCTGTTGAATTAAAATATGGCTGGAAGTCAAGTGAAGCCCATGAAATATAAGAATCACCAGAGAAACCTATCTGGTAACGGTGATTTCCTAATCCTCCCCAACGATGGTAAAGTAACGGACGAGTATCACGGTTGCGTTCCATATCAGAGAAGACAACATAATTAATCCACCATGTATTACTCAAATCTTTGAATTTTCCATCATTAAGCTTTTGTTGCCAGTCGAGCCACCAAAAGTCAATACCTTTCTTTTCCATTGGACGAAGAATTGTATTAAACCATCCACTCATAAACTGTTTGTTTGATCCTTCATAAGGAATCAGCTTTGTTGAATCGGGATTTACTCCCATCCATTTTGCCATAGCAGGAAAATTTTCTTCGTAATTGGCAATACCATCAGCAGGATGAAGATTGAGAGTTATCTGAAGCTTGTTTTGTTTCAGATATTTCAAAAATCCGTCAGGATCGGGGAACAAACGGCGGTTCCATGTATATCCGGTCCATCCACCTTTACCAGCCTCGGTATAATGCCAGTCCATATCTACAACCAATACATCTAATGGAATATTATATGTATTAAAGTTATCAATAAGGTTGCGCAGTTCATTATCGGAATAACTCCAGTAACGTGACCACCAGTATCCGAAAGTATAACGAGGAGGCAATGGCACTTTACCTGAGAAAGCTGTGAAATCTTTCAGAGCCGACTTGTAATTATGTCCATAAGCCATGAAATAAAAATCCTGTCCAGCCTTATTTTTACGTTCAGCAACCCAAGGCCAGTCGGAATTATCAAATAAATAATTCTTTGAATCGTCAATAAATGTCCATCCATCAGTAGATAGCAACCCATCTTCAATAGGCATAGGTTTATTGTCGTGCTCGTGAATGCCTCCATTGTATCCGTCGAGTGTACGGTAAGTTCCTTTCAGATTACCTTTTTGTACATCACCGAATTTCCAGATTACACTTTTATTATCCTTTAGAAATTTGACACGAATATTTTTTGGGGTAAAGCATCCGCTACCAACTTTATAGTTTAGCTCCGCTTCGGATGTTTTGATGGTTAACCAACCTCCTTTGACACTTTGTGTAAACTGTGGCACTTGTAAATTCCGATTTACAGCCAAAAAAGAAGCCTGATCATTAAATAGCTTAGTGCTATCCCATTCCATACGTATTACACGGGGAGTTATTACTGTAAAACGAGCA
The DNA here is from genome assembly GCF_963677945.1 of uncultured Bacteroides sp. NCBI lineage: Bacteria > Pseudomonadati > Bacteroidota > Bacteroidia > Bacteroidales > Bacteroidaceae > Bacteroides > uncultured Bacteroides sp. The sequence goes on along the minus strand of NZ_OY782578.1, from coordinate 2,162,121 downwards.
TCCCCCACCCTAACTACAGCTGTCTGATTTACTTTGGTTTGATTACTTGATACTGCCTGCATACAAATAGATGGCAAAAGCAATATCATTAAAAGAACAATGTTTTTAAAGATTTTCATGATTAGATTTGTTTAGACTACTTATTGTATTACAAAAGTATTAAATAAAGTAGCATTTATGCAAGAATATTCGAAATAAGAATTTAGAAATTTTATTAAACGGGTCTTATAAAGAGGCAAATGCTTATCTTTTTATAGTATGCGATTGGCTTTCACGTTACTTTATAGTACTTTTGCTGCCGTTTGGCTAATTCATGCAATATATATGCTTAACTTCCAGAGAGATTAATGAATCAGTCAACAATATAATCTATAATAATTTGTCATTGGGAATTGGATAATTAAAATGGCAACAGAATCAGAAACAAATGACCAAAGACGAATTGCAGTCCAGAACAATTGACTATTTAAGATTTCCTTTAATTATCGGAGTGGTTTTTATTCACGCTTTCTCATCAGTAGTAATTGTAAATGGAGAGATTAAAACATGCGAATCTATTGGCCCGCTTTTCTATTATTCGAGTGAATTCTTTTCTCATGTAATTGCAAGAACCAGTATACCTCTATTTTTTATTATTTCAGGATTTCTCTTTTTCTATAAAAAGGAATTCACACCCCAACTATATAAAGAAAAACTAAAAAGCAGATTCAAATCACTTTTTATACCCTATCTGTATTGGAATATCTTTATAATAATCTATCACTTTATTATCCAGAGCTTTCCAATAAAGAACAACTTATTATATGATGCAAGTATAATTATAAGAAACTTCACATTTACTGATTTTGCCCATGCATTTGGAATTCTTTCACCCTGCCCCATAAATTACCCATTCTGGTTTATAAGAGACTTAATGCTGGCCGTACTAATATCTCCTCTTATTCATTCTTTTATAAAAAAGACAAAGGTTTTTGGAATTGTCTTTTTAGGAGTTATCTGGTATTTTGGATTTTGGTTTCACCCGGCTATCATTCGTCCGGAAACACTGTTTTTCTTTAGCCTCGGTGCATTCTTTAGCATCAATAAAAAAAACATCGTTGAAGAATCATACAAACTTTTCACTTCTTCAATAATTATATATCCAATAATTGCTATAGTTGACTTGCTTACGAAGAATTTTGATTTTAATATATATATTCATAAGATAGGTATTATCTGTGGATGTGTCTGCTTTATTAATATCATAGCATACTTTATTGATAAAGAAAAAGTTACTCCAAACAAATCATTAGCTATTGGTAGTTTTATTGTATACGCTATCCATGAACCATTCATAAAAATATTAAGAATTATACTGTTTAGAACAATAAAACCGGAATCTGACGGACTAATGACTTTGATATACTTTATAATTCCAATTTCAATTATCTTCATTACGCTGTTTATCTATTACGCTTCACGGAAGCTTTTTCCCCGGTTTACAAAACTAACCACCGGAGGTAGGTAACAATATGATACACATATTAGTATATTGATAGACAGACTATCCGTATATCAAGATATAATAAATCACAAAAAATCAGGTCTCACGAAAAATTGTTTCATTTTCAACTATCTTTTCCAGTTATAATATTACCTTTGACACCATAATTCTATAAAGCATTATATTTTGAAAACATTATCTATCGGAGACCTAAAGGCTCAAGTTCCAATTATCCAAGGTGGAATGGGCGTAGGAATCTCTTTGTCAGGCCTAGCCTCAGCCGTAGCAAACGAAGGAGGCATCGGCGTAATCTCTTGCGCTGGTTTGGGACTTCTATACAATAAATTATCAAGTAATTTTAGTGAAGCATGTGTCTTAGGTCTTAAAGAAGAACTAAGAAAAGCACGCGAAATGGTTAAAGAAACTCAGGAAAAAGCCAAAGGCATTATCGGAGTGAATGTTATGGTTGCCATGACCAACTTTGCAGATATGGTAAAAACATCCATTGCTGAAAAAGCTGACATCATATTCAGTGGAGCCGGACTTCCTCTTGATTTACCAAGCTTCCTTCCAAAAGGTAGCAAAACAAAGCTTGTGCCTATTGTTTCATCGGCACGTGCAGTAAAAATCATCTGCGAAAAATGGCACAGTCAGTACAACTATCTTCCTGATGCTGTAGTTGTTGAAGGCCCTAAAGCCGGAGGACACCTTGGTTACAAGGAAAATCAGATTACCGACGAACACTATTCTCTGGAAGAAGTTCTGCCACAGGTCGTAGCTGAAGTTGCAGTATTTGAAGAAAAATACAATAAGAAGATTCCTGTGATTGCTGCTGGAGGTATTTACACCGGAGCAGACATTTATCGTATGATGGAACTTGGAGCTTCGGGCGTACAGTTAGGAACCCGCTTCGTAACCACAGAAGAATGTGATGCTTCTGAAGCCTTTAAGCAACAATACTTAGATGCAAAGGAAGAGGATATTGAAATTATTAAAAGTCCGGTAGGTATGCCTGGCCGTGCAATTGGAGGTTCATTTATTAATCAGGTTAAGGAGGGCATTAAGCAACCTAAATCTTGTCCATTCCACTGCATTAAGACTTGCGATATTTCTAAAAGCCCATATTGCATTATGCTGGCTCTTTACAATGCATTCAAAGGAAACTTTAAAAATGGATATGCTTTTGCCGGAGCAAATGCTTATAGAGCAGAAAAAATTATGAGTGTTAAAAACACTATTTCTGAATTAATGAAAGAATGGAGAGAGAAAGAACTCTTCTCAAAAAAATAAAATCTATACTATACGGAAAACTAAAACGAGGACTTCCTGCTTATGAGGAGTCCTCGTTTGTTTTTAAAAGACGTTTTTACAAACTGTAATTTCTTCTTTCTGAAACTGCAATAAACTCATTTTAGGGATAATACTTGTAAAGTGAGCTGAGGCCATATGTGTTTTCAAGATTCCTGCACTCTCCCACTCTTCAACCATTATTAATGTTTGTGGGTTACTTACATCCTGAAGTAGATTATAACTTACACATCCTGCCTCTTTTCTCGATTCTTCAACTAAGACATTAGCCAATTTTAAAAAATCTTCAACTTTATCCTCTTTAACAAAGAATTTAGCAATCACTTTTACCATTAGATTCTCCTCCTATTAAAATTATTTTTAGAAAGTTATAAATAACAACACCAAAGGTACAAATAGAATTGATATATCAATGAATTTTAATATAAGATTCTTCTCTATGGATAAAAAACTATTGCTAAAAAGAATAAAAATCATCCTGAATATTTGCATTCTGTTTTCTTGTTCGTATATTTGCGAACAATATATGGAAAAAGAAAAAGATTACACAGCAGAACAGGAACAGTTAGCAAGATATGCAAAGGCAATGGGACACCCTGCCCGCATTGCTATTATTGATTTCCTTGCATCACAGGAAAGTTGTTTCTTCGGTGATATTCATGATGAGTTGCCGATAGCTAAGGCTACCGTTTCACAACATTTGAAAGAACTGAAAGACGCCGGATTGATTCAAGGTGAGATAGAAGGGCCTAAAGTGCGTTATTGCATTAATAAAGAAAACTGGATAAAAGCTCAGCAACTCTTTGCCAGATTTTATGATAAGAAAAATATAAATAAGGTCTGCTGCGGATAATTTTTTGCCTTTATTGTTCGTTGTTTTGCGAATTACGATTAATTATTAAATAAATATCAATTATGGAAATTAAAGTTTTAGGAACAGGATGTTCTAAGTGTAAGACACTTGAAAAATTAACTCGCGAGGTTATTGAACAAAATGGCATTGATGCTACTGTAAGTAAGATAGAAGATATTATGGAGATTATGAAATATGGAGTAATGGCTACACCGGCTCTTGTTGTTGATGGAGAAGTTGTAATTAAAGGAAAAGTTACTTCTTTAGAAGAGATTAAACAAGTATTAATCAAATAAAGCACAATTAATTATGAAACGCATTTTAATGATTTGTTTTTCCCTTCTTATGATATTGGGAAGTTTCTCATGCAACGCACAAAACAATAAAAAGCAGAATACTGCAAAACCTGCTTCTTCAAAAATCGAGGTTTACTACTTCCACTTTACACGCAGATGCCCAACTTGTATGGCGGTAGAATCTGAATCAAAAAAGGATATTGCAGCTTTATACCCTGAGCAGTTTAAAAAGGGAATGATTACTTTTAATAGTTACAACCTTGATGATAAAAGCAGTGAATCTCTTGCCAACAAATGTCAGGCATCTGGTCAAAGCCTTCTCATTATAAAAGGCAATAAGAGAACCGACCTTACCTCACAAGGTTTTATGTATGCAAGAAACAATCCTGACAAACTGAAACAAGAGATTAAAAAGGTCGTTGATCCATTATTAAAGTAAAAACAATTCGGTAAAATGGAATTTCTACAAAGCATACTCGATAACTCTCAATATTCATTTCTTACAGCAATAATATTAGGACTGATGACTGCTATAAGTCCTTGTCCTTTAGCAACAAATATTACGGCCATCGGATTTATCAGTCGGGATATTGAGAACCGCAAACGAGTATTTATAAACGGATTAGTTTATACGCTTGGACGAGCTATCAGTTATACAGGCTTGGCTACAATTCTCTATTTCGGAGCAAATCAGATGAATATTTCAATGTTGTTTCAGGGATGGGGCGAAAAGCTTCTCGGACCGTTGCTAATTATAATCGGTCTATTCATGCTGGATATTATTAAAATCAAATTCCCGGGATTTTCAGGTCTGACAGATAAGATTGGTGAAAAAGGAAAAGGCAGTTACTGGAGTTCTCTTTTGCTTGGAATGATTTTCGCACTGGCATTCTGTCCATATAGCGGCGTTCTTTATTTTGCCATGCTTATTCCAATTACCATAAACAGCGCAAGTGGATTATATCTGCCTGTATTATTTGCCATCGCAACAGCTCTACCGGTTATTATATTTGCCTGGCTGCTGGCTTTTGCTGTGGGTAATGTGGGCAACCTTTACAATCACATAAAAACCTTTGAACTCTGGTTCAGACGTATCGTTGCAGCTGCATTCATTGTTGTTGGCTTCTATTACGCCATTATTTTTTATATTTAAAATAGATTAAGATGAAAAAGATAGAAATATTTGATCCGGCAATGTGTTGCCCAACGGGGCTTTGCGGCCCAAACATCAACCCTGATTTAATGAGAATTGCTGCAGTAGTTGAACTTCTCAAACGAAAAGGAATAAATATAATCCGGCATAATCTGAGAGACGAACCACAAGTTTATGTATCTAATAGTGTGGTAAATAAGTATCTTCAGGATAATGGTGCGGATGGATTGCCTGTTACATTGGTTGATAACGAGGTTGTGGTTACAAAAGGTTATCCTACTAATAAACAGCTTAGTGAATGGACAGGTGTTTCATTAGATTTTATTCCATTAAAGTAGAATAAATATGAAAGCATTTAATATATCCGATATAAAATTAACAAAATACCTATTCTTTACGGGAAAGGGAGGCGTGGGTAAAACATCTATTGCATGTGCCACAGCTGTAAGTTTGGCTGATCAAGGAAAGAATATTCTGCTTATCAGCACCGACCCAGCTTCAAATCTGCAGGATGTATTTAATCAACCTCTTGATGTTCATGGAGCATCTATTGCAGAAGTTCCGGGCTTAACTGTTGCCAACCTTGATCCAGAACAAGCTGCAGCCGACTATAGAGAAAGTGTTGTTAGCCCTTATCGGGGAAAACTGCCGGAAAGTGTGATTAACCAAATGGAAGAACAGTTATCTGGCTCATGTACCGTAGAAATTGCCGCGTTCAATGAGTTTTCTGATTTTATTACCAATGAGGAAAAACAGAAAGAATATGATCATATCATATTTGATACTGCTCCAACAGGGCACACCTTGCGAATGTTGCAATTACCATCTGCATGGAGTACTTTTATCAGTGAAAGCACACATGGGGCATCTTGCCTGGGACAGTTAGCTGGATTGGAAGAACGCAAAGGAATTTATAAACAAGCTGTTATAACTTTAGCAGATGCAAAACTAACAAATCTCGTATTAGTTAGCCGTCCTGAAATCGCCCCGCTTAAAGAAGCTGCACGTTCATCTAATGAACTTCAATTGCTTGGCATTAAGAATCAGGTTCTAATCATAAATGGTGTTTTGCAACAAGCAGATGATACAGACATCATTTCTATGCAATTGTACAAAAGACAACAGGATGCATTGAAAAATATGCCCGAATCACTGAAGGGTTATCCAATATTCAGTGTTCCACTCCGCTCCTATAATCTTTCAAATATTGCAAATATCCGTCGAATGTTAAGTGAAGATGTAATCTCTGAGAATAGTGATTACGAATCACTTAATAATGTGAAAGGGCTGGAAAATTTGATTGACGACCTCTATCAATCCGGGAAACGTGTTGTATTTACAATGGGAAAAGGTGGTGTTGGGAAGACAACTATGGCTACAAGGATAGCTTTAGGACTGACTTCGAGAGGAACAAAAGTGCATTTGACAACAACTGATCCGGCTAACCATCTTAATTATGACTCGGCTATTAAAGCAGGAATCACAGTCAGCAGAATTGATGAGGTTGAGGAATTAGAGAAGTATAAAAACGAGGTACGTTCCAAAGCTGCATCAACAATGACTGCTGAGGATATGGAATATATAGAAGAAGACTTGCGTTCTCCGTGCACTCAGGAAATTGCTATATTTAAAGCTTTTGCACAAATCGTTGATAAGGCAGACAAAGAGGTTGTTGTCATTGACACTGCCCCTACCGGACATACTTTACTGCTACTTGATGCTACGGAAAGTTATCATAAGGAGGTGGAACGCACACAGGGTGATATACCTGATGCTGTACGTAATCTGTTACCACGCTTGCGTAACTCTCAGGAAACAGAAGTAGTCATTGTTACGTTACCCGAGACTACCCCCGTTTTCGAGGCTGAACGTTTGCAGAAGGATTTGCAGCGCGCAGGCATTCATAACAAATGGTGGATAGTCAATTCCTGCCTTTCGCTTACAAATACGAAAAGCCCTTTTCTACAAGCCAAATCTCATGAGGAACTTATTTGGATTGAAAAGGTAAAGCAACTTTCAAATGAGAATACAGCTCTTGTTAAATGGGAAAATATTTAAAACTATATTAAATAGAAAATTGATTAAACTATGAGAATATTAATATTGTGTACAGGAAATAGCTGCCGCAGTCAGATGGCTCACGGTTGGCTTCAGTCTTTCGATAAATCTCTTGACGTGCATTCGGCCGGAACAGAACCTGCTCCTAAAGTAAATTCCAAGGCTGTGAAGGTTATGGCAGAAGCGGGTATTGATATTAGTAATCACTATCCCAAGAGTGTGAATCAATATTTGAATGAGGAGTGGGATTATGTTATTACTGTATGTGGCGGAGCCAACGAGAGTTGCCCTGTTTTTTCAGGCAAAGTAAAGCACAGAATACATATAGGTTTTGATGATCCTTCTCACGCAACAGGTACAGACGAATTTATCTGGAGCGAATTTCATAAAGTAAGGGATAAGATCAAAAAACGATTCTACGACTTTTACGTTCAGAATCTGAAAGATAAATATACCTATCAACCTGATGAAGCTCCCCAAAAAAGCGCTCTGGCAGATACTGCGAAGGATATAAAGGAAATGGTGAAAGAGAAATATAGTCAGATAGCCTTACAGGAAAATGACGAGGATAATTCATCGTGCTGTGGTTCTTCTTGCTGCTGTTCATCTGTAGACTTTGCAACATTTGCCGATAGTTATGAGATGCTGAAAGGTTATACTCCGGAAGCTGATTTAGGATTAGGATGTGGATTGCCAACAGAATTTGCTCAGATTAAGGAAGGCGACACGGTGGTAGATTTAGGCTCTGGTGCCGGCAACGATTGTTTTGTTGCAAGAGCCATAACTGGTGAAAATGGTAAGGTTATTGGTGTTGACATGACCGAAGCTATGATTGAAAAAGCTAAAGCGAATGCCAAAAAGCAGAACTATACCAATGTGGAATTCGTTTTGGGAGATATTGAACATTTGCCTGTTGAAGCAAACACTGCAGATGTTGTGATAAGCAATTGTGTGCTTAACCTTGTTCCCGATAAAGAAAAAGCATTCAAAGAAATATTCAGAATCCTGAAACCGGGTGCCCATCTTTCTGTATCTGATGTTGTATTGGAAGGTGAACTACCGGAAAACATCAAGCAGGCAAATGAGATGTATGCAGGGTGTATATCGGGTGCCATCCAGAAAGATGATTACTTAAAGGTGATGGAAAAGAGTGGACTGGTTAATATTACAATTCAAAAGGAAAAAAACATCAACGTTCCCGATGAGTTATTACTAAACTATCTGAGCGAGCAGGAACTTGATGAATACAAAAAATCCGGTAAAGGAATATTCAGCATTACGGTTTATGCCGAAAAGCCAGCTGGCTATAGCTATTAATTTAATTGTTAAACGTCTAAATTAAAAATATTATGCCTTCTCAATTAAGACTAAAATTTCTTGATCGTTACCTTACGCTGTGGATTTTCTTAGCCATGTTCGTTGGAGTAGCCATTGGATATTTTTATCCGGGTATTGTAGACTTCTGGCATCAGTTTGAAGTTGGCACAACCAATTTACCTTTAGCTATCGGACTGATTGTGATGATGTATCCCCCACTGGCCAAGGTGAAGTACGAAGAACTTGGAAAAGTATTCTCCAATAAGAAGATATTATCAATCTCCCTGTTTCTGAATTGGGTGATTGGCCCAATATTGATGTTTGTTCTGGGAATTATATTCCTGAGGAATTATCCGGAGTATATGTATGGAATTATCATGATTGGACTGGCACGTTGTATTGCCATGGTACTGGTATGGAATGATCTAGCCAAAGGTAGTTCGGAATATGCAGCCGGACTTGTTGCTCTCAACAGTATTTTCCAGGTTTTGTTTTTCTCATTCTATGCATATCTTTTTCTTGCCGTATTGCCCGGATATTTTGGCTTGCCAACTACACATGCAGTAGAGAGCATTACCATTGGAGAAATTGCTCATAGCGTATTTATCTATCTGGGTATTCCATTTATTGCAGGATTCCTATCAAGATTTATGCTTATACACATAAAGAACAAAGAGTGGTACTACAGAAAATTCATCCCTAAAGTGAGTCCGCTAACACTTATTGCACTGTTATTCACCATCATTGTAATGTTCTCATACAAAGGTGAATATATTGTAAAGTTGCCGGTTGATGTATTAATTATAGCATTGCCAATGATTGCTTATTTTGCCATTATGTTCTTCTTTTCATTCTGGTTTACCAAAAAGTTGGGTGCCGATTATGAAAAGACAACTTCAGTGGCTTTTACTGCTTCGGGAAACAACTTTGAGTTGGCCATTGCTGTAGCAATTGCAGTCTTTGGAATTAATTCGGGCGTAGCATTTGCAGCTGTAATAGGACCACTTATCGAGGTTCCCGTTCTTATTCTTTTGGTTAAGTTTGCCTTAAAGCAACAGTCTAAGTTTAAAAAGAATATTGCCTGAACAATTAATTAAAATCATAAAGAAACAATTCTCTTTACACCCGGGTATAAAGGCTCTTTAGACCCGGGTGTAAACACAAATGAGACCCGGGTCTAAAACTTATTTACACCCGGGTCTCATTGTTATTTTATCGCCAATAAATTGAATTTATTGCCTTTAGTTTTTTATTCTTCCTCTAAACGAAGTATAAGAACATTCTTTGTATTTTCATCAATCCGGAAACGGTTATCAGTCCGTTCACCAACCAGCCATACAATTTTATCGCCGGAGCACAATACATAAACGTTCTCTTTCTGCAGAATGGAGAATTTTGCATCAGTCAGATAATCGCTCACATTCTTTTTTCCTTTCATACCAAAAGGAACAAACCTATCTCCTGCCTGCCATTTACGAAGTGTTAATGGATCTGCTATTTTATCGGCATCAAAGCAAGCCGTTTTCTTATCACGTGGAATCACAAAACTGGATGTATACGGGGATCGTTTTTCCTTGATGACTGGAATGCCCTTTACAGACTGTCCATCCTTTGGTAAACCATTAAGCTCCTTCATAAGTAAATGTGTTCTGTCTCTTACAACTACCCACGAATCCGAATAGAACTTTTTGCCGGATTGTCTGTCCAGACTAAGAAACATATCATCAATCTGAGCTGAATTGAAACCCAACGGGAAAAGAATCTCAAAAAGCAATGAGCGTGGTGAAGGTTCTGCCAGAAGTTTTTCAATTGAAATACCTTCTTGTGACAAAACTCTACTCTTGCCATCCTCAATCACTCTGTTATATATAAGTGAAGCGTCGGATAGATGTGAAGCTGTAGAAAAAAGGCTTGCCTTAACAGAGGGATTGATAGTTTCCATCATGGGAAGAATATTCAAACGAATCTTGTTGCGCGTGTAGTCATCCTGCAGATTGGTACTATCAGTAACATAATCCTGCTTTATTTCCTGCAGATACACCAGAATATCTTCACGGCTTACCGAGAGCATCGGACGAACCACGTGATTATTCTTTGGACGAATGCCGGTCAAGCCATTAATACCCGTTCCACGAATAAGATTGAGCAGAAGAGTCTCCACGCTGTCATCTCTGTGATGAGCCACAGCAACCACATCAGCATTGAGCTCCTTACGCAACTCTTCAAACCAGTTATAACGAAGTTCCCGGGCAGCCATCTCAATGGAAATCTGATGTTTGCCGGCATAACCATTCGTATCAAAGCAAATTACGTGAAGAGGTATATTTTGCTCTTTGCAGAGATTACGGACAAAAAGTTCATCCCGGTCGGACTCTTCACCACGAAGATGGAAATTACAATGAGCCGCCTCGCAGGAATAGCCAAGATAAATCAACACGCGAAGTAAGGCAACCGAATCGGCACCCCCACTTAACGCTATCAGAATCTTATCTTTAAGCTTGAAAAGCTTTTCTTTTTCAATATACTGGGCAATCTGAAGATGAAACATATCACAAAGGTAAGAGTTTTCAGGAAGATTAAACCTTTGTTTCTTTATTTAAAAACATTCTAAATAATTTGTTAGCTGAAATATATACTATATCTTTGCAGAAAATAATGTGAAATATGCGTTTATCTGAACTAAACACAGGCGAAAAAGGCGTGATTGTAAAGGTCACGGGGCATGGTGGATTCCGTAAAAGAATTGTGGAAATGGGATTCATCAAGGGAAAAGTGGTCGAAGTCTTACTAAACGCTCCTCTTAAAGATCCTATTAAATATAAAATTCTTGGGTACGAAATATCTCTTCGCAGAAGTGAAGCGGAAATGATTGAAATTATCAGTGAACAAGAAGCTGAAGAGCAAGCAGGCACATCACCACATTTTCATGGTTCTATTAATGAGGAAAGGTTATTAACAGAGAACGAACTTAAAGAGCTTGCATTAAGAAAACGAAGAACCATCAATGTTGCATTGGTAGGAAATCCAAATTGCGGAAAGACTTCCCTGTTTAATCTTGCATCCGGAGCTCACGAACATGTGGGAAACTACAGTGGTGTAACAGTGGATGCCAAAGAAGGTTTCTTTGATTTTCAAGGCTACCGGTTTAAGATTGTTGATCTTCCGGGTACCTACTCCCTATCGGCATACACTCCTGAGGAAATCTATGTACGCAGACACATCATAGAAGAGACTCCGGACGTAATAATAAATGTGGTAGACGCTTCCAATCTGGAGCGTAATCTATATCTTACTACTCAGCTTATCGACATGAACGTGCGTATGGTAATTGCGCTAAACATGTACGACGAACTGGAAGCTAGTGGCAATAAACTAAATTACAGGTTATTAAGCAAGCTATTTGGTGTACCGATGGTTCCAACTGTCTGCAAAAAAAACCTTGGAATAGAACATCTGTTTCACTTAGTAATCAACCTATACGAAGGAGCCGACTTCTTTGGCAAGAATGGTGATATAAATAAAGAAGTTTTAAAGGAACTGCAGGATTGGCATCGTGCCAACGTGAACGAAGCCGAACATGAAGAGCACATGGACGATTATGTGGCGCCTGATAAATCTCGTCAGAAGATATACCGACATATTCATATCAACCACGGACCGGATATTGAAAAGGGAATTGAATATGTAAAAGCCGAGATCTCAAAGAATGAAGAGATCAGACATCTCTACTCTACTCGTTATCTTTCCATTAAGCTGCTGGAAAACGATAAAAGCGTAGAGAAAGTTATCCACGCACTTTCTAATAGTGCCGATATTCTTGCCGCTAAAGAAAAAGCAGCCAGAAATATTCAGGTTGCAATGAACGAGGATAGCGAATCGGCCATTACCAATGCCAAATACGGATTCATCTCCGGAGCTCTTAAAGAGACTTTTATAGACAATCATCTGGAACAAGATCAGATGACCAAAGTGCTTGATACCATCGTGACACATAAAATATGGGGATACCCAATCTTCTTCCTGTTCATGTGGATTATGTTCCAGGGGACTTTTTCTCTGGGAGCCTATCCAATGGCAGGTATTGAATGGCTGGTAGATGTTCTCAGACACTTTGTAGAAAACACAATGGCAGCAGGTCCATTAAAAGATATGATTGTAGACGGAATAATCGGCGGAGTTGGTGGAGTTATTGTTTTCCTACCAAACATCCTGCTTCTTTACTTCTTCATCTCTTTAATGGAGGATTCAGGATACATGGCTCGTGCAGCGTTTATCATGGATAAGATTATGCACAAGATGGGACTTCACGGAAAATCATTCATCCCATTGGTAATGGGATTTGGATGTAACGTGCCTGCTATTCTAGCATCAAGAACCATTGAGAACAGAAAGAGCCGACTTATTACCATTTTGGTAAATCCATTGATGAGTTGTAGTGCACGCTTACCAATCTATCTGTTACTGGTTGGAACATTTTTCCCGGGCAAGGCCAGTCTGGTTCTGCTATCAATCTATGTAATTGGAATACTTCTGGCCGTTTTAATGGCACGACTATTCAGCAAAGTACTGGTTAAAGGAGAAGATACCCCTTTTGTAATGGAGCTTCCTCCCTATCGAATGCCAACCATGAAAGCCATTACCCGCCACACATGGGAAAAAGGACAGCAATACCTGAGAAAGATGGGAGGAGTAATCATGATTGCATCAATCATTATATGGTTCTTAGGATACTATCCCAATCATAATGCATACAAAACTGTATCAGAGCAGCAGGAAAATTCCTACATAGGTCAGATTGGGAAAGCCATCGAGCCTGCAATCAAGCCATTAGGATTCGACTGGAAACTAGGAATCGGATTACTTTCGGGTGTTGGAGCAAAAGAATTAGTGGTAAGCACGCTTGGAGTTCTTTATACAAATGATGCCGGAGTAAGCAAGTCTAATCTTGCAGAACGCATTCCTATAACCCCACTGGCCGCCTACAGTCTGATGCTCTTTGTTCTTATCTATTTCCCTTGCATTGCCACGCTTGCCGCTATTAAGCAAGAGTCCGGCAGCTGGAAATGGGCCGCTTTTGCAGCGTTGTATACCACATCGCTGGCTTGGATTATCGCTTTTGCCTTTTATCAAATAGGAAATATATTATTATGAGCTTACAAGAATTAATAGTTTCGGCAATTGTTTTCTTCTGCGTATTCTACGTAGGAAACAGAATTGTACTTTTTTTCAGGAATTCAAATAACAATGAGAATCCTTGTTCAAGCTGCACAAGTGGCTGTGAATTAAGAGATATGATGGAAAATAAGAAGCAACAGTGCAGGGAACAGAAGAAAGGAAAGAAAAAAAGTTGCTGCGGATAAATGAATTTATTGAGCAGTTTGCTTGGAATTTTAGAAAAATGTATTACCTTTGCACTCGCAATCACGAAATAAGGTCTCTTGGCCGAGTGGCTAGGCACCGGTCTGCAAAACCGTCTACGGCGGTTCGAATCCGCCAGAGACCTCTTAATGGGGAAAAGCTTCGATCTTTACTGATCGAAGCTTTTGTTTTTTATTACACGAATGATTAAAACCAATATCTTGATAAATCTTAATACATTCTTCACTTAGAATATTCTCAAGCTCTATTTTCTTTTTTTACTATTGAATCCACTAAGTATTTTATTAAATATGGTGGAAATTCATCATCATTATCATCAATTGAAGTAAAAGCAATTTCCATTCCACAAATTAATTTTTGATTTGTTAAATCAGACAATAATCTTTCTTCTTTGATACTTATAATAAAACACTTCAAATTATGATTACCATGTACTAGGATAACTACTTTGTCAATTAAGAAAAAAAAATCTACCAAATTTTATTATTTTACCGATTTAAAATAATAATTTTACAGTAATTTAATTAAATATATAAATATGAACGAATTTATACAACCAACAATTGGCGTTAACTCTTTTCATTGTCCCAATTGCGGTGTGCTTACTCAACATACTTGGTCAAGTGATATTAAATGTTTTTATTACCATAATAAAGCAGATGGAGCACGGGAACATACATATTACAACCTTAATGGACATTTAATTGCAAAATGTAGCCATTGTAATAATTTTACAATGTGGGAAAATAATACAATGATATATCCTTTAACTGGGAATATTGAAATGGCAAATTCTGATTTGCCAGAAGATATTCAAAATGATTACAATGAGGCGAAAAACATAGTAAACATATCTCCTCGTGGAGCAGTGGCATTATTAAGGTTGGCTATACAAAAACTATGTAAACACCTTGGTGAGAAGGGAGAAAACATAAATGAAGATATTAAAAATCTCGTAAGAAAAGGACTACCAGAAGCAATGCAGCAAGCATTAGATAGTGTTCGGGTTATAGGAAATAATGCGGTTCACCCTGGAACAATTGATTTTAATGACAAAGCTGAGATAGCATATGCTTTATTTGGCTTTGTAAATATCATTTGTGAAATTCTTATTACTCAGCCCAAAAAAATTAAAGAGTATTACGACACAAATCTTCCAGAAGGAATAAGAAAAAATATAGAAAAGAGAGACAAGCTTGAATAAAGTTTCTTTAATGTATATAGGGCGGTAAATCAGCTATCATATAACTTTCTTTTGATTTTAAACGAATATATATTATTTTGGTAATTACTAATCATGTCATTTAATAAAGTCATAAGAAAACAAAGAACTTCGCCAGACACCGCTAAACAGATTTTCATCAAGCTATTTTACAACTAGTTAAAAGTTTTAATTCTTTTGGATATACAGATATAGGAGCAAAAGCTCCAAACAACCAATGGCACTAGCCACTTATGAACATAAATACATTTACAAGAGAATATTATTTTAATAAGCATATTTTCACTATATTTGAATGATTAAATATATAATTTATGATTACATGTCCCAATTGCTCTAAACAAATAGATGATAACGACAAACTGATATTTTGCCCTTATTGTTTAACTCAAATTATTTGTAAACAATGTAAAGAGCCCCTTTCAAAAGGAGCTGTTGGTTGCATTGTATGTGGCACACCTTTGATTTCCAAAGTCTCTGATTCAGGTCAAATTAATGAGATTGAATTTGAGAGAAAAGGAGATTCTGTTAAGTTTAAGACAAAATTCACGGATAACGTGGGAAAAGAATTGGTTTCTACTTTTGGTTCTATTGCTGGTGTTAATCAGTTTACCAAAAGAACATTTTTATCCAATACTGCACTTTTAAAAAACCAACAAAATATTACACAGAATGGAGAGTTGCCATATGTAGATGCAGAGGAGCTACCGATTGACGACTCTGAAATAAGCCAAGCATTAAATCTAATATTTACTTTAGATGGAGATAAACTTATTTTTCAAAAGAATTCATTTAAAGAACAAAATAAATTAGATAAAGAAATTCGTATTTCATTGTTATTATTGCTCGGATATAAATATTTACTCAATACTAATGATTTAAAACGACAAACACTAACTGACATTCTTAAACATCGCCAACTAAATACAGGTGGATTTAGAAATTGGATTGTTAAATCAGATGAGATTGGAAGAAAAGGCAAAGGGATTATATTTTTAACACCTGACGGTAAAGATAAAGCTATTGAGATATTAAATGAAGTTATAGATAAAAATATAACTAAAGGTAATATTTCATTCAGCAAAACAACTGTAACCTCTCGCAGAAAATCTTCAAATGGGAATACAGATTCAACAAAGAAATCTTCAGCAGGCGCTACTTCATACATTAAAAATTTAATTGATGATGGGTATTTTAAAGAGCGAAGATTACTAGGAGAAATTGCTCAGTATTTAAAAGACAAAAGAGCTATTTCGTTTACAACAGCGGAGATAGGGGTACCTATTGCAAAATTATTAACTCCAAATGGGTTGGAGAGGGAAAAAGGAAATTCTGGGCAATATGAATATTTCGTTAGATAAGACTAAATTAATATCAGCTTTAGCAAATATACAAGATGATTTTAGAGAATCTATTATAGACATATATATAGAACTTAAAAAACGTCATTTAAAGTCATTTTATAGCGATGAATTTGATGCTGTAGGCATATCCTCTGGCAAACTATGCGAAACAATATTTAGATTTATTGAACACGAACTAACTGGCAAATACACTCCTTTCAATGCTCATATATCTAATTTTCCAGCAAAGGTTGATAAATTAACTCAACTACCTGTAGCAAATGGGAATGAGTCCATTAGAGTAACTATTCCAAGAGCATTGAATTTTATATATACTTTAAGGAACAAAAGAGGAATTGGTCATATAGGTGGGGACATTGACGCTAATGCCATTGATATTAGTACAATTGTTAAAAATGCGGACTGGATTATTTGTGAGCTGATTAGGTTATATCACAATCTACCAATGATTGAAGCTCAACAAATCGTATATTCATTAAATATAAAGGTAATTCCAGATATTTGGCATATTGATGGTAATCGTAGAATCATTAAAGATGGGTTAACACACAAACAAAAGGTGCTATTGTTACTTTACAATGAATTAGACAACAAGGCATCAATAGATGATTTATATAGATGGACTGAATATAGTAATATTTCATTATTTAAATCACGTGTAATTGTTCCTTTGCATAAAGAGAGACTTATAGAGTATAATAGTTCAAGTCTATATATAACAATATCCCCTAAAGGAATTTCTGAAACTGAAATATTAATAGCAAAGTTTTAATCTTTTACTCTATTTCAACTAAAATGATTAAGCCACCCAAGCCCGAAAAATAGTCTTCTGTTTATAATACTACCTACTCTGACAAGCCAGAGGGGATATACATATCATACGATCAATTTTGCGTTTGGAATACAATAATGGAGTATTAAGCTTGTACTACCTCTATATCCGATGGTGATTCGATTGAATCTTACACTATTTGCAAAAGAAATGCAATAGAGACAGTCACCCTAAACTTTCATTTAGATACACAAATACAGCTCAAAAGTATTTTTTATCAAATAAAACAGAAATAAATCAAAATAAAACCAACACAAATATATCATTTTGATTATTTTTCTCTATCTTTGATTAATTCAACCTTAATCAAAAAGCCAACAATATGAACAACGAATTAGAGATGAACTCCAACTCATTGGTGAAATTTCTGCAAAAAAGTCCTGCTGAGTTTACCAAAGCAGATATAATCTCTTTTATCAGAGAGAAAGAGATACGAATGATTAACTTTATGTATCCTGCCGGAGATGGGCGACTGAAAACTTTAAACTTTGTAATCAACGATGCTGCTTATCTGAATGCAATTCTTACCTGTGGTGAACGGGTAGACGGATCGAGTCTATTCTCTTTTATTGAGGCGGGTAGTAGTGACTTATATGCTATTCCTCGTTTTCGCACTGCGTTTGTTGATCCATTCGCCGAAATTCCTACGCTAACCATGCTTTGCTCTTTCTTTAATAAAGATGGAGATCCGTTGGAAAGTTCACCGGAATATACATTGCATAAAGCTTGCCGTGCTTTCAACAAGGTTACAGAAATGGAGTTTGAGGCTATGGGCGAACTGGAATATTATGTTATAGCTCCGGATGACGGACTTTTCCCTGCAACTGATCAGCACGGTTATCATGAATCTGGTCCTTACGATAAGTTTAATCAGTTCCGCACTCTGTGCATGAAATACATTTCTCAGGCCAATGGGAAAATTAAATACGGGCATTCTGAGGTAGGTAATTTTACTCAGGAGGGATTGACTTACGAACAAAATGAGATTGAATTTCTCCCCTCTCCTGCTGAAGATGCTGCCGATCAACTTATGATAGCCAAATGGGTAATCCGTAATTTAGCTAGTCAATATGGGTATAACATCACTTTTGCTCCGAAAATTACTGTCGGGAAAGCAGGTTCCGGACTGCATATCCACATGCGTATTACAAAGGATGGAAAGAATCAGATGCTGGAGGATGGTAAATTGTCGGATACTGCACGGAAAGCGATAGCCGGAATGATGTGCCTGGCACCTTCCATTACAGCTTTCGGCAACACCACCCCAACCTCCTATTTCCGACTGGTGCCACATCAGGAAGCTCCAACCAATATTTGCTGGGGAGACAGGAATCGATCCGTACTGGTACGTGTTCCTTTGGGATGGTCGGCTAAGAAGGATATGTGTGCTTTAGCCAATCCACTGGAAAGCTCCAGTGATTATGATACGACACAAAAACAGACTGTAGAGATGCGCTCACCGGATGGTTCGGCAGACATCTATCAATTATTGGCCAGTCTGGCTGTTGCTTGTCGTCATGGCTTTGAGATAGATGATGCATTAGGTATTGCCGAAAGAACATACGTGAATGTAGATATCCATAAGGAAGAGAATCAGGAACGGCTAAAAGTTCTTGACCAACTGCCCGACAGTTGCTCTGCTTCTGCCGGCCGTTTGCAGCAGCAACGGGCTATATTTGAGAAATACAATGTATTTAGTCCGAGTATGATTGATGGCGTTATCTGCAAGCTAAAGGCTTACAATGACACAACGCTTCGTGATGATGCACAAAATAATCCTGCAAAGATGAAAGAAGTTGTGAATACTTATTTCCATTGCGGATAATCAAACAATCAATACACAGACTTTAAAACATTGTTTAGTTTTTAACTAAAGTATAAATTTAAAATACAAGTTCTACATAAACAGGAGAATAAACAATTCTAAGATAATATAATAGTTACAGATGAAACCAGAATAGATTCTATAAGAGTTTATTCTGGTTTACTTTTTGTACCTAACAAATCAGTGTCTGTTTTATATAAAAATAGAATTATATAAAATTCACAATAAAGCGTTAATACATAAAATACTTTAAAAGTACATCTTTTTAAACAAAGCATTAAGAATAAAAGCTATATATTTAACTTCAAATTAAACTCTTTAAAGCTAGACACAATATGAAAAAGATTATTCTACTATGTTTATTCAGTTTATCTCTGTGCAATGTAGGTGCACAGAAAATATTAAAAAGTTTCCCGTTTTATATTGATGGTACTTTTAAAAAAGACTACGATGAGTATAAAGCTGGCACTCCTTTAAAATTTAATCAGTTAGTATTAACTGAAAGAGGAGCCAATTCAGAAGAAACACTTAAAGCTGCTGTCGTTGTAGACAACACACAGTTTGCAATTCCTTATAGCATGCTGAAGGTGATGGATCTCAACCCTACCGACAACAAATCGTTCTGGGAATATAAGGCACTGCAGAATGATATCTACGAAAAAATTTGGGATAAAGGATACCAGTACGATATTCGTCAGGACTTAAATGATGAAGCTACCGAATATTTAAAGAACCTAAGCAGTTCAAATCTGTTTTATGAAGATCCGTACACAGAAGATTATGTAAACGGACTTTTTGCTTCTGTTATTTATAACAATTTTAATGATAAAAGATTGGGAACCTTAAATGTTTATATTTTAAAGGCTCCTGCTCCCGACAGTTTTATATTGCCTAACGGTTCTTTGGTGTTAAGTACCGGACTGCTTTCCACATTAGATTCTGAAGAAGAGCTTACCGCTATTATGGCCTCGGAAGTAGCACACTTTGTTTTAGATCATGCCATAATAAACGTAAATAAAGAAGTAGCACGCGAAAAGAGAGCTGCATTCTGGGGTGGCGTTGTAGGTGGTGTTCTGGCTGCCGGCGAAGAATATCTGATGAGTAAAAGTGAATATTACATACCGGGAACAGCTACTGCTGCGGTTGCTCTTATCTCATCGGCCATTTTCGATAAAACAAGTCAACGACTGGGTATGACTTATAGCCGCGATCAGGAAAAGGTAGCCGATCAATGTGCTATTGATTTTCTGAAAATGAAAAACATGCAACCTTCCGCATTGGCTTCTGGTCTTACTAAAATAAAGAACTACTACGAAGATCATAGGGATTATTACACCCTTTCAAAATACGGTCCATATGCTGAATTCGACAAACGTATAGAACGTTTGGGAGAAAACAAAGAGTGCACAATCAATCATCGTTACAACAAAATTATGTCTACTGTGAATACTTTTAATTCAATATTACTACTCAACGGTAAACGCTATGACGATGCTGCTTTATTGGTAAACAAGAATATAAAAAACAAAGTCGCTTCGGATGATGATTATGTTTTGCTTGCAAAAACAAACATGGCTTTGTACAATACGGAAGAAAAGAATAACGAAAGTTTATCATTGATTCTAAAAGCAAAATCAGTAACAGATGTTCCTAATTTGAATACTGATAAACAAGAAATTCTTGCATTACTACGTTTAAACAAACAGGGTAAAGCAGCTTCCAGCCTTAAAGAATACATCGACCATCTTTCAGCATTTCTGGATCAGACAAGAAGCGCTGATGAATCTACATGGGCTTCTACTGAATTAAACTGGGCCAACAAGCTGTTACAAAGAATAAATATCTTATAAAAGATAAAAAAGAGGCTGTACAAAAAGCAATATTAAGTCTCTGAATATTTATATTTAAAACAGTTTGCAGGCAGAGATTAAAAGAAATAAAGCAAAAGGAAGGGCCGCAAGGTCCATCTAAAGTTATATTTCTATGTTTGATTTAAAGAAATAAAGCATAAGTAAGGGGTTGTTCCGATTTGTCGGTCAACCCCTTTCTCGTATCTTGTTCTTTCCGTTCTATATTACTTATTCCTTTTCAGCATAAGTCTGTCTGAAATAGACTTTGGAAGTTCCTTTTCGTAGTGAGTTACGTAAATAATCGTTTTATCCTTTCGTTCACAGAAAGCCTCAACAATAGCTTTTACTCTTCTTCGGTTGGTTGTGTCCAGCCCGTGGAGAGGTTCATCGAGTATCAGTAGTTCAGGGTCTTTCACAAAGGCACGAGCCAGAAGAACCAAGCGCTGTTCACCTGATGATATTTGCAGGAACGGACGATCTTTGATATCCAGAATGCCAAAGATATCCATCCACCATTCACAGATTGACATCTGATCAGGGCGTGGTTTCTTGTACAATCCAATTGAGTCGTGCAATCCGGAAGCTACAATATCTATTGTGGGTAAATTCTTCAAGTAGGCACGATGCATCTCGGGAGATACATATCCGATATGTTTCTTGATTTCCCAGATACTTTCACCCGATCCTCGTTTCCGACCGAAAAGGCTAATATCACAAGCGTAAGATTGTGGATTATCTGCACATACCAGGCTTAACAATGTTGATTTTCCGGCTCCGTTTTCACCAGAGAGTGCCCATTTCTGTCCGCGAAGAATCTGCCAGTCGAGTTCTTTCAAGATGGTACGGTCGCCGTAACGAATGGAAACTTTATTTAGCCTTACCACCTCTTCGGAATCAAACAAATTATCGCCGTATTCCAGATCAATAATACCTTGTTTCTTTTCCTCTGACAATACAGTGGCTGTATTAGG
This sequence comes from uncultured Bacteroides sp., assembly GCF_963677945.1. Classification (NCBI taxonomy): domain Bacteria; kingdom Pseudomonadati; phylum Bacteroidota; class Bacteroidia; order Bacteroidales; family Bacteroidaceae; genus Bacteroides; species uncultured Bacteroides sp. The sequence continues at coordinate 2,140,210 of NZ_OY782578.1, read as the reverse complement.
CACATAACTTGCCAGATATTCTTCCCTGGTTACTTTCTTACCGCAAGTACGAGCCTTAACCGGCAATACATGAGTAATAAAATCGGGAATATCGTCGAGCATGGAGAGTACCAGAATAATCTGTAGGGAAGATTTAGAAGTCAGCCTCTGCAAAACATCATGCAATAAATCGCGAGTCTTTGCATCGAGTCCGATAAACGGATTATCCATGACCAGTACCCTTGGATTAGTGAGCAAAGTCTTTGTCAGCTGAAACTTCCGAAGCTCACCACTGGAAAGCAGAATCAGTTTCTTATCAAGCATTGGTTCAATAGCAAACAGCTCAAACAGTTCATCACGCAGTTGCGTATCTGTTATTTCGCCCAGACTATCTTTTACAACCGGAGCATCATCCTGATCGTGTGCATTCCATCTTTGTTGATAGTAGTAGTTGGCATCGGCCGCACCATACGTATCACGGAAAGCTATATATTTTATATTTTCATAAGCCAGATTACTGACTGAAGGAGAGAAATCATATTCCAGTTTACCTTCTTTCAGAGGGAATTTTCCTGTTATTGTATCTACCAGTAAACTCTTCCCACTCGCATTGGGACCAACGATTGCCAGGTGTTCTCCGGCTTCCAGACTCATAGTCAGAGGATGGGTAAAGCGGTACATCTCATTGCGGGCCACTCCTCCCTCCAAACGAATAATTGATTGCATTTTGATTTATTTTATTCCAAAAACAGTGCAAAAGTAGTGTTTTATTCTTCAAAAGTTATAAATATAGTAAGTGAATCATTTTTAGTTTAATGTTTTATTACAATTACAGAATATTAATACATTAAATTTGTATATATTTGTATTTCTGTATTTTAAGTTATTAAACAAACATTATTAATAAAGAGTTATGATAAAAAGATTATTCTTTGGTGCTCTGGCCCTTTCCGCAGCATTGACTGTAAGTGCTGACGAAGGCCGACTGCTGAGATTTCCCAACATTCATGGCGATAAGATCGTTTTCTCGTATGCAGGCGACCTTTACTCTGTGAATAAGTCGGGAGGTACAGCACGTAAACTTACCTCGAACATTGGTTATGAGATGTTTCCTCACTTCTCTCCGGACGGCAAACAAATTGCTTTCACCGGACAGTATGACGGAAATACGGAAGTGTTTATTATGCCTGCTGAAGGCGGAGAACCTAAACGACTGACATATACCGCCACTCTGGGTCGTGATGATCTTGGCGACCGCATGGGGCCAAATAATATTGTACTGGACTGGACCCGAGACGGAAAGAGCATTTTGTTCCGTTCTCGTCAGAATACATTCAATGACTTCACCGGTCAGCTGCTTACCATTCCGGCAAACGGTGGTATTCCTACAGAGATTCCATTGAAAAACGGTGGGTTCTCAACTTATTCACCGGACGGGAAACAACTGGCATACAACTATGTATTCCGTGAATTCCGTACCTGGAAACGTTATCAGGGAGGTATGGCCGATGATATCCGTATCTTCGATTTCAAAACCAAGGAATCAAAGAAAATCACTAACAATGTACGACAAGACATTTTCCCTATGTGGGGCCAGAACGGAGATGAGATTTACTTCACTTCCGACCGTGATGATGTGATGAACCTTTATGTTTATCAAATCTCCACCCAGCAAACCAAACAGCTTACTTTCTATAAGGATTATGATATAAAGTTCCCTAGCATTGGTGGCGACCAGATTGTTTACGAGTATGGTGGTTACATCTACTTGTTCGACACTAAGAGTAAAACAGCCAACAAGGTAACAGTCAACATCAATAACGATCAGGAATATTCCCGTCCGGAATGGAAGGATGTAAGTACTCAGCTTTCTTCTTACGCTATCTCTCCAAATGGAGAACGAGTTATTCTTACCGGTCGTGGAGATATATTCTCACTTCCTGGAAAAGAGGGTATTACCTACAATCTAACTAACTCTTCTGATGCTAACGACCAGAATGGACTTTGGTCGCCCGACGGCAAATACATTTCTTATGTATCGGACAAAGACGGAGAGTTCCGTATCTATGTGCGTAATGCTGTAACAGGAGAAGAAAGTGTGGCAACCAAAGATATCAAGACTTATATTATTGACTATTCATGGTCGCCTGATTCTAAAAAGATTCTTTGGAGCGATAAGAAGAATACACTCAACATTACCGATTTAGCTTCCGGAAAGACAACGATTGTTGAGGAATCAGGAGTCTATTTGTTTAACGACTTCAACTGGTCGCCCGATAGTCGTTTCATTACCTATACCCGTCCGGAAAAAACGATGAGTAATATCATTGTTTACGAAGTAGCTACGGGAGCAAAACACATCATTACCGACGGATGGTATGATTCCGACTCTCCTAATTTCAGTTCGGATGGCAAATACCTGATCTTCGAATCGGCACGTACATTTAATCCAACCTACAGTCAAACAGAATGGAACCATGCATACAACAACATGGGCAAAGTTTACATTCTTCCTTTAACCAAGGATGCAAAAATACCATTTGCTCCGGTTAATGATATGGTTAATCCTACTGCGGCGCCTAAAGAAGCTGCTCCTGCAAAAGAGAGCAAAGGGAAAAAGAAAGCTCCTGTAAAGGAAGAATCTTTGGTATACAACTTCGATAATATAGAAAGTCGCGTAGTTGAACTACCTGTTCAGGCTGGTAATTACAGAAGTCTGCACATGGTAGGGCAAAAGGTTTACTACCAACGCGGAGGAAGTTGTGTGATGTACGACCTTGACAAGAAGAGCGAAACAGATTTGGGTGCATATATTGTTTTCGGAAGCGGATACAAGAAAGCTTTGGCTGTTAAAGACCAGAAGATGCAAGTAATAGATGTTCCTACATCTGCTGTGAACATCAGCGAACCTATCAGCCTGGGAGACATGAAGAAACTGGTTGATTACCATCAGGAATGGATGCAGATATACAATGAAAGCTGGAGACAGATGCGCGATTTCTTCTATGCTAAGAATATGCATGGTGTAGACTGGAACGAAGTTTACAACAAATACAAGGTTCTTATTCCATACGTAAACCATCGTACCGACCTGACTTACATTTTAGGTGAAATGATTGGCGAGCTGAGCATTGGTCATGCTTATTCTCAGAATGGCGAGCATCCTACTCCTACCCGCATACCTATGGGACTTCTTGGAGCCAGCTTCACGAAAGATGCCTCAGGTTTCTTCCAGGTAGCTTCTGTTACCGAAGGTGCCAACTGGGACAAATCGACTCGCAATCCGCTAACCATGCCGGGAGTAGATGTAAAGAAGGGCGATTTCATTATTGCCATCAACGGTAAACTGCTCAATGAAGTACAAGACCCACAGGAGTTATTGATTGGTCAGGCTGGAAAGACAGTAGAACTAACCGTAAACACAGTTGCTTCCGAAAAAGGAGCACGCAAAGTGTTGGTTACTCCACTGAGTGATGTTTCTAAACTTAATTACTATAACTGGGTAGAGAACAACACACGCAAGGTGAACGAAGCTACCAATGGTGAAGTTGGTTATATCCATATTCCGGATATGGGTGTTGAAGGACTGAACGAGTTTGTGAAACATTACTATCCTCAACTAATGAAGAAAGCGCTGATCATTGACGATCGTGGTAACGGTGGTGGAAACGTATCTCCTATGATTATTGAAAGACTGATGCGTACTCCTACTTTCTTCACAATGCATACCAATCAGAAGGAAGGTTCTGTGAATCCGGTTGGAACATTTATGGGACCAAAGGTATTGCTTATCAATGAATATTCAGCATCTGATGGCGACCTCTTCCCTTACCGTTTCAAGTTCAATAACCTTGGTACCGTAATTGGTAAACGAACCTGGGGAGGTGTAGTTGGTTACAGTGGCACAGTTCCAGTTGTGGATGGCGGTTCTATTGTAACTCCATCTTACGCTCCTTTTGCTGCCGATGGCAGTGGCTTCATTATTGAAGGTAGAGGTGTGGAACCAAACATTGAACTGGAAAACGACGCCTACAAGGAATATATGGGCGAAGACCAACAGCTGAACAAAGCAATTGAGGTTGCCTTAGATAAGCTTAAGACAGAAAGAAAGGATATTCCTGCTATCCCAGCTTTCCCGGACAAGAGCAAAAAGAATAAATAAGGGTTTTCCTTAACATTATAAGACTGGGGTTGCTTCTTCTTTGAAGTGACCCTTTTCTTTTTTTGCCTACTAAGGTCTCATTTGTAATAATATCCCTCACTTTTTGGGGTCATCCCACACTTTTTAAAGTCGTTTTTATCCAAAAAGAATCAATTTCAACGTAAGATTGTTACTCAAGACAAATTAAGCCCGAAATCTACTGATTGCGCTTAAAAAGGTGAGGGTTCAGCCATTTGGTGATGGTTCAGTGATGGTTAAAAACCAATCCATCACCCTATAATTACTTATTATTTAGCTTATTATGTAAAAAAGTGAGGGAGTGAGGGTTGAAAACTCTTTATCTTATTATATAAAAAAAGAGACTTGAAGCTTTAGGTGAAATCTCAAGTCTGTTTAGCAGAAATGACCAGACATTTATATCTATATTACTTCTCAAAGACTTCATTCTCTTATTGATTATCCTCTGCTGTTTTATTGGGCAATAGTCCCAACTTTATTCACCAATAAAATAAATCCATAGACCAATGGATTAAAATGATTCACCAAGCTTTCTGCATTTACTTTCCATCAATAGATTTTCCCGAATTTAGCCCTCATTTTTATATAAAAAAGGCTTCAATAAAGCTGCTTTTTACAGCCTTTTTATTCTTTTAGGGAAATCCCTATCAAAGAATGGGGAATATTGCTGGATGGGGGAATATTCTCACCCTACTTTTGATGCATAACAAAGAAACAAAGGTATTAACAATTAAAAACTTGTTGTTATGAAAAAGATTATATTAACATTGGTTGCCATCATGATGGTTACAATGAGTTCAGTGAGCATGGCTTCAAATAAGGGCAAACATAACAATGGTAATTGCAGAGAAATAAGTATTGAAGCATACGCGAATTACAGAAATCACGATCGTGGAAATAACAAGAAAGTTTACGTAGAGTACAACGAGTACAACAATCGCGATAACCGCGACTACTACGATAATGACAATCGCTACGAAGGTCGTGAATACAGAGACAGAGATTATAGAAACAGAGACTGCCGTGACAGAGACGACAGATGCTATGAACGCAGACACCACCACGGTAATAGCGATGCAAAGACAGTAGGTACAATCCTGGGTGTTGCTTCTCTGATTCTTTTAGCTACTTCTCACTAAGAAATTAAATAGTTACACCAGACTTAACAGCTAAACTAACATTACACTAGACATAACTACTAAACTTGCAAATCCTGCAGTAAGCGCAACATAGCAATATGCCGTTTACGCAGGATTTTTTCTATCGATAAGAGCCTCAACACTATCCCGGTATTTCCTTCCGACTGGTATTTTTTTCCCTTCAAGAAGAATAACTGTGCTTGATATTGCCTCTATTTTGTTTATAGCAACCAAATAAGATCTATGAATACGGATAAACTGATTGGCAGATAGTTTATTCTCCAGCGCAGATAGACTACCATATACAATAATCTTCTTTTCGGGTGTTACTACCTGATAATAGTTACTAAGACTATGAATGTATAAAATACTGTTGATGGGAATTTTATAAAACCTGCGTTCCGATTTAATGGAGATAAACTCCTCTTCCTTTAAGTCTGCCAGGCGTTGTTCCTTGTGAATTATATCAGCAGCTTTACCAACCGCTTTCTCAAACCGTTCAAATGATACCGGCTTTAGCAAATAATCAATGGCATTAACCTCATAGCTCTCCAAGGCAAAGTTGCTAAAGGCTGTGCAAAAAATAACTTTGGGTGGAGTGGGCAGACTCTTTATCCACTCCATACCATTGAGTTTAGGCATCTGAATATCCAGAAATACCAGATCAACAGGGTTTTCATTCAGGAAACTGCTTGCCTCAAGAGCGTTTGTGCAACGTCCTGCAACCTCAAAACCTTCCAGGCGATCAAGGTATATCTCAAGTACATCAAGTGCCAACTCTTCATCATCAACCAGTAAACAACGTATCGGATTCATAGCTATAATTTTATTTTCAAGGTACTTATATAATGTTGCTCTACTGTTTTCGTCTCAAATGTATATCTTCCGGGATATAAGATATCCAGACGGTGACACACATTCTTTATACCAATGCCCGACGATACATTATCCGGATTTTTACACTCAGGATCATAGGTATTGGATACGTTGAACTGTAATTCGCCATTGCAAATAATCAGTACTATAAGAATCACAACTCCGCTTATCTGGTTGGTTGAAGAGTGCTTAAAGGCATTCTCCACAAACGGAAGGAGCAACAATGGTGCTATACTAGAACCGGCAACATCTCCTTTCACCTGAAAATCTACAGAGAAGCGGTTACCGTAGCGAAGCCGTTCCAGATCGATGTAATTACGAATATAGTTTATCTCTTTTTCTACCGGAACACTTTCTGCTGTAGACTCGTGCAGCACATAACGCATCAGGTCGGACAGTTTCATAATCATCTCCGGAGTATTATCCGAACGCTTTAAAGCCATGGCATAAAGATCATTCAACACATTAAAGAAGAAATGAGGCTGAATCTGGCTACGCAGAAATTGTAATTCCGCCTGCGTTTTTTCGTGAGACAATGAGAGAATGCGGTTTTCCTTTTCCAGCGAATAGCTATAAAGCTTGATAGCAAAAGGTATAATCATTACCGTATTAATATTGATTACATGATGAAGCACTTCGGTAGGATCGAACAATGATGCTTTTGGATCCGACATTCCCAGTAACGGAATAAAGGAGTAATAAGACAACATTCTTTGTAACATACCTCCAACGGCCATCATCAGTACACAGGCAAAAGCCGAACGATAATACTTTTGTTGAAGCAATAGTTTAGGAATTACATAATACAGGCCAAAATATGTTACCCCCAGTTTCACCGGCAAAAACGCCAGCTCGTTATAAAAACACACCCAGTAATTATTATAACGCGTACCCCACGAAAAGGTAAAGAATAAAACAACGCTTATCCAATAGGCTATGTGGAACAAAACACGTTTGCGGCTATTGAGAAGATTAAACACTGACGGCATATCTCTTGTATTTATTCATATTTATAGACTAAAACAAAAGTAACCTTTTTTGTTGTTTCCAACAATATTAACGACTACATGTATCTCTGTTTTTATGCCAAAGTGTGATTTATTATTCGTTTGCATAAAAAAAACGGCATCAGCATAAATACTTTTTATTTGAAATAAATAATTATTTCCTTTGGTGCGTAAATCTGTTATTAACAATTCTGATACTATAGCTATGCGAAAACATCTTCATTTTATATGCTTGCTATTAACATGCTTGTTGTCATTGTCTGCATGGGGAAAAGGAATGCCTCTTCGTAAACAGTTCACCATAACCAAAACGGCAATAGCACCAAAGATTGACGCTTTGTGCAACGATAAAGCCTGGGAAGAAGTTCAACCCATTGCCGACTTTATACAACAAAGTCCGGTCAATGGGGGCAAACCTTCACAGAAAACAGAAGTGAAGATGCTATATGATGATAATTCCATTTACGTACTGGCAGTACTCTATGACAGTAAACCCGATTCTATTTTCTCAGAACTCGCCGAACGGGATTCCGGCGATGAGGCTAATACCGACCTTTTCTCTGTAGAGATAAATCCCTATAATAACGGTCTTAATTCAACAGAATTTATGGTATCGGCCGCTGGTGTACAGATGGATTCCAAAAACGATTTGAATGCCATGCACAAAACATGGGATGCTGTTTGGAAAAGCGCTGTGGTAAAAACGAAACAAGGCTGGATTGCAGAAATGGAAATTCCGTTCTCAGCTATCCGGTTTCCCAAGAAGGATATTCAATTATGGGAAATAAACTTCTTCCGTTTAATAAAGCGTAATGGAGAAGCCATTACATGGAACTTTGTTGATAAGAATAAAAACGGATGGCTCAACCAGGCCGGGGAGATGCATGGACTAAAAAACATTAATCCCCCTACCCGACTATCGCTGATGCCGTATATGACAACGTATTACGACAAGAATAAGTTATCTTTCAAAGGTGGAATGGACTTTAAATATGGTCTCAATGAAAGTTTTACCCTTGACATGATGTTAATCCCCGATTTTGGACAAACCAGAGCAGATGATAATATTCTTAATCTGACGTCTGTTGAAACCAAATACGACGAGAAACGACAATTCTTCACCGAAGGAACAGAACTCTTCAGCAAGGGAGATATATTTTATTCACGACGTATAGGCGGGCAACCTCGTAATTACAATAAAGTATCGGCACAACTAAACACCAACGAGGTAATTCTAAAGAATCCGGCTGAGACAAGTCTATACAACGCTACAAAAATATCGGGCTATACTTCAAATGGATGGGGGGTCGGAATGCTGAATGCCATAACACAACAACAATCGGCAGTTGTTAGAGATAGCTTAACTGGTAACATACGACATATCGATACACAAGGGGTAAGCAACTACAACTTACTGGTAGCCGATAAGGTTATTGGTAAGGAATCGTATATCAGTTGGGTTAATACCAATGTTACTATGCCGGAAGATCACCATATGGCCAATGTGTCGGGATTTGATTTCAAATATAGTTTTCCTGAATATCTATTATCAGGAGATGCCTTTCTAAGCTATATCCATGATAAAGAAGAGAGCGATGTTTCCAATCATTTCGGGCAACGTTTCAATCTTAATCTTGCCAAGATAAAAGGAACTTTCCGGTTTGAGCTGGACAACAGTATACTAAGTAAGACTTACAATCCACGTGACTTTGGTTATTTGGAGAACAACAATCTAATTACAAACATTCTGAAACTACAATACTATCGTTTCACACCAAGCAAACATTTCAACGAAATAACTGCAGAGCTGGATATGACTCACGAAAGTCTTTATAAGCCACTTCAATACGGCCGTTTTGAATTTTCGGCAAATCTGAAGCTTGTCTTTAAATCTCTAAGTTACCTGAAGTTTTATGCCAGTGCCACTCCGGTTAAGAAGTTCGATCATTTTGAACCTCGTGTGGAAGGATGGAAATATATGGAGCCTACTGCAGCCTACGGAGGTATTGAATATTCATCGGACTGGCGTAAGAAATTAGCTTTCACAGCTCTGGTTGGTTACTGGCAGGCTACACGTTATCATAAAAGCTCGTCTTACCTGACTTTTCATCCACGTTATCTAGTAAACGATCGTCTTTCGTTCGATTATAAAGCTACATGGTCATTCCTGCAAAATGCCATTGGTTATGTAGATAAAAACATGGTCAATGATTCTATCTTCTTTGGCAGGCGAAACATTTCCGAGATGGATAATATTTTCACCGTAAAATATTCCTTATCCAACAAAAGTTCGCTCAACCTAAGACTAAGGCATTACTGGTCGAACGTTCGCTATCAGGAATATTATCTCCTGAAACACAATGGCGACATGCAACACTATGAAACCAAAAGAAACTATGATACGAATGTTAGCCTGTTTAACTCAGATGTTTCGTATACCTGGCAATTCTTACCGGGAAGCGAGCTATCTGTAGTTTGGAAAAACTACTATTCATTTACGGATCAGAACAGAAAAGCAGACTATTTAAATAATCTGAAAAACGTTTTTTCTCATTCACTGCTCAACAATTTATCGTTGAGAGTAATCTATTATATCGATTATAAAGGAATTAAAAAGCTGATTTAATATATCTGAATCAAAAAACAGTTACTATAAATTATAACTTCAATTTATTTACAATGAAAAAACTATTATTTCTCTTATCTCTATTTTTCGTAACGAGCCTCTATGCTCAGGTCGAAAAAGTTGAACCTACCTTCTGGTGGGTAGGTATGAAAAACCCTAATCTACAATTACTGGTGTATGGCAAAGACATTTCAAAGAATCAGGTTTCAATAAACTATCCCGGAGTTAAGATTACGAAAGTGAACAAAGTAGCTAATCCAAACTATCTGTTTATTGACTTATCTATTGATTCTCTTGTAGCCAAAGCAGGAAAGTTTAATATCACCTTTCTACAAAACAATAAAAAGTTTGCAACCTATCAATATGAGTTAAAGGCTCGTGAACATGCATCTGCCAATCGAGAAGGATTTAACAGTGGAGATGTTATTTACGAAATAATGCCCGACAGGTTTGTAAACGGCGATACAAAAAACGATTTCGTAAAGGGCTATCCTGATGGAACCGACAGACAAAATCCGGATGCCCGTCATGGAGGAGATCTTCAGGGAATCATTAATAATCTGGATTACATTTCATCAATGGGATATACTGCTTTGTGGCTTACTCCTGTGGTTGAAAACAATGCTTCATCAACTTCTTATCATGGATATGCAACTACCGATTATTATAAAATTGATCCGCGTCACGGTAGCAATGAGCTATACAAAAAGCTGGCTGAAGAATGCAAGAAAAGAAACATCAAGCTGATTATAGACTACATTGTAAACCATAGCGGAAAAGATTGGTGGATATACAAAGACCTGCCATCAAACGATTGGATAAACAACTATCCGGACATGAAGATATGCAATTTCCGGGGCACAACAGTCTTCGATCCTCACAAAGCAGAGATTGATGCAAAAGGAATGTCGGACGGTTGGTTTGCCGAATCAATGCCCGATCTGAATCAAAGAAATCCGTTTTTAGCCACTTACTTGATTCAGAATTCTATCTGGTGGATTGAATATGCTGGTCTAAGCGGTGTACGAAGCGATACACACCAGTATCCGGACAAGCAATTTGTCAGCGAATGGGCCAAACAGATTCTTGCAGAATATCCACATTTCAATATGGTTGGTGAAGTATGGCTCAATTACCCATCAATGATATCGTACTGGCAGAAAGATGCTCCCAATCTGGATAAGTATAATTCAAACCTTCCTACTATAATGGACTTTCCTCTTCACAATGCTATCCCTACAGCTTTTGCCGAAGGTGACGGATGGGGAGATACCGGAATGAATCGCTTATACGATATATTCAGCCAGGACTTTCTGATGGCTAACCCAATGAACATAATGATTTTTGGTGATAATCATGACACTTCACGTTTTTACACGCTGATAAAAGAAGATTTTAAAGTTTATAAGTTGGCAATGGCCTTTTTGCTTACCACCCGTGGAATTCCACAGATGTATGCCGGAACAGAAGCTTTGATGACAGGTGTAAAGGGAAGTGGCGATGGCGTTATGCGTAAAGACTTCCCTGGTGGCTGGGCAGAAGATAAAGTCAGCATTTTTACAAGACAAGGCCTGACAAACGACCAGATTGAAGCACTCGATTATATGAAGCGTATTCAGAACTGGCGTAAGAGCAATGAAGCCGTTAAGTACGGAACAATGACTCAATTCGCTCCTCAGAACGGCGTATATGTTTATTTTCGGATCAAAGGAGACAAAAAGGTAATGGTTATACTCAATAACAACAACGACAAACAAGAACTGCAAACTATTCGCTTTGCTGAATGTTTGGGCAATCATCGTTCCGGTACAGATATTATTTCAGGAAACGCACTTAACTGGACTGATAAAATAGAAGTTCCAGCAAAAGCTGCAATGATTATCGATCTGAATTAAATCATATTCAGGAGACTATATCTTTTATAAACTCTTCGGTACTCCAGATATAATATAAACTGAAATATGGTAGTCCTATCTATGATTTTGTAGAAGACAACCATGCAGTGGATAAATGCATAGATTGAAATTTATATCAGATATATAATTATTGGGAAAATCTTTATTCCATGCACTGGATATAGCATAAATTAAAATCCTGCAGTAAACGCAACATAGCAATATGCCGTTTACGCAGGATTTTTTCTATCACTCCCCTAAAACTATTGTCTGAAAAATATTCTTTTTCTTAGAAGTTATTATCTACTTTTGCATAAAAAATAAACAATTATCTATGGAAACAACTGAAGCACTGATTATTGTTGATATGCAGAAAGTAGCATTCACCGTACCTCGTTATAATGCCGAAAATGTAATTCAGCGCATTGCTGCACTTGCAGAAAAGTTTCGTCGACACAACAAGAAAGTAATCTTTATACAGCACAACGGAGCAGTAGATAACTATTGCTTCCCGAATACTAAGGAGTGGGAAATTGTAGACGAACTTCCCGTTCACCCAGAAGATATTGTTGTTGAAAAGCTAGCTAACGACTCTTTTTACAAGACCAATCTGCAAGAGCTACTGACAAAGCATGGAATTGAAAAACTTTATTTTACCGGCTGTGCCTCCGATTACTGTGTAGACACAACTATTAAATCAGCCCTCTCCAAGGATTATGACATAACCGTGGTTAGCGATTGCCATACCACAGCCGACCGTCCTCACTGTTCTGCTAAAACGTTAATTGATTTTCATAACTGGCTTTGGGCTGATATGACTCAGACCAAATATAAAATTAAAGTTATTCCAGCTTCCGAAATTCAATTTTAACAAGAGAAATAAAGAACTTCAAAGAATCTCATTTCTCTTCAAACTCTTTACGATCATTTTTTGAAGATAGATTGCCACTTCAAATCACTAGAAATCCTGCGTTAAACATTGTATAGCAAAATGAGTTTATCGCAGGATAATTTTTTTGCAAGTCGGGAATTAGTTAATTTCGCACCCGATTACAGAAATAGTATCATGAATATAGTTTTAGATATACATACACATACCGTAGCCAGTGGGCACGCGTTCAGCAGTTTACAGGAAATGGCACAAGCTGCCGCCGATAAAGGTATTCGGTTACTTGGTATTACCGAACATGGTCCGGGTATTCCGGGCACTTGCGATCCCATTTACTTCCGGAACTTATGGACCGTTCCTCGTCAGATGTATGGAGTTGAGCTTCTGCTTGGTTCTGAATTGAACATTATCGACTACGAAGGAAATGTAGACCTGGACGAAACATATCTGAAAAGGTTGGATATCTGTATTGCCGGAATTCATTCACTTTGCTATACCCCCGGAACTGTAGAACAAAATACCTCAGCTGTAATTGGAGCCATAAGGAATCCTTATGTGAAAATAATTACGCATCCTGGTGACGGAACAGCAGAACTTAATTACGAACCGATAGTTCTTGCTGCAAAAGAACATCATACCCTGCTTGAAATAAACAACAGCTCATTAGAACCGTATCGTGAAAAAGCAACTGCTCCTGATAATTTCAAAGAAATTCTGAAGTTATGCAAGAAATACGAGCAACCGGTTATTCTGGGAAGCGATGCACACATTTCTTTTGCCATTGGTAAATACGATCTTATTTATCCAATGCTTGCCGAAACTGAGTTTCCGGAAGAGCTGATTATGAACGATAAGCTCGAAGCATTCAAAGCATATATATCGCACAATAACATCGGGATGTAAATAACATTAAACGGCTACCTAAATCACTTAGGCAGCCGTTTTTCAATCTAATTATCAGTTATCTTGAAAACAAATATCTTATTTTATATTTTTAGAGTGATTAACCAGTAATGCTATGTTTTTCTCAAATTGCTCACCGTCTACAACTTCCCATTTCTTATTCCTTTCATTCCATTTAAAGGATATATAGTTTGAAATATTACTTCCGTCTATTCTGTCGAATATAGCTTTCTGTCTGTTCAAACAAAACTCATTTTTCTCTGCACTCCAGCGAGCAAATTCCTGAATCTGGCTATCACCCACATTTGTTACAATAAATATGTATGAAGGTATCCACATTTTATCGTCGGCATTCCACCTATAAGCCTTTTTAGTCTTGGACTGTCCATTTTCACTTGTTACAAATTCATATTTTAAGTGAGGAGTAAGTACACAGGTTGTTGAATCATAAAGAAATACAGTTTCTTTGTTCTGACCTTTGTCATATACAAAACTTCTAAGCTTCTTAGCATTTGCTGCGGGACTACACACAAACAATAAACAAGTAGTAATAATGATTACTAGCGTACTAATACTAAATACAATCTTTTTCATAATGAGAGTTTTTTATTATTGTTATCCTATTAAAGTTATCCGTTCTTTATCTCTTTAAGAAAAATGCTTTTACATCCTTTTCCATTTTATTCTGAATTGCTTCATAGCAAGATATTTCAAAGCAAAGACTTTCAGAAGAGTTAACCTGTTCCATCATTGTTTTATATTTAGACGGAATATTTTTCAAAAATGTTGCATCAAAACTTAAATCTTTATTATTAGTCTGCATATCTACAGATTCGTTTTGGTTGGAATCCTGATGAGAAGGAAGAGAGTAATCTGCATCTTTTGAAACTACAGCTTCTTTACAATTGCCTTTATCATTGGCAAGAACTTGAGATTTTTGAGCATTTGCAGCCGAACCACATACAAGCAAAAAACAAGTAGTAACACTAATTACTAACGCACTGAAATTAAATACCATCTTTTTCATAACCGGAAATTTTTAATTATTATAATCTGATACCTATTGATTATTTTCTCGTTTCATAATCGCTACATAATTTAGACGTATCTCACGCTTAAATAGTTGCAACTAATATGCCAAAAAGTTATATTATTGAATTTCAATACATTAATAAAACAGTTATCGTTCGAAAACGAACAATGACTATTTAAATCCGAACAAATTCAGGGTTTTTCTTCAATCCATTCGAGAAAAATGGAAAGAGTCAGTGAAGGGGTATTATAGGGAAATTCCTATCAAAGAATGGGGATTTTAACTATTCGGGGGAGAAATCTCATCTTACCTTTGTTGCATACAAGAAAACAAAAGATAAATCATAAATACAGAGGTAAAATAGACTGGTTAGTTTATATTTATAAAATCAGGTATTAGTTTTCATAATAGATTAAAAAATCCTGCAGTAAAACGGTGCTTGGCGCATAGCTCTACTGCAGGATTTATTGTTTTTTCTATTTTACTATTTCACATTGAAGCGAATAATAAATTTACTTCCTTTTCCCACTTCACTCTCCACTGAGAGAGTGCCATTCTGGGCTTCAATAAAATCTTTTGAGATAGAAAGTCCTAAGCCACTACCTTGTACTTTAGTTCCCGGAACCCGAAAATAACGGTCAAAGATACTTTCATGATAACGTGGATCAATACCTTTGCCAAAGTCCTGCACAAACATTTCAACAACATCACCTTTTTGCTGAGCACCAATAATAATTCTGGAATTCTCCTTAGAATAATGGATAGCATTGCTTAGCAGATTGGTGAGCACCCAGGCAATCTTTTCACTATCAACAAATAGTTTGGCTATCTTTTCAGGATATTCCACTTCAATATGGCAACCAAACTTTTCTGCCTGCATACGAGTAGCCTTTATTGCGTATTCAATTAACTCGATAGGTTTGGTAATCTTAGGCATTAATTGCAGTTTACCCGTTTCTACCTGTGTAAGTTTCAATAACTCACCAGTAATACTCAGCAACCGTTCACTGTTTTCCTTTATGCTGTGCGACAAAGATTCCTGTTCTTCATTCAGTGAGCCAATCCGTTTATCTTCCAGTAGCTGCAAACTCATCATAATAGCCGAGATTGGAGTTTTCAGCTCGTGAGAAATAGTAGACAGAAACGTTGTTTTAGCCGTATCCAGCTCTTTAAATTCCGTAATATTCTTCAAAAGAATTACATCGCCAATATTATGAGGTTCCGTTTCACCGGTTTCAATAGTTCTTATAGGAATATAGTTAGCCTGAAAGAAGCTCTCCTTATTATCAGCATAAATCTTCAAAGGTTCTTTTTTCTCTTCCGGATTCACCAGTTCCCTAACCAGTCTCCGAAGTAAATCATTCTTCAAAGCAAGTTCCGGAGCCGACTTTCTGATTACATTTTCCCGTTTCAGATTCAGAATATTCAGTGCTTCATCGTTTATGAAAAGAATCTTCTTTTCGTTATCCAACCCAATGATTGGTTCTGTTATACTATTAACAATAGCTTCAATATATTTCTTGTTAGCAATAATATCAGCAAGTGTACTGGCCCTGTATTCGTTCAGTCGTTCTGCCATTTTATTGAAAGAGGTAGAAACCTCACCAAACTCGCTTGTTGGTTCAAAGTTCAGTCGTTTATCATAATTATGATTAGCAATTTCCGTTATACCATTTATTAATTCCTTTATGGGCTTCAATATAGAATGAGGAAAACGAAACAATATGGCTAGAGCAAAAACAATGCAGACAGCAAATGTCAGACAAATCCATAGCAGCGCATTCATAGCAGTTTGTTTGGCTACCTCACTTTTATGATAAATGGATGCCATATTCAAGGTCATAATGGTATAAATATCAGAACGCATCTCTCGTAAGCTTTGCTGATCTTTCTTTATTCTATGCTTCTCAAAATGTACTGTCAGTTTATACGTTGTTTCCTTCTCATTTACTTCTGTCAGATTTTTCTGTTGCATCTGCAAGTTTGATGTAAAAACCTGAAGAGCTCTCTTGCTAGTATTCAGTTCATCGAGAACGGACAACATATTCCTGCAATAATCCAGCGAATAGTTATTGTTCGTATATATCTTATGAGTTTCGTTATTCAGCTTATTTATATAGCTCAACGAAAGAATGCCTAAGAGAACAATCATGGCAAAGAGCATTCCTATGCCGTAAGTGAGTTTAGTCTTTATTCTCATATCATTATCAGTTTAACCCTAGGACAAAATAATTAAATCGATATTTGCCTTGGATAGTGAATCAATAAATTTCTTATAGCGGGTAACAGAAAAGAACACTCTTGGAATATTGAAAGAGGGGTTTCCGATGCAAACAGTTGTAATCTGCCTCTCTTTGCACACCTTGATTATAGTTCCTATAATGTCCGACGATTGTATCTGCACCACCTCACCTCCCAGTTCAGTTGCCATTTTGAAGTGATTGAGCAAATGACGTTGGTTGGCCAAAGGAATACGATCGGGGGCTTCCTTTGGAGTCTGCACATAAAGAGCAACAAACTTCGTATTATAGTGAGTAGCCAACCGGGCCGTTTTCCTTATAATCTTTCTAGGAGTCTTTTCATTCGCACTTATACAAGCCATGAACCGTTCGTGACGAATGCGAGAGAAATCCTGAATAAACTCATTCTCTACCTGTTTCTCTACCCGTAAGGCAACCTCTTTCAGAGCCAGTTCCCTTAACTGCAGAATGTTTTCCGTTTTAAAGAAATTATTCAGTGCTATCTGAATCTTATCAGGACGATAAATCTTTCCGGCTTTCAGTCGGGTAACCAGTTCTTCGGCAGTAAGGTCAATGTTTACCACCTCATCCGCCTGTTCAAGCACACTGTCGGGAATACGTTCCTTTACTTCAATACCGGATATATCCCGAATTTCCTCATTCAAGCTTTCAATATGCTGAATATTCACTGCGCTAATTACGTTAATACCCGCATCGAGCAGAGAAATAACATCCTGCCATCTTTTCTCGTTCACACTTCCTTCCACGTTTGTGTGAGCCAGTTCGTCCACAATCACAATCTCAGGGTGAATAAGAAGAATACTTTGCAAGTCCATCTCCTCAATCTCCTTTCCTTTATAGAACACCTTCTTCCTGGGAATAACAGGCAACCCTTCAATCAGAGCTTCTGTTTCAGCTCTGCCGTGTGCTTCTATATAACCAATCTGCACATCCACACCACTTTTAAGAAGATCATGCGCCTCCAGCAACATGCGGTAAGTCTTCCCCACACCAGCAATCATGCCAATATAGATCTTAACTTACCTCTTCGCGACCTCTTGATTAAGTCGAGGAAATGCTGTACATTATTCTCGTCGTTCATGCCATTTCAATCATTTACTCACTTTATCCAAAGCAACATTCAGTTTCAGAACATTAATCTTTGCAGTTCCAAATATACCTAAAAAAGGTTTCTGTATCTGTTTTTCCACAATTTCTTTTACTGCATTCTCATTCATACCACGCGCCTTAGCCACACGTTTTATCTGCACATAAGCACATTGAGGAGTAATATCCGGATCCAGTCCCGATCCGCTTGCAGTAACCATCTCTACAGGAACCTCACTACGCTTCAGGTAAGAATGATGAATTAAGAAAGAATCGATTCTGGCATCCACCTCCTTCAGATACTCCTTGTTAGTAACACTTTTATTACTACCTCCCGAAGCATCAGCAGCATAGTTTACAGCAGAAGGACGCCCCCAGAAATAAGTATCTTTTGTGAACTGTTGCCCCACATTGGCAGCACCAACCACCTTACCGTTGAGCGTAACTAATTCCGCATTTCCTTTGCCGGGAGATGCAATAAGAGCAAATACCCAAAGAACAGCAACATAACATATCCCTAACAACAAACAGAACATCAGGGTTATTTTTACCGATTTTATAAGAGTCGTTTTCATTTTGCGTACATATTAAATAAATAAACCAACAATGAGATCAATAATCTTAATTCCGATAAAAGGAACAATCACCCCTCCTCCGCCATAGATAAGCAAATTGCGTCTGAGCAGTGCAGAAGCACCTATCGGTTTATATTGAACTCCGGCTAAAGCCAATGGAATAAGCGCTGGAATAATCAGGGCATTAAAGATTATAGCCGACAGAATAGCACTTTCCGGACTATGCAACCCCATTACATTCAAAGCTGCTAGCTGAGGTATAGACCACATGAACAATGCCGGAACAATGGCAAAATACTTAGCCACATCATTTGCAATGGAGAAAGTAGTCAATGTACCACGAGTCATCAACAGTTGCTTACCAATCTCCACCACTTCTATCAATTTGGTAGGGTCGTTATCCAGATCCACCATATTACCAGCTTCCTTAGCTGCTTGCGTTCCACTATTCATGGCCACACCCACATTTGCCTGAGCCAGAGCAGGAGCATCATTAGTTCCGTCACCCATCATTGCCACCAGTTTACCTGCTTCCTGTTCCTTCTTAATGTATTCCATCTTATCTTCCGGTTTAGCTTCAGCAATAAAATCATCAACCCCAGCTTTTTCAGCAATATATTTAGCTGTAAGCGGATTATCTCCGGTAACCATCACCGTCTTAACCCCCATCTTTCTTAAACGTTCAAAGCGTTCCTGTATTCCCGGTTTTATAATATCCTGCAATTCAACCACTCCAACAATTTCCTTGTTCACACAAACCACCAAAGGCGTACCACCATTATTAGCAATGGCCGAAGTCATTTCCTCAGTTTCTTTAGGGAATTTATTTCCTGCCGCTTCAGCAATCCGGCGAATAGAGTCGAAAGCCCCCTTGCGTATCTGCGTTCCATCCTGCAAATCAACACCCGAACATTTCGTCTCTGCGGTAAACTTAATCATTCTGGCTCCTGTTGTATTCAGGTTTCTCATCCTGAGTCCCGATTCTCTTCCCAGTTCCACAATAGATCTGCCTTCCGGTGTTTCGTCAGCCATGGAAGAGAGCATACAAAATTCAATAAAAGCCCTTTCCTCCATTCCGTTTACCGGATAAAACTTCGTAGCCTTCCGGTTACCTATCGTAATTGTACCAGTCTTATCAAGCAGTAAAGTATCCACATCGCCAGCAGTTTCCACAGCTTTACCCGATTTGGTAATTACGTTTGCCCGTAAAGCTCGATCCATTCCTGCTATACCTATTGCCGAAAGCAATCCACCTATTGTAGTAGGGATCAGGCAAACAAAAAGAGAAATCAGGGAAGCTATTGTGATAGTAGCCTTACTATAATCGGCCAAAGGTTTTAAAGTCATACACACAATGATAAAAACCAACGTAAAGCCAGCCAGTAAAATAGTCAGAGCTATTTCGTTCGGAGTTTTCTGACGAGATGCACCTTCTACCAGAGCAATCATCTTATCAAGGAAGCTCTCTCCTGGTTGAGTAGTTACCATCACCTTTATTTCATCCGACAGCACCTTTGTGCCTCCCGTAACAGAGCTCTTATCTCCTCCGGCTTCACGAATCACCGGCGCACTCTCTCCGGTTATGGCACTCTCATCAATAGATGCCAGCCCCTCAATAATCTCACCGTCAGACGGAATAATATCCCCAGCCTCACATTCAAAGATATCACCTTTCCTCAATGTGGAACTACTTACAATTTCAATTTTGCCGTTTATAAGTTGTTTGGCAGGAGTCTCCTCACGCGTCTTTCTAAGGCTGTCGGCCTGCGCTTTTCCCCTTGCCTCGGCAATGGCTTCCGCAAAGTTGGCAAACAGTAACGTAATGAAGAGAACAACAAATACAGTAATATTATAGCCAAACGATCCCTGACTACTATTAAAGACTGAATAGCCTGTAACAAAAAGCATCACAGCAGTAGCCACTTCAACAGTAAACATAACCGGATTCTTAATCATCATCCGCGGATCTAACTTCACGAACGATTGTTTAAGGCTTGCTTTTACTTGCTCTTTAGGAAATAAAGAGGTTATTTTATTATTTTTCATATTATTTCTTACAATTATAAACTTAACAGTTCGGCAATAGTGCTTAATGCATGTGTTGGGAAGAACGCCAAAGCAGCAATGATGCAGATTACAGCAAAGGTCATTACGCCAAACGTAGCAGTATCTGTTTTCAATGTTCCCGCACTTTCCGGAATAAACTTCTTTTTAGCCATCAAACCTGCAATAGCCACCTGACCAATTATAGGTATATACCTGCTGAGAATAAGAATCAACCCTGTGGAATAGTTCCAGAATGGAGTATTACCCTTAAGTCCTCCAAATTCCGATCCATTATTTGCAGCACTGGATGTATATTCATAAAACATTTCACTCAGTCCGTGATATGACGGATTATTGAGCCATCCGGCTTCTGCCAAAACCATTCCCTGATGATGAGTGTACATGTAAGCAGCGACAGCTGTTCCCAAAAGAATCATAAACGGATGAAAAAGAGCAAGAATAGTAGCAATCTTCATCTCTCTGGCTTCCACTTTCTTACTCAGCAATTCAGGAGTACGGCCTACCATCAGTCCGCTTATAAACACAGCAATAATAATGAAAATATAGTAATTCAAAAAACCAACACCTACACCGCCAAACCACGAGTTAATCTGCATATTCAGCATCTCAACCGTTCCCGAAAGCGGCTTCATACTATCGTGCATACCATTGACAGAGCCATTGGAAGTAGCCGTAGTACTTGCACTCCACAGAGCAGTAGCAGCCGATCCTATCCTCACCTCTTTTCCTTCCATGGATCCTCCACTTTGACTGATACCTTTAATCAGCGGATTGCCACTTGTTTCCTGCCAGGTAATAGTTCCCACACTAATAATGTACCCCAAAAACATTACAGCAAAAATACTGTAAGCCAGTTTTTTCCTTTTCAGATAGAAACCAAAAGCAAAGATCATAGCCATTGGAATAAGCATAATCGAGATGCTCTCAACCAAATTGGTAATAAAAGAAGGATTCTCAAGAGGATGAGCAGAGTTAGCTCCAAAGAATCCCCCGCCGTTTGTGCCAAGTTGCTTTATAGCAACAATTGCAGCAGCAGGGCCTTGGGAAACAGTCTGCCTAACTCCCTCAAGGGTATGAATAGATGCTTTTCCGTCAAAGCCCATAGGAACACCTTGCAGAATAAGCACAATACCAGCTATCAATGATAACGGAAGAAGAATACGTGTGCAGCTTCTTACCAGGAAAAACCAGAAATTACCTATAGTCTGAGTAGTCTTTGCAGCCATAGCCTTCATCACTCCGGCCATAGCAGCCATTCCGGTTGCCGCAGTGATAAACTGGAAAAGCATAACAACAAACAACTGAGTAAAATAAGTCAATCCACTTTCACCGCTATAATGCTGCAGGTTGCAGTTTACCAAAAAGCTGATGCTAGTATTAAAAGCCTGATCTGCGCTTTGAGCAGCGTTACCATCCGGATTCAATGGCAACCAGTGTTGAGATACTAGTAAAATCATTCCCCAGAAAAACCAGAATAAGTTAAGCGTGAGCAGTGTTCCAAGAAACTTTTTCCAGCTCATTTCCTCTTTGGGGTTAATATTACAAAATCTATATATCGCATTTTCCACCGGAGAGATAAAGTCACTCCAACTCTTCTCTCCCTTGTAAACCTTTGCAATGTGTTTTCCCAACGGATAACTCAATGCAATCATCAAGACAATCTGTATTCCGTTGCCTATTAATTGTGTATTCATTTCACTAAAACTTTTCGGGTTTAATAAGAACGTAAACCATATAACCAAAGATGGCCAGGCCTAAAATAAACAATGCTGTATACATACTCTATTCTAATTTTAAATATCTTCAAACCAGTTTATACATACGAAAAAAAGCCAGAAGCAGAAACAGCCTGCAAGGCAACTTACTATAAAAAATAAAGTGTTCATCTCATTCCTTTCTTTAAGAGTTATTATTTCTGTTATGAATCACTTAAGTACATACCAATAGCATGCCAAAAGAATTATAACATACATATCTTTCAGTAAAACAAGCTATTAATTAATAAAGTTCTTTTATAAGATCCAAAAGAACCTTTTCATTTTGGTAGGGTTGTATGTCGTTTTGGGTTACCTCATAACAAAATTACCCCGCATTAACAAAACTGCCGTCTGTGCGTGGCAATTCCATTAATGCGAGGTAACTTTGTTATTGTTTAAACAGTGCTTAAAGCCTGATTCCTTATAATCTATATATATTCCAGAAAGGTCTTTTGTCTTTAAGAATGGATACTTAAAGCCTTTTTCCTTATAACTTGTATTCCTCTATTTTCCGGTACAGCGTAGTAAGACCTATTTTCAATAGGCGTGCTGTTTCCGTTTTGTTCCCTTTAGTGTATTGCAGCACCCGCGCAATGTGTCTTCGTTCCATAGCCGCCAGTTCAAAGTTCGAATAACTCTTTCCGGCACTCTCTTCAAAGTGAGAATTCTGAATCTCTATCGGTAGATCCTGTAGAGTAAGTTCCTCTTCATTGCAGACAATCAGACTTCGTTCAATCACATTCCGTAATTCGCGGATATTACCTTTCCAACTGTATTGTTTCAAAGTCTCAATAAAATCATTGCTTACCCTCACAGCTTTCCTCGATAACTTTGCACCAAAATCATCTATCAAAGAATGTGCAATCAGTTCAATATCCTCTCTACGGTCGCGTAATGATGGAAGATGAATCTGAAACACAGAAAGCCGGTAAAACAAATCTTCCCGAAAATGATTTTCTTCTATCTCCTTTGGAAGATCACGATTAGTTGCCGCAATAATTCTGATATTCACTTTAGTCGGTTTAGTCTCACCAACTTTTATAAACTCTCCAGTTTCCAGAATCCTCAACAACTTCGCCTGAAGATCGAAAGCCATTTCACCTATTTCATCCAGAAATATCGTACCATTATTCGCCTCTTCAAACAAACCTTTCTTATCTTTCTGAGCTCCGGTAAACGCTCCGGCTTTGTAACCAAACATCTCGCTTTCCAGCAGATCCTTGCTAAAAGAAGAACAATTTACAGCCACAAAAGCTTTATCTTTGCGAGCACTACCACTATGAATAGCCTGAGCAAAGACTTCCTTTCCTGTTCCAGTTTCACCGGTAAGCAGAACAGGTACATCGGTAACAGCCACCTTTTGTGCCAGCGAAACCGCTTCCTTTATCAGCTTACTGTTACCTTGAATATTCTGAAACGAATATCTCCTTTCCATCTGTGCTTCCAACTTTTCCAGACGCCTGTTTATCAAAGCCTTCTCCATGGCCCTGCTTATCAGAGGAATAATCTTATTATTATCGTCGCCTTTGGTTATATAGTCGTAAGCTCCATTCTTTATAGCCTGCACCCCATCCGGAATATTTCCATGAGCAGTAAGCAGCACCACTTCAGTCTGCGGAAACTGCTTTTTTATCTTCAAAACCAAATCCACACCATTACCATCAGGTAAACGCACATCACAAAGCACCACTTCGGGAGAGCTAACCTCAATCTGCTTTAGCCCCGACCTGCAATCGGTGGCCTGACAAACTTCGTATCCCTCCAGTTCCATCATTCTTGCCAGTAACTTGCGTATCTGGACTTCATCATCAATAATAAGTACTTTGTTCATAATGTTAGTATTGCAATTATTCGTAAAAGCCATTCATATCTGAATGCCTGATGAAATTAATTAAATGCAAAGAAACTCTTTTTTTGTGAAAGTAATGAATCAGATGAGAGTATATATACAAAAAAAGAGTCCCGTTCATTCTTCAATGAACAGGACTCTTTGATAAAACGGCAGCTACCTACTCTCCCACTGTTACGCAGTACCATCGGCGTGATCAGGCTTAACTTCTCTGTTCGGAATGGGAAGAGGTGGAACCCTGATGCTATAGCTACCTTAATATTTTTAATTTCTTAATTTTATATTAAGATAAACACAATGTAAAAGCAATAAAGGAAAGATCTTTTTAGCTATTATATTCAAGAGCCAAACTATCTAGCCAACCATATATGGAAAGAAGAAAGTGTACGGGCAATTAGTACTGCTCGGCTTTGACATTACTGTCTTTACACCTGCAGCCTATCAACGTTGTCGTCTTCAACGACCCTAAGAAATCTAATCTTGTGGCTGGCTTCGTACTTAGATGCTTTCAGCACTTATCCAATCCCGACTTAGATACCCGGCAATGCACCTGGCGGCACAACCGGTAAACCAGCGGTCAGTCCAACACGGTCCTCTCGTACTAGTGTCAGAGCCACGCAAATTTCATACGCCCACGATAGATAGAGACCGAACTGTCTCACGACGTTCTGAACCCAGCTCGCGTGCCACTTTAATGGGCGAACAGCCCAACCCTTGGGACCTTCTCCAGCCCCAGGATGTGACGAGCCGACATCGAGGTGCCAAACCGCTCCGTCGATATGAGCTCTTGGGAGCGATCAGCCTGTTATCCCCGGAGTACCTTTTATCCTTTGAGCGATGTCCCTTCCATACGGAAACACCGGATCACTATGCTCTAGTTTCCTACCTGATCGACTTGTCGGTCTCCCAGTCAAGCACCCTTATGCCATTACACTCTGCGGACGGTTACCAATCGTCCTGAGGGTACCTTTAGAAGCCTCCGTTACACTTTTGGAGGCGACCACCCCAGTCAAACTACCCACCAAACAGTGTCCTCACAATCGCGAGTTAGAACTCAAATAATCAAAGGGCCGTATTTCAACAGCGGCTCCACAAATACTAGCGTACCTGCTTCAAAGCCTCCGGCCTATCCTACACATCAATTACCCAAATTCAATGTTAAGCTATAGTAAAGGTTCACGGGGTCTTTTCGTCCCATCGCGGGTAATCGGCATCTTCACCGATACTACAATTTCACTGAGCTCACGGTTGAGACAGTGTCCAGATCATTACACCATTCGTGCAGGTCGGAACTTACCCGACAAGGAATTTCGCTACCTTAGGACCGTTATAGTTACGGCCGCCGTTTACTGGGGCTTCAATTCAATGCTTCTCTTGCGATGACATCTCCTCTTAACCTTCCAGCACCGGGCAGGTGTCAGGCTATATACTTGATCTTTCAATTTTGCATAGCCCTGTGTTTTTGTTAAACAGTTGCCTGGACCTATTCTCTGCGCCCTCATTACTGAGGGACCCTTTCTCCCGAAGTTACAGGGTCAATTTGCCTAGTTCCTTAACCGTGATTCACTCAAGCGCCTTAGTATATTCTACCCGACTACGTGTGTCCGTTTACGGTACGGGTACCTTAAAGATTAAGTTTAGCGGATTTTCTTGGGAGTCTGCTTACATACACTATCCAATCACCACAAGGGCTCTCGGTACTATCAGGTTCGACTAGTCTTCCGGATTTGCCTGGAAAACTAATATCTACACCCTTCAACCAGCTATTCCGTCAGCCGGCGGTATTATCACTACTCCGTCTCCACATCACTCTTTAAGGTAGTAAGGGAATATTAACCCTTTCTGCCATCGGCCTCGCCGTTCGGCTGAGCCTTAGGACCCGACTAACCCTGATCCGATTAGCGTTGATCAGGAAACCTTAGTCTTTCGGCGAGGGGGTTTCTCACCCCCTTTATCGTTACTTATACCTACATTTGCTTTTCCACACGCTCCAGCAGAGCTCACGCTCCACATTCAACGCTGAGTGGAATGCTCCCCTACCAACCATTACTGGTTCCATAGCTTCGGTAAATTGCTTATGCCCGATTATTATCCACGCCAAACTCCTCGACTAGTGAGCTGTTACGCACTCTTTAAATGAATGGCTGCTTCCAAGCCAACATCCTAGCTGTCTTAGCAATCTGACTTCGTTAGTTCAACTTAGCAATTATTTCGGGACCTTAGCTGATGGTCTGGATTCTTCTCCTCTCGGGCACGGACCTTAGCACCCATGCCCTCACTCCTGATATTAAACTAATGCGCATTCGGAGTTTATCAAGACTTGATAGGCGGTGAAGCCCTCGCATCTTATCAGTCGCTCTACCTCACATTAGTAATTATCAAGGCTGCACCTAAATGCATTTCGGGGAGTACGAGCTATCTCCAAGTTTGATTAGCCTTTCACCCCCACCCACAGTTCATCCGGAAGCTTTTCAACGCTTATCGGTTCGGTCCTCCAGTTAGTGTTACCTAACCTTCAACCTGACCATGGGTAGATCACTTGGTTTCGCGTCTACTACCACTGACTAAATCGCCCTATTCAGACTCGCTTTCGCTTCGGCTGCAAAACTTAATTTCTTAACCTTGCCAGTGACAGTAACTCGTAGGTTCATTATGCAAAAGGCACGCCGTCACAGCACGAAGCTGCTCCGACCGCTTGTAAGCGCATGGTTTCAGGGACTATTTCACTCTTCTATTCGAAGTTCTTTTCACCTTTCCTTCACAGTACTGGTTCACTATCGGTCTCTCGGGAGTATTTAGCCTTACCGGATGGTCCCGGCAGATTCATGCAGAATTCCTCGTGCTCCGCACTACTCAGGATACCACTACGGTATATATTGGATTCATGTACGCAACTATCATGCTCTATGGTGACACTTTCCAGAGTCTTCCATTCTCCAATATAAGTCCGATATCGTGGTCCTACAACCCCAATTATGCCGTAACATAATTGGTTTGGGCTAATCCGCGTTCGCTCGCCACTACTTACGGAATCATTCTATTATTTTCTTCTCCTACAGGTACTAAGATGTTTCAGTTCCCTGCGTTCGCCTCCATCTAAGATGGATAATATCCCTTCAGGATATTGGGTTGTCCCATTCGGAAATCTTCGGATCAAAGGTCATTTGCACCTACCCGAAGCTTATCGCAGCTTATCACGTCCTTCATCGCCTCCGAGAGCCAAGGCATCCGCCATGCGCCCTTGCTTACTTTCTTCAAACACTGTAAACTATTCGTAGTTATACGTTTTCGTTTACCATATGGTTCGATATATACTTTAGCTCTTTTTATCTCTAAAAATTACTTACTTTATTGCTTTTGTACATCATGTCAAAGATCGTTTCAAGCAGATGCTTGATCGTGGAGAATAACGGATTCGAACCGTTGACCCCCTGCGTGCAAGGCAGGTGCTCTAGCCAGCTGAGCTAATCCCCCGTGAAATTATAAGAAGCGATTTTACTGGATGGTTAATCCATTATGCTCCTCTTTTTCGCGTAGTCCCAGGCAGAGTTGAACTGCCGACCTCTACATTATCAGTGTAGCGCTCTAACCAACTGAGCTATAGGACTGTCGTTCAAAACCTCTTACCTTTCGGCTCGGCTTCTTTCTAATCTCTTATTTTTTATATAGAATAAACAAAAACCAGTAGTACAATAAAAAGCGAACCAGATAAAAGGAATCACTCCAGAAAGGAGGTGTTCCAGCCGCACCTTCCGGTACGGCTACCTTGTTACGACTTAGCCCCAGTCACCAGTTTTACCCTAGGACGCTCCTTACGGTTACGTACTTCAGGTACCCCCGGCTCCCATGGCTTGACGGGCGGTGTGTACAAGGCCCGGGAACGTATTCACCGCGCCGTGGCTGATGCGCGATTACTAGCGAATCCAGCTTCATGGAGTCGGGTTGCAGACTCCAATCCGAACTGAGAGAGGCTTTTGGGATTAGCATCCTGTTGCCAGGTAGCGACCTTCTGTACCCCCCATTGTAACACGTGTGTAGCCCCAGACGTAAGGGCCGTGCTGATTTGACGTCATCCCCACCTTCCTCGCATCTTACGACGGCAGTCTCGATAGAGTCCTCAGCTTAACCTGTTAGTAACTATCAATAAGGGTTGCGCTCGTTATGGCACTTAAGCCGACACCTCACGGCACGAGCTGACGACAACCATGCAGCACCTTCACAGATGCCATAAAGGCTATAATGTTTCCACTATATTCATCTGCAATTTAAGCCTGGGTAAGGTTCCTCGCGTATCATCGAATTAAACCACATGTTCCTCCGCTTGTGCGGGCCCCCGTCAATTCCTTTGAGTTTCACCGTTGCCGGCGTACTCCCCAGGTGGAATACTTAATGCTTTCGCTTGGCCGCTTGCTGTATATCGCAAACAGCGAGTATTCATCGTTTACTGTGTGGACTACCAGGGTATCTAATCCTGTTTGATACCCACACTTTCGTGCCTCAGCGTCAGTTGTACCCCGGTAAGCTGCCTTCGCAATTGGAGTTCTTCGTGATATCTAAGCATTTCACCGCTACACCACGAATTCCGCCTACCTTATGTACACTCAAGAATAACAGTATCAACTGCAATTTTACGGTTGAGCCGCAAACTTTCACAACTGACTTATTATTCCGCCTACGCACCCTTTAAACCCAATAAATCCGGATAACGCTCGGATCCTCCGTATTACCGCGGCTGCTGGCACGGAGTTAGCCGATCCTTATTCATAGTATACATACAAAAAACCACACGTGGCTCACTTTATTCTACTATAAAAGAAGTTTACAATCCATAGGACCTTCATCCTTCACGCTACTTGGCTGGTTCAGGCTCTCGCCCATTGACCAATATTCCTCACTGCTGCCTCCCGTAGGAGTTTGGTCCGTGTCTCAGTACCAATGTGGGGGACCTTCCTCTCAGAACCCCTATCCATCGAAGACTTGGTGAGCCGTTACCTCACCAACTATCTAATGGAACGCATCCCCATCCATAACCAATAAATCTTTAACTTTCTCAAGATGCCTTGAAAAAGTACTATCGGGTATTAATCTTTCTTTCGAAAGGCTATCCCCGAGTTATGGGAAGGTTGGATACGTGTTACTCACCCGTGCGCCGGTCGTCAGCGGTATTGCTACCCTGCTACCCCTCGACTTGCATGTGTTAAGCCTGTAGCTAGCGTTCATCCTGAGCCAGGATCAAACTCTTCATTGTAAAAGTTTCATTTAAATTCTGTCCAGGATTCCGTTTATCTTAATTGACGGTTCGCATTTTTATTTTTACCAAGTACATGTAACAATACACGCACTTAATGCTCTTGTACTACTTGTTTCGTTTATTTATAATCTTTTCAAAGAACGATTGCTTTTTGTTACGCTTGTTTTCGTAAGCGGATGCAAAGGTAGAACTTTTAATTTTAGCCTCCAAATGTTTTTGAGAATATTTTTTAAATTCTTTTTCTCTAAAACATCGATGAATGCACCGATTTCACTTACATTATGTCAACTGCGTAAGCTTTGTCTCTCTTGCAAAGCGGGTGCAAAAGTAGACTATTACTCCTAACAATCCAAATATATCTAACGCTTTTTTCTCACTTTTTTTGCAATGAATAGATAACTCGCTGAATTACAATTGTGTTACAGAATATTTTTTTTCAATCTTTAAAGGAAGAATGGAGAATAATTATTCGCATTAATACATAATGTATATATGCGCGCGCGATGAGAATATTCAGGAGAATGTTTATAACTTGAATTTTAGTTCTATTTATCGTCCGGACTTTCCATGAATTTCATTAATCACATATTTAAGAACAACTAATTCCTGATATAGTTTTATATCACTATCCAGTTTCTTTTTGATAAATTCATTGTCAGCTTCCAAATGGTTCAAAATAATCTCCATCCCCTTTCTTTTCTCATCCGGATCTATCAATATCAAAATCTCACCCCAAAACACTAATGTCTTATACCAATGGCCACATTCATTATATATATAACCACCATCTTCTATTATAGTACCGCATGCTCTGGCATTAGCTCTGATATAATCAAGCTTCAGCCCATTCTTTGCACAATGCATATACAGTGAATTAGTGCATTTGTCATATCCATAACTCAGAGTAACTATATAGGGCTGATTATCTTTGCTCAAAGATATGGTTACATATTTGCCCTTTTCCAGCAGATCAATAATTTGTTCTTCACTTTTTATTTCTCTGTTAGGTCTGTTACTCATGTGATATTTTTCCATTGCTATATCTTATTATATTAAAAGTATACACTTCATTATACAGCCAGACAGATAAACTCCGGCAAGTTATAGAAAAAAGAAGAGCATTATTAGTATGCAAATGCTCTATTTCTTATAAACTTTTGTTTATTTCAGCTTATCATATCTTCAATAATGCTATATTGAAAGATGGAAGTTTTTATTTCTTCCACCTTTTAAACGTAGGAAACGCTTCTTTCATCATGGCAATAGCTTCTTCTCTGGTAATTGGATTTTCGAGACCTTTATTAAATTCATCCAGAAATTGCACACAGTGAAGGATCATCTCATCCATCGTGAAATCCTGAGAAAATTCTCCTTCCTGAAAACAATAGGTACAGTAATCGTTATTGAGGCTACCATCGGCATTAGTTCCTAGTAGTTCATCTGATGACATAGGCATCCCACAGCTTTGACACAATCTTTCCATAATAATTGATATTTTTGTTTTCTGCAAAAATAACTATTCTTACCAAAAAGGTTATATACTGTGGGGATTTATTTATTTGAAACATAATATATTATACTTTCTTAATTTTTCAAAGTAAATAATTCCCATTCTGAAAAGTTATACATACCTTTGCAGCATTAAATAACGAACAAATACTTCAATGAAAATATCTAAGTAAAAGGAGATGGTCACAGAACCATCATATATTCTAATCCTTACAGAATATTTTTGGTCAATAAAGTGTCAACTGCATCATTGCACTACTTCATTTGCAATGATAAAAACTTAGATTTTATGTAATAGCCTTTTTTTACTAAAGAACAATAATTTTACATTTTGTTCAAACTATAAGCAAATTCTTTTGTGTTTGCTTTCTAACCGTATATTTTACTTTATTCATTATTTAATTTAAAACAATAGATTTATGAGTATTATTCTTAAATCACTATCATATATACATTCTGATGGAACTACTTTATTTCAGAATATCAATATTTCTATATCCGATGGCGACAAAGTTTCATTAGTCGGAGATAACGGATCAGGAAAATCAACCTTATTAAGAATTATTGCAGGGAAACAAAATTCTACTTTTGGAGATATTGATATATCCAGTTCATCCTATTATGTGCCTCAATATTTAGGACAATATGATGATTATACTGTTTCTCAGGTACTTGATGTAGAAAATAAACTAACAGCTTTACGGGCAATACTTAATGGAAGTAACTCACTTTCAGATTTTGAATCATTGAATGATGATTGGGAAATTGAAGAAAGAATACAATCAGCCTTTGAATTTTGGAATATTCAGAATATAGATCTATACCAGCAGATGAATTCATTAAGCAGGGGAGAAAAAACAAAAATTCTTTTGGCCGGAATACAGATCCATTCTCCGGAGATTATTCTTCTTGATGAGCCATCAAATCACCTGGACTCAGAAAGTAGAGAAATTCTTTATCGCTTCATAAAATCAAGTCGGTCTACTATACTTGTTGTCAGTCATGACATAATGCTGCTGAATATGCTTAAGCAGACTTTTGTCTTAAAGAGAAATACGATTGAAGCATACGGTGGTAATTATGTTTTTTATAAATCACAGAATGAACAAAAAATGTATGCTTTGCAAACACAGCTTAGTAATACCGAAAAGGCTTTAAAGAAAGCACGGCAAAAAGTATGTGAAATAGCAGAACAGAGACAGAAAAGCGAAATAAAATCAAAGAAGTTGGGTCAAAAAGGAGGCACTCCGCGTATAGTTGCCAACACACTTAAAAGCAAAGCAGAACAGAGCACAGCCAAGCTTAAAAGTATTCACTCCGAGAAGCTGAATAAACTTTCCGTTAGTCTCAGGCAACTGAGAATACAAGCACAGAGTGAGCAAACATTAAAAATAAATCTAAAAGAAACAGATTTGCACAACGGCAAGATTCTTTTTGATGCAAAAGAAGTAAACTTTTCATTTGCTGCAGAACCACCCTTATGGCAATTGCCCTTGACATTTCAGATACGTAGTGGAGATAGAGTGAGAATCGATGGAAATAATGGTTCAGGGAAATCTACTCTTATAAAGATTATATCAGGTGAATTTTCGCCTACATCAGGAAATTTATTTTCTGCTTCATTTAAATATCTTTATATTGATCAGGAGTATTCTATGGTTAATAACCAGATATCTGTTTTTGAACAAGTGCAAAAGTTCAATGAACGGCATTTGCAGGAACATGAGTTGAAAACATTCTTGCACCGCTATCAATTTTCTTCTGATACATGGAACAGACCATGTTCACAGCTCAGTGGAGGCGAAAAAATGAAGCTTATTCTTTGTTGTCTGAATATATGTAATAATACTCCAGATATGCTTATACTTGATGAACCCACCAATAATTTGGATATACATAGTTTGGAAATGCTATTATCCTCTTTAAAGGAGTTTAATGGTTCATTGTTAATTGTATCTCACGATCAATACTTTATAGATGAAATTGGAATAAATCAAACTATAAATCTTAATTGAGAATTGGTGTGGGTAATTTCTTATTATAGGATTTCAAAAAAAGCACTCTAATAAACACATCGTTTTCTATTATTACATTCGAAAAAAGCACAGACTTTACAGTCTGTGCTTTTTTCTTGAATGCTTTAATATCAAACACAAGATTAAATTCTTAGAGATGTAATTTGCTTAATATTTTATTAGTCTAACACTTTCACAGAAAAACTCGAAGAACAATCTATATCATCCAATATAATCTTTCAATGCCTGAACATAGCGCTCGAAAGCCTTTCTTCCAGCAGGTAAGATCTGACAAGCCGTATGAGTTTTCTTTCCCACAAAGCTTTTTTCTACTTTTATATACCCAGCCTCAGAAAGTTTATCAAGCTGAACACTTAAATTGCCAGCCGTCGACTGAGTTTTTTCTTTCAGATACACAAAGTCAGCTTCTTCGACGTTCATTAGAATAGCCATTACAGCAAGCCGAAGTTGTGAATGAAGTAACGGATCTAGTTCTCTGAACATAGGCCATATTTTTTAGATTTTCTACTAGCAGCATTCAGTGCATGCCCCGGAATAATCATTAAAACAACAAACATTGCAGCAAATACAAGTATGCATGACAAGCCATGAACAAACAACAGTGAAAAACTGAATAAAATACCAGAAAAGCCAGAAATAATCAGTAATCTGTATTTAATAACCAGACCGGTTATTGCTACTCCGATATTTACAAGCAATGCTGCAACAAATAAAGCAGGGAAAGGAACCGGAGCCAATATACTACCTACAGGAACAAGTACCGAGCAAATTCCTATAACTATCCATATATAACTTACTATACGATTTATATAAGTAACCACTCTTCTTTTTCTTTTTTTGAGAAGATATACCATTGCCGGCCATCCCAATGCAGGTATTAACCACCAAAGCCAAAATATATTTGTATTGCCAGTTGCATTGTATCCAAAATAGATCATCAACGAAACAACTGTTGATAGATATCCCCACAAAAGAAACATATTTCCTGAACCTTCCTGCATTCCTTCTTTTGTCTCCTGAATCATTCGAGAAATTATTTCTATACTTTCTTTCTCTGTTAACGTTTTCTCTTCCATAGTTCTTTTAATTAATTTGTAAATTGGTTTATAACATAAACTATATCCGGATAAAAAAAGCAAAAGAGCTGTGCACTTCTCAATTGCTGGGTACAAATATAAAGTAGTTTATAATATAAACCAAATATATTGCTTCCTATTTTATAAAAATATTTATTTCACGAAAAATAAAAGCCAAATAGTCTTATAATTCTATTGATTTATTGTATAAAAACAGTTCTGTAGATCCGGGTGTACAAGTGTGCTACACCCGGGTGTAACAACAACCTACATCCGGGTATACGGATGCTCTCCACCCGGATGTACAAGCAAATTCAACCAATACCAGGTTTTTAATAAACTAAGTCAACCAAAATCAGGACGAGACACAAACTGCTAGACTAGTGCTAGACTTTATCAGCTATATCTAGCACCTATATAATACTAGCAGTCAACAGGTTAAATATCCCCCGCTAGACTGCAAGACTTTTTGACATTTTTAATTTTATGAGCGTTGAATTTTATCAAAACCTCCTCAGTATTACAGCAACTATGTATATACAGTGTTTGAAAAGAGAATTTAGAAAGATTATATAGTTCTCATTTCTAAGATGGTAACAAATAGAAAAAGGGCAAATCATATAATGATTCACCCTTTTCTATCGATTACTAAGATATATTATTCAGCTTCAGATTCTGCAGATTCTTCAGCTATTTCTTCTGCTTCAAAATCTGTGATACCGTTAGTTATCAAAATGTTATACCATGAAATCAGTTTCTTAATATCGGTTACATAAACTCTATCACGGTCAAAATCTGGAAGAATCTCTGCAAAATAAGTACGCAATTGGTCACTAGTAGATTTCTTTGCATCAATAGATGCTAATTCACCATTTTCTTTCTTCAGCACAGAAGTTAGCACTTCTTTCAAAGGAACTTCTGAATCATTTGTATACATTGCAATATCAGCCAAAGAAATAACTTTTTCATTACCATAAGCAGGGATACGTTTCTTATCTGCAGAAATTGATTCAACAATCAGCATATTCTTTCCCTGAGAAATTAACTTATACAAACCCGGCTTACCCGAGATAGACAAAATAGTCTTCAACATAATACTTTTTTATTTTATTTTTAAATATTTGAGTCAACAAAAATAGTATTCAACATTGAAACAAGCAACGTTAAATTGATAAAAAGTGACCCTTTAAACATATATTAGGAAAAACAATTATTGTAGTGATGATTTTACCAACTCAATCACTTGAGGAATTATAGGAATTTGTTCGTCATTAACAATAACAAAATCGACTAATGTTCTTTTCTTCTCATCATCCATCTGACTTTGAATTCTTTTTAAGATTTGTTCTTTTGACGAAGAGGAATCACGTAAAGCCAGCCGTTGCAAACGTAAATCCATTGGAGCATAAACCATTGCAATAATATCAACTTCATCAGTAAATCCGGCTTCAATGAGTATTGCCGATTCAATTGCAACAACAGGGCACTTACTATTTTTAGCTGCCCATTTTACGAAGTCTTCTTTAACTCTTGGATGAATAATCTCATTAACTATTTTAGCATGCTCTGCATCCGAAAAAATATAAACCGCAAGTAGATTCTTGTTTAAAACGCCGTTAATATAAACCTCTTCACCAAGTAAATTAATAAGTTGTTGCTTTATCAAAGTATCAGTCGAAGTGATTCTTTTTGATTCATCATCTGCTATATAAACGGGAATCCCCATTGTTTTCAATAAATGAGAGACAACCGATTTACCACTCCCAATGCCGCCAGTTAAACCAATCTTAATAGCCATAAGCAGGAATTGATTCGATTAAGAAATCTACCTGATTGGGAATAATGCGTACGTAGCTCACTCCTGCCGGAAACGATTTCAGTTTTAATTTATATTTCTCAGAACCACTCTTCATTAGTTCTTCATAAGAGATATCAAAAACAAAGTTTTCAGGACGAATAGATTTAAAGCGTCTCAGTCCAACCTGAAAAGTGACTTTTACTTTTGAAGGAAAAGTTCGCAATGATTTATTTGCAGGAAAGTTTATCCCTAACAATGGCACTTCTAACGTTTTTTCAGTAAGAATATCAACAGGAAGCGTAAGATTAACGACGTCGGGTACAAATTTCACACCTTTAATAGTAGCTAATTGCACTCTCTTGTGTACAGTATCCGAAATTTCTTTCAATAATACAGCATGAGTGCTGACATATTTAATAGAATCGAGCATAGACTGTGGAGCATATACAAGAACTGAATCTGGAGAAAACACAGTATCTGTAAGGTAATACTGACGTCCTGTACTAATTTTACCCCTTAACCTTACAGGAACTTTCTTTGATGCACCCATTGTATAAAAGTAATCGACAATATCAGGCTTGATGCTAACTAGTCTGGTAGAAGAACTAAGCTGAGATAAAATTCTTTTCTCAATGCTAGACGAAGGTATAATTACATGATTACCAAGATCTTGATAATCTGCAAAATCCAGACTTATGGGATAAAAGTCGTGACCAAAAAAATAATTCAGCAACGTAGTTCCTTTATCTTTAACTATAATATGTAATTCGGAAATAGGTTCAGAGGTAATAACAGCATCATTCGGGATATTTTTTAGTTTTACAGGAATAGCTAATTCAATCTCAAAATTGTTTTTTAAAGTCTGCAATAACCAAAAACCAGAAGATATAAAGAAAAAAAACAGAAAGATCAGAACTTTTCTGCTTTTTTCACTCAGCAGAAAGCTTCTGACCCTCCTAAATACCTTTAAATAAAAGAACTTTATGTTCCTTTCAATGAACATTATATCTTACTATTTCGCATTTGCTTGATTTGCATCAGATGCAGCAGCAAAAATAGAATTTTTATCTATTTTAATACGAACATTATCTGCAATCTCAAGAACAATTAAATCATCATTTACTTCTTTAATTTTTCCATGTATTCCACCGGCAGTAATAACCTTTTGACCTACTTCCAATCCTTTACGGAAATTCTGTATTTCTTTTTGTTTTTTGTTTTGTGGACGAATCATAAAAAAATAAATAATAGCAAACATGGCTACCATCATTAAAATAGTTCCACCGCCACCACTTAAGAAACCACTGGCACCAGCTGCTGGTGCTTGCAATAATACGGATAAGTTCATAAAATATTCTTTATAGTTTTATAATCAATAAAAAAACAAATATATTAGTTTTTTGTTAGCTTTCCCTCTTTTTTTAATTGATTAACTATTCCATCCAATGTTCCATTAATAAAACTGCCACTTTTTGCGGTACTATATAGTTTCGCAATTTCTACATATTCATTCAAAGATACACTAATTGGAATATTAGGGAAACTAAGTATTTCCGCTAATGCAATCTGCATAATAATCACATCCATGAAAGCCACACGGTCTAAATCCCAGTTCTTAGTATTTTCGCTTATTAAATGGCGATAATAATCTTCATTCAGAATTGAACGACGGAACAATCTACGAGCAAATTCCTGATCTTCATCATCTTTAAATTCTGGCAATAGTTTTTGATTTGCACCTTGTTTCTCCTCAAATTTCTTGATTGTTTTAATAACAAAGGTATCAACTATTTCCTTATCATCATTCCAATATAAGCTTTGATCTTCCAAAACCTGATCTAAAGACTCGTTAGTCATAATGAAGTTTTTATAGATTTTCCTCCATAACTCACGATCTTCTATATAAGAAGACTCTTTAGACTCCATATACTCCTTATAAATATCAGAACTAGCAATTTTATCAAATAATTCTTTGATAAAATCGGTTTCATTAGCCCATGTTTTCTTTTGGTTGGTTACAAACTCTGAGAGTTGTTTGTTTACTTCCAATTGGGCAATAAATTTGTTTTCCACAAATTTCATGCAAGGAGCTAAATCTTCCTGAGAAGGTACTAATTTGTTTTTTGCCGCATCAATACGTTTATGGGCAAAGTTCGTCAATTCTATCATCAACAACAACAAGTAGTTGTAGAGGTCGTAAGCCTTTGAAAGACTAAAAAACAACTCTTTTTCGGCTGTATCCAGGTTTTTGTTTCCATTTTGATAGTAAGCGTACACAATTTGCACGATCTTAAGACGAATAAGAACTCTGTTAATCATAACTTTTTTCAATTCATTAATTCAACGTACAAAAGTAGATATTTTAGAGTGTTCACACAAACAAATTACATTTTTTAATGAATAAATAGCTCATTAAAATTAAAAATGTGTTTTTACAAGAAGTTTCTGCACTATTCTTTTGCCTATTAAAAAAAAATAGTCAATTTTGAGGCCGAATTAAAACAGTGATAATTTAGTTTATGGAAGAGTTCAAAAAGAAAAGCGCAGTGGATATGAGCGAGAAGGAAATCGTTTTTTCTAAATCAATCAAAGCAGGTAAACGCATTTATTATTTAGATGTTAAAAAGAACCGTAAAGACGAAATGTTCATTGCTATTACAGAAAGTAAAAAAGTAGTTTCAGGAGAAGGAGATGATTCACAGGTTTCTTTTGAAAAACACAAAATTTTTCTTTATAAAGAAGATTTTGAGAAGTTTATGACAGGATTAACGCAGGCAATATCTTTTATAAACGACAACCAAAGTAATAATGAGGAAACAGTAATCAATCAGACTGACGAAGAAGAAATAAATACTGATCATATAATTTCTGATGAAATAAAGATTGATATTGATTTTGAATAGGAAATATATATTATTCAAGTCATTTATCCTCCCCTTTTCTTTGTAATATAAAAAAGAAAGCGTACTTTTGCACCGCTTTTTACTGGCATCGTGTGATATACCACATCGTGTAATGGTGAGTTAAGCAACAAAAAACTTAATTTAGAGTAACACAAAAAAATTAGAAAATGAAATCAATTGAAATTAGTGCAACTTTGAGAAACGATTTCGGAAAGAAAGGTTCTCAAGCTATTCGTAAGACTGACAGCGTACCTTGCGTTCTTTATGGACAAGGAGAAAACTTACACTTTACAGTAACAAACGATTCTCTTCGTAACTTGGTATATTCACCAGATATCTATCTTGTAAATCTGGATATCGAAGGTAAGAAGGTTAAGGCTATCATGAAAGATATCCAATTCCACCCAGTAAAGGATAATATTCTTCACATTGACTTCTATCAGATCGATGAGACTAAGCCTATCGTTATGGAAGTTCCTGTAGCTCTTGAAGGTTTGGCAGAAGGTGTTAAAGCCGGTGGTAAATTAACTCTTCAATTACGTAAAGTTAAAGTTAAAGCTTTATTCAACAATATCCCTGAAAAATTGGTTATCAATGTATCTAGCTTAGGATTAGGTAAGACTATTCAGGTTGGACAACTTTCATTTGAGAACCTAGAATTATTAACTGCTAAGGAAGCTGTTGTTTGTGCTGTTAAGTTGACTCGTGTAGCAAGAGGTCTTGCTGCTGCAGCTAGTAAGTAATCAATTTTCTCAATATTGAATGAAATACTTGATTGTAGGATTGGGTAATATCGGTGATGAATACCGGGATACTCGTCACAACATAGGATTTAATGTATTGGACGCCCTTGCTAAGGCGTCCAATATTGTTTTTACCGATGGACGTTATGGGGCTACCGCTACTCTATCGATAAAAGGTCGTACGCTTATTTTGCTCAAACCATCTACTTATATGAATTTGAGTGGGAATGCTGTACGCTATTACATGCAAAAAGAAAAAATTGCCTTAGAAAACGTACTTGTAGTGGTTGACGACTTAGCATTACCGTTTGGGACTCTTCGCTTAAAAGCAAAAGGTAGCGATGCAGGCCATAACGGATTAAAACATATTGCTGCCACACTGGGAACAGAGAACTATGCACGTTTGCGTTTTGGTATCGGCAATGATTTTCCACGAGGTGGACAGATTGATTTTGTACTTGGTAATTTTACCGAAGAAGATATGAAGACAATGGATGAACGCCTGGAAATGGCTGGCGAAATTGTGAAAAGTTTCTGTCTGGCAGGCATTTCTCTTACAATGAATCAGTTTAATAAAAAATAAAAAGTATGGCTGAAGCGAGAATAGACAAATGGATGTGGGCAACGCGTATATTCAAAACACGTACTATCGCTGCCGAAGCTTGTAAAAAAGGTCGTGTTTCTATTAATGGCTCACAGGTAAAAGCATCACGCACTATTAAAGTAGGTGATGTTATTCAGGTAAAAAAGTCACCTATTACTTATTCATTTAAGGTATTGCAAACAATAGAAAAGCGAGTTGGAGCTAAGCTTGTGCCCGAATATATGGAAAATGTTACCACTCCTGATCAGTATGAAATACTTGAAATGAGTAAAATTAGTGGTTTTGTGGACAGGGCACGAGGTACCGGACGGCCAACAAAAAAAGATCGTCGGGAATTAGAAGATTTCAGCACTCCAGAATCTATGGATGATTTTGACTTCGAATTTGATTTTAATTCAGAAGACTAGAAAGTAATCTATAATGGCTGGCATTCCTTACAATAGTAAATGCTTCCGCCTAAATAGTTTTCTTTTATAATAATACTACCACATTTAGAGCAAGGCTTTCCAGAAGTATTTTTGGAAAGCTTTGTTTTATATCCTCCGGCATTCACAAACAAATCGGTTTCAACATCTCTCCCACCTAATTCGCAGATTTCAGATATCGTATTCTTTATTACATTATACAACATCTCCTTTTCTTGTGTATTCAGCTCCTGAACTTTCTTTTTGGGATGTATGCCGGCATTATACAAAATATCCTGCAATACACCATTACCAAGGCCTGGAATTCTTTGTTCGGTAGCCAACAAAGCTTTTGCAGATTTCTTTTTAAGATTTTCATCAGAAATAAGATTTATAAAATAATCTTTGCTAAATGCATCAGATAAAACCGATGGTTTTTCTACTGCAACAAGATAATATGGATTATCGAATGTACCGACCTTGAAAGCCCATAATCCGCCATACATCTGCACTGTTACAGCAAGAAAAGAATTATCATCAAATTCTATCAGGAGTTGATGTTTATCGGGTATTTTACTTCCTGATTCAAAATAATGAAGATTAGCTCCATCACCAAATACAATTCTGGTATTTTCTGTACTAATTTCAACCAAACCTCCCCGAGGATTGGAATCAAATACTTTTTCCCCAATCAAGAGTGATGGGTAATCTTGAGGATCGCCCAAGAAGAAAGCAAACTTGTGAGGAGAAAAACCTGCAACAACATCAGTAATAACCTTTCCTTTAATGGTATTATTCAACTGATGGCACAATACAATAGCTTCGGGTATTTCAATCATAACAGTC
Source organism: uncultured Bacteroides sp. (assembly GCF_963677945.1). Lineage (NCBI taxonomy): Bacteria > Pseudomonadati > Bacteroidota > Bacteroidia > Bacteroidales > Bacteroidaceae > Bacteroides > uncultured Bacteroides sp. The sequence continues at coordinate 2,098,918 of NZ_OY782578.1, read as the reverse complement.
AAATATTTATTGATTTATTATCCGGAAAAACTTGAACTTTTGCTTATACTCCACTCTCTATTTGTGGTTAAACAAAGTAAGAAGAAAAAAACCGGACTTACAAGTAAGTATGGTTCTATTTTTATATCCGGCAAAAAAGCTTTACCGGAGACAGTTATAAGTATCAATTACAAAAAATCCACTTTTCCTGTTTTCATATCATAGATTGCTCCAACAATAATAATTTCGTTTAGGTCTTCCATCTCTTTAAGAATAGGGCTTTTACTTCTGATCTCATCAATTGATATTTGAACATTTAAGCAACAGACAGCATCCATAAACTCATCATTCTTTGATGATTTATCTCCTTTATAAAAACTATTAGCTTTCTCTACGGCAGGTTTAATTTTAGAAAGTAAAGATGTTATATTTCCCATCTTTACATCATCAATTGCCGACTGAATAGCTCCGCAATGAGTATGACCTAATACAACAATTAATTTTGATCCAGAGACTTTGCAGGCATACTCGAGGCTTCCCAGAATATCTTCATTTACTATATTTCCAGCTACGCGAGAAACAAACACATCTCCTATGCCCCGATGAAAAATATCTTCTACAGGTACTCGCGAATCAAGGCAAGACAGAACTACCGCCAACGGATACTGCCCTAATACAGCCGTACGAATACGGTCAGAATTATTACGAACTGTTAGATTATCTTCTACAAATTCCTGATTCCCTTTTTTCAGAATATCAAGAACCTCGTTGGGGGTAAGTTTTTGTTGTTCCTCTTTGGAACGTATTGAACCAGTAAGAATATGTTCCAAGCTCAATTCTGATTTATTTTCTTGTTCACCCATTTTGTTATTCTTTACCTTTTAAAAATCACTCACAAAAGTATTACTTTTAATGCAATAATGTATGTTTTTTAATATGAATGTACATATCTCTATTTCTCAAATTATTCTAAATTCAGACTTTTGCTGAAAAGATATCTACGATTAAATTTTAAAATATGAAAGCATTAAAATTATGTTTTATTGTAGCATTTACGCTATTTGCAATGACTATTTCGGCTCAGGAAAAAACCAAAACTACTAAAACTCAAATTACAGGTGAAGATTTATTAGGTTTAAAGTCGGGTGCCGATCCGAAGAAAGCCAATGCCGGAGTTGCCGGATCGTCTAGAAAGAAAGGTCGTCCGGTTGTTTTTATAATAGGTGACTCAACAGTAAAGAATGGAAAAGATAATGGTAGCAATCACCAATGGGGATGGGGACATTTTTTTACTGACTATGTTGATACAACTAAAGTATCAGTGGAAAACCATGCACTAGGCGGACGCAGCAGTCGTACATTTATTACGGAAGGACTTTGGGATAAAGTACTTTCAGCAGTGAAACCTGGAGATTATGTACTTGTTCAGTTTGGACATAACGATGGTGGTTCACTAAATATGGGACGTGCCCGTGCTTCATTGAAAGGATATGCTGATAATGATACCACTGTAGTTATGGAGCTTACCGGGAAAGAAGAGACTGTTCATTCTTTTGGCTGGTATATGCGTAAATACGCAAAGGATGTAAAAGCTAAAAAGGCAACTCCTATCCTATTATCACACATACCTCGCAACATGTTTACTTCTAAAGATAGTGTAGCTGTTATTCGTAATAGCGAAGGCTACGGTCTATGGACTAAAGAAGCTGCAACAATGGAGAAGGTTCCATATATTGATTTGAATAAGCTTATTGCAGATAAACTTGACAAAATGGGTAAAGATGCTATTCAAACATTATATTATGGTGATCATACCCATACATCAGAAGCCGGAGCTATATTAAATGCACAAACTGTTGCCGAAGGTATCCGTGAATTAAAGAACTGCAAGCTGAAAGACGCTTTAAAGAAATAAGATATTCTCCAAAGGTGTAATTGACCAACTGGTTTACAATATCTGCACCCATTTAAAAAAGGAAGTTTGATATTTCTCAAAAAGGTAATTAACCTGCTGGCTTATACTACTTGCACCAACTCTTAAAAAGAAGTTAGATATTTCCAAAAAGGGTAATTAAGCAGCTGGCTTACACTAACAGCATCAACTTTTAAGAAGGTTAGATATTTCCCCAAAAAAGGTAATTAAATAGCTGGTTTTCATTAGCTAGATTCACTTAAAAGAAGAAGTTAGATATTTCCTCAAAAGGTTATATAAAAGTAAAACAAGTCTCTGAGAATTGAAATTAAAAAACATTCTCAGAGAATAGACCCAAAGAAAGAATCAATAAAAATGGGGTTGTTCCGTTTGGAACAACCCCATTTTTAATATAAAACGTAGATTCTATCTAATTACAAATTAGCTTTTACAGCATCAATCAGTTCCTGATATTCAGCATCTGTAAGATAAACCTTACCCGGATTCATAACGAATGTGCCACCAAAGTCAGGACCACCTTCATATTTAGGAGCTAAATGGAAGTGTAGATGAGACAACTTATCCGAATAAGCACCATAATTAATTTTTGCAGGATGGAAAGCCTTATTCATAGCACTTGTTACTTTGGCAACATCAGCCATAAAAGCATTACGATCTTCATCACTCAGTTCATTAAGATCGTTAACATGATCTTTATATGCTACCAGGCAACGACCTCTATAAGTTTGTTCCTTAAAAAGGAATGCTCTCGATACACTTAATTGTGCAAATTCAATCATTAAATCATTCAAAGTCTGATTGTTTTGGCAATACAGACAATCTTTAGGATCACTCATTTTTACTATCTATTTTAATGTTAATGTCGTAAAAGTAATAATAAATATTCTATCAAAGGTGTATTTTTTAGCTCTTTTGATCTACCAATTTGTATACATCCTCTTTTTCACCCACAACCCATACCACATCTCCTTCCTGAAAAGGAGCGTTCACATCCGGCGTTCTCAGAGAATTACCATCACGTTCCATCCCCACAATCAGGCACTTATATTTGTCACGAATACCCGATTCACGAATAGATTTGCCGAGAAAGACAGAATTAATATTAATCATAAACTGTTTCAAAGTCATGATGCTTTTTTCTAAATCTTTATTATCTTCTACCACATCTTCCTTCATCATATGCTGACTAAATAAGTTTAACTGCTCGTCAGTACCGATAACCTGAATCTTGTCCAAAGGGAAAAGTCTTACAGAAGCTCCCGGAATATTAATACGTTGCTTTCCTCTAAGAATGGAAACAACATGTACACCATACTTCTTACCTAAATTGAGTTCTGCCAATGTTTTTCCGGCCCAGACAGACTCGCCTGGAATTTCTAAATCGGTAAGGTGCAAGTCTCGCGAAAGCAGACTACCTGCATAAGCCGGCTTTTTACTTCCTATATACTCGGCATGCATATCGCGCAATCGTAAATTCTGAATAAATCTGCGTTCAATAAGGATAGACTGCTTTTTCAATACTCTTGAATATACCATTAAAAAAACGAGAATTACAGCTACTCCAAGAGCTAATCCTATAGAAGCTTTGAAGAAATGAGCAATAACAAATGCAACAAACGCAACTGCTATTACCACTCTTAAAACAATAGTAGAAACCAACGGACCACGGTTTACATGGTTGTCTTCCCACAACGTAACAAATTCTTCGGAATGGTTCTTCTTTACTACAATAGCTCTCAAAAATGGAGATATGCAAAGAACAGTAAAGATTGTGCCACATAATGCCGCCCAAAATTGAGGCAAATAATTATGAAATACAGGAGCAACAAAACGGAAAGACAATATAATAACGGCAATACTTATAATAGAATATATAACAATGTTTCGTCCCATAGCCATAAGCAGTTTCTTCCAGTCACTCTCATAGTTCACTGTCTGCGATCCTGAAGAATAGCGGTCGAGGAACCGTTTCCAGGAACGAGGCATTGAGCGGTCAACCTTTACGTAAGCCGGTTCGGCAAGACGAATCATATACGGAGTAAGGAAAGTTGTGATTACAGAAACCGCAACTACGATTGGATATAAGAAATGACTTGTTACTTTCAACGTTACGCCTAATGAAGCAATGATAAATGCAAACTCACCAATTTGCCCTAAGCTGAATCCGCATTGCATTGCAGTCCTCAATGGTTGTCCGGATAAAAGCACACCAGAGGTTCCAAAAAAAGTCTGTCCCAGAATTACAACAAGTGAGATAACCGCAATGGGAAGAGCATATTCTACAATCATTGAAGGATCTACCATCATACCTACTGAAACAAAGAATATCGCTCCAAAAAGATCTTTCACAGGTTTCACCAGATGTTCTATATGTTCGGCCTCAATTGTTTCAGCCAATATAGACCCCATAATAAAAGCACCAAATGCAGGCGAGAAACCTACCTGAGAAGCAAGCACAACCATTCCGAAACACATACCCAAAGAAACAATCATCAGTGTTTCATCACTCATCAACTTACGTGTTTTTTTCAGGATTCCGGGAATAAGGAAGATTCCCACAACAAACCAAAGAACCAGGAAAAATACAAGTTTAGATATACTGGCAATAAGATCACTTCCCTGAAAACTGCTACTTACAGCCATTGTTGATAGTACAACCATAAGAACAATGGCCAGAATATCTTCAAGAATCAATATGCTAAGAACAAGTCCGGCAAACTTTTTCTTCCCTAATCCTAAATCATCAAAAGCTTTGTATATAATGGTGGTAGAAGACATTGCAATCATTCCACCCAGGAAAATGCAGTCCATTCGTTGCCATCCAAAGCCCAAACCAACAGTTATACCTACCAATATCATGCAAAAGATGATTGTACAGGCAGCAATGATGGCCGATCCTCCTACTTTCAGTATTTTCTTGAAACTAAATTCCAGTCCAAGGGCAAAGAGAAGGAATATTACACCAATATCCGACCAGATTTGTATATTAGCTGTATCAACAACGGTAGGCGTAAGAAATGTATGCGGTCCCACTAAAAATCCCGCAACAATATATCCCAGGACTAACGGTTGCTTTAATTTCTTAAATAACAACGTAGTTATTCCGGCAGATATAAGAATAAGCGCTAAGTCTGCTATAAGATTCGGTAAATGTGACATCGTATTTTCAGATTAGTTTTCACAAATATACTTTTTTCCGAGCAGAAAGGAAAGTTTCAGACATTAAAAAAAGCGATATTATAGCATTTAGCTACAATATCGCCTGATTCTTAACTATAATAAATCACAAAATTTATTTTCTAAAAGGAGGTTTTACAACCACAGCTTTGATTCCTTTTCCGCGAATGCTAATAAATATTTCAGTTCCCGGTTTAGAGTAGTCAGCCTTTACATACCCCATTCCAATACCAATCTTACGAGTAGGCGAGATTGTTCCGGAAGTAACTTCACCAATCTTTTCTCCTTCTGCATTTACCAATTCGTATCCATGACGGGGAATACCTTTATCTACCACTTCAAACGCAACCAGTTTACGGGTTACGCCTTCTGTTTTTTGTTTTTCAAGGAATGCACGGTTAGTGAAATCCTTGCCATCTACAAATTTAGTGATCCATCCCAATCCTGCTTCCAATGGTGATGTAGTATCGCTCAAATCATTTCCATAAAGACAGAATCCCATTTCAAGGCGAAGTGTATCACGCGCACCTAAACCAATTGGCTTTATCCCATATTCAGCACCGACTTCAAAAATTGTGTTCCATATTCTATTTGCACAATCAGGATAGAAATAAAGTTCAAATCCGCCAGCACCGGTATACCCGGTATTTGAGATAATCACATTCTCATATCCGGCAAACTCACCAGTTGTAAAGGAGTAATATGGAATTTCTGACAGATTCACAGATGTTAGTTTCTGCAACACTTCAATAGCCTTTGGTCCCTGAACAGCAAGCTGAGCCATTTTATCGGAAGCATTTTCCAGTTCTGCACCCACTGTATTATGACTCACGCACCAGTTCCAGTCTTTTTCTATGTTAGAGGCATTAACCACCAACATATATTTTTCAGGTTCATAATAATAAACCAGCAAATCATCCACAATACCACCGTCTTCGTTTGGGAAACAAGTATACTGTGCTTTGCCTATAGTCAATGCAGCTACGTTATTGGAAGTAACTTTTTGCAGAAAAGCAAGAGCATTGGGACCTTTTACCCAGAATTCACCCATGTGAGAAACATCAAACACCCCCACTCCATTGCAAACGGTAAGGTGTTCGTCTATAATTCCGGAGTATTCAATCGGCATATTATAGCCGGCAAATTCGTGCATCTTTGCACCTAAAGAAATGTGTTTGTCAGTAAATGGTGTGGTTTTCATAGTATTAGATTTTTTATATTCTTATTTGCTAGCTACAAGCTCAGCTATTTTAATAATCACTTTGGTTGCTTTTTCCATGGACTGTACAGGTACAAATTCATAACGGCCATGGAAATTCAAGCCTCCGGCAAAGATGTTTGGACAAGGCAAACCTTTGAATGAGAGTTGTGCTCCGTCTGTTCCTCCACGGATAGCTCTTACCTTAGGTTCTACTCCTACAGCTTTCATTGCAGCAAAGGCAGTATCGATAATGTGCATTACCGGTTCAATCTTTTCGCGCATGTTGTAATACTGATCCTTTAATTCAAGAGTTGCAGTTCCTTCACCAAACTCTGAATTGATTTTGCGAACCAGGTGTTCAACTTCTGTCTTGCGATTTTCAAATTTTGAACGATCGTGATCACGGATAATATAAGAAACTGTAGTTTGTTCCACCGTTCCGTTAACACCAATCAGGTGATAGAAACCTTCGTAACCTTCTGTATGTTCAGGAGATTCATGGCGAGGGAACATTGATATGAATTGATTGGCAATACGTATGGAGTTAACCATTTTATGCTTTGCATATCCCGGATGAACGTTACGGCCTTTGAAAGTAACCTTAGCCGAAGCTGCATTGAAGTTTTCAAATTCAAGTTCGCCTACTTCACCACCATCCATGGTGTAAGCCCAGTCGCAACCAAATTTATCCACATCAAACTTATGCGCTCCTTCTCCAATTTCTTCATCGGGATTAAATCCAATACGAATCTTTCCGTGTTTAATTTCAGGGTGTGCCTGCAAATAAGCAATGGCAGTAAGTATTTCTGCAATACCAGCCTTATCATCTGCACCAAGAAGAGTTTTTCCGTCGGTTACAATCAGGTCTTCTCCTTTATGATCCAACAGTTCAGGAAACATTTCCGGAGAAAGAATTACTCTGTCTTCCTTGCAAAGAAGAATATCTTTTCCGTCATACTTTTCAACGATACGTGGGCTAACGTGTTTGCCGCTCATATCAGGACTTGTGTCCATGTGTGCAATGAATCCGATGGTTGGAACTTTCTTATCGATGTTTGCAGGAAGTGTAGCAAAAAGATAACCATAGTTGTCTAGAGATATATCTTCCAGCCCCATAGCTTCCAGTTCTGTTTTAAGATATTCTGCGAAAATCATCTGTCCCGGAGTGCTTGGAGTTAGCCCGGTTAGCTCATCCGATTGGGTGTCAAAACTGACATATTTAAAAAAATGTTCTACTAAAGTCATATAATTAAATTTTTATGTTGTTTTTATACTGCATGTAAAGGTAAAAAAAGAGCCACGAATTACAAAGTAATCCGTGGCTCTTTTTTATTTTTCAACCTGCAGTGTGTTTTTACTTGAGTTTTCTATGAGTAAAAATTAATAATATAGCGGGTAACTATATTATTTTTGTGTTAATCCGAAAAAACTATATCAAAATACCTATTGCAGTAAAACTCAAACTACTGCAGGCTGTTTTTAAAATCAATGCTGGGAGATTTTATTTTAGACCCGGGTCTCAATACTATTTTGATGTACATCATAATAGTAGTTTGATGTATATCTAAAGCATACTTTGATGTACATCAAAAACACACTTAGATATACATCAAAACAAAAATATTACTAGAGAGATTTGTTAATGTTTCAGTTCTTGTTCCTTTTTCATCTTATAGAAGTTCTGAAGCACATAGAATGCTTTCTTCTTCATACCTCTTTCAGAGATTACTCCTTTACGATTGAAGAAATCCTGGATACCGTTTAATTGACGACGTGATGAGCGGAAATCCATCAAAATCCATGGAGAAGTTCCGGCAAATCCATCAACGCGGTTATACATATCGAGCGTGTTTTTATAAAGTTCTTCCTGATACTCTTCCGTCCAACGTTCTGTTTTGTCGCCGTGCTTGCCTTGTAATGCTCCTCCTCCGAATTCGCTAATGAAGAATGGTTTGTCATACGGAATATCCCATTGGCGGGTTTTGCAATCTTCCGGAGTTCCACCATACCATCCCAGGTAATTGTTGAAACTGATAATATCTACATACTTGCTCATATAATCTTTTACCTGACTCACGTTTCCTTTTGTTCCGGTTACTTCCATAGCCATGCTTAGCAAGCGAGTGTTGTCTTTTGCACGAACCTGAGCAGCAAGATCGGCAAGGAACTTATCGCGTGCATCGCTGTGCGGAGTTTCGTTGGCAACCGACCAGATTATAATGCCGCAACGATTCTTGTCGCGTTCCATCATATCATTTAATTGTGTGGAAGCATTCTTGTAAGTATCGGGATTGCTCCAGTGAATAGTCCAGTAAACCGGAATTTCACTCCAAACCATTAGCCCCATCTCTTCAGCGGCACGAACCATAAATTCATTGTGCGGGTAATGAGCCAAGCGAACAAAGTTGCATCCCATTTCTTTTGCCCAGCTTAACAGAAGCATTGATTCCTCTTTCGAGAAAACTCGTCCCTGACGGTAAGGAGCCTCTTCGTGAATGGATATACCTCTAAGGAAAGTCTTCTTACCGTTCAGCAGGATACTTTTCCCTTGTGTCTCTATCTGGCGGAAACCAATCTTATCATTCAGTACATCTTCACCGTTACGAATTACAACATCATACAGTTTTGGAGATTCAGGCGACCATAGTTTTGGTTTAGCTTTTAAAGCAAATACCGCTTTTCCCTCAGCATCGGTCACCAATTTCTTCTGAATTTTTAGCTCAGGAATCTCTACAGAAACTTCTACCCCAGCCTTCTTTTCATTTAGCTGAACGTAACCTTCCACCTTGTCATAGCTTCCTTTGGGAAGTTGAACCAGATAATCGTCTACAAAAACATCAGGAGTTTCAACCAACAATACGTCCCGGGTAATTCCTCCGTAGTTCCACCAGTCGGAATTCACCGTTGGCACACCTTCCGGTTTACGTTCATTATTCACACGAAGAATCACAAAGTTACTTCCCTCTTTTAGTTTGTTGGTCACATCAAAATTAAAAGGAGTAAATCCGCCTTCGTGAGTTCCAATCTGTTCTCCATTCAGATAAACATTACAGAAATAGTTCACAGCACCAAAATAAAGGAATGCTTTGGTACCCGCTTTTGGAGTATAATTAAAGTCTTTCTTGTACCAAACACTACCTTCGTAAAAGAATAGTTTATCATCTTGCGTATTCCAGTCACCCGGAACTTTGATCAGTGGAGCAGTATCAAAATTATACTCCACCAAGTCCGATTTAGATTTTGCCTTTTGATTTTTAAAAAAGCCGTTGTTACTTACATTAAGCCTATAGTCATAATACCCATTGTCGAAGGGATCCACTATGGAATTCCAGGATCCGTTTAGTGATTGTGTGTGGCGTGCGTATACATTATTCAGTATCGTGTCAGCTTTCACCAGCGAAAGTGCAGAGATACATGCGAATAAAACCAGCATTAATTTCCTCATAATCTTATTCTTTAAGGTTCTTTTTATAAAATAGTGGAGCAAAGATATACTTTAAAAGACAATCTTTACTCCACAAATAATTCAAAAGAGTTTTATTTTAAGTTATAAATACTATTCTATTTGAAAATGCTGAGATTCCATTGGTCATACCATTTCAAAACTGGTTTACCATTTTCAAAGAGAATGGGTAGCCATATATAACGGGCATCGATAGGATGTTTAGGCGTCCATCTGTCTGCCATAAAGATATAAGCATCTTTTTTGCCTTCCACTTTTTGTATAAAAGTGCTTTGAGAATGGAAAGTCAGTTTAGCATCATTTCCAACACAAGGATTAGGATACTTTTTCCACGGTCCCCAGATATTTGTAGCAGAAAACATACGAGCCTCGTTAGGGTCCCAGCCGGTACAACCGGAAGTAATCATCCAGTACACACCATCCTTCTTGAATATTGCCGGAGCCTCATTGTGTCCACCAGGGAAAATACGAATATATTTTCCGGAGTGACCTAAATAATCGTCAGTCAATTCGGCAATCTGGAGAGTCAGATTCTCTTCAGACGAATAAATATGGTAAGCCTTTCCGTCGTCGTCCACGTAAATTGTCATATCTCGAGACATCTGCCCATCCTTTAAATCTCTTTTTGTAAACAAGCCATTATCAACAGCCTTGTACCATTGCGGAGTCCACCAATCTTTATAATCTTCAGTATTCAAAGAAAGTTTCTTCTGTTCATCCGTCATATTCAATGGATAGATTCCTGGATTGGAACGAAACGAACGAATGAACTTATATGGTCCGGTTATCTTATTACTCACAGCAACACCAACTCGTGCAGCAGCATATCCTTGTCCCTTCAGTTCCAGGTGAAACCACATCACAAACTTATCCGTCTTCTTATTATATACAACCTTAGGACGTTCAATAATACAACCTTTAGTTATATCGCTCTTCTCATCATCTTCAACATTTAAAGCAATCCCCTGTTTTTCCCAGTTATAAAGATCGGAAGAAGAATAGCAGGTTACTCCAACTAAAGCACTACTGGTATTTTCGCTTTTGAACTCTCCAAACCAATAATACTTACCCTGAAAATATAAAGTTCCACCTCCATGAGCATTAACATGAACACCTTTATCATCGGGCCATAACTTACCTGGATAAAATGATTTATTTACTGCACCAACCTGAACACTGAAAAAGGCTACACAAGCCATTAAAACAGGAGTGATAATTCTAAAAAGACTCTTATATCTCATTCATTAAAATTTAAATATTATACGCAAATATAGACTCTCAAATTATGTAAATGCACTAAAAATAGCTCTTTAAGTTCCGTTTTTAGACAATTCTCCAATACTTACACATAAAAGAACTATAATTCTAGTTCACATAGTTATAGTTTCCAGAAATCCTTATATAGAAAGATATAGCAAAAGAAAAAGATAACTTCTTTAATAAATAAATACGTACTAAAGAAAAGAGGTTGCCAATGACAACAAGTATCAGGCAACCTCTGAAAGAAAGTTATTCTAAACCCTGGAAACAACTCAAATTAATAAACCGGATTCCTATTTTTGCTGATAAATCCGCACGTAATCTATTTCATAGGTTAATGGAAACTTTGTTTGAGAAGGATCTCCCCCATTACGTCCTATTGCAAGATTTAAAAGTAAATATTGAGGTTGATGAAACGCATTACTACCATCCGCATTGATCGTTTTGGAAAGATCAATCTCATTCAATAATTCATCATCAAGATACAACCGGATAAAATCTTTATCCCAATCCATACGCCAGATATGAAATTTACTTGCCCAATCAGCATCTTTTTCTTTAAAATGGCTCAAGGGTTTATTCGAACCATCCCACTTAGCTTTCCATCTCACATTTGTTCCCCATGCAGCATTGGCCAATATAGAAGGAACATTGTTTATCCGATAAAATTCCATCAAGTCAACTTCACCGTTCGACGGCCATTCCTTATCTTTACCTAAAGTCCAAATTGCAGGCCAGGAACCACATGCTGTAGATATCTTTGCTCTAACCTCAACACGTCCGTATAAAAATTCCTTTTTACCCTGGGTATTTATAGAAGAAGATGTATATTCTGCATACTCTCTTGAAGTTTTCCAATTAGTATCTCCCTTCTTATATTCAGGATTCAGGACTTTTTCTCTACGTGCTTCTATAACTAAAACACCTTTTTTGCAATATGCATTTTTATCCTGATACCACTGCAACTCTTCATTGCGGGCAAATCCTTTCTCAAAGCTCCAAAATTTTTCATTGGGCTTTCCTTTATAATTAAATTCTTCGCTCCACACCAGCTTCCACTTTTGTCCAAAAGCTAAGGTTGGAACAAAAAGACATAGCAATAAAAGCTTATACATTTTCATATCAGTATCATTATATTTTTTCATGTTATTTACTAATAAAAAACTAATACCTAAGAAAACATTAATCAATACTCAAAAAATCTATATTCACAATTTCTTTTGATATACCCTAACATAATCAATCATATATTGCATTGGGAATACATCATCAGCAGGTGTGCCCCCATTAGATCCTATAGCCAGGTTTAACAATATATATTGTTTTTGTTTAAATGGCCATGTGTAATTTGCAGCAGATCCATTCTGTGTTTGAGACTGTTTTGTGGTATTATACAAAACATCATCTACATATAGATCTATTTCATCTTCATTCCAATCCATACGCCATACGTGGTATTTCTTGGCCCAATCTGCATCCGTTGCTGTAAAATTAGAGAATTTAGTCTTTACAGAATTCCACTGAGCAGTCCATGCTTTATCTGTTCCCCATGCAGTATTAGCCAGAATATAAGGTTCACCGCCTATCAGATAATATTCCAACAAATCAATTTCACCGCATGACGGCCAATCGTACCAATTTCCAAGTGTCCATATAGCTGGCCAGGCACCTTTCCCTGTCGGAATCTTTGCCCTAACTTCAAGACGTCCGTATTGGAAATCGAACTTACTATGGGTAGTCATCGAAGTAGAAGTGTACTCTGCATATTGACGACTTGTTTTCCAACTGGAACTACCAGCCACATAATTAGGATTCTGCACTCTTTCTTTTTTTCCTGTAATTACTAAAGCACCATCTTTACATTGAGCATTATCCGACTGATACCATTGCAGTTCTTCATTACGAACAAAGCCTTTTTCAAAAGTCCAGTTATTCGAATCAGGAGCACTGTTAGAATTGAATTCATCACTCCAAATCAATAGCATGCCATCTTTCTCACTCTCAGGCATAGCCGGATCTGGTTTTGTTTCATCGAAATCGGCAAACTTAAATACCAGCATTAAAGAATTTACTTTCTTATTTATTGTATAAGAAGTTGAGTTCTGAATCTTAACCGGCAAAACAAATTTTCCGTTTCTTCTTACAATATCATCAGCCAGCAATTTATCTTTATGAATAGTTACTGTCAAGGAAGAACCTTCTTTTTCGCCGGCTTTCATTGAAAGCTGATTAGACGATAATTCGTAATAACTATCTGGAAGGAGTTGTGCCTTTTCATACAAACTGCCTTTTTCTGCATTACTTATTAAAGTGGCTAATGAATCTTTATCAATCATCAGGTCAACATTAACATCCTTATCGGCAACTCTGTTCTGATACAACGCAAGATTCAAATTAACAACTGTATCTTTTTTCTCAGAAGAGGCAATTTTCATTGATATGGCAGCATCGGAACCATTCCAGCAACCGGCAGATTGTTTCAAACAAAGCAATGATGTATCTACACTATCTGTTGCAAGGTTATCATTGTCACTGCATGCAGAAAATGTAGATATTATCGCAGCCATTGAAATGACTGCGATAATATTAATATAAGTTTTTCTCATAGTAACTGCAAAGGACTAGTCCTTTTCGTCTGTTTCAGGATTAAATACATTTAGTTTCACATCATATATTGCAAATTCTGCCATATTGAAATACTTAGTATTTCCAGTGGTAACAATTACATTAAAGCGGAAGTAGGTAAACTTCTTACCTGGAGCAACATAGCTTGAAGTATACTCTGAACTGACAGCAGTTGGTAAACCTGAAAGGGTTGTTACAGTTTCCCAATTCTGACCATCATTACTTATCTGTAATTCAACACTGCTTGGTCTTGCAGATGTTCCCGAATTATTTCGATTCATGTAATAAATCAAAAAGTTTTCATGAGCCTCATTAAAGTTTATCTGGATATATTGAGGCAATGGAATTTGAGGAGAGCTCCATCTTGTATGGAAGAAAGTTCCTGAATTTCCGTCAAGAAGATTCTTTATAGGACCCTCTGATGGTTCCTGAGCATTAGTACTTAATTGAGAGTCGGTAAGAGTTATTTTTGTCTTCTCTGCTACAGTAGTAACTGAAGGCGCTGCTCCAGAAGTAGCCTCAACAATATTTATATCTCCACCTTCTTTTGCTGCATTAAATGTCTGGAAATAAAATTTATATGCTCCATAACGGGCTCTAGTATTACTAATAAGCATCTCGGTAGTACCTTTTGATGCTATTTTATACATATCCTTTTTTTGTAACGGATCATAATATTTTATCTGCAAATAAGCAAAATCTCCAGCAGGAGCCTGCCATTTAAGTTTTATTTGTCCAGGTAATGCCTCCGACTGAACTGCCTTAGTATCAATAGAAGCAGGAACACCGGTATACCCAACTAGTTCAAATTGCTCAATTTTATCATCACATGCATTCATTAGCAGAAGAAATACAACTGCTAATGAATATATAAATTTTAGTTTCATGGTTTTCATCTTTTAATAATTTAATAATACCTGATTACCAACCTGGATTTTGAGTAAGATTAGAATTCTTTCTTATTTCAACATCCGGAATAGGGAATAAATACATCTTATCGTCCCAGATACGATTCTTTATAACACGGTTATAAGTATAATTACTATTATCTTTTGAAATCTCCATTCTAACAATACTCTTAAACTTATCACCTTCTTTCCAGCGACGAACATCCCAGAAACGATGTCCTTCGAAAGCTAACTCAACCATACGTTCGCGTTCGTACTTTTTCAAGAAATCAGCATTTGATAATCCAGCTGGGAAGGCCGGCATTTTAACGTCTTCACGATTTCGAATAACATTAACGGCATCTTTAGCAGACATTGTAAATTGATCATTTGTTGCATCTGACGAACCTAAATATTTAAATACAGCCTCAGCATAATTTAAATAAAACTCGCCTAATCTGAAAGTAATCCAGTTGTGTTTCTTTCCACCACTGCTATTTTGAGCACTGATATCAATAGTTCCATCCAAATATTTCTTCAGGTAATATCCTGTTGGAGTAGCACCAGATATAGGCAGACCATTTCTACCTCCAATATATGTCTCTAAAAGATTTGCATTTGTGCTAGGCCATTTCTCTCCATTAACAGCAACGGTCATACTTAATCGTGGGTCTCTGTTTGTATATGGTTTTTGAGGATCATAACCACTTTCTGTTTCATCCCATGCCTTTCCGGTTGTTTTCATTTCATAAGCATCAACCAAAGTTTGTGTCGGACAGTTTCCTGAATTACCATTTTCCATACCAACAGGGAAATTTGTTGTTTCCGGAGAGTTAGTATCACCTATTCTTCTAACAAAAATCATTTCTGAAGCTTTCCAGTTCTCAGTGCCCCATAAAGCTGAATATTTGCCAAGCTTAATGTTATTCAGACTACAATAGTCAATAACTGCTTTACTAGCTTCTGCAGCTTTTTTCCATAAAGCCAAATCATTATTTGCATTAAATAAAGGACTTGCCTGATACAAAAGTGTTCTTGCTTTCAATGCCAAAGCCATACCACGGGTAACACGACCAGTTTCAACACTACCTATTGTTGATGCATCTTCTTTTAAATCATTGTAGTTTATAGGTAGTTTATCAGCAACAGCATCACATTCGTCTGTTATAAATTGGAAAACGGTCGCAGCCGGAGTTCTTTCTAATTTATTAGCTTCATCTTCTGTAAGAACATTTGTTGTAAACGGTACGTCTCCGTATGCTCTGACCAATAAGAAATAATAATAAGCTCTCAACAAACGAACTTCATACTGATAACGATTGAAACGATTCATCTGAGCCTGATAATCTTTATCAAACTTAAGTTCAGAGAAATCTGCATTCGGGAATTCTTTCAGATAGTAGTTTGCTTCTCTGATAGCTCTATAGTATCCCCACATTGAATATGAATTCAATGGTCCCCATGATCCATTATAAAAATCATGAACATTAGACCATGACCATGCATATTCAGATTCATCGCACGCAGAACTTAATGAACCATTAGAAGGTAAATCTGAATCAAGGTAACTATATATATTGGTAACAAAGCCACTTGTACGACCAAAGTCTGTAAAGACATAGTCTTTACCATATACTGTATACTCGTGATAATCCATTTCATTAGTACAAGATGAAAAAGCAAGTACACAACCTAAGCCTATGAATATATTTTTTAATTTCATATTAATACTTTTTTCTGTTTATTGAATAAATCCTTAAAAGCCGAGAGATAGCCCAAAATTCACAGAACGTGTTGCAGGATATGATATTCCCATTGCTTCAGGATCACTTACGTCGATCTTATCAAAGCATAGCAAATCAATTCCTCTTACATAAAATTTAGCATTCTTGATCTTTATTCTTTCCAAGAAAGAAGCTGGTAACTTATAATAGATTTCACAGTTACGTAATTTTAAGAATGAACGATCGGCCATCCAAACAGAACTTACTTTTAAGTTATTATCTACAGCTTCTGTAGTTAAACGAGGAAAACGGGCATTTGGATTTTCAGCACTCCATCTGTTAGCATAATAATAATTAGATATAGTAGAGTTACCTACCAAAGGCTGATAAACACTTGTAGCTCCCAATATTGCAGTGTAGTTACCTACTCCCTGGAATAAAGCATTAAAACCTAATCCTTTCCATTCCAAACCTACATTGAATGAATAATAAATTTCAGGAACGGTTGAATTATATCCCATAGCAACAAAATCGTTGTTATTGATTACACCATCATTATTCTGATCTTTATATTTAATATCACCTGGTTTTACCTGACCAAACTGTTGTGTTGGACTGTTATTAATATCTGCCTGGTCAACAAAATATCCGGTAGCTTGCAAACCAAATATTTGTCCGACCGACTTACCGGTTGAGCGCAAATAATCATAAGCCTGAGGAGTTTCCAGTTGTTCTTTTATCTTGTTTTTAGAAAGAGTAAACTTACCTCCAAGAGTTAGAGTGAAATCGCCAATATTTTTGTTGTAATCAGCGCCAATCTCAGTACCCCAGCTATCAACAATTCCTGCATTTTTATAAGAATTGGAAGCACCCAGTACTGAAGAGTTCTTTCCGGAAGTATTAACCCAAATATCAGAACGTCTTTCATAAAAACCATCGATAGTCAAAGTTAATCCTTTAAATAAACCTGCATCTAAACCAATATTGTATTTATGTGCTTTTTCTGTTGTACCATTTAAAGAAGGTAAAGTTCCTTCCTGCCAGCTACCGTCATTACTAAAGTTATCTCTTATAGGATAACCACCACCACCAGTTACGGTTTGGTTCCAATAACCATTATAAGGAGTATAAGTATTATTTGTAATCAACATTGGAATATTGTCTGTACTCAAAATCCCCCATGAAGCACGAAGTTTTAAGAAATCAACCCAGTTTACATTCTTCATAAAGTCTTCATTAGACATTACCCACGCTAATCCAACTGTAGGAGAAAGATGCCACTTATGATTTGTTTCAAGAACATTAGAAGCCGAATTCATCAATGTAAAATCAGCAAAATAACGATTCTTGTATCCATAATGAGTATACCACGCTAAATTCTGATGATAGAAAGTCTGGTTTACACCCTTTGCATTATCATATTTATATGAATACATCAACATTGTATATAAGTTGTGTGAACCAAACTGACGTTGATAATCCACATTTGCCTGAAAATTGAATGAACGATATTGCCAGTCCAATTTACTATCACCACTCATTTCACTATCAGAACCACCAGTATAAGTATTATATGCTGCAGGGGCACCATTCTGCCAGCTTGAAACACTTTGACTACCATATTTATATTCTTTGGAGTGGTTTTCCCAATATGAAGCGATATTGTCATATCCAATACGGATATTGCCTCCTAGCCCTTTTACAAAATCAGAAAGATCTTGCTTTAATGCCATATCGGCATATAATGCACGGGTATGTCCTTTGGTATAACCACGCGCCTGAGTCAAAGCCACTGGGTTATAATAACCATTCCATGTAGCATTACCTCCCCAAAGTCCATCTTGAGTTCTAATAGGGAATGCAGCAGACGGAACAGTATAAAGCTTTGAAATAAGATTATCAGAACCTAATCCCGGACGACTGAATTCATTCAATACTCCCATAATATTAGCTTGCATCTTTGTATTAGGAGATAAGTCCATATCCAGGTTTGTTCTGAAATTACCTTTCGAGAATTTTTCCTGAGTAGAATAACCAACATTCTTATTTGAATTAGCAATAAAACCTTGATTAGCCTGCAAATTCATCATTGTATAATAACGCATTCTGGTACTACCGCCACGGAAGCTTAATGTTGCAATATCAGAAGCTCCAGTATTTTTGAATGTTTCTTTCCACCAGTCTACATTTGGATATAAATAAGGATACTGTCCACTCTTAAACGCATTCAACTCATTCTGCGAATAACGAACAGTCTTACCATCATTTGTCAATGCTTCATTCAATGCACTAGCATAAGTATAAGCATCAGCCATTTCGGGTTTACGAACCTGCCAGTCAATAGCATGATCATAACTGAAACTTATTTCTCTTGATTTGTATTTACCACGTTTAGTAACAATGTTCAAAACACCATTCACGCCTTTATATCCATATAAAGCCAAAGCCGCAGCATCTTTTAAAACATTTACTGACTCAACTTCTTCCGGAGTAATGTAATTCAAAACATTCCAGTTATTGTCGCGTTCCAATCCATCAACCACAACCAATATACCATTATTTCCATTAAGGGTTTTTAGTCCTCTGATATACATAGCTGATTTCTGATCCCAGGAAGCACCTGTTCTCTGCATATTAGTTAATCCTAAAACGTTACCATATAAAGAATTACCGATAGTTAATGCAGAACGTTTGTTTATACTTTCAGAATTGGCTGTTGAAACAGATCCTGTAGACTCGGCCAATGCTTGTTCCAAACCAAAACCATAATTAACTTTTCCAGTAGAAAAATCCATCACAACTGTTACAGACTTACCAGAGTCTACTACCGGATACATTTTTACGGCATCATCAGCTGTCTGAATTTTCAATACATTTTCTTTACTAGCCATGATTTCGAATTTACCATCCTTATCAGTAGCTACCTTAACAAACGGATTGTTCACGATTGAAACTAACGCACCCGATACAGGATTTCCCAGCGGATCTATAACCCTGCCAGTCACATTATTTTCATTCTGCGCCCAACTATTTAAACTTGCACATGCAAATATTGCTAAAGCTATTATTTTATTTTTCATATCAATTCGTTATTTAAGTCAATATACATGTTGTTACTTCCAACCTGGATTTTGAGTTAATCCATAACCTTTATTGACTTCTGAAGGTGGGAAAGCAGATAGATACCATCTAGAACTAAAGTTTGTCCACCAAGCACGGGATTTATTAGTTAACTCAAATTTAGTATAAGTAAACTTAGTAGGGAAAGCTCCACGGACACTTGAACTTTTATCAGACCATGAACCGGAACCTCCATCAGCACGTTGAATCTTCAAACCATGTAAAGTCTTCGTAAACAAATCAGCACGTTTATTTCTAACCATGTCAAATAGACGAACATCTTCCATTCCTAATTCACAAGCGCGTTCACGTAGAATCTCTTCCATAAGAGCATTTGAATCTGCTGTAAGCTGTTTGGTTGGATTAGATTCAACTAAACCTTTTAAACCAACTCTTGCACGAACAATGTCAACTTGTCTAATGGCATCAGTTAATCTGTTATTCTTTAACAAAGCTTCTGCATAAATCAAATAGACTTCTGCCATTCGCAAATATGGCCATTCCAGATAATTTCCGGCTAAACTACCCTTACCTTCTTTATAGAATTTATATAATCCATAACCTGTAGCATACATACCTGTTTCTTTTTCTGTACTACTTACGTTTTCACGACCGCCTAACCAAAGCTCAACAGCACGGCCACTGTATTTAGCACCATTAACAAGTATTGTTTCATACAATCTTGGATCACGAATAGGTTTACTATAACTATTATCTGTAAAGAATGGATTTGAAGCAATGTTTGAATTATCCCAGGTAAATGGAGTACCATCGGCCATAGGGAACATCTCTACATATTCTTCTGTTGGTGTATATCCTCCAAAACCAACCCAGTCTCCCCAATAGTACCACCAATCCCAGTTGTACTTACCAATAATTCTGGTAGAAATCAAAAGTTCTGTATTATCTTGTCTTGTAAAATAAGCTGCATTAAATGCACTTCTATAAGCATCAGTTGTTGCTCCGGCAGGCTGCATTAAAGCATAATGTCCTTGTGAACTTAACTCAGTAAAGAAATCTTCGCATGCTTTTAAACATTGAGTCCACAACTCTGGTTTGTATGCCCCATACCACACCTGGTGTTTAGTTACAGCATCTTGAGGTTCTTCTGTGCAATAAGGCTGATTATCGTTAAATAAAGGACTGGCAGCAAAAAGAAGAACTTTACATTTCAACCCCATAGCTGCAGCTTTTGTAAAACGGCCTTGCCAGTTTGATTCACCATCAGCATCCAAATCCCAAGGAAGAACTGCAGCTGCTTCATCAAGTAAGCGAGTCATGTAGTTAACCGTTTCTTCTACTGTTGCTCTAGGTAGTTCATAACTTGACTGAACATCGTATGACTTATCCAATATAGGCAATCCACCATAATGTCTGAACAAGTCGAAATAACGTGATGCTATAATAACCTTTGCCTCAGCAGCCAAACGTTTCTTCTCGCTATCATCCATATCAGGAACACGCTCTACATTTTCTATGAATAATAAAGAAGCTCGTATCGCTACCCAACAATTTTCCTTTGTATATCCAAAACGTGTATCGTCAGCATCATCTTCATCGCTTGCTTTATAGCCACCTGAATAATATTTTCTATTTAATCCATCCCATGAATTATGGCTGTGCCAGCAATCAGAAAGCACCTCAAACATACCGGTGTTCATTTTACCATCCACCGTATTCCAGTTGGTAGCTAACCCATAATAAAGTTTGCTATATGCATTCCAAAGAAAACGACGAGCATATTCAGCTTTTCCAAAAATTGTATCTTGCGTAACAGCAACCCCCGGAGCCTTTTCCAGGAAACTATCACCGAATTTTATGTCATCCACACATGACGTAGCCATTGTAGCTACAACAAATGTTCCGATAAACCACTTACTAAAATGTTTCATTTTTATCAAAGTATTAGAATCCAACCTTTAAACCAATATTAAATACCCGAGTTAATGGATAATTTGGGCGATCACTTTGTCTTGATTCCGGATCTCCCCATTTAAATCCTGTAAAAGTCAACAAGTTATATCCATTTACATACAAACGACATTGGTTCATTTTCATTTTTTTCATAAAAGCAAAATCAAAATTGTAACCTAATTCAATGCTCTTTAATCTCAAATAACTAGCATCAATAAGATATAGGTCAGAACCTGCATAATTATTTGAAGCATGTAAACCTGAAATTCTTGGATATTTAGCTGTGTATGTATCTTCGGATGTACGCCATGTATTTTCGTATTGATAAAGCAACAAACCTTTGTTGAATGTATCTCCAAGAGGTTGACGGAATTCGCTTAACATACGGTCAACATTCCATGCACCTGTCCATTGCATTGAAAAATCAAATTTCTTCCAGCTAAATCCCATATTTAATCCGGCTGTATATTCCGGAGCATCTGTGTAACCTAGATTACGAGTCGCGTCATCACCTGTAATCTTGCCATCATTGTTCAAATCAGTATATACACAATCTCCTGGTTTAAGTTCAATACCATGATCGGCTATTTCATGACCAAACTGAGCTTTATATCTTGCATCAGCAGTTTCATCATAGAATCCCCAGAACTTATACATAGATCTTGAACCAATAACGCGACCTGTTTTGTACATCCAATCTTCATTTTGCTTCACCTCATTCATATATAAAATCTTGTTGCGTGCAAAAGAAAGATTAGCATTTGCCCAATAACGGAAATCTTTACCAACCTGATCGTTCCATTTCAATTGAAGTTCAAAACCCTTATTTTCTGTCTTACCAACATTAACAACAGGAAGGCTCATTCCAAGAATACTAGGTAGATAATTAGGAGTCATTAATATATCTTTTCGTTTTTCATAGAAATAATCGAAAGATACATTCAAGTGATCCTTTAATACAGTAAAGTCAACTCCATAATTTTGTTTTGTAGCTTTTTCCCATGTAACATTAGCATAAGATTTTGTTGATTCATATGCCCCAGGTTTACTACTTCCTGTATTTGTACCAAAATAATATCCACCACCCAGGTTATAAGCATCAGGAATATATAAGAAACGTTGATTATTACATTTATCATTTCCTACTACACCTAAAGATGCACGCAGTTTCATATAACTAACAACATTCTTAATAGGCTTAAAGAATGACTCTTCACTAAGAACCCATCCTAAGGAACCTGCAGGGAAAATTCCATAACGATTACCTGGAGCAAAGTTTTCAGAACCATTATATCCGATATTGAATTCTGCCAGATATCTGGATTTCCAATCATAAGTAGCACGACCAACAAAACCTACATAAGCAGAAGGGATATCATCATAAGAACCTCCGGGATAGTATCTTTTTGATTGGTTGTATAATACCAAAGCATTCACATTATGATCTCCAAACTTGCGGGAATAATTCATACCCAATTCCATATACCAGTCACGTGCTTTACTGAACTGATCGTCTGGTTCGCTATAGTTCAATTGAGAATCAGATCCATTTTTTCTATAATCAACAGAACCATTCTCTCCTGATATAGGAGTATAATATGCTTTTGAAGAACTTGCAATTTTCTTATTTGCATATTCACTATTATATGCGCCTTTTAATTTTACTGAAAGTCCTTTTGTAATAAAGTCCAGCTTTTGATTTAAAGCCAAGTCGAGATTTAAAACATTAGTAGTTGTTGTTCTGAATCCCTTTCCGTAGTACGAAGAAAGACCATCAACTCCAGTGAATGGCAAATAATCTGAGTTTGAAACAACACGTTTACCATCAATAATTCCGGCACCGGCAAAAGGTACAGCCCAATAAAGTTTACGGAATAATTGGTTTTGGTCTTCTCCTGATTCCGGAGTACGTTTAGTTTCTACCCTACCACCAATATTTACAGATAATAAAGTAGATTTAGTTATATCAAAATCAAGATTTGCTCTGTAATTATATCTTTTATAATCAAAATTGAAATCATCGTTCGCATTAAATTGCTTAAACATACCAGCCTGAGTAAATAAACCGGTTGAAACAAAATAACGCATTCCTTCTGTTCCGCCTGAGATATTAACATTATGCTGTGACTGGAATGCTGACTTCTTCATACAATAATCAATCCAGTTAATATCCGGATAAAGAATAGGATCTGAATGTGTGCGGAACTTTTCAAGTTGATCATTACTGAAGGTAGGTATACCACCATCATTTACCTGCATCTCATTATAATATGAAGCATACTGGTAAGAATTAGCAAAATCAAGTTGCTTTGTCATAACATTAACCCCATACGAGCTGGAAAGTGATACTTTTGCTTTGCCTTCAGCACCACGTTTGGTTGTTATCAATATTACACCATTTGCACCTCTTACACCAAATACAGCCGTAGCGGAAGCATCCTTAAGAACTGTGATACTCTCAATTTCATTAGGGTCGATTTGTGAGAAATCACGGTCTACTCCATCAACCTGAATAATTGGAGAAGCATCGTTCCATGTAGCAATACCACGAACATAAATATCTGCAGCATCTGCACCTGGTTCTCCTGAATACTGAACAGAAGAAACACCAGTAATCTGTCCTGAAAGTATATTAGAGATAGAACCAACAGGTGTTTTTAGCAGATCGTCACCCTTCATAGAAGAGATAGCACCTGTAATTGATACTTTCTTCTGAACACCATAAGCTACAACCTGAACTTCCTCCAATACATGTGTATCTTCATCTAATTCAATAGACATGGGAGCACCTTTTCTTATTGGAACAATTTTATCTTTATATCCAATAAAAGAAATTTTAAGCCTTGCTGCTCCTTGAGGTAGCTGGAGAGTAAAAACACCATCTAAATCTGTTACGGTACTGACCTTAGTACCTTCAATCAACACATTAGCACCAATGATTGCTTCTCCTTTTGAATCTTTAACAACTCCAGATATCTTTTGCGTACTTTGCTGGGATATTTCCAGAGAGTTATTTTCCGCAAAAAGTCTTAGTTGAAAAGGGGAATAAAGTGCAAATAATAAAACAGACAAACGTATTACCCATTTAACAGGTACAAGCTGCCGTTTTCCTCTGCACTCATGAAAAGTTTTTTGTTTTTTCATTTAGTTATAAACTTTAAGATTAAACATCTTTGCTTAATAATCACTTAGCAAATTTATCAATCATTAACAATACAGAAGTCTGAATATAGCTATTTTAAGAGGAAAATAGGATATTCTACTACTTTGAGCTATAATTTAACTCCAGAAAACTAAGAATTGATGAATTAAACTGGAACCTCGTAAAATACAGGGTGATATTTATTGGGCAATAAATAAAAACCATTGGCGAATAATCTAAAATTATTCGCCAATGGTTTATCGGGCAAACCTTATATATTTTTATTCGTTGTCCTCTGGTTCCGGAACAAATGATTCCGGCATATATCTTTCAATATATTCACTTGGCAGCATACCGAATTCTTTTTTAAAACATGCACTAAAATACTTAGGATCATTGAATCCAACTGCATAAGCTAATTCCGAGATGCGGATTTTCTTTTTCTCTTCTACAATTTTACATGCAGCTTTCAGACGAATGTTACGTATAAAGGCCGATGTATTGAGTCCGGTAAGCGATTTTAGTTTCTTGTATAAAGTAGATTTACTGGAACCCATTTCTTCAATGAACTGCTGCTGGTCGAATTCTGAATCGTCAAGATGTCTGTGAACACAGTCAATAGCACGTTGCAAGAAGTCTTCATCCATACTTGTATAGCTTAGCTCTTTCATTTCAAAAACCAATTGTTTCTTGAAATCCTTTGCTACCCTCTCTTTGTTCTTCAGAAGATTCTTAATTTTTGCATGCAATACAGTAAGTTTGAAAGGTTTGCTTATAAATCCGTCGGCTCCGGAATCGTAAGCTTCAATTCTATCCTCTTCTTTATTCTTTGCAGTAAGCAGAATCAAAGGAATATGGCAAGTCTCGAAATTATTCTTTATGTGTTTACAAAACTCTATACCATCCATCTCAGGCATCATAATATCAGATACAATAAGATCAATATCTTCATTCTCAACAATGGAAACACCCTCTTTGCCGTTTTGTGCTGTAAGCACATTATATTCTCTACTTAATAATTGGGTCATCAGCTGCAACAGCTCCTCATTATCTTCAATAACCAATAAAGAATGAGATTTTGCCTCAGTTGTTTTTTCCGGTTCCGGAACAGAAAGTTCGAGATCCGAAATAGTTCCTTCTGAAGATACATCTTTCATTTCATCTATTTCATCTTCACTATAGAATGAACGATCTATTGGTATCCTGACAGTGAAAGTAGTACCTTTATCAACTTCACTTTCAGCAGTAATAGTTCCCTGATGCAGTTCTACCAGATCTTTAGTCAGAGAAAGTCCAATTCCCGTGCCAATCGTATTAAAGCGGCGATAATCTCCTTCATAAAAACGTTTAAACAAAGTCTTCATTTTCTCCGGAGGAATACCCTTGCCATTGTCTTTTACAGTAAGTATTGCATATTCCTTATTTGAATCACAACTTAGATTTACCAGAACAAATCCGCCTTCACTATTATATTTGGAAGCATTCGACAGCAAGTTATATGCTATCTTGTCCAATTTGTCAGGATCAAAATATCCCATTATATTTTCCGGATCGCAAACAACCGACAAATGAATCTTCTTCTTTTTCATCAAAGGACGAAGACTTTCTACCTCTTTTCTTAAGAACACCGCCAGATTATCATTAGACACCTTTAGTTTAAGGTTACCTGTTTCGGCTTTTCTGAATTCGAGAATCTGTTGCAACAAACGAATCAGACGAGATATATTATTCTGCATCACACCATAATGTTCGAGGTATTGAGGAGAAATCATCTTCAAATCATCAACCGAAGCTGAGATAATAGTCAGCGGAGTTAAAAGCTCATGAGTAATATTTGTAAAGAACTGCAATTTAGCATGGTTTACTTCCTCTGATTTTATCTGCTCTATCTGCTGCAATTTCAAATCATTTTTCAACTGCATTCTGTTCCTGGCAACTCTCAAAGAGAAACGAGCTATCAGAACACCGGCAATTATATATAATAGGTAAGCCCACCATGTAGCCCAGAAAGGAGGAAGAATAACAACTTCCAATACTGTTTCTGTTTCATTCCACATACCATTTTCATTCGTAGCCTTTAGTCTGAATGTATAAGTTCCACTCTTCAGGTTATTATAATTCGCAAATCGATGCAATGCATCTGTGTACTGCCAGTCCTTATCAAACCCTTCCAGCTTATATGCATACTTATTTCCCCTGGAGTTATTATAAACCAGAGCAGCAAATTCAATTGTAAAGTTCTTATATTTATAAGGAAGTTCTATTCTTTTTGTAAATCCAGGAGTCTCTTCAGAAATTCTATTTCTAAGTTCATTATCCAGAGTTCCGAAGCTTTGATTAAGAATCTTTATATCTGTTATAACAACAGGTACTTTCATCACATTATCTTCCATTTTGCCAGGAAAGAAACTATTATATCCTTTATATCCGCCAAAAAACAGTTCTCCGTTCTTATTAAAAGAAGAGTTCTGAATAAAGAAATTATCCTGCAAACCATCGGCTGTTGTATAAACACGGAAACTCGATTCTTTAAGGTTCTTTTCAACACGTAACCTTACAAGACCATAATTTGTGCCAAGCCAAAGATTTCCTTTTTTATCTTGTTGTATACTGCTTACAACATCCCCCGGAAGATTTATAAGTTTATTAATAGAAATAAAAGTATCTTTTTCTCTATCATATAAATTAAGTCCTCCTCCTTCAGTTCCAAGCCATAGTCTTCCTATATTATCCTTAAACAGACATAGAGCATCCAGACAATTCAGTTTATTATTGCTCAACGAATATTGGGCAAACTTTGTTAATTTAGGATTTTGTAGATTTCCGGAAAGACGTATTACTCCATAATTCCCCGTACCACACCATATAGTTCCGTCGTTATCTTCGCAGAGAGAACGAATTGTACAACGACTAAGATCTTTATTGTTAACCAAAAGAGTATTGAAAATATAACCTTTACCATTATTATACCTAACGCATAATCCACTACGGGTACCAATCCAGCAGTTACCCTTCCTGTCTTCCTTTATAGCAGAAACACAAGCTTCTTTTAAAAAAGGAGTATTCTCAGGTAACATCACCTTTACCTTCTGTCCTTTCTTGTAAACATAGATACCTCCATCATAAGTACCTATCCACAATTCATTTGTTCTCTTCATGCGAACAATCGTGTTGACTGTTGGCATGCTACTTATATTAGAGAATTCAGGAATCTTTGGATAATAGTTGCAAACATTATTTTTTGGATTGTATGCAGCCAATCCATAAGTACCTATTCCCATCCAAACCAGTCCGTCATCATCTACATAAAGACTCTTCACCGAGTTTGTAGGTAGCTCACTCTTTATCGATTCAATATTATATCTATTAAAATGTGTTTGTCTAGTGCTCACCCAGCACACTCCACCTCCAATAGTTCCCATCCACATCATTCCAAAATGGTCTCTAATAATAGAGTTTACCTCATTAGTAATCAATGGATAACGTTCACTTTCAGGAAGATAATTAATAAAATACCCCGATCCGTCCTGGGGAGTTATACTAAGTCCGCTACGCGTACCCACCCAAAGAGTGTGAGTATTCAGATCCTCAGATATTGAATAGACAATATTATCCGACAAGCTATTAGGATTTCCATTCTGATGAACGAACTTCTTCCAACGCAAATGTTTCATATCATAAGGGTTCTCTAATAAGAACAGTCCCTCACTCCATGTACCAACCCATATCCTTTTTTTGTAATCTTCATAAATAACATGAGCCGAATTACGATTATTCATTTTAGGATATGCATAATATCTTTTAATCTTAGGATCATATCTATAAAGTCCGGCCGACCATGTACCAATCCAAATATTCCCTTTCGAATCTTCAATAAGAGACTTAATAGCAGTTGGACTCAATACCCCATTAGTCTTCGAATTAACCAGAACTTCAAAAGAATCGTTCTGAGGAATATATCTGCATAAGCCAGAATCCGTACCTACCCAAACAGTATTATCTTTGCCAATCAGTAAACATGAAATTGCATTGTTTGCAATTCCGGGAATAAAAATCTTACGTATTACACCAGTCTTCTTATTCAGAATATTCAGTCCGTCAAGTGTACCTATCCATAAATTGTGGTTATTGTCATCGGCCAAGCAAAGGATATTATTACTTGTGAACAATTCCGGTGTGTATAGGTTGGCCTTATAGGTCTTTACCTGATAACCGTCATAAAGGCACAAGCCACTTCTTGTAGCAATCCATATATAACCGTCTTTATCCTGAAAAACCTTCTGCACTTCATCAGTAGGTAAGCCATTAAGCGTAGAAAGCTGTTTAAACTTTAAATGCTGAATAATTTCATTTTGAGAATTTGCCCAAAATGGACAAAGCAATAAAAGTAAAAATAAAGATACTTTCTGTAATATTGGATAGTTGATATTCTGCATAAATAGATTTAATGATTACGCAAATATATGCAGAATAGAATTTAATGAGGTCAAATTATTGGTAAATAAGTTCTGATAATAGATAAACCAGCAGAATGGTTATTGTTAAATACAAGAAGAACAACTTGTTACAGACCAAAATAACAAATATAAATATTGATAAACAAAGCATTACAGTTTCATGCTGTATTACTAAATATGCTTAATCTGTACAAGAAAGGACCTCTTTTATAAAAACTTTATTTTAATAGCAATGTTTTTTCTTTAAAAGGATAAAATGTCATATAATCTTTTATCTTTGCAGTAACAACTTAAATTTTTGATAAAATGAAAATAGAAAAGATTGTAGGAAGAGAAATTCTCGATTCAAGAGGTAATCCAACTGTAGAAGTTGACGTAATATTAGAATCAGGTATTGTAGGCAGAGCTTCTGTCCCATCAGGTGCATCCACAGGTGAAAATGAGGCAATAGAATTGCGAGATGGCGTTAAGGCCCGCTATGGAGGTAAAGGTGTACAGAAAGCAGTTGATAATATTAATAATATAATTGCTCCTAAGTTGATCGGAAAATCAACGCTTGATCAAAGAGGTATTGATAAAGCCATGATTGAGCTGGACGGGACAAAAACCAAATCAAAACTTGGAGCAAATGCCATTTTAGGCGTATCGCTGGCTGTAGCAAAAGCCGGAGCTGCTTATCTGGACTTACCACTTTACCAATATATCGGAGGGGTAAATTCTTATGTATTGCCTGTACCGATGATGAATATCATTAACGGAGGATCGCACTCCGATGCTCCAATTGCCTTTCAGGAATTCATGATCAGACCTATTGGTGCACCATCCTTTAAAGAAGCATTAAGAATGGGAGCTGAAGTTTTCCATGCGTTGAAAAAAGTTCTTAAAGACCGTGGATTAAGTACAGCCGTCGGTGACGAAGGAGGTTTTGCTCCAACGCTCGAAGGTACCGAAGATGCGCTTAATTCCATCATTGCTGCTATTAAGGCAGCCGGTTACACTCCTGGCAAAGATATAACTATCGGTTTAGACTGTGCATCATCAGAGTTCTTCAGCAATGGAACCTATGACTACACCAAATTTGAAGGTGCAAAAGGTAAGAAAAGAACTTCTGAAGAGCAAGCACTTTATCTGGAAGAATTGATTAAAGGATTCCCTATCGACTCAATAGAAGATGGAATGAGTGAAAACGACTGGGAAGGATGGAAATTACTTACTGATAAAATCGGAGATAAATGTCAGCTTGTAGGCGACGACTTGTTTGTAACAAACGTAGACTTCTTATCGAAAGGTATTGAGCTAGGTTGTGCAAACTCTATATTAATCAAAGTAAACCAGATTGGCACACTGACAGAAACTCTGAATGCTATTGAAATGGCCCATCGCCACGGATATACTACGGTAACCTCTCATCGCTCTGGCGAAACGGAAGATGCTACGATAGCGGATATTGCTGTAGCCACAAACTCCGGACAAATTAAGACTGGTTCATTAAGCCGTTCTGATCGTATGGCGAAATATAATCAACTACTCCGCATTGAAGAAGAATTAGGAGATTTAGCTGTTTATGGGTACAAACGAGTGAAATAAATGCAATAAGGTGAAAGTCAAAGAACTTTCATAAAACAAATAAGCCTCAAAATCCGAATCGATTTTGAGGCTTTATTTATTACTCATTTACTATTTCTTTATTGTGAGAAAAGGTCATCAGAAACTTTTCTTTCCACAGTTTTAATAAGTTTAAATCAGGAATCTCTACTTCCGTTCTACGAAGAATAACCAATCCATCTTTTTCTAATTGGTTCAGGCATTTGGATACTGATAAACGTGTTTCACCAATAATTGCAGCAAAATCTTCCATTTTAATCTTCAGCTGCTTTTTGCCATAAGGTTTTTCACATCGTGCCAACAAGAAATCAACAATCTTTGTTTCCAGACAGGAATAGGTAAATTGCCACAATCTATCATGAAACTGTTGTAACCTATTTGACAGAATATTACGAAAATTCAAACGGAAAATGTCATGTTTATCAAGCTCAGTTAGAATAAAAGACTTATCTATAGAAACAACATCAACATCTGTTTCCGCAGTATAAGTAGAGAAGTAACACGTTTTAATTCCAAAAAGAGAATAGAATCCAACGAGATCAGGAGCTGACTGGAATTCTTTTAACACAAAATTATTATCCTTATCGGTAGATTCCAGCATTATTTCACCTTTTAATAAAAAGGTAAGTTCATTACAAGGATCACCACTCCTAAATATAACACTTCCAGCTTTATATTTCTGAAAATGTAATTTCACTTTTCCAACGATTTTTGTGATTTCATCTTCGCCTAATCCTTGGAAGAGAGGCATTTTAAGCAAAGTCTCGTACATAGTTTCCATAACAACCATTTTTGGTATTACAGTTATAAAATAGTCTAATTCTAGTTCTTTACAAATATATTGATAAAATTTGATTATATTCATTTACACGCTCTTCTTTTTTTGTTTTTTATTGTTTCTTAAGCATGATTATTTTCTATATAGTAAAATGTTGTAAAATGCATAAAAATATAATATCTTTGCATTTAAAAAATAATTAGATATGTTTGCAGCATTTGATATTCAGGATATGATTAGTGCATTTATTGTACTATTCGCAGTAATAGATATTATTGGTTCCATTCCAATTATCATAAACCTTAGAGAAAAGGGACGTGAAGTTAACGCCGTTAAAGCAACGTTATACTCAGGGACTCTAATGGTAGGCTTTTTCTATGCAGGTCATTTATTGTTAAGCCTCTTCCGGGTAGATATAGAATCGTTTGCAATAGCCGGTGCACTTATTATATTTTTTATGGCACTGGAAATGATTCTTGACGTTGAAATATTTAAAAACACAGGTCCTATTAAAGAAGCAACACTTGTTCCTCTTGTATTTCCTCTATTAGCGGGAGCTGGTGCATTTACAACATTATTATCACTACGTGCGGAATATGCCAGCGTAAATATCATGATAGCCTTAGTGCTCAACATGATCTGGGTATATATCGTTTTAAAGCTAACAGGAAAGGTAGAGAAATTTCTGGGAAAAGGAGGCATTTATGTTATCCGGAAATTCTTTGGTATTATTTTGCTTGCTATTGCTGTAAAACTGTTTACAGCAAACATTACCAACCTGATCACAGTTCTTCAAGGCGGTTTATAGTAACTAACAAAAATATCGCTCATCCCGGCTTTTTATTGATAAAAGCCGGGATTTTTTTCTTATTATAAGCCTCTATAAGAGAACCTTTATAGAATTTCCCAGGAATATAAACCTATCAAAGATATAGCTGAATAAAAAAATTCAATAAGAAACTTTATAGCAAAAAGCAAAAAAAATGAGTAAACAATACTGTTTTATCTCAAAAATCATTATTTTTGGAGATAGCAACATTATATTGTAACCATTAAATTAATAATAAACCTTTTAAAAGCCTATATAACTATGAGTTATCTGCGATTTGACAAAACTCTCATGATTAATCTTGAAGAATCTTTACCTAGAGAAATTCTTCGGACCAATAAATCGGGAGCATATCATTGTACAACAATAGTCGATTGCAACACAAGAAAATATCATGGATTACTAGTGATTCCTATTCCAGAAATGGACGACGAAAATCATGTTTTACTCTCTTCTTTAGATGAAACAGTTATTCAACACGGAGCTGAGTTTAACCTTGGTTTGCATAAATATCAGGGAGACAACTATAGTCCCAAGGGGCATAAATACATCCGTGAATTTGATTGTGAAAAAATCCCTATTACAACCTACCGTGTAGGTGGAGTTATTCTTACCAAAGAAAAAATCTTTGTTCATTATGAGAATAGAATATTGATTAAATATACATTAGTAGATGCACATTCTGCTACTACTCTTCGTTTTCGTCCACTTCTCGCCTTTAGAAGCGTACGTCAGTATACTCATGAAAACCCACATGCAAGCAGAGAATATCAGGAAGTTGAAAATGGTATAAAAACCTGTATGTACCCAGGGTATCCTGAATTATTTATGCAGGTAAACAAGAAAAACGAATTTCATTTTGAGCCATATTGGTACAAAGGCATAGAATATACCAAAGAACAAGAAAGAGGATACGATTCCAACGAAGACCTCTATGTTCCTGGATATTTTGAAGTTAATATTAAAAAAGGAGAAAGCATTATTTTCTCTGCCGGTATATCTGAGGCTTCAACAAACAAGCTTTTTGAGAAATTCGAGGAACAGGCAGCAAGACGTACTCCACGTGACAGTTTCTTCAACTGTCTGAAAAACTCAGCTCACCAGTTTCATAATAAACAAGGTGGCAAGCACTATCTTTTAGCCGGATATCCCTGGTTTAAATGTCGTGCTCGTGATATGTTTGTTTCCTTACCGGGTTTAACACTTGCTATTGATGAAATCGAAGAATTCGAGTCTGTTATGGAAACCGCCCGGGAAGCTATAGAAAATTATATAAATGGACGTCCTTTAGATTGTAAGATATATGAAATTGAAGATCCGGATGTGTTACTTTGGGCAATATGGGCTATACAGCAATATGCAAATGCAACATCGCCGGAACAATGTAAACAAAAGTACGGCAACCTTCTGAAAGACATCATCGAGTTTATCTATAAAGGCAAACATGAGAACCTGTTCTTACATGATAACGGATTGCTATACTCAAACGGAGAAAATAAAGCTATTACATGGATGAATGCCACAATCAACGATCGTCCTGTAACTCCAAGAACCGGATATATTGTTGAAGTCAATTCTTTATGGTTCAATGCACTCCGTTTTGTAGCCGGAATGATGCATAAAGGAGATAAAGCCGAATCGATATTCGCCGATTCACTAGATGAATTAGCAATAACAACAGCCCAATCTTTCATTAATGTATTCCTAAACGAGCATGGTTATCTACTTGATTATGTTAACGGACAACCATCCGACTGGAGTGTACGTCCCAACATGATATTTACCGTGGCATTTGAATACTCGCCACTTAAACCGGAGCAAAAAAAGAGGATTCTTGATATTACAACCAGAGAGTTACTTACTCCCAAAGGACTACGTTCGTTAAGTCCCAAAAGTATCGGATATAACCCCAATTATGTAGGGCCACAAATATTAAGAGATTACGCTTACCACCAGGGCACGGCATGGCCATGGTTGATGGGATTCTATATGGAAGCATACCTTCGTATATATAAAACAAGCGGAGTTTCCTTTATTGAACGCCAACTAATAGGATTTGAGGAAGAAATGAGAAAGCATTGCATTAGTTCTATACCAGAATTATTTGATGGCAACCCTCCTTTTAAAGGAAGAGGAGCAGTATCATTCGCTATGAATGTTGCATTAATCTTGCACGTATTAAAGCAACTTAATAAATACTATTAATAAGAGGAGGAAATAAAGATGAAAGTTTTAATGTTTGGATGGGAGTTTCCCCCTCATATATTAGGAGGCTTAGGAACAGCCAGTTATGGGCTTACACAAGGTATGTCTATGCAGGAAGATATGGAAATTACCTTTTGCATACCCAAACCTTGGGGAGATGAAGATCAGAGTTTTTTAAAGATTATAGGTATGAACAGCACTCCGGTAGTATGGAGGGATGTGAATTGGGATTATGTAAATAACCGTGTCGGTGGATATATGAATCCTCAGGATTACTATGATTTACGAGACCATATATATGCCGACTTCAATTATCTTCATACCAACGATTTAGGTTGCATCGAATTTTCCGGTCGCTATCCGGATAACTTACAGGAAGAAATTAATAATTATTCCATAGTAGCTGGTGTTATTGCCAGACAGCAACAATATGATATTATTCATTCGCATGACTGGCTAACATATCCTGCCGGTATTCATGCTAAACAAATTTCAGGAAAGCCACTGGTTATCCATGTACATGCAACTGATTTTGACAGAAGCCGTGGAAATGTAAATCCCACTGTTTACTCCATAGAAAAGAACGGAATGGATCATGCTGATCACATCATGTGTGTTAGTGAGCTGACTCGTCAGACAGTTATTCATAAATACCATCAGGATCCACGAAAAGTAACTACCGTACATAATGCCGTATCTCCATTATCTCAGGAGATTATGAATATTGTTCCTCAAAAAAGTAAAAAAGAAAAGATTGTAACCTTTTTGGGAAGAATAACCATGCAAAAAGGTCCGGAATACTTTGTAGAAGCTGCGGCAATGGTTCTTCACAGAACAAAAAACATTCGTTTTGTGATGGCCGGCAATGGCGATATGATGAACCAAATGATCAGTCTGGTAGCAGAACGAGGTATAGCCGACCGTTTTCACTTCCCGGGATTTATGAAAGGAAAACAAGTTTACGAAGTACTCAAAGCCAGCGATGTATATATCATGCCTTCGGTTTCGGAACCATTCGGTATCTCTCCGTTGGAAGCAATGCAGGTTAGTGTGCCTACAATTATCTCGAAACAATCGGGGTGTGCTGAGATTTTAGACAATTGTATCAAAATCGACTATTGGGATATTCATGCTATGGCCGATGCTATTTATTCCATTTGTACCTATCCTGCTATGTATGATTACTTAAAGACAGAAGGTAAAAAAGAAGTTGATGCAATAAAATGGGAAAATGTAGGCTATAAAGTACGTTCCATTTACGACAATATTTTACAGAACTATAGATAATAAAAAAATATAATCAATATGAAAACAATCTGTTTATACTTTCAAATACACCAGATTTTTCATCTGAAAAGATATCGATTCTTTGATATAGGAACAGATCACTATTATTATGACGATTACGCCAACGAAACTAAATTAAGTGATACTGTAGAGCGTTCTTATAAACCGGCAATCGACACATTAATAGAGATGGTTAAAAACTCAAACGGAGCTTTCAAAGTAGCCATTTCTCTATCTGGAGTAGCCATGGAATTATTGGAAATGCATGCTCCCTGCGTTATCGACAAACTAAAAGAACTGGGCAAAACCGGTTGCTGCGAGTTTTTGGCCGAAACATACTCCAACGGACTCTCTTCATTGATCGATGAAACAAGTTTCCGTGAGGAAGTTCAGCATCAATGCAGAAAAACAAAGCAACTTTTTGGTCAGACACCAACTGTATTCAGAAACACAGGACTTATTTATTCTGATGAGATTGGCAGCACCATAGCTGATATGGGATTTAAAGGAGTGCTAACTGAGGGAGCGAAACATATTCTAGGATGGAAAAGTCCTCATTATGTATACCATTGTAATCAGGCACCCGAGCTTAAGATATTATTCAGAGACTTTAAGCTTTCAGATGACATTAGTCTTCGGTTCTCAAATCATGAATGGAGCGAGTATCCTTTGTTTGCTGATAAATACATCAATTGGATTGATTCACTGCCAAAAGAAGAAAAAGTAATCAATATCTTCATGCCTTTAGATGCTATCGGTATAGCACAGCCTCTATCTTCAAACATTCTGGAATTTATGAAAGCGTTACCGGGTTGTGCCAGTGAAAAAGGAATCACATTCTCTACACCATCAGAGATTATTTCCAAATCT
This sequence comes from uncultured Bacteroides sp., assembly GCF_963677945.1. NCBI lineage: Bacteria > Pseudomonadati > Bacteroidota > Bacteroidia > Bacteroidales > Bacteroidaceae > Bacteroides > uncultured Bacteroides sp. Next base: position 2,062,462 of record NZ_OY782578.1, on the reverse strand, counting down.
AAATCAATCTCTTCTATTGAGGTTCTATATCCAATATCCTGGCTAGACGAAGAAAGAGACATAAGTGCATGGTTAGGAAACAGTCTTCAACGTGAAGCTTTTAATAAGCTATACGGACTATCTGAACGTGTCAGACTGTGCCATGATAAAAGAATCAAGCAAGACTGGGACTATTTACAGGCTTGTCACAACTTCCGTTTCATGTCAACTAAACATACCGGTCTTGGTATCGACAGAGATAATTATGACTCAGCCTATGAGGCTTTTTCAAATTACATGAATGTTCTGGCAGACTTTATCAACAGAGTAAACTCCCTTTATCCGGAAGATTTGGATAATGAAGAATTGAACTCACTACTTACAACGATAAAAAATCAAGGAGACGAGATTGACACCTTACGTAAGAAGATTGATATGCTGGAACTCAGCAAGGTGAATCAAGAAAAGGCAGTTATCAAAACAACGAAAGAAAAGAAAACTAAAAAAGTAGCGAAGAAAGATTAGGAAACCAATCATAAAAAAAGCAGCTCAAATTGAGCTGCTTTTTTATAATATCTTTTTTTATAATATCTATTCGTTATCATAAACTTTATCGTAAAACTCATTGAAAGCATCAACGTAATTATCCGGAGACTGAAAATCAAGAACCGGAATATTCTTACTACGAGCATAATTCATCACATCTTCATTTACATGCTCACTGTTTTGAATAACTCCGTCAGAATAATCAATAGCAAGCTTAAGTAGCCCTGCATAATCAACATCACCCTGAACAGAAGATAAATCAATGCCTGCTAAGTCTTTCATCATTATTTTAGAGGCAAAATCCTGAGATAGTTTGTTTTTAAAATCATCCTCATATACAGAGAATACTATCTTCACATCACGAAACGATGGTTCATCTTTGTATACAGTCTTAATATATAATGGAGCCAAAGCCGACATCCATCCATGACAGTGAATAACATCAGGACACCAACGGAGTTTCTTTACTGTTTCAATTACACCGCGGGCATAAAATATAGCTCTGCTGTCATTATCATCATATTCATTTCCATCTTCATCAGCAGCTTGTAATCTGTGTTGAAAATAATCATCATTATCAATGAAGTATACCTGCATTCTGGCAGCCTGAATCGAAGCCACTTTTATAATCAATGGATGATCCGTATCATCAATGATCAGGTTCATTCCCGAAAGGCGAATCACTTCGTGCAATTGATTTCTGCGCTCATTGATATTACCCCACTTAGGCATAAATGTTCTAATTTCTCTCCCCTTCTCCTGAATAGCCTGAGGAAGATATCTTCCAGTGTTAGCCATTTCGGACTCGGGCAAGTAAGGAGTAATCTCTTGTGTAATAAATAAAACCTTGTTAGCCTTCATCTTTTTATTATCTTTCTCATAAATATTCTGCAAAGATATAAAAAAAAAAGCGCATTTATGCAAGTTTTATCCTTCAATAACATCTCGCTAATTATTAAGTTTCTATTAATCAACACATAAGCATTAAAATCAAATTAAAACAAGCAAGATCTTTTCATTATATAAATTTTAAATAATTCTTCGTTATGTGATAAATATTAGCTTATTTTGCACCGTTTTTTAAAACAACAGATTAAACAATTAAAATTAAAAATGAAAATTGTACACACTATCAATGAGTTGCAGTCAGAGTTATCTGCACTTAAAGCTCAGGGTAAAAAGGTTGGGTTAGTCCCTACTATGGGCGCTTTACATGCAGGGCATGCCTCATTAGTAAAGCGTTGCGTAAAAGAAAATGATGTAACCGTAGTGAGTGTATTTGTAAATCCCACTCAGTTCAACGATAAGAATGATTTAATAAAATATCCGCGTACTCTGGATGCCGACTGCAAACTATTGGAAGCTAATGGCTGCTCTTTTGTTTTTGCGCCATCAGCAGAAGAAATGTATCCGCAACCAGATACTCGTCAATTCAGCTTTGCACCGCTAGATACAGTTATGGAGGGAGCTTTCCGTCCCGGACACTTTAACGGTGTAGCACAAATTGTAAGTAAACTTTTTGATGCAGTAAAACCAAACCGCGCATACTTCGGCGAAAAAGATTTCCAGCAACTGGCCATCATTCGTGAGATGACTAAACAGCTGAATTTTGATATAGAAATTGTAGGCTGTCCAATTATTCGTGAAGACGACGGACTGGCTTTAAGCAGCCGCAATTCACTATTATCTACTGAAGAACGTGAAATAGCATTAAAAATATCTCAAACATTATTTAAAAGTCGTACCTTTGCAGCAGATCACTCAGTGAGTGAAACAATTCGTTTCGTAGAAGAATCTATTGCCGCTGAGCAAGGGCTACGCCTGGAGTATTTTAAGATTGTTGATGGTTACACATTACAGGACTTGAAAGACTGGGCAGATACAAATTATGCAGTGGGCTGCATCACAGTATTCTGTGGACAAGTCCGACTGATTGATAACATAAAATATAAAGAGATTTAATTAAAAAGACCAACCTTATGATGATTGAAGTAATGAAGTCAAAGCTACACCGTGTACGTGTAACAGAGGCTGATTTAAATTACATGGGTAGTATTACAATTGACGAAGATTTAATGGATGCGGCCAACCTCATCGCCAATGAGAGAGTACATATCGTAGATAACAATAACGGTGAACGTTTCTCAACTTATATTATAAAAGGCGAACGTGGTACAGGTAAGATTTGCCTGAATGGTGCAGCTGCCCGGAAGGTACAAGTTGGAGATATCATTATTATCATGTCTTATGCCATGATGGATTTTGAAGAAGCTAAAAGCTTTAAACCGACAGTGGTTTTCCCCGACACCATGACCAATAAATTAGTTGAATAAATTACATTCCTGATTTATATAGCATAAAAAATCCTGCTACAGATATTCTCTATAGCAGGATTTTTTTTATATCATTTATAAACAAAGATGTTCTATCAGCACTTTTGTTCCAATACCAATCAATATAAGTCCACCCCACAGTTCCACTCTCATATTGTGTTTGCACCCAAAGAATATCCCGAAAAGCAAACCAAAGACAGACATTACAAAAGAAACAAGACCAATAATCAATATCGGTGAAATAATGCTATTAACGGTTCTCATCCCCATAAAGGCGAAAGACACACCCACAGCAAGAGCATCCAGACTAGTTGCTATGGCCAATGTAAAAACAACCTTTAAGCAAGCCGGATTAAAGTCACTCCTGCACTCTTCGTCTTTAAACGATTCCCATATCATTCTTCCACCAAGAAAAGCAAGAATAAGGAAAACCAGCCAATGGTCTACATTCTCTATCAAATGACTGAACCTACTTGCACCGAACCATCCCAAAAAAGGCATTAAAGCCTGAAAAAAACCAAAGAAGAAAGCCATCGTAAGGATATTGCCCCAGTGAACTTTCTTAAAAATAATGCCACTTGCTATTGACACAGCCAGGCAATCCATTGCCAGCCCCACAGCAAGCAGCCAGTTTTCTAAATTTGTCATTATTAAAAAGGTAACTTATAAATCAAAGAGTATGTAATCCCAAAGGTTGAAGACTTATTTTCTCCAAACCCCGGAATGTACCAAGGTGTTGAATGAACATTATCTTTCACGCTAATCTTAGCTTTGTATCTCAAAGACCATCCCATTAAAACGTTTTTAAATACTTCAGCCCTGATACCACCAACCAATTCCATCCAATGAGCAGTAGTTTTCTCTCCGGTGTATTCAAAAGGCACTTCTCCCGGATAGATATCATCATCAAGTCCGGTGCTTTTCACATCATAGCTCAAAGCAGTAAAGCCATACCGAGCTCCAATATACATATGACTTAAGCTCTTTTTCTTGAACATTAAGTTGTAATCCATACCTATTCTGAAATATGGTGCCGACGATTTATAGGAAATATTATTATTATTTTTATCTACTTTACCATAGCCTAATTCCACAACCGGGAAAAAGCGGTTCTTCAGATTTACATCAACACTAACCTCCGAACTCAAAAAATCACCTCCAAACGCTTTGCTTCCTATTCCGTACAAGTCAACCCCAACAAAAGTACCATTATACAATGGCAACACCTCTTTAGGAATTTTACTAATTACTTTCTTCTGTCCTTTCCTCAGCACTTGGCGTTGTTGTTGTTGTTGAGCAAGAACAGGAAAAGAGACCACGAATAAAGCAAGTGCACTAATAATAGATGCGAATATTTTCTTTTTCATTGATATTAACTTCCGAATTTACTATTGCGATAGAATCTATTAAATGTTTGGTGTGTTCCACTTTGTCTATATGATAAAACATAGCTACCCCACGATCCATAGAAATAAAATGCTCAGTATTAGTATGAGTAACCCAAACCGTATCAATCGTATCTTTTGAATATTTAAAGACCAGTGCTGTTTTGGAATCAACATAACTAAGTGGAAGAGTGGCAGAAGTAACTGTCTTTTCGTTATCAATAATTATCGAGTCACCCCGAACAGTATTAAGAGCAACCACAGTCAGCGAATCAAACGATTTTTCTTTCAGCGTACTTTTAGTCACAAATTTAAATAGCGGCGAAAGACGTCCAACTGAGGACTCAGAAGCCTCACCACATGCCATAAAGAGGCTTACAGCACAGCAAGTAAATACTGTAAAAAACAAGAGTTTCAATAGATGTCTCATAATTTTTGCCAAACAGTTTTTACAGTTCTTTTTCTACTTTGTAATTATTACGTTCCGGAGCGTTCCGTGTAACAAGTTCACCTACAAATCCGGCCAGGAACAATTGAGTACCAATAATCATGCAGGTAAGAGCCAGATAAAAATAAGGAGATTCAGTTACCAGTCTGTATTCTAACCCTGAATACATAGAGTAAAGTTTAGACGCACCCACAACTATAACAGATATAAAACCCAGGAAGAACATCAATGAACCCAGCAATCCAAAAATATGCATTGGCTTTTTCCCGAATTTAGAAAGGAACCACAAAGAAAGTAAATCCAGGTATCCATTCACAAATCTGCTCATACCAAATTTAGTAGAGCCATATTTACGAGCCTGATGCTGAACCACCTTCTCCCCTATTTTTGTAAAGCCGGCACTTTTTGCCAGATAAGGTATATAACGGTGCATTTCGCCATATACTTCAACATTCTTCACAACATCTTTTTTATAAGCCTTTAGTCCGCAATTAAAATCATGCAGATTCTTAACTCCCGAAACAGAACGGGCTGTAGCATTGAACAACTTAGTAGGTAATGTTTTTGAAAGCGGATCATATCTCTTTTCTTTCCATCCGGAAACAAGGTCATAATTCTCCTCTGTAATCATTCTGTAAAGTTCTGGAATTTCATCCGGACTGTCCTGCAAATCAGCATCCATTGTAATTACCACATCCCCTTGTGCTTTTTTAAATCCACAAAACAAAGCAGGAGACTTACCATAATTACGACGGAATTTAATACCTTTTACAGTTTCCGACTTTGCACTAAGTTCTTCAATTACATCCCATGAACGATCGGTACTGCCATCATTTACAAAGATCACCTCATAAGAAAAATCGTTTTCTTTCATCACCCTATCAATCCATGCATAAAGTTCTGGAAGAGATTCTTCTTCGTTATACAACGGAACTATTACAGATATATCCATATTTCTATTCTTTATTTTCGTCTTGATTATTATCGTCTTTACTATCCTCCTCGCTATCCTCTATAGGAAAAGCAGCCTTCTTTTTCACGAAAAGAGCAGTTGGAAGAGCCAGTAAAGATCCATATATTACATTTTGTGAAAGCAATTGCATAGTAATTTCAATCGGGCGAAGACTACCAAGTGCATTTATGGTTTCTTCGAATTGCTTAAGCGAGCTACCCAATCCTGCAGCAACAGCCTGATTCTTATCTACTGAATGAAGCATGTCAAGATAAGAAGTTGCTATAAAGCCATTATCCATGAATCTGAAATAAACGAAGTGTCCCACAGCCGTAAGCAATGCACTAAACATATACATAAAAGTAGCAAATACCCATGCATGACCAAAGCTCATAAATCCACCGCAAATTCTGTCCCGGTATATTTTCGTGAAATAATATCCTACAAAAGGAACCAGTAATGTCAGTATAAGAAAGAAAAGCTCCAGAAAAGGCACCGAAAACCCAAGCGGAAATAAAGTAAATTTTATAATCCAAAAAATCCCCATGTAAGTGCCATACTGCATGGCATACTTATTCATAAAGCTTCTGTTCTCCATTATCATCTTTTATATTTGTGCACAAAAATACTATTTTTACATCAAGAAGTAGTACGAAATGAAATGAAAATTATTAAAATGGTATAAAGATTCCGGCTTTCCATCTACTTTCTTACCTGTCACAAAAAAAAATGATTTTTTTTCGTCCTTTTAAGTAACTGAAAAGTAGCTGCTTAGTCCATCCCTCCCAAAAAAAGTTTCAGAGAGGTATTGCAAGGTAAAATAAAATATCTACCTTTGCACCCGGGTAAGTCCTATACGGCTAGCTCCCTACAAATCCTCCAGGGCTTGATCGCAGCAAAGGTAGTTGGTTGTAGCGGCGCGATATAGTAAGCTTACCCACCCGCCTCTTTAGCTCAGTTGGCCAGAGCACGTGATTTGTAATCTCGGGGTCGTTGGTTCGAATCCGACAAGAGGCTCAAAAAATTAGGCACTTCATTATTGAGGTGCCTAAAAAATGAAAAATAAAAAAAAATATATCTTCGCCTCTTTAGCTCAGTTGGCCAGAGCACGTGATTTGTAATCTCGGGGTCGTTGGTTCGAATCCGACAAGAGGCTCAAAAGTAAGGCACTTCATTATTGAGGTGCCTTACTTTTTTACTTTCAGTAATAAATATCTTTCCGCAAACTATATTTTATTCCTCCTTATTCTTACATTTGTAAAGACCAAAAATCTAAAGTCAAAATGATAAGAATATTATTCATCATTGGTTCCGGAAGTTTTATCGGTGGAATATTACGCTATCTCCTGTCAAGAGCTATGCAAAACAACATCTTCTCATCCTTTCCATTCGGAACATTTATTGTGAATATATTAGGATGTTTCCTTATTGGCCTGTTTTATGGACTTTTTGAACGGGGCAATCTGGTAAATAACGAACTGCGGATATTTCTCACTATCGGATTTTGTGGTGGGTTTACAACCTTTTCAACATTTGCCAGCGAAAACATGTCTCTTTTGAGAGATGGCAACTTTTTCTATTTTGCACTTTACACGAGTCTCAGCATTTTCCTTGGATTAATAGCCACCTATTTAGGTAATCTAATCACTAAAATATTTTGAATATGGAAATAAAAGGGGAAGCAAAGCTATTGCGGATATTTACCAGCAACACAGATAAATTTAAGCATTCACTTCTTTACGAAACAATTGTTTTCGCAGCAAAACGATACGGACTTGCCGGAGCAACAGTTACAAAGGGAGTTATGGGATACGGATCAAGCAGTATTATCCGTTCGGTTAAATTCTGGGAGATCACAGAGAAACTACCTGTTGTAGTGGAAATTATAGATGAATCTCAAAAGATTGATGCTTTTATCGAAAAAATACTTCCCTGGTTTGATTACCTGCCCACTGGCTGCCTGATCACAACCGAAAATACCACTATAATTTTAAATAAAGAGGGTAACGGAAAGAATAAATTGAAAAAATAACGACAATATACTTAACCGAACCAAATATTTATTAAAATATGTTGTAAAGCATCCGATTTTATTTCATTTGTTTGCAAATTAAATTATAAGTCGTACATTTGTAATGTGTTTTTCATAGTATTAGATTTAAGGTTAACAAAGATTGGTTGTCGTGATGACAACCATTTTTTTTGCCCATACCTCTCAAACAATATTCCACACATCAATTATATATATTACCAGACTATTTTTTATTCAATTTAAATCTTTTCACTATTATTTTCCAAAGGAAATTTGTTTTATAAGAAAATATATATATCTTTGCGCCGAACACCTAAGGAATATATTTCCATAGGAAATTTAAAACCAAAAGAACTTAATACAGCTTACAATGATAAAAAAAATATTCACACAATATCGGCTCGTATTGCTGGGAGTGGTAATCGGAGCTTTGGGAGGCTATCTGTATTGGCTATACATTGGCTGTTCAAGTGGTAGTTGTCCTATCACCTCCTCACCCTTATTAAGTTCATTGTGGGGTGCAGTTATGGGAGGACTATTGTTTAGCATCTTTAAAAGAGAGGAGAAAAGCAATGAATAATCTATTAAAGAATTGGAATTCCGGTCGTATCATCCGTCTAATACTAAGTATCGGACTTAGCATATACGCCATCGTATCAAAAGACTACGGTTTCTTTTTTCTAGCCGGATTATTTTTGCTGCAGGCAGTCTTCAACCTGTCGTGTTGTGGAGCAGGTGGATGCGCACCTTCCGGAACAGATAGCCAGAATCAAGTTTTTAAAGGCGAAATAGAAGAATACAAACCTGGTAAAAAATAAAAGAACTTACTATACCTAACCAAACCAGGCAAATCTTTCGGTAAACGTTGTTTCACAACAACTGTTTATCGAAAGATTTTTATTTTCACGCTATTTCACCCATCCAACATCTGTTTAAATATATAGTTTTAAATTTTCAAACGTTTGGCACGACTTTTGTAATAGAATAGATTCTATATATACAAAATTTTAAACCAAATCTCTATGAATGTATCACACTACAAAGGTGGAAATAAAGGCCGCCCTACATTTCTTGAAAACAGTCCGATAACAGAAGTAATCAACTCTTTCAGCAGTTTAAAATACGCAAGCCTCGTTGACGATATCCGAAACAACAGCACAGACACAGCCAAAGCATGGGAGCAACTCCCCTCTTTCACATTTGGCGCCACTTTCAATGGCGGACGTACCAAAACCAATATGGAGCAGTACAACGGAATTGTTCAGCTTTGCAGCACAAAACTGGAACCGAAACAAGCCGAAGCCCTTCGGGATAATGCAGCCAAAGAACCCAACACCCTCGCCTCTTTCATAAATACAGACGGAACAGAAATTATCATCCTTGTTCCTGTATCTCGTCCGGATAATTCACAACCGCAGACAAATGAAGAGATTGCACAGTTTCACGAGCAGGCATTTGCAACTGTCAGCATCTATTACGAATCATGCTTATACGCTGATTTTAAGAAAAGTACGCACTCACTGGCACAACTAACCACCGCCACCTACGATCCGCAATTATTCTTTAATTCTGAAGCAGAAGTGTTCCTGGTAGCCACCAAAAAGGATTACGAGAAAAAACCGGAAAAGTTACTCCGAAACATGGAGGGAGACCCCATTTCATTTGCACATCTGCCAATTGGCGAAGCACGGGATCTTGAAATAAAAAGAGCATTCGACCGCGCTTACTCTAACACACTCAACAAGGAATCTTTCCTGGAAGAAAACCGGTCACAATTTGTGTACGGTTTGGCATACTTTTGCTGTCTGGCAGGACTTCCTGAAGCCGAAACAGCCAAACTGGCACTTCCACGCTGTATTACAAACAATTTTACAGCCGACGACCTCCGCCGCACCATCCGAATTAAATATAAAGAGTACGAAAATGCGTTTGGTACTGACAGCGGACTGACAAAAGTGGAGAAAGAGACACACCAGCTCGAAGAGTTTATCAAACGCAACTTCATGTTGCGCCGCAATGTAATACTACAAGGCATTGAATTCCGTTATGCCGATCATACCAATCATGAGTGGACCGAGCTTCGCGATCATCACCTCAACACCATTTATATCCGGGCACACAAAGAAGGAATAAACTGCACCCTGAATGATGTAAAGGCAATGGTAGATTCCGAGTTTACCCCCTCCTACCACCCTTTCAAGGATTTTATCTTTGTCCCCTTCACCGAATGGGATGGGCACGACTATATTGCCGATGTGGCAGCCACCGTACCCACCAAAGATCCCGAATATTTTGAATGGTGCTTCCGTAAATGGTTCGTGGCATTGGTTGCTTCATTGATAAACGACCGAGTAATTAATCATCAGATTCTGGTATTGATTGGCGGTAAACACGGTATGGGAAAATCCACCTGGCCGGAACGTCTGTTACCTCCCGAGTGGCGCAAAAGTCATTTCGATGCCAACGTATTTTCCAATAATGCCAATGCAACCCGCATGAAGCTAAGCACCAGTGCCATCCTGAATATCGACGAGCTGGATACCATTCAGCGATACGATCAGGAAACGGTAAAAGAGTTGTTCACCACGTTCAACATAAATATACGCATCTCGCCGGACCGTCCCCCACGAAATTTCACGCGCCATGCTTCCTTCTTCGGAACAACCAATCACATGGATATTCTGAGAGATTACACCGGTAGCCGTCGTAACCTATGCCACGAAGTAACAGGTCCTATAAATTTCGATTTCACCATAGATTACAAGCAACTCTATGCCCAGGCATGGAACATGATTCTCAATGGATTCCGTTACTACTTCAATTCAGAAGAAAATAGCATTGTAGAGCAGCACAACCAACACTACATGGAAACTGATGCAGATATGGAACTTTTCTATGAATATTACCGTAAACCGGAAGGTGAAGAGGAAGGTATTTTCCTTTCTGCAGCAAAACTAGCGGAATATATTAAAAGTAAAACGGGGATTGCTATTAGTAAGAAGATGATCGTTAAGCTGGGAAGGAACTTGAAATCACTTAATTATCAGTGGAAAAGAGTAAAAGGAAAAACAGTCTATAACGTAGTTATCAAGGAGTTAGATTAGCAAGGGGTGTCAGAGGTGTCAGTAAAAAAAGGTTTTTCAGCGTTTCAAAAATAAAAAAACGAAAAATCTGCAAATTGCGGAATTTTCAAAATTTTATTTTCAGAAAGAGAAAAAGGACTTTTTCTCTGACACCTCTGACACCCAGAGATATATTCATATTAGCTAATATACTATAATTCAAACATATAGGCATATTAGCAAATATGACTAAACGAATTAGCAAAAACAAAACGAGACATCATATCGATCATGTACACGATCGACATTCGAACATGTACATGTTCGAATTCAATCTTGTACATGTTTGTAGAAACCATAAACCAATAAAACATTAATTACCATGGGCATACCATATAAATTCAAAGAGATAAACGATAATTTAAGTAAAGACACAAAGAAAAAAGGCGGTGTTCACCCAATAATAAAAAGCAGAGAAAAGCTAAACACAAAAGCATTAGCCGAATACATTGCAGGAAACGACCCATTACTACGTACAGAAATGGAGCTAGCAATAACAAAAACATTTAGTGCAATAGAGAAAGCTTTAAAAAACGGTTACACAGTTGCCTTAAATGACTATGGTGCTTTCCAACTCTCTGCACAATTCCGTGAAGACTTTAATCCCGAAAAAACTCATCGCGCCGAGAGTATTGAGGTGAAGAGTGTTAATTTCCGGGCTTCTTCCAAGATGAAGAAGCGGATTAGTGCTGCTGGGTTTGAGAAGAGTGAGAGGTGACTTCTTTTCATCTTAACTCAGTTATTCGAAAATTCTATTGATCAAATTAAAGCATTGTAATTCTCTCACCAGTGTCGAGTAAATTTCAATAACATAATTCAGGTGGCAAACTCTTTTCTAAGGTGCCACCTGAAAATAGAACTAATTTATTTTCTCCACTACTCTATTATATTCATTATACTTTATTGTAGTTGCTTTATCTTGCATAATTTGCAACCCAATTTCTTGGTAATAATGTTGCGTAGAGTAAGGCTTTATTAAATAATTACCGACATTAAGAGGCATATCTAAAGTGCCGTCCCATTCAGGAGTTACTTCATAAATAGGTGTGTCTTTATCCTCTAAAGAATAGATTGTTACCGTCAGATCTGCGGGATGATTATAGAAAGTCATCTTCAGATTTCCTTGTAATGATAATACATCCTTTTCACAACCAGCATTTAAACAACAAACAAATAGAATAATAAAGATCCTTTTCATTAAAGATATAAGGTTAATTTTTCGCATTTTCATTTTAAATTTTAGTTATTGATATTATATGAACCAGTTAATAGAAAAACATATTAATAAGATTATTTTGAGCAACAAGTTATTTCATTAGATCAAAATTTAAGTTTCAATCTAAGAAAATGGATGATTACTAACGTCGCATTTTACATTTAATCCTTTTTGTTCCGCAGCTTTCTTAAAGAGATCTACACCCTCTGTTTTTGGCGCAAAAATAACTTTTTCAACATATTCCATAATAGGCTGATATTCTATAAACATTTGTGCGTAATCAGGTGTGAATTTAATTTCTCTTTTTTCTTTCTCTTTAAGTTTATCTTCTTGCAAATCCTTTATATCAAAGATCCTACATTCTTGTTCTTCTTTAAATGCAACGTGTTTAACTAAATAGCGTAATGGAAGGAGCAATTCACAGATAATATCTTGATCAAGCTCTTTACTTATAGCATCTTCAATACATTGGGATAATTTATAAAAACATTTATTCACTTTATTTTTTATCTCATCAAGACTCTCATTGTATTTGTCTATAACTTCCTTATTTTTTTCTTCATCAATTCTCTTTTTTTCTTTAAATTCTCTATAGAATGAATATTCTTCTTTGTGCCCTATTGAGATTATTTTGTATGTTTCTGGATCAACGTAAATACATCGATACAAAGCATATTTTTTCGATAAATCATTATTAACGTTTGCATATTCTTTTTTGTCATCTTTTGAAAAGCAATTTGACAATAAACCAATATCCATCTTTTCGTTAAAGAAATTTTTATTTAAAACGAGACTAATACCTGTTGCCTCTTTATCTGATGCTTTACCATAAAGTCTGAATTGATTTAAGCTCTCATGATTAAATGTAAAACAACCAATAAAGGCTTGATAATCATGTTTTGGCTCTTTATTATTAGAATCTTCGCCTTTACTTTTTTTTGATTCTTTTAGCTTAAAATATTTAAGAAGTGTTTCACCTTCTTGTGGATCATTAGCTGTCATTATAGAATTAAGTCTATATTTAGAATCTTCAAAAAATAGCAGCGTAGCTGCTGTTGCTCTCTTGGTATAGTGAGCAGCTGTAGATTCATTTTTAACATGTAACGATGCTATTATTTGCAACGCGTTAATATATATTTTTTTTAATAGTTCTTTATGATCTATAGAAATATCCTCAGAGCTAATTGTTTTATTAAAAAAGTCGTCATACTCTATCATGAATCTAATGACTTCTTCTATTTGTTCGTTTTCACCAAACCATGACAAAATGTCTAGTATACTACTCTTTGCTGCATTAAAAGATTGAGCTGCATTTACCCAATCTTTTAGGTTAAAAGATGCATAACCTTTATTAATATATGCATATTTGTAATTAGGATTTAACTCAATAGCTTTATTGTAATCCTGAATTGCTTTATCATATTCTTCTTGTGCATAAAAGACATTACCTCTATTATAATAAGCTAGATCCCAACTAGAATCTAGCTCTATAGTTTTATTATAATCTTGTATTGCTTTATCATATTTTTTTAGTGCATAGAAGGCATTACCTCTATTATTATAAGCAAAAATATAATTAGCATCTAATTCTATAGTTTTATTATAATCTTGTATTGCTTTATTATATTCTTCTTGAGCATAGAAAGCATTACCTCTGTTATTATAAGCAAAAATATAATTAGCATCTAATTCTATAGTTTTATTATAATCTTGTATTGCTTTATCATATTCTTCTTGAGCATAGAAAGCATTACCTCTAGCATTATATGCATAGATATAATTAGCATCTAATTCAATGGCTTTATCATAATCTCGTATTGCTTTATCATATTTTTTTAATGCATAAAAGACACCACCTCTACTATCATAAGCTAGAGCCCAACTAGGATTCAATTCAATAGTTTTATCATAATCTTGAATTGCTTTATCATATTCTTTTAATGTATAAAAGGCATTACCTCTACTATTATAAGCAAAAATATAATTAGCATCTAACTCAATGGCTTTATCATAATCTTGAATTGCTTTATCATATTCTTTTTGTGCATAAAAGGCATTACCTCTACTATTATAAGCAAAAATATAATTAGCATCTAATTCTATTGCTTTATCATAATCTTGAATTGCTTTATCATATTCTTCTTGTGCATAAAAGATATTACCTCTAAGAATATAAGCATCGATATTATTAGCATCTAATTCTATAGTTTTACCATAATTTTGAATTGCTTTATCATATTTTTCTTGTGCATAAAAGGCATTACCTCTAGCATTATAAGCATAAATATAATTAGCATCTAATTCTATTGCTTTATCATAATCTTGAATTGCTTTATCATATTTTTCTTGTGCATAAAAGACATTACCTCTGCTATCATAAGCTAGAGCCCAACTTGGATCTAATTCTATAGTTTTATCATAATCTTGAATTGCTTTATCATATTCTTTTAATGTATAAAAGGCATTACCTCTACTATTATAAGCAAAAATATAATTAGCATCTAACTCAATGGCTTTATCATAATCTTGAATTGCTTTATCATATTCTTTTTGTGCATAAAAGGCATTACCTCTACTATTATAAGCATAAATATAATTAGCATCTAATTCTATAACTTTATCATAATCTTGTATTGCTTTATTATATTCTTCTTGTGCATAAAAGGAATTACCTCTACTATTATAAGCATAAATATAATTAGCATCTAATTCTATAGCTTTATTATAAGCTTGTATTGCTTTATCATATTCTTTTAGTGCATAAAAGGCATCACCTCTGCCACCATAAGCATAAATATAATTTGCATCTAATTCTATAGCTTTATCATAATCTTGTATTGCTTTATTATATTCTTCTAGTGCATAAAAGGAATTACCTCTACTATTATAAGCATAAATACAATTAACATCTAATTCTATAGCTTTATCATAATCTTGAATTGCTTTATCATATTTTTCTAGTGTATAAAAAACATCACCTCTACTATTATATGCCTCGACATTTTCAGGTTTTTCTTCAATTAATTTTGTTAATCTCTCAATTTCTACCTCAGGTTTAAATTCTTCTCCCATATTTTAACGTGTGTTTTGTGCTTAATTAATTTATTTATTGATGTTGCCAACACCGACCATTGGCATTTGTAGTCATGCGTCGGCATCTTTTCCCATACTTGGTAAACGCTGAGCACTGAACAGTATTCTTCCTTGATACATGATGTTTAGTATGATGTTTTGCATGCTTCCTCACAACTGAGGTAGGAGGATCACAGACACTACATGCGTTATATCCTTGGGAGAGTGCATCAGATAAAGAGATTGCTATCTGGCTTCTGCTTAAATACCTACATCCTTCTGAGTGGTACTTTGAACCTGTCCTTGTTACATAGACAGTCTGAGCTATTATGCTTACAGTAGTAAGAATGAAGGCTAGAAATATTATAGATTTCTTTTTCATAGTAGCTATAGATTCTATAAATAATTCATCTTCATCCTTTTCCTATTCATCATAAATAAATTTAATTTTTTATTTCTGACTTTCATTTTTTTATTTTCTTTATTTTCAAGTAATTGAATAAGAACTAAATATCTTCTCTAGAATTTCATTTCAGAAACAAAATATGTTATAAGAGAAATAATAATAATAGTCAATATCACAATTTTAGCTATAAATAAACTAAAAACAATTTTCTCTACTTTTCCATTAGCAAGAAAATAGTTCTGTTCAATTTTACATAATTTATTACCATCATTCTCGTATTTATAACGTACTCTATAGTCTTTTTCAATTTTTCTAGCCTTTATTGCTGAATAGGAGTATTGAGATATATCCAAACAGAAGTAAATAATGATAAAGATCATAGATATAGAAGGCAATATGATAAAAGTTGCTTTATTGTCTTTGCTGCTGTAAATAGTTCCCCAAGATATAGCACCTAAAGCAAATACTATTTGTCTGCATACATTTGAGCACGCAACAGACTGTTTTTCAATAATATCTTTATTACTCACCTTTTTTTATGAATTTAAATCCTTTATTTAGCATATCTTCGACTCCATCAATCTTATTTAAAGAAATATAATCACCAAAAACAACTCCCTCTTGATTCAAATTAGAAAGGGAAGAAATTGATAAACCTTCTATATCGCACATTGGGTTAGAGCACTCGAAATCTTCTGATAAAGAATTGTATTTCATTGGCTTTTTGCATTTTTTACATATTGGAATATCCTTCTTTGAGTTTTTATCTTCCATAGTTTCTTTTCGATTTAATAATTAATTTATCATCAGCATCTAAAAATCATTTCTCTAATCTTCTCGTTAGTTTCTAAACAAAAGTAATTATTTCATTTCAAAAACAAGAAACAACAAGGTAATAATTTATTTATTATATACAATTTCAACATTACATCCAATCACATAAAATCATACTAATAGAGCAGCGTAATAAAGGATGCTAATTAATTCAAGATCAATCAATAAAAAGATTTCATAGATAATAACATAAAAACGCCCTAGTATCCCTTTAATATACAATGCAATACCAATATATACGTTTTTACTACACAAACTTGTATAGCAAAACGGACTCAATTCCTACCCACGACTAATATTTGAAAGAAGAAATAGCTATAAACCTAATTATTATAGGGAGTAATTAATGAAGCAAGATTTATAACTAGTGAAAGATGAAAATCTTTTTATTATTTTTTTCGGATTTTCGAAACAGAATAAATATTTGCATCAAGATATAAAAAGATTGAATATCTACCATTTATCCTTTACACTTTAGAAAATATTACATATTTTTGCCTTAACAAGATTTATAAAAAATGAAAAAGAAAACGGTTATAAGAATTTGTATTGTAATTGCTTACTGCATCTTTATAAAAATGATGTTCAGTATAGGAGTCGTAAAGAAATACGATGACTTATTTGCGATATTATTTGTATTACTACCTTTATTTTTCAGATTCTTAATTCAAAGAGATAAGATATAAAGACTGATATTCTTTCATAAATCACAAGAAAATACAGACTTTTTATGTGTCTTTAAGCAAAATAAGAAAGAAAAGCAATGAAGAAATGTGTACCCAAAATCAAACTTTTGGGTACACATCAAATCTATAACAAATTATTCCGCCTCAGCAATATACTTAAACTCACTAAAATCTCCATAAGCTTTAGACTTATTACTGCCAGATACAGCATACAATCCTAAGTAAACACCAGTAAAGCCGCCAGCAGTTTCAGAGCTCAGGTATCTTACATTCATCTTTCCTAATGGTTTGAAGTTCTTGCCATCTGTGGCGTAAAAGAAGGAATAAAGCTCTTTGCTTCCTTTGACTTGTAACGTGATTTTGCCTTTTGGCACTGAGACTTCACATTCTGTGTGGTTCAATTCGCCAATACGATACTGCAATACAACTGTTTGTTTGCCTTCGGATGATTGTTTAAGGTATAAATCGTAATGTGCATCGTTATTCATAAATACCGTCAATCCGGCTTTATCGCCGGGTTGTGCATCATTAAGTGTCAGCATGGTTTCTGCTGTAAAGTTTATATGTTCCTGTCTACGCCCTACAAAAGTGGGGGAATCGGTATCATCTAATGAGATTGGAGTTGCTTTAAGGCGCAAGGCTCCTTTCTTCTCATTCAATGAGTAGTTTTCCATAAAAGGGTTGCGCAGATAGTTCCATTCGAAACCTAAGCCTGATTCTTTGAAATCTGTAATGCCCGACTGTTCTTTAACCGGAAACAAAGGCAAAGTGGGTACATTCATCTCCAGATTTACTGTTCCATCTCCATTGACTACTGGCCAGGCTTCTTTGTCCCATCTCACCGGAGCAAGGAATGTTTCTCGGCCCAGCACATGATGCAATGCGCTTTGCGGACGAAATGCGAGAAAAACAACCCACCAGGAACCATCGTGAGCCTGAATAATATCTGCATGTCCGGTACCTTGAATGGGATTGGACTGCGCATTCATATTGATATGGGTCAGAATTGGATTGGCTGGATTCGACTGGTACGGACCGTCGATATTCCGGCTTCGTGCAATGGTTACTTTATGTCCGTATTCAGTACCTCCCTCTGCTATAAGAAGATAGTACCATCCATCTTTTTTGTATATGTGCGGAGCTTCGGGATAACGGCCACCTGTTCCGGTCCAGATAACTTTGCTTTGTGTAAGCTGATCACCGGTTTTGGGATTTATTTCACATAAACAGATTGAGTTGTTGGGGTTTGAGGTCATGTAACATTTGCCGTCTTCAAAGAAAAGTGAAGGATCAATGCCTTGTTGTTTCAGCCATACAGGGTCCGACCACTCTCCTGCCGGATTGGTTGTATATACGATGAAGTTTCCTTTGGATGACACATTTGTTGTGATCATATAAAAGGTTCCTTCGTTATAGCGAATAGTTGGTGCATATATGCCTCCTGATAACCAGCATTTATTTAAAGATAACTGCGAAGGACGTGTAAGGCAATGCCCAATCTGCTCCCAATTTACCAGGTCTTTGCTATGAAAGACGGGCACTCCGGGGAAATAGGCAAAGCTACTGGTTACCAGATAATAGTCGTCTCCTACCCTACATACACTTGGATCGGGATGAAAGCCTGGAATAACGGGATTTTTATACCCTGCCGGAGTACTTCCCCAGCATGTACTTGCAATTACTAATAATAACAATAAAACTTTTTTCATAGTTATAGCATTTATTTCGTGTTTACATTTATAACGAAACAAAGCTAGAACTTATTTATCTGAAAAAGAAAGGTCGCAAGGTATAAAAAAGGCTATTATGTTTCGGATATAGGGCTAATATGTTTCAAACAGGCTTATTTCTTAAGATAGAACTCTGGTGTTATATTTGATACTTTATAAACTGAATCGTGACGTAGACTAAGCTCTCCTAAAATAAGCAAAGCAGATTTGAGTTCTATTTTCAGCAAAGCAGAATAACGGGATTTCGGTATAGTGTCTGACTGAGTAAGACCTGCCTTCTTCATTTGTACAGCTAATAATGAGTCCCGATTAAAGCTGTAAAGCATAGCGCCTTTTTCTGAATATAAATCTAGTGAGTTATCTTCGTTAATGAAATACATACCGTCCGAGGTTTTATAGTCGTAAATTTTATTCAGAGAACGATATCCTTGCAGTGAAACTGGTTCCAATAATTGTACATCCAAATAGGTAGCAGGTGGTGCTACTTCTATCTGAGGTCTGTTACTTTGAGAGATCCGCTCTATATCTAACGCTCTTATGCCAGGTATATAAGTTACTACTCCAAACAGCAGAATGGCAAGCAACATTACATACAGATAACGACCTGTTCGTTTTGTAAGAAACAATATTGCAGTTAAGGATATCACTAGTCCGGCTATCAGCAAGTACACACGTTCTTCAGTAAATCCGTATTGATTAATTCTGTATATGGTAGCTATCCAGAACATGATATATGCAGGAAACACAATAAAGCTGGCTTTGTTATAAAACCATTTATAGGGACATTTATTTGCTAGCAACACACATCC
The DNA here is from genome assembly GCF_963677945.1 of uncultured Bacteroides sp. Lineage (NCBI taxonomy): Bacteria > Pseudomonadati > Bacteroidota > Bacteroidia > Bacteroidales > Bacteroidaceae > Bacteroides > uncultured Bacteroides sp. The sequence goes on along the minus strand of NZ_OY782578.1, from coordinate 2,042,912 downwards.
TTTCAGGAAAAACAGCCCGATAGAAAATGCCAGAACAATGGCGGCAACACCTCCCTTTGGAAGCGACCACACAAATGCTATCTTGATAAAATAGAGATAAAGTATGACTGTGTAGATTAGTAATACCGGAGATAATACATAATTGAGTAATATATCTGTAAGCTTGTTAGCTATTATCTTATCTGATTTATCGTAATGAAAATAGATAAATAAGGATGGAAAGATAACCATACTTACAAAATACCCCGAATAATGAAAGTATCGGGAATCTCCGGACTTCCATATTTCAAATATATATTGAATGGAAAAATAGACAGACGAAAGCAATGCATAGGTTATTCCGGATAATACAAATGCATAAAGCAAAGAGCGTAACAATTGCAAGACGCTATCCATGAAAGAAGCATTTTCTTTCTGCCACGCTGAAGCCAGATAGGTTCCGGTGAGAACTCCAATAGTTACACACAAAAAGAACTCTTCGCTTTCCGGCTTATGGAGCCATAACAATGGAACAATTAATAGTAAACAACCGTAATAAATCCACCGTATCTGTTTTTTGTCTGCAAATTTATTCAGCGTATACGCTATAATCATCAGCATTGGAAAATAGTAATAAAGTGATTCTCCCAGCTTTATTACTTTTTCGAACAACAAAACATTGATTACGTAGCAGATAAGTGCTATAAGTAATTCTACCGGATTAGAGCGTACAGCCTCATGCCACTTAGACAATATGTTTTTCATAGACTTTTTCATAATACAGCGTGTTATTTCTATTGTGTTTAAATACGAAGTAACGAATAATTATACAAAAAGCAATAAAATTCTTCACATTTAACACAATAGACGCTGCTTATAAGATGATGAATATCATCACCTTTGTCGCTTCACATATTCTGACGGAGATACTCCATATTCATCTTTAAAGCATTGTCTGAAGTACACTACATTATTGAATCCTACTTTATATGCTATTTCGGAGATTTTGCTTTCTCCCTCCAAAAGCAATTTTACAGCATTCTGCAACTTCACTTTGCGAATGTATTCATTGGTAGACATGTTAGTTAATGCTTTCATTTTACGATAGAGTGTAGAAGTACTCATACACATTTTATCGGAAAGGTAAGTTACATCTATTTTATCGGAACTAAGATCTGCCTCGATATATTGAGTAACTTTATTGATGAATTCATTATCTAATTTATTCAATGTATTACTTACCGGTTCTTGCTTTATAACTATGTTTTTATTTCCGGAAAACAGCACAGCCAGTTGCTTTCTCGATTCCAACAGGTTATTAACTCTACTCCGCAACAAACTGGCACTAAAAGGTTTGGTTAAATAAGAATCAGCTCCCACGGTGTAACCATATTCTTTATCCTGCATTGAATCTTTCGCTGTAAGTAAAATGATGGGGATATGACTGGTACACACATCTTGTTTCAGCTTCTTACATAACTCAACGCCATCCATTCCCGGCATCATAATATCACTGATAACAAGGTCCGGAATAATAGTAAGGGCTTTTTCCAAACCTTTTCTTCCGTCTTCGGCAGTTACTACTTCAAAATCTTCAGAGAAAGTATCACTTATGTATTCACGGATATCCTGATTATCTTCAACTACCAAGAGTATTTGTTTTTCTGTATTAAAGTCTTCTTCTGCAGCTTCTTCCACGACTTCAGTAACTTCCGGTTCTTCTACTTCTTCGGGCTCATCTGTACGCAAGGCATTTGGATATGTGTTATTAGTCTGGAGTCTAACAAAAAAGTCGCTTCCTTTTCCCACTGTACTTTCTACCCATATTTCTCCCTGGTGCAATGTAGCAAGATTCTTCACTAAAGCTAGTCCGATTCCTGTACCCGAAGCTTGATGCTTACTATTTACCTGATAATAACTTTCGAAAATACGGGATAAGGCTTCAGCCTCTATTCCATGCCCGGTATCGCTGACCTTTATTTCGGTATATTCCACTTCATCTTTAACTGTTGAGTATAAAGATATGGTTATAGAGCCTTTTTCAGTATATTTAATGGCATTCGATATAAAGTTGTCGAGGATAATGGTAATAACTTCCCTATCGAACATCAACTGCATATCCTCTTTCTCTATAACGACATTGAACTCAACATCTGGATTACGATTCAGTTCCTTATATTTGAGTCCAATCTCCTGAATTAGTTTTGCTATGTTATTTCTGGATACACATAGTTTGCGGTTCTGGGTTTCTGTCTTTCTGAACTCTAGTATCTGATTGATCAGATTCAACAGACGAATAGCACTTTGATGTATCACAGAAATCTTGCGAAGCTGCCTGGTTTGAAGAGATTTTTCTTTCATCAGATCTTCAAGCGGACCTAAAATAAGGGTTAACGGGGTACGCAATTCATGCGTGATATTGGTATAAAAACGCAATCGTTCGTTATTCAGTTCTTGTTCTTGCTCATGCTTTTTTCTCTCCATCTGATAGGAACTTCTCCAGCTAATTCTTCTTTTATAGGCATATAAGGAAATATAAACCAATGTGATAAAGAGTATAAAATAGAGAGACTTTGCCCACCAGGTAAGCCAGAAAGGAGGTGCTATGTGAATAAATACAGAGATAGCCTCATTACTCCAATCCTGATTATGAAGGCGTGCTTTTATCTGGAATTCATAATCTCCGGGAGCCACATCTAGGAAAGTAACACTGTTGTGTCCGTCCTCTAAGGTATACCATGAATCATTCAACCCCTTAAGTATGTAAGTGTACTCTACCTGATTGTTCAGTGAATAGTCCAGTTCATTAAATGCAATGCTGAAACTGTTTTGTTTATAGTTTAGATCTATATGCTTATTGCCTCCCAAAGGGATTACCTTTTCATCATGCTCCAGGGTGGAAAGCTTATTGTATATTTTCAACTCGGATATAACCGGATGAGGATATTCTCTGCTATCGGTAAACTGTTCAGGATTGAAGTAACAGACTCCACCCAAAGAACCAAAATAGATGAATCCGTCTTTGTCCTTTGTAATAGATCCACTCATGAAATTACCGGCAGGAATGCCATCTGAAATATCGTAATTCTCGAATTTATTCTTTGCTTCGGAATATTTACTGAGTCCCTTATTGGTACTAATCCAGATATTCTTTTTATTATCTTCGGTAATGGCTCTGATATGGCTATTGACAAGTCCGTCACTTCTTTTAAATGTTCTATAATTATAATTGCTTATAGACGGAAACAGAACCAAGCCATCTCCTGTTGCTACCCAGATTCTATTTCGTGAATCTCTGAATATATAATTGATTGTATTTGAGCAGAAACCGGAATAATCATCGAACTTCTTCAGAAGTTTCATCTTTGGGGAATAAATTCCAAGACCGTTTCCAAACGTACCAATCCACATCCGTCCTTTAGAATCCTGAAAAATGCTTCTTACCAAATCACCCTGAAGTCCGCTGTTCTTCGAATTATAAGCAGTAATTTTCTGCTGATCTTGCAAATTGAAGCAATAAATCCCCTCACTGCTTCCAACCCAGAGATTATGATGTAAGTCTTCGAAGAAACAACGAACATCCAGCTTGTTTTTTCCTCCCAAAACAATTTGTTTGAACTGCTTATTCTTGTTGTTATAGCAGTTAACGCCTCCAAGATAAGTTCCAATCCAGATATTATTCTGAGAATCATTGAACATGGATAATACGGCATTGTCACTCAGTTGCCCGCTCTCTTTATTATAAATGGCTATACGTTTCCCTTTCTCAAAAACATTAATACCTCCGCCATCGGTTCCAATCCATGTTTTGCCTTGTTTATCAGTGCACATTCCCCAGGCTACCTTATAGCTAAGTTTACTGTTTTTACCTAGTACAGGATTGTAGCTTAAAGTATTAAATAAAGGAGGATTATTGCTTATAAAATTAATGCCGCCGCCATACGTACCAATCCAGATGTTATGGAACGAGTCCTGAAAAATACTGCGAACTGTTGAAGCGGATAGCTGGTATTCATCATCTCCGGAAGATATATGCCTAAAGCTTACCTTATCTGCCGACATGATAGAGAGTTGGCGAATATCGAGAATAAAGATGCCTTCAAATTCTGTAGCTATCCATAACTGGTTACTATTTATTTGCTGAATGGAGTAGATGGAACTTAGTTTGGGGGCAAAGAATGCTGAATTGTTATTTCTAAAGACCGTAAAATTGTTCCTATCCGGATTAAATAAAGCCAATCCGCTATTTGTACCTACCCAGATATTATTATTACTATCTCTGAAAATGCATCTTACTTCATTGCCGGGAATACTTGTGGGGTCCTGAGGATTATTCTTGAAATTCCGGACTCTTTTATTTCTTAATGACAGGATACTTAAACCTTCATTTACATGACCTATAAAGAGGTTACGGTCATTGTCTTCCATAACGGTCCACACATTTTCATTTGTCAGCCCTGACAATGTGGATTTATTATAATGAGTAAACTTTTTGGTTTTCTTATCGAAATAATCTACTCCACGATAGTAAGTACTGATCCATAAATTACCATCGGCAGCGTTGGTTACCGAAGTTACATCGTTTGTTATAAGACTACTCTTGTCTGCCGGATTCTTTTTATAGACTGTAAATGTGTTATTATTATAATTATAAGCATTCAGACCAGAGCGTTGAGTTGCAATCCAGATTATGCTATCTACCTTATCGGCATAAACACGATTTAATTCATTGCCACTGATGCTTGGAGATTGTGTGGAGTATTTATAATAATTAATAAAGCGGGAACCGTTAAACTTGTTCAGTCCCTCTTCTGTGGCAAACCAAAGAAAACCTAATTTATCCTGGGTAATACTTACCACATTATTGTTTGATAAGCCTAATTCAACTCCCAAACGTTTAATAGAATAGGGTTGAGCGGCAGAAATTGTCGGCAAGCTTACCAATATTAGATATAGAATTTGTATCAGTCTGTTTTTCATATATTTCGAATCATTAGACTTCACAAAAATAGCAATAAAATCTATCAAAATAGAACAATAAATCGTGCATTGCACGATTTACAATCTATCAATGCACGATTTTTTATATATCGATTTATTCGCCTGATCTATATTTGCCGCAAAACAACTAAGAGTTAAATCTTAAATTAATGTATTATGAACAAAAAACAGCTAACTGGCTTAATGTCATCTTTCTTGCTGTCCTGCTTCTTGGTGGGTTGCAGTAGTGACGATTTTAAAGATGTAGATGGGAAGGCTCCTACTATTGAATTAGTAACTGATCACATCCAGAGCGAAGTAGGCAGAGCATTTAAAATCTCTGGTACGATTACCGACAATGATGGTATTCAAAGCATTCGCTTACAGAATGAAGAATTAGATTTGGATAAAACGATTGATTTATCTGATATTTATGAAAAAACACTTACCTCCTATGATTTAGATTATTCATTTAAAACTCCTTCTACTTTAACAGGGGATAACTTTGCAATTAGAGTTACTGTTACAGATTTAGGAGGTCGTAGTACAGAACAGACTATCCTGCTTACAATGGATGGCGATTTTACAAATCCTACATTTACTACAGTACCTGATGCTAACATTACAGTGTTGATTAAGAGTCAAACAAAACTTAATCTACGTTTCAGCGTACAAGACGATAAGGCTTTGGATCACATTAGTGTTTCAATTCCTTCATTGAATTATTCTAAAACAGTAGCTGTAACCGGCAAAACTTACAATTACAGTGATGTTGTAGTAATGCCATCGCAAGTTGGAACTTATGCATTATCAATTTCTGCAGTAGACAAGTTCAATTTGACTACTACTCAAAATTGTACTATCAATGTTTCCGAAATGCCTGATTTTGAGAAGATGTATCTGACAGATGTGGAAGACGCTGCTTTACTGAACAGTGATGTATTCGGTGTTCCTGTTTTAATTGATCATACCGGACCATATACTTATACAGCTCGTTACTATTCCGAAGCTGCAGGAAGTAAAGTTCGTTTCATTCCTCAAAAGACAGACTTCTCTCCTATCTGTTTCGGTATTGATCCTGACAACGCTAATCTGTTGACTGATGATCCAGACGTATCTAAACCGATTGTTCTGCCTACCGGAAAAGAGTATTACGAAATTACTTTCAATGTAAAAACAGGAGAGTATAGTTACAAAACTTATGTACCAGCAAATCCATTACCACAGGCTATAGGATCTGATTACTATCTGGACCCTGCACAACCTCAGTATATTATTCCATTCCAGATTGGTTTGGTTGGTAAAGGTTTACCTGGCAATGATTCATGGAGTCCTTCTAACATTACTCCTCTAAATCAGGATAAGGATAATCCGTATCTGTTCTCTACAACAATGAGCTTAACAGCCGGTACAAAGATGGAATTTATTATCCACAACAAACACGATTGGGGCTGGTGGGATTATTGCTTCTGGAGATTCGACAGCAAAACTGATATCGAAAAGTGTGTATGGAAAGGTGGAGATAATGCAAGCGTTACAATCAAAACAACAGGTAATTACATGTTTAAGTTTGATGCTCATTTGAAGCGTGCAAAATTTTATCCTATTAACTAATTGAAAACACAATTAAAATGAAAAAGTATTTATTTATCATACTATCAGTCATATCAATGAGTGTTTACGCTCAGAAAGTGACACTGACAGGAAAGGTTATTTCTGTCAAAGATAAAGAGCCCATTATTGGAGTTACTGTTTTAGTGAAAGGAACCAATCAGGGAACAATGACCGATTTGGAGGGAAATTATTCCTTATCAAATGTTTCTGGTAATGCTACTATCATTTATTCGATGGTAGGTTTCAAAAAACAGACTGCCAATGTAAATGGGAAAGCGGTAATCAATGTTAGTCTTGACGAAGATGTATCTGTACTTGATGAAGTTGTTGTAGTTGGTTATGGTGCCGTTAAAAAGAGCGACCTTACCAGTTCTATCTCAACTGTAAAAGGTGAAGATATAAAGACTTTGTCGAGCGGTAATGCCATGAACTCCCTTCAGGGAAAGATTAATGGTGTACAGATTTCAAGCAGCGGTGGTCCTGGTGATGCTCCTCGTGTAATTATTCGTGGTGTTACCACAACAAATGGATCGGACCCTCTATATGTTGTAGACGGAATGCCGGTAGGTACAAACATTAATTTCTTAAGTCAGAATGATATTGAAAGTATTGAAGTCTTGAAAGATGCTTCGGCTGCTGCAATCTATGGTACTCGTGGTTCTAATGGTGTTATACTTGTAACTACTAAAAAAGGAAAAGCCGGTAAAACTCAATTCCAGATAAATACTTCTGTAGGTTTACAGACTATTGCTGATCCTAAAATGGCTAATGCCAGTGAATATGAAAAAGTATTCAAGGCTCGTTACACTAATGATGGCAGTACTCCTATCTGGAACACTCCGGAAGGATCAACAGGAACTGACTGGTGGAACCAAGTGGTTAATAAGACTGCTTTAATCCAGAATTATAATATTAGTTTTCAAGGTGGTACTGATAAGTATACGTTCAGCGGTAGTGTAGGTTATTTTAAACAAAACTCTCAGTTTGATACTGGTTTCTGGGATAAGCTGACTGCTCGTTTCAATACTGAATACAAATTCAATAATGTAGTTAAGACAGGTATTGATTTAGCTCCGAAATTAGAACGTTGGGACGATACTCCATCCGGATTATTTAGTTCTGCAATGAGAATGGACCCTACTACACCAGTATTCCGTCCTGAGGAAGCATGGGTAGATAACAAATATAATAACTATCAGCGTTCTTACAACAACCAGGTTTGGAACCCAGCCGGTTCACTTGCCAGACAAAACTATTCAAGTGATGAATATGGTTTGTTAATGACTCCATATATTTCTGTAGAACCGATCAAAGGTTTGACTTTACGTTCACAATTTGGTGTAAACGCTACATTCCGTATCTCTGATACCTTTATTCCTAAATTCTATATTGATAATCTGGAACAACAGGAACTAAGTTATGTAGAACGCAAGTTCAATACTCAGGTTGACTGGAACTGGACAAATACAGCCAATTATATGACTACCATTAATAAAAAGCATAATATTAATGCAATGGTGGGTTATACAATGGAAAAATTCTCAAACTACTGGTTAAAAGGTTCTCGTGAGAACACAGCAAGTAACATCATTGAGTTACAACAGGTAAATGCCGGTACACAAAGTCAAAAGGCTAGCGGTACAGATGAATACACAACATTAGTTTCATACCTTGGACGTGCAATGTATAACTATGACAACAGGTACTATTTAACAGCATCTATGCGTGTTGATGGATCTTCTCGTTTCCCTGCAGGAAGTAAATATGCTACATTCCCTGCTGTATCTGCTGCATGGAGAGTTTCAGGCGAAGATTTCATGAAAGATCAGGAATTTATCAACAACCTGAAGTTCCGTCTTGGATGGGGACGTGTTGGTAATCAAAATATTGCAAACTCTGCTTATCTTACATTGATGGGGAATGCTGATTATGTACTTGGTGGCAATCGTATTATTGGTAGTGCGGTTAGCTCTGTTGGTAATACTTCTCTGCGCTGGGAAACTGTAGAAGATCACAATATTGGTCTTGATATGAGTATTCTTAATAACCGTTTGAGTATGACAGTTGATCTTTTCCAAAAGAAGTCAACCGACATGCTTTTGCAAAAGGAAAACTTATTGATTTTGGGTTACCCAGACTGGAATAGCCGTGTATGGACAAATGTTGGTAGTATGAAAGCTACCGGATGGGAAGTTTCATTAAACTGGAATGATAAGAAAGGCGACTTCAGCTATGACCTTGGTGTTAATCTGTCTTCAGTAAAAAACAAGATTATTAAACTTGCGGGAGATGCTCCTCTTTATACAAAAGATCTGAACTCAGGAAACTACATTATTCGTAATGAAGAAGGTGGAGATCTAAGTGGTTTCTACGGATATACTTGTGACGGTATTTTCCAGAACAAAGCAGAGGTAAATGCTCATACCGACGAACATGGTACATTGATACAGCCTTATGCAAAACCGGGAGATCTTATCTTCAGAGACCGGAATCATGATGGTGTGCTGAATGCAGATGATAAGTCTTTCATTGGTAATCCATTCCCAGATTTAATGTTAGGTTTCAACACTCGTTTAGGATATAAGAATTTTGATCTTGTTGCTAACTTCTATGGTACATTTGGTAATGACGTCTTCAATACAACCAAATCACTTTATGCAGGTACATCAGGTTCAAACGTATATGCCGGAACTTATGATAAGGTTTGGCGCGAAGACAATACAGGAGCATCAATTCCACGTCTTTCTGTTAACGACCTTAATAACAACTACACTACTGTATCCAGTTTCTTTGTAGAAGATGGTTCTTATTTCCGTTGCAAATTACTGCAACTTGGTTACACTTTACCTAAGAACATGATAAAAGGTCTTGGTGTAAGAGTTTCTCTTTCTGCTCAGAACTTGTTTACCATCACAAACTACTCAGGTATGGATCCTGAACGTGCTGCAATGGGTGGTGTTACAGAATCTGGTGTTGATAATATCGGTTATCCGAATCCAAGAACATTTTTGCTTGGAGTTAATTTGAACTTTTAATTGATACTAAAATGAAAAGATCTATTATAGCTTTATCATTGTCTGCAGTACTGACAGCAGGCTTTAGCAGTTGTTCCGATTTTTTAGAGCAACCCGTATTAGGCCAGGAAAACCTGGACACATATTTCCAGAGTGAGAACGATTGTACAAAATCAATTACCGGCTGTTATCAGTCTGTATTTTATGATGACTGGTGGCAGATTGCAAAATTCTGGAACCTTAGCAGTATGTGTACTGATGATATGTGGATGGGTAACACTTCACAGGATCAGGGAGACTATCTTTCATTGGCTCATTACACCAGCGGTGGTTCCAGTAACGGAGCTGCTCAGAACTTCTGGCAATTTCGTTACAAAGGCATTTATCGTTGCAATGTAGCTATTAACCACATACCTGATGCTCCTATTGCTAATACAGAACTACAAAAGAGATTGATCGGCGAAGCTAAATTCCTTCGTGGTTACTTTTACTTTGATTTAGCAAGAAACTTTGGTGGATTGCCACTTATATTGAATGAAGCAATGCCTTCTGATATTAAAGGTATTACCCGCAGTAGCCTGGCTGACACTTATGCTCAGGTGGAGAAAGATTTGAAAGATGCTATTGAAGTTCTACCAAAACGTAGTGCTTTAAGTTCTTCTGATTTGGGTAGAGCTACCAAAGGTGCTGCTCAGGGCTATTTAGCAAAAGTTTATCTTTATCAGGAGAAATATGCTGAGGCTGAAGCCTTGTTGAAGGATATTATTGCTTCTGGTGAATATGAGTTATTAAGTGATTTTGGTAAAGTTTGGGCAATTGAATCCAACAACAGTAAAGAAGGACTTTTTGAGGTACAGTATACATATGATGCAACTTATGGTCTTGGAGCTTCTCTTCCAATTGTCAGTGGATCACGTGATGACTCAGGATGGTCATGGGGATTACCCACCGCTAATCTGGAAAAAGCATTTCTTGATGCAGGCGATAATGTTCGTTTGAAATGGACTATCATCAAGCATGGTGCTACAGAAATAGCCGGTGAAGATAATTTCGCAGGACTATTGGCAGGATACTCTGAAGCTATAAAGAGTACTTATCCAAATATGTTCGTTGCTACTCCGGGAAACCATAAATCAGCTCGTGTAAGCCGTAAATTTTATATTCCGGTAAATCAACGTCCTGCTACATTTAACAAAGGATATATTCCACAAAACCATCGTTTGCTTCGTTATGCTGATATCTTATTGATGTATGCCGAAGTAGAAAATGCACTTGGAAAAGATAGTGAAGCACTTATTTATCTGAACAAAGTGCGTAATCGTGTACAATTGTCTGATCTGGCTCTTACCGGAACTAAACTTCGTGATGCTATTCGCACTGAACGCCGTTTAGAACTGGCACTGGAAGGTGAACGTCTTTATGATATCCGTCGTTGGAAAGGTGATGATAACAAACCTTTGGTATGCAGCATTATGGGACCAAACGGTTCTTTTGTAAAAGCTAATACAAATCAGGCTACTGCCGATCCGTTTGAATGGGCTAACCAGAAAGAAAATAGCAATAAAGGTTATTATTTCGATGAAAAGCGCGACTTGCTTTTCCCAATTCCGATTTCAGAAGTAACTATGTCTGAAGGAACTATTGAACAAAATCCGGGTTATTAATTAATAATAAGGGTAGACAAAGATTGTTTTTTTCACAAAAAGGCTCCTTTCTCTGGAGAAAGGAGCCTTTTTAAACTAACGAAATAATATGAAAATGAATATATTACTTTTAATAGGTATGTTCTCATTAGCTTCATGTGGAGACAGTGGTGTTGATTCACCTCCGAAAGAAGATGTTAATGTAGATATAACAAAAAATGTGACTATTGATGCCACTGTTACTTATCAAACAATAGATGGTTTTGCAGCCTCTGATTGCTGGGTTCCTAATTATATTGGAAAATATTGGAATAATGACGAGAAGGAGGAAATTGCAAATCTTCTTTTTTCAAAGGAGATAAAAAACGGGGCTCCGCAAGGAATTGGTCTGTCTATGTGGCGCTTTAATCTAGGTGGCGGAACAGCAGAACAAGGTAGCAGTAGTGACATTACAGATAAATCTCGCAGAGCAGAATGCTTCCTGCAACAAGATGGAACGCTCGACTGGAGCCATCATCAGGGACAGCAATACTTTTTAGAAAAAGCAAAGAGTTTGGGATGCGAATCTTTTGTTATGTTCAGCAATACTCCGCCAGTGAACTATACTGTAAATGGTAAAGGATATTCTGCAAAAGGAGCTTTTGCTAATTTAAAGGATGATTGTTATGACGATTTTGCCAAATACATGGCAAATGCCCTCTCCTACTTTAAAGAACAAAAAGGTATCAACTTTGATTTTATCAGTCCGGTAAATGAACCTCAATACAATTGGGCTTCTCCTTCACAAGAAGGAAGCGGATGGCAAAACAGTGAAATTAAACGTCTGGCCGGTGAGTTGGACAAAGCACTTACTGATAAGAACCTAAACACAAAAATTTTATTGGCCGAAGCCGGTGATTGGGAATATCTGTACAAAGTAAAGACTGATGCAGGGCGTAGCGACGTTATACAGAATTTCTTTAATGAAGGTTCTGTAAATTATGTAGGAAATTTAACTCATGTAGCACCTATTATTGCAGGTCATAGCTATTGGACTGATACAAACTGGGCTACTATGTATGATGTTCGCAGTCAGGTGGCAACAGCTGCTAAATCTAAAAACCTGAAGGTTTATCAAACAGAATGGAGTATGATGAGTGATAACTATGAAGATTATCCGGGACACGATAATGCTTCTTATATGGACATTGCTCTCTGCATGGCTAAAGTTATTCATCACGATTTAGCTACAGCAAATGTATCTTCATGGTCATACTGGACTTCCATGGATGTGGAACGTTGGGGACATAAAAACAGATTCTTATTAATAAAGACTACTCCTGCCGATGGAGTGTATGGTGATATTGAAAAAAGCGGTACTCATGAGGCAACAAAGACTTTATGGACTTTAGGTAATTACAGTTTATTTATTCGTCCTGGTTACCAGCGAGTGAACTTAACAGTACAGAATGCCTCAAATTCATTCTTTGGTTCTGCTTACCTTTCACCTCAAAAAGATAAATTGGTAGTAGTATACACTAATCTTACTACTAAAATAATTGGAGTAGATCTTTCGTTGAACGGATTATCAAAGAAGGCTTCAAGTGTGAAACAATACACAACTAATGCTTCATCTGATTTATCAGAAAAAGAATTAAGCTCTAGTAACAGCTCTATTCAGCCAAAATCTGTTGTAACAGTTGTTTATGATTTTAAATAATATATGCGATGAATAGAATAACATCTTTTATACTCACCGTAATTCTTTTAATATCCTGTGCAGCTAATGTACAATCTCAATCGGGAGGAACATTCAAAGCAGGCAAGAATACATTCCTGCTGAACGACAAGCCTTTTGTTATTAAAGCAGCAGAGATACACTATCCGCGTATTCCCGATGCCTATTGGGAACAACGTATTGAAATGTGTAAATCACTTGGAATGAACACCCTTTGTCTGTATGTGTTCTGGAATCTGCACGAACAGAATCCCGATGAGTTTGATTTTACAGGCAACAAAGATATTGCCCGTTTCTGCCGCTTAGCACAAAAACATGGCATGTATGTTATTGTTCGTCCCGGTCCGTATGTATGTGCTGAGTGGGAAATGGGGGGACTACCCTGGTGGTTGCTTAAGAAGGACGTAAAACTTCGTACGCTCGATACTTATTACATGGAACGTGTGCGTAAGTTTATGAAGGAAATTGGTAAGCAACTGGCTGATCTGCAAATTACTCGCGGTGGTAACATCATCATGGTTCAGGTAGAAAACGAATATGGTTCTTATGGCACAGACAAGCCTTATGTAAGTGCAATCAGAGATATCGTTCGTGAATCGGGCTTTACGGAGGTTCCTTTGTTCCAGTGCGACTGGAGTTCTAACTTTACCAATAATGCATTGGACGATTTGTTGTGGACTGTTAACTTTGGTACCGGTGCCAACATTGAAAACCAGTTTAAGAAGCTAAAAAGCCTTCGTCCGGAATCTCCACTGATGTGCAGTGAGTTCTGGTCGGGATGGTTCGACCACTGGGGACGCAAGCACGAAACCCGCGATGGTGCAACTATGGTTGCCGGCTTAAAGGATATGCTTGACCAGAATATATCTTTCAGTCTGTACATGACTCACGGAGGAACCACCTTCGGTCATTGGGGAGGTGCCAACAATCCGGCATACTCTGCTATGTGTAGTTCTTATGATTACGATGCTCCAATCAGTGAAGCCGGATGGACAACACCCAAGTTCTGGCAGTTGCGCGAGCTTCTTTCCAAATATGTTGCTCCGGGAGAAAAACTTGCCGATGTACCTGCAGCTTATCCGGTTATTGAGATTTCGGCAATCAAGTTCGAAGCAGCTGCTCCTTTGTTCGCAAACCTTCCTGCTCCTAAGAAGAGTGTGGATATCAAACCAATGGAACAGTTCAACCAGGGATGGGGATCTATTCTGTACCGCACTACTTTGCCTCAGGTAAAAGCTGGAACTACATTGTTGATTACGGAAATGCACGACTGGGCACAGGTTTTTGTGAATGGTAAATTGATTGGTCGCTTGGATCGCCGTCACGGTGAGAACAGCGTAACGCTTCCTGGCTTGAAAGCGGGTGCCAGACTGGATATCCTGGTAGAAGCCATGGGACGTGTAAACTTCGACAAGTCTATCCACGACCGTAAAGGTATTACCGAAAATGTAGAGCTACTTTTAAATGGCAATGCCGTTAATCTGAAAAACTGGACAGTCTACAACTTCCCGGTTGATTATAAATTTGTTCAGAACAAGAAATATACTGCAAAGGGCAAACAGACTATGCCTGCTTATTACCGTGCAACGTTCAATCTGAAAGAAACAGGAGATACGTTCCTTGATATGCAGACCTGGGGTAAAGGTATGGTTTGGGTAAACGGACATGCCATGGGCAGAATCTGGGAAATCGGTCCACAGCAAACACTTTACATGCCCGGCTGCTGGCTGAAGAAAGGTGAGAACGAGATTATTGTTCTCGACCTGAAAGGTCCTCAGCAAGCCATAGTGAAAGGTTTGAAAAAGCCAATCCTGGATATGCTTCGTGAAAAAGCTCCTGAAACACATCGTAAGAATGGGCAGAAGTTAGAACTTCAGAACGAAACAGCAGCAGCACAAGGTACATTTACCTTCCGTAACGGTTGGCAGGAAGTGAAATTCGATAAGCAAGTACAAGGACGCTATTTCTGTCTGGAAGGACTATCCTCCTTCGATGGCAGCAATATAGCTTCTGTTGCAGAGCTGCACGTATTGGGAGCCGATGGTCAGCCACTATCCCGTGAAAACTGGAAAATCCTTTATGCAGATAGTGAAGAGACCAGAAGCGGTAACCGCACAGCCGACAAGATATTCGACCTTCAGGAATCTACATTCTGGAGCGCGGTAGACAATGCAGCTTATCCTCATCAGGTTGTGATAGATCTTGGAAAGGATGCAGTCGTTACTGGTTTCAGATACCTCCCACGAGCAGAGAAAGGTTGTCCGGGAATGATTAAGGATTATAAAGTTTACGTTAAAGCCGGAGCTTTTAAATACTAACACTAACACAAAATCTAAACAAGAGGCAGAGGGAGATAATTCCTCTGCCTTTTTTATGAATACTATGCCCCAAAAAGCGATTGTTTCAATTTTAATAATATATTCGCAATTAATTAAGCTTCGAAGAGATTTCCCTAAGCGTACTAAAACATAAGAATATGAACAGTAAAATTATTGAAGGCGTAAAAGCTCTTCACTCCGAAATGAAGGAGTGGATGGACCATCTCCATCAATACCCCGAATTGGCTCTTCAAGAAACAGAAGCGGCAAAATATCTTGCCGGGAAACTAAAATCGTGGGGATATGATGTGGAAGAAGGGGTTGGTAAAACAGGAATCGTAGCCTCGATGACTGTTGGCACTGGTAAAAACTCCATTGGACTACGTGCCGACTTCGACGCTCTGCCCATTCAGGAAGTAAATACCCTACCCTATAAAAGCAAAATTGAAGGAAAATCACACCTTTGCGGACACGACGGACACAGCACTATGTTGCTTGGAGCCGCTAAATACTTATCGGAAACAAAGAATTTCAACGGAACGGTTCGCCTTATCTTTCAACCTGCAGAAGAAACGATGGAAGGCAGTCCGGCTATGATTGCCGACGGATTATTTGAACGCTTTCCTGTAGATGCCGTATATGGAATGCACAATATGCCGGGCTTGCCATTTGGAAAATTCCACTTTCGTGAAAACGAAACAATGGCAGCTGTAGACAATTGGGAAATTGAACTTACCGGTAAAGGCAGTCACGGATCCATGCCCGAACTAAGTATAGACCCGATAGTGTGTGGTTCGTCATTAGTAATGGCATTGCAAACCATAGTATCCCGCAATGTATCTCCCTGGCAAAACTCGGTAGTAACTGTTGGTGCTTTTCTTGCTGGAGATGCTGGGAATGTAGTACCACAAACTGCGATCTTGCGATTAAGCATCCGCAATATGGAACCGAAACTGCGTGAAATGGTGCTGAATAAAATTCGTTCTATAACTAAAGCACAAGCCGAAGCCTTTAACTGTAAATACGAAATCCGTGAAGGAATACCCGGAACCGTGTTGGTAAACACCCCGGAAAATACTCAATGGGCTGCCGACGTAGCTCGGAAAACATTTGGCAACGACCAGGTGGTATACCCCGTTCATCCTTATATGGGCAGCGAAGATTTTGCTTTTATGCTCGAAAAGAAACAAGGCACTTACTGTATGCTTGGTAATGGAGACACTTTTATGGTTCACCATCCGCAATACGTTTTCAATCAAGATATTCTGCCTATTGGTGCTGCCTATTGGGTAGCGCTAACAGAGGAATATTTGAAGTAAAAGAATAAATTTATATTAAATGAAGGCCCCTTGTTTGTGAGCAAGAAGCCTTCGTTTATATAACAATATAATGTATTTTCTTTATGAGCAGTTACTTAATAATTTACTTCCATTTCCAATCCAGCTCCACCTCCCACGCAATACCCAGATTGCTGATTAGTTTGCTCAGATCATTCTTGAATTCTGTGTAATCAGTCATCTTAGAAGGAATAGCCATTGTTTCACCATTCTTCATTCTTATAAACAGATTATCCTTTATTTCATAGATGAATTCAACCTCGGTTAGCCTGACTTTCTCTTCTCCAGACTTGTCTTTTGAGATTATAAATCCATCATCGAATCCAATTTCACTTATAGCCCCAATCCTATTTTTGTAGTTTTGCTGAATAAATTTCTCATAAAATATCTTATACCTCCACCGATAATAAAGAGGATAAAAGAAGAGGCAAATTGCTCCAGATATGAAAAAGTAATAAGCCAGAAACTTGTCTTCTTTTTGAAAGAATAATAGTCCAAGACCTAAAAAGACCAATGTAGTCAGTATCCAACTCCGAATCCTTTTATTTTTCATTCGCTTGGATTTCGAAGCCGTAAAAAGCATAAATCTTAAATAATCGTCCTTTTCTAGTATTATCTGATACATTCACTTTTCTTTTTTTAGTTATTGGCAAACTTACATAAAAATCTCGATTTATGAGCGCGTCAAATAAAAATATGACATTTATTTATAAAGGAAATATAAGCTTTTAATTGAATAATTAAAAGCTTATATCAGGTAAAAACTGTAAAAGGAAGATGCACTTAATGAATTATTTCTTAACATTACAATCTTTAAAAATAGTCATCACTTGCAAACAAACAGAATATGAAAATAAATGAATTTGATAATAGAGCGCGTGAATGGGATAAAGAGGCCATTCATTGGGAACGTTCAAAAGCAATAGCGGAAAGAATGATTGCAAAAATTTCATTCAAGTCTACTATGAAAGCGTTGGAATTTGGAGCCGGAACAGGAATTCTAAGCTTTATGTTATCTGATACTTTTGCAGAAATTACACTGATGGATAACTCTACAGAAATGATAAAGGTTATTCAGGAGAAGATTACTGCGTATCATTCCACAAATCTGAAACCAATTCTTTTTAATCTCGAACAGGAAGAGTTAAGCAATGATTCTTTTGACTGCATATTCACACAAATGGCATTGCATCACGTGGTTGATACAGAATTAATAATTAACCGATTCTACAAAATGCTTAATCCCGGAGGATATCTGGTTATAGCTGATTTATATTCAGAGGATGGTTCTTTCCATGGAGAAGGATTTACGGGGCACAATGGTTTTGATGTGAACCAACTTAAAGAAAAGATGGAAAAAGTCGGATTTACAAATATCACTTCAGAGGAATGCTTTGTGATGAAAAAAGGAAGAGCTGATATATTGCGTGAATATCCTGTCTTTCTTTTAGTTGCCGAAAAGGAATAAAGTTGTTCTGACTAAGATATAAAAAAAACCGTCGAACAGATAAAATGTACACTTAAAATCTGTTCGACGGACAATCTATCTACTTGTTATTCAAACCAAACACCCATTAGCTGTATATTAAAATCTTTCTTCATAATGTGTTTACCTGTCATTATTTCAAAGAATTCAATATTCTGAATATTTAAAGGTATGTTGCTTTGGGGTTGAAAAGTATCGGGAAGAAATGAAGGATATCCTTCGGGCTGAATCATGGTTTCGCCTAATGAAAGCTGTGTAACCGGTATGCGTAATACTTGCTTGCCACCAGATACATTGACGGTTGTTCTGTAAGTTAGTCCCTTATCTGAAATCAGACCAAACTTTAACGAGTCTACTCTTTCAGTATTATTTAGCTGAATAGCCAGATATTTACAGTCTGCCAACTTATGACGTCTGCCGTCTATTTTATCTTTCACATATTGGCGAAGCAACAAATTGCCTTCGGCCGATGGTTCATCAATCTTTATGCTGATGAGATGTTCGCTGGGAAACTCCCCTACCACTTCCTTTTTCTGATATTGCTTACCATCTATATAATATGTCTCCAACGCATTGAAATCTTCTTTTGCATCGAAAAGAGTTATAAACTTATCAGGTTTCTGTATTAATGTAGTCCATTCGTTTGCTGCATTGTAATCCCAATCAGAAGGATTACCCTCACAATTAGCCGGAAAGCTGTAACTTTTTGATTCTTTATAAACGGTAATCACATAGGCTAATGTTCCCTCCCCTATCCTTTTTGCAGGAACAACAGCTTCATATCCATATCCACAGGAATTATTCATTCTCAAAGGATGATTGCGCCACCACCCCTCACCTTTGTGATGCACATATAACATAACCGAATCGGGGATAGTAGGACCAACAACAGTTGCATCTATTTTATAAGCACTATTTTCGTCAATAGCAATTGCCGATTTATGAAGTACAGTAAACGATTTGACTCTCTCCGCCGGTGCTACAAATTCTTTCAGGCTAATTTGCTTATAGGTTGATTCTGCTGTCCATTTACTATCGGATACTCCTTGTCTTTTGAGTAAATAAACTCCAGGATAGGTGGTGATTGTGGATTGTTGTGCATTTCCCTTACGTGAATTGCCGTCGTTAATGGCTGTGAAAGAAAAAGTATCACCCAAATCGGGAAGAAAAATAGTAATTGGCCACTCTCTCCAGTGAATTGTGGAAACATCCTTTTTCATGGATGTCTTGGCAAAAGGATCGGATGTCCAGATATTATCAGGCATTACTTCCAATCGCCATACTCCATCGGACAATTTATCGAGAAAGTAAGCTCCTGTTCCCTGATAAGAAACAACGGATGATGTTCCACATCCTGCAACTTCTTTCAATGAACTGATATCCTTCGGAATAGCTTTGGTATTATTTGAATAGAAAAACTTATCGGAAGAGTTTAGTTCACTCAAACTTTCTTTATAGCTCACCCTGAAATCTCCGAAAATAGTATCGATCGGATAACTTCCGAAAGATGCAAATCGTGGTATACTCCGAACAGCCTCAGCCGCAATTTTATAGCTAATAGCTTTTTGCGGAGCATAGGCAAGATTCATGTAGTGAGTCTGATACTCTGTATTTGCCCATGCCATTTCAAGAGGATCATAAGCAAACTGGGTAACCCACTGAAAACCTGCACTACGAAACGATCTTGCAATAGCCGGATATATATAGGGTGCTGCAACATCAGCTGCATCGAACTCGTAAATAATACGGCACTTATTTTTAAAGCTCTTGTTCTTATCAAAAGGTATTGTATAGCGATCTACTGCAGGAAGAAAGTTACCCTGACGTGTATGTCCTGACACCAGTCCGGTGGGATACCACTGGAAAGTGCATCCATCAATTTTTGAATCAAGAATAGCTTGTGTATGGTCAGTGTTTTGGGTAATGTTGTAGAATACAGGTTTATCACATCCCGTACCGCGAATAGCATTTGTCATCCTGTTTACATAAGCTTTTGCCTCTTTCTGACTGGTAGCGTGACAAGGTTCATTATTGATTTCAATTCCCACAATATCCGGATCGGCTTTTATAGCCTTTCCTGTATAAGGATTCACATGGTTCATAAACTGATGCAAATAGCGTTCCTGAGCCTTTATCGCTGTTTCATTGCGAGTCATATCACATTTATCGCCTTTTGAAGAAAATCCGGGTAACTTCTCATCCATTTCCGGATATCCATTGCCCCAATATGCTATAGGAGTAAGCACTATTTTGATCTTTCTTTCCTTTAGCTTACTAAGTAAATAATCAAACAGGTTGAGATGTTCATTATCCAGAAGATTTCCATCGGCATCGGATATCTCCACATCCCACACATGCAATCTGAAGGCATTGAAGCCTAATCTGGCAAAATGATATACATCTTTATCAATAGCAGCTTTTAAGTCAACACCCAATTGTTTGTGCATACGGTAAGCATGTGCAAAAGGCAAAGTGTAATTCACTCCGGCAAAAGCTACTTCCTTATTGCCGGAACGTTCACGCAAAACTCCACTTCCATCTACATAGTACAAACTCTTTTGAGCGTATATGTTGATGCTACTCAATAATAAAACAATGAACAGATTCTTTATTTTCATAGCACTTAATTAAATAGGTTATTCTGGTTTTATCAATAATTCTGCAGATTGCAACTTATCAGAAAATGCTTTTATCTTTAGACTTTCCTTCTTATTACCTAAACGAAGCAGAATAGGTGCAATGCCAGCTTCTGTTACAGGTTGATTATTTCCGATAATTTGAGCATCACCTTCCACTACAAAACTAACAGGTATTTTTGTATTAGTAACAGTGAAACCCTGCTTATCTTGTAAACTTGCATAAATAAATATCACGTCATTGCAACCAACCTGTGGCTTACGCCCTGCAATATTGCATGAAAGAGCTAAATGATCTGCTTTCCCTGCTGTTTCAACAATCTGGCTGACAGATCTTTTATTTTTAATATAACCAACAGCTTCCAGTTTGCCAGCTTTTAAACAACTTACGTTAAAGGTAAATGGTGGATGCTTCAGGTTTGAGGACAATAAATCTGTGTCTGGTTTGCGCTTTTCAAGCAATTTACCATCTACATATAACTCCACTTCATCGCAATTACTAAATACTCTCACGTTTTTTGATACACCCAGCGTCCATCCTGAAGCAATAAAAATCATTGGTTTTGAGAAACATCCTTCTCCCTGCGCTGAACACTGACTTTGGAAAAAGTATGATGCATACTTAGGAAGTCTGAAAATATCCATTGCACCAGAATATTCCAGGTCATTACTATATCCTCTGTTATAATCAAACATAGCCCAGTAACCATCGGCAAAGGCATGCGTGGAAAGATTGTCGTTATGTGCTTCCTGTACATTTCTTGCTTGTTGCAACAATCTTATTTCTCCGGCATCACGAGGCTGGCGACTATTTCTTTCTTCACTCTTTAAATCAGCCCAGCTATCCTGATTAAATCCGGCATTCTGTGCATAGTACTCCCAATCTCCATATTCAGATACAATAAGAGGTCTTGTTTTATCCTCACCATGACGGTGTTGGCGAGCTTGAATATAAATATCATATATTTTATTTATCCACCCTGCAGAATAAGGTTTTCCATAGGGATATTCTTCACTGACAATCTGGTGTGCCTGCTTCATAAAAGTTTCAGGCATTGGAGATTCATTGATGGAAAGTTCCCATGCCAGAACGCAAGGATGATTGCGATCTCTTCGAATTAATTGGCGTGAAGAATTCAGCACATGTTGCGCAAAAGCCTCATCACCAAAATACTGCCATCCAAGTACTGCATCAAGAACCAATATTCCCAGTTCGTCGCAAGCCTTAAGAAAAGCCGGTGAAGGTGGATAATGCGAACAACGAACATAGTCGAAGCCACTTTGTTTAATGATATAAGCATCTCTGTACTGGGCATTATCAGAAAGTGCATATCCTATATAAGGATACTCCTGATGTCGATTGACTCCCCTAAGAAATGTTTTCTTACCATTAATCCAGCAACCTTCGTTAGTTATCTTAATATCCCGTATTCCAACTTTTATTTGTTCTTCGTCAACTTTCTTATTATCTGCCAAAACGGTTACATGTAGTGTATATAGCGATGGAGAATCGGGCGACCAGAGTGCTGGTGACATTATTTTAGCGTCGGATTCATAATAATTACTTTCTCCTGACGGAATAGTTTTCTGTGCAGATTGAAAAGTGGCAACTTTAGTATTTTTATTATTATATAGTGAATAGTAAACCTTTACTTTTACATTTTTCCCGGATTGATTTCTGACGTGTGTTTTTGTGTGTATTGTGGCATTAGCAGATGAAATATCTGATGCGTGAAAGAAAACTCCTCCTCCGGCTGTTTCATTTTCATAATTTGCATCAGTAATATAGACTGGAGATTTTACTATCAGACTCACATTCCTGTAGATACCTCCATAGGTATTAAAATCGAGAAGTTTTAATGGCTTCGGACCTGTTACAGCATTGTCTCTATTGTCAAGCTTTACAGCAATTGTGTTTAATGCACCGAAATGAACTTTAGAGGTTATATCTATACTAAATGGTAAATATCCTCCTAAATGACTCCCAGCCTTTATTCCATTTATCCATACTTCTGCGGCATTCATTGCAGCATCAAACTTTATAAACAGCATTTTTCCCCGATCGTTTTCAGGCAACTGAAATGTTTTACGATACAGACAATCTCCCTGCCACTGATTGTTCACAACTAACGGCTCAATACGGGGAGTATGAGGAATAGTTACTGATTCCCATGCAGTATCATCAAACGCATTTGAAAAAAACTGTTCTTTTACAGATGAAGTAAGTGAATCACAGCGAAAGAATTTCCACCCTTTATTGAATAGATTTTGAGCTATAACAGTTTCCGATTGAATGCTTATTAAAAAGAGAACAAACAATATAGTAAGGAGCCTTTTCATAATTATTTTAATATTGAATTTACTTATAAGAGTTAATTAAGGTAGTTATCTCAGCTATTTGAAATAACTACCTTATTAATCATTTTCCAAGTCTATTTATTTAGCAGATCCATCATAATCAGTACGAGTGAAATACTGTGTTAAAGTAAATCCTGATTTTTCTGCCTGTTCAACAGCATAGTTCGGTAACGGGAAATACTGACTAGACGGCATACGTCCATAAGCTGTCATTATTGTATTATACTTGTTGAAACGAATCAAATCTACTTTTCGTCCACCTTCATACATCAGTTCATGTCCACGTTCTGTAAGCAGAGCATCAAGGAATGCACTTGGTGAAGATGTTTTGTCGGTAGTAAGATTTGATAATCCAGCACGATTACGAACCTGATTTACACAACTGATTGCTGAAGAAGAAACTGCGTTTTTCAAACGAACATCAGCTTCGGCATACATTAAAAGAACATCTGCCCAACGAGCCAAAGGGAAATCTGTTCCCTGGAATGAAGTTGCTGTTTCAATAGGATATTTATTGATAATATAGCCATTCCATTTATCACCAATATCGGAAGATTTTACCAAACCATAATTGTTACTGTAATAAGAAGTCAGGATTGTTTGTGCTCTTAAGTCTCCGGATTCAAATGTTGCATAAAATTGTGGATCAATATTGAAGCACTGTCCCCAGCCCCCTCCTTGATAAACAAATGGAGTAGCTTTGCCATTGCCGTCATATTTGGTTGCATTACCTGGAACAACATACCAGGAAAGAGGATTAAAGTTTCCTTCATTTCCGTTACCTGTAGCATTGCTATTACAAGAAACAGCCATAATCACCTCGCTATTGAACTTGTTGGCAATTTTAAACTGATCGACATAAGGGTTGGTTCCATTATTATATAACGAATAACTTCCGGTGAACTTACTGAACATATCATAAGCCTTTTGATAATAACCGGCCATGTGAGCACCTTCATTCAGATAATGACGCATCAGACAAAAGCGAGCATAATCTGCAGTATAGCGTCCTTTTTCCGACTGTGTTTCGGAGCAATTCTCTGCTGCATATTCAAGATCATCAGTGATATACTTAGTCATATCATCCAATGAAGGACGAACTAAGTTGGCCTCTGCATCTGCATCGCCTATATAATTATCATCCAATATCACCGGTACTGGTCCATAAAAATGAAGCAGGTAATACATAACCATACCCCGACATAAACGAGCCTCACCAATAAATTCGTTTTTCTTTTCATCACTTAAAACACTGGATGGGGCATTTTGAAGTGTAGCAATCACTTTTGTCATACGGGTTACATCACGTACTTTTTCGAAATGAGAAGGAGTACCGCCTGTAGCACGACCTGCATATTTAAGATCGTCAAACTTTCCCTGCGTCATACGCTGAAAATCACCACCCCATGTTGAGATTGTCCAGGGAGCACATAAATCGGAAGTAGAATCGAACATACGGATAGTACCACCTTCTGCCACATAAAATCCTTCCTGCCAGGAAGAGAAAGTATATCCCCAGTTAATACAGAATGGGATATAACAATCCATCATATAATTTTCATAGTCGGCTTTGGATGAAGGATAGTTAGTCGTTGACAGAGAACCATAGATTTTTGCATCAAAGTCATTTTCACAACCGGAGAAGAGCAAAGCTCCTGATGCCAGTAAAGCAAATATTATCTTTTTCATATTATTTGTGTCTTTAATTGATTAGAAGGAAACTTTTACACCCATTGAGAAAGTACGGATCTGTGGATACTCTGCTTTTCCAGCTTTATAATTGTTTCCTGTATAAACTTCAGGATCAAAACCTTTGAAGTTTGTTATTGTTAATGGATTCTGAGCATCTGCATAAATACGTACTGTATTAAAATACTTGCTCAATGCTCCCAGACTTTTTTCGTTGAAAGTATAACCTAAGGTTATATTACGAACTCTAAGGAATGAAGAATTCTGATATCCCACATCTGTACCACAGCCACCAGGCAGAGATACTGAAGATAAATAATATGCAATACCAGGAAGGTTACCATTCTGATTATCAGAAGTCCATGCATCTTTTATATAAGTGCTTTGGTTCAAGGTTTGGTTAGCTAACTGAGTTCCGTTACACCATGAATATATATAATTATATTTCTTCAAACCAAGTTGTGAGTATACAAAGACGTTCAAATCCCAGTTCTTGTAGTAGAATGTATTTCCAAAACCAAGGTAAATATCAGGCACTACATTTACCATATCAACATCGCCAATAGTAATTGCACCATCACCATTCAAATCTTTGATAATAGGACAACCCGGTTTCTTATATCCATCCGGCTGATAATCGGGGCAATTGCTCATTGTTGCATTTACAAGACCATCGGTGCGATAAAAATAGAGTGCATTGACCGGTTCATCTTTACGTACCTGATATTCTGCATAATCATAGTTAGGCATTCTCTCTTTCCAGATAGCATTGTAGTGAGACAATGTAAGCATACTGTTCCAACGGAAATTCTTTGTTATTATATTCTTTGTATTAATCGTAGCATCCCATCCATAACGACGGATGTGTCCTCCATTAATTGGATATGTTCCAAACATAGATAGTCCGTTAGAATTTGCAGTGCCCAGCATATCTGTTACATCATTCCAGAAATAATCAAAACTGCCGCTAATACGATCTTTAAAAATTGAGAAATCAAGACCAACATTTTTCATTACTGTTTTCTCCCATGTTACATTTGGGTAATCCTGACTGTTCAAAACAAATGGTATATACTTGGTACTATTCTGATCAAACTCTACATAATGACCAAAAGCTCCATAAGATCCATACAATGTGGTTCCCAGATTGTCATTACCCGTTACACCATAAGAAGCTCTTAATTTAAGCAAGTTTACCCACTCAATGTTCTTCATGAACTTCTCGTTAAAAATCTTCCATGCTAAAGAAACAGATGGGAACCATGCATATTTCTTATCTTTAAAGAACTTATCGGTTCCGTCGCGACGAAGGCTACCAGCTATAACATAGCGGTCAAGAATATCCAGACTAAAACGACCAAACTGAGAACGTTTTTCATCTGCTGCTTTATAAGATGACTGTGCAACACTACCTGTAGCTGCAGAGATATTATAATTCTGAATAACGTCATTAATATCAGTGTAAGAAACACCCAGACCGTTATAATTATTAAAATAACGTCCCATTCCTACAACTGCATCAAATGTAAACTTATCCAGGAAACTCTTATTAAAGGAAATAGTGGCCTCCATAGTACTGTTATCACGAACATTTTTCTGCAAACTACCGCGTGACTGAAATACCTGGTCATAATAAACGTTTGATGGAATGTAAACACTACGATCAGAAGTTTCACGGTTATAACCATACAGAACTTTTGCCGCCAGCATATTCTTTATAATATCAAAATCCATTGTGAAATTCATATTATAACCTTCCGAAACGGAGACATCATCAATATCAAGCATTCCAACAGGATTAGGAATAGTAAGGAATGTAGTATATTTCCCATCTGCATCTTTTATCGACATATTTGTAGGATAAGAAAGCGCTGCAGCTAAAGATCCGGAAGCCTGTCCACCACGGCCATTAGATGAACCACCTACCGTACCATTATTATTCCGGTTTTTATTAAAGTTGATAGCTGCCGTTAATTTTAGGAAACTTGTAAGCTGAGAAGCTATATTACTTCGTAAAGTAAAACGCTCCATGGCTGAGTTCTCTACCGTGCCTACCTGGTTGAAGTAATTTCCAGATAAATAATATTGCAAAGCGTTCGATCCTCCCTGAACTGTAACATTATGATTAGATATGCTTCCGTTACGAAGTATCATATTACGCCAGTTTGTTGTTTGTGCAGAAGCTATATCCGAAGCTGTAAACACTTCAGAACTACCACCATCATAAGCAGTACTACCATACACACCCTGACCATTATTATATAAATACTGTTCCTTTTTGAATACATTGACATAACTCATGTAGTCCTTAGCATCCAAAGATTGGATATATTTATAATTAGATACAGATGACAAACTTCCATCATAGGTAACTCTCATTTTGCCTTCCTTACCTTTTTTGGTAGTAATTAAAACTACACCATTGGCGGCACCAATACCATAAATAGAAGCTGATGCATCTTTCAGTACTTCAATAGACTCAATGTCATCAGGATTCAAGCCAGCCAAGCCAGAACGGTTTACATTCGATGGAATAACAGTTGTACTACCTCCTGAATTCGCTTCCAAAGAAGAACCAGGCATTACAACACCATCAACTACATAAATAGGTGCACCTCCACCACGAATGGTAATGTCAATACCTCCACCCGGTTGAGCACTGGAAACTGTTGCCTGCAAACCAGCAGCACGTCCCATCAACATTTGAGACATGTTACTATTGGCAGCCTTAGGAACATCATCTGCTTTTACTTTAACAATAGAAGTTGTAAGGTTTTTCTTTGAAACAGCACCATAACCAGTTACAATTACTTCGTTAAGCACCTGATTGTCCTCTCGCAAAACAATATTGATTGTTTTCTGACCTTTTACCGGAACTTTTTGTGATACAAAACCAATAAATGTTACTTCAAGAGTTTTGTTTGGCTCTACATTAATAGAGAACTTTCCGTTTATATCGGTTACCGTACCGACTTTTTGCCCCGAAACAGTTACTGATGCACCAATAATAGGATTGCTTCCTTCATCAACAACAGTACCTGCAACAACTGACTTCTGTTGAGCAAAAGCTGTTGTTATACAAAAAAATAATAAAGCTGTAATTAACCCTTTAAAGAAGAATTTGGGTACTTTCAGCAGATTCATTTCATAATAGGAATCTCTGCGTCCAAGATTGTGTTTTTTCATACTTTTACCGATTTTAAAGTTTCTGTGCAAATGTAATATCCTTCTATTTTTAAGGTTAGATTATATCAGACCTGGATAGAAAGAAATCAGACATTATAGAAACAAATCGGATGAATATGAATAAAAATCAGACAACAGTACTAAGAATCAGTTGATTCCATGAATTCTTTGGGCGTTTTCCCATATTTTTCAGAGAAGCACTTCGAAAAATAAGAATGATTAGAGAACCCTACCATATACATAACTTCTGCTATAGTGAACTTCTTCTGTCCTAAAAGTATTGCAGCTTTTTTCAGACGAATGAACTTAATATAGTCTACTGCCGTATGTCCGGTAAGCAATTTAATTTTCCGATACACTTGCTTTGCACTTATCCCGGTGCTATCTGCGAGATATTGCACATTAAGGTCGGGCTCTGCAAGTCTGTCTTCAATTATCTGAGTTATATTCAAAATAAACTTCTCATCTTGCGACTGAATATCAACAGGCTTATCTTCCAAGACAGTAGCCTGACGAAGCTTATTTATCAATAGCTTTTTGCTATTAATTAATTGTTCAATACGGGTGGTCAGTTGCTTTATATCAAATGGTTTTGAGATAAAAGCCTCAACACCTGAATTAAAGGCCTGTGTTTCTGTTCTTTTATCGTCTTTTGCTGTCAGCATAATTATAGGAATAGTTGCAGTTACTATATTATGTTTTAACAAACGACTCATTTCAAGGCCATCCATTATAGGCATCATCACATCTGCAATAATTATATCCGGTTGATTCTTTATAGCCATTTCTATTCCCATTTTACCATTATGAGCAATCATACAAACACTATTTATCAGATTTTCGGAAATAAATCGTGCTATTTCAATATTATCCTCAACAATGAGTATTTTATACTTTTGAATTTCATCTTGTATAATGCTCTTCCGGGTATCTTCTTTTTGAATATTTAAATCACTGTTTATAATTGGCAATTCAATTATAACAGTAGTACCTTCTCTTTCAACAGATAATATTTTAATATGCCCATGAAGAAGTTCAATATAATTCTTGACGATGGAAAGTCCTATACCGGAACCCTCACTATTCATATTCAGATTCTCTTTAGACTGATAAAATCTATTGAAAATATAAGGCAAATCTCGTTCAGGTATACCACATCCGTTATCAATAACACTGATATGAAGTTTCTTAGCCAGATTATCATCCTCACTGATTGACAATTCAACTTTTACAGTTCCATTTTCTTTTGAGAATTTGTAGGCATTAGAAATCAGATTATTGATAACTGATTCCATTTTCTGAATATCGGTATCTATATATAAATCAGAAACATTTGTTTCAAAAGCCAATGCAATGTGTTTGGAATCAAAAGCTTCACGATGTACTTCAAGGATACTTTTAATAAATTCAACAATTTCCAGGTTTGAAAGAACAACATCCGATTGTGAAGGATCAATATCGCGAAAATCAATCATCTGATGAACAAGATTATTTAACCGTATCACATTCTTATGAATCATCTGAAGATGATTTCTTACTTGTGGATTCTTTGTGTCGTCCAGTAATTTACTAACGGGACTCAGAATTAGGCTCAAAGGAGTTTTTAATTCATGAGATATATTTGTGAGGAAATCCATTTTCATGTTAGATAGTTCTAGCGTTTTCTCTCTTTGAATCCGTTCTATTTTTAATCTGTTTCTAACACGATAATAATTCAAAGCCCACATAAAAAGCCACACTATAATACTAAAATAGACAATCTTAGCAAGAATAGTACTATACCATGGATGGAGAATAACAATACTTAAAGTTAAAACTGTTTCGTTGGCTCCATTATCATTGTTTTTCTGGATATAAAGAGTATAATCACCGGGCGAGAGATTTGAATAAGATATTTTGTAGGGTGAGGCATCAAGATTGCGCCATTCTTTATCACTCCCATCAAGTTTATAAACATAGCGTGATTTTACAGCTTTGCCGTATAATAAATCAGAGAATTCAAAAACCAGATTGTTTTGATTATTATTGAGTATTATATCCTTTGTATATCCTATACTGTTTTTCAGAATCACATTACCATCATAGGTCTGACCAGTATTGATACGTTCATCGTTTACATATACAGAAGTGAGAATTGCATGAATGTGCCCGTTAGTTTCCTTTAATATTTTATCAGGAGAGAATTCTATATAATGGTCTATGCCTCCCAACAGCATTTTTTTTGTAAAAGCATCATAAAAGCCAGAAAAATAGAGTTGTTCACCTAAATTTACGTGCTTTACGGTAAAGTCTGTTTTATTAATAAGGAAAACACCTTCGGAAGCTGTAACCCAAATATGATTATTTTCTTCAGTCATTGAAGATATATTCATATTCTGTAAGAGTTTGGTATCTATCGATTGAACTTTTCCAGTCTCTACGTTTAGTCGGTCAATAGAGCCTTTCATTCCAAGCCATAAGAAGCCGGCCTTATCAAATATAGCACAAACAACCGAACTCTTTGGCGTATAGGGAATTCGTTCAACAGAATTTTTCATCACATTGATTCTGTTTATCCCTTTGTTACCAATAATCAAAACGGGATTTTCTTTTTTATCTTTCAAATTAATTAAAACATCATTACCTAACAAGCCATTTTTGCATCCATTCATATAATAATTTCTGTCTGCCAAATATGTATCACCGCCACTGCTTATCAGCTTTTGCTTATCAACCATAAACAACCCACCTAGATAGGTTCCAATCCAGAGTTTGTTCTTACTATCATCAAATATACCATACGCCCAATTTGCATTCCGGGCTGCAGATTTATCCATGATACTATAATGATTGAAACGTTCCGTTTGGTTATTGTAATGATTTACACCACCATCTGTAGCTACCCATATATCTTTATTTCTATCTTCATAAATAGATCTGATCCGGTTATGAGAAATGTAGTTATTGCCACCTCTCATTTTATACCATACACTTTTTTGTTTATCAGGATTATAGCATGCAATTCCATTAGTTCCACCCAACCAATAGTTTTTATGAGAATCCCTAAAAATACAAGTCAGCCTGTTACCTTCATCAGAGCCAGTAATCTCGTCCCAGCGATGAATCTTAAGACTAGTATTTGTTCTGTATAGAGAGATTCCACAATCGGTCCCAAGCCACATATTTTTTTCTCTATCCTCGAATACAGCCCAAATAATATTATTAATTAAAGACTTGTTATTCTTTATAGTATGTACAAAGTATTCATTAGTTTTATTCTTAGGATTATAAATATACAGACCATTGTCTGTACCCATCCATAAGTGTCCTGAATAATCGGTGGAGATTGATTTTATGGAGTTATTTGAGAAGAAAGGTATCAACTCAATAGATTTTGTGTTTAAGTTGTATTTAAACAATTCTCCCTCTGTGCCTATCCATATACAATTATTGTGTATATCTTCAGCTAGAGAAAATATCAACCTTTTCTTTTTACCAGCTTCCGGAAGAGAAATAAATGTCATTTTATTCGTTGTAACATTCAGTTGGTATATCCCATTACAGCTGCTTATATAAACATTTTCCTTGTTTTTTTTAATAATAGAATAAACAGGTAGATAAGGCAGCATTTTTCTTTCAAATCTTTTAGAAGTGTTATTAAGAGTATTATACCTTATCAATCCCCGCATTGTTCCGGCCAATATTGTATGTTTGTCTAACCAAACCATTGAACGGACATCATTTGATGATGTTGCAGGCAACAAAGTATATCTACATTTTTCAATATCAAACAGCAGAATGCCGGAATTACAGCCTAGATAAAAATGAGTAGAATCAACTTTTAGCGAGCAGTTAACAGCCATATTTATAACATCACCTGATGCCTGAGGAATATTCTTGTCCAACGAATATCCATTATATGAAAAAAGGCCTCGGTTGGTGCCCACCCAAATTAA
Organism: uncultured Bacteroides sp.; assembly: GCF_963677945.1. Classification (NCBI taxonomy): domain Bacteria; kingdom Pseudomonadati; phylum Bacteroidota; class Bacteroidia; order Bacteroidales; family Bacteroidaceae; genus Bacteroides; species uncultured Bacteroides sp. The sequence goes on along the minus strand of NZ_OY782578.1, from coordinate 2,011,020 downwards.
GCCTCGATAGTCCTGAAAGAAGCAGTTTACACACTCATCTCCCCGACTAATATTATCAAATTCCTTTATTGGTTTTATTTGAGAATTAGATTGAAAACAGAATAACTGAAAGACAATAAGAAGAAAAAAGAACTTTCTGTTCATAGTAAGTGCAGATTTATATCTTATAAGGTTAATTACAACATCACAAATATAAGTGTTTAAATCTGCATACAAATAAGATTCTCAAAAATAAAACGAATTCCTAATTGCATTTGCAAGTAATTACATTGCATTCTAACCAGTCAATTCCTTTAGTTTGCCCTTCTAATATTTGTTACTTTCTATCCCAATATTAATTATTGGCTATTAATCAATGGATAGATAAAACGTATAACTAGTTTGAGGTTACAAAATAGCAACTATTAATCTAAATACTAGTCCTTTTTTTGTTTATTTGTGTCCGATTTCATCTGACTCTATCCCCTTTTTATTTCTACTTTTGCTTATACGGAAATGAGATGATAAGATTAATGACGGGTATTTAGCCATATTCAACAAATGGAATATTAAACTAGTACTCAGATGATTTATAACCTATTTAAATTTAAGCACTTATGAAACGCAATTTGCTATTTATATTGATTACTATATTAATAACTAATTTCAGTAATGGTCAAAACCTGTTATCACCAATTTGGAAATATACAAAGGTCGGCGATTTTAAGGAAGTTGAATCCCTAAAATATAATAATTGGCCAGAGGTTAATTTATTGTTATCATGGGAACGACAAGGACTTTGTTGGATCGATAATAACCTTGTATTAAGAAATGAGTTCTTTGTAAATGAAAAAGATACAGCCCTGCAATTGGAGTTTTCATTACAAGGGGATATACATGCAGTTTATATCAATCGAAAACAAGTTACTCGCAATATAAATAATTCGTTCTGGTCAAACAGAGGGAAAAAAGAATTCATACAAATACCTGATTCTATTTTGAAAATAAATAGAAAGAATGAGATTACTATTCTTATTTCAAATCCGTCCTACACTGGAGGAATTAGTCATAATTTTTGTTATATACATCCTTTAAATGCAGGTTATGAAGATAAACTATCGATTGATATACCACAAAGCAACCATATTTATTTAGCAGATGATAATAAACAATTTACTATTAAATCACGTAGTGTAAAAGATAGGAAAATTCAGATAATGATAAATAACGATTTCCATCAAACATTGGTAAATGAGTTTGTAGATCTAAAAAAAGGGAATCAAGAATACATATTTGAATTTAAAAAAAGAAAATTTAAACCGGGACTTTATGAATGTATTGTGATAGGTCAAGGAGAAACATTTTGTGGCACAGTAGAATGGTTTGGAATTCAACCCGAAAAGATTTCATGTCCAATTCAAAAGGAATCAGGTTTCAATAAGTATTGGCAAGATGCATTAAATGAGTTGAAGGAGATAGAACCCAATTATAAAATAAGAAAAGTGGATAGCCTATGTTCGGCAACTAGGAATGGATATGTGATTGAAATGAATTCTTTGGGTAACCTGACTATTCGTGGTTACTATTTTGTCCCAAAAACAGAAGGAAAACACCCCACTATTTTGCATCTTCCAGGCTATGGATATGGCTTTGAAGACTTAAATAAATTTATTAACCGAAAAGGTAATTGTGCAGAACTGGCATTATGCGTTCGTGGACATGGCATAAGTAAAGATGTATCTAACCCGTGGAACAAAATGGAGCTTTGGGCAGTAAACATATGTAATAAAGACAATTATATTTATCGTTCTATTTTTATGGATTGCGTAAGAGCTGTAGATTTTTTGATTAACCAGACTGAAATTGACAAAAATAAAATTGGAGTAGCCGGAGGAAGTCAAGGAGGAGGACTAGCATTGGCAACAGCAGCTTTATGTAATTCAAATATTGCTGCATGTGCTATTTTTGATCCATGGCTTTGCGATATTCGAGACCAAACAAAAATTCGTACAACGGTTAACAAAGAATTAGACCTGTTTAAAACTTATCCCGATAATAATTGCGATATTCAACAGATGTTATCAGTTCTTGATTATATGGATACAAAAGCATTTGCACCTGATATTAAATGCCCGGTATATTTTCTAACCTCATTATTCGACGATGATTGTCCTCCACATTGTGGCTTTGCAGCTTACAATAATTTAAAAACAAAAAAAGAGTATTTAGTTTTTCCAAAAGATAGTCATCAAGGAGAATCCGGCCAGTTCGACAATCTATTTTATATTGCTGAAAAAATACTTTCAAAATAGTTACTACAATTAAGTGATTACTCAAACCTGAACTTTACCAATAGACTAGCAACACCAAGTTATTAATCATACACTGCACACCAATAAAAAACGGGTCTTGCACAGTTTAATGCAAGACCCGTTTTTACAAATACTTATTGTAATTACTTACCAGAATATTCTATAAAATTACAAAGCAGCTTTCTTGCCACATTGACCGATGAATCATTTGAAGTCAGATTTCCACAAATATCCAGCGTAGAGAATATGATTTTACCTTTACCACAAGGAATAACACCTACAGCCGTTCCCAATTTAAGAGGATAACAGTGGTAAGCTCCGGCAACCAGCTCCTCTCCTTCTATTTCAAGTCCATATCTTTCGGCTCCATCTTTCACAACCGCCTGATAAGGCCAATTCATACTGTCATTAGTAGGCAGTCCGTTGAATAGCGGATGTTTTTTCAGGAAATGAACACCACCAAGCCAGGCTGTACCAACTTGGAACTTACCGGAATAAGCTACCTGGGTATTTTTAGTAATCAAGTCCATCCACGTGTCGGCATTATCAACCAGAATAAGCGTTGTGCCGTCTTTTGCTACCCGGTCTATTAACTTCTGCGGATCGGCTGCATTCGTTTCCGGTGCCGACCACTGCAAACGGCATAATCCGGCTATGTTTTTGACCTGAACCAGATTTATACTCAGTTTATATGACTTTCCTTTTGTGAAGTTCACCAAAACCTTATCACGACCACCACTATTTTTTGTTATATCTATAATGGTAGCACCATCAATACTTAGCTCACTGGCTCCACTTGTCTGCAATTCAAGAAAATAGGCACCGCTCACTGTCGGTGTAATTTGTGTTTCCCAACGGGCGTTATATCTTTCAGTACTGGTTACTGTAGGATCTGGAGTAGCTCCCATCGCCACGTTGAAATTAATATCCCGGTCTGTACGTTCAGATATCTTGTCCTGAAACTTATTGTCTCTGTAAAACGACACGGTAACTCCCTGTTTTCCATCGGGAGTAAGAAGCTGATCTGCTGGTACAACTCTCAGATTGCCTCCCATTGGTGGACGAGATACCACTACCCAATCAAGACGTTTAGCGTTATCGAAGTAATCCGTTACTGAAAGCTTTTTATCATTATTCAAGAAGTTCTTCAAGTTATTGTTATGTTCCCATACTGCTCCGTTACCAGCGAGCTTGGCTGAACGCCAGTCGACCGCCAAGAACTGATCGCTACCAGAAGCTTTACTGTTGCCGGCATTATCAGAAAGGGCTACATCAATACGGTGCATTCCAGCTATAGTAGAAGTAGGAATCTCAATCCCTTCGGCAATCAACTGTCCGTAAACATCACCTCCGGTAATTGCTGTTTCAACGTCTTTACTAAAAATCACCTTTCCTTCCGGATCTTTAACGGAAATTGAAAGCTTATGAGGTCCTTGCAGATTCTTCTCGTTGATAACATAGAAATCTGTCACAACTTTGTCATTCATTTCAACAATCTGTTTACGCACTTTCACAGCAACATAAAGTGGTTGGTTGTAGCGCGCAATAAGCGCAGTATCACCTTTCACGTTCCGGAAACAATCTACTACTCCTGAATGGTTTTCAATAATTTGAGCTTCCCATCCATTAATGGCATAACCGTCTGTATAATTATCCAGCCGGATAGTCTCTATTTTACGTCCCTGGTGCTCAATGGAAATATTTCCCATCGCCACAGTAAACGCATCAATCGTAGGAAATGCTGAACGAAGGCTCTTCCGTGTAAGGAAGTTATCAAAAGTTTTGTACCAATCGAGATACATAGTACCATCCCAGCCCATATTGGGTGAAGCTTCGAGCTCGCTCTTTATCTTTTCCAGGCGCGGAGGAGTAGATATAGCTCCCTCTTCTCCCCAGAAAACAATATCCTTTTTATTTGCTGTATAGTTGTAATAATCAGTCGGACTCTTATAAAGACTCTGGTTCCATACATGAGGGCCACCCGCATGATGAAAATCGTACCAACCTTTCCAGTAAACCGTTGAATCATTAGGTCGAAGATGAATACGGGCCTGTTCGTTTTCTTCTGCCCTGCACCATGCAGAAGTGCGGGTAATGGTGCGGGTAGGATCCAACTTATGAGCCTCCTGCATATCACTGATGTTTAGTTTCAGGATATCTTCGCTAACCGGTCCGGCTTCATTGATCATATTAAACATTACCAGACTTGGATGACTCCTATCACGCTTCACCATCCGCATTACCTTTTCATGCATCAACGAATGACCAAACGGATTATCAGGACTTTGCCCGCTACGATAATTACCCGGCTCTTCATAGTAAAGTAATCCCAATTCATCTGCTTTCTCCAGCACAACCGGAGCACCAATGCATCTGTGGAAATTCAGCATATTCAGTCCCATTGCCTTCGCAATACGAATCTGCTTCTCAGCCAATTCCTCCGTTGGATAAATACCATTTATAGGCCAGAATCCCCAGCTGATTGCAGTACGGAGCACAATTCTTTTTCCATTAAGGCGGAACATGGCATCAGAGCCTTGTCCCATAGGTTCAAACCAACGGAATCCAAAAACTCTGCTGTCCTCATCAATGCTTTTCTTTCCATCTACTACAGAAACCTTGCAGACATACAAGTTAGGATTTTCCGTATCCCATAACTTTGCATCGGGTGCAGATATCTTTGCAGAAACAAGGTTTTCTCCCGGTTTCAATTTCACTTTCTTAAGTTCCTGACGAGCAATTTCACTATCGGGATTTTTCTTATCAACAACCCGAACTACAATATTCCTGACAATCTCTTTGGCTGTGCTATTTACAACACTTATTTGCGGATTTACTTCCGTAATGGCAGGAGTATTCTGAACATAAATATCATCCACATAAACCGGAGCACAGGAAACCAATTTCACACGACCGGTAATTCCACCAAAAGCATGACTACCGGGTATTTTATATTTTCCCCAGTTAACTACATCACCATCTCTCCAGTCATAATTACCGCCCGGATCGGTAACACGCAAAGCTAATTGCACAGTCTCTCCCGCTTTGGCAAAGTTGGTAATATCAACTTCGAAAGGAGTATTTCCCGTTAAATCATAACCTGCAAGTTGTTGATTTATATAAACCTCCGAACGATAGCGTGCAGCTTCAAAACGAAGCAGCAACTTACCTCCTTTTGCGGCAGCCGGAATGCTGATAGTACGGAACCACCAGCTTACCCCCTGAATATCCCCTTCCGGTCCCGGTTTAACCTGCAGATATTCTTCCACCGTACCAGGAACACTTACATCTTTCGCTCCCTGAAGCGAGTTCCAGCCACCGGATTGCAAAGCAGCAGGTATCGATTTTATATCCGTTGAAGGAAGAAATAACTGATCATTCTTCCACGAAGCATCCTTGTCATACCAAAGTTTCCATCCTTTTCCCGACAAGTCCGTTTCAATTCTGTTTTGAGAATGCACCACGAAGAGCGGCGCACAACACAATAGTAATAATAGTTTTAGTGATTTTTGCATAGTATCATTGCTTAATTATATATAATCTCTGATTTAAAATCTATGCAATATTAGTTTTTCTATTATATCTTAACGTGTACTTTTTATTTTAATAAGTGGATTATTTATGAAGAACTTATATTAAAAGTGTACGATGAGGAGGTTTTGGGATGATTTGAATAACATATATTAGGTAGTCCTTTTTTATGTTAACATCGCAATTATAGATATTATCCCAAAAGTCAAAAAAAGAATAGTCATCGAATATAACCCATCCAAAAGAGGAGGACGATGTTCAACTATAGGTTCTCTATTAAATTTTCGAATAAAAAATAATCTCACAGGCTTCTGTATTATTAAAAATAGAATAGGAAAATAAAAGCCATAGTAGCGAAACACACGTAAGTATAGTAAGTGCTCGCTAATAAAATAACCGTAAGCCAAATGCAAAATAGCAATAATGATACTATAACTATAATACTTGTCTATTCTAAGCATTTTATAATCCAAATAAAACCAATTACCTACAAAGAAAACAAGTATCAAAGTTGTAATAACACCAATACTATTATCGCTGGAATTGGCCTTAAGGCCAAGCAAATCCATATAAATTGAACCAGTATTACTACTTTGATATATAAATAGATAAAAACTATTAATCGCAACTACAATAACAACTAGCGTTAGAATAATTCTAAATCTATTCTTCACGCTTTTCATCATTTTTTCATTTTCTAGCTCAGCTATTTCCTTTTTGTCTAATACTATTATTTCAGGTTTCTGAAGCAAATTGGTGTCAATATCTGGAATACTAAAGGTTCTGGATTCATTAAGCCTTGACACTTTACCACTAAATTCTATTTTATAAGTTTCATTATCTTCTGTTGTCAGAAACACATTGTCGTATTCTTTATCGTTGTCAGATATATAAATTTGAGCTTTTTTATCCAACAGGTTTTGGGGATATATTTCTTTGTCACATAATGTTGTATAACCATCAATACTAATGTTGTATTCTATTCCTTCCGGATAACGTAGATAATTTATCAAATAATTAAAGTACTCGTTATTTATTCTTTTATCAGCAACAATTAAAAATCTTTCCTGTCCTAATTTAAATAATTCAAATTTTATGTTATTCACTAATTCTGTTGAATAAAGAGCAAGCCATTGTCTTATCGCCTTCTTTATATCATCGCCTAAGCCACCACTAATTATGATAAAATTTCCTATATTCATTTTGTTTTTTATCTGTAAGAGTCTAAATACAATAACCTTATTTCTCTATTTGTCTATTCGCAACATCTATACGCCTATCCCAATATATGAGCACACCTATTTAGATGGTTCACAGTATATTCTTTTTAACTATTTTTTTAAGATCACAAATCTAGACATAATTTTTATAAAACATAAAAAGTACTGAATGTTTTTTGCCATAACATACATATTTCATAAGCATTTATAATTATATTTTTTAATAGTTATTCATGTATATAAAATTAGTAGTAGACTCCAATAAAACTTACTTAGGTTGCGAGATATTACTATTTATTTTTATACTACGAACAAGATATAAAAGTATTCTTACTTAATTTAATTTATTTACAACAAAACATTTCCCATACGCCCGGGTGTACCCACCTCGTACACCCGGGTGTAAAAACAGTCTCCACCCGGGTGGAGGAATCCTGTACACCCGGGTGGAGACTAATTTTTATTTCTACAAATACTATAAATTACAATGTAAAACCTAAAGAATCAAGGCTTTACACAAAGAAAATCAGCAAGGCGATAGACTGCTAGACTAGCGCTAGACTTCTTTTTAAAAGTCTAGCGCCTGTATTCAATTCATTCACAACGTATTAAATGGCAAGTGCTAGACTGCTAGATATATTTTGCATTTCTATTTTTTATGAGAGAATCATTGAGAATTCCTCAAAGCATAATCTAAAAAATTATTTGAGTACGGTATTCAGGCAATACGTTAACACTATCAATTGACAGAACGCTTTTTTTATTATTCCAATCCCTGAGTGCCGATTGTGGCAAATCCTTTAAGTATGGCGCATCTTTCATTAACGGACGGAAATAGAAATCCATGCCTTTTTCGGCCATTCTGCTCTCAAAACGTTTTAAACCGATAGTCCAGGGAGCTCCGTAATAGAAATGATCTAAAACCATGGAATTATTAATGAAGGCCATAGCTACATCTCCCACGTAATTTATTTGCAGGAAGTATTCCTGAACCTGTTTGTTGTTATTAGGTTCAACCGTTACCGTCATACGACGAGATCCTGCTTTATCAACCTTGAATACCGGATTAACTGCAGGGACTTCGATAGTTTGCTGCTTCCACCCTTTTGCCGATGGATAAAGTACATAATCGAACTTATTCTTACCCAAGTTAAGCAAGGTACATTTTCCTTTCTCCGGTAAAACGGTGGCATCGGTTATCAGAATGTGTCCGTCGACTTTAGCTGTTTGCAATGCCTGCTCACGGGTTAATGTAGTGATTAGTATCTTTTCGTCATTTTTTGCTGTTACAGAGAATGTACTCTTATAACCGGGAACAGGTGTAACTAGGGATTTTCCACTTTTCAAGGTTGCTTTATCAAATACAAATTCCGGTTCTATTCCGTTTGGTGCAAAGAAGAAATAATGAGACTTTCCGTTATCATCTATTTTTGTGAGCAACTGTGCTGTTGCATATTTCAGCAATACACCATTCATATTGAGGTTAAACGGAAGAATCACGCTTTCGTCCTTTTTCAACGTAAATGTTTTGCTGGCAGGAATCATAATTGATTCATTCTTAAGATTCAGCTTAAACTGCAAACCTGTCTGGTCGATGCGGGCAGTATCATGATCCTGAAAATTAGTCATAAAGATAAAGCCGGAATTATTCTTCATACGAGCCGCAAAACGCAATGTTTCTCTGTTATCGGGAGTAATCTTCTCATAATCCTGCGGAAGAACAGTCTCCATTGGTGCCAGTAAGTTGCTGAAATCATTCAGGAACAGATGAAGTACCCTGAGATTCCTGTAAGAATCACGAACAAGACCAAATTCACCGATTGGAGCCTGAAAATCATAAGATATCTTTGGAACGCCCATCGGTTCGTCACTAAAAAAGCCAATATCATCTTTCATTTTGGGAGTTGAACCACCGTGATACATGTAATAGCCTATTCCGTTGGAACCACTTCCTAAAGTACGGATCATCAAAGCTTCGGCAGCCTCAGCCGTAACTATCGGTCGGCGGGAATATATCATCTGAATGCCGACTCCCATCTCTGCATTGAAAGAAGGAAACTTATCCGTATCATAACGAACCGGAGAGTAATCGGGCTTTTTCTGAATATCCTTAAACAGGCAGAAAGGAGACATATGCGGTTCTGCCCAGAATGGATATGTATATGCTGCCATAACAGGAATTGCTTCATCACCGATGACTGCTGCATTTCCCCATCCGGTTGCCGTATACAAAGGAGTTATCATTCCGGCATCAACAGCCATTTTTTTCAGAGTCTTCATGTGCAAATCTCCAAGTTCTGCATAAGTAATCTTTTTATCCTGCACTCCTACTCCCACCATTGTAATGGAAGCATCATAAGTGGCCGATGTATGATCCTTGGGAGCGCCGGGATATGTTATAGCCCATGGCGCTGCGGAATGCTGATGTTCGTTTTCAATCTGGATACCGATAACCGGACCTCCGTCTTTATAGTATAATCCTTGCAGTTGTTTTGCAATTTCTTTGTAAAGCCGGTCTACATAGTACAGATATTTAGCATCATTGGAACGAACTTCGAGCGGTTTTGAAAATAACCAATCCGGGAATCCGCCGTTGCGAATCTCTCCATGACAGAACGGACCAACACGAACAATTGACTGCATACCATGTTTTTTACATAACTGCAAAAAGGTACGAAGATCTTTATCCCCGCTCCAATCAAAAACTCCCTCCTTTTCTTCGTGAATATTCCAGAATATATAAGTCGGAATAACCGTCAGTCCACCAGCCTTCATCTTAAGAATCTGTTCTTCCCATTGTTCGTGAGGATAACGTGAATAGTGAAACTCACCCATTACAGGAATAACAGGTTTCCCATTCTCGGAAACATAAAAGCTGTTCACTTCTATCTTTTCTCCGGAAGGATTAGCTCCACCCAGCTTGAGGTGTCCCGTATAAATATTCTTTTCCGAAGCAGGGGTATTTATCTCATATATCTTTTGAGCATAAGCGGAACTTAATCCGCTTATTATGAATAATGCTAAAAATACCGGTATCTTTTTCATAACTTCAGTTTAATAAATACTACTTTTCATGGCCATAATTCCCTGATGATTAGGATCCAGCAATGCTGCTTCATCCAACAAATCAAGAGCTTTCTCTTTATTACCCAATCCGAATTGCCCCAACGCCATCATATACTTACAATGAATAACATTTCGTTGAGTTAAATCGTCTTCCCAAATCAATAAGTCGGGTAAAGATACAGCAAAGTAGTCCATTTTAATCTGATCAAAAAGATGTTTTTCTCCGTAACTTACCAAGCGGTGAAAGCGACTGTTTGCTTCAGCAATACGATTCAGTTTCAGGAGAGCAAGTCCCTGATAGAATATCTTATCCGGTTTCTGGTCGTTATAATAAATAGCTGCAGCAGGTTCCGTAATACCATTTTTTGCCAGTTCACAGTAATAGACAGCCTTTTCATTATCTCCCAAAGCCTCATAAGCACATCCCAAATAATAGTGGAAATCGTTTTCCTGAGCACCGTATAGTTTGCCTTCTCCCAAGTGATGAGGATATTCAAGGCATTCTTCCAGCAATGCAATTGCTTTATGGCTATCGTTATTTTTCAAAGCCTGTTTAGCCAGTTCAACTCGAGCTATCTGATATTGTGCCGAAACTTTTCCTTCACCTCCTTCCCAAGGATGGAACTTATGCTTATCGAGCATTTCCTTTGCTTCCTCATATCGTCCCAACTGATTAAGAAGTGTAATCTGTTCCAGATAAAGGTCGTCACGTTGAAGCACTAACGAATTATTTTTTTCAAGGAATGCCAGACGCTCAGCATGCGGACGGTTGAGTCGTTTATAAAGCTGATCTAGCTCCATTAGAATTCTGGCATCGGTAGTATCCAAAGCAAAAGCTTTTTCCAGACAAGCAATAGCCTCATCTACTTTATCTAGTTTATTGAAATAAGCAAGCGATAAGTTACGCCATGCCGTTGCGAAAGCAGGATCTAGTGATTCTGAATTTTCCCAATTAACAATAGCCTCATCGTACTGACGTTTATCGTACCACAAATTACCTAAGTAATAAGGTGCTTTAGCATCTGCTGGATTATTCGTTTTTGCATATTCCAAAGCTACGATAGCTTCCAGTCGGTTTGGAAAACAAAATTCGGGAGCATGGCCGGCTGCTTTTGCGAAACTATCCACAGCTTCCTCTCTATTAGCCAAAGACTGAGCCCAGGCCATATAGTAATATGTCATCGGTGTAGTGCTTACCTTAGTTGCTTCCTGCCACACCGCTATTGCTTCTTCATATAATCCGGCTGCTACATAATCGAGTGCTATTTCATCATAGTTAAACGAAGCACCACGCATCAGTTTTGTCATTAAAGCCAAGACTTCCTTATCATCTGTGAGCAGGAATTTCTCGAAAAGACAACCATAATTAAAACGGTCGATTTTCAAAGAATCCTCAATCCAGCTCAAGGCTTCTTCTTTTCTTCCGGCAAGGCGGAGTAAAGCTGTCTTTAGATGACGGGCACGATGGTTGTGCCAGTTACGAATCAAACTTCTTTCTACTACCTCCAAAGCATCTTCCAAATCACCTTGCAGAGATGAAATCTGTGCACAACTAAAATATCCTGCATCTTGCCAGGCAGCATTCCAGCAAGCCTTATAGAAAGAATCGTAAGCTTCCTCGTAACGTCCCTGATACTTCAAAGCCAGTCCTAAGTTATATAATGGTTCGCCATCATAAGGATTTGGATTGCGTTGCAATTGTGTTTCAACAGCTGTTTTTAAGTAGGTTTCCGCAATAGCAAAACGTCCGCGGCGCAAATACCATAATCCCAGCGCATTATTATTCTGAACATTTCCAGGTTCACGCTTCAATGCCTCTTTATAATAATCAGTTGGATTGTAAGTGGCATGTCTGTACTGTTCCAAATGCAGTCCGGTTAAATAAAGTTGCTCCACTGATGGTGTATCTTGTGGGGAAAGAGCTGGCTTAGCCGATTCCGGTACCGGTTTTATTTCCTCTTTTTCAGGCATCCAGTTAAGAACTTCTTTACCCTGCTTATTAAATACTGACAGTTGAAGTTCTTTCAGCGAATTACCATTCATGGAAATAGTTTTTTCGTATACCTCTTCCGGAGATAAAGTTGTTTCTTCTGCAAACACAACTCCTTCTTTTCCCGACAATTTAATTGTAACAGGTTGAAGTGATGTAGCAAACAGTTTAACGGCAACATTTTCATCGGCAACCTCGTCGATATTCAGCAGTAAGTCTTTGCTGGCATTCTTAACAACTCCCAGTTCACGGTAAGGAAGGAAATATTGCACAAAGCTTTTCTCTTCATAAGGTTGAAGCCAAGAAAAATCAGGTTGGTTATCGGTATATACACCCGCCATCAATTCAATGTACGGGCCGTTATTATCTGTCAGATTACGATCCCACGCCTGGCCAAAATCACCGTTTCCCCATGTCCACTGTTTCTTTCCCGGAGATACATGATGATTGGCGACATGCAGAACTCCTGCATGAGTATCATTTTCATAACCACCCACAAAATTAAAGCGACTTTTAATAGCCATATAGGAAGTTGGCACAGGAATATTCTTATAATTGGAGATATCGACACCTGCCGAGTAGTCCATTTTATAATAAGTTCCGGTTGCTATCGGGAAAGTAGATACATCTCTCTTTCCATGGTCGAACACAGCATTCACATCGGGTGGAAAAACACTTTGGTAGTGGTCATTAACTGCAACAGCCGGATTAGCCCACCATAAGAATGTTTGTGGCATTGGAGTGCGGTTATATAAGCGTCCTTTGATTTCCAGATAAGCCTTTCCCGGCTTTAAAGTAAATCCAGCCATTCCTTTTTGATGAAACATCTGTTCCATTTCGCTCACCCAAACGGTTACACTACCATCAGGAAACTCTTCAATGCAGTAATCTACCGGAAGGAAAGTACTTGGGCGGTGGTGCTGCGGCCAGTTAAACTCAATACCTCCGGAAATCCAGGGACCGGTCAATCCTACCAAAGCGGGTTTTATCACCTCGTTATGGTAGATAAAATGGCGTTTCTTAATCTTATCATAAGCCATCTGTACACGTCCTCCTAGCTCTGGCAATATCATTATTTTTATATATTCATTTTCAAGGAAGACTGCATTATAGGTTTTATCAACTTTCTCGTCTGCTATTTTTTCAATAACAGGGTAAGGGTAAACAACGCCGCTACTCCCCTGATAAACACGTTTCTCCAGAAATATAGGGTTCTTCTCAGCTTTGCCAATCTCGTATGTAGGGATTACAATATTCTCTTCCCAAACTTTTACTTGCATATTATTCTTTTTTTGGAAATTATTCGGTTATCATGTTTTGAATTACACTAGCATGCAATGAAACTGTTGGGTTAAATTGCTTTCCTGCCATATAGTGCAGTAAACTTTGTTTAAGTTGCGAAGCCTCAGGTCTGTTTTGTATATCCTGATTTAAGTCAATTCCGGAAATCAATAACTTTCCTTTTCCTATTTTTAATTCAAAAAGTAAGGCTAGAGGTCTGTTTGTAACCCAATCATCTATTGCACGAACAATAGGCTTAATTTCCGGAGAAAGCTTATTCAATTCAATAGCATTAGAATGACTCATAGCATCCCACCATTGCCAGTTACTGTAATATTCGGTGGGGAAATTAGCTAATGCAGGATGTTCCGGATTACACAAAATGCCTAATGTATTAGGAGCCTGTCCATGTGTCCACGCCGTATTCCAAAAAATACTGGAGAAACCTATTTTTACATCTCCTCCAAACTCCGGTTTCAAGGTTCCTTTCTTGAGAGACAAAAGTACTGATCCGCCATTTTCAAGATAGTTACAAGTTGCAGGGTCAAGTGTAGATACTATCTTTATTTTATCAACTCCGGTAATTTTCTCCTTCTGAGCCGGATAAACCCAAATATCCCAGCTGTTGGAGAAAGAACCTGCTGAAACTTCCAGAATTAGTTTTTCTGCTTTTTGAACAGAAGATAGTGGTACAGAGATTTCTCCAAGTGGAATGCAATTACCTAATGGAATGTCTGTTTGTGGAAGCTTACCCGAAAATATAACCTTTCCGTATATATCACTGATCTTCCATGTAGGAATGCAAGCCAGTAGTGGAGCATCACCATAATGAGCAATTTCAATGCCAGTAGAAAGCGTATCACTATTTATATAAATATGCTTTTTCAAACGAGCCAACGGTACTGTTGAATTACAAAAGCGGCTATATTCTTTAGGAGAGATATATCCTTTTTCATCCCAGAAAGCATCCAGCACTCCCACCAAAGCTGTTCCTTGACCCGGGAAATCATGTAAATCGAGTAACTGAAAACCTCCAAAGCTACGAGTACGGAGAGCAGCTTCAATATCTGCTTTGTAACACAACGCTTGTAATTTACCGGAAGCTAACAGAAAACTATCAGCTTGCTGTTTCATTCCATTTTCTGTTAAAGTCTCACTAAATATTTCAAAATTACGGGCTCGCAAAACACCATCGTACTTAGCTATCTCTTTAAAGTTTGGATAAACACACCACTGACCTATTTCATGGCTAACTACCGGTTGTTTGAATGATGCTATTTTTGAATTCCAATCATAGTCTGAAGCGGGTGCAGCTCCATTAATTATACTCTTTAATTCTTCTCCCCAAGCCTGAATACGGGGATTTGGAGTGCTCTGATAATCATTTTCATCTACGTTTGGCCAGCCAGCTCCTGTAGTATAAATTCTTCTGGAATCTTTATTTTTCCAGTAAATAACAAATTTAGTGAGGAATTGAGTGTAATTTTTCCCACCCGGTTCGTTGCCATAAAGCATCAGGCAGAATGAAGGGTGATTGCCAAAGGTTTCTACCATCCGTTCACTCTCTTCATAAACGTATTTATCAAAAGGTTTGCCATCTCCAATGGTAGTAGACTGGTTTGCCCACGATGAACATTCCACCTGAAGATAAAATCCCAGTTGATCGGCAGCATCGAAAGCAACCTGAGGCGGGCACCATGAATGAAAACGTACGTGATTTAAACCATGACTGCGACATATTCTGAAAATACGCAACCATTCATCTATTTGAGTAGGAGGAAATCCTGTTTTCGGGAAAATAGCACATTCAAGTGTTCCACGCAGGAAAAGAGGTTTTTCATTGATTTCTAGTTGTGTACCATTAGCTCTGATTTCACGCATACCAAAAGATGTTTGGAAGCTATCTTTCACATCTTTCTTAGGAATGTTTAATGTTGCTGTTAACTGGTAAACATTAGGATGAAATTCACTCCAGAGTTTTACATCATTACCCATAGGGTATTCCAATAACAAGGTATCCACACCGGCTGCAATATCTACATTGAAGTCTTTACTATCAGAAGTAGTTGCACCTGTTGCCAATAGCGTGATAGCAGCTTTTTGTCTTTTCTTTGTTGAATTCTCAATTCTAACTTTAGCTACAATTCTCTTTTGCTGAATATCAGGAAAAACCTGAATATTTTGAATTGAGATCTTTGGACGTGCTTCCAGATACAGCTGCCCGATCATACCATTCCAGTTGGTTTGAGTATGATCTGATATACTATGAGAATTTATACCCGGATCAATATCTTTTACACGATTATCAATGCAAATTGAAAGAATATGTTTTCCAGGAGTAAGCTCTTTAGATAAATCGTATAAATGTGGTGTACCTAATGAATTGCGCATACCAATTTCTTTATCATCTATCCATAAGCGACTTTCCCAATGGCATCTTTCTAGAAATAATCTAATATCTTTATCTTTCCACTTTTTGGGTATATTCACTTCTTTTTGATACCAAGCTGCACCAACATAGTATTTTAGCGGCTGTAACCAAAAAGGGACTTTTATATTTCCTGGCACACGGTATTTCGCATATTCCGGTTTGTAATAATAACTACTATCCACAATTTGTCCCGTCCACTTGGTAGAGAGCGTTACATCAAAGCCTTTTCCATTTGTAGCCATAGAGCCAGGAAGAGTTACTGTTTCGGAAAGTGATTTACTGAACCATTGTTCTATAACTCCTTTATCCTGATTATCTATCGCAAATTTCCATACACCACGAAGATCTATCTTTGGTTGAGATGCTCCTGACATAACAGCACATGGAATAATAAACATGAAACTGAATAGAATAATATATTTTTTCATTAGATTATAATTTTAGCTATACTATATTTTATCAATAAAATCTTTCTAAAAAACAATTATGCTTTACTATTTATGGATTAATTCTTTTTCCAGTTCTTCAAGAGATTTTCCTTTAGTTTCCGGTAATACACGGTAAATAAAGATAAAGCCGGAAGCACAAATCAGAGAGTAAATCCAGAACGTGCCACTACTTCCAAGAACAGAGTTTAGCAAAGGGAAAGTATAGGTAAGCGTAAAACAACCTATCCATAAGGCAACAGTTGCCGCAGCCATAGCCATTCCACGAACACGATTCGGGAATATTTCAGAAAGTAGTACCCAGGTTACTGGTCCAAGAGACATTGCATAACAGCCAATAGCCATAACTACAAGAACAACCATAAACCATCCGCTTACCTGAAAGAAATAACAAGTTCCCAAAATGAGATAAATACCTGCCAGTCCTCCGGCGCCAATCATCATTAAGGCACGCCTTCCCAGTCTGTCTACGGTATGAATAGCTACAAAAGTGAACACTACATTTGCAATGCCGGTTACTACAATATTAAAGAGAACATCATTTAGACTGTATCCTGCCGATTGAAATATTTCCTGGGCATAGTTAAAGATTACATTGGTTCCACACCATTGCTGGAAAACGGCAATAACAATTCCTATGATTACCACTTTACTCAAAGGGCGTCTGAATAATTGTTTTATTGTAACCTTTTCTTCATCAGCAGATGTTTCTGCCATCGATGCCAATTCCGTTTGGGCATATTCTTCTCCTCCAATCTTTCTAAAGACAGACAAAGCTTGTTCCCTCCTACCCTTTAAAGATAACCATCGTGGACTTTCAGGAATAATAAACATAAGTAAAAAGAAAGCGGCAGCAGGAAAAGCTGTTGCCCAGAACATCCAGCGCCATCCCATCTGTCCGTTCCATGAGCCAAGAATCTGCGAAGTAGTAAAACCGGCAGGAACTTTATCTGCAATCAGCCAGTTGGCAATCTGCGCTCCAAGAATTCCGAGAACAATAGTAAGCTGATTGAGTGAAACCAGTTTACCACGTACCTGATAAGGAGCAATTTCGGCAATATACATTGGAGAAAGATTGGATGCAATACCAATTCCTATTCCTCCGAAAAAGCGTGCTATCAGAAAAACTGTAAATGACATTGCAGCACCTGTACCATAAGATGAAACAAGAAATATCAAGGCAGATGCAATAAGTAGTTTTTTACGACCATACTTATCAGCCATCATACCTGCAAGAGTTGCGCCAATTAAACATCCAAGCAATGCAACGCTCATAGCCCAGCCTTGCATTGAAGGAGAATCAACGATATTAAAATATACCTCATAAAAAGGTTTGGCTCCACCGATTACTACCCAGTCATACCCAAAAAGTAATCCTCCCATAGCAGAAACCAGACAAATAAAATAAATAAAACTTTTGTTGTAGTGTTCCATTGATATAATGTATCAGATTTATTAATAATGCAAATATACAGCTACTTAGGTAAGCATAAAATAGAATAATTTCAAAAAAAGATGGATTATTCTACTATTTGAATACTTTTGTATATCATAATTAAAGTTTTGTAAGTATGAAACTAAAAGATGGCTTCAAAGGACAGCGGGCTATTGTTATGCCAGAAACAATAGTGAATACAATGGAACATAATCCGCTTACTTCTCCACTGTATATTACAGATATAGGTTATTATCCCAATGCAGAATCTCACTTCCGAGAACGCAAAGAAGGAATTTCACAGTATATTTTTATTTATTGCGTAAAAGGAAAAGGTTGGTTCAGCATTAATGGAGTAACTAAAAACATAAATGAAAATCAGTTCTTCATTCTTCCGGCTGGCATCCCGCATGCATACGGAAGTGACGAAACTGAACCGTGGACTATTTACTGGATTCATTTTAAAGGATACAATGCTCAGTTTTGTTTGGAAGAACAACAAGTCTATCCTAAAAATATAATTCCCGGAGAGCATTCCCGAATAGAGTATCGCAATCAGTTATTCGAGAAAATATATTCTACTCTTGGAATGGGATACAGTATGGAGCATCTTCAATATGCAAGTATGTGCCTACATTATTATATGGCTTCGCTTATGTATATTAATATATTTCGTGACGATACTTTCAGCGAAAATAGTACCAGAGAAAAAGATCTGGCGAATTCCGCTATCCATTTTATGAGGGAAAATATAGAAAAGAAAATAATGGTGGAAGATATTGCCCATGAGTTACATCTGTCAACCTCTTATTTTTCCACTCAATTTCAAAAATCTACCGGATTTACTCCTATTGCTTACTTAAACAATCTACGAATTCAGGAAGCCTGCCAGTATTTGGACTTTACGGATATGAAGATAAATCAGCTTTGCCATAAGATAGGCTATGATGACGCATATTATTTTAGCCGGATATTTACCAAAATAATGGGAATTTCACCTAAAGAATATAAGAAGAGGAAGAAGGGATAAGGATATAAAAAGTCTGCATTTTGCAAATAATCGTTAATTCAAAGCTTTTTTCACACTATTTATATGTTACATAACATATTATTCAAGAATTGGTCGTATCTTTGCAGCGTAAAAAGAAAATAAAAACAATCGCTTATCAAAAGGTGATAAGCACAAAAGATGCAAATTATGAAAAAAGAAAAAATTAGTGAGATTTCAATGCTTCAGTATCAGATTAAAAGATACCAAGCAGCAGGTAAAGGTACAATGTGTCAAAGTTTAAATGCAAGACTGCAAAAGTTGATAAAACAACAAGCAGAAGCATAATAAAAAAGGAGTAGTTAATTCATGATAGATTGGGCTTTCTTCGCAAATGAGCGATGATTGCCTTTTTTTTTGCACAAAAGCCATTTGTATATTCTTAACTCTCACAAAATAATATCTATTTCTAGCAAATAATTTCTACATAAAACTCCTTCCTCTACGCATTCTATTTTATGAATATTCGTTAAAAAGCGCTCTTTTTATACTATTTTATATGTTTTACAACATAATATCAAAGATAATAGTGTATCTTTGCATCATAATTAAAAAGTAAAAAAACAAACTGTTTATCAAATCGTGGTAAACACAAAAGATGCAAATTATGAAAAAAAGAATCGATGAGATTACAACGCTTCAGTATCAGATTAAGAGATACCAAGCCGCAGGTAAAGGCGCAATGTGCCAAAGTTTAAATGCAAAGTTGCACAAGCTTATGAAAAAGCAGTCAGCTGCATAATAGTTAGAAAGAGTAGTTTTTCATGATAGATTGGGCTTTCTTCGCAAACAGGCGATGATTGCCTTTTTTTTATTACTTCCCTTTGTATTTTAATTCTTCTCCGTTAGTTTTAAGTGAACAACCAGCCACTTATAAACCCTTGTACAAAAGAATTAATTCTTTTGTACAGGAGATTTATAATATTACTAGATGCTTTTTATTTTTGCCTTCTGCTTTAATGAATATATCCAAGAAAACATAAGTGCATAACAACTGCAAAATACAATTGCATGCCAGTTACGCACTTATTCTGAGAAAAAATGGATGCAAGCTTCGGTGCATTCAATTAGTCGTTCAAGTTACATAAAACAATTTTTGAGTTATTTTTAAGTCCTCCAAAACCACTTTATGCGGGTAAAAAACATTGTTATTAAAACTGCTATTGTGGTAATAATCACACCTCTTAGAAAACCTAACCAGGGGTTAACCGAAAAATATGAGAATAAAGGATACACTCCAAGAATACTTAATAATGGAACTGTGAAAAGATTCGTTGTTACATAAGCAATCATTGGATTCTGGCCAGACATAACCAGGAACCTCGTTCCACGGATGTATCCATAAAAGTCACAAATAATATTGAATGCCAGCAAGGCCATAAATGCAAGTCCGGAAGTTACAAAATAATAACTATAGGTGGAATGGTCTTTTTTGATACCTCCTTCATAAGCTTCGAAGAAAAGTCCCAAAAGCAGCAAGTAAGCACCAGCTATAAATAAGTTCTTCCATAGTCTACTATAATAATTGTCAGCATTTCTAAGCAAGTAATAACCTATCACTATTACAATTACAGAAACAATAAGATTAAGTACAAGAAATCTGCTGTATAGACAACAAAGATTGAGCACAATGAGTCCTACGGTAATAAACAATAGAACTATAGGAATTTTACGATCAACATTCTGAGATTCTATCTCCCCGCTATTTCTATTGTTCATCCATTCAAGCAGATATTCTCCGGCAATACTACCAGGAATAACAATAAACAGATATTTTAAAAACATAAAATTGTACATCCATGGAAAAGGAGTAAAGTTAAACAAAGCTTGTGTCCACGATCCATCAACTTTACTTCCAAGAAAAACAGCCATAATAAATGGTAAAATAGCAATGCGCACCCATCTTTTGTTAGCTGTAAAGATATAAATCAGTGTACCGAAAACAGACATATTTGCCAATACCAGAATAATAATGTTACTATAAGCCAGATTAAATATTTTTCCGTCAGCATAGTCTGTAGTAATCAACAATGCCGATGCTATTACATATGCCAGTATTTTAATTACTAAGTGCGCCCAGTCAGGCATTTTCAAAGGAATACGCATAAACATGGGGAACAGCAAGGCGAAACAAGTGAGCGATAATAACCAAGATTTCATGTCTTCCGGATTACTAAGTGACCATGGATAAAAATGCTGAATAAAAATAGCAAAGAAGGTAAGTTGCAATCCTCTCTTAACAGCATCCCAAACCAAATGAATTTGTTTCTCTCCTCTTTCTATTCTTTTTCCAACAGAAAAAGGGAAAGCTGCACCCATTGCAAAAAGGAAAAACGGGAACACCAAATCCACCCATGTAATACCTGGCAGATCTGGATTAAAAACATGTGTTGGAGGTTGTTCCTGGGCATGATACATCCAACCTGGAAGTATTCCAAAAACAATAGCACCCGATAGTACCATTGAAATAATGGCATATCCACGAAGGGCATCTAAAGCATAAGCTCTTTTATTCATAGCGTTACTTTTTCATTTTTGATTTTAAAACCGGATAAAGATTCTTAGCATATCGTTCGAATCCTAAATCAGTAAAGTGAATTCCATCTACTGTAGCTTCACCATCCAGCCCTATAAGCTTTTCGGAAGAAAGAAGATAAATATTCTTCTCTCCTCGTTTAACCAGAGATTTAAAAAACAATCTTAATGCTTCGTTCTTATCCTCCACATTCTTTTTAGCAACCAGATCAAAATCAAGAAAAGGAAAAATAGGATTTTCAATGAAAAGGATTGGTACATCAGGAGATTTACTTCGCAATGTTGTGAAAAACTTTTCGGCTTTTTCCTGAATCAGCTTAACATTTACATTGGGCATAAAATCTAAAACAAACAAAGAAGCATCACAACCTGTCATAATCTCAGCGATCTCATTATCTAACTGTCCGTTTCCGCTAAAACCCAAGTTAATAAATTCTCTATTCAACATACGAGAAAGAATATTTGTATGAGCCATTCCAGGACGAGACGCACAGCCTCCCTGTGATATACTGGTTCCATAATAAATTACCGGTTTTGCATGTATTGGAGACTCAATTTGGGGTTGATAAATTGAAGCCAATGAGTCGATTCCTATTTCAAGATTGGTTACTCCATCATACAAAGGAAGATAAAGCATATATTCTCTCTCCTCTCCTTTCATGTTCGATATAATAGTAACTTTATTCTCTTTGTCTTTAGGCTTAGCTACATTTACAAAATGCCATATTCCATCTTTTAAGCAATAAAGATCTAATCCGCGAACACCAACACCCGTCATATGAGACATTTCAACGTTTCCCAAAAGAGTCCATTTTGCAGATATATTTTTTGAGTTAGTGCGAAAACGGACAGCAAGCCCTGCTGTGTTCTTTCCCAAATTCCAGACAGGAGGACGACATTCATTTTTTATGGAAACCGGTAGCCTTTCATAACGTGTTTCTGTATTATCGGATATTTTTCCATATAAAGGAAAAGATGCAGCATCATGGTATTTTGTCTGTGCATTTAAAGCCAACGAAAAACAAGATAATAAAGCTATAATAATATATTTTTTCATTATTCCTAAATTTAATGCAGACAGGAACATACTTAAGGTTATGGTTCCTGCATGCAAAATAGCGCATTACGTAAATTCTTATTTATCTGCCTCAGCAATAGCTTTCTTCAGATTGCTCCACCAATTATGGTTTATAATATGCACAATATCGAAAATCATTAAACCATCAGATTCTTTCAAATTCATCTTAACTGCTTTCTCAAACTGATTAACGTCTTTCTTGTAATCTTCCACATACAGTCCACCACAGAATGGCAGTTCCCCTAACAGTTGACGAGTATACTTACATCCACCTTCAACACACAAGTGTTCACCTTTAGAGATTTCACTATCTGTTTCAGTCTTATATTTACCGTTAGACTTTCTATACTCATCCAGAGTAACATTCCAATAATAATTTCCATTAGTATAAAAATCAAGTAGCTCAGCGTAACCATAATTCTTATAATTTGGAGTAGCCCAATCAAAGCTTTTACTTGGATCATAGTTTTTGCTTGCCCAATTTACTCCCACTTCGAAATAAGATGGATACCATGCTCCTGTGTAAGCTGCAAGCTTACATTCCGGATTAATCTTCTTAATCTCGGCACGTACATTCTTTACAAAGTTGTAAATTACAGAAGCACGCCATTCTATCCACTGCTTAAAGTATTTACCATCTACACGTTTATATGATCCATCGTCCCGTTTTACCCATTCATAAATGTCTTCAGGATACTTTTTCAATGATTTACCAATGCATTTTTGAAACATATCCTTTGAAGCTTCAGAAAAATCTGAATTAATACAATCATATCTGGTTCGGTCTAACATTATTCCATCAACTGCATAGTTACTTACCACTTCCTTAAGTATGGCAATCTCATAATCCTGCACTTCAGGCAAAGCCGGATTCAGGAACATCGTAGCTTTATCTTTTATCTCCGTTACAGGAGTTAAGCCCTGACCAGGAATATAATTCACAGACTGCCACTTCTTATGTTCGCCATAAATAGCTCCTTTTTTAAAAATGCCATGTCCATCAACGAAAATATTGAAAGAGACAAATATCTTCATTTTATGATATCGAGCTTCTTTTATGAAAGTATTAATAAAATCGAAATCGGGACGATTGAATCCTTTCCAGCTTTTCTTTTGTTTGGCTACCTTACTTGGATATAGAACCATGCCTGAAGTACCTTTAATATCGAGTACTAAATCGGTTATTCCTGCATCATAACACTTGTCTACATAATAGTGAATGGAATCGGGATAACTAAAACGGGTATAGTTGGCAGAGCAATCTAGCCACATTAATTTAGGTTTTTCAGTTGCCATCATTCCAACACTTAAAAACAGGAACAGGCAGATTAAAAAATCTTTTTTCATATTATTAGATGATTAATTATTTAACTAAATTCAAATAAAGTTTATTAGTCTAATTATCATGTTATGAATTCTTTCATGAACACAAATAAAACAAACAGTTCAAGTTTTTCTATATTATTATGATTTATTTCAAAGCTCCTCCGGCTCTCATTCCGTTTTCTACTTCTTTCCACAAATTCTTTTGAATAATGTGTACTATATCAAAAACCATCAAACCATCTGAAGCCCTTAAATTCATTTCTATTGTTTTGGAAAATTTTGGGGGATTAGAATAAAACTGATCAACAAGGATTCCACCCATAAACTTGTTACCCTTTAAAATACTCTTAAGTTTTTCACAAGAACCTTCAACGCAGTACCATGTTCCAGATTGAGCCTGACTATCTGTTTCATTCCATATACTACGTTTATTTTTATTATAATCTTCAATAGTTATATCCGTATAATAGTTCCCTGTTGCATACAAGTCCATCATATCACCATAGGCATAATTCTTATAAGAAGGTGTAGCCCAATCGAAATCTTTACTCGGATCGTACTTCTTGCTGGCAAAATTTACGCCAACCTCGTAATAAGAAGGATACCATGCACCGGTATAAGTTCCAAAAGAAATATTCTTATTAACAGATTTAACCTCTTTACGAGCAAGAGCCATAAAGTCATAAATATTCTTCACTCTCCATTCAATCCATTTCAGAAAATACTTACCTCTTTCTGGATAATATTTTCCTTCCTGATTCTTTTTCCATTCAAATATATCTGTAGGGAAATTTGTAATCTTTTCACCAATGTAAGCCTCAAACTTTTGGCGTGATAGATCGGAGAAGTCGGCACTAAGGCCATCATAGCGCACTCTGTCAAGCATTAATCCATCCAGTTTTGGATACTTTCTCACAACTTCTTTCAGAATATTAATTATATGTTTCTGAAAATCAGCATTTATAGGATTAACCATTGCTGAATACTTCTCTTTTTGCTGTGTGATTGGTATGATACCTTTGTCGGGAGTATAAACCATTGATGCCCATTCAGGATGACCAGAGTAAACTAGTCCACGATCAAAATAATTATGTCCGGCAACAAAAACATTTAAAGAAGCATGCACTTCTATACCTAACTGATGAGCTTTACTAATAAAATATCCTAGATAGTCAAAATTGCTTCTTTTGCTTCCCTGCCACTCTTTCATGCGCGGAGCATAAGCACTTTCATAAAGGACTTCACCAGTAATTGGCCGAATATCTACTATGGCATGAGTAAATCCTAGAGATTTTATTTTGGTCAGATAAAAATCAATAGAATCCGGATTACTAAAACGAGCAAAGTTAGCCTCAGCATCAAACCACATTAAAGCAGGTTTCGCTTTTGCCCCATTTTTCTTATTAACTCCATAGCATGCAAGTGAAACCGCAAAAAGAATTGTTATTGATAAAAATATGTTTTTCATTTGTATATGATATTTAGGTTAATACATTTACTGCTTTATTTGGGCACGGAAAGGAGAAGTTGGTATTCCGACATTATTACATAAATTACCTTCTATATAATTGCGAAAGCAATAACGTACTTCAGTAGGGACAGAAACAGAATCATTCCACACTTTTACCCGGGATGTGCCATTGATTATTTCGGCATGAGCAGGCAGAAAATTACCATCACTCCCAGCAATCTCAAAACCTTTCAGTTCTTCATTTTCGGGCGTCATGCCATCTGCACCATAATCAAATGTGATTTCCAATAATTTTCCATTCATACGGCAAGACTTATAAATTGGCCCACTGTACGAAATTCCTTTTATTCCATATGTTTTAGCCAAGGCCCAATAAGCCAGTCGCTCTCCCACTTTTATTTTATATGGCGGATGAATGAATTTCTCACTTCCGGCATCGGTTGTGGTTACCATCCCCACATTAGGGACCTCATTCATCAACTCTAGTTGGCATTGTCTGAACCATGCCCAATCCTGTAAATCCTTGCCTCCTGATTGCCAAGGAGCAATCTGCACATAATAGAAAGGCATGTCGGGAGAACGGAAAAAGGTCCTCCATTGAGAAACTAAAGCTGGAAATAGTTTTTTATACAAAGCAGGATTATTACTATTTGCTTCACCTTGATACCAGATAACTCCTTTTACAGGAAAACCTTCAAGAGGCTTAACCATTGCATTATGCAACAATGTTGGTGTGCCATTTGGATAACTGAATTCTTTATTATTTAAAACTGAAAGATTTACTTCTGGAAATTGAGAGAGAGTCTCCTTATCCATCCAAGCTTCAATTTTTGATGCACTCCAGGAACAATGTATCAATCCAACAGGAATTCCCAACGTCTTCTGTAACTGTTCTCCAAAGAAATAAGCAGCAGCACTGAAAAGAGACACATCTTCAGGAGTATTTTCAGACCAGTGTCCTTCAACATTCTCTTTAGGAGTTGTACTCCAATCTCTCTTTACAGTAAACAAACGGATTGGACGCTGTGGATTAGCTGATGCTATATATGGTTGACAGCCAAAAACAGGCTGTCCACGAAACCCTTTAACAGGCATTTCCATATTTGATTGCCCCGAGCAAAACCAAACTTCACCGATCAGAACGTTGTTTAGCAATAATTCTTCACCATCTGAAATGCTAATCTTATATGGACCACCTGCAGATGGAGTTCTTAATTTCAACGACCACTTACCTGAAACATCACTTATTACAGACGATTTAGACTTGCTCCAGGACGGTTTCACAACTACATTTTTTCCAGGGGTTGCTGTTCCGCAAAACTGAAGTTCTGCATTTTGTTGTAAAACCATGTTATCTCCCCATATAGAAATAAGCTTAACTTTTGCTTCTCCATAAACAGAGAGCATCAACAATATTATTAATAAAGAAATCTTTCTCATACTAATTTAAGATTCTATGTCTGATAAAAAGCAACATCCTCCCATCAGAAATAGTTATTATACATAGAAAACATCACTAATTCCTTTCTAATTTTCCAATAAATACATTTCCAAATCTATCAGTAGCTCTCACTTCTATATTTTTGGCCGCTTCGGATAAAGGTGCTCGATAAAAATGATCGGACAAAGATGGATAAATCCACTTATGATCCAGTTTTTCAGTGTTAGAATAAAACTCTTTTACCCGAGGATCGTAAGCACTAAAGCGTTCCATTTCCCGTATACATTTCCCATCTTCATATAATTCAACTTTCCATGAAGTATCACTATTCCATACATTAGCAACAACATACCCTTTATAATCGAGATAATCATCACCTGAAAAAACTTTCAACTGATACTCTTTTGGATAACCTGTAGATTTATAATACCATTTTAGTTCACTACCATTAACTTCAAACACTTCATAACCATTGGGAGCACCATCTGTACAATAAGGACCCTGCCACCAGGCACCGGACAATCCAGGCATCACATGTTCGTATAAATTCGGAGTAATCTGAGTATTAAACGGAGTATGAGTATGCCCTGAAAAAATGTGTACATTATATGGTTTTAGTATATCATATAATCCTCTATGATTAATCATTGTGGATGCACTATTTTCATAACGAAACTCCTTGCGATCTTTTTCAGTACAAGTAGATGGAATATGCATCATTAAAATTACAGTAGAACCATCTTTCAGGTATTTCAAATCTTTTTCCAGCCATTTCATTTGTTTTTCGGGCAGATAACCAATGTAATACCAATCACGTCCTACAAAAAAGTTATTATCCAAAACAACATAATGTATATCTCCAATATTGTATGAATAATAAGCAGGGCCATACATTGATTCATAATTACTCAAAGACGTTTCAAAGGAACGGCCAAAATTAGTCATATCATGATTCCCCATAACATTTCGGAAAGTGATGCCACTGGATTCAATTATTTCATTGTATTTTGGGTAAAATGAATGATTACTTGAAACAATATCACCACAACATATACCAAAAAATGGGCAATCATTATTGTATGAATTAACTGTTTCTTTTATATCCTGCATAGAAATGGAAAGTTTAGCAAATTCTTTTTCTGCCCATATCTGCGGATCTGAAATTACAACTAACCCATATCGTTTAGCATCAGTATTACTCTTAAGCAAATTGAAATTATAGTTTCTGTCAGAACCATGAAGAGGAAGATAGTATTTCACTACGCCATTTTCAACTTGCGAGTTGTATCCTGAAGGAGTTGAGATATAAACAAATTTACTTTCCGAGTTTATTACCATTGAAAATACTCCTTTATTGTTAGTAGTGGCAAATGTTTCACCATCTGTCACTACTACATTCTCAATACCTTTACCATTGCAAAGAACTTTTCCTTCAATTGTAAAAGTCTCAATTGCATAAATAGCATTACAAATAATAAGGAAGAAAATTAAAACAAAATTTCTCATCTTAGGTTATTCTTATCAAATCTCATACTTATTTTATTGCAAGATCGATACCTTGTTTTGCATAATCCCATTGATTAGCAAGTTTCAAGTGAATCATATCAAACAAGAAATAACCATCACATTGGTCCATACAAGCTTTTACAGAGTTTACTATTGCTTGGTTTTCATCAGCTTGACTAGCCGAATTGGATGAATCCCAATTACCAACATCAGGGCCACCGGCAACCATAGGACAACTACCTTTCGTTTTCTCCATTGCCAGCTTACAGAAACCTTGCATTGTCCATTCTGTAGAACCATAAACTCTAAGAGGTGAAGCATAAGCACCAATTAGCATCTGATCCATCAAACCTGCATATCCATAATTCTTATAACTTACGGTAGCCCATTTATATGTTAAAGCAGGATTATAGCTTTGACTTGCCCAATTTACTCCAACCTCATAATAGCTAGAATACCAACCACCAACATATACACCAAATTTGATTTTTGAATTAACTGCCTTAACTGCATCATGTGCTTTCGACATAAAATCATACATTACTTTAGTTCTGAATTCCAACCATTTTGTAAAATAAGTAGGATAAGTCTTCATTGCCGTCACATCGGTCATTGTTGCACCTTCTGGCAAAATATCACTTGGGAAATTTTGAATTGTAACACCTCCAAGATATGCCTGAAACTTCTGACGAGTAATAGCTGAAAAATCAGACTTAATACCATCAAATCGTCCTCTATCAAGAAAAATGCCATCCAAATTATATTTTGCAAGATCTTTCAATAAACCGCAAAGGAATTCCTGAACCTCATCATTTGCAGGATTAAAAAACTTGGTACCAGATCCATTATCCATTGTATTAGTAATCCCTGTAGACAAGTTTTCATAAGTTGCCCATGATTTTTTAGTATTATCTCTGTAAAGAATACCTTGATTGCCCAATCCCGAGCCATTACCACCAGCCATAGTATTAAAACCAGCATGAACTTTCAGCCCTAATTCATGACCCTTATCAATAAATGCCTGCAAATAATCCCATGTAGCAGTACGATATACTTTTGTATAAACACCATCGACCCATGCTCCCAACCATTCAACTTGCTGAACACCACTTACTGATGATTTATAAAGAATATCTCCTGTTGTAGGACGAATATCCACAACTATATCAGTGAAACCTGCATTTTTAGCCAAAGTAAGATCTCTCGCTATATTCTCTTTGCTATTTGCAAAATCTTTAAAGTTTGCAGCAGCATCAATCCATATAAAACGAGGTTTTTCACTATTTTTCGCTGGTCCATCGGGAAATTCGTAATCTGTATCATTATTACCACTACTACATGATGCATTTACTGATAATAAGAATCCTACCAACAGCATGGTAGAATAGTATTTTATAGATTTATATATTTTCATAAAGTAAAAATACCTGCACCTTTTTGCAGGTGCAGGATTATTTTTATTGGTTAATAATAAACTGTTATTACATATCAATACAGTCATACTGCACACACACGACACATCCATTAGTGAACACGAAGTACAAATACATATAGTATCCGTTATCTGAAACTTTCAAAGCAACGTCACCAGTAGCATTAGCATTCACGCCACCATTATCTTTACCACCGTATGTACCGATAGGAGCACTCCATATTGTATTGTCAAGACCTGAAGATGTACTTACATCATAAAGATAAACTTTATCATCACTACCCCAGCTAAATGAATTAATAGAACTGGACACTGCATAAGGACAGCCATTAAATACATTATAATCAACCGCATTCTGAACCCAGTTTGAACTAACAACTGCTGCCCGAGCTTTGACTGTATTAGTAATACCATCAACCCATGAGAACTGATATGGAGCTGCATAGTATGATACAAAGTAATCACTAGTTAAAACTTTAGGATCTGAATAAACAACATCACAATTGGTATTCCAACTTCCACCAATACCAGTAATCGTAATTATTTCTGGTGTTTGTGATTGAAGAACACCACCCTTAACCTGCCAACGTGCAAACTTATTGCCAGCTGCAAGAATAGGTGCTGAAATAATAGCATCACCATCAA
Organism: uncultured Bacteroides sp.; assembly: GCF_963677945.1. Lineage (NCBI taxonomy): Bacteria > Pseudomonadati > Bacteroidota > Bacteroidia > Bacteroidales > Bacteroidaceae > Bacteroides > uncultured Bacteroides sp. The sequence continues at coordinate 1,980,847 of NZ_OY782578.1, read as the reverse complement.
GACTACCTCTTATAGATAATTTACGTCCAATTGCAACACCACCATTCCATTCAATATAATCTTCAGGAGTACCTGTAACTCCCTTAATTCTCCAGACTTTAAATGCACCAGCATTAGGAGCTAAGTTACATAGCAAAATATTATTGTTATCGTCGCAGGTGTTATAGAAGTTAATTAAATTACCGACTTTATCACCGAGGTTAACTGTACCAGCAAGAGCACCTGTTTTACGATCCAGATATATACTATTTTGAGCTCTGGTATTCAGCACTACATAGTCTTTTGTAACAGCCATACCACCAGTTAAGTTAAGAACACTTATTCCTAAATCTGCATTTAACTTCTTTACCCAAAGCACTTTTTCACTACCGGCATGCATACCAAATTCAGTTTTAGCTGGAATAGCTTTTTGAACTGTATAAACCGCTGAATTTGTTCCATTTTGAGCCGTAACAGTTATTTGGAAATTAGAATCATAATTCTGTGCCACTTTAGTTGGATCAGGATTCATTGTTGCACCATGAGATACATTTACTCTTGCCAAAGTAGTACCAATTGCATCGATAGAAATAAGAGAAATAACCTTATTTCCTTCATCAATTATGCCACTTAAGCCAAGAGATGGAAGTTCGAAATCTGAAATAGCACATTTATCACTCTTACGAATTTCTGCAACGACTTTATACATTTTCTTATTCTTAGACTGGTCAGTCACTGTAATATAGTTTTCCTTAGTAAAGTCCATGTATAGTATTGCAGGTGATACTGTAACATTATCATCCAAATTTGCATCAACTCTCATTTTAGTCAAATCAGACATTGTAAGAACATTATCTGAAGTCAAAGGATAATTATAAGGAAAAACGACAGTAATGATTCCATTTTCATAGTCTGTTTCACTAGAAAATGAATTTTCAGCACTCTCATCATTAACAAAGGATGCTGTGATGCCATTAATGCCCTCACGCGAAACAGAAGGAGTTAAGTCCTCTACGTCGCGACAGCTATTCAACCCAAATAACATTGTGGCGATAGCAATCATTGATAAAAATTTATTTTTCATCGCGTTAATCTTTTTAATAATTATAACCATTCGTCATATTGAACAATCAGTGAATTGTTCTGTAGCTCTTCATCAGGAACTGGAAGAACATAAGTCTTCTCTAAGAATTTACGATCCTGATAGTCAACATCAATGTATTCATAAGTGCTTCCTGTAATTTTAAAGCCATGACAACGATAGCTGTTATATTCAGTATGGGCAAGTTTCCATCTGCGCATATCCCAAAATAATTGGCCTTCGTATGCTAATTCAACTTTTCGTTCATTTCTGTAATCTTTGAACCACTCATTACCTGTTGAATACTTAGCTGGAAGATTAACACGAGCACGAACTGCATTCATTGCTTCCTGAGCTTCACTAGTCTTATTCAAGCGATAAGCAGCTTCTGCTTTATTTAACAAAACCTCTGCATAACGAATTTCCACCCAAGACTGAGTACTATATATTCCATTAAGATCAGTATGAGATTCATTCATCAATTTTCTCAAATAGTAACCAGTAGTAGTATAACCAAAAGTATAAGGTTGTGCTCTATATGCCATGAACATACCATACGTACCATTTACTGAATTTTGCATCACATTGCCTTTCCAGGTACATCCAGGATAAATTATTGAAGCCTTAAAGCGAGGTTCCAAGTCTTCATAAGGAGGACGAGTTGCTGTTGCTGAATGATAAGGAGTCCAATCCATTTTAGTACCATCAGCTTTTTCATAGCACTCTACCATTTCTTGTGTTGGAGTACCCTTACCACCATATAGATAACCATCACTTAACGAACAATAATCGCGGTCGAAAGTATGATATGGACCAGATACGTTATAGTCAAATTCCAGAATAGACTCTTTATTATTTCCAGCACATGCTTTAGAATAATCATCTACCAACCCATAAATATTTGATTTTATTACTGCATCAGCTGCATCATATGCATCCTGCCAACGTTGTGCATATAACATAGCACGTGATTTCAATGCCAAAGCTGCATATTTAGTAACACGTCCTTTATCTGAAGAAGAAGCCCATGATTCTGGAAGATTCTCTATAGCATAATCTAAATCTGATTCTATCAGATTCCAGGTTTCTTCTTCAGAGCTGCGAGCTTTATCCTTACTCATTTCATCAAGGCTTGTATAAAGAATTACACCACCATGACGTTTTGCTAGTTGGAAATAAACAAATGCACGGAAGAAACGAGTCTGAGCTTCCCACTCAGTATTTTGTTCTGCAGAGAATACTGAATACTTTTTCATTGAATCCAGGAACTGATTCATTCTTCTTATTTGTTCATAAGCATCATCCCAACAATCATAAAAACAACTAGCTGATGATATTACGCTTGGATTAAACACATAGTTATTAGGATGTCCGGCTTGATGACCTAAAGCATAAGAACCATATTTAAAAGCATCAGTTAAACTTTCAGTTAAACTGCTCGAAAACTGAAGAGAGCCAAATTGGCCATATTTGTTCAAATAGGTATAAAAGCCATTCACATACAGATCGGCGCTTGATTCATTTTCCCAAACAGTTTTACTAGACAAACTATCTGTTGATGTCAGATCCAGCCAATCGTTACAGCTACTGAATCCAGCTACCATAGTAGCCAAAATCGTTATTTTGAATATTTTTTTCATCATTTTCAAATTATAATGTTAGATTAACACCAAAAGAAAAAGTTCTTTGCTGTGGATAATATCCATTATTTACACCTGGTTGTTCAGGGTCGATGTTGTATTTAGTAAGTTCACTAAGCGTCCAGATATTTGAACCTTCAACATAGAATCTAAGATTATTAGCCCCCACAGACTTAATCAGTTTTTGAGGAAGTGAATAGCCTATCTGGAATGTTTTCAGACGTAAATAATCACCAGATCTATACCAGAAGGTAGATGAATAAGCATTATTACTACTAACAGTAACTAAAGACAAACGAGGAAATTCAGCTTTTGTATTTTCTGCTGTCCATGAATTCTCAGGTAAAAAGACTGGAGAGTTACCACCATGATAGAAGAGTTTTGTAAATGCTGTATTATCCATAATTCCAACCGAACCAGTTGAAGAATAAACACCTGTCAAAGCTACAGTACGGCCCAGTCCTGCCTGGAATAAAATATCAAAATCGAATCCTTTCCAGTTACCATTTAAGTTTAATGAAGATTGGAACTTAGGGTATGCACTCTTACCTACATAACCCATATCCTGAGCATAAGAAATTTTGCCATCACCATTTCTATCTTTATACTTGATATAACCAGGAAGAACTGGAGCACCAACTATTGTTGCTGAATTATCAATATCTTCCTGAGACTGGAACAATCCTTCTGAAATAAAACCAAGCTGAGAACCAACTTCTTTACCAGTTAACTTACAGTAGTCCGGTGTATTTTGAGAATCGCTGGCAACATATAACCATCTACGTTTTGCATAAGAACCAATCCATTTTACGCCATAATTGAATTTGCCAATGTGGTTATTGTGAGTAACAGTAAAGTCGAAACCGCGATAATCAACCTTATTTTTATTAGCATATGTAAAATAGTAGCCACCCATTGAAGGAGGATATGAACCACCAATAGATGAAAGCAAATCATATTGATATTTGTAGAATACATCAAATTCAACGCCTAATAATCCTTTCCAGGCAGAAAAATCTGTACCAAAGTTATACGTTAAACACTTTGCCCAATGCAAATTTGGATTACCTAAAGTTGAAGCATAGACTATACTCTGACTAGCACCTCCAAGGACTACCTGACTTGTAGATACTCCCATCAGGTCAAGATATTGATATGCACTAACTGCCGAAGTTGCTGTTTTACCAATACCACCTCTAACTTTTAAATTGTCAACCCAATCTGCATTAAACCAATCTTCATTGTTTATTCTCCAACCAAGAGAAACAGCAGGAAGATTTACCCAACGGGAACCATTCATTCCGCTAAACAAATAACTACCGTCACGTCTAACTGATACTTCTGCCAAATATTTGTCATTAAATTCATAATTTACACGACCAACAAAACCAATAACACGAGATTGAGAGCTACCTCCACTTACTACAGGTATTTTCTCGGTTCCCGAACCTGTTTTATTTGTGATTTTGCTAAGTTCATCAAGGTTTACGAAATCAAGTCCATAACCTGTAGCACCAAGAGAATTACCAAAACTATTACGAGTTTCTGCTACAGCAATAGCATTAATTTTATGTTTGCCAAAAATTCTATCGAAATTAACGCTTGATTGAGTTACCACGTTAGTTGAACGTGATGCCGATTCTGTTAAAGATGTATTTCCTGAATTATCTGTATAAAGACCATAAGCCAAACTTTCTGTTGTTGAACTTGGTGCAGACACTAACATTGTTTTAAATGGAAGTGCCAAACTCTTTATAAATTGGAAAGAGACGTCATAAGCACCCATAAACTTAAAGCTTAATCCTTTTAGCCAAGGAGCATCGTATTTCAATGAAAAGTTAGTTTGAATATACGAATTATTACTTCTATAATAACCAGATTCGTTGATTGAAGCAATAGGACTTACAGGAGAAGATGCAGTTGGAGTAGCCGTATAATATTCTTTTCCCTGATAAGTCATTTTCTCTGGAACATAAGGTAACGCACGAACAGCTTGTTGAGGTATATTATGCCAATCATCAGGATCAGCAGAATAACGAGGTCTGTCGCGCATTTCCACACGACCCGAGATGCCCAATTCAAATGTTAGACTATTACTAAGCTTGGCGTCAACATTAGAACGAAGGTTTAAACGATCATAGTTGTATTTATCAACATTTCCTTTTTGAGTAAAAGCGCCAATAGAAGTAAAGAAATGAATTTTATCATTACCACCCGTTGCACTTACATTATGATGCATATTGGTACCAACATCAAATACCTTTTTGTACCAGTTGGTATTTCCCCAACCATCAACTCCGTCTTTCATCTTTTGCACCTGAGTTGAAGTAAATACAGCTTCATCTCCATCCATTATACGAGCCTGATTGTACCAATACGCATAACCAGGAGCATCTAACCAGTCAATTTGATTTGCATTCTGACTTACACCATATGAGCCATTATAGCTAATACGCATCTTTTCAGCTTTTCCTTTCTTTGTAGTTACAATTACAACAGCAGATGCATCCAAACCATAAACAGCTGCAGACGTTGCATCTTTCAAAACTGAAACAGATTCAATTTCGTTAGGGTCAATTTCGTTAAAGCTTCGCTGAACTCCATCTACAATGTAAGTAGCACTCTGTCCGCGAACCAGCAATGAAGCAGCATCGCTACCCGGCTGTCCGGAAGTTTGCAACATAGTAACACCAGCCACACGAGTACCAACCACATTTGTGATACCCATTACCGGAGCTTTCATCATTTCTTTATCAGACATGGTTGATACGGCACCTGTTACACTTGCACGTTTCTGTGTTCCATATCCAACAACGACAATCTCATCTATTGTCTTTAAATTCTCCTGCAAAACCACATTTAAAGTTCTTCTTCCATTTAAGGCTACTTCTTTTTTATCATAGCCTACGAAAGTAAATACCAACGTTGCATTTGAATTTGGGACTTTCAACAAAAATTTCCCATCAACATCTGTGATTGCTCCGTTTGAAGTTCCTTTTACAAGAACAGAAGCTCCAATTAATGGTTCATTTTGCGAGTCAGAGACAGTACCGGTAACACTCACTTGAGCGTGCATACTCATCAAAAATAACGAGCATACGAAAGAAGCAAACAGCCTCCCTCCCCATTTTACTTTTCTTTTCATATTAAAAAATTTTAAGGTAAATAAAGTTTTCTCTTCAATTCAGTTTATTTCTTTATAATAGAAAATGTTCTCGATAACGCTCGTACAAGTGTCCGGCCTGCAGATATGTAGAATTTGGGCTCATAAAATGAGAAAACTCAAATGTAATTGCATTCTCCATACCAGCTTTCCGTGCAGCTTCTAGTTTTAACAAAAGTTTTTCCCACTTAATGGGAAGGAAACGAATAGGCATATCTCTATCAAATGATTCGATATTTGTCCAGCATTTCATGTTGTATTTATCTGCCAACTTTTTGTTGACTACCAAATAATCATATAATTCGTGGTAATCAACCTGCCCATCCTGAAAAGCAAGAATATCTACTGCTCCTTTCACGTTACTCAGAATTTCGTCCCATTCTTCTTCATGTTGTTTAACAGTAAGAGCTTTGTCTCCACTCATTACCTGATCTGTTTTAACTCCATGGATATAGGGTGAAACAAGTGTTGTAAGATTACCTGAGACATCTTTAGCATGCTTACCTACCTGAGCGTAGATTTTAGACATATTCTTAGTTCGCCGGCTGATTTCCTGTGAAAGATACCATCCCTGGAAAGATTTATGATGACCATACTTCTTCCATACTTCATCTATAAGATTCATATTAAGGTCTATTTCTTTCTGGAACTGACCTTCGATCCAATATTTACCGGAATCGTACATCCCAAAATAAAAAGCCATGCCATACTTATCTGCCAAAGTAAGGAACATCTCAACAAGATCGACTGGCGGATAATAAACGTCTTCACTTTTAAGAATGGAATCAAAAGGAGCCGCAATCCAGCGAGCCAAACCGGAACGGATCATCACAACTGTATTGATTCCTATCTTTTTCATTGCAAGGAAGTCTTTATCCCAATCTTTTACTCCCCAGTTTTGGTGGGGAATATCCCAGCTTATTTCATCCAGGAAGGTAGCACGTATAGGCATACCCTTCATTGCATTTGGGGTAACAAAAGAATCCTTTGTAGTTGTATCAAAAGCTTTTTGAGCAGAATCAATGATTTTGCCTGAAGCAAAAAGCTTTTGAGCAGCCAGTAAAGATGATGCTGCCAATACTCCTTTCAAGAAATTTCTGCGTTGATTCATAATAATGATTTAAGATTGAATTGTGTTTTTATCAGATTTATATTAAGTTATTTCTTATTCTAATTGTTCCAATACCTGCCAGCATTGATAAAGTCCGCGTGGAACATGAAAGCAGCCTTTCCATTTTCCACCTTTAAGAGAAAGGAGAACTTCTCCCCTGCGGTTAAGATAGCCATACCATTCCGGATATTCGGGATCTTTAAAGTGTGTCCATACATAATCATGAATCTTTTCAAACCACTCCAAACATTCTTTCGATCCGGTAAGTTGGTAACCTTTAAGTAAAGAAATCATGGATTCAATGTGCACCCACCATAGTTTCTGATCCCATTCAAGTTGTTGAGTTGGATACCCCAGACGATCTTTATAGTAGAAAATACCTCCATGCTCTTTATCCCATCCATAGTTAACCATAGTAAGGGTTGTATTTTTTGCTTTTTCGATGAGGTCGGGGCGATTAAGGCGCTTCCCTAAGTCCATGATAAACCACATTGCTTCGATGGAATGTCCGGGATTTACTAATCTTCCATCAAAAGTGTCGGATAGTTTTCCGTCTGTTGTTACATTTTCTATAATTATACCTCCTAACTCCGGACGGTAGAAAACATCCATCACTTCGTGAATACATGTTTCGATGGTATTATTTAAAAAGTCTTTATCCAGTAATGGCTCTATCTCTAATGCCAGATTGCAAAGAATCATTGGTAAAGCAAAATTCTTCAAATCGCGGGTGCCGGGATAAACTTTATTCCATTTACCTTTGGGATTGTCTACTTTAGAAAGTATTATTTGAAATGTTTTTTTTGCAATTTCGGCATATTCCTGGTTTCCGGTGGCCAAACTTAGTTGTCCAAAAGCCATTGTTGCAAATGTATAAGAGAATATATTATATGGTTCAATTAAAGGATTTCCTTCTCTGTCGAGTGAAAAATACCAATTATAATTACCATCATGACCGTATTTCTTCAAAAACTCTCCACCCTGAATAGCACAATCAAGCCATTCTTGCTTTTTCTCTACTTTATTATAAAGCATTGAAAACATCCAGACTTCACGTCCCTGAAGCCATATAAACTTATCGGTATCAAAGACAGAGCCATCTCTTTCCAAGCAAGTAAAATAACCTCCAAACTCTTTATCTTGTGAGTTCTCAAGCCAAAAAGGAAGAACACTGTTTAAGAGTTCATCTTTGTATTGTTTTGCCAAACGTTTAAAGTCCATAATATTATTTTTTAAGGTTCTTTTATTCTATATTTAAGGTAATTATTCAGTTAATCTTCAAAATTAGACCTACTCCTTTTTAATTTTAAGTGTAGTCCTTTAATATAAAAGGTGTAGAGTATTTCTTATTTAAGTGTACACTCAAATAAAAATATAACTTATAATATGATCTTACTTATCCCACATTTTTTCAATCTCTTCCAGGGATTTCCCGGTCGTTTCCGGGACAAGTCTCCAAATGATTAACATGTAAGGCACACACATCACGGCAAATAGAATAAAAGTTCCGGCCGGAGTGAGATTTTCTAGCATCCAGGGTGTAAGCTGACCGATAAGATAAGTTCCGATCCATAAAGAGAATCCAGCTATAGACATTGCCAGCCCGCGGACTTTAATTGGATACATTTCGGAAAGTAACACCCAGATTACTGCACAAATTGAAACTGCACAACAGAAAATATATAGAAGGAAACATACAAGCAGGAATACATTCGGAATTCCAAACTCTTCTCCTTTGATGAAATAAAAGGCTATAAGAATCAAGGTAAAAATCATGCCAGACACGCCGTAGTAAACAAGTTTCTTACGTCCCACCCTATCAATAATCATCATTGCAAGAACAGTCGTCAGCATATTTACTAATCCTACCAAAACCTGATAGAACAAAGAGTCGCCGTTGGATAATCCGCTGCTCTCAAATATTGTTGGTCCATAATAAAGTACAGCATTTACTCCCATGAATTGTCCAAGAATTGCAATTGCAACACCAATTAACACAGCTTTGAATATCCCGGGTTTTAAAATAAATTTCCATTCAGATTTAGTTTCCGACTGAGCAGCTTGTCTGGTTGCATTAAGTTCGAAATTTACATCATTATCATTCCCGTAAATACGTAGTAATATGTGCTGAGCTATCGATTCTTTCTTTTTCAGAATCAACCAACGCGGACTCTCGGGTATAAAGAAAATAATAATAAAAAATATAAAAGCCGGAAGAGATTCCATTCCAAGCATTCCTCTCCAAGCTTCTGTATGGAAAATCTTGAGTAAAGTTGCATTGCCCAAATTTGCTGCTCCATTCAACGAATACTGAAGTAACCAATAATTTACTAAGTAAGCTCCCAGAAAACCTACAGTTACGGCCAATTGATAAAGAGAAACTAGCTGACCTCTGTATTTAGATACTGAAACCTCTGAAATATAAAGCGGAGAAATGATTGATACAACACCAATACCTACACCACCAATTATACGATAAAGCACCAACTGATCGAATGAAGCGGAAATAGCACAACCAACACCCGATACTGTGAAAAGAATTGCTGAAAGAATCATGGTTTTCTTTCTGCCAAAATGATCGCTTAATACTCCGGCACACATAACACCAATGATTGAACCAACCAATGCACAACCTACGAACCATCCTTGCTGAATGGAATCGAGAGAGAAAAGAGAGGTTACCTGTGCAATAGTGCCAGAGATCACTGCCGTATCGTAGCCGAAAAGGAATCCTCCTAAAGCGGCTACAACCGACAGAAATATAACATAACCAATATTAACTGTAGATTTCATCGTGTTTCTATTTTATTCCAAAGTATTCTTTATAACGGTCATATAGGTGTCCGGCCTGCGCATATGCCGATTGCGGACTCATAAAGTGAGAAAATTCGAAAGTAATGCCTTTATCATATCCGGCACGTTCGGCAGCTTCGAGCTTCAAACGAAGTTTATCAAATTTTATAGGGAAAAATTTAATTGGCATGTCACGATCAAAAGACTCGGCATTTGTCCAACATTCCATATTGTACTTATCCGCCAGTTTCTTATTTACAGAGAAAAAAGCATCGAGTTCATCATAATCAATATGCCCATCTTGAAAAGCACAAGCATCAACAACATCGTGGATACCGTCGAATATTTCATTCCACTCCTTTTCATGTTGCTGAACAGATACGGCATCCGATTTACTTAATCCCGATCCGCTTGCCTGCACGGCTTTCTTTCCATCAATCCATGGTGAAATAAATGTAGGCAGTCCGCCCGAAACATCTTTGCATTGCTTGCCCATATCATGGAAAGCACCTATGGCACCTTTCGTAGCGCGACTGATTTCCCCGCTAATATACCATCCTCCAAAACTTTTGTATTTAGAACCATACTTTTTCCACACTTCATCGATAACATATTTATTATCTTCTACTTCCCATGACATATCACCGGTATCCCAGTAACGTCCGGAATCGTAAAGTCCGAAGTAGAACTTCATACCATATTTATCTGCCAGTCTGAGAAACATATCAAGCAAATCGACAGAAGGCATATAGCATCCTTTTTTCTTAAGCAAATATTCAGAAGGATAAGTCACGAACTTGCGGTAGCCAGAGCGAATCAAGATAACAGTATCTATACCCATGCTCTTCATATAGCGAAAATCCAGATCCCATTCTTTTTCTCCCCAATTCTGGTGAGGAATATCGTGCGAAATTTCATCAAGAAATGTTCCGGTAATTCTAAGTCCGTTATTTTTAGGTACAATCAGTTTGCTATCAATGGACGTATCAAGCTTTAACCTTTCTGAATTGCCCAGATTCTCTTCCTCTTTAAAGCTCATCAAAGATGGAACAACCATTGCGGAAGCTCCTGCCAGTGCAGCTTTCTTCAGAAAATTTCTACGTTCTTTTTCCATAATATATAAATTCGTTTAAAGTTACTTGTAATTTCCTCGTATATCCACTTCTTTTCTATTGAAAGGATCAAGCAATTGATCAATAAGCAAAGCTATTTCTCCACGTTTTATTTCTTTATTCAGACTTAAATCTTTTAATCCATAGTCTGAATAAATACCATGAGCCAAATCAACAATATCACCTTTTATAGAAATATTTTCAGAATTGGCAATTTGCTTAATCATAACCAACGCTTCATTCACTGTCATTGTCTTTTTTGTTGTATCATAAACAGCAGATGGATAAACATCCTTTAATCCGTCTAATTCTGAAGTAAGTAGCAAAGTGTCCGCCCGTAACCAGGTTTGATTAGACCAATCAACATGCTTTCCAACTCCTTTGAGAATACCTGTAGAACCTATTCTCTGATAAGGTTTAAAAAGAGGATTATCTACTTTAACATCCAAGTAAGGAAGTAAAAAACCTCCGGCAGACAGAATAGCATTCTGCACGCTTCGGACAGAAACCTCACGAATATCTTTCTGCTTCTTCACTGAAAGAGCAGCTAATGCTCCGGCAGCCTGACCAATCTGTAAAACAACCGGTTGCAAACGAGTGGTACCATTTGCCAGATTAGAAACTGATATAGATTTTTCTGCCACCACAAGATTGTTCACCTCTTTAGGAATAAGCGTACCTAAAGGCAATCCATACGAAGGAATAGGATAAAAATAAAGGTTAGGTAATTCTTCATATCCATGATAACGGGTATGATGATGATCAACCGGATAGTCACCCACAGCAATACATGTTCTATACAATTTTTCCGGCTGACTATAAGGTTCGGTTATATCATTGAGTGTAAAACGAACTTCGCCATGAATCCGTCGCGACTCTCTATGGTAAGGGATAAAAGGAAGTTTGTCGGCTGTGGGATATTCATCATCTGCTAATCCTAATGTTTTATATCCTAATTCTTTTTGCAAATAATACAGAAAACGTATCGTATAATCTTTAGCGTATTTCAAAGCCTCAACACGTTCAACCGGAGTCATCTCAACAAGATTAATATAATAATCATTACCTTCAATAGGCCAATTGATCATATATTTATTATTAGGGAGCTTGCCGTAGGTTATCATCATATCCTTAGACCACAAACGATTAGGTTCTTTTGGTTTAATGCATATAGGACTGGCACATGCACAAGCAAATTCTGTAGAATCATATCCTTCCGGACGGGGTATGGTTACATCTTTACCATAATCTTTTAAAACTGCAACGTATGTAATATCCTGCACTATATTATTTTTTTTCTCTGGTGCAATAGATTCTTTAGTATCTGTGCGGCTTTCCATACCTATATCATATTTCACGCCACACAACTTAGCGATATCTCCAAGTTCTGTTGCATCAATAAGAACTTTAGCCTCAATCCGTTTTGTTTTATTTCCAGTTCTAATAGTAACGAACCATTTATCGCCCTCTTTCTTTACGCTATTAGTAGCAGATTCTTTCCAAACCTTAAGATTTTGCTCCCGGCTGACCATTTCATTCAGAATTTTATTTCCTACAGATGGCTCGAATAATACATTACTCACCCATCCTGTTTTCAATGAATCTGCTCCACTATAATAATTAGTAAGATTGCTTTTAAATTCTCCCCAAAGACCTGAGGGCAAATTGTAGTTTCCATCAACAGCACTTACACCTGCAGAAGTTAGCATACCACCTAACCAAGAAGTTTCTTCAATAATCAAAGTATTTGCACCCATACGTGCTGATTGAATTCCGGCAGTCACACCACTGGCACCACCTCCGATAACAAGAACATCAACTTCATTTTCAGGCAAGCTTTTGCACGAAGTTAATAGGAAGAGAAAAAATAAGAAATAAGTTATGCCTATTATTCTCATAGTATTTTTAATAAGATTAGGTTAGAATATAGTTTTTTCTATATTGTTACGTCACAAATATACATAATTTTATTATATAACAAATAAATAATAGAACTTTTTATTTATATTATTTAAAATAATCTATTTTTAATGCTATTTTTTACGTTAATAATTAAATTTGAAAGAAAAAATCACAATCAATCAACAATAAACAATAAATATTTATTTTAAAAAAAACTATTTTTAAATATAAGCTAATCATTGAGCTATAATTATTATATTTTAGTATCTATACATATATTATATACAAAAAAACCTGCTTTCATAGCGCGAACTGAATCTTAAATGCTATGAAAACAGGTTTTTATTATAGTTTGACTAATAATAGAGCTTTTTATTGTCATTCGGTTATCAAAATAAAGCTTGCAGCCTGCTTTTTAAAAAAACACTGCTATACATTAATAAATCCTTATACAAAACAATTCAATCTTTTGTACAGGAGATTTATAATATTTGGAAGAGGTTTTTCTTTTTTATTTCTTCATTTAAAAAGCAAAAACCCGTCTTTTAAAAGATGAAAGTGTCTCGTCCTAAATTAGGTTGACTCCAAAACTGAAATTAACATGAAAACGGGAAAACCTAAATTAAGTCGTAGTTGTTACACAGTAAGTCTGAAGAAGCTTGTTGTAATGGAATACAAAACCGGGCTATTCAGCCGCAGAGAGTTAGCAGAAAAATATTGTATAACGGATCAGAGCAGCATTTCGCAATGGTTGCGTATCTTTGGAGGCAAAGTTAGAAAAGCAAAGATTGCAATGAACAGTAAAGACAACCCCGAACGCAGGATTCCTCAACGTGCACTCAAGACAGACCGGGAATATCTTTTAGAAGAACGAATTCGTAAGCTTGAACGGCAATTAAGTATTCAGGAAGAGGAACTCAGGCATAGCAAGCTACAGGCACATGCTTTAGACAAAATGATTGATATTGCTGAAGATAGCTTTAATATTCAAATCAGAAAAAAACCTGGCACCAAACAGTGAATCAGCTTCACGAAGAAAGCTCTGATTACAGTATTCAGGCGCTTTGTTCATTGTTTGGGTATAGTAAGCAAGCTTATTATAAATACTTTGGCAAAGGATTTTCCAGGGCCGCCAATAAAGCGCTGACTTTAGAGATGGTCGATAATGTCCGCAAAGATATGTCATGTATTGGAGGGCGTAAACTCCACCATATTCTGAAGGGAAAAATGAGAGAAAGATGCTTAGGACGGGATGCATTATTTAATTTGTTACGGGAATATGGATATCTGATAAGAAGAAGGAGAACAAAAGCGGTTACAACCAATTCCAGACACCATTTCCGGAGGTTTAAGAATCTGATAAAGGGATGGAAACCAACTGCTCCAAACCAGTTGTATGTAAGTGATATTACCTATATAGACGGGCCCAAAGACAGTTTCTATTATCTTTCCCTGGTAACGGATGCTTATTCCAGAAAAATTGTGGGATGGCATCTGGCAACTACATTGGAAGCCGAAGGTCCTATACAAGCTCTAAAAATGGCACTATCGGAATGGACACAGGAATGGCACCTGGTTCACCACTCTGACCGGGGAATACAGTACTGCTGCAATGAGTATGTGTCCATACTTAATAGTATCAGGTAAAAATCAGCATGACGGAAAATGGAGACCCTTTGGAAAATGCGATTGCAGAAAGAGTCAACGGAATATTAAAGACCGAATGGATTGAACATATGCAGTTTAAGGATATCAGGCAAGCAAGAGATGCTCTAATAAAGGTCATAGAAGACTATAATACTAAAAGACCCCATTATAGTATTGATATGAAAACTCCTGAGGATGCACATCTACAGTATGGAGAGATAAAACAAAAATGGAAAAATTATTATAAGAAAAAGGATGAATACTTGAATTTAAATCATTGCTCTGGGAGCGCCTAACGGCAAGGGACGGGAGCACCCGTCCCGACGAGTGAAACTGTAAGTGAAAACAAATTGGAAAGAGATTTTCGGGTAGAAAGTAAACCAAAATACGGATTAAGAGAGATTGGTTCTACATTTTGCTTATAATCGTCAACCAATTTTCAGGATTAGTTATAAACTTAGTCAACCTTTTTCAGGACAAGACAAAGAGTGAGGGATGCCCACAAAAGTGAGGGTTTGGTGATGGATCAAAACGCTACCATCACCGAGCAATATATTGTATTTTAGCGCATTACAAGAAATAGTGACGGAGTGATGGTTCGTTTGATTTTTTTGCAGAATCAGCTGGAATAAGCTCTATGAGTTATGCGATATTTCACTATTGTTCTATAAAGCTTCATTGTAATTTTATGAGCAAAATACTGATTAAAAACAATGCCTCCTACTATTAATATAAGACCTATATATGTAGAGAGATAAATTTGTTCTCCTAAAACAATAGATATAAAGAATAAAGACATGAAAGGTGACAAATAACAAAGTTGATTAATCAATGCGGGGTTATTAGTCATACGAATAGCCATACCAAAACAAATAAAAGGAATAGCAATTTCAAAAGCGCCAACATATATTCCTGCCAGAAGACTTGTCGTATTTTCTATATTAACACCTACAAATAAAGCTGCAACCAACAGATAAATGGTACCAAAAAGAAATCCCATAAAAAGAGATACCGTACTATCTATATCTTTATTTTTATTATTTATCATCCAGTAAGTTGCCCACATGACAGCACTGAACAAAGCTAAAAGAATTCCCAAAACAGAAATTCCAGAAACATCAGATTTACCAGCGCCCAATGATATTAAAACAACTCCCAACAATGAAAAAGTCAATCCCATATATTTAGGTATCGGAATTGGTCTGCGCGTAAATATTGCTAGCATAATCAATAAAAGAATAGGCCACGTATAGTTTATTGGTTGAGCTACTTGTGCTGGCAATAAAGAATAGGATTTAAACAATACAAGATAATACGCAACTGGATTCAACAATCCAATTCCGGCAAAACGTAACCACTTCTTACTGCTAAAAGAACTTATAACAGCCAGTTTCTTTTGAACAATAAGTACCATAGTAAAAATAATCAGGGCTGTACAACTGGCAATTAGAATTAGTTCAAAATAGGTCAGACTTTTCAAACCAATCTTAAAAGCAGTAGCAACTGTTGACCAACTTAACACAGCCACACTCCCATAGAGTATGGCTTTAGAATTCTTCTCCATAAATTATCTTAATGCTTCTACTTCATCTGTTGTTAATGGAATTTTCTTACCTAATCGACGGGCTCCATCTTCCGTAATTAAATAATCTTCCTCATTACGGATACCACCGAAATCTTTGTACGTTTCTAATTTATCATAGTTGATAAATTCTGTGAACTTCTTCTCACCTTTCCACAAATCCATTAATTCTGGAATAAAATAAACACCTGGTTCAATAGTCAAAACAAATCCTGGTTCCAGTTTCCTTCCAAGACGAAGAGATTTACGTCCGAACTGAGTACTTTTTGGTTCACCGTCATATCCTACATAAACTTCTCCTAAATTTTCCATATCATGAACATCAAGCCCCATCATATGTCCCAATCCACATTGGAAGAACATAGCATGAGCACCCTCACGAACAGCATCATCAGCATTACCATTCATTAATCCTAAAGATTTCATTCCTTCAACAATTACCTTCGATGAAAATTCATATACTTCTTTGAACGGAATACCTGGACGGAGAGCCTCAACAGCTGCAAGATGAGAAGCAACCTGAATATCGTAAACGTCTTTCTGACGACTAGAAAATTTCTTATCAACAGGAATCGTAGATGACATATCCCCCGCATATCCCATTGCAGTTTCGGCGCCAGCATCCAAAAGTAACATATCGCCTGGTTTTACAATATTCCCATGATAATGGTTATGCAATGTTTGCCCGTTTATTGTAGCAATAGTTGGAAAAGAAAGATTCCCACCAGCAGACAAAGCTACATCTGCAAGTGCACCTGCAATTTCACTTTCCTTCATTCCCGGACGAAGTATTTGCATCGCTTTAATGTGCATATCAGCAGTAGTATTGCAAGCTTTTTCTATCTCAACTATTTCTTCTACAGATTTGTAATTTCGTTGATTTACCACTGCACGAATAAAAGGAACAGAAGCTTCCTGAGCCGCCGGCATATATCCAAGCCAATCCATTAGTTTAAGCTTATGTTCTGCTCTATAGGTTGGTAAAAAATGAATTTGCTGTCCTTTATTCAAAGCATCTTTTAAATAAGATTCAATGCTCTTAGAAGGTTGTGTACATGCAACTCCTACTCTTTCACTCTTCTCTTTCAGAGTAGGCTGTGTGCCCATCCACACAATATCATCGATAGTCAGTTCGTCACCAAAAATAATTTCCTTGTCATTATCTATATCAATAATGGCAGAAAGACCGGCATAAGATAAACCGAAAAAATATAGAAAAGTAGAATCTTGTCTAAACGGGTATGTATTATCCGCATAATTCATTCCACACTCATCGTTACCCAAAAATAACAAGATTCCAGAAGCAACAGTCTTCTTAAACTGTTCTCTTCTATTTATATAAGTTTCTTTAGTAAACATAGCTCTTATATTATTGATTAATTATTATCGTTTAGCCAAATCATCATATAACTTTTGCATATAAGCTTTTGCAGGTTTTTGATTTAAATTCTTTCTATTTCCACGATCAAGAACAACTTTATTTGCCTCACAGTCAAATATTAACTGATTCTGAGAAGTAGTCATACCAAAGCCATTTGGAAAACTAAAGTATCCAAAATGAGGAGATTTAGGATTTAGTATATTCTTGCTAAAGGTAAAATCTTTATGCGGCAATCCCAATTGGTAAAGAATTGTTGCTGCTATATCAATCTGAGAAGCATAAGTGTCTATTTTTACAGGCTTTTTAACGGCTCCACCAATAAGTATCAGCGGTATCTGAAAACGTTCAATCTCATGGTTGGTAATTGAAGCAGGATAACGCATTGCATGGTCTGGTACAAGTACAAATACAGTATTCTTCCAATATTTAGTTTGCTTATATTGATCAATAAATTTCCCCAAACAACTATCTGTATAAAAAGCCGAATTAAGAAATGGATCTTTAAACTTATGAGACGGAACATCAAAAGGTTCATGACTACTTGAAGTCTGGATCGTTTTAAAGAATGGTTCCTTTTGTACTCCTAAGAAATCAGACAAAGCGCGATTAAACAAATACTGATCGGGAGCACCCCACTTCGAGAGTCTTTCTTTTAAAGGAAAATCTTTATCACATACAATTCGATCATACCCTTGTGATAATAAATAGGAGCGCATATTAGTAAAATTAGCATCTCCACCATAGTAGTATTCTGTAGAGTAACCAGCTTTCTTCAATGACTTAGATATAGAAGGTAATGACTGACTTCGTTGAGGATATTTCATTATTGAGGTTGTAGGCTGAGCTGGATAACCACTTAGAATTGAAACAAGGCCACGATCTGTTCGAAAACTGTTTGCATAGAAATTAGTGAACAATATTCCTTCTTTACAGAACGCATTCATATTAGAAGCCACATCAGGTAAACCGCCTAAAGGTTGAACTATTTTCGAAGTAAAACTTTCAAGAATTACAATAATTACATTCGGTCTCTTTGTTGTGAGCAAAGCCGGAATACTATCAGTTGCTGTAACATCTTTGAGTTTATCAAGTTCTTTAGTTGCTTCATCGTCCTTCATAAAACGATATTGTTTATCAAAAGCTTGTTCACGGGAAAGAGATTCCATCAAACTAAAACAAGGGTTTATTGCCGCATGGTTTAGTTCTATTTTATCACTAAAATATGCCCATCCGGTATTCATTGTTGATACAGAAAACCCACCACGGATGGGAATAAAAAGAAATCCTGTTACTAAAAGTAATACCAATGCTGTTTTTCTACGATAATATGGTTTCTTTATTTTAATCTCAGGTTTAATAAGAATCAGATTAAACAAATAAATAAGCGCTGATATAATTGCAATAATAAAAAATAAGGCTAAAATAATTGTTATAAGATCGGCACTTGCAAAAGCATCTTTCGGCGTTTTTAAATAAAAAAGAGGTGAAGAATCTAGTCTGAAGCCCCAATATTTATAAAGAACAATGTCAGATATAAAAACGCATCCAATAACGAAAGCAACAATGCCATAGTAAATTTTAAAAACTATACTGGTCACAGTCGAATTTAGCCATAAAGAAGCTATAAGAAACAATCCGGGGAGTATAGTAAAATAGCCGGCAATTGAAGCATCGAGTGGTAAACCATGCCAAATAACTCCGAAATAATCCAATAATGAGCAATCATGATACAGATCATGATAATACAACATAAATACAGGCTTTTGAACTACAAAAAATAAGATGAAAAACACATATGTTTTTAGCAACAAGAAAAATCTATCCTTCATTATTTATACAATTATTTAGCTCTATTTCAAATGAAAATCATACAAAAGTAATATACTTTGTTAAAAACTCCACTATTCTTAATAAAGTAATATTTTTTTTTAGCACTTTTGTAGTTGATTATTATTATATAACCAAATAGATGAAAAAAGTAATATTAACATTCGCTATATTTTGTATTATGAACATGATTCAAGCTCAGAATCCATTTCTGGAAAAGTATACTACACCTCACGGCACAGCTCCTTTTGATAAAATTAAAAAAGAACATTTTGAACCAGCTTTGGAAGAGGGTATGAAACAACATATGGCAGAGATTTATGCTATAGTTAATAACCCTGAAGCTCCTAGCTTTAAAAACACAATTGTAGCACTAGAGAAATCTGGAGTGTTACTTAATAGAGTTCAAAGTGTATTTAGCAATTTGCTCAGTGCAGAAACAGACGATGATCTTCAGGCAATAGCTGAAAAAATGATGCCACTCTTATCCGAACACTCAAATAACATCAGTCTTAATAAAAAATTATTTGAGAGGATAAAAGCTGTTTATAGCCAAATAAATAAATTAAAGTTGAACAAAGAGGACAGCAAACTTCTGCAAAACACTTATGATAGTTTTGTACGTAGCGGAGCAAATCTGGAAGGTGAAGCAAAAGTTAAATATCGTGCTTTGACAGCTGAATTAAGCAAGCTTACTTTGCAATATGGACAAAATATTCTGAAAGAAACAAATAACTATGAATTAGTTATTACAGACAAAGCACAACTTGCAGGACTACCAGAAAGCACCCTTGAAGCGGCAGCCTTAACAGCCAAAGAAAAAGGAAAAGAAGGTTGGGTGTTTACACTGAATGCTCCTAGTTATATTCCTTTCATGACATATTGTGAAAACCGTGAGCTAAGAAAAGAACTTTATACAGCTTATAATACCCTTTGTACTCATGACAATGAATACAATAATTTTGCAAACGTGACAAGAATAGCCAATATTCGTCAGGAAATAGCGCAATTACTAGGTTATAAGAATTATGCTGCATATACTCTTGAAAAACGCATGGCTGAAAATAGTGATGCTGTATATAAGCTACTTAATCAGCTAGTTGATGCTTACAAACCTACTGCAGAAAAAGAATTGAAAGATGTGCAAGAACTGGCAAGCCAGGAACAAGGTCCTATTTTTCAGACAATGCCATGGGATTGGGCATTCTATTCTAACAAATTAAAAGACCAGAGATTCAATATCAATGACGAAATGTTGCGTCCTTACTTTGAATTGAGTAAAGTTAAAGAGGGTGTATTTGGATTAGCTACAAAATTATATGGCATCACTTTCAAAGAAAACAAAAATATACCTGTATACCATTCAGATGTCGAAGCATACGAAGTCTTTGATAAGGATGGAAAATACTTGGCTGTCTTATACACAGATTTTCATCCTCGTGCAGGGAAACGTGCAGGAGCATGGATGACTCAATTTAAAGAACAATGGAAAGAAAATGGTAAAGATAGTCGTCCACACATTTCTTTGGTTATGAATTTCACAAAACCAACAGAAAATAAACCAGCCTTGCTTACTTTTAGTGAAGTAGAAACTTTCCTGCATGAGTTTGGTCATTCTCTTCATGGGATGATGGCCAACTCGACTTATGAAAGTCTTAGCGGAACTAATGTTTACTGGGATTTTGTTGAATTGCCTTCGCAAATAATGGAAAACTTTGCGATTGAAAAAGATTTTTTGAACACATTTGCAAAGCATTATCAAACTAACGAACAATTGCCTCAGGAGCTAATTCAACGTATTGTTGACGCATCCAATTTTAATACCGGATATGCCTGCCTTCGTCAGGTAAGCTTAGGATTACTGGATATGGCATGGTATACTAGAAATACCCCATTTGAGGAAAATGTGATTGAATACGAGCGGCAAGCTATGACAAAAACAAAACTTCTGCCGGTATTAGACAATGAATCTATGAGCGTACGATTCTCACATATATTCTCCGGAGGTTATTCTGCCGGCTATTATAGTTATAAGTGGGCGGAAGTACTGGATGCTGATGCTTTCTCATTATTCAAGCAAAAAGGAATTTTCAATAAAGAAGTCGCGACTTCTTTCCGTGAAAATATACTATCTAAAGGTGGTACAGAACATCCGATGAAGTTATATAAACGTTTCCGCGGACAAGAACCAACTATTGATGCTTTATTAATTAGAAACGGCATTAAAGAATAATGAAAACAAAAATTCTATTTATACTATTAGCCATCCTGCCTTTCTTGGGTGGATGCAGCGATAATGAAGATGATATAAAAATCGTAGGCAAAACGTGGCGTTTGGTTGGTTTTTACGAGAAGAATGATAATGAAATACATTTCACTGATGACGAAACTATTTTCAACAACAACAAAGATGGCTTTTATTTGAAATTCAATCAGGATAGTACTTTTTACGGAAAAGGTGTAAAAGATGCTTTCAACGGCAAATGGAAAAATGAAAATGGATACAATTTATCTATGAATATAACAAATGAATCTGAAGATGAAGAGCTTGATATTGCTATTGAATACATCAATGCAATTAAGGGGGCATATTCTTGTAGAGGAACAGATGAAAACATTATGGTCATAAAATATAAGAGTAGCCAGGGTGACAGATATATGTTATTCCGTATAAAATAAACATTTTAGATAAATCTCAAATATTATATAAGAAAAGAATAAAATAACAATGAATGCTATAGAATTAAAACAACAGGAACTTGACACCCGCTATATACGTATGGCTAATATCTGGGCTGAGAATTCATACTGCATCAGGCGAAAAGTTGGAGCATTGATTGTCAAAGATAAGATGATTATTTCTGACGGGTATAATGGAACGCCCTCCGGTTTTGAAAACATATGTGAAGATGAGCAGAATTTAACAAAACCATATGTACTACATGCTGAAGCAAATGCGATTACTAAAATAGCCCGTTCCAATAACAGCAGCGAAGGGGCAACATTATATGTAACAGCATCTCCATGTATAGAATGTGCCAAGCTTATTATTCAGGCAGGCATTAAAAGAGTGATTTATTCAGAAAAATATCGTTTGGAAGATGGAATCAATTTATTAAAACGCGCCAATATTGAAGTTGTATATTTAGATCCTACCGAACAAAACCAAATATAAAAAGAACTATTTAAATTAAATAACTCATGAGTACAAATAAATCTTCACGCTTTACTCCTATTATTATTGCGGTAAGTATTGTGGTCGGAATATTAATCGGTACATTTTACACAAAACACTATTCAGGAAGCCGATTGGGTATTATAAACAGTTCGTCAAACAAACTAAACGCACTGCTCCGAATTATTGATGATCAGTATGTGGATACGGTTAATATGGAAGAATTGGTAGAAAATGCAATGCCTCAAATTCTGGCAGAATTAGATCCACACTCAAAATATATTCCGGCAAAAGATCTGGAAGCAGCAAATTCTGAGCTTGAAGGAAGTTTTAGCGGAATAGGAATCCAATTCCGTATTCAAAATGATACAATACATGTTAACAGTGTTATAAAAGGTGGCCCTTCTGAAAAAGTAGGATTAATGCCTGGCGACCAGATTATCCGAGTTAATGACACCCTTTTCGTTGGAAAAAAAGTGACGAATGATGTCGCTATGAGTAAGTTGAAAGGTAAAAAAGGAACAGAGGTTAAACTTACTATAAAACGTTTCGGTGAGAAAAATCTTCTTTCTTATACAATCGTTCGTGGAGATATTCCAGTTACAAGTATCTACGCAGCATACATGATCAGCAAAAACATTGGATATGTATATATTAATAAGTTTGGTAGAACTACTCACGTGGAATTACTTAGTGCTTTAGCACTACTTAGCCAGCGTAACTGTCAGGGACTGATCATTGACTTACGTGGAAACACAGGAGGGTTCATGGAAGCAGCTATTAGAATGGTAAATGAGTTCTTGCCTGAAGGAAAACTTATTGTTTATACAGAAGGACGAAAATATCCAAGAACAGAAGAATTTGCAAACGGAACTGGTAGTTGCCAGAAAATGCCAATTGTAGTTTTGGTTGATGAGGGTTCAGCTTCAGCAAGTGAAATATTTGCAGGAGCTATCCAAGATAACGACCGTGGTATGATTATTGGAAGACGAACTTTTGGAAAGGGATTAGTACAGCAACCTATCGAATTTAGTGATGGATCTGCTATTCGTCTTACTATAGCTCGATATTATACTCCTTCGGGAAGGTGTATTCAGCGTCCTTATGTGAATGGTAACGATGAAGATTACGAAATGGACTGGCTAAACCGCTATGATCATGGCGAATTTTTCTCAAAAGACAGCATTAAACAAGATAAAAGTCTGCGTTACTCTACAAGTTTAGGAAGGCCGGTATATGGTGGCGGAGGTATTATGCCAGACGTCTTTGTTCCTCAAGACACGATTGGATCTACTTCTTATTACACTTCAGTTATGACCAAAGGACTTGATATTCTATTTGGATACAAATACACAGATCAGAATAGAAATAAGCTGAAGCAGTTTAAAGATGCCAATTCATTGGCTAACTATCTGAAAGGACAGAATCTTGTGGAACAATTTGTAAGATATGCAGATAGTAATGGAGTTAAGAGGAGAAATCTTTTGATTCAGATATCACACAAACTAATTGAAAAGAGATTATATGGACGTATCATTGACAGTATGCTGGGTCAAGAAGAATATATTAAGTACATTAATAAATCTGATAATACTGTTCTAAAGGCAGTCGAGGTACTACAAAAAGGACAAGCATTCCCTACTACCCCTGTAAAGCCCAATATTTCAAAAAAGAAAAGATAACATTATTCCCCGGTAAGTAAAAACTCCGGGGACTTTTTTTACTATTCAAGCATGAATTACTCAAAAAAGCAACAAATAAGAAAATCTATTTCTGAAAGAAAAAAAGCGCTAACAGACAGTTTTTTTCTGGATTTCTCCGGTAAATTGTTTATCAACCTAGAATCTCTTCCTGTCTTTCAAAATGCAAAGACAATCCTGTTATACCACTCCCTAAAAGATGAAGTAAGGACACATGCTTTTATTGAAAAATGGAAGAATGAGAAATTTATAATTTTGCCGGTAGTTAATGGCGAAAACTTAATACTAAAAGAATATAATGATTCATCTGAATTAAAAACTGGCGCATACGGTATACAAGAACCTACTGGCGAATTATTTTCTGATTACAATAAAATAGATTTGGCAATAATCCCAGGCGTTTCATTTGATAAAGTTGGCAACAGACTTGGAAGAGGAAAAGGATATTATGATCGCCTTTTACCTAAAATTAAAGCTTTTAAAATAGGACTATGTTTTTCTTTTCAACTTTCAGAAGAAATTCCAGCTGAACCACATGACACAAAAATGAACTTAATTATTACAGAAAATGGAATACTTAACGAAAAATAATATTAGTAATAACTTGTGCTCCTACTCGACGATTCAGATTCTTCACAAGCAATTCTCTTCCCATCATTAATTCCTGACGTAATGCTGCAGAAGTAAGATGTACATAAAGTATCTGGTTTTTAATAAATAGTCCATCTGTATAAGAAGCTATCCCTGGTCCTAAGACTTCTTTCCATGCATTAATCAATCGTTGTTCATTTAGCGGAGATTCCAGACGTTCATCCCGCAAATATTTACGGATTGCATCACCAATTGATACAGCATTATTCCTTTTCATTATCAATATTCTCCTTACTATTTATATTACCGTTATTTACCTCGAACATTTTATAATCACTCCCCATTTTTTTCAATATCTTATCCAGATGTTCACGATTAGTATCGGTAATAAATATCTGACCAAAATTATCACCTGCAACTAATTTTATAATTTGTTCCACCCGTGAAGCATCCAGCTTATCGAAAATGTCATCCAATAAAAGTAACGGCGTTTTTTCTCCTGTGCGCTTTAAGAAATCAAACTGTGCTAATTTTAAAGCAACCAAATATGTTTTATTCTGCCCTTGTGAACCTTCACGTTTTATAGCAAAATCACCTAATGACATAACTAACTCATCTTTATGAATTCCTCTTAAAGAATATCCCATTATACGATCCTTTACTCTAGATTCCTTTAAGACATCTAATAATGAATTTTCCTGAGCATGAGAAACGTAAGATAATCCAACCAATTCTTGTCCTTGAGAAATGAATGAATAGAAAGACTGAAAAATAGGAATAAATTCTTCAATAAAAGATTTTCGTTTACAAAAAACCACCTCACCTGCAGTGGCCATCATCTCCTCCCACACAAGAAAAAGTTCTTCGTCGACTGGAAGGTCACTTTTCAGTAAAGTATTTCGTTGCTGTAATGCTTTATTATAACGAATCAAAGCATCTAAATACTCTTTATCGTACTGCGAAATTACAAGATCAATAAATCGACGACGCTCCTCACTCCCCCCCGCAATCAAAGCCGAATCAGAAGGAGAAACCATCACAAGAGGTAAGAAACCAATATGATCAGAAAGGCGACTATACTCTTTTTTATTCCTCTTAAATTGCTTCTTTTGATGACGTTTTTGTCCACAATAGATTTCCTCCGGAGAACCATCAGCTGATTCATAAAAACCTTGAATCATAAAAAAGTCCTCGTCATGGCGTATATTTTGTGAATCAACAGGATTACCTGCACTTTTGCAAAAAGAAAGATAGTAAACGGCATCAAGAAGATTTGTTTTTCCCATTCCATTCAAACCAAAAAAACAATTTAGTTTAAAAGAAAAATCTAATTCAACTTGTTCCAGGTTCTTATAATTAAGTATGGAAATATGTTTTAATACCATGACACTAATCTTTCTATTTATAAATGCAAAATTAGAAATAAAATCGGGATTAAAAGCAAAAACAAAATAAACCAGAAATATAAAAAAGAGAAAAGAAAAAAATATGGCAATAAATTTCATTTATAAATATAAAAAAACTACTTTTGCTCACCAAATAAGTAAAGTTGTTAATAATAAAAGAATCATAATAAAATGGCAGAACAAGACAAACATGAACAGAAACTAAATGTGGGAGATGCACTTGATAGATCTGAAGCATATTTAGTTAAAAACAAAAAGGGAATTATCGGAGGCATCGTCGCGGTTATCATTATTATTGCTGCGTTCTTTGCTTATAAGTATCTTTATTTAGCTCCTAGAGAAGAAAAAGCAGAAATTGCAATATTCAAGGGAGAAGAGTATTTTGGACAAGATGCTTATGAGATAGCTCTTAATGGAGACAGCGTAGGTTATAAAGGATTTATTAAAATTGCAGATGAATTTAGCGGCACAAAAACCGCAAATCTGGCTAAAGCATATGCAGGGATCTGTTATGCTCAACTAGGCAAATATCAAGAAGCAGAAAAATATCTTGGAGATTTTGACGGTAATGACCAAATGGTTTCTCCTGCCATCTTAGGTGCATTAGGAAACTGCTATGCTCAGCTAAATCAATTAGACAAGGCTGTTTCTACTTTGCAAGATGCTGCTAAGAAAGCTGACAACAACACATTAAGTCCTATTTACTTATTGCAAGCAGGTTTAATAATGGAACAGCAAGGAAAATATGCTGATGCTCTTGAAGCATATAATACCATTAAAGATAAATATTTCAATTCTTATCAGGCTATGGATATTGATAAATATATCGAAAGAGCCACTGCTTTGAAGAAATAAAATTCACTCCTTATATATAAAGTAGAGATATTGTGTAGCAGTATCTCTACTTTTTTATTTAAAATAAAAAAGAAATTAAATATTATGGCAACAGCTTATCACAACTTATCTGAATACGATTTTAATTCAGTACCTAATGCCGAAACTATGAAATTTGGAATTATTGTTTCAGAATGGAATAGCAATATTACAGGTGCGCTTCTTGACGGAGCAGTAAATACCTTAATAAAACATGGAGCAAAAAAAGAAAATATAATATTAAAGTTCGTTCCCGGAAGTTTTGAACTGACTTTTGGCGCCAATCAAATGATAAAAAACGGCACAGTTGACGCAATTATTATTCTAGGATGCGTAATTAAGGGTGATACTCCACATTTTGACTATGTTTGTATGGGAGTAACTCAAGGGATAACAGAATTAAACGCAAAGTTCAACATACCAGTTATTTACGGTCTGATTACCACTAATAATATGGAGCAAGCAGAGGACCGAAGTGGTGGCAAACTAGGCAATAAAGGCGATGAATGCGCAATTTCTGCAATAAAAATGATCGATTTTATTTGGAGTTTTAAAAAATAGTTGTACCTTTGCATCGCAATCAGAAATAAAGGGCAAATACCAGAGTGGCCAAATGGGGCAGACTGTAAATCTGCTGTCTTTCGACTTCGGTGGTTCGAATCCATCTTTGCCCACAAAATTTCTAATGCGGAAGTAGCTCAGTTGATAGAGCATTAGCCTTCCAAGCTGAGGGTCGCGGGTTTGAGTCCCGTCTTCCGCTCCATAAAAAAGAGAATCTAATAATTTAGATTCTCTTTTTTTATTTATTCCACACCAAAAAAGGTTATCTGGATTAAATACAATAGTTTATGAATTGTATTATCTTTGTAACCCAAATTCAAGATAACAAACATCATGAACAAGCAACCACTTCTAGGGATGACTCTCAGCGAATTACAGGATATAACTCGTAATCTGGGAATGCCTAAATTTACAGCGAAACAAATAGCAACATGGATCTATGATAAAAGAGTAGATTCTATAAACGAAATGACGAATCTTTCGCTAAAGCAACGAGAAAAACTAAATGAAGAATATGAGATTGGTTCAAGCGTTCCTATTGAAGCTATGCGTTCTGTAGATGGCACTATAAAATATCTATTCCGTACTCCAGATAATAATTTTATTGAATCCGTATATATTCCAGATGATGATCGGGCAACACTATGCGTATCTTCGCAGGTTGGTTGCAAAATGAACTGCAAGTTTTGTATGACTGGCAAACAAGGTTTTACTGCAAATCTAAATGCAAACCAAATTATCAATCAAATTTATTCTATTCCAGAAAGAGAAAAGCTAACTAATATAGTACTAATGGGAATGGGAGAACCTCTCGACAATCTGGATGAAGTACTTAAAGCTTTAGAAGTTTTAACTTCTGATTACGGTTATAAATGGAGTTCAAAACGAATAACAGTATCTACTGTTGGTTTACGCAAAGGACTCAGACACTTTTTGGAAAAAAGCAATTGTCATTTAGCCATTAGTATTCATTCGCCACTACCAGCTCAACGATCTGAGTTGATGCCTGCAGAAAAAGCTTTTTCAATAACAGAAGTGGTAGATCTGCTACGTAATTATGATTTTAGCAAGCAACGACGTCTATCCTTTGAATATATTGTATTTAGAGGGGTAAACGACTCTCTTATCTATGCAAAAGAACTGGTAAAACTCTTAAGAGGGCTAGACTGTCGGATAAATCTTATTCGTTTTCATGCAATTCCAGACGTTGACCTGAATGGTGCAGATATGGATACAATGATAAAGTTTCGCGACTATCTTACAGCGCATGGGCTTTTCACTACAATACGTGCTTCACGTGGAGAAGACATATTTGCAGCTTGTGGAATGCTATCTACTGCAAAGGAACAAGAGAAAAACAGTTAAAAACTTTAATATTTCAATTTAATACTCTACCTTAGTTACCTATTTAAGTAAAAACTAATATCACAGATTAAAGAATGGAAGACAATAATAAAATACGGATTGGCATTACTCAAGGGGATATCAACGGCGTAGGATATGAAGTTATTTTAAAGACATTTTCCGATCAGGCAATGCTTGAGCTTTGTACTCCTATTATTTATGGTTCGCCTAAAGTTGCAGCATATCATCGCAAAGCATTAGACTTATCTACAAACTTTAGTATAATTAATACAGCTTCAGAAGCACCACATAATAAACTTAGTGTTGTTAATTGTACAGACGACGAAATAAAAGTTGAGTTTACCAAGCCTACCCCAGAAGCGGGTAGAGCAGCTTACGAAGCTTTAGAAAAAGCTGTGGAAGAGTATAAAAAAGGATTAATTGATGTAATTATCACTGCACCTATTAACAAAAATACCATTCAATCAAAAGATTTCTATTTCCCCGGACATACTGAATATCTGGAAGATAAATTAGGAGAAGGAAATAAATCGTTAATGATCTTAATGAAGGATGATTTTCGTGTAGCATTGGTTACCGGTCATATACCAGTAGCAGATATTGCGAAATCTATTACTAAGGAAAAGATCATTGAAAAAATAGAAATATTTAATAGATCTTTAAAACAAGATTTCAGAATAGACAGTCCTCGAATTGCAGTATTAGCTCTTAACCCACATGCGGGAGATAATGGATTAATTGGCAAAGAAGAGGAAGAAATTATCATTCCAGCCATTAAAGAAATGTCAGAGAAAGGTATTCAGTGTTTTGGACCTTACCCAGCTGACGGATTTATGGGAGCCGGTAATTTTACTCATTTTGACGGAATACTTGCGATGTATCATGATCAAGGATTAGCACCTTTCAAAAGTATTGCTATGGACGAAGGTGTAAATTATACAGCAGGACTTCCTGTAATCAGAACTTCTCCGGCTCACGGAACAGCTTACGACATAGCTGGACAAGGGTTGGCTTCAGAAGATTCTTTCCGTCAGGCTATTTACGTTGCTATAGATGTATTCCGTAACCGTCGTTTTGAAAAGGAAATACATGCTAATCCGCTTCGCAAACAGTACTATGAAAAACGCGATGATAGCGACAAACTGAAGCTCGACACTATTGATGACGAAATTTAAAGATTAACAACAACTTATGAAATTTGCTATAATCTCAGCCGGAGAAGGCTCCCGTCTGGCACAAGAAGGGATAAAACAGCCAAAACCTCTGGTTCCTCTTAACGGCATGGCTATGATTGATCGTCTCATAGATATTTTTATGAAGAATGATGCAACCTCCATTGCTATTATAATCAACAACGAGCATGAGCAGACTAAGAAACACCTAGCAGAACTGCAAAAAAAATTCCCATTGGAGATCATTATTAAAAGTACTCCTGGATCAATGCATAGTTTCTTTGAACTCATGCCACTGCTCAAAGACGATAAATTTTGTTTAACGACTGTCGATACTATATTTGATGAAGCTGAATTTACTGCATATATAGAGAACTTCAAAGCATCTGAAGATGACGGCTTTATGGCTGTAACAAATTATATTGATGATGAAAAGCCATTATTTATTGCTGCGAACGATTCACTTGATATTACCGGATATTACGATACAAAAACGCCCGAATGCAATTATATTTCGGGTGGTATTTACTGTCTTACTCCATCTTGCCTGGAGACCTTGCAACATTGTATGGATAAAGGGTTAACAAGAATGCGACAGTTTCAGCGGGCATTAGTAGAAGAAGGTAAGAAACTGAAAGCATATCCTTTTAGTAAAATTCTGGATGTAGATCATGCAGAAGATATTGCAAAAGCAGAAGCTTTTCTTAAAGAACCTTTTCCTATTGTCGGAATAGATCGTGGAAACAAATATTCTCCGAACAAGGCTGGTAGTGATGCCTTAATATTCAGTAGAGTAAAAGAGAGTCTTGAAAAACGCGGTTATAGAGTGCACACATATACAGAGAATCATTTTATTGATCAGCCAATGTTTGCACCTGTAGTTTTCACAATGGCTCGCAGTAAGATGATGCTTGACATACTTGATTTACTAGAGCAAGAAGATGCGCTGATTATCAATTCTCCCAAAGGTATCCGAAATTCAGGAAGATTAGAAATGACATCCTTGTTACTCTCTGCAGATATACCATCTCCAGTTAGTACAATTCTATTTACCAATAAAGGTATCGAAGAACAAGAAGCTCCCAGCTTTCCATTTTGGATTAAACGTGGAGATGGGCATGCACTGGTTAAAGAAGATGTCAGTTTTGTACAAAACAAGCAAGAAGCTTCTGCCGTTTTACACGATTTCAATAACAGAGGCATTAAATTGGCTGTGGCTAACGAACATCTGAAAGGAGATTTAATTAAATTCTATGGTGTAGCAGAAAATAACTTCTTTTACTGGTTCTACCCCTCCCCTACGGTTAATAGTAAATTTGGCCTGGAAGCAATCAACGGAGAAGCAAAAGGCTATCCTTTCTCAGAAGAAGAATTAAAAAGTTACTGTGAGGAAGCAGCCAATAAGCTTGGACTTTCTGTTTATGGAGGAGATTGTATTATTTCTTCCACTGGAGAAATACGAATTATTGATTTTAATGACTGGCCCAGCTTTGCACCATGCAGCAACCAAGCAGCAGAAGCTATTGCCGATCTTATAGTAAAAAAGATGCAAGATGGAAAAAGAAATTAGAAAAATGGAGTTGGAAGCTTCATTAAAATCGCTGGATACCGAAGAATTCATTGATATTCATTTTTACCGGCCAATAGGATATCGTTGGGCTTTATTTTTCAAACGATTAGGAATTTCTCCAAATACCGTTACTGTAGCAAGTATATTTCTTGGAGTTGCTGCAGGAATTCTATTTTATTTCGAAGATATTAAGATGACGCTCTGCGGAATTTTCTTATTAATATGGGCTAATTCTTATGATAGTGCAGACGGACAACTAGCGCGCCTAACCGGACAAAAATCTGAAATCGGACGTATTCTTGATGGGGTAAGTGGTGATTTTTGGTTTATCACAATTTACGCCTGCATTTGTTTACGTCTCACTTCGGAGTGGGGAATATGGATTTGGCTGTTAGCTGCAATTACCGGATTCTTTCATAGCAAGCAAGCTGCAATGGCCGACTATTACCGTAATATTCACTTATTTTTCCTAAAAGGGAAAGCCGGAAGCGAACTCGATAATTCTGTACAGCAAAAGCAATTATTCAAATCTCTTTCATGGAAGAATGACTTTATCAGAAAGTTGTTTATTTTCTTTTATAAAGATTATACAGCTTCACAGGAACAATTAACTCCTAATTTTCAGTTATTCTTCAATAGTATAAAAGAAAAATATGGAGATAATATACCACAAACCTCAAGAGATGAATTCAGGACCTTAAGCAAGCCATTGATGAAATATACCAATATATTATCATTCAACACAAGAGTTATTGCCCTGTTTATAAGTCTCCTCATTAACGAACCTTGGATATATTTTGTTTTTGAAATAACTGTTTTAAACTTCATACTCGCATATATGATCATAACTCACGAGTCTTTCTGTTTGAAGCTTTATAAAAAAATATCATAATTATCTTTCTATGAAAAATAGCTATCGTAACATATTTCTTTTAGTTGGACTCGTTGCCATTGTCATAATGCTTTTTACATTTGACATGAAATTTGAAGATCTTCTGAATAATCTTCAAAGAGCGGGTTTTTGGTTTCCGATAGTTGTTCTTCTTTGGGTTATTATATACTTTATAAATACAATTTCCTGGTATTTAATAATCCACGATGGAGGAAAGAAAATAGTTCCTTTTTTAAAGGTATATAAATTTACGGTCACTGGTTTTGCACTTAATTATGCTACCCCATTGGGGTTTATGGGAGGTGAGCCATATAGGGTTATGGAATTAACACCCTATGTAGGGATAAGCAAAGCTACGTCTTCTGTTATTTTATATATTATGATGCATATTTTTGCTCACTTTTGTTTCTGGTTTTCTTCTATATTCTTATTTATAATATTTTATCCGGTAAATTTAGCAACTGGTATTATGCTCTCCTTTGCTACAGCCTTTTGTCTTCTATTTATTTACCTGTTTGCAAAAGGGTATAAAAATGGAATGGCCGTAAAAGCAATAAGATTATGTAGAAAAATACCATATTTTAAAAAATGGGCGATAAGTTTTGCTGAAAATAAAAAAGAAACTCTTGAAAAAATTGATAGCCAGATAGCAGAACTACATAAACAAAGAAAGAAAACATTTTACACAACTTTATTACTGGAGTTTTCAACAAGAATTATCGGATGCCTTGAGGTCTTTTTTATTTTGAAGATATTAACACCCGATGTGAATTTTCTTTCTTGCATATTAATAATGGCATTTACGAGTCTTTTATCAAATCTTTTTTTCTTCTTACCCATGCAATTAGGAATAAGAGAAGGAGGTTTTGCTATAGCAACAGGAGGAATGGCTCTAACAGGAGCTTTCGGAATCTATACTGGTTTAATTACGCGCATAAGAGAACTTATATGGATTGGAATAGGCATGACTTTAATGAAAATTGGTAATAAAGATAAAATTACAGCAAACAATAATCAATAAATGAAACAATTCACTAATATAAAAGGAATTATTTTCGATTACGGAGGCACAATTGATACTAATGGAAAACATTGGGCAGAAGTGCTATGGAGCAGATATAAAGAACTAAATATTCCTGTAAGTAAAGAAGAGTTTAAAAAGGCGTACGTACATGGTGAACGAACATTAGCTACTCAGCCATTAATTAAGCCGTCTCATGATTTTTATGACGTTTTGCTAATTAAAGCAAAAATTCAAATTGAATATTTAATTCAGCAAGGTTTTCTATCAAGCTCAGAACAAGCAGATAAATACCCTGAAGAGATAGCTAAAGGCTGTTATAACTTTGCCAAAGAGATGGTCAATAAGTCCCTTTTTGTAGTCAAAAAGTTATTCATTAAATATAAATTAACTCTTGTTTCAAACTTTTATGGAAACATCAACAAAGTACTGGAAAACTTTGGCTTACTTTGTAACTTTAGTAGCATAATTGAATCTGCTGTAGTTGGAGTGAGAAAGCCTGATCCGGCTATTTTTACTCTGGGTGTTCGTGAGCTTGGATTTGAAGCACACGAGGTTGTTGTTATAGGTGATTCTTTTTCAAAAGACATTATTCCCGCAAAGGCCGCAGGTTGTCGTACCATCTGGCTAAAAGGAGAAGGATGGGGTGAAGAAACAGATGATTCTGTTCCTGATGCTATTATTACAGACTTAGAACAATTATTAAATATATTATAATTTTTAAACCTAAAAATAGAAAAATATAGCCCACTAAGCTATAAAAGAATTGTAGTTATGGAAAATGTAAATGTAAAACCGGCAACGGGGAAACTAGGTGTATTGTGTGTAGGTTTAGGTGCAGTTACTTCTACTTTTATTGTAGGAACATTAATGGCTCGTAAAGGTTTGGCTAAACCTGTTGGTTCACTTTCGCAATTGGCTACTATGCGTGTAGGAAAAGGAAAAGATAAGCAATATAAGAAAATTACTGAAGTAGTTCCTTTAACCGACTTAAATAATGTAGTATTTGGCGCATGGGATATTTTTGCTGATAATGCTTATGAATCGGCTATTCATGCAGAAGTTTTAAAAGAAAAAGATA
Source organism: uncultured Bacteroides sp. (assembly GCF_963677945.1). NCBI lineage: Bacteria > Pseudomonadati > Bacteroidota > Bacteroidia > Bacteroidales > Bacteroidaceae > Bacteroides > uncultured Bacteroides sp. The sequence continues at coordinate 1,946,222 of NZ_OY782578.1, read as the reverse complement.
TCAATCCGGTAAAGGATGAATTGGAAGCAATCAAACCAATGCCTGCGGTATTCGATCAAAATTTCGTTAAACGTTTACATGGAACGCACGTTAAACCAGAAGCTTCACGTTGGGATTTAACTGAACAAGTTCGTGAAGACATCCGTAACTTTAAGGCTGCAAATAATTGCGAACGCATTGTTGTTATCTGGGCTGCAAGTACAGAAGTTTATTTGCCATTGAGCGACGAACATATGACTCTTGCTTCTTTCGAAAAAGCAATGAAAGAAGACAATAAAGAAATAATTGCTCCAAGTATGTGTTATGCATATGCTGCTGTTGCAGAAGGATGTCCTTTCATTATGGGTGCACCTAATTTATGCGTTGACACTCCAGCTATGTGGGAACTTTCTAAGAAGACAAGTACTCCTATTGCAGGTAAAGACTTCAAGACAGGACAAACATTGATGAAAACTGTGCTTGCTCCAATGTTGAAAACTCGTATGCTTGGTCTTGACGGTTGGTTCTCTACAAACATCTTAGGAAACAGAGACGGTGAAGTTCTTGACGATCCAGATTCATTCAAGACAAAAGAAGTTAGTAAGCTTTCTGTTATCGAAACAATCCTTGACGGAGAAGAACATCCTGAACTTTACGGAAATATCTTCCACAAAGTTCGTATCAACTATTACCCACCACGCAACGACAACAAAGAAGGATGGGATAATCTTGATATTTTCGGATGGATGGGTTACCCAATGCAGATCAAAGTAGATTTCCTTTGCAGAGACTCTATTCTTGCTGCTCCACTTTTGCTTGACCTTGTATTATTCTCTGATCTTGCAAAACGCGCAGGACGTTATGGCATTCAAGACTGGTTGTCATTCTACCTGAAGAGCCCAATGCACGATTTCGAGCACAAACCAGTTCACGACTTATTCCAACAATTCACAATTTTGAAAAACAATCTTCGTGAAATGGGTGGATATGAAGCTGACGAATGCGTAGACTAATATTTTACTAAGAAATATCTTAAGCGGATAGTGCTGAATAAGCATTATCCGCTTTTCTTTTTAAGCTTATTTCTGCCAAAACTGCTTGTAAGCTCAAAACAAATTTGTAATTTTGTCATATAATTAAAGGAAATATGACTAGATCTGAGATTCAACAAGTAAAGCAACGATTCGGTATTATCGGTAATACGGAAACACTGAATAGAGCCATCGATATTGCTATCCAAGTGGCTCCGACCGATTTATCTGTATTAATCACAGGAGAAAGCGGTGTTGGTAAAGAAAGTTTTCCTCAAATTATACATCAGTACAGCCGTCGGAAACACGGTCAATATATAGCAGTAAACTGTGGAGCTATTCCTGAAGGGACTATTGATTCTGAACTTTTCGGGCACGAAAAAGGAGCTTTTACAGGAGCTATAGGCGAACGTAAAGGTTATTTCGGGGAAGCTGATGGCGGTACTATATTTCTTGATGAAGTGGGAGAATTACCTCTCCCAACCCAGGCACGCCTGCTACGAGTACTGGAAAGTGGCGAATTTATTAAAGTTGGCTCATCAAAAGTGCAAAAAACAGATGTACGCATTGTTGCAGCTACAAATGTAAACCTGCGCGAAGCAATCTCTTCCGGAAAATTCCGTGAGGATCTTTATTACAGATTAAACACTGTTCCGGTACAGATTCCTCCTTTGCGGGAACGCCCTGAAGATATTGTACTTTTATTCCGCAAATTTTCTTCAGACTTTGCCGAGAAATATCGCATGCCAGCTATTCAATTATCCGAAGATGCTAAACGAGTACTGGTATCTTATTCCTGGCCGGGAAATGTGCGTCAGCTAAAGAATATTACAGAACAGATATCAATCATTGAAACAAACCGCGAAATTACCCCGGCTATTCTTCAAACTTATCTTCCCGAACAACCAGGAGAGAAGTTGCCAATGCTTTTTGGAGGCAAACAGCAAGGCAAAACTTTTGAAAGCGAACGGGAAATTCTTTATCAGGTATTGTTCGATATGAGACAAGATGTTACAGAACTAAAGAAACTGGTACATGATATTATGACGGATAAGGCACAACCTGTTGCAACACAAACAGTAGTCAACCATGTACCTACCATCAATATTCCTTCAAACAATAACATTTCATCCGTACACCACCCTATTCACGTGGAAGATGATATTCAGGATACAGAGGAATATGTAGAAGAATCTCTTTCTTTAGACGATCTTGAAAAGGAGATGATTAGAAAAGCACTGCAAAAGCATCATGGTAAACGTAAAAACGCAGCTAAAGATTTAAATATCTCCGAGCGCACACTATACAGAAAAATAAAAGAATATGGATTGGATAAATAAATTAAAACAACCACTTGCTTTACTCTCATTGCTTATATTGATGAGTTCGTGCAAAATTGGATATAAGTTTAACGGTTCGTCTATCGACTATACCAAGATAAAGACTATATCTATCGCTACCTTTCCTATAAAGTCAGATTACGTATATGCACCATTGGCTACTAAATTCAATGACGATTTGAAAGATATCTTTATCCGCCAAACTCGTTTGAGCCTTGTTCCGCGTAACGGAGATTTAAACATTGAAGGAGAAATTACCGGTTACCAGCAGCTAAATAAAACTGTCAAAGCCGACGGATATGCATCAGAAACAGAACTTCGTATCACGGTCGTTGTACGTTTTGTCAACAACAAAGATCATTCGCAGGACTTGAATGACCAACAATTTACGGCTTTCCGGAATTATAATTCATCTCTGATGCTGACAGCTGTTCAGGATCAGTTGATTGCTGAAATGACAAAAGAAATAACAGAACAGATTTTTAACGCAACAGTAGCAAACTGGTAATTTCAATGAACGCTCAGAATCTGCAACAATGGATTTCTCATCCCGAAAGTCTTAATAGAGATACGCTTTACGAACTGAGAACTATACTGGCACACTACCCGTATTTTCAATCAGCCCGATTGCTTTATCTAAAGAACTTATATTTACTCCACGATCTTTCTTTTGGCCAAGAGTTGCGAAAAGCAGCTCTTTATGTTGCCGATCGTCGTGTTCTTTTTAACTTGATAGAGGGAGATAAATTCGTTATTGAGTCAAAAAAAGAAGAGCTTTCTTTAATGAAAGATGAGCCAAATCTGGATCGTACACTAACGCTTATTGATTCATTTCTTTCATCACTGCCGGAAGAGCCGCTTCCTGTGAAAATGGAGTATGATTTATCGACCGACTATACAACTTATCTTCTTGAGGAAGACAGCAATATTGCTCCGGATGAATCTGCCGATAAAAAAGAAGTACCAACGCCTAAATTTAGAGGCCAGGAATTAATTGACGGATTCATAGAGAAAGCAGAGAACGAGGACATTATAAAATTGCAAATTTCGGAAGAAAATGAAGTAAAAACTCTTCAGCTCATAGAAACTGTAACTGATGAAAATGAGGACGATGAGAGTTATTTTACCGAAACTTTAGCCAAAATATATGTAAAACAACAAAGATATTCCAAGGCTCTTGAAATAATTAAAAAATTAAGTTTGAAATATCCGAAAAAAAATGCTTACTTTGCAGACCAAATAAGATTTTTGGAAAAATTGATTATTAACGCTAAATCAAAATAACGAAATGTATTTATTATTAATTATCCTAATTGTCATAGCAGCAATACTATTGAGCTTTATTGTTTTGATACAAAACTCAAAAGGTGGAGGCCTTTCTTCAGGCTTTTCATCATCAAATCAAATTATGGGTGTTCGTAAAACAACAGACTTCCTTGAAAAAGCAACATGGGGACTGGCTGCTGTCATTGTAGTATTAAGTATCATTACTTCTTATACTATGCCAGCTAATACAGCTGAAGGCTCTGCTATTCTTGAACAAGCTCAAAAAGAAGAAAAAACAAATCCGATGAATACACCGGCTGGTTTCGCAACTCCAAAAACAGAAACAGCTCCTGCTGCTGCTCCTGCACAAACTCCGGCTGCAGGCTCTTCTGAAGCTACTCCTGCTGCTGCTGCTCCTGCTCAACAAGCACCAGCTAAACCTGCAAAATAAAAGATTTATCTAATAAAAGATATAAGGAAGAGGTAAACTGTATATACGGTTTTACCTCTTTTTTTATTTAAACAAACAATAGCCTTATCTTCTTTTTCTACTAAACCGCAAAGCCATCTTTCATTTGCATAAACCTTTGCTACGTATCATTTATATAATAGCAAACGCAGCTACACAACAGCTCTCCTACCCTTAGATAGGGTAGCTTACTACCCTTTGAATATACCAAGATAGTTCGTACTTTACAGAAGACTATTTGCTAAAACATCAGTTACTTGAGATGAATTAATTAGGAGTAACCGGAAGATAAAAAAACATATCCAGGAATAAAAGAATTATTGTACAAAAGAATGCAATCTTCTGTACAAAAGAAATAATTCCCTTGTACAGAAGATTGCATTCTTTTGTACAAGGGAATAAAAAAACTCCCCGAAAGATTTATAATTCCTTTCGGGGAGTTTCTGTTATATCTGTTAATTACGCCTCACGTCCATGGCAGTTTTTAAACTTTTTACCGCTACCACAAGGACAAGGATCATTACGTCCTACTGTTTTCTCTACACGAATTGGTTCTTTTTTAACCTCACGAGTATCATGCTGAGCTGCAGCTTGCTGGTTAGGATCAGTTAAATCTGTCTTTTCAGTACGATACTTACTGTAATCCTGTTGAACTTCCGGAGTTGCCTGTTTTACTTCTTCAGGTTCCTGGAAAGGAATCTTACCGCGCATTAAAGATGCAACAGTGTGGTTATTAATCTTATTAACCATTTCATCAAACAAGTTCACAGATTCAAGCTTATAAATCAATAATGGATCTTTTTGTTCATAGCTTGCATTCTGTACAGAATGTTTCAGTTCGTCCAGTTCACGAAGATTTTCTTTCCAGCCTTCGTCAATGTTATGAAGAAGAATAGTCTTTTCGTATGCTGTTACCGCTTCTTTACTTTCATTTTCATAAGCAGCTTTCAGATTACAAGTGATGTTATACATACGTTTACCATCTGTAATTGGGATAAGGATGTTTTCAAAACGATTACCTTGTTCCTCGTATACCTTTTTAATTACAGGATTAGCAACATTAGCCATGCGTTCTGTTCTGCGTTTAAAGGTAGCCATAGCAGCATCAAAAGTACGATCTACAAGTTTCTCTACCTTTGTTCCTCTTGATTCTTCTTCAGTATAAGGAATATCCATTGCAAAGGTTTGGAGAATTTCCATTTTAGAATCTTCGTATTCTTTATTTTCAATAGCGTTTGCACAACGATCCCATATCATATTTACAATATCCATACCAATACGTTCTCCCATCAAAGCGTGGCGACGTTTAGTGTAGATTACTGTACGTTGCTTGTTCATAACATCATCATACTCAAGCAGACGTTTACGAATACCGAAGTTGTTTTCTTCAACCTTCTTCTGAGCACGTTCAATAGAATTAGAAATCATTTTGTGTTCAATCATCTCACCTTCTTTGAATCCTAATTTATCCATTACTCCGGCAATACGATCTGAAGAGAACAAACGCATCAAATCATCTTCCAAAGAAACAAAGAATACAGAAGAACCCGGGTCACCCTGACGTCCTGCACGACCTCTTAACTGGCGGTCTACACGACGTGATTCGTGACGCTCTGTACCAATGATAGCCAAACCACCGGCAGCCTTAACTTCCGGACTCAACTTGATATCGGTACCACGACCGGCCATATTGGTAGCAATAGTTACTGTACCTTTAAAACCTGCCTGAGCAACAATATCAGCTTCCTTCTGGTGAAGTTTTGCATTCAACACGTTGTGCTCAATCTTACGCATCATAAGCATCTTACTCAACATTTCAGAGATTTCAACCGAAGTGGTACCCACCAATACCGGACGACCAGCATTTACCAAAGATTCAATTTCTTCGATTACAGCTTTATACTTTTCGCGTTTTGTTTTATATACGCGGTCGTTCATGTCTTTACGAAGGATTGAACGGTTTGTTGGAATAACAACCACATCCAGTTTATAGATATCCCACAACTCACCCGCTTCTGTTTCAGCTGTACCGGTCATACCAGAAAGCTTGTGATACATACGGAAGTAGTTCTGTAAAGTAATAGTAGCAAATGTTTGTGTAGCAGCTTCAACCTTAACACGTTCCTTAGCTTCAAGAGCCTGGTGAAGACCGTCTGAATATCTACGACCCTCCATGATACGTCCGGTTTGCTCGTCTACAATCTTCACTTGTCCGTCAATAACCACGTACTCATCATCTCTTTCAAACATAGTATATGCTTTAAGCAATTGGTTGATGGTATGAACACGTTCTGACTTAATAGCGAAGTTAGTCATCAATTCATCTTTCTTAATCTGCTTTTCCTCATCGTTCAGATTTTCATTTTCAAGTTCTGAAAGCTGAGAAGCAATATCAGGCAACACGAACAATGTAGGGTCGGGAGAATTACCGGTAAGTAAGTCAACACCTTTATCAGTAAGGTCTACACTATTCATTTTTTCTTCAATAACGAAATACAATGGTTCAACAGCTTCAGGCATACGCTTGTTGTTCTGCTCCATGTAGATTTCTTCAGTTTTAAGCATTCCGGCTTTAATTCCCGGTTCACTTAAGAACTTAATCAATGCTTTATTTTTAGGCAGAGCTTTATGGCTGCGGAACAAAGCAAGGAAACCTTCTTCCTGATCTTTCTTGTCGTCAGAAGCAATTAAACGTTTTGCATCCGACAAATATTTTGTAGCTAAGATTTTCTGTACATTAACAATCTTTTCTACTTCAGGACATAATTCCTCAAAAAGCTGATCTTCACCTTTAGGAACCGGACCAGAAATAATAAGAGGAGTACGGGCATCATCAATCAATACAGAGTCAACCTCATCGACAATTGAATAGTTATGCTGACGCTGCACTAAATCTTTTGGACTAACCGCCATATTGTCACGAAGGTAGTCGAAACCAAATTCGTTGTTTGTTCCGAAAGTAATATCAGCAAGATAAGCTTTGCGACGAGCATCTGAGTTTGGTTGGTGTTTATCAATACAGTCAACGCTCAATCCGTGGAACATATATAAAGGTCCCATCCATTCCGAGTCACGTTTTGACAAATAGTCATTTACAGTAACCACGTGTACACCGTTTCCGGTCAATGCGTTAAGGAATACCGGTAAGGTAGCCACCAAAGTTTTACCTTCACCAGTTGCCATTTCGGCAATCTTACCTTTATGAAGAACCACACCACCAAAGAGCTGAACATCATAGTGAACCATATTCCAGGTTATTTCAGTACCTCCGGCAATCCAGTGATTCTGGTAAATAGCCTTATCTCCTTCAATATGAACAAAATCTTTAGTAGTAGCTAATGTGCGGTCAAAATCGGTAGCAGTAACTTCTATCGTTTCATTTTCCGAGAATCTCTTAGCAGTTTCTTTCACAATAGAGAAAGCAACTGGAAGAACCTCATCAAGAGCTACTTCATATTTATCAAGAACAGCCTTTTCAAGCTTATCAATTTGCAAGAATAAATCTTCTCTTTCTTCAAGTTCTGTTGTTTCAACAGTAGCTTTCAGTTCTTCAATCTTTGCTCTTTCTTCAGTAGCTGAATCGTATATATATTTCTTTAGTTCTTCTGTTTTAGCACGAAGCGCATCATTGTCCAGTTTTGCAACGTCTTCATACGCTGCTTTTATTTTGTCTACCCATGGTTGGATCTCTTTCATATCCCTAGTGGATTTATTACCAAAGATAGCACTTAAAAATTCATTAAATCCCATTGTATTTTTGTTGTTAAATCATTATTAATCTTGTTTTTATGACTGCAAAGATACATTAAAATGCTGACTTATATAATTATAGTCAGCTGTTTTTTCATCTTAATATATTTGCAAGAGGAGCAGAAGAGCAGCCATTAGGTGCTCTAATTCTCATAGAACGAGCAATAGTAGGCGCAAAACAGTCAATATTGACCGGAGTATTTATAATTTCAGGCTTCACATTTCCTCCTAAGAAAATAAGTGGAGAAGGAACATAAGCTTTACGTACAACTTTACTTTCTGAGGGAGAATCAGAATTAACAACAGTCCATCCTGGTAAAATTTCAAGAGTTAAATCACCAGAACGATTACGGTTATATGAATTTCTCATCTTTTGAAGCTCAGGAGTCCATGCTCCTTGCAACAAACGATAAGATGAATAGACTTCTTTTACACCACTAAACTGAATCAGGAAATCAGAAGCCTTAGCAAGAACGTCGTTTAAGTTCAGCTGTTTCTTCTCTATTAGTTTGTGGTTCAAATATAATTGTAAGTCATTATGAGCTTCAATATACTGTCCTTCGCCATAAACAGCCATAAGGTACATGTTAAGGAGCGCAGCACAACGATCTAAATAAAACTCACCGCTGGGAATACGATATCTTTCCAGTTCCGGGCCTTCAGCATCAGCATAACCGGTAGAATTAATGCAAAACAAAACATTATTTAGCCCTACCTTTTTATCAATAATATCCAGAAGTTCGCCAATGCTCTTATCTAGTCTCACATAGGTATCCTGCATCTCCAAAGCGCATTCTTTAGCACTTTTATGATCGTAATTACCTGCATAATAGGTCAAAGAAAGTAAGTCGGGAGTTTCATCCTGCCCCATAGTACTATTTGCAAGTACATCTAAAAGGAAGTTGTTGATTTCTTCATTAATAAACGGACTTGTTTTCAGTTTTCTGAACTTATTTTTCTTTGCTTCATCAAAGTTATAAGAGAATGTTTCCTGAGCAAACTGAGACGTAAGGTATTTATAATCTGCAACCGGACGAGTTGGCGTCCAAATCATTCCGTTAATACGAAAATCAATAGCTTTCCGATCGTTATATTGGCTTACAAACCAGGGAAAATCATTATAATAGGTTGATCCGCACCATTTACCGGTATCATCATTCAACCAGAAAGCGCCATTACCAGAGTGCCCTGCTCCAAAGATAGCAGCTTCGCGATATGGGGCGATTGAATAAACCAGCCCTTTACCCTGGGTAGCAACTTTCAGTTCATCGGCAACAGTAGAAACCATCAGCTGTGAAGCAGAAGTTGTTTCGGTAGTATAATTACCCATAAAATTGCGATCATCCACGCAATTTTTTATCCGTAGTGTAGAAATATCAAGCCAGTTCTCCCCTGCTATTCCATTAACAGTAGGAACCGTTCCGGTATAAAGAGCAGCAACAGAAGATGCCCTGTCCGGATTTGAAAAATTAAACTCTGCATTTCTGTATACTCGTCCATCTTTCCATAAGCGCTTAAACCCTTTGTCTCCATAAAGAGAAGAAAAAGCTTCTATATAATCGGTACGAAGCTGATCAACAGTCAAACCAACAACAAGTTTTGGTGTTGTTAGCTGAGACGGAGTCTGAGCCTGGAGTCCGGTTATAGTAAGTACGGTTATTATAGATGTGAGTAAACTTTTCATTTATTTCTTTTGTAATTCAGACATACATAGTTCAAGGAACGTATCCACAAACAGAGTGCCAAAGGTACAACAGCTAAATTAATTTTTTGGGGTAGTAAGCAGAAAAACACTATAAAAAGTGTTAAAACCGCAAAATTAGCCAATTGATAAGGGTCTTTCATCCTTTTATATGCTCTCCAAACCATAAAAGGCAAATAAAGTAAATGCAAAGGATGAAAAACAAACAGCATATAATTAGGACTTACAGTAGGATGTTGTGAGAAACAAACAAGAAAAGCAATGATACATCCTGCCAAACCTGCCATACTAAATAAGATAATATCTAATCCCCAGTAGCTCTTTTTCTTTTTATATCCATACGCTGTAATAAGTAATACCAAAGTAAATAATATCCAGGCGGTTAATAAAGGAGAAGGATATGACGATTCTACGGTCTCTTTATTCGGAGAACGATGAACAATTTCTTCTGCATTTGAAACCAACATCCGCTCTTTTCCATCATTAGCTTTTATCTTAGCTCCGGTCAAAGCCTCTTTTAAATAATAAGGAGCAAACATCTTTAATCTATAATCAATAATTTCATCAGCTTTGCTTCCCAAACATAAATCAATTCCAAACTCGGCCCAATCATGACCGGCAGTAAATTCATGAACAATATCTCTAAAAGATAATGGAACTGCATTTTTAGTGTAAGTCACTTTACCTTTAATACATTCTTCCACACGATCTCTTGGACGCGTGGAACAGTTATCAAAAAAGAAATTATAACGGTAAACTCTGTTTTCAGGCAAATAATTATTTTGCAGAATCTGAAACAGTGCATCTTTTTCTTCAGGAAGCAGATTCAATGTCTGTTGGTAAACACTAGAGTTACGTTCTGAATATTCTTGCTCAAAATAAAAGTAATCGGTAACACCTAGCTGATAATCTGTTTCTCCTTTAATATATCTCCATATAAAATGAGGAGCATGAAAATCAAACATTCCGTAATTAAAAACCACATCCATGCCAGTATTCATATTTTGATATCGCAAAGCTGTATGACCAAAAAGAGCATAAATCTCACTTCCAGGCGAGCAGGTCAGTAGACTTATACGAACAGAATCTTCAGATGAAGCCTTTGATTGAAAAGGAAAGACACAAAACAAACTAATCAGACAAAAAGCATATTTAATATACAACTGCTTACTAGCTTTTATTACTTTTTTCATCACTACTTTATGAAATTTTTCCCGGAAAATTTTTCTTCCCATAATATCCATAGCAAGAAAATTAATCCATAAAATAAATATTTAAACAAAACATCGTGTAATATCTCAAAACTGTCTGGGTAAGATTTTATAAGCAATGTTATAATACTAATGCGCATAACATTAAATAATAACAGAACTAAACTACCCATTAAAAAATAAATGAATCGTTTCCACCAGACCCCTCTACTGAAAAGGATTACAAGTAAAAGGATATAAAGTTGTTTAACTCCAGTACATCCCCATATAATATTAATTGCCGGACCACGCAATCTGTCATAAGAAAGAAGCGTGCACGACTTTATTTTTTTGCTACTTGAAGAATCCACATAATTCAAAAGGCTAAGAGGCTGTTTGCAAACTAAATTTACAACCCAAAAACTAGCCAAAGCTGTTTTTTCTGTCCATGGAACAAATTTCGTCGTCAAGTTATTATTAAAGAAAGAAATGTATCTGCAATCCATATTATGGCAATCAGCATCTCCAACTCCAATTCCACGCCACACCTTTCCTTTTACATTAGCTATAACAGACGATGAACTATTCTTTATTAGAATCTTATTACTATATTCCTGATTTTCAAGCCCTGTATGAAAAGATATTTTCCACGAAATATGAGCTATTAAAACAATAGTAATAAAGAGAAAAACTCCACGAAACGGCTCTAATATTCTTTTCAAATCCAACAACCGTTTATTTGGTTTTACTCTCATGTTCCATATATTTTGCGTGCAAAAATACGTTTATTTCTGATTAAACGAGGCGAAATCTTTTTTTTTTAGTTATTAGATACAAAATTAATACTGTTGTTCTATTTTTTTTGGCTTACTTTGCAAGCTAAAAGAAGCAAGTGAATTTAATAATAGATATAGGAAACACAGCAGCTAAAGTTGCGATATTCAATAACAATTCATTAGTAGAAGTTTTTCGCAGCTCTAATCAGTATCTCGATTGTCTACCGGAGATTCTTTGCAGATTCCGGATTAATCAGGGGATACTGGCATCTGTTATTGATATAACCAAGGATGTTTCTGAACAAATAAATGCACTCCCCTTCCCTATTATCAGGCTAAGCCCGGAAACACCTATTCCAATAGAAAATTTATATCATACACCTGAAACTTTAGGCAATGACAGATTGGCAGCTGTAATAGGTGCCAACGAACTTTATCCCCAAAAAAATATATTGGTAATAGACGCAGGAACAGCTATCACCTATGATTTTATAGATGCAAAGAAAAGATACTTAGGAGGAAATATTTCTCCGGGTAAAAAGATGAGATTTAAAGCTCTTCATGAATTCACAGGTAAATTGCCTCTAATAGATGAAGAAGGAATAAGAACGCCCCTGGGCGTAAATACAGAATCGGCAATCAGGGAAGGCGTTATAAAAGGTATAGAGTTTGAGATAGAAGGATATATTAACTCCTTAAAGATGAAATATCCCGAACTTTTGATCTTTTTAACAGGTGGAGATGCGATTCTTTTTGAAACTAACTTAAATAATAGCATCTTTGTAGATACTTTTTTAGTATTAAAAGGTTTGAATAGAATTTTAAATTACAATAACAGTAATATCTAAAATAAACAATATTCTAGATATGAGAAGCAGAGGTTAGTCTGTAAAAACAAGAAAGATAGAAACAATGAACCAAAAGGATTTTATGTCAAAAATATATAGAAAGAATTATTTTATTATTAAAACAAGCATAACAATAGTATGCTGTACTATTGCTACAATCCTTTTATTTTCTTCTTGTACAGAGAAGAAGCGTCCTTTAGCAGCTGCAATTACAGATAGAGACTCCTTGCCTTTTATGAAAAGTTTAGATGTAACTACTTTAATATCCGACTCAGGAATTACACGTTATCGAATCAAGACTAAAGAGTGGCTGATATATGACAAAAAGAATCCGCCATACTGGTCGTTTGAGAAAGGATTGCTTCTTGAAAAATTTGATTCAACATACCATGTTGATTCCAGTATAAAAGCAGACACCGCATATTATTATTCTGATAAAAAGCTTTGGGAACTAAAAGGACATGTAGTTATTAAGAATGTACAAGGTGATAAGTTTAACACAGAACAATTGTTCTGGGACCAAAATCTTCAAAAAGTTTATTCAAGTAAATTTATCCGAATTCAGAAATCAGACCGAATTATTACCGGCCATGGATTTGAATCTAACCAGCAGATGACTATTTATACCATTCATAAAACTACCGGCTCCATACCGATTGAAGATAAAAAAGTAACCCGGCCTGATACTATTATTGTCAAACACTAAAACTATGAACCTTATAATCTATATACTAATTGCAATATTCTTTTCTGCTTTTTTCTCAGGAATGGAAATTGCTTATACTTCAGCAGACAGGTTACGTTTAAAAACAGATAAGAGTGATAAAAATATAAATTCTAAAATTCTCTCTTTCTTTTTTACGAATTCAAGAAACCTTATACCCACTATATTGGCCGGGAATTACATGTCATTAGTAGTTTACGGCATTCTGGTGGCTCAGTTAGTTAAAACACATCTACTTATTAAGTTTACCAATAGTAGCTTTTTACTCATTTTACTGCAAACTGTTATTGCTGTAATACTAATCCTGATAACAAGTGAAATTATACCTAGAAGATTATTTAGACGGTATGCAAATTCTGTTCTTACATTTTTTGCTTTTCCTTTGTTTATCTTCTACATTATACTTTACCCTGTTTCAAAAGTTTGTTCCGGATTTTCATACGTATTATTAAAGCTATTTGGCATAACAACAGGCAAAGACGCAGATAATAAGATTTTCGGGAAAGCAGACCTTGATAATTTTATACAATCGAGCATTGATAAATCAGAAAACAGAAAAGAAATAGAGACCGAAGTGAAGATTTTTCAGAATGCACTCGACTTCTCTTCCATTAAAATAAGAGATTGCATAGTGCCCAGACCGGAAGTTATCGCAATTGATCTGGATACAGATTTAGACACTTTGAAATCGAAATTCATCGAATCAGGAATTTCAAAAATCATTGTTTATAAGGACAATATAGACAACATAATAGGATATATACACTCTTCCGAAATGTTTAGAAATGCAGATAACTGGAAAACCTGCATTCAGCAGATACCCATCGTTCCAGAAACTATGGGAGCAAACAAGCTGATGAAACTTTTTATGCAACAAAAAAAAACATTAGCTGTTGTGGTAGATGAATTTGGAGGAACAACAGGAATAGTTTCGCTAGAAGACCTGGTTGAAGAAATATTCGGTGAAATTGAAGACGAACATGATACAACATCCTACATTGCCAAACAAACAGACGAGAACGAATATATACTTTCTGCCAGATTGGAAATAGAGAAGGCTAACGAAATGTTTAACCTTGGATTACCTGAATCAGATGATTATATTACTATCGGCGGATTCATACTTAACCACTATCAAAACTTTCCAAAACTTCACGAAATAGTCAAAATCGGACACTTTCAGTTCAAGATTATAAAGCTTACTACCACTAAAATAGAGCTAGTTAAGTTGAAAGTGATAGAATAATTTATTTTTTTTCCAGAATAAATGAATGCGTATTAGCATTTTTTGTATCTTCGTGCACTTAACGTCTCAAATTAAGAATAAATAAATAAATAACAAATAAAAAGTATTAATTAAAATGGCAACGTTACAAAAAATCAGATCTAAGGGACCACTTTTGGTTATAGTGATTGGTCTCGCTCTGTTTGCATTTATTGCGGGTGATGCCTGGAAGATATTTCAGCCTCATCAAACAAAAGATGTAGGCGAAATAAACGGAGAGACTCTTTCAGCTCAGGATTACCAAAAATTAGTAGAAGAATACACCGAAGTCGTTAAGTTTTCAAGTGGTATGACTTCTTTAACCGATGAGCAAACAACACAAATCAAAGACGAAGTCTGGAGATCTTACGTTAACAATAAACTTATTGAAAATGAAGCTAAGAAATTAGGCTTAACAGTTTCAAAAGCTGAGATCCAGGCAATGATTGATGAAGGCTCAAACCCAATACTTCAACAAACTCCATTCAAAAACCAGAAAACAGGCCAATTTGACAAAGATATGCTGAAAAAGTTCCTGGTAGACTACTCAAAGATGGATAAAGCTAAAATGCCGGCACAATATGCAGAATATTATGAGTCAATGTTCAAATTCTGGACATTTGTTGAAAAGAATCTGGCTCAAAGTCGTTTAGCAGAAAAATATCAGAACTTAATTGCCCGTTCTTTAATTTCTAATCCTGTTGAAGCTAAAGCAGCATTCGAAGCAAGAGTTAATACAGCAGACTACTTAGTAGCAGCAGTTCCTTACGCTTCTATTCAAGACGCAACTATTAAAGTTTCAGATTCAGAACTTAAGGATCTTTATAACAAGAAAAAAGAGCAGTTCAAACAATATGTTGAATCTCGTAACATTAAATACATTGATGTTCAAGTTCTTCCAAGCAAAACTGATAAGGCTGCAATTGAAAAAGAAGTAAAAGATTACACAACTCAGCTTGCAAGCGTACCAGGAGATTATACAAACTTTATCCGCACTACAGAATCTGAAGTTCCTTTTGCTGATTTATTTTATTCAAAAACAGCATTTCCAGCAGACATTGCAGCTCGCGTTGATTCTTCTGCAATAGGACAGATCTACGGACCATATTACAATCAGACAGATAACACATTCAATTCTTTTAAAGTGTTGGCTAAACAATCTGCTGCCGATTCAATTCAGTTCCGTCAAATTCAGATTGCTGCAGCAACTCCTGAAAAAACAAAAGCTTTGGCAGATAGCGTATACAATGCTATTAAGTCAGGTAGTGATTTTGCAACTATTGCAAAAAAATACAATGGTGCCCCAGAAGCACAATGGATTACTTCACAAGCTTACGAAGGTGCTTCTTTAACAGCTGACAATATTAAATTGTTCTCTACACTATTCAACTTAGGAGTTAACGAAACTGCTAATATTGCCCTTCCACAAGCAAACATTATTATGCAGGTTGTTGATAAGAAAGCTGTAAAAGACAAATATAAAGTTGCTGTAATCAAAAAGAGTGTAAACTTCAGCAAAGAAACATATAACAAGGTTTACAATGACTTTAGTCAGTTTGTAGCTGCCAACCCTACTTTAGAAAAAATCAATGCAAATGCTGAAGCTAAAGGATACAAATTATTGGAAAGAAATGACCTTTACAGTGCAGAGCATACAATTGGCGGCATTAAAGGTACTCGTGACGCAATGAAATGGGTATTTGAAGCCAGCAAAGGTGATGTTTCTCAAATGTACGAATGCGGTGAAAGTGATCACTTGTTAGTTGTTGCTGTTACAGGCATCGTTGAAGAAGGCTATCGTCCTCTTGAAGTTGTTAAAGATCAGTTGAAAGCTGAAATTATCAGAGATAAGAAAGCTGAAAAGATTATTGCTGATATCAAAGCTAAGAATCTGACAAGCTTTGAACAATGCAAAACTATTGCTAACGTAGTTACTGATTCAGTTAAACACGTTTCTTTTGCTGCACCTGCATACGTTTCTGCAGTAAGAAGCAGCGAACCTGTATTAAGTGCTTACGCTTCAATTGCTCAACTTAACAAATTAAGTGGACCAGTAAAAGGTAATGCTGCAGTATTTGTATTCCAACCTTTCAATAAAGAAAGACTGAAAGAAGTATACAATGAAAAAGATGAAGAACAAAAAGTTAAGAATATGACAGCAAGAACTGTCAGCAGATTTGTGAACGATCTTTATATCAAAGCAAATGTAAAAGACAATCGTTACATGTTCTTCTAAAAACCGACAATAAATTATATAATAGAATTTAAGTGGGGTTGTCCAAGTATTTTGGACAACCCCACTTTTTTATATCTCTCCAATGAGACTATTCTGCTATAAAGAAACAAAACAAAATAAGACATTTAACTTTAATTTATAGATAAATATTGTATTTTTGTTGACTAACTTAAGTAGAAAAGGCTATGACAAAATTCCATTATATCACTCCTGTTCTTCTTTCATTATTAGTTTGCTCATGTGTATCCATCAGTCAGATATCTATTGACAATCTTGAGCCTGCAAAAGTAAGCTTTCCTAAGGATATAAAAACTGTTGCAATCGTCAATAACACAATTACCGACAAGGAAACTATAGCAACTGAAGAAAGAGGAGAATTAAACCAGCTTATAAGTACAAAATCCACATTTCAAGGGAATGCTAAATTAGCTTCCGAAACTTTTGCAGAAAATGTAGCAGCAGCAAACTTTTTCAATGAAGTGTTAATCTGTGACTCAGCCTTGAGAGAGAAAGATCTATTGCCACGAGAGTCTGAATTATCACAAAATGAAGTTAAGAAATTAACATCAGATCTTGGAGTAGACATGCTTTTTTCTGTAGAAAACGTTACGATAAAAACAGACCAGAGAACCTACTTTCTTGATAATATATTCCGAAGCACCATTGATGCTACAGTTGCACCAACGATAAAAGTATATCTTCCATCTCGTGTGAAACCACTTTTTATTGTTTATCCTGAGGATAAGATATTTTGGGATGGATATGGCCTATCTCCAGCTATAGCAGAAAAAAATCTGATAACCAAAGATTCACTGATAAAAGAAGCTTCTGCATTTGCCGGAGAACTACCAACAAAAGTTATTTTACCAAGATGGGAGAAAGCTAACAGATTTTACTACACTTCCGGATGTCTTGAGTTAAGGGATGGGGGTGCACTTGTTCGTGAAGGTTCATGGGACGATGCATTAAAATTATGGCAAACTGCATACGAAAAGAAAAGCAAAAAAATAAAGATGCGAACAGCCTTTAATATTGCTTTATATTACGAATTACAGGATAAAATTGAGCTAGCAATAGAATGGGCTGAAAAAGCTGATAAAATAATCCGGGAAAAAGAAAACAAAAAAGGAAAGATTGGTGAAGAGAAAACAACCCGACTCAATAGTAACGATTCACAAGATTATATTATTATTACAAGGTATTTATTGATACTGAAAGAAAGAATGAATGCTATACAAACATTAAATCTGCAAATGGAACGTTTTAATGGCAATTTTTAATAGATTTTATAGCATGATTAATTTTTTTTTGTACTTTTGGGTAAAATACTGAAAAGATAAATTTATCTATATATGAAATTAAGTGCACAATCGCAATCCCTTATAGAGTCGGCAATAAAAGAGGCTATCTGCCAATTTGCCGGAAATGATGAACAAACTATTGTTACAGATATTCATATACTTCCTAAACAAGATTCAGGAGAATTATGCATATTCAATGATGACGAGGAAGAACTATCTAAAGTTATAGTTGAAGAATGGGTAGAAAATGATACTGAAGATTTTTCTCAGAACGTAGAACGTATTCTCCGCGCTACGCTTAACAAATTAAAGGAAGCGGGAATATTTGATAATCTTACTCTGCTAAAACCTTATTCGGTTGTTCTTGTTGACGAAGAAAAAGAGACCATTACAGACCTTTTGCTGATGGACGACGACACCGTATTAGTCAACGATGAACTTCTAAAAGGACTGGATGAAGAATTGGATGAATTCTTAAAAAAACTACTGGAAATTTAATTCTCAGTTAAGAATATAATTGAAAAGGGCACCCATAGAGGTGCTTTTTTTGTTTCATACCTCACTCCCTCACCATTTTGCCTAACAAGCTAGACAACAACTAATTATAAGGTGAAGGATTGATTTTTACCATCACCAAACCATCACCAAAAGGCATGAACCCTCACCTTTTGGATCACATTCAGTAGATTTCGGGCTTATTTATCCTGAACAACAATATCGTTGAGTTTGATTCTATTTGGATAAAAACAACTCGAAAAGGTGAGGGATGCACCAAAAAGTGAGGGTTTGATGATGGTTCAAAACTCTACCATCACTAAATAATACGCTATATTTTAATGCATTACAAGAAAAAGTGAGGGAGTGAGGGATGATTTTCGTTTTTCTATAAGATCATGCAAAAGTACAATGTAAAAACATCCCGCCTGCCTTTTCTAAAACGTAACCGGATGTTGATCAAACTCCCGCCGGCTTTCAAAAAAAAGCAGGCGGGAGTTTGAAACATTATTCTCCAATAACTTTCAGCCATTCGCCTATGGATTTTATTTATTGACGAATAATTTGAAATTATACACCAATAATTCCAGATAAAATAAAATCACATATTACATAATAATAGCTTTTGTGCTATGCCAAACTGAAATAAGTACTCTTCATACTATTCAACAATAAATCCAACTTTAGAAGGATGATCTTTTATACGAGTATTGCCACTAAGATGACGCATCATTCCCAAAATAAGCAAATCACCACTTCCTGCAAGCAACATTATATAACCATAAAAAAGAGCAAAGAAAGAACCTGTTATTAATCCGTAAACGATAGGTAATAGTCCCAAAAAAATAGTAGGCATTAATAAACCTATTCGATATTGTTTAACTGTTAATGACTCTACGCAGTGACAATAAGGAAGAAGCGATTTCCAGATAATACCAAATCGAATACTTTTCCATCCATTGGGAGCAAAAAGAGTCCAGCACAGACCATGAATCAGCTCATGCAATATAATACTCATCACAGACATTATCATGCAAATAATAAGCCCAAAGAGAAAAGTTTTAGCATACTCCGGTTTAAAGAAACTCACTCTCCAAATCAGAGCATAGGGTAACCATGTAACCAACACTGCCGGAATAAAAAAACAGAATGAAAGAATATTTGCTTTTGCCGGACTCATAGTATATTCTTTCTTTTTAGTATAATGTTCCATCTCTTCAAATTAATATATTCAACAAATATACTCAAAATTAAATCTATCCAGTCACATGCCACAGGATAAAAACTATTATCGAATCTCAGTCAGATTGCTGGGCTTATAAAAGTAAAAAAGAGGATGACTAAAAGCCATCCTCTTTTTTATTTATTAAAGCTATAATAACTTTATATATCGCATATTGCTATTTATTCTCGAATCCTTCAATACTTTCCTTGAGAGATTTAATAATACTCTCAGCATCCGCTTGTTTCTTACGCTCCATTTCAATTACAGCAGCAGGAGCATTGTTCACAAACCTCTCATTGCTTAGTTTCTTAAGAACCGATTGCAAAAATCCTTCCTGATACTTCAGGTCGGCTTTCAGCTTTTCAATTTCGGCAGCAACATCAATCATGTCACCCAATGGCACAGCATATTCTGTTGTACCAACTATAAACGAAGCAGCACCGGCAGATTTCTCTTCAACTGATTTTAAAGAAGACAGATTACACATCTTGGAAATAGCCGGAGTCCAGTATTCAACAGGGTTCTCTCCAATTATTTCAAGTTCAAGCTGATTCTTCTGAGCAATGTTCTTTTGCATACGTATGGTACGAACACCCGCAATAACTTCTTTCGTAGCTTCAAATGAGCTTAATGTAGCTTCATTAGCTGCAGCATAAGAAGGAAGAGTTTGGTTCATCAAGCTTTCTCCATCCTTACGCTCAGTCAGACATTGCCACAACTCTTCTGTGATAAATGGCATGAATGGGTGAAGCAGTCTAAGCAGATCATCGAAGAATTTCAAAGTAACCGCATAAGTTTTTCCATCAATTGGAGCGCCATAAGCAGGTTTAATCAATTCCAGATACCAAGATGAGAATTCATCCCAGAATAGTTTATAAACAACCATCAAAGCTTCCGACAAGCGGTATTTAGAGAACAAGTCTTCTACTTCTGCAATAGCCTTGGTCATTACATTCTGGAACCAATCAGCAGCCAATGTAGCAGCTTCAGAAGGAGCAATTGTTTCGTCTACTTCCCATCCTTTAATCAAACGGAAAGCATTCCATATCTTATTATTGAAGTTACGTCCTTGTTCACACAACTGGTCATCAAACAGAATATCGTTTCCTGCAGGAGCAGCAAGCATCATCCCCATACGAACACCATCGGCACCGAATTTAGCGATCAAATCAAGCGGATCAGGCGAGTTACCCAATGACTTAGACATCTTACGTCCTAACTTATCGCGAACAATACCTGTGAAATAAACATTCTTGAATGGCAATTCTTGTTTGTATTCATAACCAGCAATAATCATACGGGCTACCCAGAAGAAAATAATATCCGGACCAGTTACAAGATCACTTGTTGGATAATAGTAGTTTATTTCTTCGTTATCTGGGTTATTAATACCATCAAACAAAGAGATTGGCCATAACCATGAAGAGAACCAGGTATCAAGGCAATCTTCATCCTGACGAAGGTCAGATAGTTGCAAGTTAGCATCACCAGTCTTTGTACGAGCCAATTCCAAAGCTTCTTCTTCAGAAGCAGCAACTACAAAGCCACCTTTTGGAAGGAAGTAAGCAGGGATACGATGTCCCCACCATAACTGACGGGAAATACACCAGTCCTTCACATTCTCCATCCAGTGACGGTATGTGTTTTTGAATTTAGCAGGATGGAACTTAATATCATCGTTCATAACTGCGTCTAAAGCAGGTTTTGACAAATCGGTCATCTTCAGGAACCATTGCATAGACAGCTTAGGTTCAATTACCACATTTGTACGTTCTGAGTAACCAACTTTATTATCATAAGCTTCTTCCTTTTCAAGCAATCCCGCAGCAGCAAGATCCTTAGAAATCTGCTCGCGAACATCGAAACGATCCATTCCAATGTACATGCCACCAGCTTCACTGATAGTTCCATCCGGATTGAAAATATCTATTGTCTGAAGATTATATTTCTCTCCCAACATATAGTCGTTTACATCATGAGCAGGAGTTACTTTCAAGCATCCTGTACCAAACTCGATGTCTACATAATCATCCATAATGATTGGAACAGCACGGTTCACCAAAGGAACAATTACTTTCTTATCTTTCAGGTAGCTGTAACGTGGATCGTTAGGATTTACACAAACAGCGCTATCGCCAAGGATAGTTTCAGGACGAGTTGTAGCTACTACGATATACTTGTTATCTTCGCCTTCAATCATGTAGCGGAGATAGAATAATTTGCTATGTTCTTCCTTATAGATAACTTCTTCATCAGACAAAGCTGTCAATGCTTTCGGATCCCAGTTTACCATACGAACACCACGGTAAATCAAGCCTTTATTATAAAGATCTACAAAGACTTTAAGTACGCTTTCTGAACGTGATTCGTCCATTGTAAACGCTGTACGATCCCAATCACAAGAAGCACCCAGCTTTTTCAACTGTTCAAGAATGATGCCACCATGTTTATCTGTCCATGCCCATGCATGTTTAAGAAACTCGTCACGGGTAAGATCTGTCTTTTTAATTCCTTCGGAAGCCAGTTTATTAACAACCTTTGCCTCTGTAGCAATAGAAGCATGGTCGGTACCCGGCACCCAGCAAGCATTTTTTCCTTCCATACGTGCACGACGAACAAGAATATCCTGAATAGTATTGTTCAGCATGTGCCCCATATGCAGTACACCTGTCACGTTAGGAGGAGGAATCACAACTGTATATGGTTCACGACCATCAGGTTTTGAACTAAATAATTTGTTATCCAGCCAATACTGGTACCATTTATCCTCAACATCAGCGGGGTTGTACTTACTTGCTAATTCCATATTATATTTGATAATTTATTAATTCATTGAATATTGCCCGCAAAATTAATAAAAAAAGACGATTAACTGCGAAAGAAATAGCTACTTTTGCTCTTGATTTAAAGAATAACAGACATGCATACTAGAAAAGAACAAATGGAAGCCTTTGGCCGCTTTCTGGATATCCTTGATGAACTTCGTGTAAAATGCCCCTGGGACAGGAAACAAACAAACGAAAGCTTAAGGGCAAATACAATTGAGGAAGTTTACGAATTAAGTGATGCTTTGATGAAAGGCGACAAAAAAGAGACTTGCAAAGAGCTGGGAGATGTATTGCTTCATGTTGCATTTTATTCAAAAATAGCATCCGAAACGGATGACTTTGACATAAAAGACGTTTGCGACAGATTGTGTGAAAAACTTATCTTTCGTCATCCGCACGTATTTGGTGATGCAGTTGCAGAAACATCCGGACAGGTTTCACAAAACTGGGAACAGCTTAAATTAAAGGAAAAAGGTGGCAATAAATCGGTTCTAAGTGGAGTACCAGCCTCTCTCCCATCGCTAATCAAAGCATATAGAATTCAAGATAAAGCACGAAATGTAGGATTCGACTGGGAAAAGAAAGAGCAGGTATGGGATAAGGTAAAAGAAGAATTTGATGAACTACAAACCGAAATTTCATCTATGGATAAAGATAAAATGGAAGCAGAATTGGGTGATTTACTCTTCAGCATTATCAATGCAGCCCGTCTTTACGGAATAAATCCCGATAATGCACTTGAGCGTACTAACCATAAATTTATCCGTCGATTTACTTATCTGGAAGAAAATACCATAAAACAAGGTCATAATCTGAAAGATATGTCTCTTGAAGAGATGGATAAATACTGGATCGAGGCAAAGAAAAAAGGATTATAACATTAATATATAAAACAAAATGACCCGATGCATGATTTTTAAATCAAACATCAGGTCATTCCCCCCCTTAAACTAAATCCTATTTATAACTATTAACCTTCATTACTGTAGAAAGAATCCTTTGTTTCAATTCCTCCTTTTCTGTGGAACTAATGCCCGGCTTATCATCCTCATTTAAGAGTATCTGTCTCGCATTCCGTGCCAAAGATTCCTTTTCGGGATTACATTTAAAATAATCATCCCAATACTTCTTCAATGAAGAAGTCTGCTCGAAAACATAACAAATAAAACTATCATTTGTTAAGAAGTCTTCTATATTGTTAAGTTTATCTTTTCCCACTTTATCATATAATTTATTGATATAATAAAAAAACGAATAAAGAGAGAAGTTGTACTCATTATATTCTATAAAAATATATTAAACAGCAATACTTCTGAGTTTTAATATTCCACGATGAATTAAATTTCGCACTGACTGGTAATTCATGTCCATCAACACACAAATATCCTCATACTTTTTTTCTTCTATATAATACAGTGTCAGAGCCTCTTTTTGTCTTGGTGGAAGCTGATTTAAAAGGAATTTCACCTTTTCATTTGAGACACAATCCATCTCAAAGTTAATATAGTCGTCTTCCACATTTTCTGAAGCCACTGGATTTAATTCCTCAACAGCCTGATCTGAGTAATTAATTCTTTTGCGGCTCTCATCGCACAATTTATTTTTCAGTGAAATGAATAGATATGATTTAAAATTTGCTATTTCACTAAGATCTTCGCGTTTACTAAAGATCTTAATAAAGACATCGTGAATGCAGTCTTTTAAAAGCTCTTTATCTGTGGTCAGGCGACAACCATAATTAAAAAGCATATTCACGTGCAAATCGTATAATCTGGAGAATGCTTTAACATCTCCTGATACTAAAAGGGAGAGTAACTGCGACACTTCTGTATCGACACTTATACAATCCATTCTATTCTCATCTTGTTCCTTCATGATATTCTTTAAAAAATTAAGCATTGCCTCCTTGAAGAGACAATGCAAAACTAAAACTATGAAGGATTTTATTTAGGGAATATTTGATTATAGAGTAGAAATAATTGATAATCTGCTTTACAACATATTTATAGCAAATATTCCCATTTTTTCGGTTCTATAAAGCCTTAAACCAATATACAGAAGGGCCATTAGAATTTCCTTTAAACTGGTAAGAATCACCACCTTTCAGCTTCTTAACAAGAGTTGTAACTTTACCACTCTTTTGATCAATTTGTTTAAGTGAATATGTGCCGGCAGCCAGTGGTAAAGCAAAATTTTCTTTCGATTGGGAATAAACAATCACTCCCAAACCGTTTTTTTCCAATTTATAATATCCATCTGTACCTGTTTTTTCTACATGCATTTTTGCTGCATCATTTAAGAAAGAAGGATCATTTATTTCTGGTAACACAGGTAAAGATCCTCCGGCCATAAATACTGCCCATGCCATATCAGGATAATTCTGAGCATAAAAAGTCACAGCTTTTTCCGGATACTTTTCTCTGTATTCGCTAACAGCTTTATAAGCTTCATTAAAGGTTACTTTGCCAACTTTCATCTGACGTGCATGTTGTCTTGGAGCTAAATTCTTTCCACCTTCGGGAGCATAAGTAGTTCCATCACTTTTATAATGCCAGTATCTTATATCTATAATATCAACCAAAGCAGAACGTTTTTTATCTTTAAGGATAGCATCCTGAACATCTTTAGTTGTACTAAGAGCAACTGTTGCATGCTTACCTGTTTCTTTTTCCCATGCACCAATTTCATCTAACCAGAATTCAACAAAGTGAAGAGGACCAGTAAATTCTGCACTAATTAGCTGAACTACGTTCTTATTATCTGCAAAATTATTCAGACACTGACGAATGTATTTTTTGTGTAGTTCTCTTCTTACAGGATGAGATATGTCATAAAAACGGTCGGCCATAAATATTCTCTTATCACCTGTAAAAGGAACTGGTTCCGGAAAATCAGTGTCATTAATATTATTAGCCGAACGCCATGGACAATCTACCCAGTGTGCACCAGCTTCAAGAATATTATGCTGGAAATAATTCTCGTGGAACAGTACCAATCCTTCCTTGTCCGACTGAGTCGCAAATTCTTTCAGGCGTCCCCAATACCATGCATTAGGTCTGGTCAAATCGTATTTTGACAATCCTTCCCAGGCAGAACTTTCACCGCTTCGTCCAAATGGCTGTTCATAGAATGGTCCCCATACATCTCCTGTTCTACGGCGGGTACGTTCATGATCGTCTCTTCTTCTGTCATACCACAATCCATAATTATGATCTAGTACAGTTATCTTTTCATTCTTCATGAAGTTCACAACAGAATCAATACGATCGGTAAGACCTAATCCTTCTCTTCCCGGAACAAATCTGGTAATATGTGGTTTTGCCTTTTCCAGATAGTTAGTTCTCAGTTTACCACTCCACCAGGGTACTTCAGAACGATTACCTGTAAGAAGCTGATTATTTATTACAATTCTACCATCTTCAACTGACATTGTTTTCATTGAAGGAGCTTTTTCCTTTTCTACCTTTAGTGATGAAACCAGTTTTAGTTTATTTTGATCTACAGAGACCAAAAGTGTATCTTGTTCAATCCAATGACGTAGTGTCAGTTTTGGAGTGTAAGCTTGTTTTGCCATTTCTGCTGCAACAGCAAGAGTAGGACTGCTGGAAGCTTCTGTGCTAACAGGTAGAATACGAGCTCTTTGAGAACAATCTTTGCCTAGTCGTTCTGCCAATTGAGAATAGAAAATGCTTCTTGGCTGAATATGGTTATTTGACTCATTCCATTCACCATCTCCGGAGAATTGAGCCCAGCATCCGTATGCTCTGTTCATTGCATCTTTTGCAGGAGAATAACATTCTATTTCAGCCGCAGAACATTGCCAGAAAAGACTGTTTGATGTTCCCCAGCCTGCACCGTTGAAATCTTGTCCCATATTCTTAAACGAAAGATTATTGCCATCAACATTAACAACATCAAACAATAATCCGCAAGCCCAGCTATCAATAGCTCCACTAAAACCAAAAGATTCTTTTGATTCACATTGTACAAAGGCATTTGGTCCGGGAGCACAGTATCCAGCTCCAAAATCGTGAATACCATGTTCTGAGTAGCAACGTTGGAAAAGAGTTTGCTGTCCCATAGTGAGGAAAGTATTTCTGCGTAATCCTCCAATTTCAGAAACCGGATTAGTTGAGATACAATCTTCTACTGTTACTTTTGATGCTGTTCTTTGAACAAACACAGCACTTCCGGCAAAATATCTGAATGAAGCATGACGAACCCAGCAGTTCTCTGCGTTTTCAATAGATACACCAGTCCAGCAATGATCTTCATCTTTCGGATATTTTTTATTATACTCAGATTCAAAAGAGATATTTTCTACACCAGAATCAGAGATACGACCATTCCAATGATATAACAACACCTGAGCTTTACCCTGTTGAGCATCAACAGCCATTGTTAACGGAACATCCAATTCCACATTTCCATTATTCAAGCTGGAAATTGTTCTATCCCAATAGATTTCAATATCACCAGCTTTCCAGCCTAAAGCTGTAATGCCTCCACCAAAATGCTCGCAACCTAAACTTTCAATCCATTTCGTAGTTGAAGGACGATAGATCATCACTCTATCTCCCTTTTTCAGTTTGGCAGCTGAAGCTACAGTAATTGTACGGGAATTAACGGGAATATAAGAAGATGTAACAGATAGTGTATCAGTAACAGAAAAATCATTTTTTCCTTCAACGTAAACCACTGCACCTCTATCTGAGCCTCTTTTAACTAAGATAGTTTGGTTTTTGTCAGCTCCGCGTAAGACAACACCAGATTTAGAAATGAACAGAGATTTATCTAAATGGAAAACACCTTTACCTAGTAAAACTGCTCCTCTGAATCCATTTTTGTCAGGAGCCAAAGAAGAAACATAATTTATCGCTCTTTGAATTACAGAAGAACAATCGCCTTCCTGACTAGAGACAACTATTTTATTAGGTACCTCTGGTATATCTTTCTCTGAACTTCGATACCCACAATAGGAGAAATCAAGAACTCTATTGTTCTGTTGATCTACATTATAGGAAATTTTACCATCTTTCAATGTCATTGAAGTCTTTTGAGCAAAAAGACTTTGCACTGCAAATGTGCAAAAAAGGCCTACAAGTATATTTCTTAAAGCTATTCGAACTATCCTCATTATAGTAAACTTTTATTTGGGTTAATGAATATAATTCTAAAACGAACAGAAAAGCCTTTTGTAATCAGTATTTCACGATTTTCTATAAGTATTCATGTATTCACGGGGAGACTGATCATATTTCTTTCTGAAACATTTACCGAAATATCCCACATCTTTAAAACCCACGGCGAAAGCTATCTCCGAAATACTCAAATCAGTATTCTTAATCATCCCAATTGATTTATTCAGTCGAATTTCTTTAACTAAGTCTACAGGAGCAAGTCCGGTGAGACTTTTTAATTTCTTAAAGAAAGAAGAACGGCTTAAACCAATAGTAGAAGCAATAGTATCGATATTAAAATCGCTGTTATCGAGATTATCTTCAATAACCTGATGGATTTTTTCCAATAGCTGAACATCTTTCTGAACAAGGAATTGCTCATAATCAACCGATGGTTCTTCATTATCTTTTTTCCAAAGTCTTTCCTGGAAAAGTTTTCTTTCCCTTAATAGCTGCTCTATACGGGCTACCAGATAATCCTTACTGAAAGGTTTTGTTATATAAGCATTTGCTCCAAGACTAATAGCTGTAGTCTTAGCTTCATCACCACTCTTGGCAGTAAGTATAACTACCGGAATGTGACTGATCTTAAAATCTTTCCTGATACGCTGCAACATTTCCGTTCCATCCATCTCCGGCATCATCTGATCGGTTACAACAATATCCGGATGATACAGATGAACCTTCTTCAAACCTTCAACTCCATTATTCGCGATATAAATACGGAACTGGTCTTCTAATTGCATCTTTATCAGATTACATAAATCCTTATTGTCTTCTACAAGCAATAAGCTTGGTAATGTAGAATTATCTTTGCTCAAATCGTCTTCCAGCTCATCCTCTTCTTCATTTCTGTTTGTATCCAAAATTGCAGTTTCCTGAGGAAGATTATCAACCTGATCACTGAAATAGAAATCTACCTCATCAGGTTTGAAATGCTCTTTGCCCAACAGTAGCTCTACTGTAAATGCCGACCCTTTAGATTGCTCACTTTCAACTGTAATCTGTCCGTGATGCAAATTCATCAGTTCTTTAGAAAGAGCTAATCCGATTCCGGTGCCTTTATACGTAGTATCTTTTGCATTATCTCCTTGTGAGAAACGCTCAAATATTTCAGTAAGTTTATTCTGAGGAATACCAGTACCGGTATCTTCTACTCTTACAAAGCAAGCTTTTCCGTCAGGAAGAAGGCCAACTGTAAGAATTATACTTCCACCAGAATGGGTAAACTTAAATGCATTCGAAAGAAGATTACGGATCACAATCTCCAGTTTCTCTTGATCTGCCCACACAAAGATATCACTGTCATTGTACTGACAGGTATAACTAATTTCATTCTCTTCAGAAAGAACTTCAAACTCTTCGCTCAGATGTTCAATCATCGAATTCAGATTTATCAGAGAAACATGCAAACGCATTTTTCCATTTTCTATCTTTCTGAAGTCGAGAATCTGATTCACCAGATTAAGCATCTGATCAGTACTCTTTTCCATTAAATCAATGTATCGGGTTCCTTTATCAGATAATTTTTCTTTCTCCCTCAGTTCCTGAATAGGTCCCTTAATCAATGTCAGAGGCGTACGCAGCTCATGTGATATATTGGTAAAGAACTTAATTTTCAATTCTGCAAGTTTCTGTTCAATATAGATGTCATTCTTTATCTTTATCATAAAAAAGACAAACTTCATAACTCCATATAATAAAGCCAGGAACAATATAACATAAATTACATAGGCAATATCAGACCTCCACCAAGGTGGAAGAATAACAATCTCTAATGTTCTTTCAGAAACAAAAGAAGGATTTGCTTCGTCGATTGTTCTTACCTTAAACAAATACTTGCCCGGAGGCACATTTGTATATGAAGCAATCCGGTTCTTTCCACTAAAGTGCCATTCTTCTTCGTATCCCTGAAGTATATATTTATAGCTGATGCGATTCTGATTATAATAGTTTAGTGCAGCAAACTCAATTGTAAACATAGACTGATTATGCTTCAGAGTAATAGTTTTAAGTTCCTTCACAGATAATCTATGTTCGCCTGTATTTAATGAATTGTAGTCTTGATTAGAAACTTTAAAATCAACAATATAAGTTTTATTTGCAAAATTATATGTTTCAAGTCTGGATGGATCAAACTTTATTATACCATCTTTACACCCAAACCATAGCTGTCCGGACGCACAACGTAATGCGCACTCCTCTTCCATTTTTACCGGAATAAAGCCGTCATACTTATCAAAGTTACGGAAAGATTGTGTTTTCATATTAAAACGGGAAATACCCATTTCAGTAGCCAACCAGAGATTACCTCTTATATCCTCCACTATAGACAGGATAACATCACTTTTCAATCCTTCCTTCAGGCCATAAGATTGAAAAACAGGCATTCTGGTTTCATGATCATAGCTAATAAGCTTATTTAATCCACCTCCGAAAACACTTACCCATATTTGTGATTTCTTGTCTTTATATAATGCATATATATCATTATCTGAAATATCTGATCCATTCTGATAAACCTCAAATTTTATTTTATCAGCTCTTTTGAAGTTTCCATCAAACGACATCAACCCATCACTTGTACCAACCCATATACGTCCTTCGGAGTCTTCGATCATATTCCGAATCTCCATATACATGCCATTGGATGGATAATAGCTAAAGCAATTATATTTATGTCTGAAGATAGCTCTTCCATTTTCTTCTTCCAATAAATTCAGACCACCACCGAACAAACCTGCCCAGATACGTCCCTTGCTATCTTGATAAGAACAATAGACTTCATTACTGCTAATTGAATTCGGGTTATCTTCTTCATTCATAAAACGGGTAAAACGAAATCCCAATTTTGATGAATTATCGGGTTCAGCCTTTACAAGACCTTTTCCTTTGGTTGAGAACCATAGATTACCCTGGTTGTCTTCCATTACATGGTATACATTTCCAATATTGTAATTACCCTCAAAGAACTTTTGCTTCAAAGCACCATTTCTAGCAATTCTATAGACTTCCGAATTACGGGTTCCGACCCATATATCACCATTCTTTGCTTCAAATAAAGATTTAACTCCTACTTTACAGATTTCGGGATCTGTAGTTTTGTTTTCAAAGCTACACGGAGAAAAAAGAGAAAATTGTTTTTTAGGAAAAGTAATTTTATAAATACCATTGTCCAAAGAAGTAACCCACAATACACCGTCTTTGTCCATTAATAAGTTACAAAGTCTGTTCCCTTTTTCGAATTTAAGGAACTCTTCAGAATGATTTAAGTAATCCTCTGTAAGTTTATTACGGTCAATCCGGACTAAATCACCTGATGAAGTAATAAAGAACATTCCATGTTCTTTTCCGTCTTGTTCCTGAATTTCTTCATTTACAAGACCATCCTGAAAAATGAATTGCTTAATTTCATTATTCACCGGGTTATAATATACTACCCCTTTCTTTCCAAGAACAAACCATATTTTTCCGTAACTATCACTAAATAGCTTCACAACAGGTTCCTTAACCTGAGGAGTGAATAATAGTTTGAAAGTCTTTTTCTTCAAGTCATATAAATAGACACCTTTATTAGCAACAGAAATATATATCTTTGTTCTGTTTTCAATAAAGATATTCTCAATAGCTCCTTTACCGGATAATATTTTTATGGGGATAATACGTCCGTTATAGAGAGTTATCAGATAAATATTACCTTTTTTATCCCCTACCCATAAAACTCCTTTATTCTCGTATGCACATGAAAATTCTGTTTCGGGAGTAACACCAAGTCCTTTTAATATAAAATCAGATGGCTTAGATTTTAAGGAATTCCCTTTAGGGCTGGACAGAATTTTGTAATCTGTACCAATCCAGCTGATATAATCCTTGCTTTCGCACAATAGATTTTTCTTCAGCTTTGTATTGCCGGCCTTGACTTTTGAGTTGTGAAGGAGAATAATATTTAGTTTGCCATCCTTATTGGAGGAAGCTTTTAATAAGTCTTTGTTTTTTGTTAATAATAAAAGTTCTCCGTCGGCTGTTTTCTGAATCTTAATAATCTGAGAATTTACTGAGTAATTTTTTCTCAGTTCATTAAACACAGAGTAAAAACACTCTTTGTGCTTATCAAAAAGATAAAGCTTGTGGTCAACGGTTTTGACCCATAAGTTACAGCTCTTATCTTCTATTATTTTTTGAATTTTTCTGGGAGGTATATCTGTATAGTAGAGATTCCGACTATTGTATGTTTTAAACTTCTGTCCATCGAAACTGCATAATCCATACCATGTACCAAACCATACAAAGCCTTCAGAATCTTTGATAGCACAATTTACAATTTCATGAGGAACTCCATTCTCAACTGAATAATGCTCAATAATTATGTTATTACTTGCTGTCGCAAAACGACAGCAAAATAACATAATTATAAGCACCAAATATTTATTCATGTCTTCTGCCTGTTTTTTTTAAGTATGAGGTCAAAGTTAAGCAAAGGCAGACAAATGTACAACAATCGGTTAACACTTTAAAACTTATTAATCAATATTTTAAGTGCTTTTCACCAAACTCTGTCTGCTGAAGTTCAACTTCATTCAGAACTTTTTGTTTTTCTTCTTCTGTAAGAGTTGGTTTTGTTTCATTGGTCGTTTTATTGTTCCGGTTAACTTTGCTTTGTACCTGATCTATATAACAGAAAGGTCTTTCAGTCGGAACACTTTCAAATTCCAGTTCTGCAGATGTAGGAGAATAAACTCCTTCAAACTGAACATGAGCTTTAACCTTTATTTTGCCTGCTTTATTTGTTGCACGGATCAATACAGGAGCAGAACCAAATTC
Source organism: uncultured Bacteroides sp. (assembly GCF_963677945.1). NCBI lineage: Bacteria > Pseudomonadati > Bacteroidota > Bacteroidia > Bacteroidales > Bacteroidaceae > Bacteroides > uncultured Bacteroides sp. The sequence continues at coordinate 1,913,797 of NZ_OY782578.1, read as the reverse complement.
CACAGCTCGCGGATTGGCACCAATACTTGCATCACCAATGATTGTTCCCTCACCTTCAACGGTGAAAACAACATTTTCTTTTGCCAATCTGCGCACATTTCCGCTATCATCAGTAACTTCTGCAATAACAACAGCAAAATCAGAACCATCGGCAACTAATGCCTGTCCTTCGTGATCAAGAGTTAATCTTAATTTTGTAGAACGACGTGATGGCATTCTTTTATAGCTGCACACCACCTTACCATCTATAATACCTTCTGCAACAAAACTTACTTTCTGCCAGTTCTTCTGAACATAAGTATATTGTCTCATATCCCAGAAATTATAGACATTCTTAAATATTACCGGAGCATTAGGTATTCCATTCTTATCGTGGATAACAGGTTGTACAATTGTATCTTTTTCATAAGTAATCAATCTCACAGAATCGCAATTACTGAAAACAACTACATCGCTATCCGAGAATGGAGATATTTCATTAGCTACATAGACCATTGGTCCTGTTTCACAAACAGGATGAGTAGCTTTGGGAGATATCTGACTCTTAAACATGTAATATGCATATTTCGGCTGGCGGAAACAATCAAAGATTCCTCCCCAATATGGATCGGGGTGGTAGCCGCGTTGGTGATCAAAAGGATGCCATTGTGCACCACCAATAAACTGTCCGGTTGTTTTAAACATCGCACCATAAGATTCTGCTAATGAAAGAGCCTGTACCAATTGAGGACGTTCACCCCAACTTCTTGATGCACGGTTGTTATTGTTATGAGCATACCAGTCGTCTACATTTTCACCAAACTCACGGGTAAAGATACATTGTTTCGCTTTTCCCTCATCAGTAGGCCAGCCATATACCAAACCGTAATTATCGGCAACTCCGTCAGAATGCAAGTCTCCTGCAGCAACCGGAGCACCCGGATACGGGAATTCATCCTTTGTAACCTTTAATGCAGACAAAGAGAAATCCAGCGGATAACGTGTTTCGTTCAATATCGGTTCCCAGATAAGAACTGATGTATGATTACGATCTCTACGAATCATCTGATGCGTATTCTCATTTACTAATTCTGCAAAATGAGGATCTTTATTCCAGAATTGCCATCCCGGAGTAGCTACAATTATAAACAGACCAAGCTCATCGCAAGCATCCATGAATGCAGGATCCTGAGGATAATGTGCGGAACGGATTATTTTGCAACCGGCATCACGTAATTTCTTAGCATCGCGCCATTGCTGAGAGTTAGGAAGAGCATTTCCTACATATCCAAAATCCTGATGTCTGTTAGCACCAATTAACTGTCCGTAAGGCTTTCCATTAAGATAGAATCCATCTTTTCCACGGAACTCAGCTTTATGTATACCAATACGAGTGGTTCCACCATCCAGAGAAACCTTTCCATCAAGTACTCTTGAATTAATCTTATACAAATACGGAGCATCCGGAGACCAAAGATTAGGTTTGCGAACTGTGATCTTTTGCTTTGCAGTTTTGCTTTCACCATTAGCCAGAACAAGCTTTGTCTTTTCTCGAGCTATAACTTTCCCAGCTTTATCACAAAGTTCTGTTTCCAGATATACAGTCTTGCTTTGTTTACTTTCATTCTTAACGTCCGTATCTACAAAAACATCAGCACTTTTTTCGCTGATATTATCATAATGAACAAAGACTCCACCTCCAGCAACTTTGTTTGCTTCAATTGCATCCGTAATAGCCACAGGCGATTTTGCAATCATCCAAACATCACGATAGATACCTCCATGATAAGCAAAGTCAAGCGTATATTGTTTCTTTCCCGGAGGAAAGTTCTTATCATCACTATTGTCGGTAAAGACTGCAATCAGACAAGATTCACCGGCACGGATACCAAGATCTGTTAATGATACTGAGAAAGGAAGATAACCGCCAAGGTGTTGTTTTACCAGTTTACCATTTACATAAACATCTGATTTACCCATCACAGCTTCGAAGTATACCGAAACATTCTTTCCTTTTAGCGATTTATCAACCACAAAATGCTTTCTGTACCAAGCCGGTCCCTGATAATTGCGACAGCCACTGGCTTCAGCTGGTTCCAATGCTACGGTATGTGGTGTTGCAACAACTTCCCACGATGAATCATCCAATCCGATAGCATCGCCATTTTTAACATCTCCTTTAAAGAAACGCCATCCCGGATTGAAATTATAAACAATTCTCCCACTGCCTTTTAAATCGATAAAGCCTGCAACTGAAGTCTCAGGACAATATGAACCGGCAAAACCAAGCGCCGGCATTAAAAAGAGCAAAAGTGCTGCAATAACATTCTTCATTCTATTCTATATTTATTTTATTATTTCTTAATCATAATAACAACATCTTTCATCCTTTCAGCAGGATATACTTGTAGAGTAGTAACCTTTCCATCTTTAAGTTCCACTTCAACAGTCGTATTTTTAGGAGCATGCATCTTAAAATGAACGTTCCATTCAACAGGCCATGCCGGGAAAAGAAGAATTTGTTCCCCATTAGTCTGCATGAGCATTTCCTGAAGGCCAATCATTCCACTACCTCCCCAATTATGGTCGGGAGTCCAGTCATAACCTGGTCCCCAGAATGTGGGGAATCGAAGTTCACTATCCTTCATTTTTAACGAAGTCAGCCTTTGTGCTTCTTTGGTAAGTCCCAGACAAGCTGCAAAAATATTATCCTGTTTCCATCCTACATGACTTCTGAACTTCAACGCATCAGAATCGTTAAGATAAGTATTAACCGCTACATCTAAATCTTTTTTTCCCACTCCATATACTCTCCATGGAAATACTGGATACAATTGCGGAGATTCAATATTATTGATTCTTTCCCATAATTTAGCAGGAGCTATCATCTTCTTTCCATTCTCTTCTTTTATAGTAATGGGTGGAATAGTTGAAAGCATTTGTTTCCAGCGAGCAGATTTAGTACTATCCGTAGCCGAATATTCAATCATTTTTTCTAAAACAACTTTCAAAGCTGAAATAGTAGATGTGGAATTATAAGCCATTTTATAAGTTTCACAAGCCGAACCCGGATATAAAACAAGATGTCCGTCGCCATCCAGCACTTTTCTACCACGCTGAGTAGCCAGCATTCTGTAGTGCTCATCAAAGAAAGTCAAAACGCTCTCAATTAAAGGAACATACTTATCTATTTTCTCGCTATTATATTCTTTTGTTTCAAGAATCATATCACAGAACTCAAGTACTGTATCCCACTGATATTCCAGCCAGGCATTATATTCTAATCCCTTATCAAAGTTTGCCGGACGTTTCCATCCATACTCACTCGGATTAGGTAAACCAAAGTTCTCTATTTGTTCAGTAAAGCATCCTCCTTCGTGATTCCAGTAAACCTTGCTTCGTAGTTCTGCATTTTTAAGAATACGCAGATAAAAGTCGAACTGAGACTTCATCATATCAAAGTCTCCGCTCTTAAGCATCGGGAAATAGACTAATCGCTGATTTTGGGCAGTCATTGTTCCCCCACCCCACTTACGAAAATCGGGAGTGAAGTTTAATGTAGAATCAACGCGAGCCGGATCAAAAGTAAATAAGCCGCCGTTAAATTTAGTTGGATAACTGCCGTAAGCATTACAACCTAGCATATAACGGAAAAGCTGATAGTTTCTTCCTATCTTCCAGGCTTCGGAATCTTTATTTGTTTCGTTTATGAGAATAGCACTCTTGTTCCAGAAGGAGTTCCACCAGGCTTGAGTCTTTTTCTGATCATCATTGCTCTTTATTCCTTTCAAAATATCAGCTAATCCTTGCTTCCACTGATCAAGAGATTCTGTCTGTTGTGTATGCAAAGCAATCAGAATATGATGCGAGGATGAAGGTTTCACACTCTTCATACACCATGATTTATAATCAGTACCGCAGTATTCTCCTGAGGCAATTCCTGCAAACTTTAGATTATCTCCAAAAAGCATTCCACCAGATGTAAGATTTCCAATTGGATTATACATCTTACTTTTAACGGAATCCATCCCTTGCTGAGCAACGGTTACATCAAAAACTGTCTGAGCATCGTTTTTATGATAGAAAATTACTTTATCTGCACTATTCTCTATTGCATCTGCCTTTGTTACAAGTCCTTTAGGAATTGCCCATTTATAGGAATTGGCATTCCCCTCTCCCTTTCTAACCGGACGGTCTTTATAGCGCCAGTTTTCATAATAAACCTCTGTCGAAAGCTTTTCTTTGCTATTGATATCAACATGAATAACCGGACTAAATACATTTACCCATAAACGGATATTCGTATTGCCGGTATTAACATCGACAAAACCTTTTCGCAGATTTAATTGCTGACTAAAATTTGAATTTATAAAAGGATTGGGAGTCAGCTTTACACGGATACGTCCTGATTTAAGAAGACAATTGTTTTCATCCAGTGAGCCACTGCGTGATATATAAAACAGTAGTTCATTGTTTTCCACCCAAACATTCAGGCCAATGTCTCCCCCTCCGCAAGGCATGGACTCGTAAGAGCCCTTGCTTTGAGAAGTCCACAAAACATTATATGAATCAAGCCAGTCGGTCACTTTCGCGGCACGACTAGTAGAAATAAAAGTCAATAATATAAATGCAACAAAGGCTTTTTTCATCTATTTACCAATTATCAGTTCTGAATGAAGAAACAGGAAGACCTTCAGTGCCGTATAAATCACCATCCACATAGTTTTCGAAAGCATAGCGAACAGCAACAGGTTTCTTTACTTCATCCGATTTTACATACACCTTACTTCTTACAATCCATGCTTTAGCAGGATAGAATTTCTTATCTGCACCGGCTACTTTAAAGTTCTGTAAGTCACCTTTTGGAGCGGAAACCCACATTTGTGTTCTGTCAAAGCTTAAAACAATAGTATCATTCTGAACGGCCATCTCTTTATAAACCGGTCCATCGGCAGTTACGCCGTTAATTTTATAAGTCTTCACCAAAGCCTGAAGAGCAAGACGTTCTCCAGCTATTTGTTTCTTTCTTGGGTGAATACCTTCCTTTAATCCGGCATCAAGTAAAACTGCCATACCTGTATTTTCAACTTTCCATTCTACTTTGCTTTGAGCTTCACGCAAATAGGCTGAATTGATAACTTCTTTTCCGGCAGGAGTAATGATTGAATAATCATAAGGAGCAATCTGACAGAAATAGAATGGGAAATTACCCTGATTCCATCTAGCTCTCCATAAATTAATCATTGTTGAGAAAAGATCTGTGTATGATTGAGATCGATCATAATTTGATTCTCCCTGATACCAGATTGCACCTTTAATTGTATAGCCAACCAGCGGAGCAATCATGCCTTGGTATAAAGTTGTAGGAGTACGATTCTTCTCAACTATATCTTCAGGTGACTTTGGTATTTTGATTTCAGGAAAGCCTTTCAACATCTCTTTATCCATCCAGGCCTCAGCACAAGAACCACCCCAACTGCTGCAAATCAGTCCAACCGGAACATTCAACATCTGCTGAAGCAGACGACCATAGTAATAAGCTGTAGCACTAAATTCTTTTACCGATTCGGGAGTGGCAGCTTTCCAGTCGCCTTTTACATCATTCTGCACATCGATAACAGAATTATGTCCTACAGTGAAAAGACGAATCTGAGAATTTGCAGATTTCAGGATATCCATATTCGAGTTATCAACCGGTTGATTCTTATAACCCTTCATTGGCATTTCCATGTTTGACTGACCAGAGCAAAGCCATACCTCACCCACTAACACATCTTGCAGAGCAGTTTGTTTGCCGTCATTGAATGTAATTGAATACGGACCACCGGCTGTAGGAGTTGCAAGAGCAACCTTCCATTTTCCTGTTCCATCAACATCAACAGTATATTTCTTTTTATTCCATGATGTAACAATTGTCAGTTTCTTATTAGGTGTTGAAGTTCCCCAAAAAGAAGCATTAGTTTGTTGTTGTATAACCATTCCATTTGAGAAAAAAGCTGGAAGTTTAACTTCGGCCTTTAATGTGGTCGAACAAAAGAGCGATAGCGCCAACGCGAGTGCTCCAAATCTGAACTTGTTATTCATTTAATTATATATTTAATAATCAGTATCTAAGTAAAACCCGATGATAAACTAAGTATTAATTCAGGTTATCTTAAAACAATCATGTACATGTTTAGCCCTCGATCTTGTACATGATTACTTTCAATCTTGTACATGATTGGATCCGAACATGTACATGTTTCTACTAACCAAACTAATTTAAATTATTAATATCTCTATTACTTTCTCTTACTTTCCTTTATAAGAAGATTTAAAGGTCCTAAAAGTCCTGACTCTTGCAAAGGTAACTTTTCTGACCAATAGGTAGCATTTGTCCAAACATTATCTGCTTTAATCTTTTGATCACGCACACCTTTCATCTTATTCAACCAGGTATTTACAATCTGAATCTCTAAGTTGTTATTTCCTTTCTTTATTGCTTTAGAAATATCAACTCTATAAGGAGCAGTCCATGCAATTCCGCAATTTATTCCATTAACAATAACCTCGGCCATTACATTTACTTTACCCAAATCAAGATATACTTCTTTCTTGCCTACTTTGTTTTTCCACTGGAATGTAGTCTGATAATTGGCAGTTCCAGAGTAATACTTAATATCAGCATCACTTTCTTTACTCCAGTCAAACAAAGAATCTTTTTTCAGGCTTTTGGATACTTGAGGGAAATTCACCGTCCAATCTTTAGTCTGCAACGGAGCAGTGGTAACAATTAACTGCTTGTTTCCTGAAGCAACTTCAGTTTCATGCTGGAAAACAACAAAAACCGATTCGTTAGCATCCAGGTCTAAAGCAACTTCTGTTCTATCGTCAAATTCGCTCCACACTTCCGCATCCTTTATTTCACCGGTTACAGGATTCCATAATTCCGGCTGTCTGCCACTGCAGCGTAAAGATACAGTCACTTTACGACGTTCATTCTTCTGATTAGCGATAAAATAGATATCAACATTCTCGTCAGCACGATGAGTCCACGCGAAGTCTTTTGCATTGTCTTTAAAGATAACATCCTTCTTTAAACCGAACTGAGAAAAATCAGCTTCGTTATAAGGAAGCTTATATTGTGGTGATGCCGACCAGATAAGGTCAACTATCTTATTCACCTCTTTAGTGTTATAATCCTTATCAGCCAATCCTGGAACTCTTGATGGTTTATCACCCAGTAAAACCACGACTCCGGATTTTTGAAGTAATCTGATTTTGCGTGCCACTTCCAGACTCATATAATCTCCGTCGGGAGACATAGGATGAGGTTTTGGCAACACTAATATTCTATATTCAGCTCCGCCGGAAACAATCAATTTACCATATTCCGATCTTGAAAGACGTACCAACGCATCCTTATTGAAAGAATCATAAGCATAGCCTGATAATGGATCAATCCAATCGCCCAAATCAGTCATATTTGCAGAGTTTGAAACACCCACAGGCATTTCTCTTACTGGTTGTCCCTCATTCGCTAAACGTTTTGCTTCAGATTCCACACGTTCTTTTCCAAATATTCCTGGAAGAGAAGGAACAAGTCTATCAGGCAGAATTGCTCTTCTAGGTACTTCTTCTCCGGTAAATACAGCTATATCAACCACCGGATGACCAAACTGAAGCAATGTCTGACAACGACGAGCATAATCAACCCATGCTTTTCCTTGCTTCCACCAAGTCTGATCGCGTTGGAAGAATAATCCGATACCATCAAGCGTCATTCCTGGTGCTTTGCCCACATAAGGATTATGCACATAAACATGATAGAACAGTTTATTTATGCCTAAAGCATAATTTCTATCGAGTAAAGGCTTAAGCATTGAAGGATTTTCATTCCACATAGTGCGTAACTGGGTAAACCCTTCAGCCTGAATAATATTCTTTCCATAGACATGCGCGCCAGATATAGCGTCAAGCATATCGTTTGGTTTATCGTGAGTAGGACTGTTTAACCAGAATTCTCCCATTGGTCTGTCCACAGCCTGATAGTGAAGCATACCATCACTAACCATCGTTGGAGCAACACTTTCAGCAGAGAATTCGCAATTGTATTCTTTCGCTTTATCAGCTAAAGTTTTATAGAACACATCTACTATCAGTTCTGATATTGTCTGACGAATATCATTTAAAATGCTCTCCGTTTTTTCAGCACTTTCAAGAGGAGTACCCGTATATACCAATAAGTATGGAGCAAGATCATACCCTCTGCGCTTCTTAAATTCGGCCATAAAATTGTCCGACCAATTCTGACTTCCGCATTCCCAGCTATCTACATGCATAAACTTCAATACACGTTTAGCTAATTCAGGGTCAGTCTTTCTGAAAGCCTCGCCAAACCAATGATCAAACTGTATCTTCACAGCCTCTTCACTGAACTTATCACATTCCAGCCCTTTACCTCCCCCACCGGTAGCATTTGTATGTCCGGTAGAAGTATGACCCATTCTTACAATTCTCCATTTTCCAGCAGGAAGAGTTGCATTCAACAAGTCACCATTTAAAGAAGCAGATAGATCAATCACCTGATTCTGTTTTACACAATCCTTATCCGGTAATTCATCAGATTGAGTTCTTTTGCTTACGCGCCAAACCAATCCGGCTTTACCTTCAAACTGACCTATTAAAGCTCTACTGGATAAATACAGTTTCTTTATTTTAAGAGTTGGTTTCCACTTTGCAGCATCCATATCTTCCGCTCCAGGTTCAGAACCTTTCGGATCCCAGTAAAAACGGAAATAACGAGCTGTTGTGGCAGGAATAATATGAGTAGAGTTCTCATCCGTATTCTGCCAACCCTGACGTGCAGGGGTTAATTGTTTTACAGTACGGAAGTTTACGCCATCATCACTAACACAAACTTTCAAACGGTGGGACTGATAGTTGTTTCCATTTAGTACAAGTTCAAGAGAACGGCAAGTAAAAGGCTGTTTAAATGAGTATTGAATCCAGCAGGCAGAAGAAGCCTTGAAAGCACCTTCAGCGTTTCGGGTAACTAAGTAAGAGGGAGTTTTATCCTCGACATTCGAAGAAGTAACTTCCGGAACATTTATTTCTGTTGAGTATTCCTCCTGAACAGGTATGGCATAAAGTCCTATTTCCTTATAGAAACCTTCATAAGATTCAGGACGATACAAATGCATATTTTTTATTTTCCCGCCCGAAATAATTGTATCACTCCACACAACTTTCTGCATAGATTTCTCGGGAGTAATCCACGGTCCGCCAGCCAGGGCAAAACCATCGCAAATATGCATACCAAGTTTCAGTCCTACCCTGTCAGCTTCCTGCATGGAGAACCGAACCATCTCCCACCATTCGGGAGTAAGTTGCCTGTATGCAGGAAGAAAAGATTTATTATTTATAGTATCTTTTATAGGCATAAGGTAAGCACCGCCTAAACCGGCAGCCTTCATTGCTTCCATATCTGCAGTAATACCGGCTTTAGAAACAGCACCGTGCATCCAATACCAAAACACCCATGGAGATGCTTCTTGAGGTGGATTATTAAATCTATTGGCCAACAATGTTTTTTGTGCTGTAACAGCCGTACAACACAAAATCAACAGAAACAACAGAAACGATTTATATTTACTCATTATTCAGGTTCTCCCTCAGAATTTATGAATTTACTTAAAGTTGAGAATCAATTTACCGGTTTTTTGTCCGCTTACCCATTTAGGTTGTGAAGAAGGACCAATCAAATCTGTAGCATTTACTTTGTTTCTTACCGCAGGAATTACATCCAATACAGAAATTCCGCTTTGAGGCAAAGTATATAACAATGCATCGCGTCCGTCTCTTGGCTGGTAAACTCCTAAATACACATTAGGTGTTTCATTGGTTATAGAAATAACACCTTCGGTAGTAGTCAGGTTCATCCATGAACAGTTTGCGAAATAACCTTTAAATTCAGGATAAGTAAACGACTCTCCCGGAATAGGATCGTTGTATTTGTTTTCCCAAACATCATAAGTTGTTCCATGCAAACGGTTTTGCCATACACGGTAAGGGCCATTACCCAACCAGCGCTTGCTTTGCATCTGATCTTCAGGATAATCAAATCTTACTCCCATTAAATCTACAACACCATTGAAGTTATAAGTATAGTTCAATACAAGAGAACCGTCGGGTCTTACTGTCCACTGAGCAGTCTCCATATTTCCCAGTTTATAGGAAGCAGTAATTACTAAATCATTTCCTTGTTCTTTCACTGTAAGTTTTTCGAATACAGCAGCATCATTAAATTCTTTGTAAGTTCTGTCCAGACTCTTGGCATTTGGATCATCATGATTATAGAACTGGTCTAATGAACGGTCGGCACGACGAGCACCAATGAATCTTGGACCATTAGCAAACGATATTTTCTTTCCGTTGCTAATCACCTCTTTCAACTGACCATCCTTTTTGCTAAAAGTATAACTTTTATCTGCAACGCTAGCAGTTACAGCATTTTCTGTTTCCTTGTAAGAAGCAATCTTGCCAGATTTTGCCTCTTCTTTCTGAGTCTTACCTTCAACCTTCCAGCTCCAACGCCATAATTCTTTTCCATTTTTATCGATAGCAGTCAGGAATACAGCATCAACTTTATCAGTTAATGAAGGCATATTTGTTTTAAGTACACCCGCTGCATGTGGAGCAATATCGGTACCTTTCACTTCTCCTTGTTTCAAAACAACAGTAGTTCCTTTATCATCCAAAGCAGAAGGGAACGCAACTTGCTTCCAAACGAACTTACATTCATTTATATTAGTAAAATCATATCTGTTTTCAAGTTGGAATACTCCGTCGAAATTCTTATCTAGACTAGTATTCATAACCTGAACCGGACACCAAACTTGTTTTATGGTAAAGAAGCTTCCTTCTTTTTCGTGATGAGGACCAACAATTCCGTCGGCACCAAAGTTTCCCTGGTTATCAATACGGCCATCTTCATCCACACGTTTCACACCTTCATCTGCCAATACCCATAAAAAACCACCGATACAACGAGGATGTTTACGCATCATTTCCCAGTAATCATACAATCCGGCACCATGTCCGCCATCATACAATCCGTGAAGAAACTCTGTTGGCATAAAAATCTGAGGTAAGCGCATATATTCCTGACTTTCGCCGTAAGAGCGATAGTGCATTGTTTCAAATCCGCTAAAGTTTCCTTGTGGGTGAATAACCGGACGAAGCTGAGGATCCCATTTATGGAACTCACCATCTAATTCTGTATTCCAGCCTTTTTCATTACCATTGCTCCACCAGATAACAGATGGGTGATTTACATCTCTGGTAACCATTTCTTCCGCTAGTTTAACACCTTCTGGAGTTTCATAATGTCCGTGCCATCCGCCAAGTTCGCTCATAACATATAATCCCAGTTCGTCACAAGCTTCATAGAAATCAGGATCAGCAGGGTAATGAGATAAACGAACTGCATTCATATTCATTTCTTTAATCAAGCGAACATCTTCATAGTTTTTTGCACGATCGAGCGTACGACCAGTTTCCGGACGGAAACTGTGACGGTTCACACCACGAATATTCACACGTACACCATTGATATAAAGACCATCGCTTTCACGAACTTCAATTGTTCTGAATCCGAATCTTTCTTCTGTCTGATGAAGAACTACTCCATCTTTATCAACCAAAGAGAATTGAGCTTTGTATAGATTAGGAGTTTCGGCCGACCATAATTTAGGAGATGCAACATTTAGAGAAACAGTTGTCCAGTCTCCTCCATCTTTTACAGGAGAAACTGTTTCTTTTACCTTCTTACCAGCAGCATCAAGAATAACTGTTTTAAGACTTAATTTATCTGAAGTAGCATTTCCAAGGAAACAACTAGCTTTGAAAGAGCCATCAGCTTTAGCATCCAAAGCAATTCGTTTAATATTCATTGCAGGCTTTGCTTCCAGAAATACTGGACGGAAAATTCCACCAAAGTTCCAGTAGTCAGCTCTTCTCTCTGCAAGGTTCACTCCTGCATTTTCAGATTCTTTTTTAACTGTTACTTCAAGCAAGTTTTTCTTTCCATATTTCAACATATCAGTAACATCATAAGAGAAGCGGTAGAAAGCACCTTGATGCTTTTCTCCTGCTTTACGACCATTTACTTTTACTTCGGTATCAGTCATAGAAGCTTCAAAAACAAGACGTACACTTTTTCCTCTCCATGAAGTAGGAACCTCAAATTCGTGTTTATACTGCCCTTGTTCCTTTGCTATTCCATCAGGAAAAGGTTTACCGTAAAATGTTATACCGTATTGAAATTGTCCGAATCCTTGCGTTTCCCAACAAGAAGGAACCATAATTTTAGACCACTTTCCGGAATTTCTTCCATCAGTGCAATAAAAATCCCACGCTACTGCATCATCAGCTCCTTTACCAGATAAATACTGGATAATAGTTTCCTTGTCAGTCTTCTGAGCGTATAAGAAGGTAGTTAAAAACAATGATAAAAAAACAACTGCTTTTCGCAGATTCAGAATTGTATGCTTCATAATCTCTTTATTTCTTATATACAGAAAGACGAACATATAACATTTTTGTACCCAATAAAACAAAAAAAGAACACCGCTCAAATGCTATATAAAAAGCATTTGAACGGCGTATATGTAAAAGCTAAACCTATTGGAAAAATGTATAGACCTTTTTGAAACTACTCAATTACTCTGATTCTTACAATAATCTATCAATAAAGGAACAACATTATTACATATCTCTTTTTCATCTTTTGATTTGTCTCTGTTTTCCAATACAAATTTTGTTGCATAAGCAAAGTATATACTTAGTAATGCAAAATTGGATTTAATAATTTTACAAATAGTCTGATTTAGCTTAAATTTAAAATCAGAAGTACCATTAATCCAAAGTAATAAAAAGTGCTCTGCCGATTCCCATTTCCAGTTATTTCTGTCAAATGGAGTTGAAGTCAAATAATTAGCACATTCCAAAGCTTGCTTTTCTGCACGAATATAATCAGCTTTGCTGTTTAATTGAATTCTGCTTAACAGGGAGAAATCTTTCGAACAGCTATTTTCAATAAAGCTATCGGCTAGAATTGACGAATTAAACATTTTAGAATTCATAATCTTATTTATTATTAGGTGACATAAAAGATACCAATGCAATAACTCTCAAACATCAACCATTGTAATTAAACTCATTTTCAATCTCAATTTTCTCTCATCTCAGAAAGAAAATCTAATGCTTTTTCAAGCAACCTTTAAAGAAGCAAAATAGCCTTTATCGGATGATACAAAAATAGAGAGTAATAATGGAACTATCAAAAAATACGTTGGACAACTTTATGATCTTACTATTTAAATAAAATATTGATAGCCTGATCATTAAAATCATTTTTTATAATAATTTGAGACTCAAACATTGGACATTTTATCAGAAGGATGACTTTACACAAAGAAAATCTCAATAAAAAAGTAGATTGCTATTAAAACTTCCATTCATTTTATTCAAATGCACTATGAGCTAATTTCTTTATAAATACTCATAGTTAAAGTTTAGCAAAATCGCACATACACTTTATATTTAATATATGAAGATAAAGAAACCGGAATTAGAGTCTAATTTAATAGAAAAATTATTGCTAAATTCATATATAAATCATACATTCGCTATTGTTTCATGCGGAAAGCGTGTAATATTACACACTTTCCGCACATAAAACGTGAATCACATAAAATCCGAAGAGATATTATTGACAGTTTAAAATAATGTTACAACGAGCAATAGAAATAGCAAATAAAGCCCATGAAGGGCGAGCTGACAAGGCCGGACAACCATATATAGAACATCCGTTACGCGTGATGAATATGGGAGATACAGATGAAGAAAAGATTGTGGGTGTATTACATGATGTAATAGAAGATAGCGATTGGACCTTTGAAAAACTGCTGGAAGAAGGTTTTTCTATAGAGGTAGTCGAAGCTCTTCGCTGCTTAACAAAGTTGTCAAAAGATGAACCTTACGAAAAGTTTATAAAGCGCATTAAGAAAAATCCACTAGCTGTAAAGGTTAAAATCAACGACCTGACCGATAATATGGATATAAAGCGACTAGCATACATTTCCGAAAAAGATGTCAAACGTCTGCGTAAATACCTTAAAGCTTACAAACAACTATTAGGGGTATCTACATACTCTATTGAGGCATGTAGAGTAGAACATCCAAATGCTTACAAACCATGGACTCAGGAAGAAGATGATAGATTGGAACAACTGTTTTGTGAAGGCAAAACGGTAAATCAGCTATCTGAGATATTTGGCCGCAAAAGAGGAGCCATTAATTCTAGAATAAAAAAATTGGAGTTAGAAGAAAAGTACAGATAATAAGAACAAGCTTATTTCATTCTTTTAATAAATGACTAAAATTAAATACTATGGAATCAAATTGTATCAAATGCTCTTTAAGAGCTAAATTTGAAAAGAACCCTAAATCATTTATCGGTAAGTTTTGGCGATGGCATATCAACTTCTGCCCGGGGTGGAAGGCTTATTTCAAATCTCTTTCTTTGGAAGAGCAAGAAGAATTAAGAAAGAAGTATAACTTCAAGAAATATTAATCAGCGCCTTTATAGTAATTTTTCAAATTTATCTCCACCATCTCCCACCAAAATACCTAAAAAGCCTTTGCAAAAGTATTTTCAGCTAGTAGCAGATAAAATAGTTTAACTAATCATCTGCTACTAAATCCTGTTCATCTACTACAAATCAAGGCTATCTTCCACTAAATTTTATCGTTTCACAACATCATAATAAGTGTTCCCGTTAATCCTTCGGCTAGGAATATTCAGCTTTTTAAGGATGCACCCAAAATGAATGGAGTTTGTTGCAATAAGCATTATGCTCTTCTGCAAAAAAGAGAAAATCAAATTCTATAATTTTATAAATCTTCTTATCAATATTGAATGAATAATCAGTGCTTCGTATCATCCAATGTAATAATTCAATTGTACGCATAATTCCGTTAAAAATGTTTCCTAATTCTAATAATTGTTAGAATATTTATTCTATTTTTGCAAAGAAATAAAAACACAATAGTATGCGTTACCTTTATCTTTTTATCATAGAAGCACTTATTTTAGCCTCTTTCAATTCATGTATTCTCAATGAAACGGCGGAACCAGTGACTATTTCCGGAACAATAACCAACTCTTCCGGGATTGGCATACCGCAAGTTGCAATAGAAATAGATGCCTCCTCAGAAAAAATAAGCACAATTACCGAAACAGATGGAACATATAGTGTAACCGTACCTACCGGAGGAACAGCAATTATAACTTTATCAAAAGAAGGGTATACAACCCGTACAAAGCATATAGCCTTTGGTATGGGTGATCATAAGATTTTTAATTTAAAAATGAATACGCTTGTTCAAGATTCATATTTCAAAGTAGACATGACAGAAGCATCGGTCAAGAAGATGAAAGGAGAAGTATATGCCTCAATCACAACGAATATTGATTTTGATTTTGATTGTAAAGAGAACTGGATAAAATGTACAAAATATAAAAATGGCATTACAATTATTTATGATACGAATTATTCGTTTGAAGAACGTTCTGCTACCGTCACACTAACATCAGAGTATGAAAATATACATACTATTAAAATAACTCAGGAAGCTGGTCCTCCTTTTGAACTTAAAAATTATATCGGCAAAGATAACAATTCCGATTTCTCTACTACTGTTCCATTTATTACGTTAAGTAATGATGCAAAACTTACATCAGTAAGTTCATCTTATGAAGGGTTAGATTTAACTACTGAATATTCTCCTGATAAGAGAACAATCTATTTTCCCAATATTAAAGTTCCGGCTTTTACTCCTGTTACTATCTCATATACAGTTGAATCGCCCACTAAAGAAAAACTGGATGGCCAGTTCGAACTTAAAGCTTTTATAAACAGTACCAGTACAACAAGTAATATTGCACAAAAAGTTCTTTTTACAAAAGATAGCAAATATTGTTGGGTATATACCTATGTTTCCGGAAGCTCTACTTTAATTCAATATTCATCGAGTGATCTTTCTGTTTCCGGAAACATTCCATGGAACCAAAGCACATACAGTACTGTATCTTATAACAGATATAATAATTGTCTGTACATTTCCAAGAAGAATGAAAGCAAAGTAGATGTATACAATGCAACAACCGGCCAATTTATTAAAGAACTCGATCTATCTTCTTCCTTAAATGGAAATTCTATTTCCGATATTGAATTCGCTGAGAATGGTTATGGACTTACCTTTGTTAATAATCTGTTATATTATATAGACTCTGCAGATAATAATAAGTGCGGAGTGTTTTCAAATGATCCATCTTTATATAACCCTTCAGACCCTAATAAACTTATTGTAAAAACTATCGCGACCTGCAACAACGGAAAAACGTTTGTTTTAACTGACAAAAGTGCTGAAATTAATAATGTATTTACTATTGATGCATACAGCAAAAAAATGACCAGCTATTACAATCTCAGAGATTATTATTACGCAACCAGTAATTCCTATCCAGGAGTTTTATTAGGTTCCTCAAAAGATGTTACATATATTGATTTTTCAACCGGTTTAAGGCGCGATATTATATCAAATTATACGGGTAACAGAGGTTCCATTCTTTTGAATGGAGAGCAATATCCAACAGTACTGACATCTGTTTTGTCAACTATATCCATTGAAAACGGACAGCAAAAGAAATTTGAGCTAAATAAAAACGGAGCAACTTCCGTTTCCAACATCTACTCATCAAATAATGGTGAAGTACTCGTGATAGTATATAGCAATAAAATATATCTTTTTAGTACTGAGATATTCACTAAGAACAGTAATAAGTTAAAATAAAGCAACATGAAATATATATCAATCTTCATTATTTTATTTTGTCTGACAATAACAGCGAATGCACAAAGTAACTATATAAAAGGCTATATTGTTACAAACAGTAATGATACCATCCAAGGTCTTATTGATTTCAGAACAGATAAAGTAAACTCCAGTATCTGCAAATTCAAATTATCAGAAGAAGCAGATGAACAAATATTCCATCCTGATGATATTTTAGGTTACAGGCTGATTAACGAAGTTAAGTATTATGTATCCCGAACAATAACCCTGGATAATAAAAAAGAAAAAGTGTTTCTTGAATATTTAGTTCAGGGTATAAAAGACCTCTACTATTATCCGAAAGACCTTGGATATTATTTCTTTGAGGATGAAGATGGAAAAATGATTGCTGTCACAAAAGAAGCAGATAAAATAGAAGACAACAAGTATAAGACTGATAACAAATACAAAGGTCTTTTGAGCTACATATTCAGAGATTGCAATTCAGTAACCAAGAATATTGAAAGATCAACATTTGAGCGTAGTACAATGATTGAGCTAACAAAAAAATATCACCAACAGATGTGTGCTCCCGGACAAGAATGTATTGTGTTTGAGAATGATTACAAAAAGACATTTATAAAATTAGATTTTATAATCTATGGAGGCTTACAGATAATGGATTTCAAATTCAAAGACTCAGAACCGGCCCAATTTAATCCGAACAAATATTTGTCGCCTGTAATTGGAGGACAAGCCTGCATCAGTATTCCCCGACTTATGAAATCTCTCAGTCTCGATATTGATGCCTCATTATCAAAAATAGAAGGAAAGAAAGATTTATTCAAAGAAAACAGTGATTTAGAGAGTCATTACCAAAAATATCAGTTTGATGGTTTAATATCTACTTTTGGATTAGGATTAAAATATACCTATCCAAAAGGACAATTTCGTCCAACAGCAGAAGCTGAATTCTGCTATTCGCAATTTTTTGAGTCATCTAATTCATTCTATAACGAAACAAGACTTATGGGAAGATTGGAAAAAGAGACAAATGAAAATTATTTTCTTCTTCCAAACAGCTTTATTGGATATAAATTCGGTGTAGGATTCGATTTTCAACTAAATAAGAAGCACGCACTTCTTTGCCGCATTGTTTATAATAAGATGCTTGATAATGCTGCTAATATTAATGTAGTACAGGCAAGATTTGGATATTATTTTTAAATTGAAATATAACTAATCCGATATAATGAAAAAGAAGTTTACACTAGTTTTATTTGCAGTAATGATCTGCACCCTACCTCTTTGTGGGCAGGTGAGTAAAACCATAAATATTACCTCTGCAGGTACACTTAATACGCTGCTTACTTCTGATGAATTAAAGACAGTTACCAATTTAACTCTCACCGGACAAATTGATCAAAGAGATTTTATTACTATGAGAGATAAGATGCCCGCTCTGACAAATATTGACATGAAAGGTGTTAATATTTTAGCTTATAGTAATTATGCGGCAAATGAGATACCAATAGATGCTTTTTATACACTATATGCAGTAAGTAGATTCAAATCAATTATTCTTCCGGAAACGCTAACCAGTATAGGAGAACTGGCTTTTTGTTATTGCCAAAAAATAACAAGTATCAAACTTCCGGCAACGCTTACTAATATCGGGAACCATGCATTTAGTGACTGTACAGGGTTAACAAACATTATTCTACCATCAGCACTAACAACTATAGGCGACGAAGCGTTTAACGGATGCAACTTTAATACTTTTAAAATTGAAGCAATAATTCCTCCGAGCGTCGAGAGATACACTTTAAACGGAATTCCAATTGTATATGTGCCTAAAGGATCAAGAGATAGCTATAAGGCAGCTAATTATTGGAAAGATGTATTTATAATTGAAAGTGAAGGGAGTGCTCAAGTCGGTAAATCGATAAATGTTACAACAGCCGGAACACTTCACACATTGCTCTCTCAGAATGAGCTAAAAACTATTACCGACTTGACTCTTTCCGGGCAAATAGATCAAAGGGATTTTGTTACTATGAGAGATAGTATGCCTGTTTTGACAAATGTTGATATGAAGAGTATTCATGTTATGGCATATAGTAATTTTGCTGCAAATGAGATTCCAGAACATGCTTTTAATGTACTTTACAATTTCTCATATTTCGGAAAAAAATCCTTAACATCGATTATCCTTCCCGATGCTATTACAGCTATTAAAAATTCGGCATTTGAAGATTGTTCTAACTTAAAAAACATCAATCTTCCAGCAAAACTAACATCTATTGGAGACAAGGCTTATTACGGCTGTAAAGTAGGTTCTTGCATCATTGAAGCAAAAACGCCTCCGATCATTCAATCGGAATCCTTAGGTAGTATCCAGACTTTTTATGTACCTAAAGGATCTGGAGAAATTTATAGAACAGCCGATTACTGGAAAATCAAAACAATAGTTGAAGATGAAGGAACAGCCCTACACTTAAATATTTATACTCCAGGAACATTATCAGCAGAAATAGAATCTGCAGGCTATAAGGCAAATGAAATTAACTTTCTAGTTTTAGAGGGACAACTAAATGAATCCGACCTTTCATTTATAAAATCTCAAATGCAAGGGTTAATTACAATCGATCTCAGCGAAACAAATGTAACTTCTATACCTGTCAGTACATTTACTGATAAAAGAAACCTTTTAAGCATTATACTTCCAAAATCGCTCAAAGCAGTAGAAGCAAATACATTTAAAGGTTGTACCGGTTTAAAAAACATGAAACTTCCAGAAACATTGAATTCTATAGAAAACAGCGCATTTGAAAGTTGTACCAGCCTTACAAACATCGACTTTCCTGCAACTGTGAATTACATTGGAAACAATGCATTCAAGGATTGTAGCAGTTTAACAGACTTAAAGCTTCCTGATTCACTTGTTTCCATTGGAGAAAGTACATTTAGCTATTGTGCTAGTTTAAAAAGTGTTGAAGTCGAAAAAAGACTGTCTAGCATTGGAAATAATGCGTTTAGTTACTGCATCAGTTTGGCTAATATTGAATTTCCTGAGACATTAACTAAGATCGGAAATGAAGCTTTTTCAAATTGTATAAACTTAGCCAACATAAACTTTTCAGTGGGATTAACAGATATCGGACACTTTGCGTTTTCAGGTTGTAACAGTTTAACAAGCATAGAACTTCCTGAAGGACTTAAGACGACAGGATATGCCTCATTCTATAAGTGTTCTAATCTGAGAGATGTAAAATTACCAGAAACATTAAATTATATAGGCGGTGGCACATTTCTTTATTGTTATTGTTTGACTAACATAAACATTCCTGAAGTATTAATTTCTATTGGAGATAATGCGTTAAGTCGTACCAGCATAACAACTATTAATCTCCCGGAAACATTAACATATTTATCAAGCGAAGCATTTAGTTATTGCACGAAACTGACAAAAATAAATTTTCCATCCAGTCTTAATGGAATAGGACGTTATTTATTTGCGGGATGCAGTAATTTATCGGAGATAAGCACACTAAGATCAAGTCCAATAGACCTTACAGCTTTTCTTGACCATGGCGTATATATTTTTAGCGGTGTAAATAAAAACACCTGTAAACTAATAGTTCCCAAAGGATCTGTTGATGCATATAAAGCAGCACCTGTATGGAAAGACTTTAAAAACATAATTGAGTTTGATGCAACAAGTATAAACACTGCATCATCCGCTCCTACCAAAACATGGACTGCAAATGGAATGATTTATATCTCAAGTGAGAAACTTATGAATACCGTTGAATTATTCACTTTATCGGGAAAGGCTCAATCAAAGATTCATGTCGGAGAATCTACATGCCAGATAGATATGAATAATGAAAAAATGGTTATTATCAAAATTATATACCTTGATGGCTCGTCAGAAACAATTAAGGTAGTAAACAACCAATAAACCAAGCTTAGATGGTCTGGCTTACTAGAAAGTGCGGGGTTCATGTTCTGAAATAAACGTGTAACTTTTTTCCTACACATCTTCATGATAGATATTTCGGCAGACACCTCCATGGATTGTCCTCGCGAATTAATTGTACATAAGACGTATCATAAGCGAAAATTTAAAGAAATATTAGTAAGCCCTCGGCCGTGAACCCATGGGCCTGCATTCATGAACTCATCATTAAACACTTGCACGTATAACTAATTATATGTAGCTTTGTATCAATTAAAAATTAAGGCTATGAGAGGTGCAATTTATTCCAGAGTATCTACTGAAGATCAGGATTATAGTAAACAAACTAACGAACTAATAGACTATGCTAAAGCTACTGGTATAGATATAGTTTATACGTTTGAAGAGAAAATTAGTGGCTTCAAAAATGACAGAGAAGAATTTGAGAAGCTAAGACAGCTTACTAAAGATGATATAGATATTATTCTTGTATGGGAATTATCCAGATTAAGTAGAAGATCTATTTTCTTACAGCAGCAAGTAAGAGAATTTGCTGATAAAGGTATATGTATATATTCAAAGAAAGAAGCTTTACGTACTCTAAATGAAGATGGCTCTGAAAACCAGCTTGGAATGTTTGCTATTGGTATTACATCTATGATAGCAGAGCAGGAAGTTTCAACCTTTAAAGCTAGAACAATCTCATCTAAGAGAAACAAGATATTAAAGCAAGGTTATAGCTATACTTATGCAGCACCTTATGGTTATGACTACAATACAGAAACAAAGAAGTTATCTATAAATGACGAAGAGGCAGAAGTAGTAAAAAGAATCTTTCAACTTTGTATAGATGGCTATTCTACATATAGAATCCCTGTTATATTAAATAGTGAAGGGCTTAAAACAAAAGGTGGTAAGAACTGGACAGTATCAACTATATCTTCCTTGCTTATTAATACCGTTTATAAGGGTGTGGGTAAGCTTAGATTAAAAAGTGCAGAGCCCCAAAAAGGAAAGAAATATAGAAAGATATTAGAATATGCAACAGTGGAAGCACCAGCTATTATACCTACAGAGTTGTATGATCTGGCAATTAGTAAGATGAAAGAAAGGACTGTCAGAAGTAAGAGTGCTGGAGTTAAACACTTCCAATTATTAAGAGGTTTAATTAAGTGCCCATATTGTAAAATCTCTTATACCTATTCTCCTTTTAAGAGTGTCTATTGCTGTCACGATAGATATGTAAAGGCTTCAAATAAAACTATTGAATGTAAATCTAAGTCTATTAAGAGTCATAAGATTGAGTATATTATCTGGGAGACAGTAAAGGTCTTATATTATAAAGAGTTGGCTAATAACAAAACACAAGAAAACCTTAAGCCTTTAAGAGAAGAAATTGAAGAACTGGAAAAGAAGATAGCTGGACTGGAAAAGAAACAGGCAGAATTAACAGGTAAAGCAAATCTGATTGTTAATGCAGCTATTGATATTAAGACACAGTTCCCTAATCTACCAGAACTTTATACTAATAAACTAAAGGAAGTAGATTCTATAAATAAGGAAGCTGGTAAATACTTACAGGAAAAAGAGACTATACTTAAGCAGATTAAATCTAAAGAAAGCCAAATAGAAGCTATTCAGTCTATTTCAGATATAAATTCTATAGTCAATACTATTACTGATGGAACTGAGAAATATGATCTAATCCATAAAGTAATTGATAACATAGTTATATATAATGATGAACGTACATCTTCTATTATAATAGTAACATTTAAGACTGGGCAGGTTATTTATATTGGCTACTATTCATCTAGGAAGTATAATTACTACACTATTTTTTACAATTCCAATGATGTGTATTTTGATACTGAAAAGAAGAAGGGATATATCAGAACTATGATTCAAGCTTCTTTATCTAGCTTTAGCCTAGCAACTGCAACGAAAGAATATTCTATTAAGGATTTCATAGACCAATTTAACCAGCCTGACAATAGATACTATTTCTAAAGAACAAAGCCTACCTAGAATTAACTAAGTAGGCTTATAAGTGTATCTTTGTTGTGGATAGCTAATATTTGAATGATGTTACTATTCCATTCTCTATATAAATGTATTTTCTATCTGAGGTAGTTTGAACGTTTTGTAATGTAAAACCTGTTACATAGTAATGGTTAATGACATTACCAAAACATAGTTGTTCTGTAAGACCTGCAACTGTTACAGTAGCATTAATTTCTAATGGTTTGCCTAAAGAAGCTAAAACCTCATATTTAGTCATTCCAATTGCAACAGAATGTTCTATCACACACTTCCTAAATTCGTCTCTTATATTTGGATCTTTTGAAAGAATTAAACTGTTATCAGTAACTACATCTTTGTGTATATAACCAATTCTATCTTTATATTTCACCTTGTAAAAGACATATTTACAAGTATCAAGACCTAATACAGCTAATTCTTTATTAGCTGGAATAGTGCCTTGCTTTAATTCACCAACTGTTAATACATCTGTCTTGTTTAAATCAGTTGATTCTTTTAGAAAGTAACATTTGTATTTTGTTGTTACTGTTTGTGTATTACAAAAACCAGCAAATAGTAACATTAGAGTTAATAACGTTATTTTCATAATCTAATCTATTATAAGTTACAAAGTTAGAGAATTATATTAATTATTCTAACATCATTTGCCATCTTTTTTCACAAAAATCTGAGCTATTGTCTTAGGTATCATTCGAATATATTTCTGTATCTTTGGTGAAGATACTGCTGTGGTTTCATTACAGTATTTAATTTCTAGTTTAGTATTACCAGTAATATTCTCTGCATTATATCAGTAAACAGTATCTTCATCAAAGAAATTGATATAGTAAGCAAAATCACAGCCATTATCTTTCTTAGCTTTTAATAAAGCCTTTAATTTACTTTCTTCTATAAGGTGAGTATCATAATTTTTGTACTTAATATTTCTTACTTTTATTTCAGCTACTACCTTATTACCTTTATAAGTAAAGTAGTAATCTACACGATCATAGTGTTCCGTTGGTCTTTGATCTGTTGCTCCTACTTGGTTTAGGAAACCTTCTAAAAAAGTTCTACTTTTAGCCTCAGCTTTTTCAAATTCATTCATTGTATTAATTATTAGATTAGTCTGTTTCTCGTAATCACATATTTACAGACTGTGGTTCATTGTTTATCAATCTCTTTAATAACCCTATCTAATTGGTTGATTTTGTAAGGAATCTGCTTTGTTTTCTAGGAATGCTATTCTGATCTCATAGTTATTAACCATTTCTGTGGAATGAGTAGTAATTTGGTCAATAACTTTTGTGTAGTGGTAATTACTAATGCTTAATGTGAGGATTGCAGTAATAATGATAATTAGAAAGTTTTTCATTGTTTACAAGTGAATTTTATCAAAAATAGGCTTATCTTTTCTCTTATAAGGTACTCCAGTAAGTACATACATAGCGAAATTATAGAGATTGTTAATCTTACTAAAGTTATCCTTCTTTGCTGCTATGTAACAGGCTTCATTCTTTTTCAGTGGAATATTATGATCTAGTTTTGACTTTATAACCTTATCCATCCCTTCAAAAATCTCTGCTATTCTCTTATTTGCCTTATCGTCTGGCTGGTCAAGTATTAACGCTTCTACATTCAACTGCAAACCATCTTCTGTAGCTTCTAATAGTCCTTTAGAAGAAAGAATTTCATTATACTTTTTAATTGAAGCTCTGGTAACGTGAATAGTTGATTCTATTTCTCTGGCACTCTTTGTTATCAGGTGGGAATGAGGTTCTGCTACTGAGAATAGTTTCAGAATATAACCCTTTAGTTTTACTTCTAAATCCAATGTGTATAATCCTTTAGATATTCTTCTGTATTGAGTTGGTACAGGCTCTTTAAAAGTGTAGGTATTTCTGGTAACTTTATTGCCATTCTTATAAGATATACCATCCTGTGTTATCACTGATACTTCATTTGATGCTCTTAGTTTATCAGTAAATGATAAACTTTTATTGTTGCCATTATAAGCCGTAACCTTTTCACCAACAAAACCCGCTAATTGATCTAAAGTTGTGTCTGTTTTTAGCTCTCTGTCCGTAGTAAGAGACAAAATGTATAGCCTGTAAACATCTGGACAGCTAAAATATTGTATTAGACTGTTATTCATAATAGTCCAGTCTTTAAAGGGTAGCTTCTTTAGGTTCATAAGGCAAACGCTCTATATAAGTGATAATTTCTGTATCTGTAGTAATTTCTTTTTCGTTTATTAATCTGATGTAGTTGTTCTTTTGAAGCCACTTCATATTAGTAGTGCTCAAATGATTTATCTTTCTAATGCTGCTTAGTTTGTCATAGATTTTGTCGCTGTATATTCACATAAAGTTTAAAAGTTAGATGTTCTGTAATATGAGCTATCTGAGAAGTTCGCCAGAGCTTCGATAGATACTATAGGATTGTAGTATAGGATTGAAGAGTACTAGGAAAAAACACCACTTTGGGAGTAGGAAAAAATTCCAAAGTGTGCAAAATAAAACCAGATTTACATCTGGCTCTACTTCTTACTAGTAACATCTCTGATACTCGAAAAATCAGGTTTAAATCTAATTAAGATAGGTTAATCTAGTAGCAAATATCACTTTACTAGGAAATGAGGTAAAATGAACAATTATCTATCAATTGTTGATAAGTTTGGTCTTGTTTATTTTGATAAGACAAAGGTAATGAATATTTTTAACTCGAAATAATGAACAATAGAGTATCTTAAAACTTTGTACTGAGATGTATCTAGGCTCAATTTTGGGGCTATAAATCCCCTTCTAATATCAGAATAATCACTTTAGAACGATATTTTCTATAATTATTACTATATTTGACGTCAAAATTAATAATACCAGTATGGATACAGGTAAAGCTCCAGAAGAAAAAAAATGCTTTGTAATGATGCCTATAAGTGATGCCGATGGTTATGATAAAGGGCACTTTACTAGAGTATATGAACACTTAATAAAACCAGCTATTGAAAATGCTGGCTTCAAACCTATTAGAGCAGATGACACATCTAAAGCAAATTTTATTGTTGTAGATATATTACAACAAATATTAGATTGTGATATTGCAATATGTGATTTAAGTGCAAGGAATCCAAATGTATTTTATGAACTGGGAGTTAGACAAGCTTTTAACAAAAAAACAGTGCTAATTTGTGATGATAGAACAGTTAAGCCTTTTGATACATCGGGAATTAGAACCTTATTATATAGTGCAAGTTTAAGAGTTGATGAAGTCTTGAAAAATATTCCAAATTTAACAAAATGCATTACTGAAACGGCTAATCCAGAAAATAATGATGTAAATTCATTAGTTCAGTTATTATCAATAGAAACACCGGCAAATATACCTGATAAAGTACAATTAAGTCAAGATTCTAGTGTAATATTAAATGCCATTAAGGATTTAAATAAGAGAATGGACTTTATCACTGGAAATGATAAGAAAAGAGCTAATATATTTACAGATGATTCTCAAGTCATATTACCCAATGGTGCAATTGTTAAATTGGGAGATAATATATTTGAAGATAGCCCTTCGCACCCTTTTTTAGGAATCTTATTTGGGGAAACAAAAGAGTTAATATTGCTAAAAAATGAAAATGAAATAATAGCTATTCCTAAAAATGATGGTAAAGGAAAGCTGCTCACTGAATTGCCATTTTAACTAGAATGAGAATGAGAATGTAACTTAGTATGACATTCTTTGCATATACTCTGGAGATTGTTATAATTATATGCTTTCTCCAGTCTCTTTAAGCCTTCATAGTTCATAAAGCTATCAATATGATGTACATCTATTGCTGGTGTAATAATACCTTTAGCTAAACATACTTCACAAAGTGGATGCTCAAGTAATTTGGATTCTCTTAGCTTTCTTCATTTAGAAGTATTATATACTTCCTGTCTTTCCTTTCTTTTAGTAGAATTATTATTCTGTCTCTTTGCTTTGTTCAGTGTTGGCATCTTCTAAGTAGATTTGATGTTTATAAAGTTCTTTCTGGTCTTGTTTTATCTGGAAGTTTACCATCTTTAGCCTGTAATCTATATAGTCCAGTACTTGTACTTCATCTATTTCAGATAGTTCTTCCATTACTCTTATAAGTGTATTGTGGAATATATCTTCTGAGGTCTGGCACATACACAGCTTAGATTTGTCTTTTACATACTTAGATCATAGCTTAGTATAGTTCTTTTCAATGATAGTAGATACATCCTTATTAATAGTAGCTTTATTGCTGCTTATTTTCCTGATTTTAGGAGCTTGTTCTTTATCAGGGTACAGAATATTAAGTAACTCTGCTTCTGTGGTGCTTCACTGTTTACAAGTGCTTTCTATTCCATTATCATAGATGTATTGTAGCAGTGTTTCTTTAGTTGGTTTTTGTTTCTTCATAGTATTTGTCTATTAGTTCATTATTCTTATCAAAGAAGTCTTTCATTATCAATCTAACTAGTTTAGCCTTATCTGTTTTGGTTGCTTGGTGCATTATCTCCAGATTTTGATCCAGATCACTATCC
This sequence comes from uncultured Bacteroides sp., assembly GCF_963677945.1. NCBI lineage: Bacteria > Pseudomonadati > Bacteroidota > Bacteroidia > Bacteroidales > Bacteroidaceae > Bacteroides > uncultured Bacteroides sp. Next base: position 1,886,398 of record NZ_OY782578.1, on the reverse strand, counting down.
AATCTTACTGTGATACGTGTAGGCATTGATGTTAATTTCATTGGTTATATGCTTTAGGTTACTTGTAAAGATACAAAAATTCCACCAGCAAAATAAATGAATTGGGTGAAAAGTCAAAATATTGAATTGAGATACATATCTTTGTATATAATCTAAACTTGAAGTGATATGAAGAAACTTTTAGGCTGGTTAACAAGCAATGTGTTACTTTCTTTTATGTATTTTGCAGTTGTTCTATCTATAATAATGCTTATTCTGTACTTTGCTGTTTTCCATAAAGACTTATCTAATGATGATGATTCGTGGGCTAATTTTGGAAGCTATTTTGCTTCAATAACAGGGCTGTTAGCTTTTGCTGGAGTATTATATACAGCGTGGCAATCAGAACAAAGAGCTAATAAAGCTGAGAAACGAACGGAACAAGCTGAACAAAATGCTAAAGAAGAATCAATTAGAAGAGAAGAAAGAGATTTGTTCTTTAAACTATTGGATTTATACAAAAGACAAGTAGATTCTTTCTCTTCAGAGAAGACTAGTGGTGTAATTGAATTTAAACGTTATGGTATGAACACGAACAAATGTTTGAAATTATATGTAGCACTTGAAGGATTACGGGATAATAAGAATGGTTTTAATGGTAAAGATATTTTTCATACCAAAATTTCTGATTGCTATTGCAATTCTCCAAAAAATAGAAATATGGACTATAACGAGTATATTAACTCTTTTCTTGATAATGGACATATTAAAGATGCATTCTCTTACTATGATGAAGCAAGTATTTATGCAGATAATCTGATGAAATCAATGACTATTGAAGAGATAAATCAGAAAATGAAAATTGTGGCAGATATAATATATAATGATGATGGACATCTTTTTGGGCAATATTATAGAACCATATTCTATTTACTCCATTTAACCTCTGGTTTTAAGCAAAAGACTGAATACTATAAAATATTTAGGTCTCAATTGTCAAGGTATGAGTTGTTAATGCTCCTTTACAATGCAGTAAGTAGTCAATCAACAGATGAAGTTAAGCTTTTGTATAAAGAATGTGATCTGTTTAACAATATAAATGCTGATGATGTTTTAGGTTATGTTAACTGGGATATGAAAAAAGGGGATGATGTATCTGCTTTTATTGAGAAACTTTTAGGTTGTTAACTAATCCTTATTCGCAAATCATTATCTGGCAGCCATTAATTAGGTTTCATATTAGAAATGACAAAAAGTTTTTGATATGACAAAATATGTAATACCAGAGGATATAGAAAATGATGCTGCTGAATATATGACAGATGTACTATCTGAACTAGAAAACAGGAGTATATTAGAAGAAGTAGACAGTGCAGCCTTAACTATGTTAGCACGTAATTATTCAATGTTTATTAAGGCTTCTAAGCAGTTAGAAATAGATGGTTTGACTGTTACAAGTGACAGAGGAAATATAGCACCACACCCACTTATAAAGGTAGCCAAAGATGCACAAACGCAAGCTATGAAAGTAATGCTGGAATTTGGTTTAACGGCTAAATCCAGAACCAAATTACCAAAGAAAGATAATGAAGATGCTGAACCTTCACCTTTTGAGCAGTTTATAAAGGAGGGAAAGGAAGTTAGATAAGATGAAACTTTACTATGATTACTGTAGTAAAATTCTTAATGATGAAATAACAACAGGTGAAACTATAAAGCTTGCTTGTAAGAGATTCCAGAGTGATCTAAGAAGGGATGATCTGGAGTTTAGGGAAGATAAAGTAGACAGGGCTATAGCATTTATAAGCACACTCAAACACTTCACTGGTAAGCATTCAGGCAAGCCCTTTATTCTGGAAGGCTGACAGCAGTTTATAATAGCAAATATTATAGGCTTTTACTGAAAATCTACAGGAACTAGACGTTTTACCAGCTCTTACATTGAAGTTAGCAGAAAACAAGGTAAAACAGCTTTAGCAGCTGCTTTGTGCCTTTACTACTTAATAGCTGACGGTGAAGATGGTGCTGAAGTTCTTTTAGCTGCAAACAGTAAAGAACAAGCTAAGATAGCCTTTGATATGTGTAGTAACTTTGTTAAAGGACTAGATCCCAAAACTAAATACTTAACACCTTACAGGGCTGATATTCTATTCAGAAGTACAAACAGTAAACTTAAAGTATTGGCTGCTGATGATAGTAAACTGGATGGCTTTAATGCTTCATTTGGTTTACTGGATGAATACCACGCTGCACCAAACAGCAAAGTAAGAGACGTTATAAAGTCTAGTATGGGTATGCGGGAGAATCCGCATTTATGTACTATTACTACTGCTGGATTTGATAAAGCACTTCCTTGTTATCAATTAAGAACTGTAGCTATAGAGGTTTTGAATGAGCTAAAAACAGATGATGAAATGTTTATAGCCATTTATTCATTAGATACTGAAGATGATTGGAGAGATGAAAAGAACTGAATTAAGTGCGCTCCTAACTTAGATATTACCGTTACTACCAAATACATTAAAGGACAGGTACAGCAAGCAATTAATAACCCTTCTGATGAAGTTGGTGTGAAAACCAAAACACTGAATCTCTGGTGTGATTCATCTAATGTATGGCTACCAGATGAATATATAGTAAGATCCAGTAAACAGGTTGATCTTTCTTCTTTTAAAGATGAACCTTGTTACATAGGAGTAGATTTAGGAGCTACATCTGATTTAACAGCAGTAGCCTATTTACTAGTAAAGGATGATAAGTATTACTTCAAAGTGCATTACTATTTACCAGAATCTGCATTAAGAGAAAAGGTAGACAAAGAACTTTATAAGTGCTGGAAGCAGCAGGGATTATTAACTATAACACCTGGCAACGTTACAGACTATGACTATATAACTACTGATATGCTTAAATATTCAGATGTAGTTAATATTGTTTCTGTGGGATATGACAAATACAATGCTACACAATGAGCTATTAACGCTACTTCTGAAGGTTTACCACTGGAAGAATACAGCCAATCACTAGCCAACTTTAATAAACCTACCAGAGAGCTGGAGAGGCTAATTTTATCAGGAAAAGCTGTAATAGATAACAATGAGATTAACAGATTCTGCTTTAGAAACGTAGTACTGAAATCAGATCATAACGGAAATGTAAAGCCAGATAAGAGCGTGAACAAAAAGAAGATTGACGGTACTATAGCAATCATACAGGCTTTAGGAATGTATTTAGAGTGTCCACACTATTCTAATGACATATTTACAATATAATTTAATGGGAAATTGATTTAAAAGAACAAAGACAGAACCAGAACATAAAGAAGAAAGAAGTTATTTCTTTGATTCTCTTATGTATAATTCCAATGGTGGTTATACTACTAATAAAGCTATGTTACTATCTGCTGTTTACAGGTGCGTAAATGTAATCAGTGATTCAGTTGCACAGCTACCATTAGAACCATACTTAATAGATGCTTCTGGTTACAAGACAAAATATGTAGCACACCCCACTTACTACTTGCTAAACAAAGAACCAAACAACAGAATGAGTAGATTTACTTTCATTCAGGCATTAGTAGCCAGTGTTCTTTTAAAGGGTAATGGTTATGCTTATATAGAAAGAGATAAACAAGGCAATGCTACAGCCTTACAATTTATAGACAGTACTTATGTAACAGTGGTTACTACAGATAAGACAAATAAACTGATGTATTCCATTACAGGTTTTAAGACTCTGATAGAACCTATCAATATGATTCATATACTGAACTTTAGTTATGATGGTATTAACGGAATTAGTACACTATCACACGCAAAACAGACTTTAGGTTTATCTACAGATTCTGAAGCACACGCTGCTGGATTCTTTAAAGGTGGAGCTAATTTAGCTGGTATCTTAAAAGCACAAAGTTCACTTACAAGTAAACAAAAAAGTGACCTGAAAACAAGCTGGCAAACAGCCTTTTCACCTTCTACTGGAACACCTAATGGGGTTGCTGTTTTAGAAGGTAATATGGACTTTCAAGCTATAACAGTAAGTCCAGCAGATGCACAGTTATTAGAGACTAGGGAGTTTAATGTAATTGATGTTTGCCGGTTCTTTGGTGTTTCACCAGTTAAAGCATTTGATCTTAGTAAGTCCAGTTATTCAACTGTAGAAGCTACTCAACTGGCATTCCTTACAGATACACTTTCACCTTTATTAGAGAAGATAGAGCTGGAGTTTGAACGCAAACTTTATAAGCCTTCTGAAAGAGATTGCATTGATATTAAGTTTGATACTTCAGCTTTACTAAGAGCTGATAAGGCTAGTCTGGCAGAGTACTATAACAAGTTATTCCAGATAGGTGTAATTACTCCTAATGAGATTAGAAAAGCACTTGATTTACCAGCTTTACCAGATGGAGATCACACTTTTGTACAGGTAAACGTACAAACATTAAAGAACGCAGTAAAAGAGAAAGAAGATGGTAAAGCGAATTTGTAAAGGCAGTGATATACAGTTAAACCTAAACATTAAAGATAAGTCTGGAAACACTCTTAGAATCTCTGATCTGGATGAATATACCATTAAGATATTTACCACATTCAGGCAAACATTCTGTACTGGAAGTTGGGTAAAATCTACAGGAGTGCTTACTAATATTGTTGTTACAGAAACAGCAGACATTCTACTTATAAATGCTAATGATCTGGCTAAACTGGAAGAAGGATTAATTTATTATCAGTACCATATCAAAACAGCTAATACATCTTATCCAGATGGCTATATTGATGAAGTGGTAGAAGGTGAAACCAGTTTCTATTTAAAGGATAACAGAATTTAGTATGAGTGAAACAGCATTAGATATTACAATCAGTAATACACCATTAGACATTAAACTTATAGAAAGTAATTACTCTATGCAACTGACTACACAACCAGCAGAAGTAATACAGAAAGGTGAATGGGGAAAGATTGGTGGAGACATAGCAGAACAGCCAGATTTAGCTGGGTATATTAATAAAGTAGTAGATGATAAGATGAATGGAATTAAAATACTAACTATTACAAATGAAGGAAATTAGAAACAGTAGCTGAGAAGTAAGAGCCAAAGAAGATAGCAGAACTGTAGAAGGTTACGCTTTAGTCTTTAATAAGGAATCCAGAGATTTGGGAGGATTCACTGAAGTGATAGCACCAGAAGCAATAGAAGGTATTCTGGAAAAATCAGATATACTATGCTTACTGAATCATAACGAAGAAAGAGGTGTACTAGCCAGATCAAAGTTTGGAAACGGTTCTTTGCAGTTGGAAGTAGATAATACTGGATTAAAGTACAGGTTTGAAGCACCAGCAACAGCTTTAGGTGATGAACTTTTAGAAGGGCTAAAAAGAGGTGACATTAGTACTTCCAGTTTTGCTTTTACCATTGATAGCGATAAATGGGAAAAGAGAAGTGATGGAACATATCTAAGAAAGATCACAAAGTTTAAAGAGTTGTTTGACGTTTCACCAGTATATAAAGAAGCCTATCCAGATACTTCTGTAGCTCTTAGAAAGATGCAGGATTTGAACGAAGATGATTTAAAAGGATATTTTGAACTACTTAGAAGTAAAGTAAATTAATGAAGAACACACTAGAATTACTAGACGAAAAAGACCAACTAAAGAAAAGAGCACAGGAAATAGTATCTGGTGCTGAGAAAGAAATTAGGAAACTGAATGATGCAGAGAATGCAGAATTTGATAGCATTACTAAGCAGTTGGCAGAGATTGATAACCAGATAAGATCTATTGAAGAAGATAATAAACGTAACCTTAACAACGTAACTAAACAAACTAAAACTATGAAAGAGAATTTTTCATTACTTAGAGCTATCAATGATGTAGCAAACAACAGACAATTAGATGAAAGAGCACAGGAAGTAATTAATGCAGGTATTGCTGAATTTAGAAAGTCTGGACAAAATTACGCAGGTCAAATAGTTTTGCCTGTAGAAGAAAGAGCTACTGTTTCTGCAACTGTAGCAACTGCTGGAGAAGAAATAGTAGCAGAAGATAAATTGGGAATATTAGAACCTTTAAGAGCTAACTTGGTAATGGTACAAGCTGGTGCTTCATACCTTTCTGGATTAACTGGTAATGTATCTATTCCTGCTTATTCAGGCAGTAATGTAGCGTGAGCTGGTGAAACGGCTGGAGCTTCTGATGGTGCTGGTGCTTTCAGTGAAGTAACCTTAGAACCTAAAAGACTTACTGCTTATATTGATGTATCAAAACAGTTCCTTATTCAGGAATCTTTGAGTGCAGAAGAAATGCTTAAAAGAGATATTGTTAATGCAATCTCCAATAAACTGGAAGCAACAGTATTAGGTTCAGAAGCAGCTACTAGCACACAACCAGCAGGACTTTTAAATGGTGTTACAGTTTCTGCTACAGATGTAACTTATAAAGATATTGTTTCAATGGAAACAGCCTTAGAATCTGCAAATGTAAAAGGAAACAAAGTATTTATTGTTTCTCCATCTGCTAAAGGTGCATTAAAGACTACTCTTAAAGATACTGGTGTAGCTGGTTATCTTATGGATGGTAACGAAGTAAACGGTTACAATACACTTTGTACTTCTGCTGTACCTTCTAAGGGTGTAGTATTTGGATGCTTTGAAGATTATGTAATTGGTCAATGGGGTGGAATTGATTTAACTGTAGATCCTTATACACAGGCTGCAAACGGTAAAGTAAGACTTGTTATCAATGCTTACTTTGATGCAAAACCACGAAGAACTGAATCTTTCCAGAAAGCAATCTTAAAGTAATCTAAGCAATGAGTTATATTACACTAGAACAGGCTAAACAGCACTTACTGGTGGATATAGATTTTAAGGCAGATGATTTGTATATTCTGGATTTAATTACTGTAGCAGAAGATGCTGTGAAGCAGCATTTAGATGTAGTTTCATTAAGTGAATTAGAAGTGGGTGGTGAATTGCCACCTGCTATAATTCACGCAATGTTACTAATGATTGGTAATCTCTATGCAAACAGAGAACCAGTAGCATTTACTACAGTAGCTAAAATTCCTTTATCTTATGAATATCTGTTAGGATTATATAAACACTATGATATAAGGTAATTATGAGAGCTGGTTTAATGAGAGATACAATAACTATTCAGAAGCTGACTACTACTAAAGATTCCTTTGGAGCTAATACTCCTTTATGAGTGGACAAATTCACTACCAGAGCACAGGTAACTACTAATTCAGGAAACAGGCAAAACCAGAATAATGAAATTATTCATACTTATAATGTAACCTTTATTGTCAGGCTTTATCACGACATAGAAGAATCTGACAGGGTTATTTATAATGGGAAAAAGTACAGAATAATCTCCATTAACAAAGAACTGTACAAACAATCCATTAACATTATAGGAGAGCTAATAAATGAGTAATCAGGGAATGATAGTAGATGCTAATAATGTACTGAGTGTATTTGCTGGTTTAACAGCCAGAGAGCAAAAGCAGGTTTATAGAAATGCTTTAAGAAAAGCAGCCAGAATATTAACAGCAGAAACGAAAGTACAATTAAGAAGTATTGTAGGTAGTAAAGTCAATAGTAGAAACAGATGGAATGGCAAGACTTTAGGTAGTGGTATCAAATTAAGAGTTGATAGAGAAGCTACAGAAGCCAAAGTTCATATTATGGGAGACTTCAGACTAAAGTTCTTTGAAAAAGGAACTGCTGTAAGAACTCTTAGAAGGAACGGAGCTAACAGAGGTGCTATGAGTGCACACTATTTCTTCAGAACTGCTAAAACAAATAAGGAAACAGAAGTATTTAACTCAATGGATAATCTTATAATGGAGTCCATTAATAGAATAGTCAACAGATAATAGTATGAGTTTACAAATAGGAAAAGCTATCTATGAGCTATTACATAGTAATACTGCTGTAGAAGCAAAAGTACAGGATAAAGTTTATCCTTTAGTTGCTGATAAAAGTACCACATTCCCCTTTATCGTTTATAAGAGAACAGAAATTATACCAGCTTATACTAAAGACAGATTCTCAGCAAATGAATATGTTACTGTAGAAGTGATAGTAGCTTCTGATAATTATATTGAAACGGTTGAAATAGCAGATCTGGTTAGATTGGCTTTAGAAGGAAAACAGGGAACGTTTGCTAATATCTGAATAGATGATATTAGGATAGGTTCAGCAGATGAGGATTTTACAGAAGATACATTTATTCAAACAATAACATTTAATATAACAACAAATGGCAAACACAATAGTTAGAGGTTCAGACCTTATGCTTTTTTATAACGGTAAGTCTTTAGCTTATGCAACAAGTCATAAGCTTTCTTTATCAGGAAACGCTATAGAGATTTCCAGTAAAGATAGTGCAGAATGGACTGATAAGATAATTGGCAAATTAAGCTGAAACATTACTTCTGAGAATTTATTTACAGAAACAGACTATACTTCTATGGTTGATCTATGGATGGCAAGACAGCCTATAGATGTGATTTTTACAGTTAAAGATACTACAGCAACTACTATTCCTGAAGGGGGATGGACTCCTAAAGCTGCATCTGGTTTTAAAGGAAAAGTAGTAATCACTCAGATAGAAGCCAATGCTTCTGATAATGAGAATGCTACTTACTCTATCACTTTAGAAGGAACTGGTGCATTAACTAAGATTACTGTATAATATAAACAAGATAAAGGGGAAGCTTTGGCTATTGCTTGTAGCTTTCCCTTTCTTAATTAATGATGTTATGGAACTTACAATTAAGGACAAACAATATACAATCAGATATACATTAAGAGCACTCTTTATCTATGAGCAGATTACAGGCAAAACTTTTAAAATGCAGACTATTACTGATGAATATATCTTTATCTACTGTCTGATCTTAGCAAATGTACCAGATATTGAAATGAGCTTTGAGGACTTTATTAATGAATGTGATACTAATCCAGAACTAGTAATTAGTATGCAGAAGTTTATAGCCAAAGAAATGGAGAAGCAGACAGCATTTATTAAGGATGCAACGGGTGAAGATTCAAAAAAAAAGAATTAACCATTAGTGAGTTATATTCTTTACTGGTTATTGAAGGTGGAATAGATCCAGAATACTTTTTGGATAAAATGCAGATGTATGAGCTATCAACATTACTAAAGAATATCTTCAGAAAAAATAAGGAAAACTGAGAACAAGCCAGACTGGTGGCTTATGTTATAGCTCAAAGTAACAGCACTAAGCAACTTAAACCAACTGACATTATCAAATTTAGCTGGGAGAATGAAGAAGCTGATGAAGAAACGTCCATTACTAAAGAGGATATAACCAGATTAAGAGAGAAAGCAACCAATTATTTAAAAACACTATAATATGGACTTAGTAACAAGACTACTTTTAAACACTAATCAGTTTGATGATAATATAAGAAACAGCACACAACAGGTACAGCGATTTCAAAATGTTGGGCAATCCATAACATCCACTATTGGCAAATTTGCTGGAATACTTGGTTTAGGTATGGGAGCAATGGAAGCATTTAACAGGACTATGGAAGCAACACAAAGTACTGGAGATGCTTTTGAACGTGTAACAACACAAGGAAGTGCAGCAGTAGATACTTTCTTTAATGCTTTATCCAGAGGTGACTTTAGCAGTTTCTTAAGTGGTTTGCAGAATGCCATAAATAAGGCAGGAATACTGGCAGATACATTAGATGAACTCCAAAGTAAATCCCTGTTTAACAATGTAAAGATACATACATTGGAAGTAAGGAAACAGCAATACTTAGACAAAGCACAGGACAAAACCCTGTCAGATACAGAACGAAACAAGTATCTTAAGTTAGCTACTCAAACAGATAAAGATATTAATGGCACAAAGGGAGATCTGGCTGGAACTAATAAGAAAGCTTATCGGGCAGGAATCAGATCATTAATAGCTAAAGGTGGTTATGAAGGTAAAGTTTCTGATGCTATGATAGACTGGTTAATTGATAATCCTGATAAAGTTAGTAAAGAAGCTGGTAAATACGATAAAAACAGATTGAAACTAGAAGGTGCTAAAGCTTCTACAATTACCAATAAGAAAGGATTTGTAAAAGCAAACAAAGACGCTGGCAAATATGAAACACAATCCTTTGGAAAGATGGCTAAAGCATTCTCTGAATTACAAGAAACAGAGATAAAGAAATATACTGATTTAAGAGCTACTGCTGAAGATCAGTATGCCAGTATTTCTTCTTCTGAAAAGGAGATACATAATACATCTGCTAAGATTAATGGTAGCTATAAAGCACAACATAAAGGAAGTTCTGGTAAAGGTAGTAAACCCAAAGAAGTGATTGCTGCTGGTTCTTTGGATGAGGTAAATAAACAGTTAGCAGAAGCCAGAAAGAAATATGATGCTGCTGCTACTGATGCTTTAAGGAAAGAACTGTTTCAACTTATACAGGACTTAGAAACTAAACAGGTACAAATTAACATAAGAGCCAAATGAGGTAATATAAAAGACCTTAAGCCTGAAATGGCTGGTCTGGGTGATGCTGCTAAAGATACTGATCTTTCTAAGTTTAGTAAACTACCTACCAACTTCAGTAATCCTATTACTAAGAAAAGTATCAAGATGAATAATGAATATGCAGACTCTTTAAATGCAATCAGTAATACATTAGGTGCAATAACCAATATGACTAATGAAGGTGCTTCTGCTTGGCTAAGTTGGGGTGCAACTTTGTTAAGTTCTATAGCTTCTGCTATTCCCTTGATTGCTGGTTTAACAGTAGCTAAGAAAGCAGAAGCTAATGCAAATGCAGAAGCCTTAGTTACTGGGGTGGGAAGTTCTATGGCTGCTGTGCCTTTGGTTGGTCCTATTCTGGCTATCTCTGCTATAGCTTCTGTTATAGCTGCATTATCCAATATTCCAAAGTTTGCAAATGGTGGTTTGGTATATGGAAACTCTGTAGTAAATGTAGGAGAATATGCTGGTGCTTCAAGTAATCCAGAGGTAATAGCACCATTAAGTAAACTGAAGAAATTGATTAAGCCAGAAGAAGGTAGTGCTGTTATGGCTGGTGAAGTTACATTTAAGATAGCTGGTAAAGAACTAGTGGGAGTACTTGGTAATTATAATAGTAGAATCAATAAAATTAAATAGGATGTACAGACTCAGATATTATTCAACGTTTAAGGATATAAACAGTAATACTATCAGACTTGAAATATATAAAGACTCAGAAGAAACTGTAACAGCAGAAGAATTAATCCTTTCTGCTGATGCAGTATCAATAGAGTATAGTTCTGATGATTTATTCAAACCACTAAAGCAAAGTGGTTGTAGTATTAATGTTTTAACTGGTAAAGTCCTGACAGACTTATACACTGGTAAACTCAATGATGTTACTATTAAGATATACAAGAATGACAGCTTGTTTTGGTTTGGCTACTTAACACCTAATCTCTATTCTTCAGAGTTCTCAACAGATTACGACCTATTGACTTTGGAATTTATAGACAGTGTAGCACAGTTGGAAAATACAAAATACTCTTATATTGGAAGTAAGGGAATTATAAGAAGCTTCTATGAGATTATAACCTATATAATGGATAAAATAGATACTGGTAAGGCTATCAGTAAAATTTATCTCCAGAGTGCATTACAAATAAATTCATCTGATGATTTACTTAATAGCCTGATGATACAGGAAAGAAATTTCTTTGATGAAGAAGATGAAGCGCAAACCTGTAAAGAAGTTCTGGAAGACATATTATCTTATTTAGGAATGAGTTTAATACAGTTTGAGGATAAATTTCTGATTCTGGATTATGAAGCTATTAAGGCAGGTAACTACTCATTTGTAGTGTATGATAGAACTGCTGGAACAAATGCAACCGTTCTCCTTCCTTCAGATGTTAGAAGCCTCTTAAGTATTGGTATCTATGAAGCGAATGCCAGTATTAGTTTAGGTAATGTTTATAATAAGATCAATCTTATAAGCAACAATAACAGTATAGATAATCTCATTCCTGATCTATTTGATGAAGATGATTTAGTAAATCAAAACTCAGACACTAATAAGTATTACGAGAAAATAGTAAATGATTACACCTACCTTACAGCTTACTTTAAATCTAAAGCTAACTGGGCTACTTTCCAGATGGATGGACTTTTAGGTGGTAATAGCATTCCAGAAATTACAGTAGACAATGTGAATACAGTTAATTTTGGTGCATTCTTCCAGAAAAACGATAGTTATAAAACAACAGATGGAGAACCTGCTGGTTTAAGCTGGACTGATTATTTTACTATGGCTGGTGATAAATACGTTCTATTTGGTCAAGCTCCTATAAAGCCAGACTGGAGTTCTTTCTTGTCTTTAGTTGGTTCTGACAGAGTTATTTTCAAAGGTGGTTACTTCATTATCAATATGAACTTTAAACTGTCTCAAAATGCTATTGCAAATGATAGTATAGTTAGTAATGATGCTGTTTATTATGATGGCAAATATTCTACAGGATTCAAAGATACAAAGTTTGCCTGTAGGCTTAAGATTGGTGATTATTACTGGACTGGTGAGAAGTGAGCTTTATACTCTGATTACTTAAGCAATATAGCATACTACAGTAAAATTACTTATGAAGGTACTATTGACGGACAGTATAAATACTGGTATGAAGAAAACAGCCAGAAAGTATATATAACAAAAGAAGAATACAACAAAATCAATCTGAAAGACAGATTCTGGTTAGTAAGGAAGAATACAGTTAATGATAAGATCTTTGATACTTGATATTCTTTGACTAATCAGGTGAGTTATAAGAATAATCTGATTGATGCTGAAGAAGGTGTTTTAATCCCTTTACCAGATTATATACTAACTGGATATATAACATTTGATGTGTGTGCTCCAGATAGTTTAGGTACTACTCAGAACTACAGAACTGATAAAGAAGAGAATTATACTTACGCTAAATATTGTCATATAAAAACGCTGGATTTCAAATACACAAATAATAAGCACTATATAGATACTTTTAACCAGAAACAGTATGATCCAGATATATTATACTCCAATGTAATAGATAGTGAGAATGTTACAGAACTGGATGATCTTACTTTAAAGGTCAATACCTACACAGATAAAGCTGGTAGTTATTCTTATGTGATTACCAAAGATTCTTCTGGTAATTATGATTTCGTAGACACTCTTTACAATAAGCATTTATTAGCCAGTAAGAAGCAGGAAGAAACGATAATACAGAAGTACTCAGATTATTATAGCACTCCTAAATTCATCTATAGTAATTGCCTTGTAAATAAGGATATAAAGCCTTATACAGTCATACACGAAAATGCATTAAACAAGAACTTGGTAATAAATTCTGCAACTTATAATCTAAGTAATGATTCTGTTTCTGTAATTGCTACAGAACTTTAAACGATATATTATGCAAATAGAACAAAAACAAATACCACATAAATTTAGAAATAAGCATCTAGTAAATGTAGGTTCTTATACTTCTGGTGGCAATAGTACCAATCAAGTAAACAATACTAAGTTTAGTATATATGATGGCTTAGATTCTACTAATGCAGAAGCAGCTTTATCTGCTAATATGGGTAAATGATTACAGGACAACAAAGCTGATAAGACAGGACTTCATACACACGCAAACTTAACGTACTTAGATTTAATAGATCAGAATCTTTCTAAAATATCCAGTCCGTTATTCAACGGTATGAATATAACAACTGCTATCAGTTCACCAGACTTCTTATCTGGTTTAACTGGTACAGGCTGAAAGATTGGATTAACTGATAACAAGTCTTATAGTGAGTTTGATTCTTTACTAGTAAGAGGAGTATTTACAGCTAGTGAGTTTCTGTTAAATCAGGTAAGAGCTACTAATGGTAATCTGGCTGTAAGTGATTCTGCAAAGATTGAATCTGTAACTGATAATGTAATTACAATCAGTGGAGAAGATAATAATATGATGGTGTTCCAAACTGGTGATGTACTGAAGTGCCAGAAGTTTACAGGAACATCTATTAAGATGTATAAGTTACAGGTAGAATCTATAACAGGTTTAACTTTCCAGTTTAGCATATTAGAAGGTACTGCTGGACTTATAAAAGAAGGTGATACATTAGTAAGATGAACTTCTACTACTAATGACAGTAGAAAAGGACTGGTATATTTAACCAGTTCAGATTCTTATGCACCATTTATAGATACTACTTATGACGGAGTAACTAAAGCCAGATTTGGTAATTTAGAAGGTATAATAGCTGATGGTTCAGCTCTATCTGGTTATGGAATTTACTGTGATAACGGTTACTTTAAAGGGAATGTAGTTATTACAGGTGGTAATGCAGCCACTAAAGATTACGTTCTTAATAACACTGCTAAACACTGTGGAGATTGGAAAGCAGATACAGCATATATTAAAAGCAGTATGGTTACTTATAATAACTGTACCTGAATGGCTATGAATGATGTACCAGCCAATTATAAACCAGATACAGAATATACTCTTACTTCTATAGGCAGATATTTATATTCTGGTGATGCACAACTAGCTATCAATACCAAAAACTGGGAACTGATTTCTGAAAGGGATTACTCAAAGATTCTGGGTTATACAGATTATACTGATATGTTAGCTAAAGCGGAAGCTGGACAGACTATTATTAGTGGTGGTTATATTAATACCAACCTGATAAATACAAGTGCTTTAATAGTAAACGGTGGTCTGGCTACTGCATCTGATGTAACCACAGCTTTAAGCCCGTACCTTAAATCAGAAACAATTATAGAGGGTGGTTATATTAAGACTGGCTTAATCAATGTAGATACTTTGTTTTCTAATAAATCGGTATCTGTATCAGGTGTATTTACTGGTTCTGTAGCTACTCCTTTTAAACAACTACCAGAAGATGCTATTGTTTGAGATACGGAGTACACAGTAGGTCACATAGATTTAGACTTTACTACAGGATTTAATTTCTCATTTCAGGCAAGCGTAGGCAAAACCATTACTTTAGTATTACCGTCTGGTTCTGAGTATGACGGTGTACAAAGTGATATACTGAATTATATGATTACTAAAATGGGTGACTACTTATATATTCAAGGCAGTTTTCTTATAAAGAACAAAGGCTTATCTGCTGGTATAAACAAAGTAGTTTTATCTTCTAATTGCCTATTGCAGCTTAAATCTATTAACGGTGGATGGTATGTACTTAATTCAAATGATTTTACCTTGTCTGGAACTACATTAAGTTCTAACTAATTAAACACAATTATTATATGGAAATTATAAACGTAAACACAGTAGATGTTATACAACCAGACAGTAATACACAACTGTTAGGGTTGCAGAATGGCAATCCTGTTAGAATTAGTGCTTCTGGGTTGCTTAATTCTAGTAATGTTCTTAAATGCGTATTGCTTACAGAAGATGAATACTTTGCTATGACTAGCTGAGATTCTACAACTATGTATGTTATTACTGGTGCTAATGAAACAACTGGAGCACTGGAAATAACTTCAGCCTATTTAGGAGAGCTTAAATTTGCTACAGGTGGTGGCACAGATGTTACTGGTATTCCTATTGAGGTTATACAGTTATCTGAATATGATGTTACTATTGAAAGGGGAGCTACTAAACTAATAACAGCAAGCTGGCAGCCTACAGATGCAACAAACACAGTTTTAAGTTGGGTATCAAGTAATACACTGGTAGCTTCTGTAAATGCAGGTACTATTACAGGTAACAATAAAGGAACTGCTGTTATTACTGTTAAAGCTAGAAGTGGAGCTAAAGAAACAGTAAACGTAACAGTAGTAGTTTCTTTGGTATCTTTAGAAATAGAAGGTTCTGGAAAGATTGTAGCTGGTTATGATGAAGAACTGACTTTAGTACCAACTCCTTTAGATGCAGATTTGGATATTACATTATCTTCCAGTAATTCAGCAGTTACTATAGAAAAGAGTATTGTAACTAACAAACTGATAGCTAAGACATCTGCAACCAGTGGAAGTACAATTATTAAAGCTGTTAATATAAACGGCAAACAGGCAACTATTGATTTAACGGTAGTGCCATATATTGTTAATGTTACATCTGATAACATTGATAAAACAGATAGTTCTGTTACTTCCATCTTTACCAACTGGACTATAGAGAGAAAAGGTAGTGTAACTAGTTACAAGTACACAGAAAGTTATATGAAGGATGGAGTAAAGACTACATTACAATCAGTAGATTATACAGCAATTCCAGATAATAGCATTATCCAGATAGAACTGTATGCTGAGTTTGGAAATAAAATTATTGACTGGACTTTTAAAGATGCAGCAGGTAATGAAGAATCAATTATTTGTAATGTACTTTATAAAGAGCCAGAATTAGTTCATTATTCTTTTGATGTAAATGTTACTTGTACACCTGAAGAAGCCAGTGCTATGACTATGGAAGTACCATTCTATAAGTATGATAAAAAGTTTGCTTATAATCTAAGAAATGATGATACTAGACCATCTTTATGGCGTATGGGATTTAGATATGTAAACCGTGAATGGGATGCTATATCTATCCCTTGGATTAATGGGTATTCACAAAGTCAAATTGATGCTAAACCAGCAAATGAAGTTAGAAAAGCACCTCGAAGATTAGGTTATACAGATGGAACAGGAATAATAAAAACATTCTGTTTTGATACTGCTGGTATGGTTGTAGAAGGTAGTGGAACTACAGAAGATCCCGCAGTTATTTTATGGGATAGAACAGATAATACAGATAGGGTTAATTTAGTTGATTCTTTAAAAGCTAAAGATTATGGAGGACACTTTTTAGTTCACAATATGGCAATTCTTGCAACAGATAGCCAATATTATACACCTAAAAATCCAGAAGATTATACTTATGCATTACAACGTGATAGGCAAGTAATCTATGATAAATTAGGATATACTTCTGTCCATTTTGCTAATCCTGATGGAGCTTGGTGGTATACCAGACCAGTAATTAAAGACCCAAAAACTCTATTAATGAGTGGTGGTGGTAAAGCATTTGATGTAGACCCAAATGATGTATATGGTAAACCTGCATTTAGAAGTCATTATAATTACAATTATGATTTTTCAAAAGTTCCTTTATCAGAGATTAGAAATACATTACTTGTTGAATATATATTTAATAATAATAATCCTTATTCTGGTAATATATGGAAAACTCAATATTCCAAAGCAAATATGGGATTACCTACATTTGCTGTTGAATTAACTCACCATATTGGATTTGTTGATGGTTATCCAGAAAGTTATGAAGGTAATAGAAATTTCTTTAATGAGGTTTATGATGTTGTAGGTGCTAATGGTGTTGATTATATCTGGTTCTGTAGTGGGGATGAAGTTGTGGAATATATGTACTACCAACGTGTAGCAAATATTACTAAAACAATTACTTCTACTGGCTGCAAGTTTAATCTATCATTTGATATACCAGATTATCTTTCTTATAAGACTTATTCTGTTAAGATTAAAAATCTTCCTTCTAATGCAGCTGTAGAAATGAGTACTGATAAAACGCTCACTTACTACTCTAAGAATATGAGTACAGGTTTGATTAATTGGGGAGTTTCTCCAGATATATCTGAAAGAGCTAATAGATATTTAGCAGCCTATAAAGCTAATACAACAAATGACAATTTAGACAAAGCTTGGTACTTTGTAAGACAAATGGGTGAAATGGGAACTGTATTAGCAGCACAACTTCCAGCATTTAATGAAAAGCCTGTTATTAGTAGTATTACTTATAATGCTACTCCTACAGATTCAAATATTGAAATTGTAACCACTAATGGTAATAAAGAATTTGGTGAAGCTGACTATCTGGATATTTCAATAGATGAAACATTTACAAGCTTTACAACGTATCAGATTCCTTCTAATGGTCATAAGTATTATAATTCATTAGATACTACAACTTGTAAAGATACTTTTAGCATTAACATAAATCCTAATTTTGGTGTGGCTAATACATACTATGCAAGGCTAAGAAATTTCTATGGTAATTCTAATACCTATGCAATGGGTATAACATTAACTAGAACTACTGGAGTTAATGATCCTGCTATTGAGTTTATACTACCAGATAAATTTACAAGTGATGCAGAAGTTACCTTTACTATTACTCACTCTTATGTTTCAGCTATGCGCTACAAGCTTACTGATACATTTACAGATTGGGAAAGTCCAGTAGAATCTATTACTATTCCAATGACTAAAGGTACTACATACACATTAGTTGTACAAGGTAAGAATAACTTGGATGAAATAGTAGAACATACTTATACTATTAATTTCACAGGTAAACAACAGATTATTTTATTTGGTAATGTTGCTTCAGCTGGAAATAGTACTGATGTTGGATATGTAAATAAAGTACAAAGACCATATACCGACTGTCCTTCAATATTTGATTTAGAAGGTAACACATTCTGTAAAGAGCAAGGTCATTACGGAGTATATTTTGCTACTCAATTAGCAACATTAAGGACTAAATGGGGATTAACAGGTGAAGTTGCTATGAGCGAGGCATATTGGAGCGTTCCTGCTTTAATTACAGATAGTGGTAATTATCCTAATGATTTAATTTATGATGGTACGACTAGGAGCGTCACACTATATGGAGATATACATACAGTTACAACGGAACAAACGGTTAAATACTTGACAGGCGTACCACAAGGGACTTATAAAGTTCGATTGCTTTTAAGTACGAATAATCAAGGTATGGCTATTGCTGATAATCCAAATATTCTTAGAGTTAATAATACAACTCAAAAGATAACAGATACTAGAATATTCTATAACAATAATAGTGTATGGCAAACTTTTGATAATATAATAGTTGGAGAAGATGGTTATATGTTAATAGGTCAATACTCAGATGTACCAATGCAATATTCTCATTACTCATTACCACCAATTGTATTAATAGAGATAACCAAACTAACCTAAAATAATCATTATGACTAAAAACGAAAAATTGAATATACAGTTAATAACAGCCTGTTTTCTTGTATTAGTAGGTGTAGGCTTACTTATTGCTGGATTCTGTGTAGCACCTGTAGGAATTATACACAGTTCAGTATTAGTAGCATTTGGTGAGATTAGCACATTTGCAGGTGCATTATTTGGAGTAGATTATCATTATAAGAAGATTGGACAATAATATTAGAAGCCTGTAGTCTTTATAGATTGCAGGCTTTTTTGTTCCTTTGCTACAATTAATGATGAATTTTATGGAATATGTAGATTTCTATACAAAGAACCTGCTGAAATATGCAGATGCACCAGAAGGTAAGATTATACTTAATAATATAGCTGCTATAGATTATGATGCAGCAGTAGCCTATGCTGAAACTATTACTATAGAGGATAAAAAGGATGAGCTATTATTATCTGAAAAGGTCTTTGTTAGTGATATTAGCTTACAGAAGTATTTAGATAAAATTAATGTTGAAAAGGTAGATGAAAGTTCACATAAACCTTTAGGTAAACTTAATGCTAAAAATCTATGGGAACTATGTGTTCCATTATATGCTATGATAGTTGCCAGACCTATCTTATTTGTTTCCTTAACTAAAGCAGATGAATATCTGAAACTTTTTAATGAAGTAGATAAGGGGATAGAACTAACATCTATTGAGTTTAAAGGTGTTGTTGGTGGTAAAACGAAGAATATTACACTACAGAACAAAGAGTTAATGCAAGAGGTTGCAAAACTATTTATTTCTCTTCACAATACTACTGTTACCGATAAAAATTTAAGTAATTATGACAACAATAGATGGACTACATTAGGAAAACTAGCAGATAAAAGATGTATTGATTATACCTTTGCTAAAGAATTGGAAGAATTTCTGGAAAGTTATCTAGGTCATAAAGTAACGGCTAATGGGAAACTGCTTATTCTACAGATTTTATATCTGTTTGGTAGATTCAAGAATAACCCACCTAGTAATACAGATATATATAGAAAGTTAATGAGTGACGAAGAGAAACTAGAACTAAATCTTCCTTCACTTGTAGAGAATAAAACCCCGTTGCCATTTACTACAATTGCAGATTCTGAAA
This sequence comes from uncultured Bacteroides sp., assembly GCF_963677945.1. Taxonomy (NCBI): domain Bacteria; kingdom Pseudomonadati; phylum Bacteroidota; class Bacteroidia; order Bacteroidales; family Bacteroidaceae; genus Bacteroides; species uncultured Bacteroides sp. Next base: position 1,866,263 of record NZ_OY782578.1, on the reverse strand, counting down.
TACTAAGAATAAGACAAACCTATAATAGGTTTACTGCTGATGGGTGTGAAAAATCCAAGTAACGTCTATTTTCACAAATAACCATTTAGCTCTCCATATCTTTGCACCAGTAAAAATAACTGGTGTGCCAGATACCTATATAAATCCACAGGGCAGTGGTATCAAATACGAGAAAAGAAATATTAACTGAAAGTGAATTGCTAAAATCAGGTAAGAAGATTGCTAGATTAGTAGGTAACAGAGATATTGACCTCAAAGTAGTAAAGGCAAAGAAAGTCTCTTTAAAAGAAAACGGTTTATTAATTCCTGCTGTAATTGTAGATGCAATAGATGCAATTAAACAAGGTTTGGAAGTTGTAGACTTTGAAACAGGTGAAGCTGTCACAGAAGATAATGCTTCTGATTATGTTGTTCTAGTAGATGCTAGCCACAGATACCAAGCTCATTTAGAACTTAAAGAAGAAGATAAGGAATATACAGGAGAATTTTATTTCATATATCCTTTAAATCTTGAAGTTATTATTGCAAAAATGTTAGCTGTAATCAATATTGCTACTAATGGCTGGAAGGGTAAAGACTTTGGTAAAGGTGCTATAATGATCTGTAAAGAACAACTACCTTTATTAGATGCTATTAATGAATTAACTGCAAATGGCTATTCATTAGATTCAGCTTGTAAATGGCTCACCTTTAAATGTGAAGTAAGTAAAAGTGTTTTGGCTGATGTTATGAATGGAAAAGTCTGTGATAAGTTAAGGCTCATTAATGGAATAGAAAGAGGACACAGATTAATAAATGCTGCAAAGTCTGGACTTGATGAAAAAGTATTAATGACTAGAACTATTCCAGATTGGATTATATCAAAGTATGATAAAGCTGATGATGGCAGCAAAGTTACTGTAGTTAATGAAATTGAAAACTTCTTTAAGTCTCTGGTTAGATCTGATGCAACTTTAATAGAAACAGCTAAGGGCAAGAAAGGTGAGAGTACTAAAGAACAGATTATATATGGTAAGCTTGATGACCTGTTAAATAATTACCGTAATAATACAAAAGAGGCTGAACAAGCTGCATAAGAAGAAATACAATACCTGCTATCATTATTACTAGCAGGTTATTATAAACGAATAATTTTTAATCAAATGAATGAACAAGTTAAGAATTTAATACCTAAATGTGAGTTTAAGTTATTAGGTGGTAAGATGGTGTATGTAATTAGATTTAGTTTTGATTCTTTTAATTGTAAGTCTACACACCCTATTAAAGGCTTTAAGGGAGATAATTATCGTTTTGAAGGTACAGCTTATATAGAAATAGAGGAAGAAATCTCAGTGTTATCAAGTGAGAAATATTATAAGTATTCTGGTACATTTAAAGAGAATGATAGTGAGATTCAAATTACAAACCCAATAATAATTTCTCCATATTATAGTTGAGTATAAATAGTAACGATATTAAAGCTGTTTACCTACAAAGGTAAGCAGCTTTTTTGTTTCTATTTGATATGGGTATGGGGTGAAATTTTACAGTAGATACGGCTTAAACCTCACCCCTCTCAACTTTCCACGAAATGTAATTTCTCAAATTTCCAAAACCTAGTATTGCCTGTAATGCCTATATCTACAGGCTTTTGTCTTTGTCTGATTTATTAGTGCTACCTGTAACTGTTAAATTATGGGTTCTCGAATGCAGACTTATCTGTTCTGGGCTGTAGACTTACTTAGTAATGCTGAAAAATTAGAATAATAACCTAAATAAAGTACGATGGCATAAACCAACTATCTAAAAAAGGCCCCAAACCCTAAAAAAGGCAGAAAGAAGTACCCACTAGTGGCAGATGCAGGTTTTAGTAGCAGATAAAATGTATATAATATTTATCTTCCACCAAATTAAGTTATTAATTACCAGATCATTGACATCAATTCAGTAGCAGGTAGCAGATCGAAGTGAAAAAAATAATAATAGTCATGGTACAACTGTTTTAGATGCATAAAAGCTAATAATATAGTTGGCTATTTCTGTTGTTGTAACGCAACTGCAGATTTTTGTAACAGATGATTAATAGATGTAAGATAAAAAAAGGCACGTGTAACATAATAATGTAAGCTGCAAGTAATTACAATCTATATTTGTGCAAAATCAAATACTGACATGAAAAACATCATTAAAAAATTAGCTGTTACTTTTTTTATTCTAATTATCGCTTCAAATGCAAAAGCATGGATAGGTGAACCAATGCCCCGATTGCATGTTGATGGACGTTATTTAAAAGACACCCATGGTAATATTGTAAATTTACATGGTTTTGCTCAAACATATTCGCCGTGGTTCAATGAGCAGGGAAAATACTGGACCAATTATGATGTCAACGGATGTCTGAATTATAACAAGGGACTTATTGATGGCATTATGGCTGCGGGTTGGAAAGCAAATTTTATTCGTATGCACATGGATCCATACTGGTCAAATACTCCAGGTGTATCTGTTTCCGGTGAAAATGATATCTCAGCGTTCAACTTTGAAAGGTTTAAAACAGCACTCGACAATGTATTTATTCCTATGGCTGAATATGCCATATCGAAAGGACTCTATGTCATTATGCGTCCTCCCGGCGTTTGTCCTGAAAAAATAGCCGTGGGCGATGCATATAATCAATATCTTATAAAAGTGTGGGGATATGTGGCTCAACATCCCAAATTGAAAAACAACCCAAATATTATGTTTGAACTGGCAAATGAGCCTGTAAACATACTCGGTCCCGACGGTACTTATGGTGCAGGTTCGCAAGGGCATTTCGATAAGCTGAAAACATATTTTCAAACTATTGTTGACGCTATACGGGCCAGTGCTGATAATATTCTTTGGGTACCGGGTTTAGGGTATCAGTCATTGTATCAGGGATTCGCTGTCAATCCTATAAAAGGAGAGAATATTGGTTATGCGGTACATGTTTATCCGGGGTGGTTTAACAGTGGACAAGGATATGCAAACTTTCAGAAAGGATGGGATGCCCAGGTGAAACCTGTGGCCGATTTTGCTCCGATAGTTGTTACTGAAATGGACTGGGCACCGGAAAAATATAATTCTTCATGGGGTAAAGATATTACCGGCACAGCAGGTGGAGACGGTTTCGGTGCCAATTTCAAAAAGATTACGGACGATGCCGGTAACGTGAGCTGGCTTATTTTTACAGGACCCGACCTGATGGCTAAATTTGATGTCACAAATGTGGCTACAGCTAATAATCTGACCTTTCTGAACGATCCGGAAGCATGCCCCTGGCCAGCATTTCATTGGTATCAGGAATATGCGAAAGAAAATTATCCAAGACAGGATTTTGTGAATAATTCGAATAGCGACAATAACGACGGAACATTTACTAATCCTGTTATTTTCGGTGATTTTCCTGATCCTGATGTTATAAGAGTGGGCGATGTTTACTATATGTCGACTACTACCATGCATAACTTCCCCGGTGCTACGATATTAAAATCGAATGATTTAGTAAACTGGGAATATTGCAGTAATCCATTGGAGAAAATTGAATCGAATGCCTGTTATAACCTGGATGGTTGTAACCGTTACAGCCACGGACAGTGGGCAAGCAGTCTCAAATACCATAAAGGAACTTATTATCTTCATTTTAATACGCTGGACGAAGGAAGCTTTTTGCTGACAGCTACTAATCCGGAAGGTCCCTGGACCATGAAGAAATTATCAACCTCATTCTATGATGCCGGTCTTTTCTTTGATGACGATGACAGAATTTATATTGTATATGGTATCAACAAATTACACATAGCCGAACTTGATTCAGACTTTAAAGTAATACGTGATCAGGCTATAACATTTGGAAACATACAGTCGGGTATAGATAATTCCGCTACGGAAGGAAGTCATCTGTATAAAATCAATGGCTATTATTATATTTATGCTACAACCGGAGGATATTATGCTACTCAAGTAGCTTTTCGGTCATCTTCTATTTTTGGACCGTATGATGAAAAAGAAGTCTTTAATAGCAACCGCATTCATCAGGGAGCTTTGATACAAACGCAATCCGGAGAATGGTGGACTATGCTTTTTGCCGATAAAGGAGCTTATGGAAGATTACCAAGTTTGCAACCGGTAAGTTGGATTGATAACTGGCCTATTGTAGGTGTAAACGGTAGCGGCGTTACAACTTATAAGAAACCTAATGTAGGAAAAGATTATATTAAAAAGGCATTGCCCACTAATGACAATTTCCGTAATTATAAATTAGGTATGCAATGGGAATGGAACCACAATCCTGATGATTCTAAATGGTCATTGATGGAAAAAGCAGGCTATCTTCGTTTGCAAACGGTAAACGTGGTTGATTCATTGCAAAAAGCCCGCAATACATTGACACAACGAATCCTGGGATACTATTCCAATACTACAGATTCTTATGGAACTATCCGTATGGATGTACAAAAGATGAAAGAGGGTGATGTGGCCGGTCTGGCAGTATTCCAGGATCCTTATGCTTATATTGGTATAACCGTTTCGGGAGGAACAAAGAAGCTTGTAATGATGAATACCGGAAATAAAACTAATTTCTCTCAACCTATAACATGTGATTCGATCATCTATTTAAGAGCAATAACCAATTATAGTACGAGTAAGGCTAGCTTTTATTACAGTACAGATAATGTTACCTATAATAAGTTTGGCGATGAGCTAGATATGAAATACAATCTTTCAGTTTTTGTAGGTAATAGATTTGCTATCTTTAATTATGCAACGTCCCAAACAGGTGGTTATGTTGATGTTGACTGGTTCAGTACTGAAAGACAATTTACAGAAGATACTTTTTATGATAATACTTTTGTAGGGTTTACCAAGAATCAAATGACAATAAGCAGTGTATCAGTGGAGCAAAACACATATAATATGTTGATTGGTACCTCGAAAGATTTTAAAGTTACAGCTCATTATTTAGACGGACATACAGAAGATGTAACGAATGAAGCTATTTATAGTAACCCTTCATCCAATAATATTTCGATTGTAAATGGACAAATAATAGCTAAAGCTGATGGTGTTTCAACGGTTGATTTCAGCTACCAGGACTTATTAGGAAATATACAAAGTGGCCAATTTCAAGTAAATGTGAAAACGTTCCCATTAACAAGTGAGCTTTTTAATTCTACAATTTATGGAGCCGGCACGTTCGATGAAGCAACTAAAACGCTTACTACAGGACAATATGGATTTGGTGGATGGAAATATGCGAATGGGCTAAATCTTTCAAGTTACAAATATCTTGTAGTGGAATTGGCCGAGAAACAAACGTGTGGAGCTTCTTTCCGCTTATTTGATACGTCTAATTATTGGACAGATTGTTATATGTACGATATGGGTGATAAGTTAAAGGTGGCTTTTGATCTCTCTAATTTAGCGAAAAGTAAAACCCCTACTCTAAAATGTGATCCTTCACATCTTTATATTATCGGCTTCTGGTCGTTAGGTAGTTCACCAATAAAAATCAAGGATATTTATTTGAGTAATGATGGCGAATCTTCTGTCGACATTCCAGTTATTGATAATAATAATGGCAATGAGCTTGTAGATGTTTACTCAATGGTAGGAATTAAACTCCGTTCGCAAGTGCAAAGAAAAAATGCATTAGATGGACTTGATCGCGGAGTTTATATTGTTGGACGCAAATGCGTTATGGTAAAATGATCTAATTAGATTCAGAATCAATTTCTTGATTCTGAATCTAATTTATTTATCTGTCTAGTTTTTCAGGAATCAGCTGACGGTTTGCAGAAGAAATACGGAAATACAGTGTATGTTCCTTTTTATCTATTGCAAAACGCTTCAATACAGCCGGACCGCAACTACTGTTCCCTAATCCTAATTGTTGAGCATCAATAGAAAGAATTATATCCTTTCTGGGAACAAGATCACAACTGTGAGCTGTGCGTGCCAAATCCTGCGCTGAATAATGCAACGCCGAAGCAGAGAATGGTTTCTTCATGGCAGTAACCGAAATTCCCTTTCCTTTTGCATTGGTCAGGGTTAGCAACTGTACCTCTTCTTTATTACCGCTTTCCTGAGGAACCGGATAATCAAAAAGTTGTTCGGATACAGTTGAGCGCCATAAGCCTACCTGAGCTGAGCTTTTCCTGTCAGGATAACTTTCCTGAGGGCCATAGCCATACCATGCAAACTGTTCCAGTTCTTTATTGAAGATCATAGCAACACCTAAACGAGCCAATTCGGGAAGCTCTCCCTGAGGCAGGAAATGATATTCCACATCCATACTTCCATCTTTATTTATGGTAAACTGAGCACGTGAAAGAACACTACCTTTAATATATGAACTCCGTATAGCAGTGTTAACAATAATACTACCATCAGCACTTTTCTTCCAATCGGCAGATTCCACTATATATTTCGGAGCATCCATTCCTGCATTTTTCCAGTCTTTTGCCAACCAGTTGCCGAAACTCTTGTCGTTATCAACAGGAGCACGGAAAGCCTGGAAGATTGGTTGGGCAGCCATATCTTTCGGATTAGAAAGCATTTCCTGTTTGCCATATTTCAAAGAGTTCAAGCTACCTTCTTTCATATTCCATTGCATTGAAAAGTTCTTTCCATTCACTAACAATACATCTCCATTGAATGTTGCCTCAAGGTTACCCGACTTATTTGCAGCAGTTGCAGACAAAGCTGTATTATCTGCAAAACCATTACGAATGCAAAGTTGTTCCCATGCCACTTCGTATCCGGCTTTAGCCCATGAGCAATCGTTCTTCAGCACAAAGCTTACCTTAAGACGAACATCCCCTTTGACAGGTAATCCTTTTCTTATTTTCAGCTGAACAGTAGCAGATTCTCCGGGTTCTATAACCGGAACTGCTACTTCATAGTGTTCAACTTCCTTGCCATTGGCTGTGATTGTGTACAACACTCTGTAAGCCGACAAGTCGGAATGATGTTGTCTGTTGGTTATTTTAAGTTTCAAAGCAGAACTATCCTGCCATTCTATATGAATAGGCTGATACACCTTCTTAACTTCAAGATATTTTGGAGTAATGCCTCTGTCGGAAGAAACGATTCCTTTCAGACAGAAAGTCTTCAGGTTAGGTACGTCACCAAAGTCACCACCAAAGGCAACCATTGTTTTACCATCAGCACGTTTCTTAAATATTCCCTGATCGGACCATTCCCAGATGAAACCTCCAAGAAGTCGTGGATTACTATACATTTCATCCCAGTATTCCTTGAAGTTTCCAAGTGCATTACCCATAGCATGAGCGTATTCACTGGTCATCACCGGACGGTTATCATTTGTTTTCTGAGCAATAGTCAGCAAACGTTCCCAACGAGCATTCTCGGGTCTTTCTTTATCTCCACCTTCGGGAATATTCGGATTAAGATATTCTTCCTGAAGTCGTGGATAGAAACGGCTGATTACATCAACTGTTTCGGGGTCTTTATCAACTCCCTGCGCTCCTTCGTAATGAATAAAACGAGTTGGATCATAATCTTTGAGCCATGCAGAGATTGCTGCAAAGTTAAATCCGTAACCGGCTTCATTACCCATTGACCAGAATATCACTGACGGATGATTCTTATCACGAATAGCCATACGGCTTGCTCTATCAAGGAAAGCTGCAGTCCATTCCGGATCACTGGCCAATGCTCCGCGAAGTCCGTGTTCTTCGATATCGGCTTCGTCCATTACATAAATGCCATACTGATCGCATAATTCATACCAACGTGGATTATTTGGATAATGGCATGTACGCACCGCATTGATATTTCCTTTCTTCATCAGAAGTATATCCTGCAACATGCGTTCTTCACTCATCACTTTCCCTGTGTACGGGTCATGTTCATGGCGGTTTACCCCCCTTAAACGTATGGGCTTTCCATTCACAAGAAATAGTCCGTTCTTTATCTCCAGACTTCTGAATCCTATTTTGGTAGTAATTTGTTCTACTGCCTCATTATTGGCATTGTTGAGTGTAAGTTGCAGAGTATACAAATTCGGAGTTTCCGCTGTCCACTTCTTCGGATTAACAACCTTTGTTTCCAGCCATGCAAACTTCCTTGCTCCTCGCTGAGGATTACGGTCGTTCATTATTTCAGCTTTATTGTCAAGGTTCAAAACCGGAACTGCATCTTGCTTAAGAGCAGAAGACAATACAGGGTTTCCTGCTTCATCATACAATTGTGCCTGAATAGTATATCCCTCTCCTCTCTGTCCATTGTAAACAGCAAGTTTAGGTTCTATCTGCAAAGAAGCATTCTTATAATCGGCATCCAGAATTGTACGTACAGCAAAATCACGGATGCGGATATTCTCTGTAGAATACAGATAGACAGAACGCTGTATTCCGGCAAAGCGCCACATATCCTGATCTTCAAGATAGCTTCCGTCACTATAACGATAGACCTCGACCGCCAGTTTATTCTCGCCTTGTTTAAGATAGGGAGTAATATTAAACTCGGAAGGTTCCATACTACCTTCACTATATCCAACTTTCTTTCCGTTAACCCATACATAAAAAGCACTTTGCACTCCTTCAAAGTGAAGAAATACCTCTTTGCCATTCCATCCGGCGGGCAAAGTAAACGAACGACGATAAGAGCCAACAGGGTTACGTTCCTTATATGTGGTATAAGTAGCTTTTGGTTCCCCCATTACAAACGGAGGGTTTATTTTAAACGGATATCCGGCACTCACATAGATTGGAGTTCCGTATCCATGCATTTCCCAATTGGCAGGTACCGGAAAGTCCACCCATTTTGAATCGTCAAAAGTAGTATCATAGAAATTCACGGGGCGTTGTTCAGAAGTTGATACCCAATTGAACTTCCATAAACCATCCAGTGAAAGCATCCGGTCATTCTTCTCCTTACCAAAAGGAACATAAGAAGCATGCGCCGGTTCACGATTAATCTGCAATACATGCTGGTTTTCCCAGTCATTGTTTTGTGCAACTACCGGAGATAAAATGCCTAAACCAAATAATAAAACGAATAATTGTTGTTTCATTTATCAAAAGTTTAATTATTGCACATCCAGTGCATTAAACCATAAACCATTCATATTATCTGCAATGATGCGTACTTTATAATGGCCGGCATTAATATAACTACCAGTTGTAGTACTTAACGTTTTCCATTTTTCTGCAGCAACCGGAAAGGTTATTTCATCATTCTTCAGGATTCTTCCATCAGCAGCAATCAGTTGAACACGAACTTTGATTGGAGCCGAAGTTATATTCATATAACTAAATCGAAGAGCATACACGTTGGCTATACCTGTATTAATGTTCCATTCAATACTGTTTGAATTACCTTTCAAGAAACAAACACCAGTCTGCTTTTTGTGAAGTTTCTTTTCAGATTTTCCTTTTATCAAAGCATCTTCAGCCTGGTAAGTAACAGTGGCACGCGAATCTTGTCCTTCAGGTAATGAAGCCTGAGGAATAGCAACTACACATTCAATATTATTCCATGACCAGCCGTTTGACGGAGCAGCCTCAACCGGACGAATATCTTTATTACGTGAAGCAATTGCAATAGCAGAGATTACAGCCTGACCAGCTTTCACTTCAGGGAACGAAATCTTTAGTTCACCACCTTTAATAGTAGCATTTACTACTTTCTTATAAGCAACATCGTGACCTGATTCTGCCCAGAGATCCATATCATTAATGTAAGTAGAATCATTAACGGCAACATCAAAGATACGAAGTCCTTCGCAATCCTTACTGCCACCCGTTCCGTGCCATGGCTCTGTGAAATAGAGTTCTACTCGATACTCGCCATCCGGAAGCGGGAAGTGATAAGCCAGTTTATGACGTCCGTAGCGGAAGTGTCCGAAAAGACTCCAGTCCTTCGTTCCATCAATAGGATCTGAAGTAAATCGCTGGCTGCCAAGATAAGGATTTAGTCCTTTATAATCATCAGCCCAGGAAGTAGATCCCCAGCCTTTGCTTGTTCCTTTTGCCACATCGGCACTCCAAACCTGTCCGTACTCATCTGTATATTTATCACCGCCACAGTTTACACGGTAAATATAGTTGTAATTCTTTTCACCTTTCAGAATAGGAGCAACATTAGTATATAGCATATCAAAATGAAGCGCTTTTTCCAGTCCATCCAAAACAATTACATCCTGAGTTACCGGTTTTCCGCCATAATAACCAACCGCACGCAAAACATTGTAACGAACAGCTCTGTGTTCCCACATAAAATGAGTTCCCACTCCATGATTGGTTTTCTTACCCATTAAAAGAGTATCAGTTGCATCATTGTATAGTTTCACTGAATCACAATTACTGAATACATCAATATTCACTCGACCTTTTGTTTTAGTAAAACGATCGGCCCAGGTATGAGACACGATATAAACCATTGGATCTTTCTTTGCCGGAATATAGTTTGCACGATACATATAGTAAGCATCTACCGGTTCTTCCCATGGAGTAACCAAGCCTTTATAATTAAATGGTCCCACTTTATCAATCATTCGATAACCCTCATCCGGTTGTTTGCGTCCCGGATTATCGTGTGAACTGAATACCCATTGGAACTGACCGCAACAACTGTCTTTCACAGACTCAGCCAAACGAATTTTCTTTTCGAGCAACTGACACATTCTGTTTTCGCTCCACACACCATTCTGATCAAAATCTCCTTCGGTATGCAAATCAATAGAACGCCATGCACCATATTCACCATTCAATAACTGATTGCTGATTTCTTTATTATAGTTATCAGGAAATCCTCCATAAGTACCCGACCAATTCTGAACCACATCCCAATCTGTTCCTTCACCACCGTTACAAGTGGTTACTATTCTTTGATTTCGGGCTGTTGGATCCATTTCACGAATGATATTTGCACACTCCTCTGCAAATTCCTTTGGCAAAGAACTTTCATTCTGCAATCCCCACATCACTACAGAAGGAGAATTACGTCGTTCCTTCACCCACTGACGAAGTAATGCTTTAAAGTTATTACGGAATTCAGGAGAATCATACCATATATGCGCCGAGAACTGAGGCCAGAAAATAATTCCATTCTCATCCCAGTAATTCTGATAAGACAAATTATGAGGTTGATGAGCATCACGGAAAGCATTAAAGCCGGCAGCTTTTATTTGTTTTACACGAGAAGCTATCTGTTCATTAGAGAAAGCATGAGATTGTCCAAACTGATGTTCGTATTCACAAACACCGTTAATAAAAACCGATTTACCATTCAGACGGAAAGTCTTGTCACCATCTTTACGAAGTACAGGCCAGCTTACCGTACGGATACCGTAAGAAGTAGTCATCTCGTCTGTACTTTTACCTCCACGTTTTACAACTGAAGCTAATGAGTAAAGATACGGATCCTCAACCGACCATAAATGAACATCCTTAATTTCAGGGCTCACCTGCTTTATCACTTTCGTTTCTCCCGGTTGAAGAGTTACATTTTCTGATAAACGGAATGCCTGAGTCCAATTTTCATCGGTAAGTTTGCTTACAAGCTCTACTGTTTCAACAGTGTTTCCGTAATTCTTTATTTCAGTTTCAATGTTAACAGTCTTAGCTTTTTCATCATTCCATATATGTACACCGAATGGTTCAATACGAACTTTATCTGTAACTTCAAGAGTTACCGGACGATAGATTCCCATTGGCTGAGAACCTTCCGAGAATCCAAATTCTGAAGAACAACCACCACAAACCCATGGCATATCTGAAATCATTGAAGGATGCTCCGCTTTAACGGCAATTGTATTTTTTGCACCGGGTTTCAAAGCATCTGTTACATCAAGAGTAAAAGTTGTGCGACCACTCGGACGGCGTCCCAAATTTTTGCCATTTACATAAACTGTGGCATAAGAGCCTACTCCATCAAAACGGATAAACAATCTCTTATCAGCATCATAAGCCGGCAAGTCAAATTCTTTTTTGTACCATGCATTACCATGACGATTACCATGTACCAGCTGACGGTATCCCGCATAATCATCCCAGTTATGAGGAAGATTAACTTTCTTCCAGTCGGCAGTCACATTAAATGCATCATAAGTATTACTGTTTTCTCCGGCAGCAACTGTATACCAATCATTATTCAACGAACTGATAATTCTTTTTCCAGCCTGTTCCGGAGCAGGGAAATGAGCTTCCGATTTTCCCATTGGTTTTGAAACAGCAACTGCAATACCACGCTGATCGTTTTTGTTTACTCCACAATAAAAATGATAAACCACTCCTTTATGTTCTACCACGCATGATTTATGAGCAAAAAGATTATCATAATCCTTTGAAGGAATAACCAAGTCGTCGCCAGTCCAGTCGGTCCAGTGAACAAGGTCATACGAGCAGGCAAAAGTATTGAATGCTTTATATTTCCTTGAGCTACGGAAAGCACTGAAGTAGAACATAACGTACACATCACCCATCTTCTGAATGTATGCATCGGCAGTAAGTCCTTCTTCATGAGTGAAGATTGGATTACCCTCATATCTCTTCCAGTGAATCATATCATCAGACAGAGCAATACCAATTCTTTCTGCTTTGATATTTGTCTTTGGATTACGACCGCCGGCATTGTAATACATTACAAACTGTTTGCCAAGCTTTTTATCCTTATCCCAATAAACACAACTTTTATACTGAGTAATATTTTCAAACCACTGAGCATCTTTGTCTTCCGGGCTCAAGATTGGTTTATCCAGACTTTCCCATTCGTGAGCCTTCGTAATATTTTTCTTAGTAAAAGCCACACCAATTTTCAAAGGTCCGGACTCATATCCGGCAGAAGCTCCACCAATATAAGTCATCCAATATTTATTTTTAAACTTATTCAGCTTATAACTTCCACCCCATGTATTATCGAGTAAAGAGAGAAAACCACCACGCTGATTTGTATCCCAGGTACCATCACGGAAAGAAAGAACATTTCCCAAAGTTTTCCACTTAAGCAAATCATCACTTTCCGCAAGCATAGTCTGGTATCCACGACCATCTTTGCCATTCTGCCCGTTATACATCAGGTAAGTCATGTACCACTTATTACCTTCTCTGAATACACTCGGGCAGTCTACCTTATATTTATTAGTGGTTGGCGCAATAACCAAACCATACTTATAAGGAGTTTTAATCTTCTCATAAATTTCCTCCATTTTATTCTGAGGAACTTGCTGCTGAGCAAATCCTCCCAATGAAATAAGAAGAGTAAGAAAAGCCGTTAAATGGCGTTTTATTATCATCATTTTATCTCTATAATTTATATTAATAGAATAACCAGTCTACTGTTTCATCGGCTCCAGCCAAACCTGCATTTCTGGTTACCATATCTTTCTTATTCGTAAATCCAAGAACAATCAGATATCCTTTTGGCAATAAAAGTTTATGTTTACCAGGCGCAAAGTTAAAAGGATGAACATTTGCAAGAGGCATGTTGTTTATGCGAATAGCATTTATTATTACAGGCTCAGCCTGACCATATTCATTTGCAGAAGCATCTATTTCCAGCTTTGGAGCTTTCGCAAATTTTCTTTGGTCATCGCGGAAATAACCAACCAGCAATGTAACCGGTTCCTGAGTTTCAAATTCAATTGTTGTAGCCTCTTCACGTTGTTTGTCACCGTTGAAACAGAAAGCAGAAAGGCCTTCCAGTTCAGGAGCAATAGCTACAACTTTTTCGTTCAGGTTAGCAAACAACTGCGCTCCCTTTGTTAGTTTTACTACAGAAGGTTTACCAAATAATGTAACCTTAGCTGGAGCAAACGCAGCAATCTTTGAATCTGTAGACAATAACTTACCGTTTGCTTTATCTTTCAACATTGCCAGATTTGCCTTAAAGTTATCTAATTCTTTCTGATAATGAACAAGCATTTCTGCCCAGGTTTTGTTTTTTCCATCATCGCCACCGATAGGAATACGACGTAGTGAAGTCTGCATACTGTTAGCATACAAGTAATGATCCTTTGTCAGATCAACTAATTTACGATAGTGAACAAGTCCTTGCTCCATCAATGGAATAGCCGCATCAAGATTCTTTATATCTTTTCCCCACTGATAGTCGAGAACCAACTTGGCCGCTTTCACTTTCAAGTTAAAAGCATAAGCAAACTCACGATAGCAGTGCATATCATTACGAAGACGTTCAAACTCTTCTTTATTCTTCGTTACTTTTCCATCAACACTATCTATAGCAGCAATAGCTTTATCACCATGCGCTATTACCTGAGCAATTATATCAAGAGGCAACTCTCCAACATGTGGTTGTTTCTTCCATTCTTTCTCAACGTATTCAATAAGCTTCTCACCTTCCGGTCCACAGCTTTCATAGAATCCCGGATAGATAGTATATTTATAAGGGTTGACCAACTGGCTCATAAACATACCCAAAAGAAGCGTTTGTCTGTTACCTTCGGTTATACCAAAGCGACGCAACAATTTAGGAGCAATCTCGCCAGTTTGTTCATAAGCTTCAAGAATATTACCCGCTTTAGCAGCATCTATTCCGTAATAGTCTGCCAACTGATCTTTCCAGTAAACAACTTCATCATTACGATCACGGTGGCAATTCCATGCATAACGAGCCCATCCTTTATACCACATCCAGTCACGATCTAGTTGTTCCTGACGCTTACCATCAGGTAATTTATCGGCAGTATAAGGCCAATCCCAGTAAGAAGCCTGCGGATAAAGATGAAGTGCATTCGCTCCATGAACATTATGCATCGCATTTACTGCCTTCTGAATAAAATCAGGAGAACTCCAGCGGAAAGGTTCCAGATTGGCCAGAATATGTACGTTACTAATATGAATACTTCCTAAAGAACTAAGATCCTTATGAATCTTAGACCATGGACCGCGAGGTTCATAAGTAGTAAGCGATTCTCCATTATATTTGTGCATTGTATAAAGATTCTTGTAAAGAGGAAGTGCTTTATCCATCACCATTTTACAATCAGTATCGTGAGCACGAAGTAGAACTGGAGGTTCATCGGTACGTCCCAAAGCCTTAAGTCCGTCTTTTACACCCGGAATAATAGTTTTTGTAAACCATTCCACATCATCTTCATAAGTATCTATTGCTTCACCAAGGCAAACCAATAATCCTACATTAGGATACTTTTCAATAAATGCAGCGATAGATTTGCGTGTATAGTCAGCAATTAATGGAGTAATAGGACGATTTCTATCCTGAGTTTTAATACCATAATGCTCGGCAAAAGGTTTTGAAACAAGGATATTATAAAACATCTGAATAACAAAGATACCACGCTTGTCGGCCTCTTTTGTTATGAACGAGAACATCTCTTCATTTTTCTTGAATGTAGCATCATCCACTTCAACAGCAAACGGATAATCTTTTAGTTTAACTAAAGAAGCAAAAGGGTGACCATTCCACAAATAAACAGAGTTCATTTTGTTGGCCACAAGCATATCCAGATATTTAATCCACATCTGCTTATCATAAAACCAAGGAAAGTTTTCTTCAGTATAAGGATATTCGTATACAGTTCTTCCTGGTAGGTAATATGGTTTCTGTACTCCAATACATGTACCTCTTAGCACCATTTCAGGAGCATCAGTCATGTTTGCAGAAAATTCCAAAGTATTCTTTTTAACCTGATCTTTCAGTTGAAGGCAACCATACAAAGCTCCGGATGGATCATTGCCATACATTAAAGTTATATTTTTCTTCGTCCCGATATAGAAGCCTTCTTTCTTGTTAAAATCAGGAAGCATAAAGCCATATTTCTTTGCAAGGTCAAGCGAAATAGGATCTCCTTTTTCCAAAGCAAGAATTGTTTTTCCACTTAAATGTTTTGCATCATTCAGATTACGTACTTTAACCATATATCCGTCGTTCTCAAGAGTTGTCTTCAGCTGTTCTGTTCCAAACTGTAAGCGTTTGGATGCTGTAGGCGAAGTAATTATCGACACTGCATTCTTTTGGCATGAAGCAAAAAGACAAGCCAATCCACACAAGGTCAATACTTTCAGTTTCGTCATCGTTCAAATAAGTTTATAATGTTATAAAAATGAGACGAAAAAACAGTATAAATGTACTCAAAAATACAGAATTAAAAAGGTCCGTCTGAATCGGCCATTCAATAAGAATTGCGATTACAGACAGACCTCTTTAAAAAAGCTATTATGAACTAATTACGATAATTCACTATTACCTCTTTATTATTACCCTCAATCAACAAGCGATATTGATTCTGAGATAGCTTTTCAACTACTCCGGCAGAAGCTTTTGGTTTAGACTTACTTGTAAATGTAAGATAACCTTTTCCCTCTCCTGCTTTTATTTTAATAGTCTTTGTATCCATATACACATGAATACCTCCTTTAGGAGTAGGAACCGTTCCTTCAATCCATTTCAATCCACCCAAAGACGGATTTATAGCGAACTCACTATATCCCGGTTTCAGAGGTTTCACTCCCAGATAATATTTACCTAACAAGTAAATAGGACTTGATCCCCAGGCGTGACAAAGACTCTTTCCGAACGGACGGCCATACATTTCATAATGTTTGCTGCCTTTATCTTCAGGATTATATTTTTCCCAGAAAGAAGTAGCACCCAGTTTAAGCATACCACCCCAGTAATCCTTTATTTCTTTGGTTACATTTGTCTGTTCGCCAAGTGCACAAAGAGATTCCAATTCATAGAAACGCATATAAGGAGTTGATATCTTCATAATAGAATTATTCAGTATAACCGACTTCTTAACGGCCTGCTTCTTTTGATCATTAAGATAATCAAACAAGATTCCAAACATATTTGCATAGCGGGTAACTTGCTCACTTTGCTTTCCATTCAAACGGTTATGAACGAACCCTTGTTTCTCGTTATTCCAGAAAGCTGGTTCCAACTTCGATTTAAGAGCAGTTGCCAACTTATCATATTTTGCTTTATCTTCTTTATTTCCGGTAAGATCAGCACACACAGCCATTGTTTCCAGACTCTTGCAGAACAAAATCTGTTCAAAGCTCAGTTCGCCGTGCTTATCCATATAACCATCTGCCCAGTCCACGAAGACCCAGTCGCCAGTCATACCTTCGACCATGCCATCCTTATTGGTTCTTCCCAACACATAATCCATCATGGTAGCCATCTTTGGATAAAGTTGTTCAATTAAATGACGGTCACCAGTATACAGATAGTAATCATATACACTAAGGAACCAGTAGAACGTATAATCCATGATAGTATTAATATGCGAAGTAACAGGATCTTTACCGCGAAGCAAGTTTATAGTACGACCTACAGTGTGAGAATCGAAGAACAAATAATAGTTCATCAGATAACTTTGAATAGCATCTCCACTCCACACCCAGCGGTCGCGCTTAATACCATCAATAAAGAATTCACGAGTAGTAAGATGCATTGTGTAAGCAGCCACATCCCATATCTTATTAATCTCCGGATCACTGCAACGGAAAGAACCGCGATAAGTTTCTGGAAGAGATTCGTAAAGCATAGATGCCTTTGCAAAGCTCACTCCCGGATCAGTTACGATATATACATACCTGAAAGCCTTTGAACCCTCAACAGTATAATCTTTAGCTTCAGCATTGTTTATTTCAAAACGATCGAGTGTTTCACAAGAACCCGTGCTCATTGCTTCTTCTTTGGATTCTCCGTAGAAAATATTCACTTTACCATTTCCCTTAAGTTGTTCAAGTTTGATGTAACCAAAGGTTTCTTTACCAAAATCTACCAACACACCTTGCGTTTGTGGAGTACTGGAAACCGCATTAGCAGGTTCAGTATGCAACTTAAACTGAGAAGGCAGCTGGGTAGGATCATTAAAATTCCAGCTGGCAGCATCCATATAAGTTGTAGCCGAAGTATCCGAAGCTTTACCCGATTCGTCAATCCATTCTTTATCTTCGTAAGTTACTTTCCATGACTGATCAGAGAAAATTGTTTTACCAGATACATAGATAGCAGGAACCGTTGCCTGATTATGAACTTTGATATTCAGACTATGTTTTCCTTCCGGAATAATAAGCGTTTTAGGAGCACCAAACAAAAGTTTACCATCAAGTTTCACATTGTAACGTCCCTCAACAGCAATTGTAATCTCCTCCGGTTTAAACAGATTCAGTTTCTTTGAGAACTCAACCAGCACGTAATGGCTATCCATTTTCCAGAAAGGAGGAAAGAAAGCTCCCCTCTCCGTACGGTTATTGTTCATATTATTACCGAGCCATATTTCATAATCGCCCGGATACCAAATCCATGTAGCTTTTTGTGCTTTCATTGAAGAAACAGAAAGAAGCATTAAAAGGATTAATAAAAAATTACGTTTCATCTTTATATTATTAAGATTATTTTTTCAACAAATATAGGTAATCCGGTTGCAATCCCGCACGGTTACGAATACTATCCGCCACCATCGGACCATTGTTTGTCCATACATTACCCGGACCGTTGGCATTCTTCAGGAACTTTTCGGAATCACACCAGTTGTCTTTCACTTCAATAAACGAAGAGCCTTCGTCGGTATACAAGTAGAACCAGTGATTTGGA
Source organism: uncultured Bacteroides sp. (assembly GCF_963677945.1). NCBI lineage: Bacteria > Pseudomonadati > Bacteroidota > Bacteroidia > Bacteroidales > Bacteroidaceae > Bacteroides > uncultured Bacteroides sp. Next base: position 1,847,708 of record NZ_OY782578.1, on the reverse strand, counting down.
TCGTGTGCATAAGGAGAAAGAACAATATCATGCACATAATTCTCAGCAACCACTGATTTTGGCTGAGCAGAAAGTGTGTAGATACCGGCCACATCATGCATGTGAATAGCATAATGATGGATATTATTTGCAATCACTTTATTGTTTCGCATGCAATTTATAGTCTGAGTCCATCCCCAGCCCAAGTTAATTCCGGTGTATGACACATAACTGATTTCATTATGCTGAATGGTTACATCTCTTACAAAACCTGCACAGATTGCCACACATCCCCAATCCTCGTTTGTTACATCCGTAAAGTAATTGTTGGCAATAAGCTGATTGGCGCAAAGCACTCTGCTATCTGCCGGATCATAAGGTAAATGAGATTCAAACGAAGGATCATTAAACTTACCAGTCTGCAAACCGTTGCCGGCAATATCCCTAAAGATAGAACCTTCCACACTTACATGCTGAGCAGCCTCAACAAAGTCGAGCCCGCAAGAACCCAAATGTTCAAAAGAACAATTAGCAAAAGCAATATTGTTTGCCCCCTGCACCTGAACGGCAGCTGGCGGACGACCAATCCATCCCTGATTATCCAGCGGATGATTATGGTCATCACGTATCTGTTTCGGATTCAACGTATAAGCATCCAGCATATACATTCCGGCCTGCAAAGGCACATGTCCTTTTTCCGATGGACGCATCCAGGTGGTATAATTAAAGTTGATGCCTTCAAAACGGATATTTGAAACCTGACGGTCAACCGTTCCTTCTACCTGAACCAAAGTTTCCAAAGCAGGAACCACAGCCGATGCCGTTTTCATATTTTCTCCTTCACGAGGATAATAATAAAGTCGACCGGTTCTGTTATCATAAAACCATTCACCCGGTTGATCGAGTAATTCAATGGCATTAGTCAGATAGAAAGCAGAATTCACCCCTTTGCCCAACATCGGTCGTGGCCAGGGATGTTCAAATTGAATGCGACTTTCAGGATTACAGAATTTAATTCCGGCAGAATCACCCTGAACCTTGATAGACTTGATACGAAGATTGGCAATTGCCCACATCTCGTGAAGCACCAGTTCTGCATGACGAGCATTCATTATGGCCTTCACCGATTTAGCAGGCACCCAAAGAATTTCATTCTCCACATCATTGTTCACAATCCTTGCCATCTGTTTAAAATCGGCCACATTACGGGCACGAACGGCTTTCTTTCCGTTTATCCACAACTGACGGAAATCCGCCGTTCTCCCGTTAAAATCAGGAACTTCTGTTACCCAGACTTTACCTTTTGCTGAAGCAGGCAGACCATTTACATTTCCGGCTTTTTGCCATCCGGAAAGTGATACCCCACCACTAATAATTACCTTTTCATCCTTTACCGGCTGAATAACCGTAGGCGATTCTTTCGTGCCCGAATCTTCGGGACGGATAAAGACCGGTTCGTACAGAGAGTAAGTACCTCCCTGCATGTAAATATGAATACCGCCTTTAACCGACTCATCTTTTAATCTTCTGAGTTCGCGCGCCTGTCTCAAAGCTCCTGCCAAAGTAGCCTTCGGAGAAGTCTGAGTTCCGTTGTTACGGTCATTACCATGTACGGAAACCCATATATCAGCCGAAAAAGCCTTTGTAACTCCTAAAAAGAGAACAAGCAGGAGAAATGGAATACGTTTCATTTTTCTTATATTATCTGTTTATCAACATTCATTTATCGTGCCAAAGGCATCCATACAGTCATATCCGCTTTACCACGGTTACCCCATGCATAATAAGGAATCAAGCGGATTTTCACTTTCTTTGAAGAGTCAGATACCTGTTTGTAAAGAGTACCTTTCCATGAACCTTCGTTCATCAGTTGAGCTTCGCCATCCAAAGCCACAATCGGGCTACCATCAATAGTAATCTTATTTGGAGTAAGCTGAATATTTGCAGGAATCAATACATTATCAATAGATTGTCCGCCTTCCACATCCATAGATTCAAGACAGTAAACCAGCGGTCCACGTTTCACTACAGTCTGGTTACGAGTTTCTTCCACCAACGGATTAGATTCCATAAGCTTCACAGTCATGGCAAGATTCAATTCCACAACATCACCCTTCTTCCATACTCTGTTCACCTCTGCATATTTTCCGGCAGAAAGATCTGCATCTACAGGTTTACCATTAACAGTCAATGTTGCTTTTTCGCACCATTCAGGAATACGGAAATTCATTGAGAACGCTTTCTTTGAAGCAACTTTATCAACAGTTGTAACTACTTTGCCGTCCCATGGATAGTCAGAAACCTGAGTCAGTTTCAAGGCAGAGCCATCAGTCAGTTTAGTATCAAGTTGGTTACCACCGTATAAGTTGAACCAAACACCTTTTTGTGAGATACTATATGCATAGTTCTGCGCTTCGCACAAAGTACGAACAGTATTTGGAGGACAGCAGAAACAGCTAATGTATGAAGTACGTTCTCTAGGCCATCTCAATGTATAAGGAAAATCCTTAGACAAACGCAAAGGATTTGTATAGAAGAATTTCTTTCCATCCAAGCTAACACCTGCAAGCACACTGTTATAAAGAGAAGTCTCCATTACATCAGCATACTTCTCTTCACCGGTAGTCTGCAACATACGCCAGTTGAAAAGCATATTTCCAATATTCGCACATGACTCATTGTGAGCCGTACTGTTAGGTAATTGGTAAGCACGACCATAAGACTGGTGTACTTTCTGAATAGAATCCGGTTCGTAGCAAGTTCCATCAGGAGAAGTACCGTCATACAAAGCACCGCAAGCGCCCGTTACATACATCTTTCGATTAACAATATCTTCCCATATAGATTCCAGATTATCCTTTAACACCTTTTCTCCGGTTTCTGCATATACATCTGCCACACCGGCATATAGATAATTAGCACGAACAGCATGTCCCATAGCCTTCTTCTGGTCGCGGAAAGGAATACGATCTTGATTATCATCAGTTCCATTCTTCACCATACCGCGAATATTAATTAGATTCTTAGCCAATTCCAGGTAACGAGGATTACCGGTTGCACGATACATCTCTACCACACCCATATAGTGAGAAGGACATATAGCATTGCGGGCAAGTTCAGCCGAAGCAGTTTCGTAGAAATGGCAAAGGAAATCAGTCGCCTTGATAGCAGCATTGAACAAAGTCTTCTTTCCGGTAGCTCTGTAATGTATACAGCCCGCCATCATCAAGTGACCAAGATTATAAGTTTCAAAGTTCAGGCGGTTAGCAAAAGCACCCACTTCATTGGCGCCCCCCACTTTTGTTCCAATAACTTCTTCTTTCTTCGCTTTGTGAGAGTCGACGCCTTTATTTTTTTCTTCGATAATAACCGGAGTATGAATATATCCGTCTTCACGTTGCGCCTTCACGATAACAGCAACAGCCTTATCCATCAGCGCATCCAACTTCGGATCTTTATTTACCGCATACACAGCAGCCACACCTTCCAGCCATTTATAAAAATCGCCATCGTGGAAAGGAGGTCCCCAATGTTCACCCGGACACACACCGGCAGCCACTTCAAAGTTGCGGAAACCATGTGAAATCTCAGGAGCATTCCATGTATTCCACATGCTGATAAGCATAGTGTCTTTGCAAATGCGGAATCTATCACCCCAAAAGCCATTAGTCCACTTCACAGCCGACAAATCAACGTTAGTAAGTTGTGCATACTTACTTTTCGAGGTATTCATTAAGGCTTTTTCCTGTGCCGGCAAAGCCATAAAAGCCGATAATAAACCAAGTGTAAGAAGTCCTTTCTTTATCATTTCTTTTTTCGTTAATATAATGTGTTAACTATAAGGACGAAGAAAGGGCGGTTTTGTAATGACTGTAGAAGAAATATAAACCTTCATTGTAAGGTTACATATTATGAAAACAAATGTATTAGCTCTCTTTTGATAAAAACATATGCACAAAAAATATAGCACAACTTTTTCTATAAAAAAACAGATAAATTAATAGTAAAGAAATTAAAAAAACAAAATAAATTACATAAGAACAATAAATTAATAACTAAATTTTCACATATATAAATATTTATACTTAATTTTGGACAATATTTACAGTAAACATAAACATCATCCTACTTAATCAAAATATGAGAATATATAATATTTATGGGAAAGCAATACAGTAAACAAGCATCTTTAAGGAAGAGTATGTTAGAGAATATTTCTGAGTTTTTATATGATGAAGGGTTTAGTAAAAATGAGAAAACAACTGAGGGAATTCTTGAACTTATAAATAAAATATCTGATTATTATGAAGAAGGTATCCATTTATATCCAGAAGTTATTCTGACTGATAATTTGAGGGTATTTGATACAATCCCAAAGAAAGTAATTCACATTAAAGAAAATGATTTAGACATTGCCCAATTTAAAGATGCCATAAAATTATGTGCTCCTCTTGCTACTAATAATTGGGTTATATTTATTGAAGTAAAAAGTGAAAAGATTAAATTCGGAGTAATTTCTGCTGAAATGTCTGAAACAAGCCTTTCAATTTACAATCAAACAGTTGGTGATGTTGAACCAAGTACGTATGGCAACATTGCATATATTAGAAATATTGGACAAAAAACAGTTGAACTAGTAGGTCTTAAGAAGAAACTAATCATTTCATTAACATTAGATGACACAAAGAGTGTTCTAAACAATGAAATAAACATTCTATCTATAAACATTACAGAGAAATGCTATGAAGCTATTAGAGACAAAGCAGCAACTTATTTCGAAAAAACATTAAATGAAGCGATTAAGATTGGGCATGGAAATCTTATAGGCATTATTCCTGATGAGACAGAATGCATTGATAATCTTAAGCAAAATTTAGATGATGGTATATATTTATCAGAACCAATAGACTTAGGACAATTAATAAAAACAGCAGAAGGAGAAAAGAGCAATGAATCATCCGTAGCTTTGAAAGCATATACATCAATTTTAATATCGATGCTAAATCATGACGGAATAACAGTTTTGACAGATAGTGGAAAAATTCTAGGGTATCATTTATTTGTTAAACAAGATACCAGTAAAGCCAAAGTTGTAGGAGGTGCTAGAACTAGGGCTTTTGAATCAATGAAGACATTAAATATATTCAATAGTTGTTTTTATAAATCACAAGACGGAAATATAAAATATTATTCAAAAAATGAGTAGCGAAGTACAAATATGGTCAGGGCCAGATGGAGTCTCTATACCAACTAATGTTAGTAAAGTATCAGATATAGTTCCTTTTGCCAATTCTTTATCAGAAAAACAAAAGAATCAAATTATTGCTGCCTTTCAAATAGAAGCATTCGACATGGCTGCTGAATATGCATGGAAAAAAGCTATAATGAAACTAAAGGAAACTATAGGGACACTAGGTATGGAATTTATTGGAGAAATACTCGGAAGAGAAGATATTAATGAATATACTCCAATAGACTCTGTTCTTACAGATTATACAACAATTCTATTAGCAGAACAATTAGGAGTAATTGGAAATACAGCAGCTCTAAAATTACGACAATCACAAGAATTAATTTCCCATTTTTTTTCAGGAAAAGCAGACGAAGAATTTGATTCTATTAGCGCTATTAATATTATAAAAAATAGCATTCAATATATTTTAAGCGAACAAGATATATCTATTGCTATTGAATTTACAAATTTCAGAAAAAGACTTCTTAGCGAGAGTTTAAAATTGAGTGATCCTCAAGTTATGCAATTAATTAATTCTCCACTATTTTATACTAGAACAATACTTACAATTTTACTATCTTCAATACGAAAAGATAAAGGTGCGATATTAGAACATTCACTTGGAAATATAAATTTGCTTTTACCAAATACATGGAGTAATCTAGGAGAAAGTGATAGATGGAATGTAGGCACAGCTTATAGAGACGTTGTTGCAGAAGGAAATAGCATAGCTGCTAATGGAATGAAACAAGCTTTATTAAAAGTTAATGGATTTGACTACGTCCCTGAAAATCTCAGATCGTCCACATTTAAGAATGCAGCACGTATTGTTGTTGAGACCCACTTTGCATTTAACAACTTTTATAATGAGCCATCTGCTGTAAAATCCTTAGCCAATTTAGGATCTGTAATACCTTCTCCTGCATTAATCAATTGTATCCAAGCTTATTTACTGGTATATCTAGGTAATGCATATGGAATATCAATAGCAGCAGCATCTATCGCACACGAAGAATTAACAAAAATCACAACAGACCGTTGGATATATTACTTTGAAAAAGTAATACAAAATGATGATATTATTTTATTAAATATTAGGTTTAAAAATCAAATTGATCGTTTTGGAGATTTTCTCATTGAAACAGGCAATAACAATTTAACAAATCTATCCAAAGATATCCAAATACTCTACAATGCTATAATAAGAAAACAATATTCAACTGTTAACAAACTATCAATTTTATTGTATAACAAAATTAAAAGCAAATAAATTAAATACAGCTGCAAATCAATGGTTATCAAACTTTGCATACCAATTTATAAACAACAAACCAAAAACTCCGTACTAATCATTTTATATTATTACGGAGTAAAAACATATTCATACTCAAAAAGTGTATTTGATAAAGCTACGAATACGTCGGATAAGCTATAAATATTCTCCATTATCATTCTCGGTAAGAAGTCCTGCCAGAATCTTATTGTAATATACTTCTGCCTGTCTCATAATTTAGGTATTTCTCTAACTTTCATTATCAACTCAAGTCCAAGTGCATCGGCTATTTTTCTAAGAGTATCGATAGATGGATTGCCATTACCTTTTTCTATAGCTTTAATAGTCCGAAGACTAACGCCGGAAATATCTGACAAGTCTTGCTGAGTAATATTGAGCAAGACTCTTCTGTCTTTTATAATATCGTAGAAATCCATAAGTGCATTATTTTGCCCATTTGAAGCAAATATACGTATTATAACAGTTATAATACCAAAAAAGTGCAATATTTTGCATATTACACTTTCCTGTTTTCTATATTTTAAATAAGCTACAAATAAATCTCTCCAGCCATATACAACTTACATTCTCCGCTAATTTCAACTCGTTCACCTAAATATTTGCATGAAAGGTACCTTACGAGCTGACAACTGAATTGCAGAAAGTTCTTTCTTATTTAGTCTTGCCGACCAATAAGGAGTTAGCGTTGTATGAGCTGAACCGGTAACCGGATCTTCATCGATGCCAGACTGTGGAGCGAAGAATCTTGAAACAAAATCTACATTGTTTCCTTTAGCGGAAATGATTACTCCCCTACCCTTTAACTTTGAAATCTCTTTCAGATTGGGCTTTATATTCACAATCTGCTCTTCCTTTTCAAAGACTAAGAAATAGTCTGTTTTACCTTTATAGGCTGCTATTGGTTTTATATCAAATCCATTTGTTATTTCATCCGTGAGTGTTATCTCTTTAAATTCATCAGAAGGGAAATTCAAGGTTAGCAGTTCTCCATTCTTGCTGACAAACAAATCGCCGCTTCTGGGTGAATAAAAATGAATGGAATCTTCCTTATGACCTTCATAATTGAACAATATATATGCAGTAGCAAGTGTGGCATGTCCGCATAGATCGACTTCGACCGCCGGAGTAAACCATCTTATTTCGTATTTATCACCTTGTTTCACATAAAAGGCTGTTTCGGCAAGGTTATTCTCCATTGCTATTTTCTGCATAACATCATCGCTCAGCCACTTTTCCAATGGACAGACTGCTGCAGGATTGCCTGAAAAGACTTCGTTGGTAAATGCATCTACCTGATATATTCTTTGTTTCATATTGTGTGTGTATTTTGTTAATATTCAATTTGGGATATCTTTTGCCAGCAAAACAAGCTTGTTTAAAGTCTTCCAATTGCGAAAGGTTACTGCGGCATCAAGTTTCTGAACATTATTGGCAAGCTTAGATTTACTAATGCTATTGCGAAATAAAAGATACACGTTTCTACCTATAATCCGATAATCATCGCTATCACTTCTATATGCGTTAAGATATTCTGTTTTCTCTTTTTCGAGAGCTGTAGACGATAGCGCCACATACAAGCATTCTTTATCTGACAAAGATTCAGCTTCCGAAATTTCATCCTTTGAGAAAGGACAATCAAGGATTATTTCTTCTAACTCGGCCAGAGTTCTCAGCACCACCTTTACCGGAAAACCAAAGGCTACTTCAATTATATGTTCTATTTTAGTTTGAAGAACAGCCTCCTCTTCATTTGATTTGAATATAACATTACCGCTCTGAATATATGTCTGTACTTCGCAAAGTCCAATTGATTCAAAGACTTTCTTAAGTTCAGACATCTTTATGATGTTCTTTCCGCCTACATTAATTCCTCTAAGCAATGCTATGTAAATATTCATATTTATTTCTAAATCATAAATGATATTCTCCATCAATCTTAACAACCGCATTACCTCCAAAAAGAACTTTGCCATCTTTGGTATTAAGCTTCACAATATTAAAGAGTTCTTTTTCACCATTCTGTTCTATTGAAACTGGCTGACCGTTCCACATCTCATTCTTCAGCATATAATATCCCATTGCCGAATTACCGGAACCAGTTGCGGGATCTTCAAGATAGCCAAACTTCGGAGCAAAGACACGGGTTCTTATTTTATTTGATTTATCAGCTACATCGTTGGTGAAAACGAGTATTATATCTATACCGTTATTGAGGCAGAATTCTTTCAGTTTAGGTTCATCCGGATGCAGAGCAAGTATATTATCCAAATCCACTATCGGGACTATCAGTGTTCTTAAGCCTGCATCAATCAACATAACAGGGTGTTGCTGATCAATACTTTCAATGGCAGTCTGAAGATTCACAGCTATATCTGCCAACGAAGGTTTTACTTCAAGATATTCAGGATTTGGAGCTGTGATAAATACGGCATCGAGGGACTGAAGTTCGTTATATACCGCTAAATCTCCTTTATTGGTTTTGATTGTAATTTCTTTAACCTGTTGCAGCTCCTTATTACTTTTTACCAGATTATACATGCAGGCTATAGTTCCGTGTCCGCAGAATTCTACTTCACATTCGGAAGAGTAATAACGTAATCTGTATGCATTATCATCAAGTGGACTGCAATAAACCACTTCGGACACAAATCCTTTGTGATCTTTTGCTATACTTAGCATTTCTTCTTCTGTTAATTGCTGATCTTTATTGAGAAACAGACAGGCGGCAGGATTCCCCTTCGACTTTCCGCTTGTAAATGCATCCAGTTTTCTGTAAACGAATTTATTCTTAGCATCAGTTTCAGAGGCTGCACACGGTTTATCTGGTTTCGCCTGATTAGTTGTAGTTGTTTTCTTCTTACCGAATTTATTAGCTTTTTCCCATGCAGCCTTTCTGGCCTGGTATTGCTCGTACTGATTTTCTAAATAATTATCCGCCATAAACTTTTTACTTTATACTCTGAAAAACAAAGGTATTCAATTAATTCTTTTAAAAAAGGGAAAATATTAATTTGTTACATATCTAAATATGTAGAACATTCTTTGATTCTCTGCCGAAGAAATTGAAAAAGCTGGCGAATGCTTTATTTTCTCTTGTACAAAACAAAGATATATTCTGTACAAAAGAATTAATTGTTTTGTACAGAAGAATGTATTCTTTTGTACAAGGATTCAATATTTTGAATAATCATATAAAAATAAGAAAGTCGAAGCAACAACTAACTTTGGAGGAATACTTATAATAATGTTAGTAGCAGATGGTAGTGGCAGATAAATGTTTCAATAATTTATCTGCCACTAGTCAAAATACCTATAAACAGGGATGTTTATCTTTATTTAGTAGCAGGTGGGAGATGTTTTTTGAAAAAAACTTTTTTTATTTGTTTCTACTGAATTTAATCTTTGGTCAGTTCAAAATAAGTCCTACACATTTTACTGTGCGTATAGAGATAGAAGAATCAGCCGACAGATATGTACGCAGCTTTTTGATAAAAACATCCAGGCTACGTGATGTATAAAAATCACTTGTTCCCCAAATGTTTTCAAGAATATCATCTCGTTTCACAATCTCTCCCCTGTTTTCGCAAAGCAGTTGAAGAATCTGTGCTTCGCGGGCGGTAAGGTTCCACGATTGCGAATCGAACTGTAATACTAACCGTTCTGCATCAAAATGATAATTTCCTAATGTGAATATATTTTTTTCATTTCTAGATCTTACGCCATTCTTAAGTTTCAGCAGCGCCTGAATATGTGCATCAAGCTCTTCGGGAAGAAAAGGTTTCTTTATATAATTATTCACCCCAGAATGATAACCGATAGTAACATCCTTTGGTGAACCTTTGGCAGTAGCAAAAACAATAGGAGTATCACCATCTGTTTCACGAATTATTTGCACCATTTCATTTCCATCCATCACTGGCATTTCAACGTCAGATACAATGATATCCGGTTTAAACTCCTTCCAAGCTTTTAACCCCTCTTTACCATTTAGCACAGGCATAACATTATACCCACCAATCATATCCTCAAGGCTTCCCTTTATAATATAATTCAGGTTCTCATCATCCTCAACCAGTAGAACTTTTATCATAATTCTTCTATTAATACCGGTAAACTGATAGTAAATTCACAAAAATCATTTTCAACACTGGAAACAGAAACCGTACCTTCATGCGCCTCAATCACGCGAAGCACATAACTCAGTCCAAGACCAAATCCTGCGGCTCCGCCTTTTCTGCCAACGGCAGCTGCTCTTTCGAACTTTTCAAATATCTTAGCCTGATCTTTAGGAGCTATTCCAAGTCCATTATCTCTGACCTTAATTACAATCTTATCATCTGTTTTAAAGCAACTGATGTCTATCTTCACCTCGTTATTAGAATACTTTATCGAGTTATCAATCAGGTTACTGATAGCTTCCTTTAGATATTCATAGTCGGCTACCACAAAGGTGAGATCATCTGAAAAAGACAAATCAAAAGATATTTTTTTATGCGGATTGATAGAGAACTTATTAACCAACGAACCAATCATTTCTTTTAAATCCACAATCTGTTTGTTCAGCTTCAGTTCCCCTTGTTCCAGTTTGGCAATAGTTAATATACGGTTGGTCAAAGTAAGCAAATGATTGCTCTCGTCCATACAAATCTCAAAGTACTTCTTCTCCTTTATATCATCGAGCTTGCCGCTTCTTAACATATTAATTCCCATTAAAATAGTAGAAAGAGGAGTTTTCATATCATGAATCATTGCGTATGTAAAGTCCTGACGCAATTGGGCTATTTTGTTTTGCCGAACAATTATTTTTATCTGAAAAAAAATGCAATAACCAATTACTATCACCATTAAAACAGAACCGACAAGCATCAACGTCATCTGTTCAAAAATAGCCCTATATGGAGAAATGACTAACACCTGAATTCCTTCAGTGTTTTTCTTATTTGTAGGAATTATATTAGACTTTAATGCACCTATAAAAAGTTCTTCAGAATTCTTGCCGGTTGTTTCAATAACTTCACCAGTCTGAGAATTCACTTTATTGATTATATATTTAACTTTTATATGAGATTGCTCCAACGATTTAGAGAACAAACTATCCAGACTGGAAATGACCAAAGGCTTATTTAACTTCACAAGAGATTCCTGTAAATCAACATAATTAGGAAGAAACGACGTGCTTTCTCCCGAAATTGTGTCCGAACTAATAACAGCCCCCTTCGGCATAGATTGCAAAGCAACGCTAAGCCTTGCAAAAATCTCTTTTTGATTTGATTCTGAAAGACATATATTTATTTTATTCTCTATTTCGCCACTTACAAAGCGATATGCATTATAGAGCCACAATCCTTGTAGTAATAAAATAAATAAAATGGCTGTAGCCGTTATAAACTTTGCATAATTACTATTCATATTCTTCAAATATACTGCAAAAATAACAATTAGATTAGATTGGATAACAATTTAATAACATTCTTTTTTTTTATGAATCTATACTTTTGCCCTCATCAGATTTATAAATAAAAAAAACACAAAATGATAACAGAACTTACAGTCGAAGAGATGGCCTGCATAGAAGGCGGAGAGTATATTATTATTTATCGTTTAGGAGCTAATGGAGAAATTATTATGGAACGAAAAAATATTTAGTTTATATTTCTATATAAAATACATTTCATTGTTTTTTATCATCCAAAAATTTATATTATTCAACAGGTTAGGTAGTATAAATAAATTGCTTAAGGACTGTATAACATCAGTCTTTAAGCAATATTTTTTTATCTGTAACACTACTAATGCTACATAACAAATCCATTATTCTAAAAGAAATAATTAAAGAATGCTATTACCCTCTGAATTTATTGAAAACAGTATTGAAACTTATACTTACAATCATTCAACCACATCCCAAAAGATTTATTGGGTAGTGCTTTTAGCTATAACACTGGCTTTAATCTCTCTTCCATTTATTTATGTTGATATATCAATACAAGGAAATGGAATAATAAGGCCTATAGCTGAAAAAACTGAAATTAAAGCTCCTGTTACAGAACTGGTTGACTCTGTATATGCATACGAAGGTAAAAAACTCAAAAAAGGAGATATTATTCTCAGTTTTAGAACGAGTAACTCTGAGTATAAGATTCTCTACCAACGCCATCGTATTGATGATTATAAAACACATTTAGCCGATTTAAAATTCCTGGCAAAAGGTAAACAACCTCCTACTTTCCATTCACCTGCCCGACAACAAGAATATAATTATTATATAAAACGAGAGAAAGAACTTGGAACATCCTTAGATAAGGCTGAAAAAGATTTGAAGCGGAATAAATTATTATTCACTAAGAAGGTTATCTCAGAAGAAGATTATGACAAATCTTTCTATCAATACGAAACTCAGAAAAATGAATTGGCATCGTTAAAAGAGAACCAACTGAGCGTATGGCAAACAGACTTAAATAACTATCAGAATCTGGAAAGCGAAATGAATGCGTCTTTTAAACAAGAATTAAAAAACAAAGAGTTATATGTAGTAAAAAGTCCGGTAAATGGAACTCTTGATCAATTTTCTGGAATATATCGAAATAGTAGCGTGCAAGCAGGCCAGTCACTAGCAGTAGTTAGTCCGGATTCAACTCTCTATTTCGAAGTATATGTAAATCCCCGAAACATAGGATACCTTAGTGTAGGAATGCCTGTAAATTTTCAGATTGAATCATTCGATTACAATGAATGGGGAACTGTTGCCGGGAATATAACAGAGATATCATCAGATTTTTTAACGGACAACCAAAACAAGGATCTATTCTATAAAGTTAAATGTAGTATGAAAAAAAACTACTTGCAGCTTAAAAATGGGGAAAAAGGGAAACTTAAAAAAGGGATGACAGTAAGCGCTCATTTTATGATAAACAAACGGTCTTTATTTAGTCTTCTGTATCAAAAAATAGACAAATGCATTAATCCCGCACAATTTAAAGTAACACAGCATTAAAAGAATCCAGTATATGTATAGTAAAAAAGGCGTTAAGATAAAACAGCATGATGCAACAGATTGCGGGGCAGCATGCATTGCTTCGATAAGTGCACATTATGGATTAAGATATCCAATCTCAAGAATCAGACAATATGCATTTACTAATAAAAAAGGGACAAACATTCTTGGACTAGTAGAAGCTGCCAACCGTTTAGGATTTAAAGCAAAAGGCGTTCGGGCAAATGCTGAATCATTAAAGATAATCCCCAAACCGGCTATTGCGCATGTTGTTGTAAAAGAAACGCTTCAGCACTTTGTAGTTATTTGCAAGGTTACGAAGAAAAGTATTACTATTATGGATCCTTCCGATGGACAATTACACAAAATAAATCGGGAAGTTTTTTTAAACGAATGGTCGGGGGTGCTTGTTTTAATGGAACCTGAAGAAAACTTTAAAACCGGAAACCTGAAGCAAAGCATAGCCAGCAAATTTCTGTCCTTACTGGTACCACATAAAAGCATGATGTTTCAAGCTGTATTTGGTGCATTCATTTATAGTATTCTTGGATTATCAACAGCATTGTATGTTGGAAAAATAACCGATTATGTGCTTGTAGACAAAAATATAAATCTGCTAAACCTGATGGGAATTATTATGCTTCTCATCGCAGTTCTGCGTACATTTATTGGTTCGATGAAAAGCATTCTGGCCCTGAAAACAGGACAACGCATTGATGCTGCATTAATTCTGGGATATTATAAGCACATATTAACCCTTCCGCAGCAATTCTTTGATACGATGAGAGTAGGTGAAATAATTTCACGGGTAAATGATGCGGTAAAGATTCGTAATTTTATCAATAACGTTTCGCTTGATTTAGTTGTGAATGTTATGATCTTATTTTTCTCTGCCTGCCTTATGTTTTTATATTCATGGAAACTAGCTGCAGTAACCCTGATATCGGCTCCTCTCTTTTTTGTAGTTTATTGGAGTTTTAACCGACTGAACCGAAAGTATCAACGAAAAATTATGGAAAGTGGAGCCGAACTGGAAACACAATTGGTTGAATCATTAAACTCAATATCAACAATCAAGCGCTTTGGAATTGAAGAATATGCTAATATAAATACCGAAAATCGTTTTGTTCATCTTCTGAGGAATACTTATAGAAGCATATATGGATCAATTCTTACCCAGGGGGGAATTCAATTTATTTCCACCGGAATTACAATTGCAGTATTGTGGATAGGAAGTAATCTGGTTATTAAACAAGAGCTTACTCCCGGCACATTAATGGTTTTTTATTCGCTGATAGGATATTTATTATCACCCATCGACTCATTAATTAAATCGAATCAGACCATTCAGGATGCATTAATAGCAGCAGATCGTCTGTTTCAGATTATGGACTTGGAACAGGAAGAGAATAATGAAAAGATTGTAATTGAGCCGGAGATGATTGGAGATATAACATTCGAAAACGTTTCATTTCGCTATGGTAGTAGAAAACAAGTGTTCGAAGCACTCAATCTGAAAATAGAGAAAGGAAAGACTACTGCTGTTATTGGAGAAAGTGGTTCCGGCAAAACTACTCTGATATCTATCTTACAACATATTTATCCTATTCAGTCGGGAAATGTTCGTATTGGTAGCTACGATATTAGCCAGATAAGCAATGATAGTCTGAGAAAAATAGTGGGAACTGTACCTCAGGAAATAGAACTTTTTGCGGGTACAATTATAGAGAATATTGCATTAGGTAATTTTCAGCCGGATATAAAAAAGATCGCTGATTTGATTGAGCAACTTGGGCTAAAAGATTTTATAGAAAAACTTCCAAATGGTTATCTAACCTATATTGGAGAACACGGAGCTTCTCTTTCGGGAGGTGAAAGACAACGTATTGCTATTGCAAGGGCTCTATACAAAGAACCGGATATCCTTATATTCGATGAAGCAACTTCATCATTGGATTCTATCTCTGAACGATATGTAAAGCAAACCTTAAATGCACTTGCACAAGGAGGAAAAACAATCATTGTAATAGCACATCGCTTAAGCACAGTTAGAAATGCAGATAAGATAGTAGTTCTAAACAAAGGATGTGTTGCAGAAACCGGAACGCATAAAGAATTGTGTGAAACAAATGGAATCTATAGTAAACTTTGGAACGAACAATTTAACCAAATTGATTAATTATTATATATCATTGCTGAAATTAAGTACCTGGCAGTAACTAATTTTTAAAGTACATTTGAATTATGAAATCATCAGAAAAGGCTCATTTTTCATATAAAATTAAGAAAATAACTTCTTCTCCCCTATTTCTCAGAAGCGCCTTATTAGGTAGTGTTATTGGAGGATTTTTTTATATTATATATGCTATTTTATAAGATACTTCTGCATGTTATATAAAATAAGCACTGTCCATTTACACAATTATATGGACAGTGCCTGTTTTTTACTGCAAATTTATTCGATTATCAACTTTCTTTCATCCTCTGCCCAACAAAAATCAAGAGCAGATTCGCGCTGAAGTGCAGCATCCACAATCTGATTAGCACTATCAATAATAATCTTTTTTATTGTTGTGGTACTAACTCCTGGAGTATATGGGAAATAAACAACACGTTTACCCGGTTGAGATTTCATCCATTCCAACCCTTCCAGATATTTATGTTCCCAATCGTCTCCAATGGTCACAATATCAATTTTTTCCTCCCGAAGCTGAGCCACCTCGGTTAATTTCATTTGTTTCACTACTTTTGTCACGCATTCTAAAGATTCAATAATCCTAAAACGCTGTTCAAAAGGTATAATGGGTTTCATCCCTTTGTATTTTTCAATAAGTTCATCTGTGCTAACGCCAACAATCAGCTCATCTCCCAACTCCGCCGACCGTTCTAATAAGTTTAAATGTCCTACATGAAATAAATCAAAACTACCTGAAGTAAATACCCTAACCATCTCTCTTTTATTTTAATTCAGTTTATAATTCTCTATTTCCTTTATTCGTGCAGCCAATTCATCCAAATCCTCTTTTGTTTGAACGCCTAAATGCGATACCCGGAAATAATGAGGAGTGCCTCCGGGCATTATATATATATCTTGTTTTAACAGTTCGGTGAACAATATATCTCCGTTTTTACGAACGAAAAATCCGGTAATGCAATTTGAGGGAACTTCGGCAGGTACTTCCCAACCATTCTTCTTACAAAGGCTTCTGAAGTAAAGCGCTTTGTCTCTTACTTCATCAACAATAGCATTAGTTCCCTTTTCAACATCCATTTTTAAGCGGGCATGCAATTGCATAAAAAGTGTAGTGGCAGGACTGTAAGGC
The DNA here is from genome assembly GCF_963677945.1 of uncultured Bacteroides sp. Classification (NCBI taxonomy): domain Bacteria; kingdom Pseudomonadati; phylum Bacteroidota; class Bacteroidia; order Bacteroidales; family Bacteroidaceae; genus Bacteroides; species uncultured Bacteroides sp. Next base: position 1,830,885 of record NZ_OY782578.1, on the reverse strand, counting down.
GTTTGTCCGCGTTCCAGATTCTTAAGGTTTTCCGCAAAATCAAAATAATAACCTTTACGGGCATAAGGCAGATTCTGAACACTCTCTGCAAGTACTATCAAAGATAATCCGGGAGCAATGTTCAATCCTTTCTGGCTACTTGTAATGCAGATATCTATTCCAAGCGCATCCATATCAAGAGGATCGGCCAAGAAAGAACTAATCACATCAACAACTAACGAAACATTATACTTATGACAGATATCTGATATCTTTTTAAGATTGAACAACTGACCTGTAGAGGTTTCATGATGCTGACATAAAAATACATCCGGTTGAGATTCAATTATGGCACTTTCAAGTTTATCATAATCGATATCCTTGGCAAAAGGAACTTCAAAGATTTCGTTCGGGCAAGCATAATAATCGCATAAGCTTTTCCAGCGATGCCCGAATGATCCGCCTGATATAATAAATGCTTTCTTCTTAAGAGTTACAAAATTAGTAACTACAGCTTCCATAGCTCCTGTACCGGATGCCGTATAAAAAATAACCTTTCCTTTTTTGCAGTTTATGAGCTGAAGCATCATCTGCTCAGATTCTTTCACTAATGCAGAAAAGGTAGCAGTACGCATATATGGTATCTGTCCGTTATTTATCTGCAGTATTTCTTCCTCAATATTACCGGGAAAAACGTATGATTTCATTTTTTATCGTTTAATTCGTCCAAATTCTTTAATACTGGTGTATCTTCTCCAAAGATTAAGCTTCCGTTGCTTGGGAACGCCATGTTTGCTTATATAATCAGCCGTAGCATCTAGCATACGCTTGCACACATTACCATCCAGATAAGGATCATAATTATTTTTAATCCACTGTCGTTTTTTTATTGCACCTTCATCATATAGAGCTGTTTCAAAAGCATCCGATAATTGATCGGGCTCAGCAATATTAGTCCAATAAATATCTTTTGAGATTGTACGCAAAGTGATGACCGGTCTATCCAGCAACAAAAACTCGTATACGGTAGATGATGTATCACTAATCATCACATCCGACATTAGTTGGTATTTTGTTACGTTAAAATCATCAATCCAAACAATATGCTCTTCGCTTTTTGCCAACTGTTTATATTCATCAATCCACTCCTGCTTAATTAAAGGGTGGAATTTGAGTAATAATACAATATCCTTTTTGTGAACAAGATCTACAAGAGTTTCTTTGATGTGTGGCAAAGAAGTTAAAGAAGGCGAGAAGGTTGGAGCATACAGCACAACCTGCTTTTTTTTATGCTCAGCCAGCAAGTCAGCCTTTTCAGTATCAAAACTATGCAAGTGCTTTTTAATCCAGTCTTGCTTTGGCCATCCGGTTTCTACGACTTCAAAATCTTTATATTTTTTAGCCAAAGTAGAGAAACCTTTAGTAAAGAAGGGGCCCTGAGTGAAATAGGTATCAAAATATCTTCTTATCACCCAATGATCTTTTTTCTCAGCGGCATATCCATGAAAAACCTGAATTTTTACTCCGGGAAGATAATATGGAACGATATTTCCCGGAACAAAAATTGCTTCCGGTGAAAAATCGTAGACTTCCTGTATATTATTGGTATATGGAACTTCCTCACCTAAAGGGAACAAAGGTATTTTTTTTTGATGTACGTACCAGATAATTTTATTATCCGGAGATTGTACTGCTTCTTGATAAATTGGATATAAAATATCAATGGCATATTTGTTTTCACAAAATAGTATTATACGCATTTTTTTAAAGAACTAATCTTTGTTTTGAATCATTTATTTAAAACAAACGCGAATTTACATAATTACTGCATAAAAAATAGTACTTTTTTTAATAACATTGCTATACAAAATATCTTTATTTATATGAGAGCATCTATATTAAACAGTAACAAATTATAAAACAACTACTTAATAAATAAAACAAAGGAATAATAATAAAAAGGCAAGCTAAGATAAAATATACTTTTAGCTTGCCTTTTTATTGCAAATACTTATCATAAACTTTTTACTCAACTTCTTTTATGAGTCTTGATATACAAATATACAGCCTTTCAGACTTTTGCATCGGGCTTATTTTATAGTAAACATTTCTGCAAATCTTTTTAGATGTGTATTATCCGTTCCACAACAGCCACCAACAATTTTCAGAGGAAAGTCTTTATGTAAAGCAATCATGCTATCGGCAAGCTCTATATCTGAAGAAGATTTTAAACAATTGCATTCATTAAGTTCTTCCGGACTCAGGCTGGATGCATTTGCTTGTATACCCATAAATCGTGAACGAACCAATGGAGTGTTATTTTCAGCAACGGACAAGGCTTGATGTAAGTTGTCTGGATGCACACAATTTACTGTATAGCATAAAGGATGCATTTCGGTACTGGCATCAATTACTTCTATTGCTTTATGAATTGATGTACCGTCGAGCAAAGTTCCATTCTTACGAATCATAAAGCTTATGATGTAGGGAAGTCCCGTTGTTTCCATTGCTTTTGCCATACCAATTGCTTCCGGCAAAGCAGGCATTATTCCTGCAAACAGATAGTCGCCCCCGGCTTTTTTGAATGCTTCCAAATGAGGTAGATGAAATTCTATTGCTTCATCTATGGACAAGGACTCCGAAGGTTGATAAGCATCTCCCCTACACCCTACTAAACCTCCGACATATACAGAAGTGGTATAATCCGATTTTAATTCAGATAGAAACGCTACATTATCGGCTATAATATCTCTATCACTGAATGTAGAACGGAGAACTCTTTCTTTATTAACTCTACGAGTTGGTGTCATTAACATAATCGGTAACTGAAAAGCCTCAGCAATATCCAGATATTGTTTGTAAATATCGGCCAGCACCTCTCTGTATGTATCATTATAAATTAACCCGGCATGAACAATATCCTCATCCAAAGGTATATTATATTCACGACGTAACCGCTCAACAATAGCTCCTTCCGTTAATATTATGGGAGACTTATGAAACGTTGTTTCAAAAGAAATATTTTTCATTCTATTCATTGTATATATCACATGCAAATATACAAACAAAACGAGTATATTTTACGATTCAGTATATCTTTCAGAATTAGTGATATACATCTTCTAATTAAAACTTTGCATAAAAAAGGGTGATCAAAAAATCACCCCCATAAAACAAAACATTTTCAACTTTACAACTTTTTCTCAATGAATCAAACAATAACAAACATTAAGCTATACTATTATTAAAACTTCTCTTCTGCACAAGCTAATTCCACAATCTTCTTATTGACTAGTGAATCCAAGCCTTTTAGCTTATTCCATACAAACAAGCTATGAATAAAAGCAATAACAAAAGCTATTGTCATCAAAGTTTTACTACCATTCCATCCAACAGTTTGCTGATACCACAAAGCAACAGATACCAAAAGAAGTGCAATAATTATTCCAACGCTCCTTAAAGTCAGCAGATCTTTACGAGTAGGTAATTTATCTTGCAACCTACTATTCTTGAATCCATAAACAACATATACATCAAAACCAATCACCATCCAAACAAGGAGGCGTATCCATGTATCCGCCGGCAAAAATATCATCATAAAAAGACATGTTGCTATACCTAAAACCGGAACTAAAGGCACCAAAGGAGTTTTAAAAGCACGAGGTGCATCAGGCATTTTCTTCCTCATTACTAAAATACCCGCACAAACCAAGATAAAAGCCAAAAGAGTACCAATACTAGTCATCTCGCCAGCCACTCGAGCAGGAACCAGAGCTGCAAGAGTTCCACCAACAAACAACAATATAAGATTACTTTTTATTGGTGTTCTGTAAACAGGGTGTATTTGTGAAAATATTTTTGGTAACAAACCGTCTTTACTCATACTATAAAAAATCCGGCTCTGACCTAATAGCATAACGAGTATTACGGAAGAATAGCCGGCAAGAATTGCAAGAACAATGGCTTTATTAAGCCATGGGTAATCCGGATGAATAACCCCCAAAGCATCTGGCTTGCCCATGTGGTCAATAGCTATTGCTACGGGAGCAATACCATCAAACCCTTTGAATGCTGTATAGTTAACAACTCCGGTCATTACGTGTGCAAACAGAAAATAGAGTACTGTGCAGATAAGTAAAGAAACCAATATACCAATAGGCATGTTTCTTTTGGGGTTCTTTGCTTCTTGAGCTGCCGTACTTACAGCATCAAAACCTATAAATGCAAAGAAGACAACGGCAGAAGCTCTGATAATTCCACTAAAACCGTATTCTCCAAAAGTTCCGTTATTAGCAGGGATATATGGTCTATAATTTGAAGTATCAATGTATTTCCATCCTAAAATAATAAAAACAAGTACCACTGCTATTTTTAATATCACAATTATAAAATTAACTCTCGCACTTCCCTCAATACCTTTAATCAGGAGTAGACTTGCCAGAATAATGATTATGGCTGCCGGAAGGTTTATTATTCCCCCATCCCAGGGACACAGGGTCAGTTCCGGTGGTAGATTAATACCTATATCTTCGAAAAACTTAACCAGATACCGGCTCCAGCTAATACTGACAGTTACAGCTGCAATGGCATACTCAAGTACCAGATCCCACCCAATAATCCAAGCAACAAATTCTCCCATTGTTGCATATGAATAAGTATAGGCACTACCAGCAACCGGAATCATGGAAGCAAATTCTGCATAGCACAATCCGGCAAAGCAGCATCCTAAAGATGCTACTATAAAAGAAAGTGTGATAGCCGGACCTGCCTGATATGCAGCAGCACCTCCTGTAATAGAAAATAAGCCTGCACCAATAATTGCTCCAATACCTAAAGCTACAAGCCTTGATGGTCCTAAAGACTTTTTTAAAGTATTGCTATCGGTTGCATTCGACTCGCTTAATAAACTACTTATTGATTTTCTTACAAATAAACTCATTCAGTCTTTAATTATGTAATTTCATTAAATTTGCTTCAACTCTTTATTGCTTATTTCTTTACCCGATAATCTAGTGCCGGAGCACGATTTCCTAATAACGGTTCATAATGAAAATCAGAACCACGACGTTTGTTGAATTCTTGTTTTGCTTTTTCTACTAATTTAGAGTCACTATATAACTCAATTGCTGATAATGAGAATACCTTGGCTGCGTTAATAAGAGCTTTTGTTCCAATGGTTGATCCTCCTGCTGCAACATTTTGCCAGCTATGACCCGCACTTCCCGGAATAAATGCCGCTGTACCAAAACTAACTGTAGGAACAGTCCAGCTTACATCTCCCACATCAGAAGAACCTCCTCCTTGTGAAACTCGTTCTTCTTTAAGAGGTTCTACCCTTTGCACTCTTACTAAAACCGTATCGGACTCATTTAGTCCTTTGGCTATTTCTTTTGCAAAAGCAGCTTCACGTTCGTTATATATTACTCCTCCTACTTTTTCCAGTTTTTGCTGCACCAGGTTTGCCAATGTTTTGTTATATAATCTTTCATAAAACCCTGAAATGATTTCAGGCTTCACCGTTGTTTGAGTTCCTAAAGCCGCACCTTGGGCCGCCTGATTAATCCAGGTTGTTAAATCCTTTAGTGTTTCTCTTTTAGGACTACGGATATAATAGGATACTTTGGCATAAGCAGGTACTACATTAGGAGCCTCGCCACCATTGGTTATAACATAATGAATACGTGAAGAAGTTGGAACGTGTTCTCTTAGCATATTAACCATGTAATCAAATGATTCTACTGCATCTAATGCTGAGCGTCCTTTATCCGGACTCCCGGCAGCATGGGCAGCTTTTCCATAAAAACTATAATCTATCATCTGTATCGCCGTACCTGTATCTGTACTTACTCCATTACCAGAAGAAGGATGCCAGTCGAGCACAATATCTACACCTTTAAAATTTCCTTCGCGAACCAGATACACTTTTCCTCCCCCTCCTTCTTCTGCAGGAGAACCAAATACTTTTATAGTGCCCGAATGTTTTGTTTGCTCAAGCCACTGTTTAACAGCAATTGCTCCTGCGACCGAGCCTACACCAAACACATTATGACCACAACCATGACCGCTTCCTCCTTCTACCAACGGTTTTTTATATGCCACCGTATCCTGCGATAAACCAGGTAAAGCGTCATACTCGGCCAAAATTCCAATCACCGGACTTCCGCTGCCATAACTTGCAACAAAAGCTGTTGGCATTCCAGCAACGCCAGCTTCAATTTTAAATCCGTTATCCTGTAATTGCTTCTGAAGCAGTTCGGAACTTTCTTTTTCTATAAAGCCCAATTCAGCTTTGCGCCATATGCTTTTTTGTAATTGGTCGTAAACAGGAAATGAATTATTCAGATAATCTATGGCAATATTGCCATTGTTTGAAAAATGCCCTTTGTTCTGGGCAAAGCAGCCCAATCCCAAAGCTGTTGCAGCTAAAATAAATAATGCAAATTTCTTCATTGTAATATATATCTTATATTCTACTAATAATCTTGATTTCTGCTTTACGTGAACCGTACACTATTCATATAAAGCATGCATAGTAAACCAATCTAGTAACTTGAATTTTGTTTCAAATCACTATCAGCTTGTATATCATTATACGGTATAGGGAATATCCATTTATCAGAATCGGTTACGCCAAGTACTGTTCCGGCTCTTTTTGTACGTACCAAATCAAACCAGCGATGTGGTTCGAAAGGGAATTCAACGCGGCGTTCATTCTCGATTGCAAGAATTATTTCAGATTTTGAAAGTCCGGTTAATGCTTTTATCTGAGCACGCAATCTCACAGCATTCAAATCACTCAAAGCTCCGGTAAGATCAGGTGTTGTTTTTTTAGCACGTGCCTCAGCTCTGATAAGATATTGTTCAGAAATACGCAGAATATATGCTGGATCATCTCCGGTTGTTCTCCAATACAGGTTTCCCACATAGAAATTCTTATTAATTGCAGTAGACTGATCTGAATAAAGAGCCTTTCGGGTTCCGCCTGTTTCTGAACTCCCCAACAGTGATACTATGCCTTCTGATGGAGCCCATTCATGACGTCCTCCATTAGCAGATGATAACCAATAATAACCATGAGTATTTTTATCGGAAGTAGTATAAAGCAGTTCAAAAATTGACTCTTTTGTCTGCTTATTACTAAAGAATGATGGATAGTCGACTAATTGATAATCGTTAGTATCGGCTATTAATATAGAAGAATACTCTTCTGCTTTTTCCCAGTTTTCAGCATAAAGATAAACTCTGGCCAATAATGCACGCGCCGTATTCTTTGTAGCACGTGAACGATCAACTTTTTCCGGCAATAAAGAAAGCGCCGTCTGCAAATCTTTGATAACTTGTTGATAAACTTCGGCCTGAGTGCTTTGCTTTACTCCATCAAAATCATGCGCTGTAATTGTTCCTTTGGTAATAATAGGAATGTTTCCCCAGGTTCTTCCCAAATCGAATAAGGATAATGCCCTTATAAAGTAAGCTTCTCCAACAATTCTATTCTTATCTGTGTCTGTCAAAACCTGAGAAGACAATGCCGACACCTTGTCTATTACCTGATTGGCAGCATTCAGAGTAGCATAAATAGCATACCATGCTGTATTTATGGTTGTGTTATCAGACTGGTATGAATGATTATTAAAAGCTCTGTAGTAATTCAGTGATCCGGTCCAGGTAACATCATTACCAGCTAAATAAATAGCTGCAACAAATTCTCTACCATAATAGTTATCAGATTGTAACTTATCATAAGCTCCTGCCAAAGCAGCTTCTGCCGATTTTTTATCTACCACTGCTGATGCATCTGATACAGACTGCTCGGGCTCCAGATCAAGAATATTACTACATGAGCCAAACAGCAAAATGAAATTTAAGAGTAATATTTTATATGTATGTTTATAGAATTCTGTTGTTCTCATATTCTTTATTATTAAAATGTTAAGTTAACACCAAATACAAATTGTCTTGGCTGTGGTGGAATAGCAAAATCGAGTCCTTGAACTGTTCCATTTGTTTGATCGGCAGCTGTATTTCCTTCAGGATCAGCACCAGAATATTTAGTTATAGTAAACAGATTTGTAGCACTTGCATACAATCGGATTTTACTCAACCCTGCCTTTACAAGAGCTTTTGGAGAAAGGGTATAACCAATAGTCAGATTACGAAGTCGCAGAAAAGAACCATCTTCAAGGAAACGACTACTCTGGAAATCATTATTGTAGCTTCCATCAGAATTAACAACGGTAGAGGCACGTGGTATATCTGTAATATCTCCTTCTTTTTGCCAACGCTTCATCTGGCTCTTCAACAATCCCCAGTTTGTACCACGTACGCCACCATGTTCCTGAAAGAAACGATTCATGTTAAACACATCATTACCTACTGAGAAGTATAAGAATACCGATAAATCAAAACCTTTATATGTTAGTGTATTTCTAAGTCCACCTGTAAAAGTTGGCCATGCATCACCAACTATCTGGCGATCGGCTGTAGTTATTTTACCATCTTCGTTTACATCTTCATATACAGCATTTCCTGTTTTGGGATCAACATACAGTTGCTTGTAAAGCCAGAAAGAATACATTGGTGAACCTTGTTGCAAGCGCACCCAGTCTCTTGAATATTGTGAAAAAGATATAGGTAACTTCTCTACTAAATTTTCATTATGTGAAATTTGGAATGATGAAGTCCATTTAAAATCTCTTGTATCTATATTGGTTGAATTAATTTCAAATTCAACACCTTTATTACTCATTGCACCCACATTCTGTATAGTAGAAGAGAATCCGGTTTTTCCTGCTATTGGTACATTCAAAAGCAAATCAGAAGTATACTTATCATAATAATTGAGCTCGAAAGAAAGTCTGCCTGCTAAGAAAGAAGATTCAAGCCCCACGTTCCATTGACGAGTTGTCTCCCATTTCAGATCCGGATTGCTTAACTGAGAACTGGAAATACCTGCTGAATTTCCGTAATTAGCTCCCCCACTCCAAAGACCTAATGATGCAAAATCATCAATATCCTGATTACCGGTCCAGCCGAGACTGGCTTTTAGTTTTAACTCATTAAAAAGGTTCAGATTCTTTATAAAGTTTTCCTGACTGACGCGCCATGAAGCTCCTACTGAAGGGAAATAAGCCCATCGGTTAGATTTTCCAAATCTTGAAGAAGCATCAGCACGAAGGTTGGCATCAACACTATACTTATTATTGAAACTATAATTCGCTCCACCAAAGAAAGAAACCAACCCCGAGGAAGAACTACTTGTTGTTGCAGAAGTAATAGCTGCCGAAGATATTGTTTTAAACTGATCACTTGGAAAACTTGAAGCATTAATCGACTCTTGCTGATAATTACGTTTCTGCACTGTATTACCAAGGAAAAGAGAGATAAAATGCGAATTGTGAATGGTTGTAAAATAATTCAGCAATTGCTCTGCCACCCAAGTTTGTTCAATACTGGTTGCATCGGTAGCTGCTCCATTGGGTTGTCCGTCGGATAGCTGAGTATTGAAATATCTTTTCTCGTGATAGTTATTCAAATCGGCACTAACTGAAGATTTAAAAGATAGGTTTTCTTTTATATTCCATTTTGCATATACATTATTGATTGAATGTAAACCATACGCATGATGGTCATTGTTATTAATCAATGCTACAATGTTATCAAAGATTCCATACTTGGCATAAGAGCCATCTTCATTATATATAGGAAGCAATGTAGCAGTATGCACACTAGCTTGAAGAATACCTTTAGGACTATTAGCCGTGCGAGATAAAGAACGAATGGAATAATCCAAAGAATTACTGGTACCTATTGACAATTTATTATTAATCTTATGGTCAAGATTAACACGGAAATTATATCTCGAAAAGTCCTGTGTCTTCACAATAGCTTCCTGAGATGTGAAACCACCGCCTATAAAGAAAGAAGTTTTGGCATCACCACCATTTGCTGAAATGTTATAGGTTTGTACGTTTGCTGTCCGGAAAACAAGACTTTGTCTGTCATAAGTTTTTTGATCTTCAGGATTTCCAAGTCCTCCTTCTTCTTTAGGGCGATATGGTCTTGTGGCATAAGATTTTCCATCATTTACCCATGCTTCATTAAGAATTTGTGCATGATCAGGGCCTGTGGCAAGATCCCACAATTTAGCGGCTTTGGAAAAACCATATTCAGCATCCAGACTGATCTTTGTCTTACTGTTATTTTTTCCTCGTTTAGTAGTAATCAATATTACACCATTTGCACCACGTGCACCATAAACAGCTGTAGCGTTGGCATCTTTAAGTACTTCAACACTTTCAATATCAGCTGGATTTATATCCGAAAGAGGATTAGTAGTTTGTCCACCAATACTGATTGTTTGCAAAGTTTTACTGCTAATTGGTACCCCATCAATCACGTATAATGGATCGTTACCTGCATTAATGGATGTAGTTCCGCGTAAGCGGACAAAAACGCTGGAGCCTGGAGTTCCCGAAGTAGTTGAAACCAAAAGTCCGGGAGTTTGTCCTTGTATTTGTTCATTTAATCCGGTTCCTGCTATGTTCTTAAGTTGATCCGCCTTTATTTCAGAGATAGCACTGGTCTTTGCATTTCTCTTTGTCTGAACATAACCGGTAACAACAACATTATCAAGTTCATTCAAATCTTCATTCAAGTAAATTGTGATCGGTTCAGCTTCATAAATATCAAATTCCTGGGGTTTATATCCAATACTTTTTACCGATAGAGTAGCAGGCAAAGCCTTTACTTTTAATTGAAAAGCCCCATCTACATCCGTGAATGTTTCTCCAAGTTGGCCTTTAAGTTTGACTGATGCACCAAATACAGATTTCTTAGATCTCTCATCGAGAATTGTTCCCTTAAGTGTAATTTGTGCATATGTAGTAAAAGTAGATAGACTCACAAACAGGAAAACCAGTTTCAATCTAATAAAATCAGAAAAATCTCTTTTCTTTTTTGTCGTAGTAATTGTTCTTATCATATTTATTTAGAGTTATAACGAGCCTGCCCTAAATCAGTTTATCAACAGAAAAAGGGATATTCGTTTTATTTTATTTAAAAGAGTTCTGGTTATTTCAAAGACAATAGTCTTTCGGTTAAATGGTTGCTTTGTTCCACTAACACGTCTTTGTTTAAATTGAGAAAACCAAATCCATGGTTGTATTTCTGTCCATCAGTTAATACCCACTTCAGAAAATCAGAAACTTTTTTCCGTATGTTTTGCTGAGAATAAACAAAACCGAAATTCACAACAGGTATTGTCTCTATCTGACTTCTCTCTAATAATGTAATTGCATCGTCCACATTACCTGATAATACATTTTTCTCATCTTTTTTCAGGTCGAGTGGCAACAGTGTTATTCCATCTTTTAATTTGCGGGTATTGATGTCAAAAAGATAGCCCAGATTATTGTAAGCAATACCAATAGTGTCTTTTTTCACTGCTGAAAGCAGATAAATATCATCGCCCAACACTTTTTTCCCTTTAATTTCAGAAGATTCGTGACCAAAATATCCGGCTAAAGCTGTAGAAGCACAAGAATGATTTTCGCGGGCATAAATTGTTGCCGGCAACTTTGGTTTCTCTTTTTTCTGATCATCACCATAATTGAATGCTTCGAAGAAAAGTTTGTCTATATCCTTTTTGCTCAATCCTTTCTTTGCGATACTTGTTAAAAATGGATTTTTGCTATTGGTTACCGGTAATAAAGCATATCGACCGGCATATACTATTCCATCATTCTCTTTTAATTCATCTTTTTGTGGAAAATGAGCAATAACATTTAAATCAGGATCCTCAGCATTAGCTTTACTTTGCACTAATTTCAACTGCACATTCGGATTAATCTTTGTATATTCTGTTATCCACTTTTCTATTAAAGGATAAGTAAATTTCGTTCCGCTTATCAATATCGGGTTATTATCAGAGTTTTGTGCAGTAAGGCCTGTGGATAGAAACAATAAGGCTAAAAATAGTTTGCCAAAATATTTTGTTTTCATAATTGATTTTGTTTTTGTATTATAATAAAGAGAGGATAACATATCCGGGAATAAGGATTTCATCTTATTCCTATACATCCGGATATTTACAAAAAGGGATGTTAGAAGGGGAAAGAGCAGGTGTGCATACAGCACATTCGCATGGAAAGTGTAGAAAGAGAAGAGGAGAATGCAGGCATCATTGCAGAATATAAACCTGACTGATTAAATAAAGTGAATGTCTTTTGAGAATCTGATACTTTTTTCAAGTATCGCTGTAATCGTTTTTTTCTAAATAAAGTTTTCATAACCTTCTAATTTGAATTATGTTAGTTTTATATTTTTTCATCTTTATTGAGTGCAAAGTTCAAAATAATTCGCGGTAATATAAATACCATAAACATGGCATTTGTATTACCGCGACTCAGGTATATTAACTTATTTATATATATTCAGCTATTCTACAAATGGATATTTCCTGCTATTATATACAACTAATTATGAGAAGGGTAAAATAAAAACTCAAAAGGCTATCATTGCAACTTTTGCAATGATAGCCTTTTATTCACCGTATTCAATATCCGGAATATAAATTTCAGATTTGAATGAAGGTAATCTTACTTATTCAACAACTCTCTCAACAAATTATCCAAATCATCACCAAACACATTTTTGGCAACGATTACTCCTTTTGAATCAACCAGAAAATTAGTTGGGATAGCTCTTACGCCATATTTGCCAATAATTTCACTTTGCCAGAATTTTAATTCAGAAATCTGAATCCAGTCAAGATGATCATCAGCTATGGCTTTTACCCATTTATCTTTTGCCTTATCCAGAGAAACCGCCAGAACATCAAAGCCTTTATCTTTATACTTCTGATATATCTTCACAAAGTTTGGATTTTCTCTTCTGCAAGGAGGACACCAGGATGCCCAAAAGTCAATCAATAAATAACCTTTGCCCAAACGATCTGAAAGAGCAACCGTTTTTCCATCTGGAGTTTTAGCAGAAAACTCGGGAGCTGTTTTGCCCACAGAAACATTACTTAATGTTTTCACTAGCTTGTTTAAAACCTGCACATAAGTTGTGTTATACAACGAAGGATCAAGTAACTTGATATTTGATTCTATTTCAGTTGGGGAAAGTCTGTACGAGAAATCACGATAAAGTGCATAAGCCGATACTAACGAAGAAGGATGTTGTTTAATAAACTCATCAATCTTCACATCTTCTTTACTTTTATACTCTTTAAAGAGAGTATGTAAAGCAGAACCCGTTACCTCTGTATTCTGATAATCGGAAGCCGGATCTAAATTTACAGTTGTCTTATTTTTATCCAGAAACAGCATATAAGGATTTTCCTTTGAGTCCAGAGAGATTCCGTAAATCTCAGGCAATACTGTTTTTGTGGAAAAAGAGAACTGTCCATTCTGTACTTTGGCAGAATCAACAACAACATAATATTTGTCTATAAACTTTTGCAGATACACTTTACCTGTAGTTACTCCACTTACAGAGCCATTGAGGTGCAATGTATTTTTTTCCTGTGCATGAGCTAAGGTAAAACTTAATGCTAATGCCGCCAAAACTATTAATTTTCTTTTCATAAGCTATAATTAGTTCTATAATTATCCATATAAGTTATTTTCTGGCAACAAAGGTATTTAAAGTTACATTAAGAGGCAATACCACATATATGGGATTTTTATAACTGACTTCGGGAATCCTCTAAAACTTATAATGAATCTTCTTTTATAAACTATAGTTGCTTTTATAATAATCAGTCAAATATTGATCTATCCAATCATCAAGCTTCTTTAGTTCATCAACCTTGATCCCTTCAGTTCTCCATTTATTGATGTATTTTTGTGATTCAGTTATAACTTTATTTTCCGCCGGTTGCAAGGTCTGAAGAATTCCTTTTTGATCTTTTGAAATTAGGGCCGCTAAATTAAGATAATCCTCGCCTTCTCCACGATCTATCGGGAATAATTTTTGTTTTAATTTGGATGACCAATCAAAAAGTGGTGCTGAAGTCTCTCCTTCTGAAGTAACAATTTTAGGCAGATATCCTCTACTGTTTACCAAAAGTGGAACAGCTACTGAGGTCAACGGACAGCCTACAACCGACCAAAGAACTGTTTCCGAAGCCGGTTCATTATCCTTTACACCCTGGAAAACAAGAACAGAAGTAGTTAGATAACGCGGAATAAAATCACGAAATGGAACCAAAACAGCTTTACTGCCGTCTGGCGGTATATTATTATATAAATCGACTCCTGTAAGTCCATGTTTCAAACTACGGGATACATCCTTCAGTATAAATTCAAATGATATACTCTTTTTCAGAGAAGCCTGATAAAAAAGTTCGGATGCCACTTCAAAACGTGCCAGTCCTTTATCACGTGTACGGTCTCCGGAGAAAGAAAAATTAGTACGTATTATGTACCCGAAAGGTGCTACAGCAGAATCGTTTGCATCATATTTTACATAACTTTTATCACTGGTTTCATAATACGCTGCACCACCGTGTGCATCAATTACCCCGAAATTAGAGCTGGCACGAATAGGACGAGGCAGACTGTCGAGCAGGTGTTCAAAATCGGCTAAAGAAGCACATGTTTGCAAGGCTAGTTTCATTATATAACCGTCAAGTCCCTTTTCATCTCCGTCCAATCCCGGATTCAGGTTATAGGATGCCGAATTTATTATGGCAAAACCGGCACTATTATTTCCGCCAAATACACCTTTCTTTCCAGAATCACGCGTGCTGACTACAGCTATATAAGGGTATCTGCCATCCGAAAAGGACTGAAATTTATTATTCGGGTCATGCGTATCCCGTTGTTTAAATAACAAAGGACGACCATCGGCAGTAAACTTACCCGAAATAACCGCTGTAGTACAAGCTCCTGCCTGCAGAATTCCTGCAAACAAGAGCAATATATAAACAAACAACTTCTTCATATAATTAAAGCGCTTTATTGGTGTTAGTTTCAGAATCAGGAAGTGGGAATATATAGTTCTCGGCAGAAGGTAAAACCTTAGCAGACTGCAGACTGCTACTTCCTTTTGCCGGAATA
The DNA here is from genome assembly GCF_963677945.1 of uncultured Bacteroides sp. Lineage (NCBI taxonomy): Bacteria > Pseudomonadati > Bacteroidota > Bacteroidia > Bacteroidales > Bacteroidaceae > Bacteroides > uncultured Bacteroides sp. Next base: position 1,815,841 of record NZ_OY782578.1, on the reverse strand, counting down.
GTCAATAAATCGCGAAGCAAGTCATTAGAACGGAATCCCTCACCTAAAAGCTCTATCCTTCGTTCCAGACGAATAGTTTCAAGTAATGCTGTACTTGTATTTTCTGAACTTGCAGGAAATACAAAACCGGCATCCGAGCGATGATGAACAGCCTCCAGTAATTTAATGGCTAATGCATTGTTGTTTGTTCTCAAAGCAGCCTCAGCATAATTAAGCAATACTTCTGAATAACGGATTACAGGAATATAATCTATATATGGAGAAACCTTTGCATACTTCTTAAGGTAATATTTTCCTGATTTCAACTCAATCAAATTACGGCGTGCATCATTGGTTCCCCAAAGAGAAGAGCCCAATATACCAGAAGGATTCAGATAATATTCCTTGTTTGAATAATAAACATACGCAATGGCTGATTGCCCGCTATAAGAATCGGACGCAGTTGAAGGCATGGATAAAATAGATTCTGTTGTCAGGAAATTAGATCCAAACAAAGTTGTTATATCACTCTGCAAAGCATGCTTCACCCCTGTTGTTGCAGAGAATGGAGCATCAGTCTGCGGAACAATCTTTTTAGCCTCGGTTATCACATTCTGGAAATCACCTTTATTGAGATAAACCCTTGTTTTCAAAGCAATGGCTGTACTCTTGTGTGCCCTTGTTGTATTTAGAGCAGAAGAAGAATAAGAATCCGGTAAATTGGTTTCAGCAAAATCAAGATCTTCAAGAATTTTCTTATAAACCTCCTTCACGGTGCTACGTGCCAGGTCATTGTTTGCCGATGTAGTTTCAGCCTGCAAGCGAAGGGGCAAACCTTTTGAGGCTCCGTCGTTTTCTGTATACGGGCGGGCATAAATAGTTACCAAAGTATAATAGCAAAGTGCTCTTACAAATTTTGCTTCAGCAACATACTGTGTTTTTAACTCATCACTTATCACACCAGTACTTTTAGCTAATCCATCTATAATAATATTTGCATTATTAATTGCAGTATAAGCCTGTTGCCAGGTATTATTAATATCATTTGAACCGGAAGTATAAGAGTTTGTCCAGCTCTCATAAGCTGTATATGAGTTACCTGTCACGTTAATGAAATCTTCACCACGTACATCCAGGTACAAATGAATACGACCACCGTACATACTGGCACCTTTAAGCGCTTTATACATTCCGTTGACTAACCCTTCGATACGAGTCTGTGTTTGAAATATTTCTCCGGCACTTAATGAAGTTTCCGATTCTGTATTCAACTCACTATTGCATCCTGACAAAGTAAATGAAAAAAAATAGGTAAGCCCCAGAATGACTGATATATTTTTTATTTTATTTATTATTCGAATCATAATATGTCATTTTTATATAGTGTAATTAGAATCCTAAGTTAATTCCCAAAGTGAATGTACGTCCCTGTCCTAAGGAGTTGCGTTCTATACCCGGAGTGGTATTTGAGTTTCCATTAACAGATGACTCAGGATCTGCACCCGAATATTTAGTCAGCAAAAAGGCATTTGAAACCTGTGCATAAATCCGGGCAGAACTTAAATTTAATCTACTCAATAGAGTTGCAGGAATTCTATAAGCTAACAGTACATTCTGCAAGCGTAGGAAATCTGCCTTTTCTGCATTTGCAGAAATTGGGAACGATGTACCATTGGAAATAATATCATTATAAACCAAGCGAGGTATATCAGTAACCTGCCCTGGGGTAGTCCATCGATCTAAAATACCGGTATAGTTATTATAAAAAGTTTGTTCTCTCAAAGTTGCCTTAGTGCCATTCATCACATAGTTACCACCAGCATAAGTAAAGTTCAGCGTAAGATCCCAATTTTTATATTTCAGATTACTTACTAATCCTCCATACCATTTAGGAAGTGCACTGCCAATCAAATAATAATCAGATACCCCGATTGCAGGAGCTGTTGTTCCATCAAGATAAGTCCAGTTACTTTCACCCGGTGCCACTACAGAACTATACTGCACTTTTTCGCCCTTAGCGTTAACAAATATCCTACGACCATTCTCCGGATTCACACCGGCAGTCTTAGCACCATAAAGGCTACCTACAGAATAACCCACACGAGTTACATTGTTTGCGTTGGCAGAAGTATGGGTATACCCAATAATATCTGCATTATCTCCGGCAAGTTGAGTCACTTTATTCTTAATACCTGTAAAGTTGAACGATACATCCCATGAAAATTCTTTTTTCTGAATCAAAGAAGCATTCAATGTAAGTTCTATACCTCTGTTGTACATAGAACCGATATTGGTCAAAATAGAATTACCGGGAATACCTTTTGACGGAGATTGAGGTGTATCCAGAATCAAGCCGTTCACATTATTATTAAAATATGCAAGTTCCACCGACAAACGTTTTTTCAGCAATTCGGCATTGATACCAATATTTGTCTGATCACTTGTTTCCCAGCTTAGTTCAGGATTACCCGACTGACTGAGAGCCCAGGTTGAGGCTGTTCCATAAAGAGAAGAAGAGAACAAGTCATACGAACCATAATTGTTTGTCAGATTTCCATTTCCCACACGTCCCCAACTGGCATTCAGTTTCAGTTCATCAAATATTCTTCCTAATGCAGATTTCTTGAAGAACTTCTCTTGTGAAAGAACCCAACCGGCAGAAACACCACCAAAATTACCATACTTATGTCCCACAGCCAAAGCAGAATTACCATCACGTCTCAGATTCACAGTAAAAAGATATTTAGCATCCAAATCATAACTCAAACGAGAGAAGTAAGAAAAGAAAGATCTTTCACCCAGTGAATTATTAGAAGCAGTATAATTGCTCCAGCCTCCCTGATAGTTTTCAAAGAATTCATCAGAAGCCTTTGAAGCATTCACTCCCCAGATATTTACTTCATTTTTCTGTAAATCGGTACCCAACAAAGCCGATACATGATGCCTATTGTTAAATACCTGATCATAATTCAATGTATTAGTAAAAGTTTCATTATTTCTCAATGCCGATACATTCGTTATAGAACCACCATTAGAATAACCCGAAGAGCCCAACTTAGAACTTAAAAAACTAATAGTCTCTGTTTTCAAACGATCAATGGCATACGATGTATTAAACTCCAGATGCTTCGATAATTTTACATTTGCACTTAGTCCACCCAGAAAACGGTCATTGTCAGAAGTGCTACGACTGTATTCAAACAATGCCAAAGGATTATATAAAGTAGAAGAAGCTTTGTTATTACCCATACCTATTTGTCCGGTGCTACTCAGATTATAACTACCATCTTCATTGTAAGGACTTATATTAGAAGGCAATGAAATAGCCATTCTGGCAGCACCAATAAGAAATTGAGATGATCCCTGCAAAGATCCTGAACTATAAGCCTGATTGTGACTTGTGTTATACGAACCATTACCTTTTATTTTCAACCATTTAGTTACTTCATGATCAATATTAAACCGTATACCTTTACGTTGAAAATCATTATTCACCAAAAAACCTTCCTGATTAGAATAATTGGCTGAAAAATAATAACTAGTTTTCTCTGTTCCGCCAGATAATGTTAACGCATGGTTGTGAGACACAGCTGTGCGATAAATATAATCATACCATTTGGTGTCAACTAGTGAACCATCGGCATTATATGAAGGAAAGAATAATTGAGAGCTCACATTATCATTGTTTGCATTTCCGCTCAGAATTTTGGAATTAAGCACCGCTTCATTTTTTATATCCATGTATTGTTGAGCATTCAGTAGTTTAGGCAAACGAGTAGCATTGGTAACACCAACCCAGCCTTCATAATTAGCCTTTGCCTTTCCAGACTTACCTCTTTTTGTTGTAATCAATAACACGCCTGCTGCAGCACGCGAACCATAAATAGAGGTAGAAGCTGCATCTTTTAGTACATCAATAGACTCAATATCCGAAGGGTTTATATCCGCTAACGGATTATTAGGCACATCCGTTGTAGTTGAAATATTTCCTGTGCTTACAGGAACCCCGTCAATCACCACCAAGGGATATGAACTTAAAGAAATAGAGTTCACACCACGGATTCTGATTACAGGAGGATTGTTCAGCAAGCCGTTAGGCTGTGATATGCTAACACCTGCCGCTCTTCCGGACAATGCCTGATCAAAACTCTGAACCGGTAATTCCTTTATCACGTCACCATTAACACGTGCAGCCGCTCCAGAAAACACTTTCTTCGACTGAGTACCATAACCTACAACCACCACTTCATTAAGGCGGTTCAGATCTTCTGATAACGTAACATAAACAGGCTCTTCAGTGTCGTACACATCAATCTCCTGAGTGCGATAACCTACCAGACTTACAGATAAAGTAAGCGGAAGTTTTTTTGAAGCTTTTATTTCAAACTCTCCTTTTACATCAGTAGAAGCACCTGTTGTTGTAGACTTTATTAGTACAATAGCCCCTATTATAGGTTCTTTGGTACGTTCATCAACAACATGTCCTTTTATTAAAGTCTGTGCATTTATAAATCCCGAAGAAGTAAACAAAAGAAGTGCGATAAGTGAGAGTATAGTTCTCCCTGTCGGGAATGTAAGTCTATCCCCGACTCTATAAAATATATTTATCATAAGTAATGCTTTATAAAGGAATTATTTTGTTTTTATAGATGATAGGTAACCACTACCCTCCACTTGCTTTTTCTGAGAAACAAGTACATCTACTGTTGGCTTCAGAAAGCCGTAATTGTGATTATGAATCAATCCGTTATCCAGTACCCAGCTGACGAATCTTCCAACTTCCGGATTTGCATTCTTTGAATAAAGAAATCCAAAATCCTGCACCGGTATAATATCTACATTTTGATTTTCGAGTAAATCTATAACCTGATCAATATTCTCCGAAGCAAGAACCTTGCGTTGTTCTTTCTTCACATCAAGCGGAAGCAGAGCTATATTATCTCTTAACTTGCGGGAATTCGTATCATAAATGTAATTCAGACTATTGAAGGTTACTCCCGTCTGGTCTTTCTCAACCGCATTAATCAGGAACTGATCATCGCCGGATATTTTCCGTCCTTTTATATCCGCAGTTTTATAACCGAAATATGCTGCAAAAGTTATTGTGGCCGATGACTTTCCATTTCCTGAATAAACAGTTGCTTTACTTACTGATTTTGAATCTTTCTGATCGTCAGCAAAAACATCTTCTCTGAAAAAGAGTTCCTTTATTTTTCTTTTATTGAGATTCTTTTTGCTCAATTCAGCCAGAAATAAACTGTTTTTCCCTGCAATGGGAAGTAATGCATATCTACCCACATAAATAACTTGTTTGTCCGATTGCAAAGAGTCATTATAAGTCAGTACACTCAAGTCTACTGAATTATTATCGGCATTTTTGTCTGCCCATACAATTTTTACTCCGGGATTTTGTTTCTCATATTCGTTAATCCACTTTTGTACTAAAGGAGTGGTAAATCTGGAACCTTTTATATAAATTTCGGAAGTATTTTTCTGTGCATGCAAGTGAACTGTAGCTATTAAAGCCAATACTAATAAATGTATCCTGAAATTCTTCATACCCTAAAAATTTAAACTATAAAACACCTTAATTATTAAAACATACGTCAAAAATCACTTGCAACATCGCATTCCCATGACTAAAGGAATAATTTCGTTTTTTCTAATCAAATACTTCATACCTTCTTATTTATATTTTGATTTTGCAAAGGTATTTTAAGTCGTTATAAGGGGCAATACCATATACATGGCATTTTAGGATAGAAAAATATAGCTTATCTTTGGTATATACAAAAAATAAGGTAGTACCCATTTCAAACAACGGATACTACCTTTCCCTAAAGAAACAAGAACTTTATGAGAATATATTTCTAACCAGTTATTCCAAATCACCAATTCTTGTAAATGTTTCTTCTAATACAAAATCTCCATAAGTCGGATGTTTAAATGAGGTCTTATGGTAGAAAGTCAGATTATTAATATCATAGTGACTTTCCAATACCGTAATACTTTTAATGTTTGCACTGGTTGTACTAAAACCAATTGTACCATCCGCATTAAACTTATAATCTGTTGAACTTCCGAATAAGTCGCCTACACTAGTTCCACGAACAACTCCAGGGCCTTGTGTTTTTAACTGAGCTTCTATTGTTTCCGGATAATATTGAGCATAGCTACCTAATGTAGAGCCAGAAAAATCCCAGTTAATTGTAACTCTGTACTTACCTTCCCAAGGACTTTTAACAGGTAAACTATAAATACCTGTAGAATAGTTTCCACTTACGGTTCCGGCAGTTGTACTTGCTATTTTAACACCTAAAGCATATGATTTAGTCAAATCAAATAATTTTGGTTTCAGCTTTATTGTATAAGTAGCTGTCTTCTGCCCTTTAAGTATAGTAACTACATTCGAGGAAGGTAACTCATAGTTCTTTGCAGGAAGAGGCAAAGTTGAACCTGTTGCATCATATTTTGACACGGCAGCATCATCAATTGCCAATGTTACCTGAACATCAGCCGGAGCACCATTTATACCTGTATAATTTACAACAATGGGCAGTTCTACTTCATCTTTCACTTCTATTGTTGTAGTTGTTACGGAATAAGGAGTCGAAGTGGTCCTTGCCGGAAGGGTTAACTCTACTATTCCTTTTGAGCCATTATCTTCAAAGACAGAATCATCATTCAAACAAGAATTTAATCCCGTCAGCGCAAATGCTGCAATAATAAAACTTATATATTTTTTCATTGTTCTTACTTTTAAATATTACTACTTAAATTAATGCTAGTTCTGATCCCAGAATATAGGATCTGAAAATGCATTTGTCAGCTTTGGAGTATTGGGATTTAAATTAATCTCGTCTGATGGATAAAGAAGACGTACCGGCAATCTGTCCGAATGCGTTGACTGAGATCTGATAGAAACGAAAGTTGTTTTTGCATCAGTTCCGCTAACTTTCGGATATGTGGTTCTTCTGAATTCACTCCATGCTTCATGAGAATGTATGTAATTCAAAGCAATATATTTCTGGGTAATAATAGCTTCCAGTTTTTGATCCTGACTAAGTGCCAGATCAAAGTTTGCCAGATAATTTAAACCATTTACCTGAATATACTTGGTAGCATCGCCATCAGGATCAGAACCAGCAGGCAAATTATTGTTTTTATCCTTTTCCAGATAACTGAACGATGCAGCTATACCTTTGTTGAAATTACTTTTTGCATCTCCATCAAGTTCATGACCTGTCAAAGCAGCTTCTGCAAGTAAGAAGTATGTTTCAGAAGCAAGAAAAGCAGGCACACCAGCATCTCTACCTTTAAAGATACCCGATGCTTTATCATTCTTTCCACCCCAGGCATATTGAGGAGTTGCCGGATTATTTGTTTCATTCGCCAACTGTGCTGTAGGTGTATTGGGGAAATTAACATATATCAAGGCTCCTCTTTTTGAATCATCCAGCTTTGTACCATTATAAAAACCGAACAAATATGTGGATGGTAAATAAAAACGAGCCGGATAAGTAATTGTTCCATCAATTGAGCTGACAAATGTTGTCCAGAATGGATTCTGATTACTGCTTGCATTATATCCGGGATTAATCAAAGCATCTTCTTTCAGAAAACCTTCTGATGAGAACGTTTTGAATGCCGACTGAGCAAACGAATCAATTGAAGTACCTGTAGCTTTTACCAGTAAGCGTAATTTAATATTGTTAGCAAACTGAATCCATTTGGTAAGATTGCCACTAAATATAGGATCCGGACTTAATGTTTTAGCCGAACCTGCATTGCTGATTCCGTCCTTTAGTGTTAATATTGCTGCATCCAGTTCTTTCACCAGAGCAGGATACACATCTTCGTCTTTATCAAAAGCAGGAGAAACAGCATCTGTTCCCGTTGCACCTTCAGTATAAGGAACATCGCCATAATTATCAACCAGCAATTCATAATTATAAACCTTAAGGATATGAGCAGCAGCACCATATAAAGCATACTTCGAATCACTTTCGGCTGTAGCAATAATTGATGTGTAATTTTTCAAATGAGAAAATACGTCTGTCCATAATGCAGTATATGTAGTACTCGTAAAATTATAAGTATACTGATCGCCGTAACCACTTACACCTTTGCCCGGAACCTGGAATCCGGCAGTAAAAGCTCCGTAATTATTATAAGCTGCTAAGTCTGATGCAGTTGAATTTACAGCACCCGGCAAAATCAAGTCAGGAGTAACAACCGACCCGGTTGGACTATTAGGATTATCATTGATATCCAAATCACATGAAGATAATGTTGCTACAAGTAATAGTGCAGCTATTTTTGATATATTCAGATATTTATTCATCTCTTTTTTACGTTTAGAATGTTAATGAAATAGTTCCACCGAAATATCTTGTCGGAGGTGTTTGCTCTAAGTTAGATACACCAATTGCATTATTGTCATTTGCACTGTAATCAGGATCTGTATATTCGTTTGCTTTTGTAGTCCACAAGAATAGATTACGACCCTGAACGCTTATAGAAGCATCCTGTATTGCCGGAATCTTCTTCAGGAATGACTTTGGAACCTGATATGTAAGTGAAACCTCTCTCCACTTCCAATAATCAGCTTTATATACGTAATTACTATAAATGCCTCTGTTATATGCACCAGATGTCCAGAAACCTGTACCACCATCGGCTACTGTTATGCTTGTATTCTTTACATAAGTACCTGTTGATGCATCAAGATAAGATGAATTTGGGAATACAAATCGTTCGCGATTGTAATAAGCACTACGGGCAGAAGCACCGGAGAAGTCAAGTTCACTACCCAACGATATGGCTGCAGCATTGAATCCACCACGATATTCAAACAAGCTTGCCAATGTGAAGTTTTTCCACTTAATTCTTAAGTCCAGACCTAAACGGTGTTTTGGAGTTGTGTTACCAATACGCTTTGTATCTGCAGCTTTTGATGGATAACCCGTATTTGGATCTACAATAACACGGCCCTGATCATCACGAGCATAATCAGAAACAATTATCTGATTTACTTCCTGTCCTTCTTCTGCAAAAACCACACTACTTCCATTAATTCCAAACTTCTTTAGAGTAGGATGCAATGATTTTACCAGATTCTTATTATGAGTGTAATTTGCTCCAACGCTTACTTCCCAGTCATTTGTTCTTACCGGAGTAATCCGTAATGAACTCTCTATACCATTATTAGTAACCTCTCCCGTATTTATCAGGTAATTGCTATATCCTGATGATGGAGCAACAGAAGCATATATAGCTTGGTCTGTAGTACTTGTATGATAGAAATTCAATTGCGCATCAATTCTTCCCTTAAAAAGTCTGAATTCTGTACCAAATTCATAGCCTTTGGTTATTTCGGGCTTTAAGTTATCAGAAACCAATGTTCCGTTTTTGGTAAAGAAAGTTCCACTTGATAATCCTGTAGTTGAATCGTACGTAGGCGATAGTGCATAAGGATCAATGTTCACGTTACCAGTTTTAGATACAGCACCACGAAGTTTCAAATAATCAAGAACTGAATTATCCTTTAATGCATCAAAAGCATCAGTGGCAATGAAAGAAAGGTCGGCCGACGGATAGAAATAAGAACGATTCTTCTTGGCTAGCAAAGATGTCCAGTCATTTCTTCCTGTGAGATGCAAGAACAGATAATTCTTATATCCTGCAACAAAATCACCCCACAACCCATAGCTTCTATAATGTTTATTCTCTTCAGAACCAGTTAAAACACCCGTTCTGTTGCTTACGTTATATAATCCAGGGATTACCAGTCCGGTTACTGATTCTTTGGTATCTTTTGATTTGTTATCGGTATACGACCAGCCTAATATAAGATTAAGCGAAACATCCTTGATTGATTTATTCACTCCCACAAGGAAATCATAGTTGAATCGGGAAGTATTGTATTGTTCATCTGATACTGAACCCGTTTTATTCGTTTTTCCCTGCACGGTACTTCCGTATTCACTGTATGTGTATTTAGGAGTATGCGATTTCTCTGTATAATATCTATTAGATAAAGACGCACGATTTAAGAGGTACAACCAGGAAAAAGGAGTCCATTTTAATTCGACTTTTCCAGTCAAATAGGAATTTTTTGCATCTTTACGGTAATTATCAGCAACCCAATATGGATTCCCATACCAAGGGTTATACCAACCTTCAGGATTTGCCCATTTATTATTTCTCCAGTCTTTATATGATTTTATCGGAATATTGGCCGGAGTTTCCAACAGTTCACTATAAATAGTGGCAGTAGCATTTGTTATATCGTAATTATTCTCAATATAATTAGCGTTATACTGTAAATCTAGATTAGGTAATACTTTATTTGTATTATTTAAACGAAGAGATATTCTGTTGTATTTATCTCCCGGAGTGGTACCTGTACTTGTAAGGTACTGTCCTGACACATACGAAGTATATTTATCATTACCCAAACTTATTGATAAATCAGTCTGGTTCTGCACACCAGTTTCCCAGAAGTCTTCCCTATCAGTTTTTGCCTTATAAGTAGTGTATTGCTGATCACCATTTTCCAATGCATAACCAAGTTTTTGCAATGATCCATCAAATGCAGGACCAAATTGCTGGTTCTCAATCGGGTCAAAGACCTGGCCATCAGCAGTACTACCCTGACCAAACTTATTTTGGAGCTTTGGCAAGAAATTTACTTGTTCAAGAGTTGTTGTATTTGAAATCCTTATTTTAGGTTTTCCGGCTTCACCTCTTTTAGTAGTAACAAGTAAAACACCATTGGAAGCTTCCGATCCATATAATGTAGCTCCGGCAGCTCCGTTTAATACCTGAATATTCTCAATATCTTCAGGGTTTATATTCGTTAATACTGAAGGAGAAACTACAGCATTATCTACAACAACCAATGCAGTGTTGTTACCAGTCAATGAACGGTTACCTCTTAATACCAGACGAAAGTTTGGATTAACACCGCTTGATATAGCATTTACCTGTAATCCGGGAACCTTAGCTGTTAAACCGGCAGCTATAGAAGTCGGTTTTGATGCGGTTAATTCCTCGGCTGTAATTTTTGTAGCAGTATACCCCTGCTCTCTCTTTGTACGTTGAATACCTCCCGCTACAACTACAATTTCATCGAGCGTTCTATTTGAAGATTTTAAAGCAATATTGAATACGTTTTTACCTGCAACATTCACAATATTTTTTTCATATCCTATAAATGAAAAAGATATCTGACTAGCTTTAGATGGCACATTTACAGAATAAAAGCCGTCTACATCTGTTATAGTACCAGAAGTTGTACCTACAACAGTGACTGATACTCCTGGAATTGCTTCTCCATCCTCAGCAAAAGTTACTTTTCCTGTAACTTTTCTGGTCTGAGCATTTGCAATAACAGCAAATACGGAAAAACATATTAGTGAAAAAATAATTTTTTTCATAAATTATCAGTTTAAAAAATTATATATCAAAAGCTTATACGTATTATTACGTATAAAGAATATTTCATTTTGCATAATGCAAAACGAGACTTTAAATTTTAAATAAGTTGTTTATTAGAAAGAAAAGAATAATAAGAAAAGTAATTATCTGCACATGCAACAACACATTCGCATACAAGAAGAGGAAGAGAGAGAAGAAGTTGAGAACATAGAGAATAGAGAAGAACGTAATGTTTCTAAATTAAACACTTCTGACGTTCTGAATTCAGGATTCGATAACCCATGCAACCTGTTTTTTTCCAAGATTTTTTTCATACCATTTGCCTTATTAAATATTTAGTCGTTTCTTTTCTAAAAGAATATTTTAATATGTTGCAAAGATATAATATGTGTTTTCTTTTGTAAATACCATTCATGCGGTATTTATTACATAACAATATACCGCACTTAAGGCATTAGTACGGTTATTTTCAACACTTGCTAGTCATAATATCCAAAACCATCTGGTCGGTTTCATTCATAGCCTCGGAACCTATTCTTGTCAGGTTGCGGATACTACGGTCCACATCATCGTCAATAATTCCTTCTACGGATGTAACACATTTCTGTTGCATGGCAAGCATGGCAGACAGAACTGCTGTAGATACACCACTGCTCACCTTTAGTGCACAACTAGGTTTAGCACCGTCGCAAATCATTCCGGTTAGATTTGCAATCATATTCTTTACGGCAAAAGAAACCTGCTCGTAACCACCACCCATCAGATAAGTGATACCGCAACTGGAACCGGTAGCCGCTACTACACACCCGCAAAGAGCAGACAGTCTGCCTAAACTTTGTTTGATATAAATTGCAGTCAAATGGCTAAGCATCAAGGCACGAATCAGTTCTTCTTCCGAATTGTCATTTTCTTCAGCAAAAACCGCCACCGGAAGTGTAGCCGAGATTCCCTGGTTACCACTACCGGAATTACTCATTACAGGAATCATCGCTCCTGCCATACGAGCATCGCAAGCAGCAGAAGTATATGATAGAATATGCGCAAACGTGTTATCGCCCATAATGTGGCGTTCCATTTTACTTTGCAGAGTTTTTCCCAGTCCGTGTCCGTAATCACCATCCAGAGCAAGTTCGGCAGCAGCCATATTCAGTCGTTTGGTTTCAAGAATAAAGGATATCTCTTCCAAAGGCGTTTCCATGGCAAAATCATAAACTTTACGCAAGTTCAGTTCCGGATCTTGTTCTGATTTCTCAGCAACAGAAGCCGTACGTTTATCCAGAAGAACATTATCATCAACAGCCAGGTAAACAAAATCTTTATGTCCACCAGAGATAATAGCAGTTGAACGCTTACCTTCGGCTTCGCAAACAACTTCAATATAGAGTTTTTCTTCAATATTTTCTTTTAGGGAGATGTGGATGGCCTGCTGTTCTATAAGCTGTTTGCCTCGTTCCACATCATCGGGGGTACAATCCTTCAGGACTTCCAGTTCATAGGAAGACTTACCAATCAACGCACCAAGTGCAATTGCTATTGGCAAACCAATCATTCCTGTTCCTGGAATTCCCACGCCCATCGCATTCTTTAAAATGTTTGCGCTAAGATGAGCTTCAATTTTAACTGGAAACGTACCCAATATTTCGGCGGCTTTAGCCACACAAAGCGCTACCGAAATAGGCTCTGTGCAACCAATTGCCGGAACAACCTCGCGCTTCACCAGCGAGATAATCTGTTCTTTTTCAACTTCGTGAATATTCATTAATCTCAAAGTGATTTTTTTGTTAGATAAGAGAATTTATTTTTTGCTTTTAATGCGATACAAAATTAAATAAAAATTCCGAATTTATACGTATAAATCTTAAAAAAGGGAATTTGCTAATCAATACAGTTAGGATTAGAAAGGAATATCAATTCCTTAAATCGGATTTATATATAACACCCCCTCTTATGATTTATATCTAATAGGTTAATGCAAATAAGTCTTTTTATTAGATATAACTATTTTCTTAAATTATACAAAGTTAGTATCCAAATAGGAATTATAAAAACAAAAGGCTTTATCCATTTTACAAGAAAATCATCTATTGACATTATGTAGGCATTCTGAGAAATATAAATCAGATAAAGAAATATACATTCCAAAATAGTCAAAATTAACAAGGACATTACCCAATATCTATTTTGATCTAATTCTATTATTTTCTTTTTATCCCAAACCCTTGCTCTAACTGCTAATACAAATGCAACGACAGAAGCTAATGTCAAAGCTGAAAATAGAGGATCGGCTTTACCAGTAAAAAGAAAAACAATGAGCTCTATTACTGCCATACATGATAGTAAAATAGAAAAAATCAACATTTGAATACTTGATGACATCATTATAAATTTATTCTAGGTTGTGTATGTGTTTCATTCTCTATAATATGCATCAGCATTTAAACTATACCAGACTAATGGCCTGAAGCTCTTTTGTCAATGCCTTAATACCATTTTGAATCTTTTCAAGCTGAGTTTTACGAGGTTTATGCACTCCTGCCGCATAATGCCATAGCTGGCGTTCATTTATTCCTGTAATTCTACTCAATGCAGCTTTCGTAAATATATTACTGTAGTAATTAATAAAGGTAGCAGCATCAATCTTGAACTTAAGTTCAAATTCTCCAACCAATAATTCAACAGGATTTGGATTATCTTCCAAATACAGTTGGATAGCTTCGCTCATATTATCTTCAATCTCTCTCATATCATTACCGACGGTAATAATTGGAGCACCTTCTATATAAGCACTAAAATTCTTTCCTGCATGTTCTACAATCACTTCTACTGTTTTCATAGTTACCTCCTATATTTTAGAAACAAAGAGGAGGGGGCTATTTAAGCCCCGCTTGCCTCAAAATGCTGTAATAAGTGCCTTTCTCAACACCTTTGTTTACATGATCACGAACAACAACGAAATAAATACATCATTATAAACTAAACATATAGATTCACGTACAATATAAATGCAATAGTAATTAAGCAATAAAGTAAAAATCAGCTTTCAAAGATTTCACAACAAATACAATTTTTCATTAGCCATATCTAATAAATGTATATAAAGGCCTCTAAACATAGATACAATCCACATCGTTTTAGTTCATATTATTATAAAGATAAATCAAAGCTGCACCGAGAAGGTTCTAATTACCCTAGTCCATTTTTTATAGCATCCATAATTAGTATGTATGTTACAAATTAAACCTTTAAACTGTTCATTACATAACCAATAATCATCATCTAATTTGCCATTTTCCAGTTCTCCATATAAACAAAAAGTTCCATCAACTTCAAAATAGCGTTTAAAACTGTCAATTCTATTAGTTTTAAAATCGTTAATGTATGGACTAGCACACAAAAAATAATTCTGTCCTTTCTGTGTATTAGTAATCAAAGACTCCAGTTTTGTTATAGAATAACTTTCAACATCAAGTATATTTGAGAACAAATGTATTTTAACACAATTAGAATCTGTCAAAACATCATCGACAACAAGATCATCCATGTATTTACAAACAGTTTTAACTATAGCTTCTGGAGAGAACATTTTCACATGCAATAAAGCTCTCCTAATAGCAAGTTCAGAAGGTTCAATCAATGTCACTTTTGGCCTAATATTAAGCTTTTTATCATTACAATATTCAAAAAAAATCATTGCCGCTAAAGCCTGTCCACATCCCCAGTCTATAATCTCTACATTTTCTCCAAGTTCCTTTAAAGGTAATAATTCTATAGCTGACATCATTTTGGCATAATGCATATTGCCATAGTTCCTCAAATAAACTAACATTTCATTATCAGTAGTCAATGGCTTAACACCTCGTCCATCAAGTTGTATACTTCCTAAGCTTAAATCCAGTGCAACTTTACGTAATTTAGAAAATGAAAGGTCTTCAATTTGTTTAATAGAATTAGCATAATCACTATCTTCAATTAATAGGTTCCCTACAGCTTTTGCTATTTCTATTCTGCGACGCCCGAATAAGCTATCCTTTAAAGATTGAATATTAGAGATGCATTCTTCTATTTTAGATGTATCAAAAGAAAGTAATTTAATTACAAAATCAGATGATAAAAAAGGATAAGTATCTTTAGCTAATCGAATTTTTGATTTTAACTTAACAATCCAAATATTATTCCGATTCAACACAGTCAAATAATAATTAGAAAAAGTTGCCAGCATTTTTCTATCATCATCTTCTTCATTAGCTAAAGCATTTTCAAGTAATTTACAAACTTCATCAAATACAGAGAGATATGATCCATTTTCTGAAATTTGAATATTGAATAAAACAGCAGCTTGTAAACGACATCCAATATATACACTATTTTTTAGCAATAATACATATATTTGTTCTAAACAAGACGACAATTGTAATCTTTCACATAAATCAAACAAAAAGAAAAGAAATGCACGATTTATACTATCAGAAAAATCCAATGATTGTATTTTATCAGGACATAATAAAATAAACTTTTCTAGATCGTCTTTTTCCTCTTTAAGTTGTTCATAAGTAGCATCAGACAATTCGAACAAGAAATCCGCATTTTCCTGTAAAAAGTTTAACAAATCATCTACTAAAATCAATTTATCAAACATTATAACTATTTTTGAAGATCAAAATCCAATTGTTTATCACTAATATCATTATTAAGATTTTCAGTTTTTTTCTTTTTATAGATCAAGACTTTTTCTCTTGTTTTACCCAATTTAATAATCTGACTTTCTTTTTCTTTTATTATCATCTTCAATTCTTTATTTTCTTTTTCTAAAACCTCTATTTTTTTATAAAAATCAGAATCGACAACGATATGTTTATTATTCGTATTAAATATTGGTTCCATTGGTATAGTCTTTTCTGCATCCTTATCAATAGAAACTCTATTTACAATTTCTTTATATATATCTTCAACATTCATACCAAATACTATTCGAGCAGTTTTCTCTCTAAAATCTTGGCACAAGTTTTTCCAATAATCATTTGAGCCAACTTTTGGTTTTATAGTATCTAGAACTATTGTATCTAATACTATATAATTGGGGGAAACAACAAGCTTTACATTTGCTTTTTTCATTTTTTTTGGGCACCAGTTTTCCAAATATGGAAATTCAGCACTTAAATCAACTCCATTTATATTCTTTTGATACAAGCTTTCTATTGTATAATAATCTAATAGCGAGTCTAAGCAATACTTAAATTCGACATCTTTATATTTTTTTGTAAAAACTGAATATCCTCTATTTAAACCATAGTAAAAGGCGACCTCTTCACCTTTCTTTATATTTAAAAAACGATTTATAATTAATCCATCAATATTTATTCGTCCTATGTCATTATCCGCAACTTTATATCCGGTTAATATAGCCATTATATAAGATGCGTTATCTAAGTTTTCAAGATCTACAGTCCTAGTATATTTATTCCTAATAATTGTTTGACCTTCCTTTTTAGCAATATCTTCCAAAACAACCTCATCAACATTCTTAGTAATACAATTATTTAAATAGTCATAATACCCACCTCTGTACAATGTTTTTATCTCTTTATTTGCATTTTTCAGTTCTCTCTTAATTATATTATTATATCTTGATAGCATTGAAAAATAATTTTCAGAATAATTCATACCATCTCTAGTAACCAAACGCATTAATGCTAATCCTCCCAAAATCTGATTATAACTTCTTATTTTATCAGACCAATCTATCTGAGATACACCTTTATTTTTAGGTAATATTGCAATATTAAATTTATTTACGACTTTCAATAAATTACTTGGTACAAATGCGGTATTAGTTTCTATTAAAGAAATAATATTCTTCATCAAAACTCGATTTGTAAATAGTATTTCTTTTATTCTTGTTATAGGTAAAGGCTTTGCAAATGACCAACAATCTATAGACAATTGTACTAATTCACTAATCTCTTCATTTGTCAAGACTATTTCTAAAGAACAGTCTGTATCCAATATTGCTTGTTTTGAAGAAAGTAGTAAAATGTTATCATATATACTTTGTACATCACTATTTCTTTTAAAAATATATTTAGCAGGGCATATTAACGCTCTTGAAAAATAATGAGCCAGATTCTCAGCTTTTATCGGTAAATAATACTTTATAGTTCTCATTTTATTATAAATATTCAACTTCAACACAATCATTAATTTGTTCTAGATTCCTACTACTAATCAGATACAAATTTGTTTTAGCTCTAGTTACTCCAACATAATAATGTTTCCAGTCTAGAGCATAATATGAAGAGAAATCGTCAAATGCTAAATCGAAATTAGGAATAATCACTGTATCAAATTCTAATCCTTTTGCTGATTTAAAAGTAGTAATATGTATATTAGAAATGTCTTCACAACCAAAATCAGTTCCTTTTTTTCGATAAAAATATGTACAAGTTGGGAATTTACTTTTTATTAAATTATAAAAATATAAAACACTTTTTTCTCCCCAAGGACAAAGTACAGCAATATTATGAGCTTCTCCATTACCTACAAATCCTTCAATAATCTTTAAAATTGTAGTATTTTGTGCGGAAGCGACCCCATTAGTAACAAACAAAACAGGCCTATTACCTTCTGAAATGCATGACTCAATTTCTTGTAAAGAAACATTCGCATCTGGAAAAGCACTGTAAGCCAACTTTAATATGCATTTTGTATTTCTAAAATTTTTCCCAAGTGTAAATAATTGATTTTTAGGAAACATGCTTTTTAGTTCACTTAAAGTAGATCCTCTATATAAACTTTGTGATTCATCTGCACCATAAGATATTACAGGACTATTAATTATTAAGTCTTTATACTTTTCTATTTCAACATCCTGAGCCTCATCTACAATAATCTCATCTCTAGATATAGGATTCCAAACCCATTTATAGGTTGTTGTTACATTATTAGAAGCCACTTCATTTAGAATTTTACAACAAGCTTTTAAATATTGAGACAATGTTGTAGTATATGTCAATAACTGAGATTTTTTTCCTTGATTAGTAAGTACAATATGACGATATAAAGACACTACACTTTTTCCAGTCCCAGGGCCACCAGAAAGAGCTATTGCATTAGTTACTTTCAAAGCACCTTGTTGATAAACTGTTAATTGATCAATTGGAGGTATATTAAAATAATAGTCTGCCATAATTATTCTCCTTTAATTGTTTCTGATAAATTAGTATTAGATTTTATTCGTTTATAATTGGCTAGCGCAATTTCTTTGCTTGTATTTGCATAACAATATTCGCATAAGTGTGGGCAAGTATTATATTCACCTATATCTTTACTAACTACACATCCGCAGGATTGACGCTGCCCTTTATCCTTATTATCTTTAATTTTTTCAAATTCACCAAATAAATTTCTCTTAAAGCCTAAAGAATCCATTAAAATGTAATCTTCAGAAAATAAATTCAATATTAAATTATCATCTATACACTTATTATGTTTTACTCCAAAGCAATCTAGATCTATTTTTTCTCCACAGGTAGCAAGTTCATACCCCCATTTTTTATTAAACTCGCTAATTCCTTTTGAGAAACGATACATATCCTCCGTTTTAAATTCGCAATAATTTATATTATTGCGTTTTAGGTTATTCTTCACCTTATTGTAATTTTCAATATCAGCAAAACTAAAAACCATTTTTTCTGTATATCCAGATAATCGATCACCTATATTCTTAGCTTTAAGAAGAAGTTCATCAACAGTTATTTGATCCGTTAAAATTAATGGATCAAAACGCCAAATAACCTTACCTTTTCCAAGTTTTGAAACTAAATCTATAAATGTTTCTATTCGATTTTCTAGTGAAGGGACTCCCTTTTCCAATCCTTCTTTTACGTAGTCATTAAGAGTAAATTGAATATAACAATTAATATTTTTTTCTTTTAATTTATCCAGGTAATTAAGAAGAGGCCTTGGGTTTTTAGACCAAAAAACAATTAAGCGAGTCTCTTGATACGACACATAACTCTTAACTCCATTAAATGGATTTTTCCATGCGGAATATCCTACATCCAAACGATGAAAGAACCAATCACAATAAAATGCAGGAATATCAGTCGAACGACTTGCCGATATAATAATTGGAGTTTGAGCCAGTACTTTATCACCATTTTCTAAAACAATTTCTTTCTTTATTTTATTCATACTACCATTCTTCTAATTCATAATCTACATTCCCAAGATTTAAAGACTCACTTAAAAAAATCTTTGTAGCTAAGTATTATAATATACATATTTTTTGCAAAAAAGCTCAATTGTACGCCTCTTTTTTAAAAATAATTAATACTAAAATTAAATTTAGTACTATTACATTATATCTTTAATTTTTAGTATTTAATAATTTTTATAACTTCAGTAAAGTTACTGATTCTGATAAAGATAAAAAATATTTCGAGAAGAAAAATACATGATTCTCAATTTATATTTGATTTATATAATTATAAACCAGTCAAAATTTATATCACCTCCCCCCGAGCGAAACAACCCCCACCCTCCAAAAATCTCCCGCCAATAAATAAAAAAACAACTAGATAAATCAGCTAAAACAACCTTATATATTTTCAAAACATATAGTATAAATTATGAGAAATAAAGTTACCTTTGCGCCCTTTATTAATCAAAATAAATTTAATGCTACGAGAAAGAACTATCAAGATACACGAAAAGGAGTATCTGACTGATGCGTTGAAGCGCGAAGGTTTTGCGGCTCTTCCTACTAATTGTGTAATTAACAAGGTGCTTCCGGGACTGGGAGCTACTTACTGCGAACTTACCTCACCACGAAAGTCTATCATCATTGAGCCAAATGTGCCGGTTATTGTGGATAAAGCAAAGAAGCACAAGCATACGCTAGCTGTTCACAAAGGGGTAATGGTGCAACATATAACAGATTTCCTTGAAAAGAACGGGAAACAACATTACAAGATTCTCACCACTCCGGAGAGCTTTCAGAAGGTAAAAGAGGCTATGGAGGCGTTGCAGATTGATATGTACAGCGAATGCTTCATGTTGTTTGATGAGTGTGAGAAGCTAGTGCAGGATGTTGATTATCGGGATACTATCCGCGAACCGATGAATGATTTCTTCCTTTTCGAATCGAAAGCGATGGTTTCTGCTACTCCGATTGTTGCCAATGATGAGCGATTTGTAAATCATGGTTTCAGGATGCTACGCATTGAGCCTGCTTACCAGTACAAAAAGAAGATGCAGCTTATCACAACAAATAATATCTGCGAATCGCTTTCTGAGTTACTGGGACGACTGAGGCTGAACAACAAATCTCGGGTATGTATCTTTGTGAATTCTATTGATACCATTGATTCATTGTTCATTGATATTCCCGATATTCAGGATTCTTATACTTTCTGCAGCGAGGAAGGAACTTTTAAGCTGTGGAAGGCTGGTAAAAGAAAGAAGTCGACTATGATTGACGAACTGATGCCGTTTAACTTCTTTACAAGTCGTTTCTTCTCGGCTGTTGATATTATGTCGGATGTTGCTCCGCATGTGATTATGATTTCGGATATGTACGGTGCTCCGCAATCGGCTATCGATCCAAAGACGGAAGCAATACAGATATACGGAAGATTCAGAAAAGGGGTTCGGAGCTTTACTCACATCTGCAGTATTCGTCCCAGTCTTGATTACAAGAGCGAAAAAGAGATTGACAGTTGGCTGGAAGGTGCCGGAAAAGTATACAATAGTTGGAAGCAGAATTTAAAAAGTACTTCCAATGATGGTGAACGTACTCTGCTAAGAGAGGCAATGCTCAATAACAGCTACCTTCCTTATCTGGATGACAAGGGAAACCCTGATCCTTTTCTGATTGCCAATCTTTATGAGGCAGAGAAGGTAAAGTCACTCTACACCTACCCTTCTAATCTTTACGAGGCTTACAAAAGTTCTCGCTTCTTTGATGTGGATATAGCTCAGGAACAACATTTGTTCAGTGATGACGATCGACTTGCTTTGCATCGTCAACGTACCCGAAAGGGACGTTTTGCTGTGTTGCTTATGCGTTTCGAAGCGCTAGAAAAGCTTAGAATGAATCCTGCTGAGAAATCACAGAAAAAATACCAGCATTTACTGTCACGATTAATCTCCAGCAAGGAGGACAGAACTCTTTACGAATGTTACGAGAAAATGGGTAGTAGTTATATCCGCGAGAATATTGACTTTAACCTGAAAGCAATGGAACGCTCTATTGACAAGGTAAACGATAATATAATCAAGAACTCCGGACCTATGAGAAAGTCCATCCACAGGATGTTTGATGAAAGTACGCTTTATTCGAAAGGTGAAATAAGTGCTATTCTAACTCAGACTTACAAGCGAAAAGGGTTATTTGTTAATAAATCTATATCGAGCACAGAAATTAAGCGTTGGTATGACATAGAAACGGTCCGTGGGCATGGTTTCGACAAAATTAAACTGCTGAAAAAGAGGTATTAAACACTTTTTAACTCCGAAATCAGTCTTAAAACAGTAAAAAGCGGAACAGTTTTCCGTCTTACTATTTTACTTTCAAAGATAACACTCTGATTACTAGGCGCGGGCATTTCTGTTTCACCCCGTAAGAAAACAAAAAAAAGGCATAGTTGCCCGCGCACTTAAATATTACCTGAATTATTTATGTTCAACCTCAATACACATAAATCTATGATTGTACCTTACCAGCCGGCGCTCCGACAAAACGGTTCTCAGCCGGCAAAGTTTCATTTTTCATCAACACGGATAATGGTTCCAGAATAGAGCGGTCTTCCATCTTTGAATCATAAAGTACCACAGCCATACCTCCTACACTACATTCCTTTCCTATATCTACATAAGACATTTTCATTACCCTATCTTCAAATAAGTGAGTTTGTAAGGTACAATTATCGTTGCACGCAGAATCGTCTCCAATCTTTATTAAATCGAACTCAGTTATCTGAGTGGTATTGAGACATACTCTTTTGCCTATTTTGCATCCCAGCAATCTGAGAGGGAATTTTATGAAAGGTGTTCCGGTAAGCACATTCAGGAAAAATAGTACCAAGAAGTTTTCGTAAACACCTGTCACCAGTTCGCTTCTCCATACATAATTGCTCCACAAAGGCTTCTTGGCCGGAGTATATTTACCTATCACTACCCATTTGAGTAATGCAGTAACCAAAGTTCCCAATATGCCTGCCCCCAAATAAAGGAATGGGAAAACCATGAATAGTACATCAAGGTCTTTTTCAACCTGTAAATAGGAAATAACATTAGTTATAAGTGCTGCATAAAGAATGAAAAGCGTTGCAGGTAATACCACACGGAAGAATTCAATGGTATATCTCTGTATAAAGAGTTTCCGGGTAGGTTTATAAGTGCGTTCAATTGAAAAGTCACGGTTGATATCCCGCCTGGGAAGATAGACTGCCGGAGAACCAAACCACGATGTTCCATCTTTGGCAGGAAGATTTTCTTCGCTCATCTTAGAAAGAACACCAACAAGTACATCACTACCGAGGCGTGTATCAGGACTAATCACGGCACTGTTTCCTACAAAAGTACGATTGCCTATATAGGTCTTGGCTATATTTATATAACCATTTCTTACATGAGAAGCACCAACCGACACAGAATCGGCAAGAAAACACTCATCACCGGTAACAAGCAGATCGGGAGAGATAAATTCAACGGTTGAAATCTCAACTCGTTTACCCATTTTTACTCCCAGCATTTTGAACCATATCTGCAAATAAAGGGTGGTATATAGTGTTCCTATAACCTGCAGACTTAATTTCATCAGCTGATCAAAGAACCATTTTCGATAATAAAAAAGACTGTTTACCGGATACTTACCATCTTTCAGGCTTCCCAATAATATCCATTTCAGAATAGTTATGATCAGTGTAAGCAATAATACGAATGAAAACCCCACGAGAATTGTGACCCAAAGGAAATGGTATTTCTCCGACAGGTAATCCAGATGCGATATAAGCATCATACCCGGGAAATATGCCACCATCGTAATAAGTGGTATAACAAAAACTCCTATCATTGAGAGGACGGTAAACTTTACAGACCACAATCTGATACTGTCTTTCTGTTTATTTATTCCGCTCTTTATTGCCGGTGATCCGTTCCAATGCTCATTTTCAGGAACTATGCATCCTTCAGGTACCAAAGAAAGATCTTCCAGAGAACTATTTTTGCACATCTTCGTATTATGAGCAACGCAACACCTTGTACCGATAAAGACTTTATCTTCTAGTTCAATGGTACCAATGTTGAGGTATCCGTCCGCAATGGAATAGCCACGTAAATGAGTGTCGGTACATATACTCACATTATTGCCAACACTGAACAAATCAAACACTGATATGGCTGAGGTATTTATGTATGTATTCTTACCTATCTTTGCTCCTAATAATCTATAGAATATATTCAATACATAAGTTCCGGTGAAATAAGTTGTAGGACAGATATTGATCACTTTATCCACAAGCCAGAATCTGAAGTAATAACTGCCCCATAATTTATACTTTCCAGGCTTGAACCGTCCGATAACTATCCATTTGAAAACTATTGCAAATGCTGACAACACTGGTAATATAGTAAAATACATAAGCAAACTCATAAGCAATGAATAGGCTACTCCACTTTCGGCCTGGTAATAGTAAGAGTACACAAAGAAAGGGCCTAACCATTCCATACCAAAAAGCAGTATCAGAAATAGAAGTGATATTCCCTGAAAGAATGAACAGGTATAATAAACTAGCTTAGAAGGTTTATAAATATCTCGTTCTTTGGGAGGATCTTCCTTTTCGACCGGACGTTTCTTTTCCAGTTCACTTGCCAGATCAGACAATATGGGATGTTTATATACATCGACTACAGACATATTCTCGAACATCTTCAGTTCGCGCATTTCGGACACAACAATTGCCGCAAGAAGTGAATGCCCACCCAGATCATCAAAGAAATTATCACTCATAGAAATATCATCCCGTTGAATATTTCGGGCTATTACTTTAACCATCTCTATCTCGAGTTGCGTTGATGGAGGGATTATATTCTTATCGGATGAATATGTTAATGGCAACTGAGGATCAGGCAAACGTTTACGGTCAATCTTCTGACTAGGTGTCATTGGCAGACTATCAATGATATCGAGCGTAGAAGGTATCATGTAATACGGAAGAGTCTGTCTGAGTAGTTTGGCTATATCATCCCGGTTTATTTCTTTTCCCTGTTGCAGTACTACATAGGCCGCAAGTTGTTGGGTTGTAGAATCGAGCGCCACGGCAGCTGCCTGAACACCTTCACATTTCATCAGCAGACCTTCAATTTCGGCAAGCTCCACACGGAAACCTCTGACCTTAACCTGTGCATCTGCTCTTCCAAGAAAAATAATTTCACCTTCGGGAGAATATTTCGCAAGGTCGCCTGTACGGTAATATCTTTCTTCTGTTCCTTTGAATTTATCTGTAGTTAGAAACTTTCGGGCTGTCAGTTCTTCTCTGTTCAGGTATCCACGTGCCACACTTTCGCCACCAATAAGGATCTCTCCTTCTTCGCCATCGGCTACTAGCTCCAGTTGTTCATTAACCAACAGCACGTCATATCCATCCAGCGGACGGCCAATTGTTACTTCACCATAAGGTTTTAATATTGAATAAGTGGCAATAACCGTTCCTTCCGTAGGTCCATAGGTATTATAAACAATTCGTCCGGGTTTGCACCATCGGGCAGCGATATCTTTTGAACAGACTTCACCTCCGAAAATCAGGATTTTCAGTCCGGAAATATCTTCTTTCACCATTGAAAGCAATGTGGGAGCACACGACAAGAAAGTTATGCCCAGTTGATTAAGCTTCGAAGCAAATCTATCTCCCGACCTCATTATATCAAAAGTTCCTATCACCAGCGTAGCACCCACAGAGAATGGTACCCAAATTTCTTCTACTGATGCATCAAAAGACACAGAAAAGCCCTGCAAGGCTCTGTCGGCATTATTAATAGGATAAATTTTCTGCGCCGCTAAAATATAGTTAGCTGCATTTCGGTGCTCCAGTAAAACACCTTTAGGTTGTCCGGTTGTTCCGGAAGTATAAATAATATAGCACAGATTGTTGGGTAATCGGTTGGACACTTCAGGTTTAACATCCGGAAAAGTATCTATTTCAGTGAATTGCTTATCCAAATTGAATATGAGATGCGAATTGAGTTGTGTCCCTATCCGGTCAAGAATAACATCTGATGTGATAATTAGTTTGGCACCTGCATCCTGCATTATGAAATTAACTCTTTCACCCGGAATCTCAGGATCGAGAGGAATATAGGCTGCACCGGCTTTCAAAACAGCAAGCATGGCAATAGGTACCTCTGCTATACGAGGCAATAAGATAACAACTTTATCTTCCGGACCAATATCCTTCGATTTTAAAAAATGGGCTAATTTATTGGCAGCTTTATCGGCTTCAATATAGGTATATCTGGTAGCTCCTTCCTCTATAGCTACCGAAGATGGGAATGATATAGCTGAGCTTTCAAAAAAGTATTCTAAGAACATAATTCATCCTTTTAATCAATAATTATGATCTGACACCTCGTACTGTCCAAAGCTAACCATATAACGTTTTATACCTTTGTATGCTTAACAATTTAGATCAGTGCTATGTTTTAGTAAATGAATGATAAAAATAGTATAATAAATTAGTTATTTTTCAATTTAAGTCCTTAAAATATTATTTATAGATTGAAATAAAAAAAGTCCAGGTCTAATCCACAAGACCCGGACTTTTTCAATTTAATTCTCAGATAATCCTAATATCCTGGATTCTGATATTCAGCGCCATTCTTTATCACATCAGTAAATGATTGTGGAATTGGACGAACTTTATAGTAATCGTCATTGAAGTAAGCTCCAACATCAGGATTTGTTTCAGTAAGATAAGCCTTACTCAACTTACCTGTACGCTTCAAATCATAGAAACGAGTGTACTCTCCGGCCAACTCTCTTGCACGTTCATCAAGGATTGTCTGAATAGTGACACTACCTTGAATATCGGCTGCACCAGCTCTTTTACGTACTTTATTGATATATGCTGCAGATCCCGAACCTGCATTGAGATACAAATCAGCTTCGGCTGCTATCAGGTATATTTCAGCCATACGCATTGTTATTGCCGAAGCATCACATGCGAAACGGTTCTTTGAAGCACTGATTACAGTAAAGTTGCTTGAGTTGAATTTATTGAGTGATGGATAGAAGAAGTAGAACGGATTCTCAACTGTTGATCCATCGTTCAGACGAGTATACGTCATCTTCACAGTCATATCATCATTATACAAATCTTTGTAATCAATAATCAGGTAAGGAACAGTTAGTTTCTTTGATGCAAGATCACTGTATGCAGCTTCCTGAGGACGAACAATTTTAATAGCCACGTCACCTACGTTCACTTTTGATGAAGAAGTAACACTTGATGTACGGTCATACATCTTCAGGTTATCTGCAGTCCACAGATATGCATTGTTTGCAGTCCACTCTGTCTGGAAGAATACAGCATAACGAGGGTCTAGAGTATTATCTTTATTAACAAAGACATCCAGCAAATATTTAGAAGGCATAAACAAACCATCAGAATAACGTCCTATTTCTGTTTCATGTCCTTTGTAAAGAACAGCCGGGAATTTGGCTACATTTCCATAGAATAACTGGTAATCCTGATTGTGTTGCCATAAGTTTGTACTACCTCCGGCCTGTGAGAAAGCTACAGAATATAATGATTCCTTATTCTCCAGGTTGTTTGCATTTGCAAATACCTGATTAATGGTAGGATACATATAAGTAGCATACTTTGCACCACCTGATTCACAGTCGGCTATCAATTCTTTACTGGTATCAAGCGCTTTCTGAATATATTCTGTTGAACCATATTCTTTTGTCTGCAAGCAAGCTTTTGCTAAAAGTCCCATTGCAGATTTACGCAATGCTCTACCTTCTTCGCCTGGACGAGATATTGGAAGCCACTTAGCAGCAAACTCAAGATCAGGGATAATGGTTGTTTTATATATTTCAAGCGGTTCTGTTTTTGTTGGAGATAAATCTACACCTGAAGGTAATGTTGTGTTCAAAGTTACAGCACCAAACTGTTCTACCAGAAAATAATAGTAAAGTGCTCTCATATAATGAGCTTCTGCTACTAAAGCATTCTTTTCATCTGTGCTGGTAAAATCTGTTACGTTGTCTACACTTTCAATACACAGGTTACATGCTCCAATACCATCATAAGCACCATTCCACTGATCTTTTGCATTATTTAATGAGATCTGCGCTCCTTGACCATATTTGAAATAACCTTCGTAGGTTTTTGCATTCTGACGGGAAGTCCAAAGGTCGGTTCCTGCTTCAGTAAGGAACATCATTCCGTTCTTACCATAGAAATAACGTTGAAGACTGAAATAACAGTTATTGATAGCTTGTTGGTAACCTGCTTTCTGAGATATCAGAATATTCATGGTAGAACCAGAAGGGTTTACTTCATCTAAAGAACAAGATGAGACCCCCACACTTGCCGCAAGGATAGTTGACAGCAAGATTTTATTATATTTATTAAGCTTATTGAATTTCATGTTTTACTTAATTTTAGAATGTTACATTTACACCAAATACAAATTCTTTTGTCAAAGGGAAATTGTCAGATCCTTCACGTTCAGGATCCTGTCCTTTCATTTGTTTGTCGAATGCAAAAATAAATGGGTTATATGCTGTTGCATATACGCGAAGTTTCTCCATGTGTGCACTCTTCAATAAAGATTTTGGTAAAGTATAACCTAATGTAATATTCTTAATCTTGATAAAAGAACCATCTCTGAGAGCTAAAGAACCCCAGCCATAATACTGTGATGTTGAACTGTGAATTCCCGGACGAGGCAAATATGCACCCTGGTTCTCAGGAGTCCAGTAACTAATGCCTGAAGGAGAATTTTCGAGACTGGTAGTTGGATTGTATCTTGTTATCAAATCGCTCTGTAACATCTGTCCGCAACGAGCCATCATAAAAATGCTAGCGTCGAAATTACGGTATGTAAAGTTATTCTGGAAACCTAAGTACCAGTCAGGATTCTTTGAGCCTAAATACATCTTGTCTTTTTCGCTGTATTTATGAACACCGTTATCACTAACATCGTTTCCGTTTGCATCTTTGGTTATGATAGGATTGGTATCCAGTTTTATATCACCCGGAACACAACCGTACAATTTAGCCTCATCGGTTTCTGCTTCAGACCATATTCCTAAGTATTTATAATTATAGAATGCTCTGATTGGTTTTCCTTTGAATAATGATTCTGCAATAATGTCTCCATCAGGTAACTTCACAATCTTTTCTTTGTTAACTGTTAAAGTAGTAACAGTAGACCATGTGAAATCCTTTGAAACAATATTCTGTGTATTAAGCATCACTTCAAGGTTCTTGTTATTGGTTTCACCAATATTCTGCCATGTATTGATTGGAGAGCCCCACATTGTTACACCAGCGGTAATAGGCAAAGTACGTTTAAACAACAAACCTTTTGTATTTGTATTAGACAAGTCAACGGCAAGATTAATACGTCCATTCAGGAAGCTTGCATCAACACCAATGTTTGTATTATATGATTTTTCCCAGCCAATTGATGGATTACCGTAAGGTGCACTAAACTGTACAACAGGGTATGCCTTAGATCCAAATACTACCGGATTAAGGAATGTATATACTGCTGTGTTAGAAGAATAAGCTCCCATACCACCAGAGTTACCTGTAATACCGTAACCTATTCTTAACTTCAGGTTAGACAACCAGTCCTGGCTTTTTTCCATGAAAGACTCGTCGCTGATGCGCCATGCAAAAGCTGCTGCGGGGAATGAATCCCACTTACTACCAACTGCTAAATGAGATACACCATCCCAACGATTAGACAAAGTAACGATATAACGTCCTTTGAAGTTATAGTTCAAACGTGCAGCATATGACATAGACTGTGTTTGTTTGAAATCGGAATCCAGACTTTGCTTCTGTGTACCTGCTGACAGTTTCCAGAAAGACTGACTGGTTAATTGTTGTCCCTGAGCTGCAGCATAAGTGTATTCTGTTTGGTTTTTAGACCAGGAAGTAACACCTGTCAGCCCAAATTCATGATCTTTTGCTATTTTAAAGTTATAGTTTAAGATGTTCTCCCACTTATAACCGTAAGTAGCATTGTTGGCAATAGAAGCCAAAGGTTTGTTATATCCGGCTGTAATATTAGCTATAGACAGCGGACCAAAGAACATTCCTGTACGTGAATTATTAATAGTTGTTCCCAATACTGATTTGAAAGAAATACCTTTTACCGGAGTAAGCTCCAAAGTTCCGTTTGCAGTAATGTTTGTACCTCTGGTATTATTTACATATTGACCATCAATTTCATCCGACATAGGGTTCTGTTGTCCTGTAAGATATTCCGGATTAATTGAGCCATCTTCATTATATGCCTCTCCAAGTGGAACAAAAGTCAAAGCATTGACAAATACACTTTGGTTACGTTTATTCTGATCTGTATATGTAATGTTTGTGTTGAATCCTGCCTTTGCCCAGCTAGAAAGCTTTTGATCTAAATTAAGTCTCAAGCCATAACGTAAACGATCATCACCTTTAAGTAAGCCTTGCTCATCATTATAGTTTATAGATGCAAATACCTGAGTCTTATCAGTACCTCCGGTTATTGATAAATTATAATTCTGATTGATTGATGCTTTACCTATCACTTCGTCTACGAAATCAATCCATTGTCCATTATCATAAGCACTTTGCACTTTAGGATCTGTAAAAATGGATGATGTAAACTCAGGATAAGAGCCATGCGCTCCTCTATATGCTTCTCTTTTAAGATTCATATATTCATCACCAGTCATTCCCGATGGATATTTTGCAAAACCGGATACTCCGACATAAGCATCAAGATTTACTGTAGTTTTACCC
Organism: uncultured Bacteroides sp.; assembly: GCF_963677945.1. Classification (NCBI taxonomy): domain Bacteria; kingdom Pseudomonadati; phylum Bacteroidota; class Bacteroidia; order Bacteroidales; family Bacteroidaceae; genus Bacteroides; species uncultured Bacteroides sp. The sequence goes on along the minus strand of NZ_OY782578.1, from coordinate 1,785,398 downwards.
TGAACCCCTTTCTTTGTAGTGATTATAACAACACCATTGGCTCCAGCAGAACCATAAATAGCTGTTGATGATGCATCTTTTAGCACCTCAATAGATTCGATGTCTGAAGGATTTATCTGATTGTAACTTCCTGCAATACCGTCAATAATAAATAACGGAGAGTTATCTCCATAAATTGAACGGGTACCACGCAACTGGATATTTACGTCAGCACCTGCCTGACCGGATGACTTAACAATATCCAAACCGGCAACCTTACCTTGTAGTGCTTCCATAGCGTTACTTGTTGGAGCAACTGTAATATCAGCTGACTTTATGGAAGTAATAGCTCCGGTTAAATCACGCTTTTTCATTGTTCCATAACCAATTACCACAACCTCATCAAGATTTAGTGTAACCGGTTCCATCTTAATCTCCAAATCCTTACCGTTACCTACTGTAACAGTCATAGCTTTATAACCAATGTAAGTTAAAGCTATAAGATTCTTGCCGGAGGGTAAGTTTAAGGTAAAGTTTCCATCAATATCAGTAATAGCACCTACGGTAGTACCTTTTACTAATACAGAAACCCCTGTCAGTGTTTCTCCTGTTTTCTCATCAACTACTTTTCCTTTGATTGTTTTAGCTTGTGTAATAGTCTGAAGCGTGCTCACACTATTTTGCGAATTTCCTGCATAAGTTGAAGGCAATGCAGACATACATAGAACTGCCGATAGTCCAAAAACCAAATGGGTACGTCTAAAACGATAACCCAAGACGTCCATTGGTGGACACACTTTTTCTTTCTTGTTTTTCATTCTTTTGTTAGTTAATAACTACTGGTAAAACATTTATGTTTTATTTTAACAATGGTATATTTTCACATATATACTGTTGTATTAACATGACGGGACGTTTAACTAGTTGTACTCGGTTTCTGGATTTATAAAACAAGATTATGTCCATTAAAAAAAGCATTAAGGCATCGTTCAAAAATTATTTGAGCGATGCCTTAATGCTTATATTCGTTCCTTTTACGCAAAAAGGATTTAACAAACAAGACTACTTTTTCAAATCAGGCCATTGTCCATTGACAATAGGCACTTCTTTTAACTGCTTAGGATCAATCTTCATGTATTTAATACGCTGGCGTCTCCAGGTATAAATAGCATGAATATAACCGTCGTTACCTTGTATTATTGAAGGATAAGAGTATTGACCAATAGGTGAATCTTCAAGAATGAGTGAAGCAAACCATTTCTTTCCGTCTTTTGATACAGCAATATTTAAAGGTGTACGTGCACCTTTCTTTGCTCCTTTAGGTGTTTTAACATGATTATAAATCAATACCTGACGGCCATCTTTCAATGTAACTGCATCTGTACCCGAGTTATTGTTAGGAAGATCAATCAGTTTCATCTCACTCCAAGTCTCACCTCCATCTTTCGACCATGCATCGGCTATTGCACCATTTAGAGAGCGACAAAGAATCTGTAACGATCCATCTTTATGGAATATGATACTTGGCTGAATGGCATTGATTGTCTTTCCATCATTGATAGGTTGTGTTTCGCGCCATGTCTTTCCTTTATCTTCTGTAAACTCAAAGTGAACTTTCCAACCATTCTTTTCAGTACTTGTAGGACAAACTAACTTATTACCAATCATTACGGGTTTGTTTTTAATTGGTCCAAGGATATTCTTCGGCAACTCTTCGCGTTGAGTCCATGTTTTTCCTCCATCGAAAGAGCGAATAAGGTAACCGGTCCAGTCGCCCACACTCTTTCCTATCTTAAAGAATAACAATAGTTCGCCACCGGGTACCTGAAAAAGTACCGGGTTATAGCATGCCTTACGCAAAGTATCGCTCATTATACCATCGGCCACTTTTTGAGGAATAGTCCATCCTTCGGCTGTTTTTCTGCATACCCAGATGCAAACATCAGGATTTCCTTCCTTTGTTCCTCCAAAGAATGAAGCAACAAGTCCGGTTGGAGTGTCGGCTATTGTAGCAGCATGTGCTGATGGGAAAGAAGCTTTTTCGTAAAGGAACTCATCTTCTACAATTCCTTTTCTCCATGCACCTAAACCTACATTCATATCAACACTGAATGAATAGTCACCCGAACCAACTTCCCAACAAGTAAAGTTTCCTTCTTTGCCAAGGTATTTCACACCTTTGGCTTTCGCAACAGGAATACCACCCTCTTTTATCATTGATTTATCCGAAGGTAAGTAAACTATGGCAGTTGCATTGGCAGGAATAGTGATATTCCAATCCAGATGTTTCAGATTCTTTTTCCATTTGCTCACTACTTTTCCGTAAGGAGTCATATAAGAAGCATCAACATCACTCAAATCCTGAATCTCGAAATTAGGCTTCATGATAATTTTCTTAAAACCGGCTTCCTTTTCATCGGTTTTGATTCCGGCCATATTCTCGTAGAAGAATGGAATCAAATCGCCAAGAAGCATTACGTGATTCTTTGAGTTCATCTTTGGTCCGGCAGTATCACCGTTCCATAACTCCCAGATTGTAGTCGCTCCCTTTTTAACCATATATCCCCAGCTTGGGTATGTATCGTTTGAAGCCAGCAGATATGCAACATCAGCACGTCCCATCTTGCACAATTCACGCATAATCCATTGCGAACCTACTAATCCGGTACATATATGTCCTTTGCTATCATTCATCACCTTATCAACAATCTGCTTGCTTACTTTTTCTACCATATTATCAGGAACCATACCAAATGCTAATGGAAGCAAGTTGGATGTTGCCGAGTTATTTCCGTAGAACAAGCTATCTGTATTGAAATATTTCTTGTTGAAAGCATCTTTTACATTGGCAGCAATTGCATCAAACTCTTTTGCATCTTCAGTCTTATTTTGCAATGTTGCAAACTTACTCATCAAAGCAAGCATTTTATAGTAATAAGCTGTAGAAACCAAAAGGCCATCTGTCTGGCGCTTCGGGTCTTTTGAGTGAATCAATTCAGGAGATTCAGGTGGAACACACCAGTCGCCATATTCATCACGAGTCATAATACCCTCTCTCAGGTATTCCTTCTTCATGTGATCCATCCATTTCTTCATAGCATCATAGTTCTTCACGATAGGTTGCACATTTCCAAACTGTGAATAAACCATATCAGATGATAAAAGGAATACGGAAGGCCATGTTATATTATCTGTGTAATAGTTCAGATAAGAAGGTGCCACATCTGGAATACAACCATCTTCACGTTGTGCATCGCGGATATCGTCCATCCACTTACTGTAAAGCTGTCCGTTTTCCATTACAAAGCTTTCGCCAAGAGAGCCTACAGCGCGGTCGCCCAACCAAGGCTGACGTTCGTTTCTCTGCGGACAGTCAACAGGCATTCCTTTGTAATTGCTACGAATTCCCCAGAAAGCATTTTTGTATATCTGATTAATGATAGGATCAGTACAGCTGAATGAACCGAGTGTTTCCATTTCATCATTAACAACTTCACCAACAAACTGATCTAATGAAGGTTTGTATTTGTATCCGGTTATCTCTACATAGCGGAAACCATTATATACAAATTTAGGTGCCCACTCTTCTGTTCCTTGTCCTTTCAGAATATAAAGATTAGTAACCTTTGCATCTCTGAGAGGTTCCATATAAAGTTCGCCGTTCTTCTGAAGAACTTCAGCAAAACGAAGGCGGATAGTATCACCGGCATTGCCTTTCACTTTTATTCTTAACCATCCGGCCATATTTTGTCCCATGTCGAGAATATATTTCTTGCCGGGAAGTTCTGTGATAGAAACAGGGTGGATTTTATCTACAACCTTCATTCCTGCAGTCATTTCAGCACGAAGCATTCCGGAAGGAAGGGTTACACGTTGTGCCGATTCCCATGAAGAATCATTGAATCCCGGTTCTGTCCAGTTACCAAGCTCTTTGCGGGCATCATACACCTCACCGTCATATTCGTTATTGCTACGGATAGGACCATCGGCATTAATTTTCCATGAAGTATCACTTCCAATTACATCTTTTGATCCGTCAGTATATTCCATTATAAGTACCAGACGTACTTTTGGAAAACCAAATGTAGGGATTTTATAGTTCTTGAAATTCTGACGCATGGTATAGAAACGTCCGTTACCAAGAGTAACACCCATTGCATTTGCCTTATCTTTCAACAAAGCTGTAACGTCGTAACTATTATAAAGAGTAGTTTTTCTGTAATCGGTTGGTGCAGGTGCAAGAACACGGTCGCCAACTTTCTGACCATTGATATACAATTCATATAATCCTAAACCGGAAATATGAACTGTGGCATGTGCTACTTTTTTCTTTGGAGTAAACTCCTTACGAAGATAACGGGCAGACATGCGTGAAAACTGAGTATCGGAATCCCATGGCATCAGTTTATCCAAACCAATCCACTGAGCTTTCCAGTCATTCTGTGAAAGTAATCCCATGCTCCATTGAGCAGATTCACTCCAGGAAGATTCTCCTGCATTGGTAGTAACCTTTACTTTCCAGAAATAACGGCCATTACTTTTTAATGACTGTCCTGCATAACTCACCCATTGAGACTGGGAAGACTTAACAATGCCGGAGTTCCATACATCTCCTTCACCGGCATTTAGTTTTTGCAGCGACGAGGCAACTAATATCTGGTAAGAAAGCTGAGTCACCCCTCTATCGGAAGAAGAAATGCGCCAGCTTATCCGTGGAGATTCTGTATCAATTCCCACAGGATTGTTCAGCATCTCGCAACGCAGACTGTTTATGCTTACTCCAGCATAAGCTGCAACTTTCAGAGAAAGCAGACAAACGAGTAACAAAAAGATTTTTTTCTTCGGCATTGTTATCTGGTTATTTATTTTTTATTCCATTTTTGTTGTGCATCTGGAAGAGATGCCCAATCTTGCTTAATATAATCCTTAGAAGAATCAACCGCAATCAAGACGCGATCATTTCCTGCACGATAACCGCTATCTTCAATAAATTCGGTTACTTTATTATCAAACTCACCTGCATACTGCAATTCTCCGTTTGAAGGATTATACCACCATACTTTCTTCTTCGCACCCGAAATTTTTGTAAGGTCTATTTGTACCGGGCGATTAGTATAGTTGTAAGCCATAAGGTAATCATTACCACGAGTAGCTATAACTCTTTCGTAAAGTTCACCATTTGTTCCGGCAACAACAGTCTGATCTGGTACTCTATCAAAGTATGGTAAAGTAAGCATCAGGTTTTTCAGATATTTCATCTGGTTCATTCCAGGATCTTTCAATGCATCATACCATGGTTTTGTTGCACCGTAAGCTCCCCCTACTCCATTCTTCAACATCTGCATAATTGAATTATGTCCGTAAGTATGTCCGAATGAACCGGCAAAAACCGACCAGTATGCATAACGACGAATATCATTAGCATTCCATAAAGGTTGTGTGGTATCATGCAACCCCTGAGGAATTTCTTCGTAAACAGGTTCACCATCAATAGTTGGCTTCAAAGGCTTCATAGCAAAGCTTTTTTCTACATATCTCCAGTTATCCTCTTCTGTATTTTCCTGAATGGTATAATCTCCATCGCCAAATCGTTGACCGTAACGACGGTGACCTGACTGGAACATATTAAAGTCTAACCACTTTTCATTATTAAACCAAACAGCAGAAGTTGTTCTTCCTCTTGGGTGGAAAGTCATCAGGTGATTTTCATCATTAGTTTTTATAGAATTGGCAAGTGTATTCCATACAGTTGGCTTCACATCACCACGAATATCTCCTCCGATAAACCAAACAATATTAGGATTATTCTTATAGCGATCTGCCAGGAATTTGCCATAAACCTGCGCATCTTTTTCTGTTACCAGTCCTTTCTGAACAGGAGTTCCCCAAAGACACACCATACCAATATAAATACCTTTCTTCTCAGCAGTACGAACAATATAATCTATATGGTCCCAATATCCGTAAACACCTTTTTTATCGATGTTCTTAAAATTAAATCCATCAGGTAAAGCCCATTGACCATAAGTATTGATCTCAGGAATAGTATGCATTAACATAATCTGAACCATATTAAAGCCTTTCTTGCTGCATTGTTCAAGATAATATTCCACTTCATCACGATCAAGACGTGCAGGCATAAGCCAGCCTGTATCACCTAACCAGAAGAACGGAGCACCATTAGCCTGTTTCAAATAACGTCCGCTTTCATCAACAACCAACTTTCCATTAGCCCATGGGATGTAAGTTTTAGGTTCGTTTTTCTGTGCTTTCATAGTGCCAGAAACTCCTAAAAGGAACAAACATGCCAATGCAATGATCTTGTTTCTTTTCATCATTATTCTTTATTTTTTATAGATTATGTATTCTTTTCCTGCTTTTGTTTTCAAATCATACAGATAAGTGTTCTTTATACTTATTCCTGCAAGTTTTGAAGAGTCGTGAACCAATGGTTTAGATACAGTAGGTACTGCATAAAGTGCATTCGGGTTTTCACCTTTGGCTTTCGACAGACCGTTTCCTTTAAGCGGAGTGAGTGAGCGCAAGCGACAATTTCCTCCAAGATGAGACTTTATTACAACACGATCAACCTCTCCGTTTTTCCAACTGATATTCAATTCAAATCCACCGCGAGCAATCAGTCCGTTTATGTGCCCTTCTTTCCATAATGAAGGCAACGCCGGGAGTAGATAAATAAAACCGTCATAACTCTGCATTAACATCTCTGCAATTCCGGTAGCACAACCAAAGTTTCCATCAATCTGGAAAGGTGGATGAGCATCGAACAAGTTTGGATAAGTACCTCCCTTTTTCTTTTCATTGCGAACCAAAGAAAGTTGGTTAGTAATTAACTTATATGCATGATCTCCATCGAGTAAACGAGCCCATAAGCAAACCTTCCATCCCATTGACCATCCAGTAGATGGATCTCCACGATGAATCAATGATGTGCGAGCTGCTTCAAATAATTCAGGCGTTCGGTAAGGAGATATCTGATTACTTGGGAATAATCCGTAAAGATGTGATACATGACGATGAATATCCTGCGGATCATCCCAATCGTTCATCCATTCCTGCAATTGTCCCCAACGGCCAACTTGCATTGGTGGCATTTCATTCAGTCTTTGTTTCAGATGAGATGCGAAATCAGCATCAACACCCAATAAGCGTGAAGCTGAAATAATTTCGTTCCAAAGATCGAAGATTAATTGATTATCCATTGTACAACCTGCAGCAGTAGTTGCTTCTCCATTACTTCCGGCATGAACATTTTCAGGAGAGTTGGAAGGACAAACAACCAACCAGCTATGTGATGGTTCCTTAACCATAGTCTGGTCAAAAAATACAGCTGCGCCTTTCATGATAGGATATATCTCTTTCAGAAATTTTATATCCCCGGTATACAGATAGTGTTCCCAAAGATGGCGGCATAACCATGCTCCACCAGAAGGCCACATACCCGAAGGCGCTTTATCCAAAGCACCCGTTACTCTCCAGATATCTGTATTATGATGCAATACCCACCCGTCGGCACCATACATTACTTTAGCTGTTTCCTTACCACTTTCAGAAACTTCTTTTACCATGTTAAACAATGGTTCATTCAGTTCTGTGAGGTTGGCCACTTCAGATGGCCAGTAATTCATTTCAACATTGATATTGCAAGTATACTTGCTATCCCATGAAGGCAATAGTTTATCGTTCCAGATTCCCTGAAGATTGGCCGGTTGTCCGCCTGGTTGTGAAGAAGAAATCAACAGGTAACGTCCGAATTGAAAATAAGTTGCCACCAAATGAGCATCGTTTGTCTGTGCAAAGTTTTCTATCCTTTTATCGGTAGTTATTCCGTCTTGTTTGTTTTCTCCAAGATAAAGAGAAACCCTGTCCATGTACTTTTTAAAGATAGAAACATGTTCTTTGAACGATGTTGCATAATCTCTGTTCAGTGCCTTCTCAAGAAAACTCTTTGCCCGCTCTGCAGAATTGCCGGATATATCTTTGTAATTTACAAAATTAGTTCCTATTGAAACATACAAAGTTGCTTCATCAGCACCTTCAACAGTTACGGTTCCGTCTTTATACTGTACTTTTCCATTAACAGCCTTAACTGTCAGTCTCCCCTGAAACTCTACTTTTCCTTTTAGTCCTTCATGCCATGAAGATACACCCGAAAGGGTTACACTGTTTCCTTCTGTATCTACAACAACATCCTGATGAGGAGAAGTAAAGAATGCATTAAAAGTTATTTTCTTTGCAGCATCGGCTGATAAGCGAATCATTATAACCTGGTCTGGAAATGAAGTTATCATCTCTCTTTTATAACGAACACCATCCACTTTATAGGAAACAAGTGCACGGGCAGAATCAAGACTTAGTTCTCTGTAATAATCTGTATAACGAGTGTGTCCCGGAAAAGCAATGCGCAAATCTCCAAATGTTTGATATGGCATACCGGAATTTGTATTAGCCATAACCTTTTCAGTAGCCAATGTCTGAGCTTCCAGATATTTACCTGCAAAAACAAGTTCTCTGACCTTTGGTATATATTGCAAAGCTTCCGGATTTGCATTGTTATTAGGACGACCGGCCCATATAGTTTCTTCGTTTAGCTGAATCTGCTCTACAGAAGGAGTTCCGTAAACCATTGCACCTAAACGACCATTTCCTAAAGGCAAAGCTTCAGTCCATACAGAAGCCGGTTTATCATACCACAATTTGTATCCTGCCGCTTCTGCATAAAGAGACAGAAACAGAGATGAAAACAGGATAAGAAATCGGTGACGACTGAAATATGTATTTTTACGATTCATTTGTTGTTGGTTATTTAATGAAGAAAAAGAGATTACTTCAGTGTATTCAGAAGTTTTTCCAGTTCTTCAAAAGAGCGCATAGCATTCTTTGGAAGCTTTTCTCCTTTTTCTCCAAAGCTATACATGTTCTCTTTCTGTTCTATTGTTACTTTGCTTTCATCTAGCATTTGTTTTTTCAGATTGAATGCATCGGCAAAGAAATTATAAACAGCGTTTCTTTTATTTGTGCCAAAATCGTGTCCTTCGGATGGCAGATGAACGTTTGTTACTTTATCTGCTGCGCTGTAAAAGTCATAAATGCGTTTGATATATGGAAATTCAAGAATTGGTACGGTACTTGTCCAATCTTGTCCGTCGGATACAATCAACATTGGTTTCGGAGCATTTGTAGCGGCTAGTTCAGCAGCAACAGTTCCTCCGCAAGAATAGAAAATTGGTAATCCGCTTTCACAAGGACATCCACCGTCAAAGTGAGACGACAGACTTACAACCGGACAAAGGGCTGTGTATCTCTGATCGAGAACAGAAAGAAGTACTGTCTGGGAACCACCACCAGAACCACCATTTACACCGATTCTTTTCTTATCAACATCTTTACGGTTATACATAAAATCGAGAATACTAATCCCATTCAAAGCCTGAATAACCTGAGCTGCGCTTTTGTGATGAGCCTCTTCCGGGAACTGCAGCATAGACTCGCCCCACGCAAAAAGATCGTAATCCACACAAATTGCTCCCATTCTAGCCAGAGTGGCCATACGTTGTTGTTGGTCCTTGCGATATCGCCCATCAAGGAAATGTCCATTCGGACAAATAATTAATGGGAACTTCCCCTTTATTAAAGGTTTATAGATTGATCCACAGACATAAAGGCCAGGCAAAGTTTCCAATGAGAAGTTCTGTACGGTATATCCGCTATAAATTCTTTCCTTTGAGATTACCGGCTTAGCATTAACTCTTGCCTTCAGAAGAGGATCGATACTCAAACGTTCTCTAACCTCTTTGCGCAAACATTCTTTTCTTTTGTTCCATTGAACCGAATCAGTGTAAAGAGAATTAAGATACTTAATCATTTTCACTCCATCTTCATCCGTACGACGGGTATATTCGTAATTCTTTATCTTATAAAGATTATCTCCCTGTTTCACAAACTTGTAGTCGAAAGGAACAAGCACATTGTTCAGACTTTCTTCAACGGAATAAGGACGAATACGGGAATCTGCATAATCAAGCATCTTACCGTCAACTACTACTTCAGTCCATTTCAGGCGTACATTAAAGCGCTTTGAAATTTCCATCAAAATATCTTTCAATGGTCGCTGATATTTATGGTCTGAATCCTGCTGAGCAAAAAGAGTGCTTCCAGAAAGCACCAATGCTGTTGATAATATAATAGCTTTTATATTCATGTAATTATATCGTTTAATTAAAAGAATGGTTTATTCTTTAATTGTAAGATCTTCTTTGGTAAATGTACTCTCTTTATCAATAATCAAAGGCAATCTGTTAAAACAATTATTCATAAGTACAGTACCTTTGCAATTACCGCCTAAAAGAAGGAATGAACGACTACCTGATACAGGGAAACATCCCTGAATAAGTGATTCTTTTGAATCTGTAAGTTTAATAACAGGTGAATCTGCATTAGGAGTCAGACTCTTTACACTATTTATTTCAAGATTTTCTGAATTAGAGATTTTGAATGGTGATCCGATCTTTGAATCAATACGAACATTATTCAATACCAGATTCTTAACCATATCAGCTTCAAGTCCTGTATTCGACTGGATATTGATATTGTTAAGCGTAACATCAGTTATAGGCATTTCTTCGATACCAAGTATTTTCACAGCACTATTAACCTGCGTTCCGGTAAGATTTGATATATGAATATTACGGAAAATCGGAGTACGTTCTGATACAGGTTCTTTAGGCATATTACTGTAAAACAGGTTAAGCACAATGGCTTCTGTTTTTATATTCTTCATTACAATGTTATCAACACGTATCTCTTCTACAATACCTCCACGTCCACGAGAAGATTTGATGCGAATACCTCTGTCGGTTCCATCAAACACGCAATTTGAAATAGTTACTTTCCGAACATCGCCACTCATCTCACTACCAATAACAACACCTCCGTGACCGGAAAGCATTGTGCAGTTTGTTATTGTTATATTCTCGCAAGGAACTCCTAACTGGCGTGCCTGCAAATCCCGACCTGATTTCAAAGTAATACAATCATCGCCAACTGATATATGGCAATCGGAAATATGCACATTTTTGCAGGATGAAGGGTTTATTCCATCCGTATTTGGAGAAGGAGGATTATCAATGGTAATTCCTTTTACAATAACGTTATCACAAAACTCAGGATTAACAGTCCAGAAAGGTGAGTTTATAATTTTAATCCCCTCAATTTTAATATTCTTGCATCTGATTGGCTGAATAAATGCAGGACGGAAAAAGCGACGATCGAGAACTTCTTTATAATCTTCGTTAGTAACTTTAGATAGATTCAGATCCTTATTGGCATTATCCCACATAGTCTGATATTTATTCAAATCACGAACACCGTTTTTTTGAAGATCTACAAGAACACGGTAGAACTCAGTCCACCATTTCTTTCCCTGTCCGTTGATTGTCCCTTCTCCTTTTATGGTTATATCATGCTGATCGACAGCATAAAATAATGGAGAAAAGCTTTTCATCATTACGCCTTCATACCTCATATCTACAAAAGGCAGATAATCATCAAAGTTATCCGAAAACAATAATGTGGCACCGGTTTCAAGTTCAATAGTAATATTGCTCTTTAACTTTATAGCCCCGGTAAGGTAAGTACCCGAAGGAAAATAAAGAGTACCTCCCCCATTCAAAGAAAGTCTCTCTATAGTTTTATTTATTAATTGAGTATTTATTTTTTTGCCGTCGGCTTTTGCACCGGCTTTTAGCATATCAACTCTCTCTGCAAAAACAACATTTGTGCAAAGAAATACCATCATAAAAAGCAAAAAACAATGCTTTATCTTCATGTTTTCAAAGTATAAAGTTACTAAATATTCACAGTAAAGGTTTGTTTACCGCTTTCCATAACTCGTTTTTCCTTATTAGGAAGAATAATTGTAGCTGAGCAGTTTACGGGAACCTCAACATTCATGGTAAAGACTCCATTTTCAACTATCCAGTTCACTGCCACTTTACCATAAAGTGTATTATAAGAAGCAGAAACATGTTTAAGATCGCCCACAACCTGAGGAGCAATTACCAACTTTTGGAATCCTGGCTCATTTGGAACAGGCTGAATACCTGCCAACCATGCATAGAACCATTCATCAATTTGTCCCATCATAAAATGGTTCCACGAAGTTCCTTCTCTCGGATCCCATTGTTCGGTCAGTGTTGTTGCACCAAACTTAACCTGAAAACCGTATCCCGGTGCATCTTCATGATTATTCATCTGATACATCACATCATTCAAACCGTTTCTTGCAAGTGTCTGGAAAAGGTAACGGTTACCTACATCACCAGTAGTTAGTCGGTTACCATGTGCTTTTATATCTTTAACCAGATTAGCCAACACATCAGCTTTATACTGTGGTTCTACAATATCCAGAAACAGAGGCAGAGCATTGGAACACTGACTGCCATTACCGTATTGGCGGGTTGCCGCATTAAAGAACTTATCGTTATATGCCTTCTTTACTTCCTTAGTCAACTCTGCATAATATGCTTCGTCTTCTTTATTACCAACCATGGCTGCCGCTTTGCTTAACAGTTGGATGTCCCATAAATAGTGGGCTGTTCCAACTAAAGGTATTGGAGTATTACGGGAAAATCCGGCTTTCTTGCCATCGTAATCATACCAGTCGCCCAGTCCGTGAAAAACAATGTGATTATCAGCACGTGAAGTCAGATAATCTACATAATGTTTCATGGTTGGATAATATTTTATGATAAGGGAATTATCGCCATAATAGTCGTAATACATCCATGGAAGAATTATGGATGCACTACCCCACTCAGGAGAATCCTGAAAATCACCCTCAAACTCAACATACTCTGGTGCAATGCTGGGCACTAACCCGTTTGAATGCTGAGCATCACACATATCCTGCATAACTTTAGGAATGAATTTAGTCAGGTTATAGTTGAAGAACAACCCGGGACCATTAAGATGTGTTTCTTCCAGCCAGCCAAGTTTCTCTCTATGCGGACAATCGGTAAACACTCCCTGCATGTTACTTCTCATTGCCATACAAATAATGCGGTGAGCATCATTGAATATTTTGTTTGAGCAATTAAATTCTCCAACTTCTTCTGCCGAGTTATATACAAAGCAAGATTGTATTTTCTTTAAGAGTGGCAAATTACTGTTTACTTTATCTTCTTTGAGACGTGCACCTTCCACCTGAATATATCTGAAACCATAATAAGAGAAACGAGGGTGCCAGTATTCATCACCTTCTCCTTTAAGTGTATATTCATAATAATGCTTGCTACCTGTATTTTTTTGGCTTACAGTACCATCGGGATTCAATGATTCACCAACAGTAAGGCGGATAGTTGTTCCTCTTTTACCATTTACTGTAATTTCAGGAAAGCCTGACAAGTTTTGTCCCATGTCCAACACATATTTATCAGAAAGCTTATTGACACTTTTCACACCATAGTGCTCCATGATCTTTACCGAAGGAGCCTGCTGCGGACGAAGTTCTCCTTTTGGAGCACTTTGAACAACTACCGGAAGCCAGCGGCTATCATTAAATCCTGGCTTATTCCAACCTTTCTGTTCCAGGCAAGCATTGTAATCTTCTCCGCCATAAATACTATTGAATATAATGGGGCTGAAAGAATATTTCCAGTCCGCACCGGAAAGTATCTCTTTTGTTGTGCCATCTGCATAGCTAACAACCAGTTTAAAGAACAATGTTGGAGGTCCGAAACTAATCTGCAACTTACGGTAACGGCCACCACCTTGCACATTATAGAAACCATTTCCTAATAATATACCAATAGCATTGCCACCTTTTCTTAAGTTGGCTGTAACATCATAAACATTATAATAAACTGTTTTATCATAATCACTAATCAGAGGAGTAAACTCACCATCTCCTACTTTCTTTCCATTTAAAGAAAACTCATAATGCCCCAGTCCGCAAACATAAGCAGTAGCCTGAGTTATCTTTTTATCGGCATTAAATGAGCGACGCAGATAAACGCTCTTGCTGGAAGCAGAATCGATAGCTGCCCATAAAGCTTTATTCTCCGGTTTCTTTAATACAGTAGAATGGAAATGTCTTCCCGAAGGTAAATTCGCCTTTTCACGTGAAATAAATCCAATCCACTTTGCATTAAGGAAAGCGGCTGAAGGAGCAAGACGAAATTCTGCTTTCTTGCTCCATGATGATGGTTTGTTATTCTCATCCCAAACCATCACACGCCATACATATTTTGTTGTACGTTCTAGTTTCTTAGAACCTGAATAAGGAACCAGCTGACTTTTATTGGAAACAATTTTTCCAGAAGTCCATACCAGTTCATTTTTTCCATTATCAACATTATAAAGTTCTATAGAATAAGCCGACTGACGCGTTCCATTTACTTTGGATTGCAGTTGCCATCCAAAACGAGGATGTTCAGTATCAATTGTCAAAGGAGCTTCAGACAATTCACAAGTCATCTTTGTAACCTCAATTCCTCTTGCAAAAGAAGGACATAAAGCTATTATCAGACTAAATAATATGATAATCCGGTACTTCATTGATATGCTTTTGCTATTGTTATAATACATTTTCACAAACAATCTTCTTCAAACGATCTGATTTTGCGACTTCTTTTCCATTGACAAATATACGGAATCCTTTTCCAAGATGGTATTTACTACCGTCTTTATCCCACATTATAGTAATGTTCTTACCATGATACAACACATTGTCAAGACAGAACCAGTTCCATTTTCCTTCAGGGATCAATGGATTGACTTCTATTGTGTTATCCGTGCGAGGGCGAAGGCCAACAAGTCCGGTAATAATCAGATCATTAAAGGTTGAGTGGTTATAGTAACGACTTCTTTCCTGATCTCCTTTTAACCATGCTCCGGTTACTTCATCAAGGTATTCGCCTACATAAGGACGGCCACGGTGATATTGAGATTCAACGTAAAGTTCCATCAAATGGAAATATGTACTGTCATTCAAGACTGTCTGTTTGTAGTTATTCATAAAGTTAGCCATTGCAGTCATAGTCTGAGCAGTTGCGAAAGGCCAGATGGCTCCATCCCATTCACATTTGCAGCAACCTGCCATACGGAATAACGGGTGACGACGTTCTGCTGTAGTAAGTCCGTAAGGTGCAAGGAATCCGCCCTCTTCGGTTACTTGCTTCCATGCCAAATCGTATTTATTAGCATCTGGAAGATTAAAGTACCAAGGAATATAACCAATTGCTTCACGTACATTTGCCAACGAATCGGTACGATAAGTTTCAAAGAATCCATGTTTCACACTCCACAATTTGTTCTCAACCAAATTCTTTATAGTATCTGCTTTATGTTCGTAAAGTGCTGCTTCATCTTTCTTTCCGGCAAGCAAAGCCATTTGTGACAAAGCCTTTGCATTACCAAACATATAACTATTAATAGTTGGACGAGCATATTTTTTCTTTCTACCACCACTGATAGATTCTTCCATACCATCCTGAACATCTCCCTGCCAGAATAATCCTGAAGATAAACGATGAGTACTTTCCCAACGTTTGTATTCACTTTCCAAATCAGGAAGCATATCGAGCATATATTCCTTATTACCATTTACTTTGTAACGGTTAAGAATTGCATCGGCAGCCCATGAGCTGAAAGTTGCAAGTTTCTTCATTGGCTGACCGCCGTTTCCACGGAACCACACATGTATATATTGATCAAGGAATTTCTGATCACGTAACCAACGTGATTCATAAATATGATGACCGAAAGCCGAAGCTATAAGATTATACTGATCGGCATAAGTACGCGGAACAAGGAACTCTGTAAATGCATATCCTACAGGAGTTTGTTTCAAGTGCTTGCGCAATGTCCACCAACGGTAATAGTACATCTCTTCAAAGTTCTTCTGAGGGCATTCAAACAATGGAATATTTTCTTTCATCCATTCGCTTGCCTGAGCATTTGGAATGGCCTGAGCAATATTCTCATCTTCCATTCCGTTGAAGTAATCAACGTAATGACTGAAATTATCATAACTTAGAATAACAGAAGTTTTAGGATTAACAGCTGTTGTTTTTACATCTTTGATATAATATGCAGCCATTGGATCTTCGGCACCTGCATTTGGCAAATCGTAATCCTGATCGGCCGGAGTTTCCGGAGTAGGGAAATTACGAGGTGCACCTGTGCGGAATACTATTCTTTCAATAGAATGTACCGGAGCAAAGAACATACGCACTCCTACTTTCTTGCCATCAACAGTTACAGTAATACTACGGTTGGCTACAGATAGAAGAGCTTTTACGTCATATACTTTACCGGCTTCGTATTTCATCATGTTCGAGAAACGAGATCCACCTTTTGCACGGAAAAATCCATCAGCAGTAAGGTCCAGACGAGAGCATGCAATACCGTTTTCATCAAGGAATTCAATTTGAAGTGTACCTTTGTCAGCCTGATCGGCCATCATCTTGAAAGAAACTTCCAGCTCTGAAGTTGCAGGAATCTTACGCTCAACTTTAGCAAAATCGAAAGGATCTTTATCTTTTAAAGTAAGCCAGTAGGCTCCGTTCTTATTTTCGATTGATACTGGTGCCCAGATTGGAGAATAGATATTCCATTCTGTTAGCTCATTGATTGATTTATATTTATCAAAGTTATCATCGGCCTGAGTCAGGGCATTTTGTCGGATAGGAACCTGAATAGATGAAACCCAGATATCTTCCTTATTCATGCTATATCCTACCCAAAGGTTACCATCGGCAGGAACTCCATTGCCTTCCTGAATACCGCGAACATATTGCGGGCCGTATGACTTATAATTTCCACCATAACGCATTGGAGTAATTTCACCTTGAATAAGATTCAGTGTTGTATATTCCAAACCATCAATACTGGTAGAGATAGCAAGCGGCCAACGGAACTCTGAAGGATTATAGATAGTTGCATAAGTACCGTCAGTCAATCTTTGTCCCCAGATCTTTGCATTACTATTAACAAATCCTTTTGCACGTTCTACCGGTTCAAGCCAGGTATTACCGCCATCCTTACTGATTGAAGTTAGTGCGTGTTTCCATAAACAAGCAATATTGCCTTCCGGCAAATGATAATAGCAGAATGCTTTATATTCTTTCTTCAACGGAATAATAGGATCGTTACGATCGGACTCCTCTACCCATTGCATGCGATAAAGCGGATTATCAAGAATTTCCTGACAAGCTGCTACAAATTTCTTATCCTTACTTTTAGTAAAGAATGGATAGTTGGTATTTGATTCGTTGAAGGCATGATTGTAATGAATGAAATAGATTGGCCCGAAAGAACCATCCTTTTTGATTTCTCTAACCACACGACCAATGCCATTTCCATCGTTCGGATCATCTTTCTTATCTAATGCCACGCCATAGAAGCCCATTGCTATAAGCTTACCCGACTTTGACACATAAAAGCCTACCCGCTGGTGCATAATAGCAATCAGATTCTTTGCCACACCCGGATAATCTGGTTTTGTATATCCATCTGGAACATTATATGGAGGGAAAAGAACTACCGGATTTGTCCAGTTGTATCCATCCTTAGAAGTCATTAAAAGAGTACGTGAAGATGGTACATGCTCATCTTTCGGATCTGAAAGATAATGCATATAGAACTTTCCTTGCCAGTAAGCCATCATCGGTTGATGATTATATGTCCAGCCATCACCATTGGAAACATTGGGATGCTCGCGGTTAGCACGCATCACCTGAATGTTATGTACTCCTACTACCGGAGAAAGCTGACCATCATGATATGCAGGATTAGAAAGTTCTGTACCTGTATAATGAATCTTATTCTGTGCTGCCCCAACTGTTGTCAGAAGAAAAGCTGATGCAAGCGAACATATTGATTGAGTAAATCTATTCATTTTAATTTAGCTATGTTTTTACTTTTCTGCGTATTTATATCGAAAGTCGTTATATGACTTTGAAGCTCATTAAAGAGAGTATGTTTATTTACGTGCCTTTAATAGATTAGTAACTTCAGAACGTGGAACTTTAATAATTGTTCCATGCTTATGTCCTTCGGGAACACTTACTTCATTCGTTTTATCCTGAAAATGAATAAAATCTTTTGTTTTCATTGCTCCATAAATATGCTTTCTGTATACATCAAAATAAATCATATAGTCGTTAGCAACTTTAGTAACAGAAGGCCCTTCAACAAAGCTTTCAGTAAAAGGAACAGATGCTGGTGAATAAGGACCTGTTGGAGATTTAGCAAATGCAATTTTCAGGTTTCTCATTGCACGGGTATTGTCTTTCAGCACCAAAACATAGTCGTTCTTTGCACGTTTTACAATGGTAGCATCGATTACACTAAATCCCGGATCATAAAACAATTTTGTTTCAGATATTGTTTTAAAGTCTTTTGTTGTAATATAATACAGACGATGATTGTTGTCTTCATCTTCAATTCCTCTTTCAAAACGATTTGGAACACAAGAAGCCCACACTACTACAAATTCTTTCTTTTCATCATCGTAAAAAATTTCCGGAGCCCATACATTTACAGTAGTAGGTTCTTTAGCCATAACGGGAATCATTTTCTCGTCCGACCAATGAATCAAGTCTTTTGATTCTGCATAACCAAATCCCAGATCTCCTTTCCAACTGGTAGTCCACACTAAATGGTAAATTCCATCGGGAGTACGTGCTATAGATGGGTCGCGTAACAGTTTATGCACTCCTAATTCCGGTTTAAACCATGCTCCTGCAATACTATCCCAATGAATGCCATCTTCACTGTAAAGATAGCGCAAACCTTCGTTTGCTGGTTCATGGAAAGATGTAAAAAGGTAGACATCTGAACGAGATGTTTTGCATGAAGCCAAAAATATGAGAAGCAACAGAAATCCTGATTTAATTATATTTGCCATTATAGAATTAACTTTTTAATAAATTATACACAACAATACGATAAAAGGACGCTTTAAAAGAAAGTTTGTACTCAATTAGCAGTGATAAATGGAATGGTTGAAATTCATTGGTGAATGAATTTTATTTATTGGTCAATAAACTAGTAACCATTGGTGAATAAATTACCGTTCATTGGGCAATAAATCCAGAAACAAAAGATCCCCGGTTTATCTTACAGATAAACCGAGGATCATTAATATATAAAATTAATCAATTACAATTTTATACCTTTTGCTTTACAACGTTTTTCCCACTCAGCTCTTTCTTTAGTAAGATCATAGCCACGTTTAGAAAGATAATTGTTAATACGACCTTTGTATTTACCAAATGCTTCATGTTTCTTATTAGAATTCTCAGCATCCATAGCAAATTCACGAGCTTCTTTTAGCCAAGCTAATATTTGCTTTTTCTCATCAGCTTTCAAAGAAGGAATCATATCGAGAGTTGCAGTATAAGTTACATTTACAACTCCGAAAGTCATACCATCTTTTACTTCTTCAATCTGCTTTTCGTTGAGCAACAAAGAAAGATCCGAAGCAAAAGCGAAATGAGAACGGTATAAAGCTGCATCCTTTTCGTGATCAATAGCAGAAAGAGCATCGTTCTTTTGTGAACCTGTCACACCAGAATCTTTGACCTTCTTAACTGCAGCATCTCTTTTTTCATAAATATCATTCAATAAGAAATACTTATTAGCAATAATATTACGAACATCAAGAGCCACATTTGCTTTTTTCAGTTTCAGTTTATCGACAATTTTCTGTGAACGACCTTTGATAGTCTCTACATATTTCGGATCACGGTTAAGCGAATCCAGTTCTGTAGCAAAAGTTGTACCAGCAAAAAGAGCGAATAATGCAACTAAGTACAAAAATTTCATTTTATTATTTTTCATACAAGCCATTTATTACATCAATGAACCTTTTTTTGCTAATGTATCGAAGTTATTAGCTGGGTTTGTCCAGTCAACCTTAGCTTTGGTATCAATACCATTGATGTATTTTTCAATGTTTGTATAACCGTCACCAGTGCAGTCTTTGTTTGCATCAGATGGATCGTTAGGATTCAAACCGTTTGCTTTTTCCCATGCATCTGGCATACCATCGTTATCACTGTCTTTGTATGCTTTACCTTTGTATTCAGGATATCCACCAACTTGCTTGATATCTGTAATGATACCTTTCTTATAAGAATCTTTTGGTAAACGACGATATTTGAATTGATAGAATGATTCAGGATCTAAACCTTCTTTGTAATAAGCCTTACCAGTTTTTACTTCTTCAATAATACGTTGGTCTACAATATCTCTCTTAGGAATATTAGCACCTACATTTTCCATTACGAAATTGTAAGCTTCTTTAGCAGACATAATTGGGAATGAAGGCATTGGGAATGGTTCGTTCCATTTCATATCAGCAGTATAGCCGTCTGTATTAGGTTGTTCTTCAACCTGAACACCACCTGCCCAGTTATCTTTAGTTACAGTTTCATTACCTTCCATTACATTACCATTACAGTATACACGACCAAATACATAATAACCTAATTTACTACGTCCTGATTCAGGTTTTACAATACGATGACCAACAGGAGTATCTTTTGGAGTTAACGGACCTGGTTTGTAGTAGTTATTAATGATATTATACAATGCTGTATAATCACCACCGTCAACAGAACGGTGCACCCAGTTGTAAACTACGTTATTCGCAAAGTTAAAAATACCATTCCAACCAATAGATGGGTTACGTCCTGCATTGCTAGCCCAAAGGTTACGCATGAAAGAACAGTTTTCACCACCAAGAGTACTACCAAATGCATGGTTGTAAGTATCAAGAGCCTTTGCAGAAATTGTATTCTGGATAGTTACATTTACAGTAGGCAATTTAAGATCATTGTATCCTTTACCAGGACTGAACATGTGACGATAGAAAGAAATATTTTCATCCAGACCAAAAGTACAAGAACAGTGGTCGATCATAATGTTACCTACAGGGTTACCACCGAATGAGTCGTCACGACGGCCTACCCATGTTTCACCACGACGGAAACGCATGTGACGTACAATCACATCGTGAGTATTTACCCAGAAAGATTCGCCAGCTAAACATACACCATCACCCGGTGCAGTTTGTCCTGCAATAGTAATATAAGGAGCACGAACAATAATAGGAGTTTTAATGCGGATAATACCTGAAACATTAAATACTACAATACGAGCACCACCTTGTTCACAAGCATCACGCAAAGAACCTGGTCCGCGATCATTAAGATTTGTTACAGTAATAACTCTACCACCACGGCCACCAAAAGTGTATGCGCCGCCACCCATTGCACCTGGGAAAGATGGAATTTTAGCTTGTGGAAGATCAGTTGGACGAGCTGCCCATGGAATATATGGACGTCCGTGTTGAGCCTCTTCTTTAATAATAGGATAAGCTTTATCCCATGCAGCGTCAGAAGATGCTTGTTCTTCTGCCATCATTTTATCAGCTGCTTCCTTAACGTCTTTAGGAACATCAGGATACTGAGCCTTAACTTGTGAAAATGGTGCCATAAGCGCCACCATAAACATTACCAATAATAATTTCTTTTTCATTTTTCGTTATTTAAGAACTTACTTATACCTATAAGACAAATTTAAAGGCTTTTTGTAATCACCAACAAACAAAATTGAATAAAAAAAATCAAAAAAGAGGATGCTTCTCACGAAACATCCTCTCTTCCTATATATTCTTTATTCGATTATTCAGCAAATGGGTCAAATGTACCTGCGGAACCACCATTATTAGAATCTTCCCAACCGATAGTTTGTTGTATCTTAAGGTTGTTATTCAATGCACCTTGAGAAAGGCCAAGGAAATAATAACGTGGGTAGAACGTAATATACTCATCATTATGATTAGAATCACGACCATCGCCCTTCTTCAAGTTACGAACCAAATGAGTTTCATACCATGATTTCAGTGTTTCCAATTGAGACTTCAAGTCGGCCTTACGATAATCAACAGGAGTACAACGAGTAACGCCAGCTTTTACTAATGGATCGGAATCGAATGTTGTTCCACCAATACCATAAGAATCAGCCACACGGAATTCAAAATTCTCACGACGTTGTCCATTCAATGCTTTAAAACCAAGCCATGTACAAGTATTGCCACCCCATCCGGTCAATGTCCATGAAGAAGGAGCGCCAGTAACTGCTGTTGCACCACCATCAAATAACATCCAACGACGAAGATCATCGAAACGTTTTCCTTCATAAGCAAATTCAATTTGGCGTTCATACAGAATAGCAGACATACATGTAGCTTGATCTGATGTCAAATCCTGTTGCAATCCATAATTATTATCAGAAGTATAACCTGCACGAGCACGAACTTTCTTTATTTGTTCTACAGCTTCATCCATATGACCGGCACCACAAGCTACCTCTGCAAAGTTTAATAATACCTCTGCATAACGAAGTTCAATATAAGGAGCGGCAGAATAAGCAAAACCTCCGTTAGAATTTGCTGCATCGAAACCTCCGTAAAGAGGTGAATTGTTTACATCCAAATCATCAGAACGTTTACGTACATAAACACCACTCTTGTTTGCTAACAAATTGTCTGCACCATAAGAGTTTCCACTTTCAGGATTACCCTGGTCATTTTTGTCAGTATACCATACATAGTTCCACAGCACATAATTAATACCACCATCATAAGATGGGTTATTAGGATTTGCCGGAATAGGATCTCCCTTATAAGCCCAACGTACACCCGGGAAAGCAAAAGTACGATAGAAACGAGGGTCACGTGCCATAAATGGATAACCTTCATTATAGGTAGAATCAGAAGCCTGAAGCTTAGTGTAAGTATCGCATGAAGCAGGGCGCTTACCATCTGCCATTGGGAACATATCAATCAACATTGCTGATGCATTCTTGCCACTTCCAGTTGTATTCTTTGGACGAATACCACGTTCCCATGAATTATTTCTCTGTCCGTTACCGGCAGAAACTGTATTGTATTGACTTACAAATACAGCTTCCGGATTTTGGCTATATTTAGTAAACATACCGGCAAAGTCAGAACCATTTACATTACTACTAGTGTTATAAAGATTATATCCACAAGCGTTGATTGTTGTAAGATCCTTTTTCATCTCGGTATAAGCACTTTGCCAGCGTGATTCATCATTAGCACGATTGAATAACGGACTTGCCCACATTAGTAGTACACGACCTTTCAAAGCCAATGCTGTACCTGAAGTAACACGTCCCCAGTCATCGCCTGATCTCCAGCCGCCATTGGTTGTTTCGGCAGAAAGCATCTCAGAAGCCTTAGCCAAATCACTTATTATAAATTCAACACAAGCCTTAGCTGATGAGCGAGGCACGTAAGATGATTCAGTAGGCTCCTGAACTTCTGTAATAATTGGCACACCACCATACCATTTTACAAGATTGTAATAACACCACGCACGGAAGAAGTAAACCTGACCCAGAAGTTTATTTTTATTTTCCTGAGAAAGACTTCCGCCTTCGATGCCACGAATTACATCATTTATATTACGAATACGTCCCCAAGCTGAAGCTTGAATATTGTTAGCTGTTCCCTGAAAGAAATCAGGAACAGATGTTCCACTCAATACAGCCAAAGGTGATTCAGGATTAACAAATGCACCAAAACCACTATATTCTTCAGTAGATTTAGCCTGGTCATCATTAGTACCAGTACTGTTGTATTTCCAACTAGGAGCACCATTTACATCCGGTAAACACCAGCTGTAAATATCATTCACACGAGCATTACATCCAGTATAATTGTTGTAGATATCTTCGCTCACGTTATCGTAATTCTTCTTTTCTTCAAGGAAGTCATCACTACAAGCAGAAAGCGTGAAAATAATAGTCAAGCTTAAGCTGAACAGATTTATTATATTTTTTTTCATCGTTGTTTACTTTTAGAATTTTATAATACCCTGCTTAGAATGACAGATTTACACCGACTGTAAATTGACGCAATGTAGGATAAGCATTATAACTGTTCATAGGATCGATAAAATGATCTGGGTATGGATTATATAAGCTCAAAAGATTCTGTCCGGTTACATTTATACGAGCACTCTGAATTCCAGCTTTCTTAATCAAGGAAGAAGGAACAGAATAAGCTAAAGTCAAACGATTTAAACGAACTCTTGTTCCACTCACTCTCCAGAATGAAGAAGACATTGAGTTAACACTTGAGTAAGCCATATTAGGATATTTAGCATTACGGTTTTGAGCCAACACGATATTACCAGCTCCGTCAGTCACGTCTTGATAAACATACATATTATCCGGATTCCAGAATGAAGGAACATTTGTAAATTCCAAGCCATCACCAGGTTTCAATGCAGAAGAAGGTATTAAACTATAACCACCCCAACTTGCATTAACCTGAGCCGAGATAGAGAAGTTTTTCCATTCTGCTCCGAAGTTTGAAGTAAATCCATAAGGATTGCTACGACTTGATAAAGCAACCTGGTCGTTATCTTTATCAACAATACCATCTGGTGCAGCATAAGTACCATCAGCTTGTTGAGCACCTCTTACATCTTTATAGATAAGCATACCTGGACGAACCTTGTCTTTTGCCATTCCTAAATAAGAAGTAATATTATATTTAGTGAAGTACTCTTCAATATCCTGGAAGCTACGGAACATACCTAAACATTGCATACCCCAGGTACCAACATCAGAACGATGTCCTTTTTGTATCTGACGATAAATAAATTCTTTCTCAAAGTCCATATTAAGAACTTTATTATCACCATAACCGGTATTGATTCCAACATGATATTTGAAATCTTTGCCAATTTTATCACGCCATGTTAAGCCTACTTCATAACCCCAACTATCCATTTCGCCCAAGTTAAGATCAGCAGATTGAGTTCCGACAGTTCCCGGAATAACTTGAGCAATGTTCATCAACATATCACGATTCCATTCGCGATAAGTCTCAAAAGTCATTTGCAAACGACTATCTAATACATTCATATCAACACCAACGTTTGCCTTGTAAGACTTATCCCAATGTACATCACGGTTAAGTGCTGAATTATTCTTATTTATAGTAATACGGTTGCTAGCATCGGTATTTGTGCTTGAGCCAAATACTACACCTTTATCTGCATCCTGAGCATAAACCTGCATCCATTGCCAAGGTTCTGCATTATCACGACCTGTTAGTCCTAAAGAAGCACGCACCTTCAAGAACTCAATCCATGGAGCAGCTTTCTTAAACCATTCTTCTTCTGAAATAATCCAACCGGCACTAGCAGAAGGGAATAAACCCCAATAATTCTTAGGAGCAAACTTTGTAGAAGCATCAGAGCGAAGTAAAACTTCGAATAAGTATTTACCAGAATAAGCATAATTTAAACGACCGATATAAGACATTGTACCAGACTCGCCACGAGTGAAGGTTACAACTTTTGTATCTCCAATAGCTGAGTTTGACTGGCCTGTTGTAAAATCATAAGGGTTAGAAACCATAGCATAAAGGTATTCATTCTCTGCTTCTGATTTTTCAATAGAGAAAAGTCCGCTTACATGATGCTTGCCAAAGTCACGACTATAAGATGCAGTAAAGTTTAACTGATAGTTATCAGTTCTTGTCATACTACGGTTTAACTGACTTGGATCACCGTTAGCAATAGTTTGCTTAAGAAAATTACTTTCTGTTAAATATGAATTATAATCGCCATCGCCAACCGGAGTATATAAATGACTTTCGCTACCTGTACGGTTTACCATTTTATAAATATTATAGGTTGAACCGAATTGATTCGTTTTATCTGAATTAATACTCTTGGCATAAGACAAACGCAACTTCAAACCTTTTAAGATTTTATTCCAGCCGAAATCATATTCTACATTACCATTTAAAGTAAGATTAGAGTTCATTGAGCGACTATAATCTCCATTGTTTTGCATCAAAGAATAAGAATATTCCTGATCATCATCTTTTCGTGAATCGCTTATACCATAAGCAGAAATTGCATAACCGCCAACAGTTTCAGGGATATAGCGAGGACGAGTAAGCAACAACGTATAGTCTTTTTCACTGCTTGAACCACCTACTTTAATATAAGGAGTATTTTTCTTTCCATAATCTCCCGAGACAGACATGCCAGCCTTTAACCATTTACTAACGTTAACATCTACACCGGCACGATAATTCCAGCGATTATAATCCAGATTACCTAAATTGGCATTTTGATCAAAATAAGAGATTCCTGCAAAATAGTTAGCTTTCTCTGAAGCACCGCTTATATTAACGCTATGTTTTGCTGTTGTTGCTACCTTCCAGTATTTATCGAGCAAATCATAATTCAGACCCTTCATTGCTTCTAGTTCGTCAGCTTGATAAAGACCTGTTTTACGGTTCAAATCTGTTTTAGTTGGGTCAGCATCAGCTACAGCATTATAAAGGCGACCGTAATTGTAAGCACTCAACATTTTAGGACGAGCAACTTCATCGGCAAAACCAAATGTTCCTGAATAAGAGATGCTTGGAGTTCCCATTTTTCCTTTTTTAGTTGTAACCAGGATTACACCATTTGCAGCACGGGCTCCATAAACAGCAGCCGATGCATCTTTCAATATAGAAATACTTTCTACTTCTGAAGGATCCAAATTATTGAACGCTTCAGCTCCAAGATTTTGTGTACCTAAACCAACCTTAACATCGTTTGGATAAATATAGCCATCGATAACAAACAATGGTTGTTGAGCTGTACTATGAACTTCTGATAAAGAATTGGTATCACGGACATAGATTGTAGCATTTTCACCCGGACGAGACATTCCGCCGCTAACACTAACACCATTGATCAATCCGCTCAATGTACTAGCCAAACCACCTGCAGCCAAATCTTTAATTTCATCCATAGGCACCGTTGCAACAGATCCGGTAAGATGGGCTTTCTTTTGAGCGCCATAACCAACAACAACAACCTCATTCAGAGTTGTTTCATCTTGCTTCATAATGACGTCACCACCAGTTACAACCTGGCTTTTGTAACCAATAAAAGAAACTGTTAACTTAGCATCTTTAGGCACAGACAAAGTATATTGTCCATTAAGATCTGTAACTGTACCTTTAGAAGCTACGCCTTTTACGGTAACAGAAGCACCAATAATAGGCTCTCCGTTTTCATCAACGACAGTTCCCTTTACTGTTCTGTCTTGAGCAAGAGCCGGCATAGCAAAAAATGCCATCAATAAACTCAGACATAAACTGATTATATATTTTCTTTTCATATTTATTCTTCTTAGTTTGCTTATTAATGATTATTCCGTAGGCAGCCAACGTGGATCACCACATCTTGCAGTTTGATGATCGGCACTTGTTACAGTAAAGTCACCAGTCGCTGCACTATTGAAAGTAGGCTCTGTTTGAATAGCAGTATTGCTCTTATCATAAGTAAGTTCTGCGGTAGAGAAAGCTCCATTATACCAATATGAGTTTTTACTAAAAGTTGTAATCATACCTGTACCACCTCCCATAAAACGACGGCAAACTTCACCTGAGCCACAGTTATAGAATATATTTTGTGCAAGATTAAAATAAACTTTATTACTTCTCATGCTATTGTAGTTACCCATTTGTCCCTTATTAGCAATATTGTAGAAAGTATTGTTATTGAAATTCAGACTTCCAGAAATAAAGCCAGGTCTATCAGGACGCGCAGAACTACCATACTGAATGAAATATTTATTTCCTGTAGCACTTAGATCATAAAAAGTTGAATTTTGAGCTGTAAAATCATTGATAGCTCCATCTCCTTTATTAAAGTAGATATACGCTGTTGCTGTTTGAGCCGAATTACATTGGAATATGTCATTCTTCATAAGGAATGTCTTCACACAATATTTCTTCTGATTATTGTAGAAAATATAGCCTTTAACACCTGTAACCTTACAAGATTGAACAACAATAGGATCTGTTATAATATAGTAACTACCAGTGCCTAAAGGTATAGCAGGAGTTGCACTTAAAGATAAGAACGAAGCATCTGCTGCAAGGCCATCTTGAGCACTACAGTCGAAGTCGATAAACTTAATCTTCAAACCTGCAGAAGTACAAAGTCTTGCTGCCGCACCATAAGTTACCTTAGGATGATTGATTTTATCTCCACGGAATGTAACCTTATGATTTCCGAAATCTACAACCCCAGACATGGTATAAGTACCTCCAACTTCTAAATTATAAGCCAGTTCATCAGCACTATCCGGAATAGGATTGTTTGCAAAATATGCTGTTATATCAGAACCGTTAGGAATTGTTGCATAAGTTGGTAACAATGTAGAATAAGAAACTTCAGTTGAAGCCTGAGCATCACTATTATTATATTTAGTATTGCCCATTGTCTTAATAACAACCTTATACTTCGTATCTTCCTCTAATGCACGTGTTGCAGAACAACCATCTACAATCTCATTTTCTGTACCAACAGCAACCGGATTATTAGGATCATCAACAATATACAAAGAGAACTGATATCCACCCGCACCATAAACCACCGGCCATTTAACAGCGACTTTAGCGCCATCTGCACTCGGTGTAATCACAATATCTTCTGCCTTAGGAGATTCAAGGGTAGCATTCACTACATCGGATGAAAATTTTTCATCACTGTCGAATCCATCATTGGCACAAGATACAAAAAGAAAAATACCAAGGCCCAATGTAACCAAGGCATACATTTTTCTTCGAAAGAATAGCGTTGTATTCTTTACAGAATAAACTTTTCTTTTTCTCATTGACAAAATTTTAAATTTAACATTAACAAATTATATTTCTTTTCTATTTCCAGTAATTTGTTCCATTTTTCTTTTTTGATTCATAGAACTAAGATTTATTATTCAAAGGTTTCATTTTGAAATATCTGTTTTAGATAACTAATATTCATTCCAAAATTTTTCTTCACGTTACGTGGATCATTCTTATCCCGGGATCTCTCTACAACAAGCCACCCGTTCCACCCCATCTTATCAAGGGTTTCTTTCACTTTATTCATATTCAATCGTTTATTGTATTGTAGTAAAACATCATCGGTGTCGGTGCAATGTATCTGGCAAATACGATTCTTACCGAGTTTCTTAAGCTCTTTATACAAATTGCGCCCAGCTACAAGTGGATTCTGAAAATTATAATAGATTTTTATAGCTGGTGAATTTATTTCCTTCAGAAGTTCAATATCTCCTTTGGCATCGAGAGATGTTTCAATTCCAATTACGACTCCTGCTTCCTGAGCCATATTACCTACTACCTTTAAGCGATTTACTAATTCTGAACGAATTTCCGGATTCTTTGTTAAGTCACACCCAACTCCAAGTGGAAGAAAAGCTACTTTTGCTCCCATAGCAATCATAGTTTGAATACAATCTTGAGTTAGTTCTTTATAATTAGCCCTTTTCACAAAAGACTGTGAATAAAAGCCTGACATTGCAATTGAAGGAATTTCCAGGTTATATTTGGCTGCTTCTTCTTTAAACAGTTTCTGAAAATGAACCTGTCTCAGTTTGTTATCGAATGAGTCACGATTTCCCAAACCTCCCATATCAACCTCAACGCCATCTCCATTTAGTTCTCTAACTAACTGGAATGAACCAATTTTTTGTCTTTTCAAAATCATCCAGTCACAAGCTGCTATTTTATATCTGGATTTTTTCTTATCAGCAGAAGACATATTTCCCTCTGTCCGGCTATAGAGACTGAGAGATAATGACAGGACAAAGCAAAACAAGGCTATACGTCTGAAAATAAGCCTATTTATTAATTTCATATTTCTATTTATAGAGTTGGATTCAAAAAGATATTTTTTTCACATCACTATATAGGACGTACCAACATATCATCTGTAATCACTAAAATAAAAAAAAATAAAAAAAATGTTCCACCTGCTACTTTTTAAGGTTAACTTATTGCTTATAAGTAAAATAACAAGTAGCAGATAAATTTGTTTTACGCATTATCTGCTACTAAATTATTAGATCTGCCACTAATAATGTAATTGACATGGAATCAGGTTTCTTATTTTTTTAATTACTATTAAAAAGTTTAATTTAGTTTAATCAAATTTTATTTTCGATGTACATCTAAGCTAGTGTTTGATGTATATCAAAGCTATATTTCGATGTATATCAAACACTAGCTTAGATGTATATCAAATTAAAAATAGCAGGCGAATAGTTTATAAATTATAAAGCAGATCCACAAAAAAATTATATGCAGGTGCAAAAATACATAGAAACAATTGAATTTATACAAAAACAAAAAGTGGAAATACCCACCTAAGGCACTTCCACTTAATTTCTCTCAAAAAATAAATCTACTTTCTTCTGGTTAGGGTTTACGACCAAAATCTTTAAGCAATTCCCTATGGAAACGCATTTCAGCTCCCTGAACTTTAAAAATCTTTTCGCAGGAAAGAATTCCTTTAAATCTATAAAAATATGCTTTTTCCAATTTATCGGAAGCAATACGAGCATTCAAAACATTGGTTATAATGGCTTCATACTCTGTTTCAGTCATTTTTTCCTTTTTTCCTCTTCTTATCTGAGACCATGCTCTGTCATTCAATGCTCTTTTCTTTTCCTGCAACTCAAAATATATCGGGAAAAATTTTGCAGCTTCATCTTGCGTCAACTCTGCTTTATCAGTTATAAAAGCTTCTTGTTTCTGACGAAACTCTTCCGGAGACATCTTTGACCTATGGCCATCTTGTGCAAAGGCTCCTATTATTCCAATAAAAGAAACCATTAACACTAAAAATAATCTTTTCATATCCTTTCTCTATTTATAGCAGCCTCTATTCAGCTTCCGTTAAACATTCATATAAGGAATAATCATCCATCATTGAATGATCAATCATTGTTTCCACGTATCGATCTGTTACTATTTCTGTTTCAGCATGTTTCGACGTTTCTGAAGATTCACTTCCTGATGTTAAATTCAGCATTAAACGAACGCCTAATAGCATCCCGGCAAAAACTGCCGTCATATAGAACCATGGCTTTACTCTGCTCCACCTCGTGATGTGATGTTTTACAGTAGGCTGATCTACCTTCTCAGGCAGTTGCTCAATAATATTCTCTTTGAAGTGATCAAAGTAGCCATCGGGGACGGTAAACGGGTTACCGGTGCCGCACTTTCTCAATATTTCATCTTCTTCTTTCATATCTTATCTCTCCTTCTCTATATTTCTTAGACTCTACGTAACACAAAAGGTTTAAAAAGAATCTTTTAAAAAACTTTCTATTTTCTTCACCGCATGATGATATGAAGCTTTTAATGCCCCAACAGAGGTACCAAAGACATCCGACATATCTTCATATTTCATTTCCTGAAAATATTTCAGGTTAAATACCATTCGCTGCTTTTCGGGCAAAGTGAGCAATGCCTTTTGAAGCAAAACCTGTGCTTCATCGCCCGAAAAGTAAGGATCCCCTTCCAATGTGCTCACTGCATCAGCCTCCGGCTCATCAATAGACACCAAAGATGTCGCCCTCTGCTTATTCAGAAAAGTAAGGCATTCATTTAGTGCTATGCGATACAGCCAGGTCGAGAGTTTTGATTCGGCCCGAAAATAATCTATATTAGTCCAGGCTTTAATAAAAGTATTCTGCAACAAGTCATTCGCATCTTCGTGAGAGAGCACCATTCGCCGGATTTGCCAGTAAAGCTGCTCACTGTATTGTGCTACAATTCTGGAGAATGCCTCTTTTTGGGTATCCTCATGCTGTAGCAGCAACAATACTTCTTTCTCATTATAAGATGGAGTCATATTCTTTTCTGTTATATTTTTCTTAGTTCCTTCAATAAAGGCCTGTCAAATTTATAAATATCATCGCAATAATTCAGCATGCCATCTTTAGACATAACTATGGTATAATAATCTAAGAAAAGCGGAACTGCTTCCGGAAAGCTAAACGCTTTCATTGGCTTATATTCGGGAAATTCCAATAATTCCTTCCCTTGCTTTGTTTTAGGAGGAACATCAATCGAAATTCTTATTTTATCCATCATCTTTTCATCCTTTTTCTTTAAAAGAAAAAAAGCAAAATCGAGCGGTTTCTCAAGTCGCACACAACCATGACTCAACGCTCTGTTTTCTTTCATAAAGGCCCAGCGCGAAGGTGTATCGTGCAGATAAACAGCAAAAGTATTTGGAAAACGAAATATAAGTCTTCCTAATGAGTTTCCTTCTCCTTTTTCCTGCTTTACACTAAATGGTATTACTTCGTTTTCGTAACTAGTCCATTTAACAGAAAGCGGATTAACTTCATTTCCTTCCTTATCGTAAACCTTCATCTGATGCTTTTCGAAATAAGCAGGGTCTGCAAGAAATGATGGTATAATTTCTTTGCGGATAATTGATTGAGGTACATTCCAATAAGGATTCATCTGCATATAGACAATTTTACTTGCCAGAAGAGGAGTCTTATTTTCATAAGTACCACAACACACCTTCATTTCCAGCAAAGAGTCAACTCGTTCATCCACGGCCTTCAGAGTAAAATTCGCAATATTCACTTCAACATATTTAGACCCTTTACTCATTCTTTTCTGCCATCTTGCTCGCTCCATATTCACCGCCAATATGTTTTTGTAATAACTCAATGGTCGATTCAGCATTCCAATGGTGTAACTACCAATTGTATTATTCACCGGCAAATTATTTCTTCTTCTGAATTCATTGACTGCATTCAACAAATCGGATGATAAAGAAGAATAAATACTCTCAGCATGCTCAATACGTGGCAGATATCCTAAATTCATAAGCCGCTCTGCTATCAAAGGCAGCACTTCATTAACATCTCCCTCTTTCAGTACCAACTTTCCAATATCCGGTATCTCTTTGAAAGAATTGTTTTTCTGAGCTGCCAACCTTACGTATTCCTTCTGTAAACGCAAATAAAAAGGATCTTTTGGCTGAACCGTCAGCATAAAAGTATTCAAATCTCCTTTTACTGCATCTAAAGCATTATTCACAAATTTCCTATTATACCTCTTCAGAGGAATGGAATAGTAAACTTTCATCTTTGGCGGAGCCAGCGAATCTATGACTTCTCCCGGTTTAAGTTCTGCTTCATCAATATTATTTAGTACCCTACCCGGACTAATAAAGCCATAACTCATTCCACATACATAACGAAGATATGCAGCAGACAAATCATACTCCAATTCTGCAAGCAGCTTATTTATGTTATCTGTCTTCTTAATTTCCAAAGAACGCAATTTCCTGAAACGAGCTTTAATTTTAGACACAGAAAACTTTTCAGGGTTTAATCCATGTACCCTGGAATTTTCAAGCCAATAGAGTAATTGTTCTATTCGCGTCCAATTTCCATAGGAAGTAAGCCATAAAGAAGAACCCTCTTTTGCATAATAATGGTATAATGCCGAATCTTTTGCCGAATGAACACTTCTCTCTACGCAGAGTTTCAATAGCCTTTTATGCACCTTTTCTCCATCTATCACAAACCGTGGATCACTCATCTTTTGAAAATACGATAAGTTTAAGTAATCCAAAGAATCGGATTTATCAAAATTACAACCGCACATAATCAGCATAAAGAAAGATATAGCAAGAAACAGGCGTTTTGTCATACTTATTATTCGTTCATCTTTTTCTAATTCATTACTGCAGACAAAGATATAGTTTTTGCGGAAATAAAAACTAAAAATAATGCATCTGTTAAAAAGATCACCCACAAAAGCAAAGCTGATGTGGGTGAATATAAAAAGAAGGAACTACAAAATCTAACTTATTGTTTTATGTATAAAAATTCTAATGTTTCACTTTTAATTATAGAATAACTTTTGCAACCTTACTGCCAACTTTTACAATAAGTAATTGCTTTAAAGGAAGGTTTGCCAATTCATTCATACCATCATTAGCTGATGATACGGAAAGAACTTGGCCTAACGAATTAGTAACAACTATTTTTTGACCACTCTTTGCCGGAACATATATTTTTTCATTATTAGCATATATATTATTAACAGCTTTTTCAGAATTAATTCCAGTTGAACTGTTTTTTATCAGGCTAATATTATCAATGTAACCAACAAAAGTTTTATAATAACGAATTTCCAACTGCAAGGTTCCGGCAAAAGGAATATCCAGTGGCACGTTATCTGTTAACCATTCCCCAGTCGTTGTTGTAGCAGTATAACCTGCGGAGGCACCATCATATTGCAATTGCTTATTAAAGGCATCATACAGAGCTTTATTGGGGTCAGTAGTTGCTATCTGAACGCCATTCACATCATTCAAATAGCCCCAATGTCTTAGAACGCTAGCTGTTCCTGAAGTGGGATCAACATAATATTTAAATGAAAAGGTGTATTTCCCCGCTTCAACAGGAACTTTGGTTGTATAAACAATTTTACCAGTGCCACTAGCTCCAGCATGATTAATTTTCAAGGAACTATTTCCTTCAGATTTAATGGAGGATTCCTGAGTGATAGTAGAACCCGTAGGTATAGTTAATGTATAACCTGTTGGGGCTCCATCAACCCATTCTTCGAAGCCAGGATTTGTCGTAATCAAATTTTGCGCATTCAACGATGCTGTTCCAAAAAAACTAACTACAACAGCTAACATAAAACCATTAATAAGAGTAATTTTTTTCATAAGCCTATAAGATTTATTCAACAATAAAGTTAGAAAATTCTATTTTATGGCTACCTTTCGGGCTATATTCTCTATTTTGAGAATATACCAACCTTTAGGGAGATTTAGGGTAATTACCTTATCTACTGAATCTATTTTTATGGAAGCTACTTTCATTCCTAAAACATTATAAACTTCAAGAACAGATCCAGGCGTAGCATTTAATACACGGACAGTATTGCCGATAACAGTTAAAGTAAGAGAAGTCTGCTCATTATCAATGGGTAGAGATTTTCGGCCTTCCTGAGCATAAACAACAGGGTAAGACAGAAAAGAGAAGATTATTAAAAAACACAGAATTATCCTCTTCATCTGTAAGCTTCATTTTACTTTATGAAACAAATGTAAACATTCCGATTTTCTTATACAAATATTCTGGTTTAAACCTCTAAATATTTATATACAAACCTTCTTTAGCAAGCTGACATACCGGAAATATCTCCTTTGCCTCCTGCAAAAATATTAAATCATCCTCATATCGGGCAGAAAAATGTCCTAACAACAATTTTTTAACATTAGCAGTAAGAGCAATCTGTGCAGCCTGTCGAGCAGTAGTGTGATATGTTTCTTTTGCCCTGGGAAGTTCCGCCTGAGTAAAAGTGGCTTCATGAAACAAAAGATCGACACCTTGTATCTGATCTACTATCTTTTCATTATAAATAGTATCTGAGCAATATGCATATCTACGGGGAGGTGTAGCAGGAATAGTAAGGCGGCTATTAGGAATAACTTCTCCTTCAGGAGTTATAAAATCCTCACCATTCTTTATACGATTCATCTGAGAAACAGGAACCTGATAAAAGTCAATCATATCACGAATAATATGATTCCTTTCCGCTTTCTCCTCAAAAAGAAAGCCACAGCAAGGAACACGATGTTTTAGAGGTATAGTAGTTACCGTTAACGAGCGATCCTCGTAAATCAATTCTGGCTTTTTAGTACCAAAGGGGATTAAAGTTACTTTATATGGAAGATGCTGACAAAAGTAATCAAGCACCGGATCGAGATACTTACTCATATCCTTATGCGCATGAATACAAAGCTCTGCTGTACGACCCAACATTCCAAATGTGGAAATAAGACCCGGCAATCCAAAACAATGATCACCATGAAGATGAGAGATAAAAATATGATTCAGACGTGAAAACTTTAGTTTGGATCTGCGAAATTGCATTTGCGTTCCTTCGCCACAGTCTATCATAAAGAGCTTGTCTCTCAGGTTTACAACTTGAGAAGTAGGAAAATGACGTGTGGTAGGCAAAGCAGAGCCACATCCCAGAATATGAACATCAAATTTTTCCATACTACTTGTTTGAAACGAAAGGGGCTACCGAAAACGGCAACCCCTTCAGATTTTATTTATAACTAATTAATTAGTCTTTATCAGCTTCCATTTGTTCCTTCAATGCAGCTAATGCATCGATATCACCTAATGTAGTAGAAGCAGCTTGGTTTGTTACTGCAGGAGCAGCTTCTTCTTTCTTGCTAGTAGTTTTCTTTGAAGCAGCTTTCTTTTCAGCTTTTTCTTCTGCCTTTGCAGCATCTTCGAAAATACGGCTGTGAGAAAGAATGATTCTCTTAGCATCTTTATTGAATTCGATTACTTTGAACTCTAGTTTTTCGTCTAACTGAGCTTGTGAACCGTCTTCTTTTACAAGATGTTTTGGAGTAGCAAAACCTTCAACGCCATAAGGAAGAGCAACTACAGAACCTTTATCAAGCATTTCAATAATAGTTCCTTCGTGTACCGAACCTACTGTAAATACAGTTTCGAATACATCCCAAGGATTTTCTTCCAATTGTTTGTGGCCTAAGCTCAAACGACGGTTTTCTTTGTCGATTTCAAGAACCTGAACGTCGATATCTGCACCAATTGAAGTGAATTCAGATGGGTGTTTAACTTTTTTAGTCCAAGAAAGATCAGAAATATGGATCAATCCATCAACACCTTCTTCGATTTCTACAAATACACCGAAGTTAGTGAAGTTACGAACTTTAGCAACATGTTTGCTACCTACAGGATATTTATCTGCGATAGTTTCCCATGGATCTTGTTTCAATTGTTTGATACCCAAAGACATCTTACGTTCGTCACGGTCAAGTGTAAGAACAACAGCTTCAACTGTATCACCTACCTTCATAAAGTCTTGAGCGCTACGTAAGTGTTGAGACCAAGACATTTCAGAAACGTGAATCAAACCTTCAACGCCTGGAGCGATTTCGATAAATGCACCGTAATCAGCCATAACAACTACTTTACCTTCTACCTTGTCACCTACTTTCAGTTCAGCTGAAAGAGCATCCCATGGATGAGGAGTAAGTTGTTTCAAACCAAGAGCGATACGTTTCTTTTCGTTATCAAAGTCAAGGATAACAACGTTAAGTTTCTGATCCAATTCAACAACTTCTTTAGGATCGCTAACACGTCCCCAAGAAAGGTCTGTAATGTGGATCAAACCGTCTACGCCACCCAAGTCGATGAATACACCGTAAGATGTGATATTCTTAACAGTTCCTTCCAGAACTTGTCCTTTTTCAAGTTTACCGATAATTTCTTTCTTCTGTTGTTCAAGTTCAGCTTCGATAAGAGCTTTGTGAGAAACAACAACGTTTTTGAATTCCTGGTTGATTTTAACAACTTTGAATTCCATAGTTTTTCCAACGAATACATCGTAGTCGCGGATAGGCTTAACGTCAATCTGAGAACCTGGCAAGAATGCTTCGATTCCAAATACGTCAACAATCATACCACCCTTAGTGCGGCATTTGATAAAGCCCTTAACAATTTCTTCAGACTCAAGAGCTGCATTAACACGATCCCATGAACGAGCAGCACGAGCTTTTTTGTGTGAAAGGATTAACTGACCTTTCTTGTCTTCCTGATTTTCGATGTAAACTTCTACTTTATCACCGATTGTTAATTCAGGATTGTAACGGAATTCATTCAAAGGAATGATACCATCTGATTTGTAACCAATGTTAACAACAACTTCACGTTTGTTCATTGAGATTACAGTTCCGTCAACCACCTCACGGTCGCTAACTTTGTTAAGCGTACTATCGTAAGCTTTTTCTAGTTCTTCTTGGCTAGCACCAACAAAAGATTCACCGTTTTCATACGCATCCCAGTTGAAGTCTTCAACAGGAGCAACGTTCTTTAAATTTTCCATTAATAATTTTGTTTAAATACCTTTAATTAAGTAAGACATTATAATTGACTATATAAATCCGGCGCAAAGATAAATGTTTTCTCGTAAACAAAAAAAGAATTCAGAGATTATTTCTTATATTCCTTATCCATAATTCATTCATTATCATGGATAAATAGAATTTATACTCAAAAAAAATCAGTTCTCCATTTTCAGAAGAACTTTTTCTATAGCATCTCTAAAAGCTGATTTTGGCATTGCTCCCTGTGCCATCTGAGGAGAACCATACATCGGCACAAACAATAAAGAAGGTATACTACGAATTCCAAATACAGAAGCAAGCTCTTCCTCTTCTTCTGTATTTACTTTATATATATAGATCTTTCCCGAATATTCCACAGCCAGTTCTTCAAGGATAGGAGCTATAACCTTACAAGGACCACACCATGAAGCATAAAAATCAATTATGGCAGGTTTATCACCAAGATATTTCCATTCATCAGGACTTTCATTATAATCAGCCACTCTGGCAAGAAATTCATCTTTTGTTAGCGGTATTGTTTTCATTAAATTGTCCTTTTTAATAATTAAACTTTTATTCACGCAAGCTATATTTAATAAATAGAATAGCAAGAATACTGTAATAAGTACTTAATTTAGTTCAATTTAAACATTAAACCACACAAAAAGAAAACACTTATTATTATTAACAATATAAAAAGCTATATTGTTTTTCAGCTTAAAAAACCAACTATTTATTAATTAACAAAACATATAAGTAGAATAAAATCTCTATTAAAAAATACCCAAAGAATATTAAACAAATAGCAATAAAAAAGTCTCAATAAAATATTAAGTTAAAAAAAATATCATATATTTGCAAAAAATTAACGCATAACGACATCTATAAATCAAAATAGAGATATAATTAAAAATTAATTATTCAACAAAAAAACTATTAAAGCGACCAATATAATAGTATTATAAAGATCATTAACAATCCATAATATAAACAATAATAACACATTAACCCCTTCTTATCATTCCTATTTTAACTGTATAATAAGAAACAGCATATACATATTATAAACTAAAATAACAATATTATGAAAGAAAGCTCAACAACATTATCTAAAAAGAAGATTTCTATTTTTCTAACATTAATCTTTTTATTTCAAATCATCTACATTCAGCCAATGCAGGCATCAAACATTTTATCATCAGATGATAACGTTGAAGCTCGTATTTTAACAGCAGAGAATAGTTCTCTAACAAACACGAACAACAAGAATGAAAAAATCACCCTACCTGCCAACACACCTATTTCATTAAAAGTAGAAAATTCAATTAGTACTAGGACAGCAAAAGTTGGAGACATAATTACCCTTAGGGTTGCTTATAATGTGATGAAGGAAGGGCAAATTGTTATCCCAGCAGGTTCAATTGCAAAAGCTCAGATTTCTTATCTAAAAAAACCAAAAATATTTGGCAAGGCAGGCGAAATTAGAATGGCTGTTGAATCACTTATCATGCCCAATGGTAATGATATTAAGATATCAGCAAATGAACTAAATAACCAGGGGGATTCAAAAGCAGCTGTTGCATGGGTCTGTTTTGGTGTTTCGTTAATTATTTTATGGCCATTAATTTTCGTCCCATTTTTAATCAAAGGAAAAGATGCAGAAATTAATGCAAACACAACAGTAGAAGCATTTACCACGAGCGATGTTTTATTATAACAATCATTTCAACATATATAATAAATGATTAAAGAATAATATATTTTGAACACAAGAAAGGGAATGATTTAAGATCATTCCCTTTCTTGTGTTCAACCAGCAATCAAATCAGAATCTCTTAGTATAAATGTGGCAATACGGTTCAGTTCCTCTAAGCTCGTAATGATTCTGATGATATTCCTCAGCTCTCCAAAAAGTAGTAGCAGGAGTTACCTTTGTTACAACATGATAACCTTTTTCTGTAAGTACACCTATTAATTTTTCAGCGATTTCTTTCTGTTCTGGAGTTGTATAAAATATCTCAGAGCGATATTGATCACCAAGATCGGGCCCCTGCCCATCTTCTTGCTCTGGGTCATGAATCTCAAAAAACAATTTAGCTAATTCCTCATAAGAAGATTTTGAAGGATCAAATACTATTCGAACAGCTTCAGCATGGCCGGTATCATGACGACACACTTCTTCGTAAGAAGGATTTTCTTTTCTTCCTCCAATATATCCGGATTCGACAATAAGAGTTCCGGGGGCAGTTTTCATTAAATGTTCAACACCCCAAAAGCATCCACCAGCAAATATTGCAACTTCAGTTTGTCCATCCAAAGCTGCATTTTTATCATTTATTTCCATATTACATTTTTTTATTTTTACCGTAGCAAATATACTTCATTATTATTAAAAACATTCAAAAGAAATATTAATAAGCAACCGAACCTTCAACAGATTTTATATCTTTGTTTTGCATTTAATTCATCTATATAAACTAAAAGACTCCAAAATGAAGATAACCTATATTTATCATAGCTGTTTTGCATTAGAGTTCAATGATTTCAACGTTATAATAGATTATTACGAGGATACATCCAAGTCTCAGGAGAATGGCTATATCCACTCATATTTACTTCGCCAACCACAAAAACTTTATGTTCTTTCATCGCATTCACACGCTGATCATTTCAATCCTGAAGTCCTTAGCTGGAAGTTGCAAAAAAGCAATATTCAGTACATCTTCTCGAAAGATATTCTTGATGCGGGATTAGCTAACAAAGAAGATGCATTATATCTTGACAAATTAGATAGTTATAAAGATGACTATCTTAATATAAAAGCTTATGGTTCTACTGATATTGGTATTTCTTTCCTAATTCAATCTTCAGAAAAGAAAATCTTCCATGCAGGCGATTTAAACAATTGGCACTGGAATGAAGAATGCCCATTTGAAGAATCACAAGAATATGAAAATTATTATCTGAAGGAACTGGAGTTAATAGCGAAAGACTTAGCTCATTTAGATCTTGTATTTTTCCCCATTGACCCTCGTTTAGGAAAGGATTATATGAAAGGAGCTGAGCAGTTTATCAACCGTATTCCAACTGATATTTTAGCTCCCATGCATTTTGATAATGCCTATCATAAAATTGCAGCATTTGCTCCATACGCAGAAACAAAAAAATGCAAAGTCATAAAATGGACATCAAGAGGTGAAAGTTGTGTATTATAGATTCACAAGAATAGAAACTAATTTAATAAGGTTATGGAAATAAAAAGCCGATTCGATCATTTCAATTTCAATGTACTCAATCTTGAGAAAAGTATTGAGTTTTATGCCAAAGCACTGGGATTAAAAGAAGCCAAACGTAAAGTTGCCAGTGATGGTTCGTTTATTTTAGTATATCTAACAGACGAAACAACAAGTTTTAGTCTGGAATTAACCTGGTTAAGAGACCGCAAAGAACCTTACAATTTAGGTGACAACGAAATTCATCTTTGCATGCGTGTTCCCGGAAATTACGATAAAGTTAGAGAATTTCACAAAGAAATGGGATGCGTTTGCTACGAAAATACTGATATGGGATTATATTTTATAAATGATCCTGATGGTTATTGGATTGAAATCCTACCTTTCAAATAATACTTACCCACAATATACATCTGTAAGTCTATAATTTTATCTGGACTTACAGATGTTATTCAACCACCTTCTGAAAATACCCCTTCGTAGTTTATCCAAAATAACACCTGTCTAGAACTTATATTATTAATAATAAGCTCATCCATAAATTTAAATAATAACAAATCAATCTACCTTTAGCCATAATTAGTAAATATTTAAATAAAAAACCACATATATAATAAAAAAACAAGTATCTTTGTTCGAAGTGAAATAAAATACAAATAGAAAGATTCACACTTTTATATCCGAAATACATTTAAATATGAACAAGAACTTTTTGGCCGAGTTAGAAAAAGGTAGCAAGAATGCCCTTATCAAAAAGAAAATTATAAATTACTACATATCTCATGGAAATTCTACCATCACAGATCTCTCTAAAGAAGTTGATCTAAGTGTGCCTACTGTCACTAAGTTTATTAGTGAAATGTGCGAAGAAGGATTTATCAATGATTACGGAAAACTAGAAACCAGCGGTGGACGTCACCCTAATTTATATGGATTGAATCCTAAATCAGGATACTTTATCGGGGTTGACATCAATCTGTACGATATTAATATTGGCTTGATTAATTTCAAAGGTGATATAGTAGAATTAAAAATGAACATTCCATATTCTTTTGAGAACACTATA
This sequence comes from uncultured Bacteroides sp., assembly GCF_963677945.1. Lineage (NCBI taxonomy): Bacteria > Pseudomonadati > Bacteroidota > Bacteroidia > Bacteroidales > Bacteroidaceae > Bacteroides > uncultured Bacteroides sp. Next base: position 1,743,267 of record NZ_OY782578.1, on the reverse strand, counting down.
GAATCACTAAACAATCTTTGTCTGTTAGTTCTGAATTTCATTAAAAAACTTTCCATTGAAAAAGATAAAGTACTCAATATCAATGTAAACATTTCGGGACGGGTTAATCCTGAGTCCGGATATAGCTATAGCATGTTTTATTTCGACGAACGCCCTTTAGCAGAGATCCTTTCAGAAAAACTTTCATACAGAGTAACTATTGACAATGATACTCGTGCCATGACTTATGGTGAATATATGGTTGGTGGAGTAACCAATGAAAAAAATATTATTTTCGTAAACATCAGCTGGGGTCTCGGTATTGGAATTATAATTGATGGAAAAGTATACACTGGTAAATCTGGTTTCTCTGGAGAATTTGGACATATAAGCACATACGATAACGAAATTATATGCCACTGTGGTAAAAAAGGTTGCCTGGAAACAGAAGCATCTGGTTCTGCAATGCACAGAATGTTAATAGAAAGAGTAAAAGGAGGTGCCAGTTCTATCTTATCAGAGAAGGTATTAAACAATGAAACAGTAACTTTGGACGACATTCTTAATGCAATAAAAAAAGAAGATATGCTATGCATTGACATTGTAGAAGAAGTTGGCCAAAAGTTAGGAAAGCAGATTGCCGGTTTAATTAATATCTTTAATCCAGAAATGGTTATTATTGGGGGAACAGTATCTATTACAGGTGATTATATTACCCAGCCTATAAAAACTGCAATTCGTAAGTATTCTCTTAATCTTGTCAATAAAGATTCTACAATTATCACATCAAAGCTCAAAGAAAAAGCAGGCATTATTGGAGCATGCATGATAGCACGTAGCCGAATGTTCGAGAACTAAATATTTTGATTCCAAAAATGTATTATGTATTTTTGCATCAATTATACATATATACATTATGGAATTTACAGAAGATATTAAGGAAGCGTGCCGCATAATGAATGAAGGTGGGGTAATTCTTTACCCCACAGATACTATCTGGGGAATTGGATGTGACGCAACCAATCCTGAAGCTGTTCACAAAGTTTACGAAATTAAAAAGCGTATTGACAGTAAGGCACTTATTGTATTGGTAGATTCGTCCGTAAAAGTCGATTTTTACGTAAGTGATGTTCCCCAAGTGGCATGGGATTTAATTGAATTGGCAGACAAACCTCTGACCATAATTTATGATGGAGCCAGGAACATGGCCACAAATTTATTGGCAGAAGATGGAAGTGTGGGCATTCGTGTAACAAATGAACAATTCTCACGCCAGTTATGTCAACGATTCCGCAAAGCAATTGTTTCTACTTCAGCAAATATCAGCGGACAACCATCTCCCGCAAATTTTAGCGAAATAAGCGAAGAGATAAAATCAGCGGTAGACTATATTGTTAAGTTTAAACAGGATGATCTTTCTCCTGCAAAACCATCTAGTATTATTAAGTTAGGAAAAGGAGGAGTCATAAAGGTGATTCGGGAATAATAAGGGAACATATTAATGAAAGTAAGTCAAAGGAAACAGCTCATTAAATATCTTCTTGGAGATTATATTGCAGCAAATGTGATCTGGTTTCTTGCGAATATTTACCGATATTATAATATAGCCTTTTCACTAGGATTTGATGATTTTGCTTCTTACCAGTTCTCAGGAAAGGTATTAACCGGACAGATTATTATACCTTTCTTTTGGTTATTGCTTTACTATTTATCAGGATACTATAACTCTCCAATGAGAAAATCCAGATTATTGGAACTCAATAAAACACTGGTATCTGTTGAGATAGGAGTATTAATAGTCTTTTTCGTGATATTGGTAAACGATTTGCCAAGGGATTATCACGTCTATTATCAATTACTGGCAATCCTTTTCTTCGGACAGTTTATCCTCACTTATAGTATTAGAGCATTAATAACCCAAAAACTAACAACCCAAATACACAACAGAATAATTGGATTCAACACGATTATAATAGGAGCCGGAGAACAAGCTCTTAAAATATTTCAGGAGCTTAATGCTCAGCCGCAATCTATTGGTTATAAAGTTGTAGGATTTATAAGTCTTGAAGAAGAGCCTTGTCTTATCAAAGATCAGCCTGTTGAAAGACTGAAAAATATTGAAGAGTTTATTCAGAGAAAAGATGTAGAAGAGATAATAGTTGCACCCGATTTCACTGATGAGAAAGCATTTTTTGAACTGCTAAACAGCCTTTATAGATTTAATCTGCCCATCAAGGTTATTGCCGGAGAAAAAAATGTACTTTCGCGAAGTGTAAAGATGTCCTCCATTTATGCTACTCCGATGGTTGAAATAACCCGGGATAACATGTCTGAAGGAGCAAAAAACATAAAAAACATTTTCGACAAAATAATATCAGTACTTGCCTTATTCATTTTTTCTCCTTTATTTGCGTGGATCGCGTGGAAAATAAAAAAGAATTCACCGGGAGCTGCTTTTTATAAACAGGAAAGACTTGGTTACAGAGGGAAACCATTTACAATGTATAAGTTCAGAACCATGAAGATGGATGCTGAAAAAGAAATTCCGCTATTATCAGATCTAAATGATGATAGAATAACCGAATTTGGAAAGATATTGAGAAAATATCGTCTGGACGAATTGCCACAGTTCTGGAATGTACTGAAGGGTGAAATGTCATTGGTAGGTCCACGGCCCGAAAGGAAATTTTTCGTAGATCAGATTGTTTGTAAAGCGCCTTATTATTACCAGACGTTATCGGTAAAACCAGGCATCACATCCTGGGGGATGGTAAAATACGGATATGCAAATACAGTAGACAAGATGATTGAACGTTTACAATACGATTTAATATATTTGGAAAACAGATCGCTAACCATAGACATAAAGATATTAATATATACGATTAGAACAATACTTACCGGAAAAGGTATGTAACATAAAGATATGAAAACCGAAAAAACAAGTTTATTTCAGCAGTTTATATTTTGGCGTGAAAAGAATATAAAGGAAAAACACTTTATACTTATTCTCAGCTTCATAGTAGGAGTTTGTACTGCCAGTGCTGCAATAATTCTAAAAAGTCTGATTCATTTGATTCAAAACTTTCTGACCGACAATTTTAATGCAACAGGAGCCAACTACCTTTACTTAGTTTATCCGGTTGCAGGTATTCTGCTGACAGGATTATTTGTACGCAATATTGTGAAAGACGATATTAGCCATGGTGTTACAAAGATTCTATATTCAATTTCGCGCAGACAAGGAAGAATAAGACGTCACAATATATGGTCTTCCACTATAGCCAGTGCCATTACCATCGGATGTGGTGGGTCTGTAGGAGCCGAAGCACCAATTGTTCTTACCGGATCGGCTATTGGTTCCAATCTGGGAAGCGTATTCAGAATGGAACAAAAAACTCTGATGTTACTCATTGGCTGTGGAGCCGCGGGAGCAGTTGCAGGAATCTTCAAAGCGCCAATTGCAGGAGTCGTATTTACACTCGAAGTTTTGATGATCGACCTTACAATGGCTTCGCTTCTACCCTTGCTGATAACTTCCGTTACCGCTGCTACCGTATCTTATATTTTTATGGGAACAGAGGCTATGTTTAAGTTCAATCTCGATCAGGCTTTCGACATGAAGCGCATTCCTTATGTTATATTCTTGGGAATATTCTGCGGTCTGGTATCTCTGTATTTTACCCGAGCCTCAAATTACATAGAGACTATTTTCGGGAAATTACAAGGACCATACAGAAAACTTGCGCTTGGAGGAGTTATGCTGAGTATCCTGATCTTCCTTTTCCCAACTCTTTATGGTGAAGGATATGATACTATCAGCCTGTTACTTAAGGGAACGGCTTCCGGAGAATGGCAAACAGTGATGAACAACTCACTATTTTACGGATACAATCATCTGTTATTAGTCTATTTATTCCTCATTATCGTATTTAAAGTTTTTGCATCAACAGCAACAAATGGTGGTGGTGGTTGTGGTGGTATCTTTGCACCAAGTTTATTCCTGGGATGTATTGCCGGATTTATATTTTCTCATCTGTCAAACGAACTGGGACTCTTTATTAACTTGCCGGAAAAGAACTTCGCACTAATGGGAATGGCTGGTGTAATGGCTGGTGTAATGCATGCCCCTTTGCTGGGGATATTCCTTATTGCCGAGCTAACAGGAGGATACGACCTGTTTCTTCCTTTAATGATTTGCTCTGTAAGTTCTTATCTTACAATAATCATTTTTGAACCTCATAGTCTTTACTCTATGCGTCTTGCCAAAAAGGGGCAACTCATTACTCACCATAAAGACAAAGCGGTACTAACGTTAATGAAGATGGAGAATGTTATTGAAAACGATTTCCAGCAAGTATCACCGGAAACTGACTTGGGAGAATTAGTTAAAGTTATCTCTCAGGCAAAAAGAAATTTATTCCCAGTTGTGGATAAACACGGAAAACTGCAAGGAGTTGTTTTACTTGATGATATACGTAATATCATGTTCCGGCAAGAACTTTATCATCGGTACACTGCAAGTAAACTAATGAGTTCTGTTCCTGCCAAACTATTTATTGATGATTCCATGGAACGAGTAATGCATACTTTTGATGATACACAAGCCTGGAATCTTCCGGTTGTTGATGAAAAAGGAACATATATTGGCTTTGTCTCTAAATCGAAGATATTAAGTACATACAGACAACTTCTGGTTCACTTCTCCGAAGATTAAACCAATGATAACTAGTGACAAGAGGCTTTAAATCACACAATTAAAATCAAAGATTAATGGAAAAGAAAGACCTGAGAATAGTATATATGGGAACTCCCGACTTTGCTGTGGAGTCTCTTAAATGCCTTGTAGAAGGTGGATATAATGTAGTAGGTGTAATAACAATGCCCGATAAACCTGCAGGACGAGGACATAAGCTGCAGTTTTCGCCTGTAAAGCAATATGCTTTAGAGCAAAATCTGCCTTTACTTCAACCTGAACGATTAAAAGATGAAGAGTTCGTTGAAGCACTAAGAGCATGGAAAGCAGATCTGCAAATTGTAGTAGCATTCCGCATGTTACCCGAAGTTGTATGGGCAATGCCACATTTCGGAACATTTAATCTGCATGCCTCACTCCTTCCCCAATACCGCGGAGCTGCTCCTATCAACTGGGCAGTGATTAATGGAGATACGGAAACAGGAATTACCACATTCTTCCTTCAGCATGAAATAGATACCGGAAACGTTATTCAGCAAGTGCACATTCCAATAGCCGATACGGATAATGTAGAAGTGGTTCATGATAAACTGATGATACTTGGCGGAAAGCTAGTAATTGAAACTGTTGATGCCATAATTGAAAATAGAATAAAGCCTATTCCACAGGAAGAAATGGCTCAACCGGAAGAGTTACGCCCGGCACCTAAAATCTTTAAAGAGACTTGCCGCATCAAATGGTCGGGAAATGTAAAACAGATATATGACTTTATCCGCGGACTGTCTCCTTATCCGGCTGCATGGACAGAACTTCACAACGGACAAGAGTCTCCTATTACACTAAAAGTGTTTGAGACAGAAAAAAAAGAGAAAGCTCACTCGGATGTTCCCGGAACCATAAAAACAGATGGCAAAACTTATCTACACGTTGCTGCAGGAAATGGATATCTGTCAATAAAATCTCTTCAGCTAGCTGGAAAAAAACGACTTGGCATTGACGAATTTCTTCGCGGATTTAAAGTTCTGGATGATATGAAGCTTCTGTAAACCAATTTATTACTCCGCATACAGATATACAAAAGTGCGTTAATGGAAAGAACATTAACGCACTTTTATTTGTTTTTATTTTGTTGTTAGCAAAATAATATGTTTATTTGTATCAATTAACACTAATATCAATTAATAACCGTAGCCTATCGATTAAACATTACTCTAATCCTAAATTAAGACGTAATGAAAAATTTGAAGAAGATGACCGATGAAGAATTGGTAATCTTATATTCAAAAGGAGAAAATCAAGCCTTTGATACACTCCTTAATCGATATCAGAATAGGTTATATTCCTATATTTACTTTATCGTAAAAAGCACAGAACTGGCGGAAGACATCTTTCAGGAGACTTTCGTGAAGGCTATTATGACCATTAAACAGGGACGATATACGGAGAATGGAAAATTCCCTGCATGGCTTACACGTATAGCCCATAACTTGATCATTGATAACTACCGTCAGGAACGTAATGAGAATGTAATTTCGAACGATGACAGCGAAATTGATTTGCTGAATGATATGAAACTATCTGAAGGAACCATTGAGATGGAAATTATAAATGATCAAATTCATAATGATGTGCGTCATCTGGTAAAACTGCTTCCGGATAATCAACGGGAAGTCGTTTATATGCGTTTTTACCAGGACCTGAGCTTTAAAGAAATTGCAGATATTACAGGAGTAAGTATAAATACTGCTCTTGGAAGAATGCGTTACGCCATCCTTAACCTTCGCCGCATGGCGGAAGAGAAAGAAATAATTCTCACCCTCGATTAAAATATTTATCTCATAAGCATACTAAAGTTTTGTTTTCTACGTTTTTATAGAAAACAAAACAACAGTATGCCTATGAAATATAACATTACTCAACCAACCAATCAGCAGAAAAAAGATAAGCGGAATAATAAGGGTAAAAGTGAGTTAAAGCCCAGCTTACAGACACTAACATTCTTGAAAATGTTTGCCCGCAATTATCACGTTGAGCCATCAATGCCCGACGGTCTGCAAGGAATCATTCTTGGATGAATCACTAAATCTTTTTTGTATCCTGCACAAAAGAATACAATCTTTCGCACAGAAGATTGATTTATTCTGTACGAATGAATTAATTATTTTGTACAGAATACATTCTATTACCAGCCAATCGTCAAAAGAAGATAAAATTAAGAATTCTTAGTTCAATTATTTTATGTACTTTTGCAAAACCAATCACACAGCTAGATAGTCATGAAACATAAAATATCCCCTTCACTGCTTGCTGCCAATTTTGCTAATCTGGCAGAAGATATTGAGATGATAAACCGAAGCGAAGCCGACTGGCTTCATCTTGATATTATGGACGGTGTATTTGTTCCGAATATTTCTTTTGGATTTCCAGTTATTAAAGCGGTAAGCAAACTCTGCAAGAAACCGCTTGATGTGCATTTAATGACCATAAATCCCGAAAAGTTTATTCCGGAAGTTAAGGCTACTGGGGCCAAAATTATGAATGTGCACTACGAAGCCTGCCCACACATTCACAGGGTTATTCAACAGATCCGCGAAGCAGGGATGGAACCTGCCGTAACCATTAACCCATCTACTCCGGTCTTTATGCTGAAAGATATCATTAAAGACGTATATATGGTTCTGATTATGAGCGTTAATCCCGGATATGGAGGTCAGAAATTCATAGAACATTCTCTGGAAAAAGTGAAAGAGCTCCGACTGCTGATTGATAAAACCGGATCTGATGCGCTGATTGAAGTGGATGGTGGCGTAAATGAAAAGACAGCTCCCCTGTTGCTGGAAGCAGGCGTAGATGTATTGGTAGCAGGAAATTCTGTATTTACAGCATCTTCACCAGAAGATATGATTCACAAGCTCAAATCTTTATAATTTCAGCGTGCAGATGACTTTACACCTGCACAAATATCCCTTTGTACGTTTTCTGGTTCCCCTGATACTCGGGATATATTTCAGTCATTCGTTTCTTCACGAAACAGAATGCAGCAACATTGTCATGGGCATACTTTGCCTCGTGTGTGGGGTTTCTTTTATTCTTTACCATGTTTTTAAGAAATACACACACCGGTGGCTCACTGGAGTTTGCATATATTTGCTGCTCTTCACTGTTGGGGCAACAATAACCGAACTGCATTTATCGTCTGTGCACCATCAATGGTCATCCGAAAAGTGCGTTTACAAAGCACAGCTCACGGAAGATCCAAAAGAGAAAGAACACAGCATACTTTGTCCGGTATCGGTAATTGCAAGTCAGGATTCTGCAGGCAGTCATTCAGTAGATAAGAAAGTTCTGCTTTACCTCACGAAAGATTCACTAAGCCAACAACTTAAACTAGGAGATCAGCTACTGTTCTATGCTCAGATAAACGCACCTCGCAACAACGGAAATCCCGAAGAGTTTGATTATGCTTCTTATCTGCTTCATCAGAATATTAGCGGAACAGCCTTTGCGTATACCGGTAACTGGCAGCTTAAAGGACACGATCCGCACCGAACGTTGAAACAAATAGCACTAGATTACCGAAAGCTGTTGCTGGAAAAAATAAAGCATCTGGGATTTTCGGGAGATGAATACACCGTTCTTTCGGCTTTGGTTTTAGGATATCAGGATGAGCTGAGCGAAGATATACGGGAAAGCTATTCCATTTCCGGAGCAAGCCATGTGCTTTCTCTATCGGGTTTGCACATTGGTTTTCTCTATTTCTTGCTGGAATTTCTGCTGAGCTTTGCCAACAGAAAGAAAGGAACGTTGATAGCAAAACAGCTGTTCATTATTACCTTGCTGTGGGGATTCGCTTTCCTCACCGGACTCCTCTCCCCTGTTGTCCGGTCGGTTATTATGTTTTCATTAATAGCTTTGTCCAGAATACGGAATAATCATCCGGTTACACTTAACACTTTGGCAGTTGCAGCATTATTAATGCTGGTTTACAACCCTTTTTACCTGTACGATGTAAGCTTTCAGCTATCGTTCACAGCCATAGCCGGAATTGTTATTATCCAGCCATGGCTGGAGGGATTGGTTAAAACAGAAAACCGCATTGTGAAATATATCTGGGGATTAATGACTGTTTCCATTGCTGCACAGATAATAACCACCCCCATTATTCTTTATTATTTCTCCCGTTTCTCAACCCATTTTCTGCTAACTAATATCATTGTTGTTCCGCTGGTATCGGTCATTATGTATCTGGCCGTTTTTACACTCTGCATAGGGTTCATTTCTCCGTTGCAAACTCTTTTGGCCTTTCTTCTGAAAGAATCTATCAAGTTTCTGAATGGAACAGTGAGTTTTGTTGAACATCTACCCTACTCTTCCATCGATCATATATGGCTCAATTCTGCCGATGTAGCTGTGTTTTATCTGATACTTTTTCTCAGTTCATTCTATTTCATATCCAGAAAAAGATGGGCACTTTTTGGTTTGTTGCCATGCATTGCATTTCTTATTACCTTCCATGCAAAAGAGAAATATCAGCAACAAAATATTCGTTCAATCATTTTTTATAATGCCCGCAACTGTCCCACGGTTCATCTGATAGAATCGCCGGAAACCTCCTATCTCTTTTCGGCCGAAAAAGATAGTGTACACAAGAAATTACGTTATGCCACACAGCGTTTCTGGAATAAAAATCTGGTAAACACTCCGCAAATGCTTCCTTCCAGCTTTCGTAGTAAATATATCTGGAAGCAAAATGATGTACTTTATTTTGAAGGAAAAACCATCTGTATGATAAAAGATGATAGTTGGCGAAACAAAGTTTCCAACAACCCTTTAGACATTGACTATTTATATCTTTGTAAAGGATATAAAGGTAAATTAGTGTGGCTCATGCCACTTTTCAACACAAAGAAAGTGGTTATTGATGCCTCTTTGAGCGATTACAAACGAAAAGCCATAGAAAAAGAATGCAAACTTCTAGGTATTGACTATTTCTCTATATCAGAAAAAGGAGCTTACAAAATCACGCTTTAATACAAATTAATTTGTACTTTTGCTGCTCAATATTGAAGATAAACTGTTATGTTGACAAAAATAATAGACCAGGCCAATATCGATCTTTTCGGTGAATGGCTAAAAGAAACTGAGAAAGTAGTTATAGTATCGCATACTTCACCCGATGGAGATGCTATGGGCTCTTCATTAGGACTTTATCATTTTCTTATTTCACAGAATAAAACAGTAAATGTTATTGTACCCAATGCCTTTCCAGAATTTCTGAAATGGATGCCGGGTGCAAAGGAAATTACACTTTACAATCACGACAAAGAGAAAGCCGACAAACTTGTAGCCGCTGCCGATATGATTTGCTGCCTCGACTTCAACGGACTTAAACGTATTGACGATCTTGGTCTGGTAGTAAAAGAGTCAAAAGCACGTAAAGTAATGGTAGATCATCATCCATTTCCGGACGACTTCTGCTCTATCGTAATGTCTCATCCGGAGATATCTTCTACATCCGAACTGGTTTTCAGGTTAATTTGCCGCCTGGGTTATTTTGATGAAATGACCAAAGAAGGAGCCGAATGTATATATACCGGTATGATGACCGATACAGGCAGCTTTACTTATAACTCAAACAGTCAGGAAATATACTATATCATCAGTCAGTTAATATCTAAAGGCATCGACAAGGACGATATAAACCGTAACGTTTATAATACTTATTCCGAATGCCGACTGCGCCTGATGGGATATGTTCTTCATTCAAAAATGAAAGTATATCCTGAATCTCATTCGGCTATGATCTGGCTCACTCAGGAAGAACTAAAGAACTTCAACTATGTAAAAGGAGATGCGGAAGGTTTTGTAAACATTCCATTGTCTATTAAAGAAGTAAAGTTCTCAGCCTTTTTTCGTGAAGATACAAACATGATAAAGGTTTCGTTACGTTCTGTGGGAGATTTTCCATGCAACAAATTCGCTTCTGAATACTTCAATGGTGGCGGACACTTAAATGCTTCGGGAGGAGAGTTCTACGGAACAATGCAAGAAGCTATCGATGTATTCGAAAAGGGACTGAAAAAATATGAATCGCTATTAACTGCGAATAATTAGTTGTCCAAGTCTGTTATGGTGAACAGATTATATTATAAGCTAATTGAAGTAGTTATTGTATAAATAAAACAACATTATATTCAAATATCTATGACACTTATCAAATCAATTTCCGGTATCCGCGGAACCATTGGCGGACAGGCCGGCGAGGGTTTAAACCCACTCGACATTGTAAAATTCACATCTGCTTACGCAACGTTAATCAGAAAGACATGCAAATCTACAAGCAATAAGATTGTAGTAGGTCGCGACGCTCGTATTTCAGGTAAAATGGTTAATAACGTAGTTGTTGGAACCTTAATGGGAATGGGCTATGACGTGGTAGATATCGGTTTGGCTTCTACTCCAACTACAGAACTTGCCGTTACAATGGAAGGCGCTTGCGGAGGTCTTATTCTTACTGCCAGCCACAATCCTAAGCAATGGAATGCACTTAAGCTGTTAAATGAAAACGGAGAATTCCTGAATGCTGCAGAAGGAGAAGAAGTTCTACGTATAGCAGAAGCAGAAGAGTTTACTTTTGCCGAAGTAGACAGTCTGGGATCTTATCGTGAAGATTTAACTTACAACAAAAAGCATATTGACAGTGTATTAGCACTTAAATTAGTTGACTTGGAAGCTATCCGCAAAGCCGACTTCAAAGTAGCTATTGACTGCGTTAACTCTGTAGGAGGTATTATTCTTCCTGAATTGTTTGAAGCTCTGGGCGTAAAGCATGTTGAGAAACTATATTGCGAACCTACTGGTAACTTCCAGCACAACCCTGAACCGCTTGAAAAAAACTTAGGAGACATCATGAACCTGATGAAGAGCGGCAAAGCTGATGTTGCATTCGTGGTTGACCCGGACGTAGACCGCTTAGCGATGATTTGCGAAGACGGAAAAATGTATGGAGAAGAATATACATTGGTAACAGTTGCCGATTATGTATTGAAGCACACTCCTGGAAATACCGTTTCAAACTTAAGTTCTACACGTGCTCTTCGCGACGTAACCCGTAAATACGGACAGACTTACAATGCTGCTGCCGTAGGTGAAGTAAACGTGGTAACTAAAATGAAAGATACTAACGCTGTAATCGGTGGTGAAGGCAACGGAGGAGTTATTTATCCTGAAAGCCATTACGGACGTGACGCGTTGGTTGGTATCGCTCTTTTCCTTAGCCATCTGGCTCACGAAGGAAAGAAGGTTAGCGAACTGAGAGCTACTTATCCTCCTTACTTTATTGCTAAAAATAAAGTGGAACTAACTCCTTCAATCGATGTAGATGCTATTCTTGCTAAAGTAAAAGAAATCTATGCGAAAGAAGAAATCAACGATATTGATGGCGTAAAGATTGACTTCCCAGATAAATGGGTTCACTTGAGAAAGAGTAACACAGAACCAATTATCCGTGTATATTCTGAAGCCTCAACAATGGAAGCTGCTGAAGAAATTGGTCAGAAGATTATGGATGTAATTGCTGAACTGGCAAAATAAAATTCATCCTTTACAATATTAAATGAGCGAAGAAGCAAAATCTGTTTTCTTCGCTCTTTTTTATTTTGTATGTTTGCGATAATATTATCATTAATAAAATTGGCCTGAAACAAAAAACCTGATAAAACAAGAACCATTGTCTGTACAATATCTTTAGGATTAATAAAATGGTAAAGGCTTTAAATAATGCAACAATGAAAAAAATAATTTGTTTGAGTCTGTTCTTGCTATTCGCAAACATCATGTTTGCCCAGAATGAACAGGCATTGTATGAATCAATTCTAAGTAAAATCACTCCTCCGTCTATTCCCGAAAAGACAGTAAACATTACCCGTTACGGAGCAAAAGGCAATGGCATAAAAGATTGCAAGCCAGCATTCGACAAGGCAATGAAAGCCGCTCTAAAAAGCAAAGGAGGATTGCACATTGTTGTTCCTGCCGGTGTATATTTTATAAAAGGACCTATTCACTTTGTAAGCAATGTCTGTCTTGATTTGGCCGAAGGAGCCGAACTGAAATTCAGCGATAATCCTGCAGACTATCTTCCGGTTGTATCGACGAGCTGGGAAGGAACATTCGTTTCTAATTACAGTCCGTTTATTTATGGATACGAAGTAGAAAACGTTTCAATAATCGGTAAAGGAAAAATAGACGGAAATGCACAGAAGACATTCGGTACATGGAGAAGCAATCAAGAAAAAGATGTTGAGCGTACACGTTATGTGAACCATAATAATGTGCCGTTTGCTGAACGCAGCTTTGGTGAAGGACATTACTTACGTCCACAGCTGATACAGTTTTACAAATCTAAAAACATATTATTGGAAGGTGTGTTTATAACCAATTCTCCTTTCTGGTGCATTCATTTACTTAAAAGTGAAAACATTACTTGCAGAAAACTGAAATACGATGCCAAACTGGTAAATAATGACGGTATTGATCCTGAATATTCAAAGAATATCCTTATTGAAGATATCGATTTCAATAACGGAGATGATAATGTTGCCATAAAAGCTGGTAGAGACAACGAAGGACGTGCAACAGCAACACCATCGGAGAATATTATTATCCGGAATTGTCGCTTTAAAGGACTACATGGCGTGGTATTAGGAAGCGAAATGTCATCCGGTATTCAAAATGTATTCGTGAGAGATTGCTCATTTGCCGGTTATTGCAAACGAGGTATTTATTTTAAAACAAATCCCGACCGTGGTGGTTTTATTCGCAATATATATATAAATAATGTAGAATTCGATAATGTTGAAGATCTGTTTTTTATAACATCAGCCTATGCCCGTACCGAGACCAACCAATTTAATGTAACTGATATTTGTGATGTATATGTAAATGGGCTGAAATGCAAGAAGGCATCTAATGCCGGATTAGTAATTCAGGGCTATCCAAAGAATATTGTGCATGATATCCACTTCAGGAACGTAGAAGTTCAGGAAGCAAAGATAGGTGTTAGCTTCACGAATGCAGAGCGCATTGAGATGTCTAATGTCACTATCGGAGGTATTGTAGGTGCTCCATCTACAGTTTCGGACAAAGATAAAATCTTTGAAAAAAAATAGTTTCAGCTTTTCAATAAGTATTTCCTATTTCCAATTATAAAACAAAACGAGCGAAGAAGGCAGGTCTGCTTTCTTCGCTCGTTTTTATTGGTCAGACTTTTTGTTCTACACCCGGGTGTAGATAACCGGTATACCCGGGTGTACCAATCTTCTCCATCCGGGTGTACGGATAACTTCCCCCCGGGTGTACCAGGATTTATCACTTTTGAAAAATAAAATCTGATTAATTGGCACAATACATGCACTTAAGAATCTAAAGAATAGATGCTTATACAGTGGAAAAACTACATTATGAGCAAATAACGTCACCTGAATTAAAGAAGAACCACCAAAATCAGGACGAGACAAAGTGCTAGACTGCTAGATTACTGCTAGACTTCCATTTACAAGTCTAGCGCCAAGATATCACTTATAATCAAACAATTACATAGTCTCTGCTAGACTGCTAGATATATTTCTCATTTTTAATATTTATGAGAGATATAGCGGATAAACAGAAATAAAAAGAATTAATGTTTTTTTGAGGAGAACAGCGAAGAAATCCAAAGCAGAGCAATGGCACCTACAGTTGCTGTTACTAAGTGTCCGATAGATCCTGTGGTGTAAATGCCGAGTAAACCAAACAGCCAACTGCCCAACACACCACCTATTATTCCGAGAATCAGGTTCACAAAACAGCCAAAGCCACCGCCTCTCATTATCCTACCGGCTACATAACCAGCTATGATGCCAATAACAATACTACCCAACATACCACTATTCTTTTAAGGTTATACTATTTCTTAAGTTATCATTCAATACCGGGAAGCAAATTCACTCGCTTAATCTCGCCTTCGAAATTTGGCGTAAATACCTCTTTCCCTATATTCTCCTTTATTTCCCGAATGCCCCAGAATCGCCCACCTGCCAATTCCTCTTTACTGGGAGTAATCTCACCATTATAGATGGTTTTATATACAAAGACAAGTTCTTTTTCTACCTTCGATTCAAACACATAGCTGGTAACAAACTGAGGTTCGTATTCGGTAATACCAAGTTCCTCGCTTACTTCACGCTTCAGAGCCTGCTCAGCATTCTCGCCTAAATCAATATGTCCGCCTACAGCTGTATCCCATTTATCGGGCTGGATGTCTTTCCATGCCGGACGCTTCTGCAGGAACAGCTCACCTTTATCATTGAATACATGAAGGTGCACCACCGGATGCAATAGCTTACTACCGTTATGGCACTCCCCTCTTGAAGCTGCTCCGGTTATATTTCCCAATTCATCTACCAACGGGAACATCTCTTCATTATTATCTTTATACATAAGTCTATCTCTTTAAGGAATCAGTAATGAACTATCTCCATAACTCAGGAAACGGAAATCATGACTCAACGCATAATCGTATATCTTCTTCCAGTCGCCATGAACGAATGCCGAAACCAGCAATAACAATGTACTTTGTGGCTGATGGAAATTAGTAACCATCGCTTTTACAATGTGGTATTCATATCCCGGAGCAATAATAATCTGCGTACTGCTATGAAGTACTTCCAGTCCATTACGATTCATGTAAGCAAGAATATGCTCAAGAGCCTCAACAGCTGTCAGATTCGGAAGAAACTTATACGGTTGCCACTGGTTTACATGAAGTTCCTTTTCAGTAGCATCAGGATGCCGACTTAAAGTTACGCCCATGTGGTAAAGACTTTCGAGTGTGCGAACCGATGTTGTGCCAACAGCCACAGCCCTGCCTTGGTGAGCAATAAGTCTTTCAATGGTTTTTCTTGTTACAGAAATAAACTCCGTATGCATTTCGTGATCTGCAATCTCCTCACTCTTCACAGGACGGAACGTTCCGGCACCTACATGCAAAGTCAGCTCTTCCAATTCCACACCACGCTTTTCCAAATCCTGCATTACTCCTTCAGTAAAATGAAGTCCGGCTGTAGGAGCAGCCACCGAGCCATCAATTTTTGAATAAACAGTCTGGTAGGTTTCCTTATCACTTTCCTGAGTTTCTCTGTTAAGATATGGAGGAATAGGCAGTTCGCCAACAACTTCAAGAATCTCAGCAAAAGTAACTTCTTTATTATTCCATGAGAAATAAATCCAGTGACTTGTGCCACGACACTCTCCCCGGGTAGCTTTCAATACCACCGGCATTCCTTTTACCACAATCTCACGGGTAAGAGATCCCTCTTTCCATTTCTTCAGGTTACCAATCATACAAAGCCAGCTGCATCTCTCGGTCTGCTGAAAAGAAAGCACATAATCATTCGGAGCAATAGGTTCCAGACAGAACACTTCAATTAAAGCGCCCGTCTCTTTACGGAAATGAAGGCGTGCCTGAATTACCTTCGTATTATTAAATATCATCAAACTTCCGGCCGGAATAAGTTCGGGCAGCGAAGTGAATATCGTTTCACTCACGTTTCCATGCTTATAAACTAACAGTTTAGACTGATCACGCACAGGAAGCGGAAATTTTGCAATTCGCTCATCCGGCAACGGATAATTGAACTCACTAATCTTAATATGTTTTGTTTCTTCCATCTTTTCTTTTCTATCTCGGCAAAATTAGTGATATTTGACGGAAAATAGAGCAGATTGCTCAAAGAACTTTAAACGTAGAAAGAATATGAGTATTAAAATAGGCGATAAAGTGCGCTTCCTCAGCGAAGTGGGAGGCGGAATTGTGACTGGATTTGTTAATAAAGAAACCGTTAAAGTGGAGGATGAAGATGGCTTTGAAGTGCCAATGCTTATACGTGAATGTGTAGTTATTGAAACAGACGATTATAACCTAAAAAGAAAGCCGGCTGATACTTCAAAAGCTACATCAAATGAATCGGCAAAAACAGAAAAGAAAGTCGAAGCACCTCAGATAACTTCTCGTCCTACCGAAACACGTGAGGGAGAAGTCCTGAACGTACTTTTGGCATACGTTCCCATTGATGCAAAAGCAATCTCGGGCACTCCATTCGAAGCTTATCTTGTAAACGATAGCAATTATTATATTTATTATAATTACCTAAGTGCAGAAGGGAAAGCATGGAAAAGCCGTTCACACGGTCTGGTTGAGCCTAATACAAAACTCTTTTTGGAAGAGTTTAATAAAGATATTCTGAATGAGCTGGAACATGTAGCTGTTCAGCTAATCGCTTTCAAAGACTCTAAGAGTTTTATATTGAAACCAGCTGTTAGCGTAGAACTTCGCATAGATACAGTTAAGTTCTATAAGCTGCATACATTCCGTGAATCGGTTTATTTTGAAGATCCGGCTTTGATTTATGATATCGTAAAGAACGATCAACCGGCAAAACAGATGTATGTCTCTGCTCAGGAAATTGAAGAAGCTTTACTTGGAAAGAAGAATGTAGACAGACCAGCTGCAACTCCAATAGTGAAGAGACCTGTAAAAAATGAAGTTATCGAAGTAGACCTGCACATCAACGAATTACTTGATAACACTGCCAATATGAGCAACAAAGAAATTCTGGACTACCAGTTAGGAGAATTCCACAAAGTACTCGAAGAAAACAAAAGCAATAAAGGTCAAAAGATTGTCTTCATCCACGGGAAAGGCGATGGAGTGTTGCGCAAATCAATTCTTGACGAACTGAAGCATAAATATAAGACTTATCAAAGTCAGGATGCTTCCTTTAAGGAGTATGGTTATGGAGCTACTATGGTGACGATAAAATAAAATATGAAGCTATCAATATTATATTTCAGCAAAAACGGTCATACCAAAGAGATGACCGAAGTAATAGCCAATGGAATGAAAAGTGTTCAAGGTATTGAAGTAGGAATCTTCGATCTGGAACATGTTGATAATGAATTTCTGGCAGAAAGTAAAGCCGTGGTATTCGGAACACCAACCTATTATGCAAATACTTGCTGGCAGATAAAGAAATGGTTCGATGAGTCGAGAAACTACAAGCTGGAAGGCAAGATTGGTTCTGTATTCGCAACTGCGGATTATGCACAAGGTGGTGCAGATACCGCAATTCTAACTATTATTAATCACCTGATGGTAAAAGGAATGTTGGTATACTCAGGCGGTTCGGCACTGGGACAACCATTTATTCACCTTGGTGCTGTAGCTCTGAAAGAGAACTTCGAGCAAAGCAAACCGATGTTCGAGGTCTTTGGACAGCGAATTGCAACCAAAGCCATTAAACTGTTTGCTTCAAAAGAATTATAAAAGCTGCACTAAATCTCCCAATAATCATTTCATTGATTTCAATGGAATGATAGAGCTAAGGTTAAAAAAGCAATTTTATCTTTTATATAAAATACATCAGGTTATGAAACAGATAAACACTGCCCTACTCTCTTTCGGAATGAGTGGAAGAGTATTCCATGCTCCGTTTATAAATCTGCACAAAGGATTTCATCTTGCTGGTTCGTGGGAAAGAAGTAAGAAACAGATTCAGGAGTTTTATCCAGGAGTGCAATCTTATGATTCGCTGGAAGCTGTATTGAATGACGATTCAATTGATTTAGTTGTGGTGAATACTCCTATTTATTCTCACTTTGAATATGCGGCAAAAGCTCTGAAAGCCGGAAAGCATGTGGTAGTTGAGAAAGCTTTTACTTCAACTGTTTCGGAAGCTGAAGAGCTTAAAGCTATCGCGCGGGAACAGAACAAACAGATTGCAGTTTTCCAGAACAGAAGATGGGACAGTGATTTCAGAACAGTGAAGCAGGTTATTGAGAGCGGCTTACTTGGTAATATGAATGAAATGGAAATCCATTTCGATCGCTTTAACCTGGAACTGAGTCCAAAAAAGCATAAAGAAGAACCAAATCCGGGAGCTGGAATTGTGAGAGATCTCGGTCCACATATTATCGATCAAGCTTTATACTTATTTGGTATGCCAGAAGCTGTTTTTGCCGACCTAAGAACTACTCGCCCCAATTCCATTGTTGAAGACAGTCTCGACATTCTTCTTTATTACCCCTCATTCAGAGTCAGAATAAAAGGTGGATATATTGTAAAAGAAGCTTTGCCGGCTTATATTGTTCATGGCACAAAAGGATCTTTCCTGAAATCTCGTGCCGACGTGCAGGAAGCAGATCTGCAAAAAGGGCTCACTCCTGATACACCCAATTGGGGAACGGAACCAAAACAGGAAGAAGGACTTATAAACTATGTAGCTGAAGGAGAAACAATCCGTAAAAGGATAGAGACTTTACAGGGCAATTATCTTGAATTCTACAACGGAGTATATAATTCTCTCACTCAAAATATCCCGATGCCGATTACCGTAGATGATGGTATTCGGGTTATGAAAATCATTGAAGCAGCATTCAAGAGTAGTGAAGAGAAAAGAGTAATTTCTGTTTTCGAATAAATATTAGTAATTAAAGCATCTGACACTATATGGATTGTTCGATTAAAATAGTATCAGATGCTTATTTAACATTCTATGATTTCTTTACAAAACGAAAGTTCTGAAATGTTTCATCACAAAGAACTTTAAGTATATAAATTCCATCAGGCAATGATGCAACGTTAATCTGTTGAGTTACGCCAGAGTGAGCCATCTCTCCTTTTAGTAACATTCCTCCCTGCATATTATATATTTCAAAGGTAGTTGCATTTGCATTATTAAGTACCAAAACATTTGTTGTTGGATTGGGATAAATATTAATCTTACTTGATACGTTTGTATTTATAGCTGTAGCTCCGTTTGAAGTAACAAGTACAGATATGGCAGTCGAATATGAAGTTTCATCATTCCCTGATACAGTAAACTTTATATTAGCCAAGCCTACAAAATCAGAAGTTGGATTGAAGCGAACAGTATGCCCATCTTCTAAAACAGAAGCCGAACCATTGGTACATTCGCTGATTGTAAACGTTGGAGATACATTACTAAATCCTCCAAAGAATTTAATAAGATCAATATCCTGTGAAGAATTGCAATTAGCTACAGTATGCAATTCGGCCAACCAGTTAATATAATGTTCTATCAATGTATATCCGTCAGAAGCCAGCTGCATTGCATCATCTGCATTTATATTTAATCCGTTTGCTTTTTCCCAATAATCCGGCATGCCATCATTATCTGTATCCTGCTCTTTGTTTCCACTTCTGATAATACCATAACCATTATTCTCTAATCCACTTTGAGTCTGACTTGTATACAATGCAGAACTTGGACCGGCTGTACCTTGAGTCCATCCAACAGTACCTTGCCCAATGGTTCTAACCTGATTGATAATCAAAGAATCAGTCTGATCATACGGAAGAGTACCAGCCATTGATGCATTAATACGAAATGCAGTTGCAGCACTATAAACCGGTATCGAATTTGTAACATCAGTCCAAGGTAAAGTTAATACAGTCCCTTCTCCCTGGTACCAATAAGGAGTAGTTGTTTCCCCATTCAAAATACCATCTAGATTTTTATCCTTCATATTGCCGGAACAATATATACTTTGATTCTTATCAATCTGGAACCAGCTATTATCTGTACCTGTTGATGCTGGTCCAAAAACAAAATAATTACCTACAATATCATGCTTGAATGAAGTTCCCGAGTGAGTGGTATATCCTGCAGAACAATTATAAAGAACATTGTTTGCATAAATATCATTAATCTTAGACAAAGAGTTACGATTGTGAGAGTTGGCAAATATGTTTTTATAAAGAGTCCACTGACTACTTACAGATTCACAATGAGCTCCAAACTGTTGTCCTGTAGGATTGGCTATAATACAATTCTGGAAAGTAATATTTGTCACTGGCATTACAGCTGTATTATCGCTTACTCCATCTATATTATTCCATGGAGCATATTCAAAAGAACAGTGGTCAAAAATAGTATTATTTGCAAGATAAAGACTTAAAGCATCATCTTCGTCGCTTGCAGTTTCACTACCCGGACGAACACGTACATGGCGACATATTATATTAGAAGATTTTGCAAAAGAAAGTTCTCCTCCTCTAATTCCTATACCCTCACCCGGAGCTGTTTGACCAGCAATCGTAAGGTTACTTTTTGCAGAAATAGCCGTCTTCAAATTAATATATCCGCTTACATCAAATATAACAATCCGGTTAGAGACACTTACTGCATCGCGAAGAGATCCTTCACCGCTATCATTTAGATTTGTAACATGATAAACAGTACCTCTCCGCCCTCCGGTTGCATGAGCTCCGAAACCAACAGCACCAGGAAATGCCGAAAGCATATTTGAAACGGAATTAACTACAATACTACCAGCCATAGTATTTGATGCTACGGCTCCATAAGTTGAAGTTACATTGAAGCTATAATTCCCCATGTTCATAGGAGATCCTGATATTGTTAGCGTCTGAGCCGAATTATCCAATGTTACTTTAATCCCTGCAGGAGCAACTCCTGCATTGTTCGTTCCGCTCCAGGTAACAGCCGCAGTAGTAGCAGAGCCACTCCACTTATAAACTATATTTTCTATAGGTTGGCTGAAAGTTACTGTTTGAGAAGACGTCTTTTCTGAAGAAGTCAAAGAAAGAGACGGAGGCGCCATTACTACTAATGACCCAATTAGCGGTGAAGCTAATTGGCTTCCATCTGTAGAAGTTACGCTCCAATTATATTCTCCGGCAGTTGTAGGAGTACCGGAAATTGTTAAGGTGGAAAGAGAATTATCTTTCACCACAGAAATACCATCGGGAGGTGTTGTGGAACTTGAAGTTCCAGCCCAATTGACATTTGCTGTAGTTGCAGAACCACCCCATTTATAAACAACGTTATTTATTGAACTTCCGGTTATTAATGTTTGCTGCTGAGTTGTTGATTCTGAAGTTAAGTTTATTACAGGAATAGGATTGGATACAACATTTATCTTAGCAGTCAATGTATCTGATGTAATAGTTCCATCAGTAGAAAAAATACTAAGTCCGTATGTTCCAACCTGGGTAGGTGTACCGGATATGGTTAAAGTTTTTGCTGCATTATCGGTCAAAACTGTAATTCCACTTGGAGGAGTAGTCGAATTAGCGGTTCCAGTCCACGAAACAGATGCAGAAGTTGCAATGCTTCCCCAGGAATAAACAATATTTGAAAGAGGCAGACCGGGAGTTATGGTTTGATTTTCTGTTTCCGCACCCGATACTCTAGAGATTAAAGAACGTTTTGTTATCAAAACATCATAAATGTATAAATTGCAATTAGAACTGCTTGCTGTAGCATTGGTAATTTTTACTTTTAAATTACCAGAACCGGAATAAGAATATATATTCTTATAGATAAGTTTATTAGTAGTAATCATGCAAGTATCCTGAGCATCCCATGTACTACCTCCATCTATACTAAAAGAAACAATATACTTCTGTGTAGTATTTGTATTAGCTCCACAACTCCATATTGTAATATCAGCAGGTCCCTGAACTTCTGGTAAGATTATGTACCCTCCACCAGCACCTGTACCAGATTTTAAAAAACTGAATGCTCCGGCATTTGCTCCATCGTCAGACGCAGAAGCAGACACATAGGTTGTAGATGTACTGCCATATTGATTTGCAGATTGTGAAGCATTTAAATTAATGCGTTGTCCATTAGGCCCGGCACCAAATACAACAGAATTAATACTCTTTTCTTTGTTGGCATTAGAAGTAGAAGCTGTAAAAATGTCACCAGTAGTAAAGGCATCTGGTTTAGATTTAAAATCAACATAAAACAACGTATCTTTTGATACTAACTGATTTGCAGAAGCAGAACGTTTTAGACTTTGTGCATTGATTTGCAATAGTATACAAACAAAAAACAACAAAATAATGCCCAATAATTTTTCTTTTTTCATTAGTGTATTTAAATTTAAGCAACATTACTTTACGAAATAGATATATCATAATGTAATGTATTGGTTAACAGTTTACTTACAACAAATATTCTAAAGATCTTTTAGAGGAATATATGTCATAATATAATAAACACAAAATTGAACATTTATAAATTAGTTAAATTTACATTTTTGATTTTTATACTTCTTTTTTTGACTTTAATTAAAGTATACAAAAAATATCCCAATAAGAATTATTACAATTACTTATTGGGATATACATATATTACAAACAATATTTACCTTAACCAGAGCTTCAATCTATCAATAATTTCTTTTTGTACACCTGGCTGCATGGTAGATATACGAGTTCGATGACTACCATCAGGCTGAACATACACTTTGATATTTTTCTTATCTTTAATCCATGTGCATCCGGAAGCACTCCACGGATCAATTCCTCCATAGATAAAGAGCATTTTGGGATCGTTCTTTTTCAGGAACTTCATAACATTTCTATATAATGCTTTATCAAAATGAATATTTCTTAATTCATCAGGTAACATAAGACGACGAAGATAATCTTTTGAACTTTTTAAAGACATATACTTACGGAAAGGCTTTATATCATAACCATAATAACCCAATTCCCTTGCAGCTTGCACATTAAAAGAAGTATAAGGAGTCTGTTTTGAAAAATAATCAGGTTCAATCATTGTTATAAAATGATTAAAGATCTCTTCTTTTTTTGCATTGAGAGCTGGAATCTTATCTAAAGAGGTTCCCCATTGCCAGAATCCAAAAGCATATTCCATAACACAATAATCATATATATTCTCTTCAGAGTCTCTGAATTCATATTTTTTCTCCTGACAATGTTTATGGAATAATGGTATCAGCAGTGATTTACGCTTAAGGAGTTCTAACTGAAAGTCTTTTACTTTCTGACGATTCTGGGCTGTTGAAACCGTCTTTTCTATAAATGGCTGATGACGTCCATCTTCCACAGAACGATTTAAAGGAGCAACATACGGTACTGAAATATCAACATCATTCGGGAAATAAGTCCGGTAAAAAAGTGTAGTTTGTCCACCTTTACTTATGCCCGTTGCTATCCACTTTCCAGGATAAATATCTTTCAATGCTGTTCGCACCTGATGAAGGTCATTAAGTGAATTTTCTACAGTGAGATAATTCCAGTTACAAGGATTAGGCATAGACTTCCCAAAATATCGGTATTCAACAAATACCACATTTGTATTTAACAGTTTAGATAGTTCTTCTACATAGTTTTCCCGCATTGCATAATCGGCCCAATAGCCTTCGGTCACCATTACTGTAGGACGATCAAAGCCTGCGTGACAAATAATTACCCGCTGATTAAATTTCCCAGCCTGAGAATTTTTATAATCGAGCGGATGTTCAAACATCATAACGTATTTTTCATTGTAGCAAGAACTTTTCAAGTCGCTTACTTCACTAACTCCGGCCAATGTCTCTAACTTATTCTTCAGACCTTCCTGAGCTGCATTCAATAATAATGGTGAAAACAAGAGAAACAGGAACAGTATGAAACGGAAATTTTGTTTTTTCATTTGCTATTTTACAATTTATCAATTCTAGGTACAATGTTAATGCTTTATATACTAAAACCATACAAAAATAATATAGAAAACTAACAGAATAATGCATATAAGCTAAAAGTCCGCCTATAATTAAACAGGCAGACTTAACAATTACTTATCAATGCACATTTACAAAAACAAATAATAGCAACTAGCAATATCTTAAAATTCGTTTAAAGCAAACGTAAAACTCTTAAATTTAACATCTTACAAATTCTAATCTATTACATTTGCGCAAATTTTTAAGACTATATTAAATGAGAAAACTACTATTGATTAGCACAATTTTTATTGGATGCTCAGTATTGAGCTGTACAGAATCAAACAACGACTTAATGAACGAGGAAACTATCAGCACAAAATCAGTTGAAAGTTATGCAGACACAACAAAAACAGATTCTACAAAAACGAATGTTAATGTTGCAATAAACAATTGGAGCGATACTATTAGCTCTAAACATGAATTTTAATGATTGATAGATAAACTCTTTCACCTTAAAGATTAATGAAATAGTAAAAGGTGGATTTCTTGTAATATATAAACTACAAAAAGTCCACCTTTATAATCATTATGCACTATACTGTCTGGCTCTATAATTAGAATTCTGCATTCTGTGGTATAGTAGCTTCCCAATTAAGCACTTCAACTTTAACACCAAGCGTAGCAGGATCAATAATAGTTATTGGAGTTACTCCTCCCTTATTCTTTATCACTGCTGTAATCTGATAAATTGTATTACGTTTCACTCCAATACCAAGTGGATCTGCCGGTACTGCAGGTGGTAATAATCTATTTATTATTATAGGATAATAAACTCGATCTCCAGGATCTGATGCATTTGCCTTAAACACTCCACCAATCACAAGTCTGGTTGCCATTGTAAATGGACCATCCAGATTATTTGGAAGAAGAAGATTAGTAGTAAATAGATTTGCAAACGTGTAGAAATAATGCCTGGTAGTATAATCAGTATTACCGGCAAATGTTTGGTCAATACCATCACGCAGATTGGTGAGATAAAGAGAAGGCGTCGGTGCTTCCAACCATCCATGACCAGGGAACTGAGTATTTAAACAATCTGTTGAAGAAGTAGTCATGGCATTATACATAAAAACTTCATCAGCTTTAAAAGATGCAAACGCATATTGTCCAGCAGGATCAAAAGCTGAACTTAGTTTCACAAGATCAACACGAGCTACCATTCTGGAAACCTGAGCAGTAACAGGCCCCACAATCTGATTGGCTGTTAACGTAGCTGTACATACTCCAGACATTGGAAGGTTATTTCTTTCCTGTGTAAGAGTTAAAGCTTTGGTAATAAATGCAGTTTTAGTTGTTGCACCAGCGAAATGATTTGCCGGAGCATTCACAACTACAATAACGTCACGGTCACCACTTTCTGTACCAATAATAGAACCTTGTACAGAGGTTTGATACGTATTTGAATTAATTACTGTCAAATCTCCAGGCAGAAACTCTTTAATAACATCAGTAGCTCCTCCGCCATTCGGTTTAAACATCCCTATTGTCACTCTCTTAACAGTATTTTCCTCTATTTGAGTAGGTAAAGGAGTAACTGTAGAGCGCGTATCTACATCTGTACCTGTAATGGTAAGCTTCAATGTAGCCGGAACTGAATCCTGAACTACCAAATCTTTGTCGCAGGAATTCAATAAAAGAATACCTAACGCTGCAAGAAATAGACTTTTCCTCTTCATAATTGTTAGATTTTTTAGAAAATAATTAGATAGTTATTGACAGTAAATTATATAGTAACATAATTTACAGAAAGTTAGATGATTATTATTTATTTAAAAATCATTCTTGTCGAAACAAACTTTAGACTCTCTGAACTTGTCTTTGCACATAAACGAATTGTAAAGAGATTGGTTATAGGTAAAAATAGAGGACCAGAATAAACCTCAGCCAATAATAATGTATCTACATCAGGAGAATAAATCCCATAATAGGCACCTATCACCTTTAAGTCATCTTCTGATAAATCAGCATAAAGAATATTTTCAGACATTACTTCCGGAATACATTCATATTCGCGGAAGTAATGTTTTATATAATTTATAAACTTTGGATAATCGCTCGCATCCATACGCCAAAATTCACCATATTTTCTGAGCCTAACCAATAGTTTACATCTGTCTTCATGCCTATTCATTCTTTCTAGTTAGTTTTTTATAGTTTTTCAAGACTATTCTTTTACACAACGGATTGGGAAACCGCTTGCTCGATAATAGTCTTCTAACTCATTTTTAGCTTCTGTATAATCTGCAACAACCTTTCCATCTCTAAAATAGAACAGATATACATAGCTCTTATTTCCTTGCGTCGGAGATATTGTAGCGGACCAATATGCTCCATATTCACCAATTTTCATAAGTCCTCCATCTCTATATTTTCTATATCCAGTAGCTGGATACCATCCAACAGATGACGACCAATTATATCCATAAGTAAATGTTAATCCCGTATAATTTAATCCAGACCAAGGAGAAGATGTTCCACTTCCTGATTTAGGTACTCGCCATCCTTCAGGAGAAGGATCGTAAACCGATTTTGAACTATTTCCGCCCCATAAAGAAGCATCATGCGTTGCTGTAGTTGAATACCAGTCATACTCATTCGCTCCTTGTGTATCCTCTGTTTTATAGTAAAATGCAGAGGGGTTTTGTATGCAATTCTCTATATTATTGAGTGGACCATTAGGATTTGTAGGACTTATAGTACTAGGAGTTGGCAATTTATAAATTACAGGAGAATTAGGACCATAGACAGTTGGCTCTAGTGCAGCCGAATAACTTGAAGAGCCAGGGAATGGATCTTTTCTCCCCCATTGATATAAAAGTCCCATAGAACCAACATTCTGAGGTGTATTATTAATTGCACCTAAATTTCGATTCATAAATACTTTGCTATTAATAGATACTTGATTACTTGCGGTATTTGGATCATAACTAGTTACCCAAATATGCCATGACCAAACAATAACACCATTTACCTTAGCAACTACTACAGCATTACCTTCAGCACTACCGGTTTCTACCTTTATAGTGCCATCTGTAAATTGAGCAGTTACAGATTTTACAGTTCCACCAGATGAAAGTGGATTTGGTCTATCCGTCCAAAGCAATTCAGTAGTCCATCCACTATTAACGCTTGCTATTCGATTTTTTCCATCTTGATTAGCCCGTGATACTGGGAATATAACCGCTCTGTTAGGAGGTACAATATAGCAATTCGATGGCGAAGATACTTTTGTAACACGCGTATCAATATCTGTTGCGCCATAAATATTTACATTATAATTATAGCTGCAGTTCCTCTTAACATTGTAATTCTTGCTATTATCTGCACCTAGATAAATGCGATAGGTGGCAGAAATAAATCTAGCTCTCACATCAGTAGAAGTCGGAGTTCCTGTAGCATAAACTTCCATATAGGTAGCATTATTAGGAGCATACATACCTTTCTCTTTTTGATCAGAAGGTGTACCCTTGCTTCCATTTACATCTACACGGTATCCTCTCCTATTTTCGAACATATAAAAAGTGAAGTTATTAATAGAAGAAGTTGGTATAATAGGAGCATCAAATCTCTCACTTACCTGAGCATCATCTCCCACTATACTATCTTTAGATAAAGATTCGTTAGCATTTGGACGTGCGACTAAATATTCATACTTAGGTAAATTCTTTATAGAGTATCCAGTTATAGTAATATCAGGAATAGTAGTCACAGTAAAAACATTTTTAGCAACAAGACGTGAGATGGATAAAGTACCAAGTTCATTTACATAATTTGTACTTCCTTTACCAAATAACTCAATAACAGGTATACTTCCACTCATTACCAACCGATTACCCGCTGTTACTCCATCCAATGTAGTAATGGGACCACACATTAATGCCTTTAGAGCTGGTTCTGTATTAGCCGTTTGTGCGTTCAGAACGGGAGTGCTACCTAAATTGGCTATTGCATAAATAGTACAATTAGTTCCACTATTAACATCCATCTGAATTAATTGGCCTTGTGTATATGAACTCAAAGACTTGTAACCTATCAAACTTCCATTGCCATTATAGGCTAATATATATAGATTTGAAATAATACTCTCGTCAACGGCGCGGGTTCTAACCAGATCAGAGGTCTGCTGTTTTATATTAAGAGAAACAACGGCAGCACTATTTTCTTCCGGAATTGGTGATTCACTAACCATTCCGTCGTCTGTGCACCCGCATATAAACAGACTAACAGTTATTGCCGTTAATAAAGCGCAAACATTCGGCAAATGCAAAACCGCTTTAATTCTTTTTACAGTATACATAATAAGGTTTCTATTAGGTTAAAAAGATATGAAAAGGCAGATTTCTCATTGGGCAAGAAATTGTTGAAACCTGCCTTTTCTGTTAGTGTTTTTAATTGCTATTGATCAAGAATTAGAATTCAACAGGCTGGTCAGTATATGTTATCCATGGATCTACGGATACTGTCAAAGTAACTGACGCAGGATCAAGTATTGTAATTGGATCATTAACACCTTTATTCTTAATAACTACTGTATAAGAATAAATATTATTTCGTGTAATACCAGAATCCTCTATAGTAGGAGTAACGTCTCTATTTACAATTATAGGATAATAAACTATAGATGACGCAAAAGAAGTACCAATTCCATCAGGATCAAATTCTCCTTGAATAACTAACCTTGTTGCATTATTTAATTCAGTAACACTTTGGGTAGCTGGAAGAATATTTGCGAATGTATAAAAATAATTATTAGGTGAATATGTTGCACCAGGAAAAGCTAGATTTAAATCATTCCCGAGTGATAAATTAAAGGTTGGAGTAACCAATGGTGAAGGTAACAACAAAGTATTGCTCCATCCTTGCCAAGGTTCAGATGTAACAGTACCATCAACATAAGATTTACTCATCGCGTTAAACATAAATACTTTGGTTGCTTTGAAAGTTGCATTATTATACTGTCCATTAGGGTCAAATTGCGTTGAAAGACCAATTAATTGAACTCTTGCAACAAGACGCTTAACAGCAATAGATGTTGATACTGTACTGTTTGCTACTAATGTATATGTTGTCTCACCTGCCATAGGAAGATCATCACTCACTTGAACACTTGGAAGAATAAGTGATTTATGACGAAAATCAGTTATATTAGTTATACCAGCAAACTGATTTGCGCTATTAGGATTAGCAACAACAATTATAGTTCGAAGACCAGGAGTTCCTTTTATAGTAATTTTATTATCCACAAGAGTACCATATGATATAACATCTGTATTACCAGAAGCATCGAATAACCCTACGATCACATCATTAATCTTACCTTCTGTAGAATTATAATCAGGTAAACTTCCAGAAATACGAGTACTCACATTACTTCCTTTAATAGTTAAAGTCAATGTTGCAGGTTCACCACTCTTCACAACTAAATT
Organism: uncultured Bacteroides sp.; assembly: GCF_963677945.1. Lineage (NCBI taxonomy): Bacteria > Pseudomonadati > Bacteroidota > Bacteroidia > Bacteroidales > Bacteroidaceae > Bacteroides > uncultured Bacteroides sp. The sequence goes on along the minus strand of NZ_OY782578.1, from coordinate 1,713,567 downwards.
TTCTTCATCCTTTGAACAAGAGCTCATAGCTAACAGAGCTCCGATTCCTACTAAAAATAAAAATCTGCTTTTCATAATCAATCATGTTTTAATTAAATAGTTATTGACACATATTCTTGACACATATTCTCAGTTTAAATATTGTTTACTTAAAAACTATTTATAAAACATGGCCCGAAGTATAAAGTTTTTAAACCTGTTATAATTTTAACCTAAAAAAACGTTTGTTATTTTACATTGAACAACGTTAATCTCTGAAAAGCCTATTAAATAATAATTTCAACATTTAATCTCTTGAATTAATATACACTTATTAACCATCATTAAATATTAAAACTTATAAAACCCTTATAATAAACAGATTAAATATTACTGTTTTATAAATCAGTTTTTATTATTTATAATTCAATACTCTTTACTATTTTATATAATTATAAAAAGATAAAAAAATACAAGATTCTTGAGAAGGTGAAGTGTATATATATCTTTATGCGTATTGTATTTCTCAGGAATAAGATTATTGCAGTGTTGTACAAAACAAAGATTTGTTCTGTACAAATGAATTAATTGTTTTGTACAGAAGAATGCATTCTTCTGTACAAGAATACAAAAAGCAGATTAAGACTTTTTTCAGAGTAAAACGAGATATTGTTATAACTCTGAGGTGATATTTAAAAAAGTTCTGTGTGAATTATTAAAGCTGGATTCAACTTTTTCAATAATAACAAAGCCTGATCGAAGACTTATAAAAAGAAGTAGTGGCAGATAGTGGAAATTGGTAGCAGATAAAGTGTTTTAATAATTTATCTGCCACCTATTGAAAGTCCAGTAAACAGGGCGATTTACTAAAATTTAGTAGCAGGTGGCAGATAAATTTATATTTTTTCGTTCTATGATTTATGCATCCAAATGGATTGAACCTTTTTGCGGATGGCTACAATATTCATAGAAGAGACTACAACAAACAGAGTTGTTCCGATAACAACAGCCGGGATGATTGATCCTGCAGCTATTTGCGGGAAGAGCGATGCTACAACTCCCATGTAATAGGAACGCGCCCAACCGACCAATAATATAGCTAAAATTAAAACGACGAAGTTAAGCCCTAACGTAAGTATCTGGTATGGCAAGGCTACTCGTCCGGGGCTATACCCTATCAGCAAGAGGTTCTCCAGTTTTGTAGTATTTTTCTGCAATAACAGGTAAATACTAAGCATCAAAATGTAGAACGAAAGAACACTGATAAGCAATCCTACTGCCAGCACAATACCGGTAATCAGTTTCAGGAAGTAAGTTGTTTTTCCGGCATCCAGTTTGTTATCTTCTGTTTCGTAGCCTCTTTTCTGGAAGAATTGAGCTATTTTTTCATCGGCTGGGTTTTTCACTTCCACAATTAACCGGGATGGCTGCACTTCCTTGTCGGGAGCAAATGTACTGTTAGCCCAGTTCATAAACTCTTCCGGAACAAGAATGGTATTTAAACGATTAGAGAAGCCTACAATTCGTCCCTTATATTTAGCTATCCGTCCATCGTTAGCACGGATTACAAGATCCACCTTAATCATCCCCATCAATCCTTCGGATAGTTTAGGAAGACTACGTGCCTGTGCAAAACCAAAGTTGTAAAGGTTGAGGTAGTTACGAGGGATAATAATTGGAATTGAGTTAGAATTCTTATCGAAATGCCATTTATCAAGACTTACATCAACGTACTCATTGGGTACTGATTCAAAAAACATCTCTGTTGCAAGACGAAAATCTGATTCCTGCATGCCAAATCCGGCTGTAACGGAAAATTGCGAAGGCATAAATGCACCTACGCTCTTTGTAAAAGACTGAGATTTAATTTCATCAATATCATCTTGTGCAAAAGAGTTGTTTGCACCGGCTATTGAGCCAAGCGTGCTTATCTTTTTAGTTACGGTTATAAAGTCTTTCTTAATAAAACTATCACCTTGAGTAAATACGGGCGCAATGTCTTTATAAAATTGTACGCTCAATGCTACAATCATCATACCAAATAGATTGGCGAAGAAAAAGCCGCATAACTGGCCCAGGCTTATATGTTGACGGAGAAGTTTCCAAACAAGTTTCATAGCTTAAATATTTTATTGTAGTTCAACTCAATATGTTTACCAATAGACGTTACAATAACGCCTGCTCCCTGCTTTTTCACTTCCTGCATCAAAAGATCACCCATAATCTGACCGTTGGTTTCGTCAAGGTGACTGATTGGTTCATCGAGGAATATAAAATCGAAAGGCTGACAAAGGGATCGGATAAACGCCACGCGCTGTTGTTGTCCGAAAGATAGTTTGCCTACTTTGGAATTATATTTATCATCTATTCCCATAGCTTCAAACAAAGTTTCAATCTCTTTTTTAGATTTATAGCCGGTAAGGCTATTTTTTAACTGAATATTCTCCAGTGCTGTGAGTTCTGAAAAAAGTCTCAGTTCCTGAAAAAGCATACTCAAAGATTGCTTTCTGACATCTACCCATTTAGAAACAGAAAGATTCCGGATGTTCTCTTTATCAAAATTAAAAGTTCCCTGATAATCGTTCCGATAGCCATAGATATAACTACAAAGCGAAGACTTACCTGTACCTGAATCCGCTTCTATCAGATAAATTTCTCCTTTGCAGAACTCCAGATTTTTTTTCCAGACTTCCGAAACAATTGATTCGCGTTCGGCAAACACATTAGGTAGAGTTTGCAGTAAGTTAATGTTATTCATTGATGCAATTCAATTTAAAATCAGTTCTATCCAAGCACTTTCTTTAATCCTGTGATAAGTTGCTTCAGAACATTTTCATTTTTATTCTTAAAATAGATATTAACCACACTCTTTTGATCGTCTTTGTTATATGCTTCAGCATAAGAGAATCCGGCAAGGATAGATTGAACCATATTTCCTTGTGATCCGAAACGTCCAAATGCATTGCTCACCATTGGCAGTTTCATTACATTATCCATATCCAGAACGAAGTAACCCTTTGCATCACTCTTTATATTTTCATACTTAGCATTTGCAAGCGAATTTGCAACGTCCTTACCTATATTCTTATAGAGATTATCATCGTTGGTGAGATAGAAATAATTACCTCTTACTCCAAAACGGATTGGAGTAGGAAGCATGGCACTCTTTACCACATATTCATTTTTTCCAGAAGAAGCAACAGTCAGACCAACTTCGTCGAAATCTTTTTTAAATGCGTAAACAATTCCTGCAGCCGAAGGGTCACTAACCTCGGCATAAGCCAATAAAGAAGGAGTTCCATTTGCACTAACATTTGTTACAGCAATAGCAACATCACCTTTTAATGAGTTTACGCTCTTCTTCAAATCGAATCCGGGAGTTAGACGAGAGTCTCTAACCATATTCTTAAACTCGGTACCACTCATTAACATGTCATAAAGCTTATCACCTTTTACATTCATGGAAAGGTAAGCCAATGAGGATGCAGGAATACGTTTAAGGAAAGTATGGTTAATCTTTCCACCCATCTCGGCTTGCTTCTTAATGTATGTTTTTAAAGATTCATTGTCTGTATAATACTCACCTTCCATTGTAACCTTTCCATTCTCGAAATTAATTTGGGCAAGCACCATCATTTGGCGCATGTCAGCATCTTCGGGAAGTCCCAGACTCATTGACATAGATGTAAGCTGAGGTAGTGAAGCAAAAGAACCATATAATCCGATATCACTTTTCTTCTCAATCATCTTTTGGAAGCCCTTATTTGAAGCAATGCTTACTCCTTCAGTGGTGTGCATCATTTTCTCAACCTGTTCTTTCACCGGCAATGAGCGAGCATTACTAGTCTCTATTACAAGCAAAGTACTTTCATCGAATGCACAAATACCATATCCACGAAGTATTACAGTTGAGAAATCACCGTTTCTCTCAATAGCATCACAGATTCCTTCATTCTGCATCAGTCCGAAAGCATCTTCAAGTTTATCTTCATCGGACACTTTAAACAATACAGCAGGCTCATCTTTTGACGTAACAAAAAAATAGGCTTTATTCTCGAGGGATAAACCGGCCTCGGAAGGATTTTGAACCATCTTTGCCAGCTTTTCATTATTCAAAGAGGCCGTAAGATTCTTCATTATAGATTCCTTATTATCCATCAAGCCACTTTTCTTAATGATTGACTGAATATCAAATGATACAACCAGTGAAGCATTAGAAGGAATAACTCTTGTATACTCTTTACCTTTAGAACAAGAGCCCAGTATCAGTACTGCAATCAACAGCACAGATAAGCGGAAAAAGAATTTTGTTTTATTCATAGCTAATATATAATTTTATTGATTCATCAGATTCATAGTATGGCACGCCACAAGTGCTGCAGTTTCAGTACGCAACCGGGATTTTCCAAGACTGATTGGCTGGAAACCTTTTGAAAGCGCTTTTTCTACTTCTTCCGGACTAAAGTCCCCTTCCGGACCAATCAGTACTACTGCATCTTCTCCCTTTCGGAGAACATCTTTCAATAAAGGTTTCTCACCCTCGTAACAATGTGCAATAAACTTCTGTCCGGGTAAATCACGGGAAACAAATTTATTGAAATCAGTCATTTCATTTAAAACGGGGAGGTTTGCTTTGAGCGACTGTTTAATAGCAGAAACAAGAATTTTTTCAATCCGTTCCGCCTTTATCACTTTCCTTTCCGAAAAACGACAGTTAAGAAAAGTCAGTTCATCAAAACCTATCTCGGTAGCTTTCTCTGCAAACCATTCATTACGATCCATGTTTTTAGTGGGAGCCATAGCAATGTGCAAATGGCACGGCCAGAATTTCTCTTGTGGAATTGTTTCTATGATAGATACAAAACATTTCTTTCCTGTCGCCAAACTGATTTCGGCTTTATAAAAAAAGCCTTTTCCATCAGTCAACATAATCTCATCACCTTGAGACAATCGTAATACGCGCAGACAGTGTTGAGCTTCTTCATCAGGTAGCTCATTTTTGACTAAAATGTCAGGAGTATAAAATACATGCATTATTATAGGGGTATAATCTTTATTGATCTAAACGTTTTTCCTCCTCTTCTATTCGCTTTATTTCATCACGTAGTTCAGAAGCCAGTTCATAATCCTCATCCTTAATAGCCTGTAAAAGAGATTCTTTTAATGATTCAATTGTTTCACAATACATTTCTGATTCATCTTTTTCGTCTTCTACTTCCGGAATATATCCTTCAGCACTAAGAATTTCTTCAGTTGTATATATAAGACAGCTAAAACGAAGAGCCAATGCAACAGCATCGGATGTTCTGGAATCTACCTTAAACGATTCTCCATCTTCCTTTTCAAAATAAAGGTAAGAATAGAATATTCCATCTTTAGCCTTATAAATAAAAACCTGTATGAGTTTTGTCTGAAGATATTCAGCAAAGGTTACAAATAAATCGTGAGTAAAAGGACGAGGAGTTGTAAGTCCCTTCAACTTAAGAGCAATTGCTTGTGCTTCGATAGAACCAATAATAACAGGCAACTGACGGGGCCCGTTTACTTCTTCTAAAACTAAGGCGAAAGCATTTGCCTGTAACTGACTGTTGGAAATATTTAATACCCGAAGTTCTACTTTATTATCCACTTTGAATCCAATTTTTGACTTTGTGGCAAATATAGGGATAATTTTGGGATGATGAATCTATTCAAAGGTATTTATAAAAAAAAAGGCTGTCATCACGACAACCCAATCTTTATTAACCTTAAATCTAATACCATGAAAAACATGATGCAAATATAGAGTAATTATGTTATGTAACATAGCATATCACATAAAACATTCAATATATTAACATATTTTGCACGAAAGTTTCAGATTTTATATTATTAACGCTTATTCCACATATAATACTAACCCTTTCAGATATTCTCCCTCAGGGTGATAAATATTTACCGGATGATCTGCAGGCTGAGTTAGTTGATGTAAAATCCTCACACTTCTACCTGACATTGCCGCCGCTGTAAACACCGCTGTACGGAAATTGTCTTTTGTTACAACCTGCGAACAAGAGAATGTAAACAATATGCCGCCCGGTTTAATCTTCTCGAAAGCTTTAGCATTTAATTTCTTGTATCCTTGCAAAGCATTATGAAGCGCAGCTCTGTGTTTTGCAAAAGCCGGAGGGTCGAGAATAATCAAATCGTACTGATCTCCCATTCTATCCAGATACTTAAACGCATCTTCTGCATAAGCTGTATGACGAGCATCTCCAGGGAAATTCAGTTCAACATTTTTATTAGTCAAGTCAATTGCTTTAGCAGAACTATCTACTGAATGAACCAGATTGGCGCCTCCACGCATTGCATAAAAAGAAAAACCACCTGTATAGCAAAACATATTGAGCACAGAACGGTCTTTTGCATACCTCTCTAACAAAGCACGGTTTTCCCTTTGGTCAACAAAGAATCCGGTTTTCTGTCCTTTCAGCCAGTCTACATGGAATTTCAATCCATATTCTTGAGCAATATTATCAGAGCTACCACCTTTGATAAAACCATTTTCTTGTCCTAAATCAGCTTTAAAAGGCAATGTTGTTTCCGACTTATAATATATATTCTCAATTGCATCACCCATTACTTGAGAAAGAGCACTGGCTATTTCCATACGGTAAACGTGCATTCCTACTGAATGAGCTTGCATAACAGCTGTTTTGGCATAAACATCAATGATTAATCCTGGAAGATTATCACCTTCACCATGAACCAGTCTGTATGTATTATTGGTAGGGTTACCAGCCAACCCTATACCTTTTCGTAAGTCGTAAGCAACTTCAAATTTCTTAACCCAGAAATCATGGTTTACCTCTTCTTGTTTAAAAGAAAGAACCCTTACTGCGATACTTCCCACCTGGAAGTGTCCTAAAGCAATAAACTCCTTTTTTGAAGTATACACATCTACAATTTCACCCTCTTCTGGTTCTCCCTCGAAGCGACTAATTGCTCCTGAAAAAATCCAGGGATGGAAACGCTTCAGCGATTCTTCTTTCCCCGATTTCAGATAAACTTTTTTGTAAGCCATTTATTTTTCTTTTTCTTTTTCTTCAATTACCGGTTCTACTATTTCCTCTTTTACATAATCGCCCGTTTGATGCAACTCTTGCAACAAAGTATAAATCTTCAAACATGTCCATGCGTCTGTAGCAGCATACAATTGCTGTGACGGACTTAATGTTTCGGCCTCCCAATTAGACAGGCGTTGCGATTTAGATATTTTCTGACCAAAAAGGATAGCATATATTTTTTGCAGACTTTTATCCTGAATACCGAATGGTTTAACAAATTCCTGCAACTCTATACAATTTTGCTGTTTAAAAGAGACTCTGCGATGCAAAGCCAGAAAATCGTCCTTCAACGAGAGTCCTACTTTTACAATCGAAGGATTCTCCAGCAAATCAATCAGAACTTTAGGTATTCCTATCAGGTTTAAGCGAAACAGGAAGCAATGAGTATCTGTAGCAACCTGCAGCAAAGAGACTTTATGTGATTTCCCCTTAACAAAAGACGGCTTTGTTTCGCTGTCAATTCCCAGTACAGCATACTTATTTAAAAATTCAATAGCACGTTCAGCATCTTTTTCAGTACAAATCATTATAATTTTGCCTTCGAAAATTGCTTTCGGCATTTCTGATATATCGTCTTTTGTTATAGTTCTTTTTACAATCATAATACTTCGTTCAACTTTTCATCATCATCAATTTCGTCTTCAGCTTCATCTTTATTATCAGCATTATACTTCACATCGTGCAAGGCTCTCAAAGTATTAACTAGTTTTTGTCCCCAATATAAAGCAAAATGTTCTTTGCAAATAGCCAATGAATCATGCATTGTTTCATTATATCCCAATTGAAAAACAAAAATAAAATCCTTCAAGTCTTGATAAATATCAGCTAAATCCTCTGAAATGCATTTTTTTATCGGAGTGTCGCTATAAGCCATTTCAGGAAGAAAGACTTCAAGATAGTCATCCTTTTCCCTTAATACATAAGCTACATTCATACGCATCAATTCATAAATCTCCTCAGTAACATATGTCTCCGGAGCTTCATCTCCAACCATTTCACATTCGGGCAATAATGACGCTTTAAGATAAAGCAATGGCAATATTTTTAGGGTGGTATCAACAAAAGAACTTCGCTTTGCACTTTCCGCACGTTCCAGATAAGCACAAAGTTCAGCTGCCACTGTTACAAATTCTACAACATCTCTGCTGAATATCACTTGATGATTATTTTCCATACAACTTTTCAATTAAGCCGCAAAGTTAACAAAAAAGGAGTAATTCAACTGCAAATCAATGTATTTTAACGTGAAATGTAAGTACAATGCGCCTTTTAGCAATCTGATATATACGAACCAGTAATATGACGATAAACTTTTCCTCTAAACCAAAAAGCATCATATTGTACAAGAAAACTATTTATTTTGTACAAAATAAATAGTTTTTCTACAAAACATTCATATTATTATTTTGCTAAATTTTTATTTGATTCTTAATCTCCAACTAATGTTATTTTATTATTTTTGCAGAATCAAACAATAAAAATAAAATTCTTAATGGCAAAGAAAAAAACAGATAAGAGTCCGGCAATGGAGTCCGCTTCCACCAATAATTTAACAAAAACCTTTCATAATGAGACTTTTCATTTTATTATTGGTTTAATGATGGTGATTTTTTCAGTCTATTTACTACTGGCTTTTACTTCCTTCTTTTTTACCGGAGCAGCCGATCAAAGTATTTTAGACAATCCTAATCCAGACCAGTTATCGTCGATTAATAATCACATAAGAAATTATGCAGGTTCGAGAGGTGCTCAGATGGCAAATTTCTTAATTAATGAATGCTTTGGAGTCTCATCTTACTTTATACTGTTATTTCTGGCCATTGTTGGTATGAAATTGATGCGAGTACGTAATTTCCGTGTTTGGAAATGGTTTATTGGCTGTTCTCTGCTACTTATATGGTTTTCAGTATTCTTTGGATTTGTATTCATGGACAACTATAAAGACAGCTTTATTTACCTTGGAGGATTACATGGATACAACGTTAGCAATTGGTTGGTTTCACAAATAGGTGTTCCGGGTATATCTTTGCTTCTTTTAGCTACTGCTCTTTGCTTTCTTATTTATCTGAGCACACAGACTATAATCTATATCAGACATGCACTTCAACTTAATTTCAGAAAGAAAAAAGAGAAAGAAGAAGCTTTGGCAACAGAAGATGATACTCTGGAATTCACCAATCCTGAACCTAAAACTGTAAACTTCAAACTAGACCGTAGTTTTGAACAGAAAGCAGTATCTAAGCCTATAGAAGCTATAACTCCTGCACCTGTTGAAGAAGCACCTGTTGAGGATTGGGTAAAATCAAACATAGTAAATGAAGAGGAAATAGAATATCCAGAGCCTACAGAAGAAAATGAGGAGGAAACCGAAGATAAAGAACCGGAATTCAAAATAGAATCTGCAAAATCCAGTGATGATGAAACTTATGATGCCTCTATTTTAGGAAAGTATAATCCTACACTCGATTTGGAGAACTACCGTCATCCGGGTCTGGACTTGATGAAGCGGTACGATAACAATGAGCCTGCCATTAATATGGAAGAACAGACTGCCAACAAAGATAAGATTATCAGTACGCTAAGAAGTTTTGGTATTGAAATAAGTTCAATTAAAGCGACTGTAGGTTCTACTGTTACTTTATACGAAATTACCCCTGAAGCCGGCGTACGTATTTCCAAAATTCGCGGGTTGGAAGATGATATCGCTCTTAGTCTTTCTGCTTTAGGTATTCGTATCATTGCACCAATTCCGGGAAAAGGAACTATTGGTATTGAAGTTCCAAACTCCAATCCAAAGATTGTTTCCATGCATTCAATCATTTCATCCAGAAAGTTTCAGGAATCCACATTTGATCTCCCTATTGCATTTGGTAAAACCATTACCAATGAGATTTTCATGGTGGATCTTTGTAAGATGCCTCACGTACTTGTGGCCGGAGCTACCGGACAGGGTAAATCTGTGGGATTAAATGCTATTATTACATCATTACTCTACAAGAAGCATCCTGCTGAACTGAAATTTGTTTTGATTGACCCTAAGAAAGTAGAATTTAGTATTTACTCAACTGTAGAGAAACATTTTCTGGCAAAATTACCTGATGGCGAAGAGGCTATTATTACTGACTTCACCAAGGTTGTACATACGCTGAATTCTCTTTGTATTGAGATGGATACCCGCTACGACCTGCTTAAAAAGGCTCATACTCGTAACATTAAGGAATATAACGAGAAGTTTATTAATCGTAGACTAAATCCAGAAAAGGGACATAAGTTTATGCCATATATTGTTGTGATTATAGATGAGTTTGGTGACTTGATTATGACTGCCGGAAAAGAAGTAGAACTTCCAATTGCACGTATTGCTCAGTTGGCACGTGCCGTAGGTATTCACATGATTATTGCCACTCAACGTCCTACTACAAATATTATCACCGGTACAATTAAAGCCAACTTCCCGGCTCGTGTTGCTTTCCGTGTGTCGTCCATGATGGACTCTCGTACAATTCTCGACCGTCCGGGAGCTAATCAGCTGATTGGTCGCGGGGATATGCTTTTCTTACAAGGAAGTGATCCGGTTCGTGTTCAATGTGCATTCGTTGATACTCCTGAAGTAGAAAAAATCACTGATTATATTTCTCGTCAGCAAGGATACACTACAGCATTCTACTTGCCTGAATATGTAGGAGAAGAGAGTGAAAGTACTGTTGGAGATGTTGATATGAATCGTCTCGATCCAATGTTCGATGATGCAGCCCGATTGGTTGTTATTCACCAGCAAGGTTCTACATCACTCATACAACGAAAATTCTCTATCGGATATAATCGTGCCGGCAGAATAATGGATCAATTGGAGAAAGCTGGAATTGTTGGTCCGTCAGAGGGAAGTAAAGCCCGCCAGGTTATGTGCATTGACGAAACTGACTTGGAAATGCGATTGGGTAACCTGAGACAATAATCTTTTATTTAGCATAATAATAACCAAAGAATAAAACAATGAAAAAGTATATCATTACATTGCTTATTAGTGCTTTGATCTTGCCTTGCTTTGCGCAAAAAGATGCACAAGCTAAAAAGATTCTGGACGAAACATCTGCTGCATTTGCTAAAGCAGGAGGTATAAAAGCTACCTTCAGAATTAAATCCGGAGGTAATCAGATAAATGGTGTACTGCAGTTAAAGAATAAAAAGTTCTTTTTAGACACAAATGATGCTACAACCTGGTTTGATGGAAAAACTCAATGGAGCTATCTAAAGCATAGTGAAGAAGTAAACATTAGCTCACCTACTGAAGATGAACTGCAAAGCATGAATCCTTATGCCTTACTTAATATTTATAAAAATGGATATAATTATAAATTAAATGGCGTAGTTGGGAACAATTACAAAATAACTCTGACTCCGGAAAACAAGAAAAAAGCATTTTCACGTGTTGTCCTGTTAATCTCAAAAAGTAATTATCAACCTCAGCTTATTACTTTAGAACAGCCTAACAACAATAGTGTAATTACTATTACAAGCTATAAAACAAAACAATCATACTCTGACTCTTTGTTTCAGTTTAATAAAAAGAAATATCCAAATGCAGAAATTATTGACTTAAGATAAAAACAAAATGGAAAATATAGAAAGAACAAGATGCCTGATTATCGGTTCAGGACCGGCAGGATATACAGCAGCAATTTATGCTGGAAGAGCAAACTTATCTCCTATCTTATATGAAGGATTACAACCCGGAGGACAGCTAACAACCACAACAGATGTTGAAAACTTCCCTGGTTACCCGGATGGAGTAGATGGTAGTCAGCTTATGGATGACTTAAGAAGACAAGCTGCTCGTTTTGGAGCCGACATCAGAAGTGGATTGGCTACTGCTGCCGACCTCAGCAAAGCTCCTTACAAGATTACAATTGAAGGTGAAAAAGTTATCGAAGCAGATACTATCATTATTGCTACAGGTGCCACTGCTAAATACCTGGGACTGGAAGATGAAAAAAAATATGCCGGAATGGGTGTTAGTGCATGCGCTACATGTGATGGATTCTTTTACCGAAAAAAAGTCGTTGCAGTAGTTGGTGGAGGTGACACAGCTTGTGAAGAAGCCATCTATTTAGCAGGATTGGCTAAGAAAGTATATCTGATAGTTCGTAAGTCATTCCTGAGAGCATCTAAAATTATGCAGGAGCGTGTATTAAATCACGAAAAAATAGAAGTTCTTTTCGAGCACAACACTTTAGGCCTTTTCGGAGAAAACGGAGTAGAAGGTGCACATGTTGTAAAACACATGGGAGAAGCAGATGAAGAACGTTATGACATAACTATTGACGGTTTCTTTTTAGCAATTGGTCACAAGCCAAACTCTGAAATATTCTCTCCTTATCTTGATACTGATCCTGTTGGATACATTATTACAGAAGGCGATACTCCGCGTACTAAAGTTCCAGGAGTATTCGCAGCCGGAGATGTAGCCGATCCTGTTTACCGACAAGCTACAACAGCTGCCGGAAGCGGATGTAAAGCTGCGATTGAAGCAGAGCGTTATTTAGCTGAGCATAAATTATAATATATCACAATTTGATTAATAAACAATTATTCATTAATAGCTATTGATCAAAATAGCTACTATAATGTAATACTTTAAGAGTTCCCTGATAAAGTTTTTAGATCTTTATCGGGGAATTTCATTTTTATGACAATAAATTCACTTACTTTGTGATTTTTAATATTTATAAAGCGACTAACTGAATAAAAATATATTTAAACATCCAATTTATATAAATTATGAGATCTCTATTTAAAAATTTATTCACGGCATCTCTATTACTTTGTGCAAGCGCAACTTTTGCACAACAGCAAATGCCACCAATACCTATCGATAAAAATGTAAGAATAGGTAAGTTAGAAAACGGATTAACTTATTATATCCGTAAAAACACAACAAATGAAAAAAGAGCTGATTTCTACATCGCACAGAAAGTTGGCTCCATTCTTGAGGAACCACAACAAAGAGGGCTAGCACACTTCTTGGAACACATGGCTTTCAATGGTTCAAAGAATTTTCCGGGAACAGATAAAGGCTTAGGCATTGTTCCATGGTGTGAAAGTGTGGGAATAAAATTCGGAGTAAATCTTAATGCTTATACAAGTATTGATCAAACCGTATATAATATATCCAATGCACCTGTTACCCGCGAAGGGATATTAGATTCATGCTTGCTTATTTTACACGATTGGTCAAATGACTTGTTATTAGCAGACAAAGAAATTGATAAAGAACGTGGTGTTATTCACGAAGAATGGCGTTCTCGCATGAGTGCTATGCAACGTCTACGTGAAAAAGCACTGCCTATAATGTACGCAGGAACCAAATATGCCGACTGTATGCCTATTGGAACAATGGACGTAGTTGATAACTTTAAATACAAAACGCTCCGTGATTACTATGAAAAATGGTACCGCCCAGATTTGCAAGGTTTGGTTATTGTAGGTGATATTGATGTAGATGCTGTTGAAGCTAAAATCAAGAAAATGTTTAGTGATATTCCAAAACCGGTAAATCCTGCATTACGTACTTACTTCCCTGTTAATGACAATAAAGAACCTATTGTTGTAATTGAAAAAGACAAAGAGCAAACCAATATGCAGATTTTGCTTTTCAACAAGCACGATGTATATCCTGATTCTTTAAAGAACAATATGCAATATTTGTTTTTTGATTACGCTAAAAATATGATTGGTAACATGTTGAACGCCCGTTTAAACGAGCTTACTCAATCTGCAAATCCTCCATTTGTTTATGGATACACATACGATAGCAGCTTCTTTGTTTCAAAAACAAAAGATGCTTTTACAGGTGTTGCAGTATGCAAAGAAGATGGAGTTGAGAATGCATTAGGCACCCTTCTTCGCGAAATAGAACGTGCCCATCGTTTTGGTTTCACTGAATCAGAATATGTACGTGCACGCGCTGAATATCTGAGAAATCTTGAATCAGAATATAACGAACGTGATAAAAAGAAGAACGAAGACTATATAAATAGCTACGTTAACAATTTCACAGATAACGAACCTATTCCAAGCATTGATGACAATTTTGCTATTATGAACAAAATAGCTCCAAATTTGCCGGTAGCCATGATTAATGAAGTTATGAAATCATTCGTTTCTGACACCAATCAGGTTGTAGCAATCTTTGGTCCCGATAAAGAAGGATTAGTATATCCTACTAAAGATAAAATTCTATCTATTCTTAAAAACGTAAAAGCAGAAAATATTACTGCATACGTAGATAAAGTATCTAACGAGCCACTTATTCCGGTAGCTCCAAAAGCTGGTAAGATTATTTCCACAAAAGAAAATACTAACTTTGGAACAACTACACTTACATTATCAAATGGTGTGAAGGTTATCGTTAAGAAGACTGATTTCAAAGCTGATGAAATTCAGATGAAAGGTGTTAGTTTAGGTGGTAATTCACTAATGCCAAACTCTGAAATTATTAATATCAAATCACTTAATGATGTAGTTGAGTTAGGAGGATTAGGTAACTTCAGTGCAGTTAACCTACAGAAAGTTTTAGCAGGTAAAAAAGCTTCAGTAAGCTCTTCTGTTGGAACAAATACAGAAGGTGTTAACGGTAGCTGTTCTCCTAAAGATCTGGAAACAATGTTACAGCTCACTTATCTTACATTTACTGCTCCAAGAATGGATGCTGATGCATTTGCTTCTTACAAAACACGTATGAAAGCCTCTTTACAGAACAGAGAAGCAAATCCTATGGTAGCTTTCAATGATTCTGTTACATTCGGTATGTATGGTAATCACCCAAGAACAATACGTATTAAGGCTGACATGATTGATAAAATTGATTATCAGAAATGTATGGACTTATACAAAGACCGCTTTAAAGATGCAAGTGATTTCACCTTTATTCTGGTTGGTAACGTAGATCTTGAAAAGGCTAAACCGCTAATTGAACAATATCTTGGATCTCTTCCATCTATAAACAGAAAAGAAACATTCAAAGATACAAAGATGTATACGCGTAAAGGTCAATACAAAAATGAATTCAAGAAGATACAGCAAACTGCTAAAGCTTCTGTATTTACATTCTATAATGGAAGCTGCAAATACACATCTCAGAATGATATCATGATGAGTATGCTCAGTCAGATTCTTGACATTGTTTATACTGAAAAGATCCGCGAACAAGAAGGTGGTACTTATGGTGTTAGTGTATATGGAAATACTGCTAAATACCCTAAAGAAGAAAGTTCTCTTCAAATTGTATTCCAGACAGATCCTGCTAAAAAGGATAAACTGATTAAGATTGTTTTTGATGAAATTGACAACATTGCAAAAGTTGGCCCATCAGAAACCAATCTGGCTAAAGTGAAAGAATATATGTTGAAGAAATACAAAGAGAACATAAAAGAAAATAGCTATTGGGCAGGTTGTATTGATGAATATCTTTACACCGGATTAGACATGGACGCTAATTATGAAGCTATTGTTAACAAAATAACAATAAGTGATCTTCAGAAATTTGCAAAGAGTATGTTCAGCCAAAAAAATCAGGTTGAAGTAACAATGACTTCTCCTGAAGCTAAATAATAAAACAACAGAAAGTAAGAAAAGACCTTTATAGAAGGTTTTTTCTTACTTTTATCTTAAGTTCAAATACACATCTGTTTATGCTTTTAAAAGAATTACGAAAACACACCAAATTAGCCGCCAAAAGGCATCCCATGTTCGAAAAGAATAAATTCGGGAAATTCTATATCTACTTTATGATGTTATTCTGGGCCGGATATTTTATTTTCTTTGGTATTATCTTCGGATTTGGTTTTGCAGATATGTTTCCAACCATGGAGCCATATCATATAATGAATAAAGGGTTATTCATTATCCTTGCTATCGACTTTCTTTTTCGCTTCGCTTTTCAAAAAACTCCTACTCAGGAAATAAAACCTTATCTTTTATTACCGATAAAGAAGAACAAGCTACTCAATATTCTTCTTTTAAAATCGGCAACAAACTCATATAATGCCTTCTGGTTATTTATGATTGTTCCTTTTGCATTCATTACTGTTACTAAATATTTCGGAATTACGGGAGTCATCACCTATAGTCTGGGATTTTATTTATTGATGATTCTCAATAATTACTGGTACCAAATGTGCCGCACTTTAATCAATGAAAAAACTTATTTCGTAATTATACCTATCGTATTTTACGGGCTTCTTTTAACGCTAGAACTTACCTTAGGCAATCCGGTGAGCAAATTCACTATGGAGGTAGGTGAATTATTTATCAAAGGAAATCCGCTTAGTTTCCTTGGTGTACTGATTATTGCAGCTGGTTTGGGTTGGATAAACCGCACTATTATGATCAGGAATCTATATGCCGAACTAGCCAAAACAAATGACACTAAAATAAAACATGTTTCAGAATATAAATTTCTGGAGCAATACGGTGAAGTTGGAGAATACTTGCGCTTAGAGCTTAAGCTATTATTCAGGAATAAAAGGAGTAAATCCATGTTCCGAATGGGATGTTTCCTTATTATTATGCTTACAGCAATGCTCTTCACACCATCCTATGAAGGTCCAGTTGGCAAAAGCTTTGTAGGGATTTACAATTTTGCCATCTTAGGAATCCTGATGCTCACACAAATAATGAGTTTCGAAGGCAACTATCTTGATGGACTAATGAGTCGAAAAGAGTCCATCTATAATCTGCTTAGAGCCAAGTACTATTTTTACAGTTTTGCTGTGATAGTTCCCTTTATATTAATGATTCCAGTGATAATAATGGGTAAAATAACACTATTAATGGCTATATCTTACAGTTTCTTTACTACCGGATTTATCTATTTCATTATCCTTCAATTAGCTGTTTACAACAATAAAACAACGCCATTGAACGAAAGCCTGGTAGGCCGTCAATCTACCGGAACCGGTTTTCAGAGTCTCATCAGTTTAATGTCCTTTGGTGTCCCAATGCTGGTTATCAATTTGCTCAGAATATCCTTCGGAGAAATAATAAGTCAACTGATACTTCTGGCAATTGGTCTTGCTCTGACATTTACTTCAAATTATTGGATCATGAATATCTATAAACGCTTCATGAAAAGAAGATATAAAAATATGGAAGGATTCAGAGATACCAAATAACAGTGTTTCATTTTTTACCTTATCATTTAAATTCAAATAAACCATGGCAACAATAAAAATCAATAATTTACAAAAAGACTTCGGCGAAAAAAGAGCTGTAGATATAGATAATTACGTAATAAACAACGGAGACATATTGGGTTTGGTAGGAAACAACGGAGCTGGTAAAACCACATTTTTCCGCCTAATCCTGGATTTGTTGCAAGCCAGTAATGGGGCTGCCTTTATCAATGACATCGATTCCAGCAAAAGTGAAGAGTGGAAGAACATAACCGGTGCATTTATTGACGAAGGTTTCCTCATTGATTACCTCACTCCGGAAGAGTATTTCTACTTTATCGGGAAAATGTATGGGCTAAAGAAAGAAGAAGTAGATAACCGTTTGACAACATTCGAACGTTTTATGAATGGAGAAGTTATTGGACAAAAGAAATTTATCCGCAATTTCTCTGCCGGAAACAAACAGAAGATTGGTATTATCTCAGCCATGATTCACAATCCGGAACTTCTTATACTGGATGAACCATTCAACTTCCTTGATCCAAGTTCACAGTCCATTATAAAACACATCCTTAAAGATTATAGCCAACAGACTGGTGCTACAATACTGATTTCCAGTCATAACCTGAACCACACTACAGATATCTGTCCACGCATTGCTTTGCTAGAAGATGGAAAGATTATCAGAGACATAGACAACATAGATAATTCCGCTGAAAAAGAGTTGGAAGCTTACTTTAATGTAGAATAGATTATCAATAAATTATTAATACTATAAAAAATCTTTTATGAAAAAACTATTTATTCTTTCGTGCATCTTGTTATTTTCAATATCTGCCGGTGCACAATCTCTTTTGTGGAAAGTATCGGGCAATGGATTAAAAACTCCATCGTATATATTCGGGACTCACCATCTGGCCCCATTATCTCTCCTTGATAAAGTCAGTGGCTTTAAAGAAGCTTTTGATGCAAGCAAACAAGTGGTAGGAGAACTGAATATGAAAGATGCACAATCTCCCGAAGGAATGAAAAAGATGCAGGATAAAATGTTCATTACCAATGATACTACCGCACAAATTCTTTTCAGTGATACAGAACAGGCAACTATAAATTCGTTCTTAAAAGCAAACATGGGATTTGATCTTAATCAGGTACCCAAAATAAGACCTGCATTTATTAGTATGATGGTAGCAATGACTATTGCAGCCAAAGCCCTTTCTTTCAATCCTAAAGAACAGCTCGACGGATATTTTCAAACTAAGGGAGAAGAAAGCGGGAAAAAGATTGCGGCTCTTGAAACTTTAGAATTTCAAAGAGACCTTCTGTATGACTCACAGTCTCTTCAACGCCAGGCACGTTTACTTGTATGTTCATTAAGCGATACGGCCAAAATTGTAAAAGACACAAAAGAACTAACAGAAGCTTATAACAATTTCAATATCGACAAGATGCAAAAGCTGTCTGAGGAAAAACAAGGAAACAGCTGCGACCCTATACCAGGGGAAATGGAGTCAATGATAGATAACAGAAATAAAGATTGGGCTGCGAAACTACCTGCTATTATGAAAGAAACTCCTTCTTTTATTGCTGTCGGAGCCTTACATCTTCCGGGAGAAAACGGTTTGATTACTTTACTCAGAAAGCAAGGGTTTAAGGTTGAGCCTGTGAAATAACACTCCAAACAAGATAATTAAGCTTGCGGAAAAATGACCTCTATTTTTTGTTATTATAGGGGGTGAAACTAATTTTTCCGCAGCTTATAATCAGGTATTTAACTCAAAAAGTAAAACGTATTGTCAGAAAACAACCTTATAAGTTGTCTCTCAAAAAAAGAAAATCGAGTTAAAAAGTGTTTCATTCTTCATTAATAACACTTTATCCAGATAAACTAAAAATTTAAAGAAGAGTTGATGGCAATTAAACCCCAATAAATTAAAATCTAACAGGTTATCTTGCGCAGTTTATCGGCTTACATTTTTATTTATTCACGAAAGATTTTCAGAGCAAACGTTCTATTCTATACTTCCGCCGAAATCTCAATATAATTACTTTCAGGATCTAAAACTCCGGCTTCATAATAGCCATCTCCTGTTTTACGGGGTTCGCTGGCAATAATATAACCATCCGTCCGGAGTCGCTCCGTTAAACTATCAACCATTTCCTCATTGCCAACTTCAAGATCAAAGTGAGCAATACCTTTCATAAATCCACGTTTTGCCGGTTCATTCACAATGTCCGGACGATTCATTAATTCAATGCGGCAATCTCCACCACCAAACGAAAGGAAATACGAAGTGTAGTTCTTTGACGGATTATAATATTTACTGTTACTTACACAATCAAAATAAGTTGTATAAAATGTGCGCATTGCTTCAATATCATCACACCAAATTGCAAAATGGTCTACTCTCATAATACTATTCTATTTTTTTACGATCATTCATTATACCATCCATATTTTCTATCGCCCACGCTATAAGCATATTAATGTGAGGCAACAAAGACCTACCCCTATCTGTAAGCGTATACTCAACTTTTGGGGGAACTTCTGCATAAACCTTTCTGCTTATAAAGCCATCCTCTTCCAGTGTACGAAGCGTAGCAGTCAGCATCTTCTGTGAAATATCGGGGATACAACGTTGCAATTCTTTAAAACGAGCAACCCCCTTCTCATGCAATATGTATAGCACAAGCATTGACCACTTATCACTTATACGTGAGAGAATGTTCCTTATAGGGCACCTGGGATTAAAACTATCTGATAGTTTGACTTTACTCATAAGCTATATATTTTTAGCGCAACAAAAGTAACCAATAATATTAAATACAACGAATAAAGAATCAGTCATTTACCTTCTAAAAATATTTTCAAAAAAAAGAGCTTCGTAAGTTACTCGTTTTCAACAAAGGTTTCATTGCGGTAACCATCTTACACACAAGTACCTACTTGACAATCACCTGTTTAATATTTACTTTTGTAACGTAAAAGTTAGTTTAGCTTTTCATAATTAGTATAAGAATCAATCAGTAAGAAAATGAAAAAAGTAGAAAAAATTTCGGCAGCAGAAAATTATGCAGCTGTAACAATCGGCAATTTTGATCAGTTAAGTGAACATCAGTTTGTACTTGCTCCCGGTATAGAAATTCCAGGAAAAGTTTTTGTTGGCGAGTCAGTACAAAGTACTGGTACAGAAGTATCTTTTACTGTAGTTCCTGCGAGAGCAGGTGGTGATTTTCTTCATGTTCACAAAACAAACGAAGAACTTTATATTGTATTAAAAGGTAGTGGAGAGTTTCAGGTTGATGGCAATCACTTTCCTATTTCAGAAGGTAGCATAGTCAGAGTATCACCTGACGGCAAACGTGCATGGAGAAATACCGGAAACACTCCGCTAACAATGATTTGTATTCAAAGTAAAAACGGATCGTTGAAAGATTTAGGAATAATAGATGGTGTTATGCTGAAAGAAAAAATTAGTTGGTAACACAATTATCCGGTAAATCTGATTAATTTATAATAGTAAATGCCCTCATAATAAAGAGAATAAATTTCTCCAAAATATTTGTCCAATTAAAATAGAATCAGTAATTTTGTGCCCTAATTAGTCCGCGCGGGTAAATAAGAGGTATTAAATGATTAAGATCCACCTTCCGGAGAGAACCTGTATAACAAAATATAACAGATGTACGTAATTGTAGAAATTAACGGCCAGCAATTTAAAGCAGAAGCTGGAAAAAGAATGTATGTTCACCACATACAAGACGCTGAAAACGGAGCGACTGTAGAATTTGACAAAGTATTGTTAGTTGACAAAGATGGCGCAGTAACTGTAGGAGCCCCAACAGTAGAAGGTGCAAAAGTAGTATGCGAAGTAATTTCTCACCTTGTAAAAGGCGACAAAGTAATCGTATTCCACAAGAAGAGAAGAAAAGGTTACAGAAAACGTAACGGTCACCGTCAACAATTTACAGAGTTAAACATTAAAGAAGTAGTAGCTTAATCAATTAAATTTTTAAGAAGAAATGGCACACAAAAAAGGTGTCGGTAGTTCTAAGAACGGCCGCGAATCACATAGCAAACGATTAGGCGTAAAAGTATATGGTGGACAAACTTGCAAAGCTGGTAATATCATCATTCGCCAAAGAGGTACAGAACATCACCCAGGTTTAAACATGGGTATGGGTAAAGATCACACACTTTACGCATTAGTTGATGGTGTTGTAACATTCAAGAAAGGAAGACTAGATCGTTCATACGTATCTATCATCCCTGCTGAAACAACAGAAGCATAACAACAATTTTTGTTTCAAATAAAAAAAGTTCCTGTAACATTCGTTGCAGGAACTTTTTTTATTATTTAAAGGATTAAAAAGATTATAATATCATCTTATCTTATTTTTATTTATCTTTGTGGCTCTAAATAAAAAAACTATAAAAACAGTATAAGATATGCTTACACTTAAAGTAATTACAGAAAAGACCGACGAGGTTCTTCGTGGTCTGGAAAAGAAACACTTTAAAGGCGCACAGGAAGCCATAGATAAAGTGCTGGAGTTAGACAAAAAAAGACGCACTGCACAAAATGAGCTGGATAAGAATCTTGCCGAAGTAAATGCTCTCTCAAAATCCATTGGTAAACTAATGAAGGAAGGGAATAAAGAAGAAGCAGAATCGGCGCGCACAAAAGTAAGCGAAATCAAAGAGGGAAACAAAGCTTTGGAAACAGCAATGAACGAAGCTGCAGAAGAACTTCAGGTTCTGCTTTGCACAATCCCTAACCTACCCCACTCTTCTGTTCCTGAAGGCTATGGCGCTGATGACAACAAAGTAGAGAAAATGGGTGGAGTTACTCCCGAACTTCCGGCTGACGCAGTTCCACACTGGGATCTTTGCAAGAAATATGATTTGATCGACTTCGAACTTGGAGTTAAAATTGCAGGTGCAGGTTTCCCTGTTTACAAAGGAAAAGGTGCTCGCCTTCAAAGAGCTCTGATTAACTTCTTCCTCGACGAAGCCCGTAACGCAGGTTACCTGGAAATTGAACCTCCTTATGTAGTTAATGCTGCTTCCGGTTACGGAACAGGACAATTACCTGACAAAGAAGGACAAATGTATCATGATAATCAGGATGATTTATATCTTATTCCTACAGCAGAAGTGCCTGTAACAAACATCTACAGAGATGTAATCCTTACAGACAATGAACTACCTGTTAAGAACTGTGCATACTCTGCATGTTTCCGTCGTGAAGCCGGTTCTTATGGAAAAGATGTAAGAGGATTAAACCGCCTTCACCAGTTCAACAAAGTAGAGATTGTCCGCATTGATAAGCCAGAACATTCTTACGATTCACTGAAAGAAATGATTGCTCACGTTGAAAATCTGGTTAACAAACTGGAATTACCATATCGTATTCTTCGTCTTTGCGGAGGCGATATGAGTTTCACTTCAGCCATTACATTCGACTTTGAAGTATTCTCTGCAGCACAACAACGTTGGTTAGAAGTTAGTTCTGTATCCAACTTCGAATCATATCAGGCTAACCGTCTGAAATGCCGCTACCGTACAGGAGACAAGAAGACAGAACTTTGCCACACACTGAATGGTAGTGCATTAGCTTTACCACGAATTGTAGCTGCCCTACTCGAAAACAATCAAACTCCGGAAGGTATTCGTATACCAAAAGCATTGGTTCCTTATACCGGATTTGATATCATCGACTAAGTAATCCCCAAAAAGGGAATTAAATAAGCAAAAACCAGAGCGTTTTACTATGTTAAGTGTAGTGAAACGCTTTTGTTTTTTTATAGTCATAGTTTTGATATAAAAAACAATAAGATTACCTTTGCCAATAGCGACATACTGAAATTATAAATCTAATATAAATATCATATTTCTACTTTTATGAATAAAATAATTAATAAAGAACACTTCTCAGAGAAAGTCTTTAAGCTGGAAATTGAAGCTCCATTGATTGCTCGCTCCCGCAAAGCCGGACACTTCGTTATTGTCCGCGTTGGAGAAAAAGGCGAACGTATGCCATTAACCATTGCCGGAGCAGACCTAAACAAAGGAACTATCACCCTTGTTGTTCAGGAAGTGGGACTTTCTTCGACAAAACTATGTAATCTTGAAGTTGGAGAATATATTACTGACGTAGTAGGTCCATTAGGACAGGCAACTCATATTGAAAACTTCGGTACTGTGGTTTGTGCTGGTGGTGGTGTAGGTATAGCTCCTCTTCTACCAATTGTTCAGGCATTAAAGGCTGCAGGCAATAAGGTTATAACTGTTCTTGCCGGACGTACAAAAGAACTTATCATTCTTGAAAAAGAGATGCGCGAAAGTTCTGATGAAGTAATCATTATGACCGACGACGGTTCTTACGGTAATAAAGGCGTAGTTACTGTTGGCGTTGAGGAAGTGCTTCTTCGTGAAAAGGTCGATAAATGTTTTACTATCGGACCGGCAGTAATGATGAAGTTTGTATCTTTATTAACTAAGAAATATGAAGTACCTACGGAAGCTTCTCTGAATACTATCATGGTAGACGGAACAGGTATGTGCGGAGCATGTCGTGTTACTGTAGGAGGAAAAACTAAGTTTGTTTGCGTAGATGGTCCTGAGTTTGACGCTCATCAGGTAGACTTTGACGGAATGATTAAACGTATGAGCGCCTTCAAGGATGCTGAAAAAGAAGAAATCAAGAAGTTAGGATCACCAAAATGCGAAATTTCCAAAAGTCAGCATGCTGAAGATCGTACTGCACCATGGCGTGAAGATTTGCGTAAAAGCATGAAAGCAAAAGAACGTTCTGATATTTCTCGTGTTCACATGAACGAACTCGATCCTGAATATCGTTCACATAACCGCGAAGAGGTTAATCAGGGATTAACTCTGGAGCAAGCAATGCAAGAAGCAAAACGCTGTTTGGATTGTGTAAATCCTGGTTGTATATCTGGTTGCCCGGTAGAAATCAATATTCCTAAGTTCGTTAAAAACATTGAACGTGGAGAAGTGCTCGAAGCAGCCAAAACTCTTAAAGAAACAAGTGCACTTCCAGCAGTATGCGGTCGTGTTTGTCCACAGGAGAAACAATGCGAATCAAAATGTATCTACGTTCAGAAAATGAATAAAGAGGCTGTTGCTATCGGTCACCTTGAACGCTTTGCTGCCGATTTCGAAAGAGAAAGCGGACAGATATCTGTTCCAGACTTAGATGAAAGCAACGGAATTAAAATAGCAGTTATCGGTTCCGGTCCTTCCGGATTATCTTTTGCCGGAGACATGGCTAAGCTGGGATATGATGTAACTGTATTCGAAGCATTACACGAAATTGGAGGAGTACTTAAATATGGTATTCCGGAATTCCGTTTGCCAAACAATATTGTTGATGTAGAAATCAATAACCTCGAAAAGATGGGAGTTACTTTCGTAAAAGACTGTATTGTCGGAAAAACAATTACTGTAGAAGAGTTACAGGAAAAAGAATTTAAAGGATTCTATGTTGCTTCCGGTGCAGGACTTCCTAACTTTATGAATATCCCGGGTGAAAACTCACTGAATATTCTTTCATCAAACGAATATCTTACACGCGTAAATCTTATGGATGCGGCGAATCCGGAATCGGATACTCCTGTTGCTTTCGGTAAGAATGTAGCAGTTATCGGTGGAGGTAACACTGCAATGGACTCTGTACGTACTGCAAAACGTTTGGGAGCAGAACGCGCCATGATTATTTACCGCCGTTCGGAAGAAGAGATGCCAGCTCGTCTTGAAGAAGTTAAGCATGCAAAAGAAGAAGGAATTGAATTCCTTACTTTACATAACCCAATTGAATACATTGCTGACGAACGCGGATTTGTTAAGCAGGTAGTTCTTCAGAAAATGGAACTTGGCGAACCAGATGCATCCGGCCGTCGCAGCCCGGTTGCCATACCAGGTGCAACTGAAACAATTGATATCGACCTTGCTATTGTCAGTGTAGGCGTATCTCCTAACCCAATTGTTCCAAGTTCAATTAAAGGACTGGAAACAGGAAGAAAAGGAACCATTAATGTGAACGATGAAATGGAATCGTCAATTCCTATGATTTTTGCTGGAGGTGATATTGTACGAGGCGGAGCAACCGTTATTCTTGCTATGGGTGATGGTCGTAAAGCTGCAGCAGCAATGGATCAGAAATTCAAAAACAAATAACTTGCATAAAGCATTTCAGCTTATATAAACTAAAGGCCGGATTTGAAAAAATCTGGCCTTTTTTATTGGATAAACATTAGTTTTGTAAATATTCACAGCTGACTGATAAGCGATAATTTAAAGTGCGCGGGCAACCATGCCATTTCTGTGTTCTTACGAAACGAGGTAAATTACTTCATAAAAACAAAATAGACAGCCATTACCAGACAAGCCCCTGCAGCTAAATGGTTCCAATGCAAAGATTCACCTTTAAATAACATGGTAGAAAACACAGTAAAAACAATAAGAGTAATCACCTCCTGCACAACCTTCAACTGCATCAGACTAAAAGGACCACCATTCCCATTAAATCCTAACCGATTGGCTGGAACCTGACACATGTATTCGGCCAAAGCAATACTCCACGAAAACGCGATAACACCAATTAAAGGCCAGTTACTAATAACCTTATCTTCCTGCAATTTTAAATGCCCATACCAAGCAAACGTCATAAACACATTCGATACAACCAAAAGTAAAATAGAATAAAAACCTTGCATAATTTTAAATATTAAAACACCCTATATTAAATGCCCATTTCAGGCAATAAATCAGTCTGTACATTGTTCATACTTCCCCAAAGACTGTAACGAGCCTCCGGATTCATTTTTTCAAATAAGTGAAGCACCTCTTTCATATCCGAACGATGAGAATCTACCTCATACGGGCAATTCTTTTTCTGCTTCTTAAAGTTCCTCACTCCGGCCAGAGCAATAAGATCCGCTTCAGGAATAAGGCACATCGGACGGATTATTGTCATATCAAACTTTCTCATCACAAGCTTTGGAGGCATACTACTGAAGGCACCCTGAAAAACCTGATTCATCAGCAGCGTTTCCAGAATATCATCCATGTGGTGACCTAATGCAATTTTGTTACAGCCCTGTTCTTTTGCCACTGTAAAAAGAGCTTTCCGTCTGTTCCATGAACAAAGAAAACAAGGAGACTTACGAGTATCAGTCGATGCATCAAAAGAAGTTTCGCTATACACAAAAGGAATACCAAATGATTCTGCATAATTTTTCAGATACTCCACATCCGACTGGTAAGGAATATTAGTCATGGCAATATAAGCAGCCACAACAGAAAAACGAGGTTTAAATATCTTTGAACGTCGGCCAAGAAGTTCCAATAATGCCAGAGAATCTTTCCCACCGGAAAGTCCAACAAGGATTTTATCACCTTCGTCAATCAAACGATATTTCACTACCCCCTTATTAAACCGTGTTTCTACACGTCTATAAATCTTTTCTTCTTCTGTAAACTGCGCCATATTCTTTAAATTGGGTACAAAATTACATGAAAACCAGATGAATAAATACAGCAAAATAATCTTTTAAAGAAGAATTAACATAATAGCATATTTGTAATTCGTATAATAACTAAAAACTTTGTACTTTTGAAGTTCTTAATTTAACGAAACTAGCATGAAAAAGAAACATGTAATATTTATTCTTTTTTGCCTGTCGGCTTTTTCAATATCTGCTCAAACCCTGGAAGAAGCTAAAGAGCTATTTAAGAATGGGCAGTTTGAACAGGCAAAACCTGCATTCTACAAGTTATTAAAAAGTACTCCTAAAAACCCGAACTACAATTTTTGGTATGGTGCATGCTGCTATGAAACCGGAGAAAAAAATAATGCTGAAAAATATTTAGTTGTTGGAGCCAGCAAGAAAATTCAGGAAGCTTTCCGCTACTTAGGTCAACTATACAGCGAGCAGTATCGCTATGAAGAGGCTGAAGAAAATTTCAGCGCCTACGAAGCAATGCTGATAAAAAATAATCAGCCAACTGAAAAATATGATAACGCCATAAAACAAGCAACCTTAGGAAATCAGATGATAAAAGGAGTTGAAATAGTTGCCATTATAGACAGTATTGTTGTTAATAAGAGCAATTTTCTGAATGCTTATAAAATTAGTGAAGAATCTGGCTCACTTTCTCCTTTTCATGAGTTCTTTGAAACAGAAGGAAACAATGAAGGTATTGTTTATCAAACAGAATTAGGGAATAAGCTTTACTATGGCGATAAAGGTAAAGGAAATCATTTAAATATTTACACCAAAACCAAGTTGCTTGATCAATGGAGTGAACCCGCATTACTTCCTACCTCAATCAATTCAGGCAGTGATGCCAATTATCCGTTTGTTATGTCGGATGGAATCACCATCTACTACGCATCCAAAGGAAAAGGTTCAGTGGGTGGATATGATATTTTTGTTACCCGTTATAATAGCGATACAGATAATTATCTGAATCCTGAAAACGTAGGTATGCCATTTAATTCACCGTTCAATGATTACATGTATGTAATCGATGAATTCAATAACCTGGGCTGGTTTGCATCTGACCGTTACCAGCCTGAAGGCAAAGTATGCATCTATATCTTTATTCCAAATGAGTCTAAACAGATTTATGATTACGACTCAACTGATAATGAAAAGCTTATTTCACTTGCAAAAATAAGTTCCATAAAAGAGAGCTGGAAAGGAAGAGAAGCGGATGTAAAAGCTGCAAAAGAACGTTTGGCAGAAGCTAGAAATAACAAGCCTCAGGCTAAAGAAAACAATGAATTCGAATTCGTAATTAATGATAATATTACATACACTCGTCAGGCTGATTTCACTTCTCCAAAGGCTATAGAACTAGTCAAGAAATGGCAACAAGCTCTTTCTGATTTTGAAGAACAGGCTCAGAAACTGGAGAAACAACGTGATACTTATAACAAATCCACAAAGGATAAGCAAAACTCTCTTGCTCCTGGTATTCTGGATTTGGAAAAAAGAGTAGAACAGATGGATTATGAAATAAAATTATTAGAGATCAGTATCCGTAACGAAGAAAATAATTTCCTAAAGAAGTAGACAATTGTAATATTTTTACTTATATTTGGCAAAAAGAAGATTATATGGATATACTTATTATAATAGGACTTATTATAGCTGGAATCATTTTATTTCTTATTGAAATATTTGTTATTCCAGGAATCAGTTTTGCTGGAATAGGTGCATTCTTTTGTCTAATCTATGCCAATTATTTTGCTTTTTCCAATTTAGGAAATACAGCCGGATTCATTACTTTGGCAACTTCAGCCATTGCCTGCATAGCTTCATTAATTATATTTATGAAGTCAAAAACGCTGGATAAAATGGCTCTTAAAAAAAATATAACCTCAACAGTTGACAACAAAGCCGAACAAAGTGTAAAGGTTGGCGACGAGGGAATAGCATTCACACGTCTGGCGTTGATTGGCATGGCCGATATTAACGGACACCATGTAGAAGTTCGCTCCATTGATGGATATATTGAAGAAAAAACACCTATCGTTGTTTCCCGCATCGACAATGGAACCATTCTGGTAGAGAAAATAAAACAAGAAACTACAAACTAATACGATAAAAAAATGATCAGTCCTACTTTTCTGACGATGATTCTTATTGGAGGAGGTATCCTCTTCCTAGTCATTTTCTTTCATTATGTACCATTTTTCCTTTGGCTTTCAGCTAAAGTATCAGGAGTAAATATATCGTTGGTGCAACTATTCCTTATGCGCATACGTAATGTTCCGCCATACATCATTGTTCCGGCAATGATTGAAGCCCACAAAGCTGGCCTCAGCACCATTACCCGTGACGAACTGGAAGCCCATTATCTGGCGGGGGGACATGTTGAAAAAGTGGTTCATGCACTAGTCTCCGCTTCAAAAGCCAATATCGAATTATCTTTCCAGATGGCTACAGCCATTGACCTTGCCGGTCGTGATGTATTCCAGGCCGTGCAGATGTCAGTTAATCCAAAAGTAATTGACACACCTCCTGTTTACGCTGTGGCAAAGAATGGTATTCAGTTAGTTACGAAAGCACGTGTAACAGTTCGTGCCAATATTAAAAGACTGGTGGGTGGAGCTGGTGAAGACACAATTCTTGCCCGTGTAGGCGAAGGAATTGTTGCTTCCATTGGTTCTGCAGACAGTCATAAAGATGTACTGGAACATCCGGACAGCATTTCCAAGGTAGTGTTGCACAAAGGACTCGACCAAGGTACTGCATTCGAAATACTTTCCATTGATATTGCCGATATCGATATTGGTAAGAACATTGGTGCCGAACTTCAGATAGATCAGGCTAACGCTGATAAGAATATTGCTCAGGCTAAAGCAGAAGAACGTCGTGCCATGGCTGTGGCTTCCGAGCAGGAAATGAAAGCCAAAGCACAAGAAGCCCGTGCAAAGGTAATCGAAGCAGAAGCAGAAGTTCCAAAGGCTATGGCTGATGCTTTCAGAAGCGGCAATCTTGGGATCATGGATTATTGCAAAATAAAGAACATAGAAGCAGATACTTCAATGCGCGAAACTATTGCAAAGCCGGTATCTTCATCACCAAAGAAGCCTTTGACTGGCGAATAAAATCCGATAGCTTTATAGTGTTGCCATTGTTGTATTCTCAGCTATGGCAACATTTCTTTTATATATTGACCTAAAACAGAAACAATATGAGATATTTTGCTGAATCAGAATTGATAATAAACCCCGACGGTTCGGTATTTCATCTACACGTAAAACCGGAACAACTGGCAGATAAAGTTATCCTTGTTGGCGATCCGGGCAGAGTAGCTACCGTAGCTGCTCACTTTGACAACAAAGAGTTTGAGGTAGAAAGCAGAGAATTCAGAACCATCACCGGTACTTACAAAGGAAAAAGAATCACTGTTCTCTCCACCGGCATAGGATGTGACAATATAGACATCGTGGTCAATGAGCTAGATGCATTGGCCAATATAGATTTCAACACCCGTGAAGAAAAGAAAGAATTTCGTAGCCTCGAACTTGTTCGCATCGGAACTTGTGGCGGATTACAACCCAATACACCGGTAGGCACATATATCTGTTCACAGAAATCAATCGGTTTCGACGGATTACTTAATTTCTATGCCGGAAGAAACGAAGCTTGCGATCTTGCTTTTGAAGAGGCATTCAAGAAACACATGAACTGGTCTCCCTTACTCTGTGCACCTTATGTGATTGATGCCAATGCAGAACTCATTGCACGCATAAACCAGGGAGATATGGTAAACGGTGTAACTATTGCTGCCGGAGGGTTCTTCGGACCGCAAGGACGCGAACTTCGTGTGCCGCTTGCCGACCCAAAACAAAACGAAAAGATAGAGTCATTTGAATACAACGGTTATAAAATCACCAACTTCGAAATGGAAAGTTCGGCACTGGCAGGACTGGCCAAACTTATGGGTCACAAAGCCATGACTGTGTGTATGGTTATTGCCAACCGTCTTATCAAAGAAGCCAACCCTAATTATAAAAACTCTATTGATACATTAATCAAAACCGTACTCGACAGAATTTAACAAGATGATAAATCAGGATACAATCTGCGCCGTAGCCACCGCACAAGGAGGAGCCATCGGCATAATCAGAGTCTCAGGCCCCGAAGCCATAGCTATAACTAGCTCTATATTTGTGCCCGTGCAGGAAAGAGTGAAACTGCAAGACAAAGAAGCATACACCCTCACCTTTGGAAAAATTTGCAAAGGAGAAGAGGTTATAGATGAAGTGCTTGTCAGCCTTTTCCGTGCCCCCCACTCTTATACAGGTGAAGACTCCACAGAGATATCGTGTCATGGTTCATCGTACATCTTGCAACAGGTCATGCAGCTTCTTATAGAAAAAGGTTGCCGCTCTGCCCTTCCGGGAGAGTTTACACAACGTGCCTTTCTCAATGGGAAGATGGACCTTAGTCAGGCCGAAGCAGTAGCCGATCTTATAGCTTCCTCGTCTGCGGCAACCCATCGCCTTGCCATGAGTCAGATGCGTGGTGGATTTAGTAAAGAGCTAACCGACCTCCGCACCCAACTGCTCAACTTTGTTTCCATGGTAGAACTGGAGCTCGACTTCAGTGAAGAAGATGTGGAGTTTGCCAACCGCGACGCACTTCTAAAGCTGACAGAGAACATAGAGCAAGTCATTACTCGCCTTGCAGATTCGTTCAATGTGGGTAATGCCATAAAAAATGGTATCCCTGTAGCCATTATCGGAGAAACAAACGCAGGAAAGTCCACCCTGCTCAACGTGCTGCTCAATGAAGAAAAAGCCATTGTCAGTGATATTCACGGCACTACCCGCGATGTTATTGAAGACACCATAACCATAAAAGGCACGCTGTTCCGCTTAATCGACACAGCCGGTATCCGTGAGACACACGATAAGATTGAAAGCATCGGTATTGAACGCACCTTCCGCAAGCTCGATCAGGCAGAAATAGTACTTTGTATGATTGCTGCCACCGATAGCCACGAGCAAATAGAACAGCTTGCTACCAAAATCAAGCCAAAGTGCAAAGGCAAGCAACTCATTATGGTTTTCAACAAAAGCGACCTCATCACCGAAGAACAGAAAAACGATCTGGAGAAACTGGCAATCAAGCATAAATCGAGCCATATCTTTATCTCGGCAAAGAACCGTGAAAATACCATTGAGCTAGAAGACCTGCTAGTAAAAACCGCCAATCTCCCAACCGTTACTCAGAATGATGTGATTGTAACCAACATTCGCCATTACGAAGCATTGGTACATGCCCTCGATTCTATTCACCGAGTAAAAGATGGATTGCATAATAACATCTCAGGCGACTTCCTTTCACAGGATATCCGCGAGTGTATGCATTATTTAGGAGAGATTACCGGAACTATATCTAATGATGAAATTTTAGGGAATATTTTTTCGCATTTTTGTATTGGCAAATAAATTGGTATAAACAACGATTAGCACATATTACTATCAATAGTTAAGGCGTTCATTTTGAGCGCCTTTCTTTTATGCATTATTGCTATGGTTATCGTCGATACTACATTTCGAAAATACGCCCACATGTATTTGTTGAGTATAAGCATTTTAATCCCCTATAATCGTCTGAACAAAGGTAATATTCTTTATATATTTAATTAATATATTAAATTATTAGCTATATTTTTAATTAAACAACCCCTTATTTAAATACATTTCTATATTTTTGCATCATACTTTTATTAAATAATACCTACTTAATTAAACTTTTAAATAAATAAATGAAAAACTTAATTAGAAATTGCCAGCAGAAGAAGGCTATTTTGCTTGCGCTCACTCTGCCTCTGATGTTTTCATCTGCACCTATGCAAGCCAGACAAAGGGCCGAAAGTGTTAGAGAGGCAACGCAACAAAGCTTAAAGATTATCAGTGCAAGAAAAATCAATCCAACAACAATTGAAGTATTGCTCTCTGACAATCAGAGAATGACATTTGATTTTTATGGAGAGAACATCTTTAGAGTGTTTCAAGATAATTTTGGCGGAATATTAAGAGATCCCGAAGCAAAGCCGGAAGCACATATCTTAGTTGATAATCCAAGAAAATCTATTTCGAAGCTTAATCTGAATGACAATAGTGATTTTATTTCTATCACGACCGGGAAAATCAATATTCAGCTAAATAAAAAGACTTTGCTGATGAAGGTTATCAATCTAGCAACAAATGCCGTTATATTGGAAGAGGTTGAACCAGCGCTATTTGAAAAAGGAAAAGTAGTTCTGACATTAAAAGAAAATCCGCAGGAATATTTTTATGGAGGCGGGGTACAGAACGGACGATTCTCACATAAAGGGAAAGCTATTGCCATCGAAAACCAGAATAGCTGGACAGATGGCGGAGTAGCTTCTCCCAATCCTTACTATTGGTCTACCAATGGATATGGGTTGATGTGGCATACTTTTAATAAAGGAAAATACGACTTTGGTGCATCAGAAAAGGGGAAAGTGAAGTTATCTCACGAATCTAACTATCTGGACGTGTTTTATATGATAAACGACGGAGCGGTTGCTCTGCTGAATGATTTTTATCAGCTAACAGGAAATCCGGTACTGTTGCCAAAATTCGGTTTCTATCAGGGACACTTGAATGCTTATAACCGTGACTTCTGGAAAGAGGACGAAAAAGGAATCCTTTTTGAGGACGGAAAGCGTTACAAAGAAAGTCAAAAAGATAATGGCGGAATCAAAGAATCGCTGAACGGTGAAAAGAATAACTATCAGTTCTCGGCCCGTGCTGTGATTGACCGTTATAAGAATCACGATATGCCGTTGGGTTGGATTTTGCCAAATGACGGATATGGAGCCGGATACGGACAAACAGAAACTTTGGACGGCAATATTCAAAACCTGAAAAGTCTGGGTGATTATGCACGCAAGAATGGAGTGGAAATTGGTTTGTGGACTCAATCTGATTTGCATCCCAAAGCCGATGTCAGCGCTTTACTGCAAAGAGACATTGTAAAAGAGGTACGCGATGCCGGAGTGCGTGTTTTAAAAACAGACGTAGCTTGGGTTGGTGATGGATATTCTTTCGGATTAAATGGAGTTGCCGATGTTAGTCACATTATGCCTTATTATGGTAGTAATGCCAGACCATTTATTATCTCTTTGGATGGCTGGGCCGGAACACAGCGTTACGCCGGAATATGGTCGGGCGACCAAACCGGTGGTGTGTGGGAATACATTCGTTTCCATATCCCTACTTATATAAGTTCGGGATTGTCAGGCCAACCTAATATTACTTCGGATATGGATGGTATTTTTGGTGGAAAAAATCTGGTTATAAACACAAGAGACTTTCAATGGAAAACATTTACTCCAATGGAACTGAACATGGATGGTTGGGGCTCTAATGAGAAATATCCTCATGCATTGGGAGAACCTGCTATATCTATCAACCGTTGGTATCTGAAGTTGAAATCGGAGCTGATTCCTTATACATATAGCATTGCAAAAGAAGCGGTAAATGGAATGCCGATTATCAGAGCCATGTTCCTCGAATACCCTAATACTTATACGAAGGGAATAGCTACACAATATCAGTACTTGTACGGACCAAACTTCTTGGTGGCCCCTATCTATCAGGAAACAAAGTCGGATAAAAAAGGTAACGATATCCGCAATGGTATTTATTTACCCGAAGGCACATGGATTGACTATTTCACCGGAGAAAAGTATACCGGGAATTGCGTTGTGAATAGCTTTGCAGCACCTCTGTGGAAGCTGCCGCTCTTCATAAAGAACGGAGCAATTATTCCGATGGCCAATCCTAACAATAATGTCTCTGAAATAAATAAAGGTATCCGCACTTACGAAATCTATCCGTATGGAAATAGTTCATTTACCGAATACGATGATGATGGTATTTCAGAAGAGTACAGACAAGGCAAGGGCGTTACAACAAAGATAGAATCGAGTGTTGAGAAGAAGAACAATGTAACAGTGACCATTCATCCTGCCACAGGAAGTTTCACTGACTTTGTGAAAGAGAAAGCTACGGAATTCAGAATCAATGTAACGGCAAAACCAAAGAAGGTGTCTGCAAAAATCGGGAACAAGAATGTTAAGCTGACTGAGGTGAACTCTATGGAAGAGTTCCTGAAGGGAGAAAATGTATGTTTCTATGATGCTACCCCTAATCTGAACAAGTTTGCAACGAAAGGAAGTGAATTCGATAAAGTGGTGATTACTAAGAATCCACAGCTCCTTGTAAAACTTGCAGCTACTGACATTACTGCAGCTCAGACTGTATTGAATATCGCAGGATTTGTATTTAAACCTGATGATACATACCGAATCACAACAGGCACACTGACTGCTCCACAAGCGCAGACTACAACTGAGAATACCGAAGCATATACATTGAAACCTACATGGAGCAAAGTAACGAATGCCGATTTCTATGAAATTGAGTTCAACGGAATGCTTTACACTACTATTAAAGACACAGAACTATTGTTTACTGATTTAACAGCCGAAACAACTTATTCGTTCAAGGTACGTGCAGTAAACAAGGATGGTTATTCCGACTGGACAGAATGCAGTGCTAAAACAAAATCGAATCCGTTGCAGTTTGCTATTCAAGGAATACAGGGCACAACAACAGCTTTAAATCAGGAAGGTTTCGAAGTGAACCGCTTGTTCGACTTTGCCGAATCGGGTGATATCTGGCATACCAAGTACAGAGAAAATGCTTTGCCATTCGATATGGTTATTGACCTGAAAACAGTGAACCAGCTAGATAAATTCCAATACTTGCCACGCACTGACGGTGGTAACGGAAGTATGCTGAAAGGAACTGTTTATTACAGTACAGACAAGATGAACTGGACAGAAGCCGATGCTTTTAACTGGAAACAGAATGGCGATGTGAAGGTGTTTGATTTTGCCGGTCATCCAACAGCTCGTTATATTAAGCTGGCTGTAACCGAAGGCGTTGGCAACTACGGTTCGGGTAGAGAATTATATGTATTTAAAGTGCCTGGAACAGCAAGCTATCTTCAGGGAGACATCAACAACGATGGCAAGATTGATGGTAACGATCTTACTTCTTATACTAATTATACCGGTTTAAGAATAGGTGACTCCGACTTTGGTTATATCAGCAATGGGGATATCAACAAGAATGATCTGATCGATGCTTACGATATTTCTGTTGTGGCAACACTACTCGAAGACGGTGTAAGCAAACAACAAATACAAAAGGTTGGCGGAAGCATTAAGATAGGCACAGCCAAACAGATGTATAACAAGGATGAAATAGTCGAAGTTCTTGTAAAAGGTGAAAACCTAAAATCTATCAACGCCTTAAGTTTTGCTTTGCCATATAATCAGAGAGATTTTGAGTTTATGGGAGTACAACCACTGAATATGAAAAGTATGGAGAATCTTACTTATGACCGCCTTCATACAAACGGATCTAAAACGCTCTATCCTACATTCGTTAACATTGGTAACAAAGAAGCAATTGAAGGAACAACGGATCTGTTTATCCTGAAATTAAAGGCTAAACACAAAGTGAAGTTCGACCTAAAAGCAGTGGACGGAATGTTGATTGACAAGAGTCTGAACACACATAAGTTTTAAGAGATAAACATACCTTAATAAAAAGCTATCTGGAATATTGAGTTCCGGGTAGCTTTTTTTATTCGTCCCCCAGCCAAGGTCTTTTATATTACTATTCTACTCGTATCAAGAAAATAAAGTTCGTATAAAGAAGATCTCTGAATTTTATAAGATTGAGATAACTACATTAATATTTTTGAACAAAGAGTTCTTTAAATATATATATTTAAAAATTTACTTTTTTTATTGAATTATTTTTTATTTATTTGTTACTCAGAATCAAACGAGTAGCAGGTAAATAAAAAAAACAGCACTATGAGAATAGATAATTCATTGAATGCCGTTTTTTAATTAGATAATTATTTCTATTCATCTTTAATATTTTAAAGTTATGTTTGATACAAGTCATCTTCATCCTATGCTGGTACATTTTCCAATAGCATTGGTTATGTTCGGGTTCATTATTGAATTAGCTTCTTTAATTATTAAAAAGGAATTATGCTTGCCAAAGCTAAGTCTGTATTTGTTAGTCACCGGTACACTGGCTACTGTAGTTACGTGGTTATCGGGAGTATTATTTACGTCTGAAATGTCAGGCGCAGCAGGTTCTGTTAAGGAGTCTCATGAATTATTTGCCTTTATCACTATGTGTTTGCTTATTGCAACTTCTACAATTCGATTAATTACATTAGGCAAAAATGAGAATAGCACGCTTAAATGGATTTCTTTTATTTTGTATGGCATTGCAGCCATTACTGTTAGTATTACTGGTTTTTTCGGCGGAACATTAGTTTATAATTATATGATGCCTCTTTAATATTAATTTTTAAATCCACAAAAATGAAGAAATTTTTATTTTTTGCAGCAATGGGTATCATTGCCCTTGCTAGTTGCACCGGGCCAAAGCCGGTTAAAACAATCGAGAACCTTAAAGCAGGAATTAAAGGAGAAACCACTGCTAGTGCTAAATACGCAGCTTTTGCTCAAAAAGCAAAAGAGGAGGGGAACGATACGATAGCCAAACTATTCGAAGCTGCATCAAAAGCCGAAGCTATACATGCAGCCAATCACACAAAAGTATTAGAAGAACTGGGTGAAAAGATGGAAGCATTTAAACCCGAATTTGAAGTAAAAACTACAGCTGAGAATCTTCAGGAAGCTATTAAAGGAGAAACCTATGAAACAGCAACTATGTATCCGAAATTCTTGGATGAAGCAAAAGCTGAAAAAGTAGATAAAGCTGTAAAATCATTTACCTGGGCATCCGATACAGAAAAAAAGCATATGGAATTTTATACTGCTGCAGCCGAAGCTTTAAAAGCTCACACTCAAAGCAAATTGCCTTTCGTTTATGCAGTATGTCCTGTATGTGGCAATACCTATGACAATGCAAAAGTTGATGAAAAATGCGCATTCTGTCAAACCAGTAAAGACAAATTTATTATTATCTAATTGCAATATAAAAGAGGCTGTTTCGCATGGAGCAGCCTCTTACAGATTATTCTTTGGAATCATTGACATTAGTTCTTCTTTCCGTTATCTTGCATTGAATTGAAAAGATCAGTAGAATTACTTTGAATAATATTCAGATAATTAATCGTGCAATAATAGTGTTATTTATGTAAAGAATAACTACATTTGCATGTAACATAAAAATTGATCTAATGAAACAAATCTGCCAAAGCTGCGGAATGTCTACACCATCCAACAAACTACTCTGTACAAATACAAACAGTAGCCGCAACAAAGATATAAAAAAGTACATTCTCAGCATTTTAATTATATTCTTATTCACAACTGCAGTTAATGCTCAAAGACTAACAATTTACACAGATCTGGCTGGCAACTTTCTTATTAAAATCAGAATTCATGAATCCTCTATAACAGTAGATAGGATGGGAAATATTCAAAAGATAAATAGACGTTATGATCCCAATTATGAGGGTCGTGATTTAAGATTAGAATCGTCACATCAAAATACTAAAAAAGGGCGTATAAAAAGACTTGACGGATGCGAAATTGAATATGACTTTTTCACAGATAACATTTCTAAGATTGGTGATCTCTTGATAAGTTATGACTTTAGTACAAAAAGAATATCTAAAATTGGGAACAAAGAATTTAAATACGATTTCTTTTCTGACCGTATAGAAAAGATTGGAAATGCAGTAATCAAATTCGATTTCTTTTCTGAAAAAATGTCTCAGATAGGTGATGTTAAATTAAAATACGACACCTTTTCCAAACAATTGATCTATATTGGGAATAATGATTTTGAATATGAATTTGATGAAAACAATGATATTCATAACAGAAGTGATGAGAATGATAATCAAAGACCTCAGCGAGATTTTATTAAATTCTCATACGATGATATTGACTTTAGTATAAAGATTTAGTTCTTTATACTAAATATAATCCTTGATCTTATTCTTCTGATATAAAACAAGAAATATCATATAGCACAGGTACCTTCCCCTCCAAAATCATTTCCTATTTTACCATTATATTCCGGATGCCTTTGAAGCCATACCACCGCATACGAACAGGTAGCCACAGGCTTATATCCATTTTCCAGAGCATAATCGTAAGCCGCCTTTACCAAAGCAGAAGCTATCCCCCTACCCCCAATTTCATCGGGAACAATTGTATGACGGATATCTAAACCGCCGTCAATCAGTTTATAAGAAACATGAGCAGTTACGCCATCAACTACCACACTGAAAATTTCTTTTTCTTTATCATGTTCTATATTCATAATCATTCAATAAATATTTCATCTTATCACAAATATAATAATTGAATCTATAATAAAACTAATTATCAATCTATAAAACTCAGATATTTATTGTTTTATCAGGATATATATTATTATGAAGATTATTAATAGACGAAATGCAAATTGAAAAATAATATTATCTTTGAACCCAGAACAATCTAATACAAAACCGTAATAAGAAATGAGACACATTACTAAATCAATTATTGTTTTTTCATTTACTGTATTTTCATTATCCACTTATGCCCAGTCGACTAAACAAGCTAAGGGGTATAAGACCAGTGCTCTCGACAATTCTGCATGGAATTGTTCCGAGTGGATATCTGCTGCCAATGCTCCTGTAGTCACAGAGCGCATTAACGACAATTCACGTTCTGCTGATGGAGCAAACTGGTTTAAAAGTACTGTCAAAAACGTTAAGAAAGTAAAGACAGCCCTGTGGATGACCACCGGACTGGGAGTCTACGACCTGTATGTCAATGGTACACCTATAGGAAAAGAGATTCTCAAACCAGGTTTCACTCATTATGCCAAAACTAAACGGTCGTTCACCTACGATGTTACCGATGCCTTCAAGAAGGATGCAGGTGCCGAAAATAGTCTTTCCGTACAGGTAACACCAGGTTGGTGGGCCGACAAGATTATCACTCCGGGCAACAACAATGGTATGATTGGAAAGAAGTGTGCCTTTCGCGGAGTGTTGAAACTCATCTTCACTGATAGTACCACAAAACTATATGGTACAGACACTAACAACTGGAAAGCAGGCATAGCAGGAAAAGTAAAACATGCAGCAATCTTCGATGGAGAAATCTTTGACGATGGAGAAACTGCAGGATACGACACTTCTGTTGCCCTTACCACTCCCGAAGTCAACAAAGAATTCAATGGCGTGATATTACCTTCTCAGGGTGCTGAAGTATATTTCCGAGAAGACCTGGCACTTAAACCAACAAGAGCATACATCTGGGATGACATAGAAGGGAAAAGCGACAAAGAATATGGTAAAGTGGTAATAACAAACGAGTATTCCGATGGCGACATTATCACACTCATGCCACATCAGACACTTGTAGTTGACTTTGGGCAAAACTGTGCTGCAGTACCATCGTTTGTATTCCAGGCAGAAAAGGGAGCACAGATTCATTGCGAACCAGCAGAACTACTAAACGATGGTAATGGAGCCTACAGCAGAGGTATGGATGGTCCCGAAGGTAGCGTTCATCGCCTTAACCTTCGTACTCCAAACACAGGTATGATGCTTGATTATATCTTTGGCAACAACAAACCAGTTTGTTTCCAACCGCGCAACACCTTCTATGGATATAGATTTATCTCTATCGTTGCCACCGAGAAGGTTACTTTTAAAAGCATTCGTTCCATACCGATAACGTCTATCACCAAAGACATGGAGATAGGTAATATCACCACCGGCAACGAATCAATAAACCTACTTATATCCAACACTCTGTGGGGACAGCGCTCCAACTATCTGTCTATACCTACCGATTGCCCTCAACGCAACGAACGTTTGGGATGGACTGCTGATACACAAGTGTTTGCCGAGACAGGAACATTCTTTGCCAACACGCAAAACTTCTTCCATAAGTGGATGGGCGATATGCGCGATACCCAAAGTCCACAAGGAGGTTTCCCGGGTGTAGCACCATTTGGTCAATATTGTTCCGATGAGAGTATGCGACTAGGATGGGCCGATGCCGGAGTAATCGTTCCATATACAGTTTGGAAACAGTTTGGAAATGTAGACATCATAAATGAGAACTGGACTTCCATGGAGAAGTTTATCAACCATGCTAACGAAACCCGTTACACTCACAACTTATTATTAGAAGAGAATAAAGGTTCACAGTGGGCCGACTGGTTAAGTTACGAACCATTGGAGACATGCAGTGGAAAGTCGAGAGATAAAAATGGAACACTTCCTGAAGCAGAAGAATACTGGAATTATCTTAGTGCAGCATACTGGTTGATGGATGCCGAGATGATGCGCGACATGGCTAAAGCAACTTCTCGTGACACAAAGAAATACGAGTTGATGATGCAGGAAGCCAGATCATATATCTTAGACAATTTCCTTACCACAGATGGCAAGTTTAAGTTGGACATTCTGAACACCATGCAGACCCCTGCCCTCTTTGCATTAAAAAATAAGCTCATCAAAGGAAAGGCACGTGAAGAAATGATTACCCGTCTACGAGAAAATTTCAAAGCCCATGGCGACTGTCTGCAGACAGGATTCCTGGGAACATCAATCCTTATGCCTGCGCTCACTGAAAATGGAATGATAGATGTAGCCTACAACCTACTCTTCCAACGTAAGAATCCATCATGGCTCTATTCTATAGATAATGGTGCAACAACCATCTGGGAACGCTGGAACAGTTATATGATA
Source organism: uncultured Bacteroides sp. (assembly GCF_963677945.1). Lineage (NCBI taxonomy): Bacteria > Pseudomonadati > Bacteroidota > Bacteroidia > Bacteroidales > Bacteroidaceae > Bacteroides > uncultured Bacteroides sp. The sequence goes on along the minus strand of NZ_OY782578.1, from coordinate 1,671,959 downwards.
GAAAACGGTATGGGACCAAAGGGAATGAACAGTTTCAATCATTATGCCTACGGTTGCGTATGTGAATGGATATGGGAAACAGTAGCCGGCATCTCTGCCGACCCAGCAAAACCAGGATTCAAACATATCATCATGTCCCCTGTTCCCGACAAACGATTAGGTTATATCAATGCACAGTATAAGTCGGCTGCAGGAACAATAAAAAGCAGTTGGAAATACAAAGGCAACAAATGGATCTGGAAGTTCACCATTCCAAAAGGTGCAACTGCCTCTGTCACCATCCCTGGTAGTAAAGAAACAAAAGAGTATAAGGCAGGAACTTATACAGTTGTTGCAAATATGTAATTCTTTATTTCAATCGAGTAGGAGGAAAATGAAATAGTTTTCCTCCTATTTCATTTTCCGACCTCTCACACCACCGTACGTGCGGTTCCTTATTTAGGATACATTTTAATTTCATTGTGAAAAATTATTTTATACATTTGCAGATACTCTTATTAGCAATAAGAATTCATAGACCTCTACACGGATTCCCGCAGTACTTTATGAAAAACAATTAAGGACCTTAAATTAATATTATGCCTCCAAAAGCAGTCAAAACAGTTCGTGAACAAATTTTTTATCAGTACGCAAAGATTATATCCGAAGCTTCAGGCTTTGGGAAAACAAATTATGGAATGATTATGAATCGTTGGAAAAGCCTCTGTTCAGGAGAAATACATTGGTCATCATCTGTTCGTGAATGGCTTAAAGAAAAAGAAAATCCAAACGCATGTATCTATTGCGGGGAAACAAAGGATTTAACAGTCGAACATATTCTGCCCAGATGTTGTGGAGGAGAAGATATTACGGATAATGTGGTTATGGTTTGTAAAAGTTGCAATTCATCAAAAGGAGGCAAGCGCCTTTATGAATGGAGAGGATTGAAAGCCAAAGATCAGCACCACCGCATTGCCGAAGGTAAATATTTAAAGTATCTCTATTCTCTCCATGAAAAGCAAGGCACACTAGATGTTAGCAGTGTTTCAGAATTGTGTGAACGTTGCAACATGCAGAAGTGCTGTGAAAAAGAAAATACTGTCGAAAAATTATCTGTATATTGTATTGAGGGATGCTTTCATAAGTAGATTGTAAATGTGGAATATTTATCGATCGAACAAAAATAGAAAACAAAATCTAGCTATAAAGCATCAATTAGATATTTTAAAATTGGTCCTTATCTATTTTTAGTCTATTTACATTCACTTTATATAAATTAGTAGTGTGGTATGATGAATTCAAAATGAAGATCGGGATTAGTTATATAAGAAAAATAGACAAATCAAGGAGTAATAAATAGTCATAATTAAATAACATTTAGTAATGAAAGAAATCCACCATAATTTACACATCGGTTCTCAGGATGATTATGAGAATATTGTCAGATTTCAAAACGATTGGTTTGTCATACATGCTTGTAAGGAACCTTATCATCGAAAAGCATTAGGTTATACAGGTAGGTCAGCACCAAAAACTCATCCTGAATATTTGATAGCGTATAGAGGTAATCATCTTATTCTAAATTTAATTGATGTTGATACTCCAGACTATATTCCTAAAGAAGTTATTGATGAAGCAATTAATGCTATTGATGTTCATCTTCAAAATATGAAAGTCCTTGTTCATTGTAATCAAGGGATATCTCGTTCTGCTACTATAGGCTTATTGTATCTACATCATATAAAAGTTATCTCTAATGACTTTTATGATGCAGAAAAAGAATTTCTAAAATTGTATCCTTTACACAAGCCAGCCAATGGTATGAGGATGTTTGCTATTCAAAATTGGTCTAAATATTAATAAAAAATGCCTTACCCAATAGAAAAAAAACTCGTTATTGCTGTAGCATCAAGTGCATTGTTCGACTTAACCGATTCTCATAGAATTTACAAAGAACAAGGTGTTGAAGAATACAAAAAATTTCAAGAGAAGAATATTGATAATCATTTAAATAAAGGTGTTGCATATCCTTTCATAAAGAGGCTGTTACGCTTAAATGAAATTTTCAGCGAAGAAAAACCGATAGAAGTTATTCTTTTATCTCGAAATAGTCCTGAAACAGGATTACGAGTTTTTCGGACAATACAACACTACGGCTTAGATATTACTAGAGCTGCTTTCTTTTCAGGAGGAAGTCCTTATAAATATTTGCCTGCTTACAATGCATCTCTTTTCCTTTCTGCTGAAGAATCAGATATAAAATCAGCTTGTAAAGAAGGTTTTGCTGCAGGAAAAGTCTTACAATCAAGTATTTCAGATGATGATGAAGATTTAGAGTTGCGAATAGCCTTTGACTTCGATGGAGTTATAGCCACAGACGAAGCTGAGAAGATATATCAACAAGATGGAATGGAAGCATTCCATAAACATGAAGAAGCTTGTGCCGATGAACCTTTAGAACCAGGTCTACTTGGAGATTTGTTCAAAAAAATATCGTTTTTCCAAAAGATGGAAGCCAAAAGGCAGCAGAAGAATCCTGAATATAAACGCGTTCTAAAAACATCTATTGTAACAGCTCGCAATGCTCCCTCTCACGAACGTTTAATAAAAACATTAAAAAGTTGGGGAGTTGATGTAAACGAAGCATTTTTTCTAGGTGGCATTGACAAATCAAGAATATTAGATATAATGCATCCTCACATGTTCTTCGATGACCAGATGGGCCACTTATCAAACTTAAAGAATGTACCTGCAGTGCATATTCCATTTGGTATAGTAAATAAAAAAGAAGAGTGAAAAAATCAATATAATATAAATCATGAGCAAACCCGCAAGTGAAAATGCATTAAACTCACTAATACAAAATTCTGAGGATACTATATCTGAATTAGAAGAGGTATTCCCAGTAATGATGGAGTTGCGAACTCGTCTTGCAGCAATAGAATCTGAGACTCCTGATATGTCAGATTCTATTATATCATTCTTCAGTAAAACCGAGGACTTATATATAGGCAGCCATTTTATATTACACGAATTAATGGCATCTTTACGATTATTATTAGATACAACTATTGCTTACGAGAAACGTTATCATATACAAAGCATTAATCAAAGTCTTTATGAAGCCTACAATTATTTTTCTGGAACAAAAGATAATAATGGAGTATGGAATTTGTTAAAGCCAATAATTTTAAAGTTAGACAATCCAACACTCCAGTCTGATGTTGCAATAATAGATAATGAACTAACAAAGTTAGAAGTTTATTGCGATAAAACAATGCGCAATAGTACTTCACACTATGATAACCCTATAAATATGTATAACATATTATGCAGTATCACAGACGAAAACCAATATTGCAAAGCTGTTTCTCAATATATATTAATCCATTCACGTATCACGCAGATTCCAACCAAAATATTTAATATTATAAGTAAATTGACACCCAACAATACATCAACATGTGTTACAACTAAGAAAACAGAACTTGATGTAAAATCCTTTATGGAAGATTGCTTAGCTAAGAAGTTATCGTCAAATGAAAAATTGTCTGATCAATATACCGAATCACTGGTTAAAATAAGCAAAGATATTGATTCAATATACAATAAACACATCATATATGAACAACTTAGAAAATTCACAACGACTCAAAATATACAGTCTCCTTCAAATTTGGAAATCATACATCAACTTGTTTTAATATGTATGATGATTGGTTTCATTAGGTGTGATCTGATTTGTGTTATGAAAGCATATCTGAATTCAAAATCTGGTTTAGAGCGTTCATTACAACTACGCAAAATTTACTTAACTGAAGTATCTGCATTAACTCATCTTTATGGATATAATCAAGTCAAAAAAACTAAAAGTTTATGGCAAAAACTAATAGATATAGATACTAACCATCATGAGATTGAATCAGCAACAATACAAGAAGATTTTAAAGAATTGACATTACATCTTGACAGTACTCGCAGAAATCTTTATATACATTTCCGCGAAGATAAAGATCTCAATATCCTGAAAAGATACGAAACTTATAAGAGATTGGATCAGATTGTTGAAATAAACAAATCATTAAAACTCATTCATCTATGTAAGAAGATTGAAAATTACACAAAACTTATTCTAAAAAAAATTGAGAAAAAAGAACATTTGAAATATCAAAAACAAGAAGATCACTTTCATAAAACATTTGAAGATATGCGGCAATTAATAAACAACATCAAATCATCTGAAGATATGAAGCTGCAAAGCGTCAATATGATTGATGAAATGGAAGAAAAAATCAATAACATTTTTAAGATTAAGAATTAATAAAATCTAAATTTTCCCCAATTCATCTCCCCCATCCCCCACCAAAACATCCAAAAAGCCCTAACAAAAGCACTTTCAGCTAGTAGCAGATAAAAAGTTTCAACTAATCATCTGCTACTAAATCAAAACTATCTCCCACTAAATTGGGCGTTCCGCAACATCATAATAAGTATTCCTGCTAATCCTTAGGTGAGAGATATTCAGCTTTTCAGCTCTCCTTTTCTGCTTCTGTGAAACAAAAGTAAATATTATATGATCACACCTAATTCGAAAAACATAGAATTCAATACTTATAGAAATGAAACAAAACTAATGGAAAACGGATAAAGTCCCAATAATAGTAAAATTAAGAACAGATAATTGAATAAAAAAGTATTATCTATTCTATTTTTTACTATATTCGCAATGTAAATCAAAACAGAGGCAATATTATGAATACTCTTTCTGACATAGGTAATATACCTGTTGATTTTGCATTTTTGAAGTCAATATTTCCCAGTTACAAGTCTGTGAACAATAAAATCAGCGAATTGGAGAAGTCTGACAAAATTATCCGACTCAAAAAAGGTATGTATGTAGTTTCTCCCAAAGAGAGTGGCAAACTACTGTCAATGGAACTTATCGCTAACCACATATACGGCCCCTCGTATGTTTCTATGGAGTCGGCATTACGTTATTATGGACTTATCCCGGAAAGCGTTTATATAATGCGCTCGATAACGACTAAGCATTCGAAAGAATTTAAGAATGTACTTGGCAAATTTGAGTACACACAATGCTCAAAAGAATATTTTCCAATAGGGATAAGACAAGAAGTAAAAGATAATACTGCTTTTTTGATTGCTTCACCTGAAAAAGCCTTATGCGACTTGATTGTAAATACATCTAATCTAAACTTACGTTATCAGAAAGAGCTACTTACTTATCTGGAAGATGACCTGCGATTTAATATGGATGAACTCTATAAGATGGAGGTTTCTATATTGGAGCAATGTTTGCAATTTAGCAAGAAAAAGAGAACCATTAACAACCTCATTAAAATCATAAAACATGAATAATATCTTTGAACAGATGCTTTCGCGGTACGAAATAGTAACAGATAAAGATCAAAGAAATGCCATATATGAGGTAATGCAAGAGATTACATTGGCAGGATTGTATCGTGGTGGTTTCTTTGACAAAGCTGCTTTCTATGGTGGCACTTGTTTGCGAATATTTCATAAAATGGAACGTTTTTCGGAGGATATGGATTTTTCATTATTGGCTTCGGATGAATCATTCAAGCTTGAAAATTACTTTCAAGCTATTGTTGAGGAATTTAAAACAGTAGGACGAGATATCGTAATAACCAAAAAGGATAAACTAAATTTTGGGAAAATAGAATCAGCATTTCTAAAAGATGATACAGAGGTGTATGATGTTGCCTTTCAGACAGAAAGGAGCTTAAAAATTAAGATTGAGGTTGACACAGCGCCACCGATGAAGTTTCAAACGGAGCAAAAGCTACTATTACATCCGTTTTCTTTTATGACGCGTTGCTTTAGTCTTCCTGACCTATATGCCGGAAAGATGCATGCTTTGGTTTTCAGGACCTGGAAAAATCGTGTAAAAGGTCGTGATTGGTATGATTTTGAGTGGTATGTAAGAAATGGCATTAAATTGGATTTTACGCACCTGCAAGAACGTATCAGAGAATTTAATGGTATCGAAATGGATAAAGAAGAATTTATCAAATTGCTAAAAGAACGTCTTGTCTCTACTGATATTAAAATGGTAAAGCAAGATGTAGAACCTTTTATTAAAAATACAGATAGTCTTGAAATATGGTCGAATGAGTACTTTTTACAGTTGGCAGATATGATCAGATTGGAATAAAATACACCTAAAAAGCGCTAACAAAAAGCCTTTCAACTAGTAGCAGATAAAAAGTTCAACTTTCTATCTGCTACTAAATCAAAACTATCCCCCACTAAATTGGGCGTTCCACAACATCATAATAAGCATTCCCGTTAATCCTTCGGCTGGGGATGTTTAGTTTTTTAAGGATACGGCCAAAATGAATTGCTCTTGTGGCAGTGAGCTTGATGCCGCTTTTCTTCTGCAACTGGGTGAAAATTTCCACGGCAAGAAGTTCACTGCTCTCCTCGCCTGCTTCTGCAGGGCGATAGTATTGGTGGAAGAGTTGCTCGGCTGCCGGGGTTTGTTCGAACTCGCGGTTCTTGTTCATTAGTATGGCCTCATCGTCTGCGTTAAACCAATAGCGTTTTCCGCTTTGCAGCTCACTGATTGCCTGCGCGTAGAGCTGCTCGTGGTTAATGGACTGTGTGTCGTCTATCTTTCCGGTTAGCTGGATGCAGATGAAACGACGACCACCGGATTCATCGGTCAGCAAGTCGGAATGATTGCTGGTGGCTATGAACGATGCGTAACGGCGAAGCTCCTGCACGGCGGTTTTGTGCGGCTTGCGGGTGTTCACCAACGGCTTCTGAAGGATGTGCTTCAGAAAGGCTTGATTGCCTGCGTTAATCTGGTCGAACTCATCAATGTTGATCAGCGCAAACCGATTAAGGGAGAGCTCGGCATCGCGCTTCTGGCTGAAGTCGATACTGTCCGTGTAGTAGGCACGCAACTGTGGAGGAATTATATTGAGACAGAAAGTGGACTTTTTATATCCTTGCGGACCAACGAGCAATGGTGCTGTGCTGTTCGCGTGTTTTTTATCTGTTCCTCTCCAATGGGCCGTCATGCAGAGGAACCAGCGGTGGAAAAAGTTGGGCCAATGCGGATTGTCGCACGGCACTGTATTGGCTAATGCACGTATACGATCTTTCCCGTCCCACTTGGGAAGCGCGGAAAGGTAGTGTTCAATGGGTGAGAAAAGTGGCACGCGGTCTGAGTAGACGTAACGTTTCACGTCTCTGTCCCACAGTTGCAGACCTTCAAACTGAGCATTGAGGGCAATGCTGTTCAGTGCTCTGTCGGTGATGGGGCGGAAATCGAAAATGAATGAGTTGCGCTCTCTGTACTCTACCTCGGTAGTCTGTGTGTTGTAGCGGAACTCGTAACGGCGTTTCATAAACTCATCGGCTTTCATCGCCATACTCTGCTCGGGGCGAATGCAAGGCTTTTCTCCAAAATTCTTCCCTATAAGATAGGCGTTGTGGATGGTTTGCCTCAGTTCAACTTCTTTTTCTTTCATGCCAAAATGAAGTATTGCGCCATTCACCACCTCCTCTTCGGGAATGCCCGACTTGAAACAGTTATTGGCCAATGCCACCAAAAGCGGTTTCAGTCCTTCTTCTTTCGAGAAGCCGGGAGTTTCGCTCAGTGCGGCACTTAAAGAGGTTTCAAACAGGGTGGAAACAACTCTGCTTCGTTCATATCCGGGAACAAGTCGCTGCAGAGGATTGTTCTCTTCCTGCACTGCCTCCTGATAGGTGGTTTCGGCAGGCATTTCTGTGGGCTGTTCCTGACGAATGGCGTGCGCATGGGGCGCAACATATAATTCTGGATCAAAAGAGAGACGACAACTATGTTCCAGTGACGGTTTGTTTATTGTTATGGGGAAAGGTATCTGAGACTGATATAACAGAGTAGCACGACGATAAGCATGTGCATGAAACAGTTCCGCTTCCCTGTATGTTTGCGGCAAAGTGCCGTCAGGAAGAGTAAATGGCACAAGTATCTTCACAGTTTTGCCCGTAGAGCCGATAAACGCTGCTTTTGTCTGTGGAAAACCGGAGGCAATGTGGCGAACGCTTGCAGCCTCATCCATACCGGAAAGGTTGTTTACCTCCAGCAATACCAGTCCGTTGTACTGCTTCATCACCTGGGTTTCATTTTCTTTTTTAAATCCGGCAGCAAATAGTATCAGAGGGACTTTTTTTGCATAAATATTGCTTTCGGCATCGCTATGTATTTGTAAAGAATGTCTCATAGTTATAACCAAGCACTCTTTACCCTCATTTTTGATGTTATCTAATAAAGTTTCTAACTTTACCATACGTTGCGCTCTCTTCTATCCAAGGCTTCTAATCTGTGTTATATTCATATTTACTTTATTGATTTATGCTATAAAGATAATATCAAAAACTATTAAAAACCAAATAAAAACACCACTATTATTTAATTATTTTTTACTACAACACAACAAGAAAATCAAGCTATTTACAGGCGTAACATAAGCAAAAACTTAAATAAATATTAGTAAGCCCGCATTCGAGGGCCCATGGGTCTGCAGCCGTAAACCCATGGGCCCCTGAATGCAGACTTATCGGTTCACGGCTGCGGGCTTACTTAGCATTAAGGAAAGAATTATATAACAGACTAAATAAAACACGATAGCAGTAACCGACTTTCCGAAAAAGGCCTAAACCCTAAAATGAATGGAGAAAAGCAATCACTACACCCAAGCATTACATGAAAAAGGAACGACTCCTTCACGGGAATTTCCGGAAGAAATTTCTCTGCATTCTTTGGACATAAAAAATGAAAATGGAGCCAGTACAAACTAGTGGCAGATGCAGGATTTAGTAGCAGATGAAAATGTATAAAACATTTATCTTCCACCAGAATAACAACCTGATTATATGTATATTAAACAAGTTTTAGTAGCAGGTGGAAGATGATTATGCATTTTCTCGTTTTTTTCTAATAGAAAAAGCGGATAGATTGTATTTAATCTATCCGCTTAATTCAAAATAATTGCAATTGTAAAGTTTGCCAGTTCTTTACTTATTCAGTGCTACCTCCGAAAATACTGCTTCACCACCTTCGGCAAATATACCCCAAGGGTTCTGATTCATTTGATAAATTCGGTTACTCAATGCAATTACACCATTTACGTAAATAACACAAACAGAGTTTTCTATCACAATAGTCACTTTAAATTGTTTATTTTCAGGTATAATAAGAGGAGTTGAAGTGCGCGTAGCCAATACGTTGCCGTCTTTTATGCAGTCCAGTTTCAACGTTTTACTAGTTAAATCGAATACCAGATCATGTACCTCACTGCGAGCACCTCCGGCACCAAACTCAAAGCCAAAGCGGGTAGCCGTACTTGCTTTTACTGTAGTCGTAATTTTATATGTTCCTTTTTGACGATCAAACAGTGCTATAGCCTTGCCACTTGTACCATTCAATGTATAACTATTACCTTGCACTTGTGCATTGTTATTCACCAAGGCCTTTAGAACAACTTCATTCTTTAGTTTCTGATCAACCGATGCGGGGATAGTTACATTCAGCGTTCCATCACTATTTTGTGTCAACTGGTGAACAACCAATGATCCTGCCCAACCATAATCACTGGTATCATTATTTCCACTACGGGTAGGACACCATCCGAATAAGAAACGATTTGTACCGTCACTTGCAGTCTTTCCGGCATAGTAAGCAATACCATCCAGAGCTGAATAGGAAGGCACTTTCCAGTCGTTAGTTCCTACAACCCGATAACGATAGTGCACTTTGCGGTCATTATTAGCCCAGTCCCAGTTAGAGTATACCAAATATTGATAATTTCCCATAGTAAATACATCCGGGCATTCCATAACTCGTTCTCCATTATAATAGAACGGTTCTTCCAGTTTCCAGTTCAACAAATCGGTAGAAGAGTATTGTGCAATAACCGCTTGCCAGTCATTCACTGCCGCCACATAGCCACGGGTAGTAATGAACATCTTATAAACGTTACCTTCTTTCATCACAAATGGGTCCCGGAATTCATTAGCATCATATCCGTTGGCAGCCTGAAGTGAAAAATTAGTTTGCTTAGTCCAAGTCTTCATATCCTTTGATGTAGCTAAATAAATTTTCTCAGCAGGATTCAGATTTGCATTGTGTGCAGTGTAATAAGCATAATAGGTATCGCCCGCTTTTATTACCGAACCTGTACCCAAAGCATCTTCCTGACTTCCGTCTGCTCCGCAAGGAATTACTTCGCCGTTATCTTCATACGTCATAAAGTCGCTTGTAGTTGTCTTTGCCCAAGGGTGAAAAGTGGCAGCTCCGTTACGTGCATCAAGCAAGTAGAACACATGAAATTTCCCATTTTCGTAAAAAGGCATTGGGTCACCCACCCAGCCATTGGATGGTTTCCAGAAGGAAGCATACGTCTGGTGTAAGTCGTTTACATCGAAATAAGAAGGAGCAGAAAGATCTGCATTTGGATCGTTGCACACGTATTCCTGATCACTGCAAGCCGTAAGGCTTGCAAGTGAAAGGAGAGTTGTTACAATATAATTAAGTTTCATAATTCTTCAATTTTATTATTTAGCCAGATAATTCAAAATATTCCCAGTCAGAGTCTCAAGGTTGTCAAGATAAGAATTAGCAGGTGATCCATCTTCATTATACCAGTCATAACTTTCCACAGCAATGGTGATAGTAGCTCCATTACCATTTTGACGTTCGTATTCAGTAATAATGGAACGTTGATTCATAGCATCGTCCCAATAGAAACTAGCTAGTTGTTTGCCACCATTCTCGTTTTGCCATTTTGCTACGTCGAAATTGTAACCTGTCCATGTATCAAAATTCCAGATGGCATTGTGTCCTTTCACCTTCACTCCCTTGCCCATAATGTAGAAGCGTGATGTTTCTCCAATTTCCATGCGCAGACCTTTAAAGATAGGATGGTTTTCGTGACCGGTGAATCTCATTCCCCAATTTTCGCCTAAGGTTGAAGGACTATTTCCATACCCCCAGTCATTATTCCACATTTTCCCATTTTTGGCAATATCAAGTGACGTTCCCAAAGAAGCACCTGCAGAAGTAAGTAATAAACCTCCTCCTTGTGCGTGGAACTTCTTCAACGCATCTATAACTGTTGCATCGGTAGCAATAGACGGAATCTCAAGTTTATCAGGGTCACAATGATACCAAAGCACACCATACTTACTTAAATCGGCCCCTTTCTTGATAGCATCAAATGATATATATACAGGGTCTACAAAATTTTCAGATAACCAGTTCCATGCAGCTTTTTCATCCAAATTAGTAATTTCACCAGCAGTAGCAGCTTCTCCTAAGAATCCTACCGGAGTAAGATCTGTAGGCACTACTGTTACTTTATAGGTAAATATTTCGTCCAAATAGGAGATATTGTAGTTCACCGGACTCGAAAAATCAATAGTCGTTGCAGTTGGTGACACCACTTTTGCCCCATCGGTAATTGTAAATTTTGGGGTTAAAGCTGTAACATCTTCCCCTTTTGGATAAAGTACTGTAATAGTACGGGCTGACTGATCAATAACCCCTTTATATTTGCCTATTGAAAACGTTAGGATTTTTGTTTTATCACTTACATGAGAAGCCACAACATTATAATCATGATAAAGATTCCCGTTTACAACACGGTAAACTGTCACTTTTGAAAGGTCTATTGGTCCTTCAGGATTTTCAGGGCTTACAATATGTGCACCTTCAGATAGAGTTATAACAGGTTTGATCTTGGTCAAATCGGTTGCAGAAGGGAAAACTAATTCAATCAGACCAGATGTTTCATTCAATGTTTCTAATTTAGCATTCGCAGAAAAGGTCTTTATTTTTACCTCACCCGAATTGCTTATTCCATTGTAATCTTCGCTACATGATACTAAATTTAGTATCATTATTAAAGATAAGAATATGTATATAGATTTTTTCATTTTAATATATCTTTAAATTGTAATTTGACTACATTATTTCCATCCTGGATTTTGCTTATACACCCCATTCGTGAAATTTATCTGTTGTTGAGGTATTGGAATGTATTCATCCTGATTCTTATCAAACTTGCCAGCAGCAAGGAATGAACGTCGGGCAGACTCGCTATTGAAATAATTGTTCATAACCTGACTGGCAATGCCCCAACGTACAAGATCAAAGAAACGATTTCCTTCCATTGCTAGTTCCAAACGACGTTCCCAACGAAGTGCCTGACGAGCAAAATCTTTATTCCATACACAATTTACTCCATTTTTATACAAGGAAATATTAAGATTATTTGCATACGGAATAAATGTGGTACTATTCTTGGCACGTTCACGAATCATATTGATAAGTGGAAGTGCTTCTTGTTCACGATTCAGTTCTATAAGAGCCTCAGCACGCATTAATACAACATCTGCATAACGTAATACAATTCTATTTTTAGAGTTTCCATAAAATGGAGAGACATTTACAAAACAGTCACATGAAGGATCTACATTTTCTTTTAAAGAAGCATACAGACCATAAACAGAAGGATTTCTGTTCCATTTCTCTTGATAAATTAACTCTTCATTGTACTTATAGGGTACTCCGGGAAGAGCAACTGTATGATATAAACGTGGGTCTACTTTATCAAGGGTTTTATCGTAATTTTTATTATTAAAGGAGTCAAATTCTGGTAATCCGTTAGCTGTTTTAAAAGAATTCACCAAATTTTGACTTGGTTTATGGAAGTCACAACAACCTAATCCCATTGGCACAGAAAGTACATCTCCCCAATTCAAGCGACCAAACATAGTACCGTCTCCTGTAGAATATTGTACTGCAAACAATGATTCCGGTCCGTTTTGATAGGCTCCCGGTAAAAAGTTACATGCTATATCCGGTTCTAACTTATAAGAAGAATTCATCACTACCTGGGTATAATCTAATACTTGATTTAAATCCTGAGCGTTTATTTCTGTCACACTATTTTTCTCATCCTGGCGGTAAGCCTTGAAAATGTACGCTTTTGCAAGATAAGCAGCCGCTGCAATCTTATTGGCTCTTCCAACCTGACTTTGAGCTACAGGTAATAAATCGTATGCTTTTTTAAAGTCATTGCAAATAAATTCCCATTGTTTGTCATTAGGTAATGTATTCGGTACCTTATCATACTCATTCAACGGAGTATCTTCATCAACCAAAGGAATATGTCCAAAAACTTCTTTTAGCATAAAGTAGAAATGTCCTCTCAAGAAATACATTTCTCCCATACGGGCGTCTTTATTAGGAAATTGAGATTTATCCACACTTTTCAAAACACTAAGTGCAGAGTTGGCACGCGAGATTGCTTCATAAATAAAAAACCATAAACCATCTGCTTCACCAAAATCTGATTTTATATTTTCTGATATTTCATAAAAATGAAAGTTTACAATATCATTTTCATCATTACCACCTTTATATGCATCATCGGAACGTACGTTACCATATGGCCAAAGACTGAAAGGTTTATCATAATGGTCGTTTCCTAAAGAAGAATAAGCTGCAGATACTAGTCCTTCTATTTGCTCAGGACCTTTAACCTGTTCTTCATCAAGGATTCCCTGAGGAGTTTCATCAAGAAAGTTACAACTATTGAGCATTAATGCTGAAACAGAAGCCAAAACTAAATATTTAATTTTTTTCATTGTACGAGGTCTTTTTAAAATGAAACATTAACACCAAAGGTCACAGTCAAAGGAATAGGATAACCCCATCCTGGATTTTCAGGGTCAACGCCTGTAAAATTTTTGCTTTTGATCGTAAATAGATTCTGAGCACTAGCATAGATGCGGAATTTTTCCACTTTTATTTTATGCAATACTTGCTGAGGTATATTGTATCCTAACTGGATATTACGAAGTTTCAGGTATGAACCATTTTCAACAAAATAAGAAGAAAAACGAGATTCATTATTAGTATCGCTATAAGATAATGCCGGAATATTTGAATTAGGATTAGTAACTGGATCCCAAGCTTTAAGAAGGCGAGCTCCTTTATTTGAACGGGTATCCGATACACTCCAGAAATCAGTTGTATATTTTACAGAATTAACTACATCTACATTTTGAATACCTTGAAAATACATTATCAAATCAAAGTTTTTATATGACAAATCTATATTTAAACCGTAAGCAAAATCAGGAAACGGATCACCAATCCATGTACGGTCTTTATCATTTACTACGCCATCATTATTCAGATCTCTGTATCTAATGCGTCCCAAAGCCTTACCATCTTGTTTAGAGTGTTGGTCAAGATCGTCTTGTGTTTTAAAAATACCGTCGGCCACATATCCATAGAATGAACCTAGTGGACGTCCCAGTATGTTATCATAGGTACCGTTACCACCATAAGATTTTTTCACCGATTCAGGCAGATAAGTCACCTTGTTTGCATTGGTTGATATATTACCAGTTATGTCATACTGCAAACCTGAATTCATTTTTCCGCGGTAACCTAATGTGAACTCAAAGCCTTTATTCTCCATAGCGGCACCATTATACCATTTATTTGCTCCTTCTCCCATGATTGCGGCATAGCCCGGTAAATAAAGAATATTTTTTGTTTTCTTAATGTAGTATTCAGCTGAGCCGTAAAGAGCTTGTCCAAAGAATCCATAATCAAGACCAATATTGGTTTGTGTAGTTGTTTCCCATTTTAGATCAGGATTTTGAAGTTGTGTTCTTTTAAAGCCTGAGCTAAGCAATCCAGACCCTGTTCCATTCAAGTCATAAGCTGTCCCCCATACTGCATTCCATGTAGGATCTCCTTTTCCGTAATCAGTAACATAAATATCATATATTGCTGTATTTGCCATTTCCTGATTACCTGTTTGTCCCCAACCAAAACGAAGCTTTAAATCAGACAACCAGCCATGCGTTTTTTCCATGAAAGCTTCCTGATTAATTTTCCATCCAAGGTTAAAGGCAGGAAACATACCCCAGCGATTATTCTTTCCAAAACGAGATGAGCCATCACGGCGTAATGTAACAGAAGCAAGATACTTTTCGTTGTATGCGTAATTAATTTTACCAAAGTATGATTGCAGTGAATAGGCAGTAGAGCTACCAGTGCCTTCACTGGTTCCTGTTCCAAGATCTGGCCACATATAATCCGGAGTTTCTACAGCAAAGCCTTCACGTGAAGCTGCAAAATTGATATCACTCTGACGGAACATTTCCATTCCTAGCATAGTTTCAAAACGATTTTTTCCAATTTCAAAATCGTATGTAGCAGTATTAGACCAAGTCCATTTTGTCCAGTGTGCCTGTTCTATCAAGGATTTGGTTTTATCGCTTTGGAGATAACCTGTTTGATAACTATATGTGAGTGATCTTTTATAAAAGTTGCCATAATCCAAGCCAAAACTAGAACGAATATTCAGCTTTTTAATGGGTTGAATGTTTATATAAGCATTACCAAATGTACGCCAGTAATTATAACGGTTGTCTTTATTATCATATACTAATCGGGCTGGATTTTGACGATCCGGAAGTCCGGTTATAGGACCTCCCCAGTTTTTCCCATCTTCTGTATGCACTGGTATAAAAGGAACTGCAATCAATGCAGCTTCAATTATCTGATATGGTTGAGTTACTTCGGAAGTTTTGTTTATTGTGAAATTCTCCCCTATTGTAACAATATCGCCCAATAGTTTATAGTCACTGTTCATTCGGGCAGAAATACGATTAAAATCAGTGTATTTTACCAGTCCTTCATTATCATAGTAACTCAGTGATAAAAAACTATTTCCTTTTTCTGTACCATTGCTAACAGAAAGATTATACGACTGTGCGACGCCTGTGCGTGTAACTTCATCAAACCAGTTGGTATTTGCAGGTTTCATAGTTTTTGCATCGTCAAGATATTCCGGAAATAAAACATTGTTTAAAACTTTGTTGCCTGCTGCATCAATACCTTCTTGATAACGGATACCTATATTATTGTCATTAGCATCTTTTCCTGAATTTACAGAGGCTTTCCACATAGCTTCAGCATACTCTTTTGAACTAAGAATATCTATTTTATTAGTATAGCTGGACATCGTAACATATGAATCAAAGTTTACCTTGACAAGGCCTTTCTTTCCTTTCTTTGTTGTAACAACAATGACACCGTTCGCCGCACGCGAACCATAAATACTTGAAGACGATGCATCGCGAAGTACCTGGATACTTTCAATATCATTTCCATTTAGTTCGTGCATGCCTGAAGTAGTAGGAACACCATCAATAATATATAGCGGATCATTATTGTTCAGCGTTCCGATACCACGAATACGAATAGTGGCAGCTCCACTTGGTGTTCCGTCAGAAGTGACTGTCATACCAGCAACACGTCCTTGCAGCGCCTTCATCGGATTGTTTTCGGCTGCAGACATCATATCGTTCACTTTCACGACAGAAACAGCTCCCGTGAGGTCAGCTTTACGTTCTGTGCGATAACCTACTGCAACCACTTCATCTAATAATAGGGAAGATTCCTTTAAAGCAACATTAATAATAGTTCGTGCACCTACAACTACTTCCTGTTTATCGTATCCAATGAAAGAAAAGGTGAGTGTTTCATTTTTTTGTACTGATAATTGGTAATTACCATCGAGGTCTGTAACTGTCCCTACTGCTTTACCTTTGACACTTACATTTACGCCAATAAGAGGCTCGCCGCCAGCAGCTGATTTTACGTTTCCTTTAATCGTAACGTTCTGTGCGTTTAAGATACCACAGAAAGATAGAAGGAAAATCATAATGATAAGATTTCTCATATTTCATTATAGATTTAAAAGATTAACATTTAAAAAATTCAATTCTCAAGAAAAGCTTTCCCGGCTTAAATTTCATGTCGTAAAGGAAATAATTTCTATTTAGGTGAACTATAATTTTTGTTTCAAAGATGATTATTTTTGTTTCATGCATAAAATTTAATAGAACTGTGAATCATATTTAATACATTATGAAACAATTCTTATATCATTCTGTTTTATTATTTTCTTTCTTTGCAATATGCTTTCCCGGGCAACTATTTATTAATTGCATTTAATACCAATAAAAACATGATTTCACTAAGTAAATTATGCCAAACAGTTAAACGATCTTTTAGTTCCTTATTAATGGGACTGTTTACTTTGCTTTTGTCTTGTCAGGCTTCTAATCCACAATTAGTGATTAAACATTTAGGCGATGAACAAAGCATCGTCCAAATTGATGCACACAAAAAATATCTGCTCTTGCCAGTTCAGGAAACCTCAAGAGAAGCTAAGCTATACATGATTGTTGATAATGATGTGGTAAAAACTATCAATATCCGTCTGGCTATAAATAAAATTGATTATTTTGTTCCGGTTGAAATTTCTGCTTATAAGAACAAGAGCATTACTTTCAACTTCCAATTCATTCCTGATTCTGCTGTATGCTGGAAAGAGATGAAACTAGCTGACTCTTTTGATACCAGGAATATTGAAGCCTTTCGTCCAGTCTACCATTTTACACCAGCTTACGGATGGATGAATGATCCCAATGGTATGGTTTATAAAGATGGAGAATATCATTTGTTCTATCAACATAATCCTTATGGTTCCATGTGGGGAAATATGCATTGGGGACACGCTGTAAGCAAAGATCTGGTGAATTGGGAGCACCTTCCTGTAGCTATTGCCCCCGATGCATTGGGAAGCATTTTTAGTGGTAGTTGCGTTGTTGATAAAGATAATACAGCAGGATTTGGCGCAGGAGCTATTGTGGCTTTTTATACTTCAGCCAGCGATCGTCAGGTGCAAAGCATGGCGTATAGCCTTGATAATGGCCGTACATTTACCAAATATGCCCGTAACCCGATTCTAACGTCTACTACACGTGACTTTCGTGATCCGAAAGTTTTTTGGCATGAACCTTCTAAAAAGTGGGTTATGATTCTTGCAGCCGGACAAGAGATGAGAATTTATTCTTCTTCCGACCTCAAGGAGTGGGCTATGGAGAGCCGTTTTGGTGATGGGCAAGGTGCACACGGTGGTGTATGGGAATGTCCTGATCTTATTGAATTACCCATTGAAGGAACCGAACTGAGAAAATGGGTTCTTATCTGTAATATAAATCCTGGTGGACCATTTGGTGGTTCGGCAACACAATATTTTGTTGGTAATTTCGATGGAAAGAAATTCATAAACGAATCTCCGAATGTGAATAAGTGGATGGACTGGGGAAAAGATCATTATGCTACCGTAACCTGGAGTAATACATTAGGAGGACGCCACATAGCATTAGCATGGATGAGCAATTGGCAATATGCCAATGATGTACCTACGAAACAGTATCGTAGTGCAAACTCTGTTCCACGCGACTTAAGTCTTTACACTTATAAAGGTGAAACCTATTTGAAGAGTACCCCATCTCCCGAATTGTTGAAGTTACGTGGTGAACAGATAAAAAAGCGTTCATTTAAAGTAGATCGGACATACAATGTGGATAAGTTACTGACAGATAATTCCGGAGCATATGAGATAGAAATGACTATAAAGAATAAGAATGCAGAAATCATAGGCTTTCAACTCTTTAATTCTAAGGGTGAAGAAGTAGATGTAACCTATAATTTGGTGGAAAAGAGTTTTTCTATAGATAGAACAAAAAGTGGGATAACGTCTTTTAGTAAAGAATTCCCAGCAGTAACAACTGCTCCCTTGAGAAATGATAAAGAGATGACACTTCGATTATTTGTTGATAAGTCCAGCATTGAGGCTTTTGGAGATGGAGGACGTTTTGTTATGACAAATCTTATTTTTCCATCTGAGCCTTATAATCGTATTAGTTTTTATGCGAAAGGCGGTTCATATAATGTTGTTTCGTTTACTACATATAAACTCGGTTTAAAATAATCCAAATTTATGAGAAATACAAAAAATATATATGCTAAGCTTATCCCAGTGATGTTCTGTTTCTTCGCAATGGGATTTGTAGACCTTGTAGGCATTGCCACTAATTATGTAAAAGCAGATTTAAGTCTCACTGACACGGAGGCAAATATATTTCCTTCAATGGTATTTTTCTGGTTCTTGATATTTTCAGTGCCAACAGGTATGCTGATGAACCGTATAGGAAGAAAAAAAACAGTATTACTGAGTCTTGTTGTTACAGTTCTTGCATTAATTGTGCCTGTTATCAGCCATTCATATGCAGGTATGCTGATTTCTTTTTCATTATTAGGGATCGGCAACACATTGATGCAGGTATCTCTCAATCCACTTATTTCCAACATTGTAAGTGGAGAAAGATTAGCTAGTTCTTTAACATTAGGGCAGTTTGTAAAAGCCATAGCCTCATTTGTAGCGCCAATTCTTGCAGCTTGGGGTGCAATACAATTTTCTTATTGGCGAATTCTATTCCCTATCTTTACCGTTATTGCAATTATTGCTATTGTTGTTCTTAGCTCTACCTCTATTGAAGAAAAAAAGATTGAAGGTAAAAGTTCCAGTTTTGGCGAATGCTTCGCTTTATTGGGCGATAAACTTATTCTATTGTCATTCCTTGGTATTATGTGCCATGTGGGTATTGATGTAGGAACAAATGTAACTGCTCCAAAAATTCTGATTGAACGTTTGGGTATGGAATTGGCTGATGCAGGATATGCTACCAGTGTTTATTTCCTTTTCCGTACCATAGGATGTCTATCAGGAGCTTTTATTTTGGCTAAAGTATCCGGAAAGATGTTTTTCGCAATAAGTGTTATCATGTTGGCTCTTGGTATGGGTGGTCTCTATTTTGTAGATACAAAAATAACTATTTACGCTTGCGTAGCATTGATTGGTTTCGGGAATTCCAATGTCTTTTCCATTATCTTCTCCCAGGCATTGCTGCACAAGCCAAGCAAACAGAACGAAGTATCCGGACTGATGATTATGGGATTGTTTGGTGGTACAATATTTCCACTTGTGATGGGGATAGTATCCGATATAATGTTAGCCCAGATTGGTGCAGTTTTAGTTATGACCATTGGAGTTGCTTATCTTTTATTATTAACAAGAAACATTAAATTTTAGTATTATGAATAATATAATTGTTGGATTGGGTGAAGCACTTTGGGATATGCTGCCTGAAGGGAAAAAAATAGGCGGAGCACCTGCTAATTTTGCTTATCACGTATCACAATTCGGTCTTGAGAGCTGTGTAGTAAGTGCTATTGGCAACGATGCATTGGGGAATGAAATACTAGATGTTTTTCATGAAAAGAATCTGAAATATCAATTGGAAAAGGTAAACTTCCCAACAGGTACAGTTCAGGTGGAACTGGATGCTGAGGGTATACCTTGTTATGAAATAAAAGAAGGAGTAGCATGGGATAACATTCCATTCACCGAAGCGCTGCAAACTCTTGCCCTTTCTACACGTTCCGTTTGTTTTGGCTCACTTGCACAACGTAGCACAGTATCAAGAGAAACAATAAACCGGTTTCTTGACACGATGCCAGATGGAGAAGGCCAATGCAAAATTTTTGATATAAACCTTCGTCAGAACTTTTATGACAAAGAGATTATTGAGAACTCTTTAAATAAATGCAATATACTCAAGATAAATGATGAAGAACTAGTTATCATCTCTCGTATGTTTGGTTATCCCGGTATCGACCTTCAGGACACTTGCTGGAAGTTAATAAACAAATATGAGCTAAAAATGCTGATTCTTACCTGTGGTACTAATGGCAGTTATGTCTTTGCTTCGGGAGAGGTTTCTTTCCTTGAAACACCAAACGTTAACGTAGCCGACACGGTTGGGGCCGGTGATTCATTTACTGCAGCATTCTGTGCTTCAATAATTAAAGGCAAATCCGTCCGGGAAGCCCATAAATTAGCCGTAGACGTTTCTGCTTATATTTGTACACAAAGTGGAGCCATGCCCCAACTGCCTGAAATGTTGAAAAAACAATTACAGTAATTTTTCGATAAGAATATTTAATCTTATTTATGGAGCATCTGTTGCGGATGCTCCTGTTTTTTTTATCTTTGTACCTTAATTACATCGCGGGAAACAATGAAATACACAACCTTTATTATTTTGTTAATCCTTACTTTTCTGTCATCATCGTGCAGAAAAGATTCTTCCAGATACATTATTGGAGTGTCACAATGCAGCGATGACGAATGGAGGCACAAGATGAACGACGAAATACTTCGTGAAGCTCAGTTTTACAGTGGAGTTAAGGTTGAGATACGCACAGCTAAGGATAACAACCAAAAGCAGGCAAAAGATATTTATTACTTTATTAATAAAAAAGTAGATATTCTGATTGTTGCCCCTAATGAAGCAGCTCCTATGACACCTATTATTGAAGAAGCTTATAATAAAGGAATTCCAGTCATTGTAGTTGATCGCAAGATACTTTCAGATAAATACACTGCCTTCGTGGGTGCAGATAACTATGAGATTGGTAAAACCGTAGGTCAATACATCGCAGCACGACTTAAAGGAAAAGGAACAATTGCAGAATTAACCGGTCTGAGTGGTTCAACACCTGCCATTGACCGCCATCAGGGTTTTATGAGTGCTATCAGTAAATACCCCTCTATAACTTTGTTATGTAAAGAAGATGCTGGGTGGCTTCAATTTCAGGCTAAACAGAAAATGAATTCCATTCTTACTCGTTTCCCAAAAATTGATATAGTTTTTGCTCATAATGATCGTATGGCAGCCGGAGCCTACCAATCAGCAAAAAAACATAAAAGAGAAAAAGGAACAGCCTTTATAGGTATTGATGCTCTTCCTGGCAAAAATTTAGGTGTGGACCTTGTGCTTAGAAATGTTTTGGATGCAACTTTCATTTATCCCACAGGAGGCGACCGTGTAATGCAGATAGCTATGAAAATTCTTGAAAAGAAGAGCTATCCGCGGGAAACAATACTCAGCACAGCCGTTGTAGACAGGACCAATGCCCGGGTAATGAAGTTGCAAACTGACCATATTGCCGAAAACGAGAAGAAGATTGGACTTCTAAATACTCGCATAGATAATTATCTGACTAGTTATGCTACTCAAAAGATTATTTTATACGGAAGTTTCATAGTTCTGTTGCTTTTTGCAGGAATGTTTCTGATTTTATGGAAATCTCTGCATACTAAAAACAGATTAAACAAAGAACTATCAAAAAGGAATGATGAAATTACCAACCAAAAGGAACAACTGGAATTGCAGCGAGACCAATTAATAGAGCTTTCTAAGCAGCTGGAAGAAGCCACAAATGCCAAACTGGTATTCTTTACTAACATATCACATGATTTCCGTACACCTCTTACCTTAGTAGCCGATCCTATTGATCAACTTCTTGGTGATAAAAGCCTGACTAATAACCAACAGCAATCATTGCAATTGGTTAAAAAAAATGTCAATATTCTGCTCCGTCTAGTGAACCAAATATTGGATTTCCGCAAATTTGAGAACGGGAAGCTGGAGTTAGTATTAAATAAGATTGATCTCGCAGTTTCATTTGAAGAATGGAATTCGGCATTCCGCGCAGTTGTTAGAAAGAAACATATAAAATTTATCTTTGATGTTCTTCCAAATACGGATTTTCATGCTGTTGTTGACGTAGAGAAGCTGGAACGGATTTACTTTAATCTGCTATCCAATGCATTCAAATTCACTCCGGAAAATGGAGTAATACATGTGAATCTGCTTACTATAGAGCAGGAAGAGAATAAATATGTGCGTTTTACTATTGCTAACAGCGGTACTGTTATTTCTCCTGAACATATTCGAAATATTTTTGAACGATTCTATAAAACAGATTTACACCACGAAGGTTCCGGAATTGGGCTGGCACTTGTTAAAGCCTTTGTAGATATGCACAAAGGTAATATTCAGGTGGAAAGCGATAAACAAAGAGGCACTATCTTTACCGTAGACTTACCTTTTGAACAGGCATTGTTTTGTGAATCAACTTCGGTTACGACTATTTCTTCCGAAACTCAACAAGAATTATTTGAATTACCGGACGAATTCTCTATTGATGAAATTCATTCTGAAAATTGTGAGACTGTACTTGTTATTGATGATAATCCTGATATCCGTTCTTATATACGCCAACTACTTCAGCAAGAATATGAAGTGATAGAAGCAAAAGACGGAACTGAAGGTATCCGTAAGGCTATGAAATATGTACCAGACGTAATTATAAGCGATATAATGATGCCTGGCATGGATGGTATAGAATGTTGCCGTCGTCTGAAAGGTGAATTACAAACCTGCCACATACCTATAATTCTTCTTACAGCATGCTCTCTTGATGAACAGCGTATCGAAGGATTTGAGAATGGAGCAGATTCATATATTTCCAAGCCATTCAATTCTCAGGTACTTACAGCACGCGTTCGGAATCTTATTGACGGGCACAAGCGAATGAAACAATTCTTTGGCGATAATACATCCGAAAAAGAACCCATCTGCGACATAGATAAAATTTTTATCGGAAAGTTCAAAAAACTTATAGAAGAAGGGATTAGCAACTCTGAACTCAATGTAGAAGATCTGGGCAAAGACATGGGACTCAGTAGAGTGCAACTTTATCGAAAAATAAAAGCTCTGACAAATTATGCTCCCAATGAGCTACTTCGTATAACTCGCTTAAAGAAAGCATCTGCGCTGATGTCCTCTTCAGATATGACTATAGCAGAGATATGTTACGAAGTAGGATTTACTTCTCCGTCGTACTTTAGCAAATGCTATAAAGAATATTTTGGTGAAAGTCCTACTGAGTATTTAAAAAGAATTGGAATTTCTCAGCCAAACTAAAATCCCGTCCGGTAATGGAGATAGATGAGATTCGTACAGCTTCTATTGAGCTTGAGAATGTGAACTTTCGGGCCTCAGCATGGTTCAAGAAAGCAGGATTTAGCAGCAGTAAAAATGTATAAAACATTTATCTACCACCAATTTAATTTATTTATTATCAATCCATTGGCTCTAAATTAGTAGCAGATAGCAGATCAATGATCGAAAAATATAAAAAACACATTGGTTTGTTACTAATCAGGAACAACATGAAACCTGCTTTAGATAGAATCTATAGTAAGTACTCCCGACTTATTGGTGCATGGTAATGTAATATCTAATAATCCAGGATAATACGATTTATTTTCAACAACTTTACCATTGAATCTGATTTGATATTTTTTTGTCGGATTCATACATACTATAAAAGAACGTTTATGGGGAAGTGTTGAATCGTCAAATGAGATTTTCGCCTTGTACTGGGAGTAATCGTTATTAAAAGAATTCTCAGAAATCCAGACTTCAAAACCGATAGAAACTTTTCCTACTCGATAATAAGCGGCAAACCAGTTGAGTATAGGAGATGATAAACCGGAGAATTGATGCCACCCAGCTCCACGCTGTGAGGAAATAATAAAATGTTCAAATGTATAATAACTCTCTTCACACTCTTTTTCCCAGGTATTTAAAGCTGTACTTGCCACTTGGTAAGCTTTTTCTCCTTCTCCAAGATCCAATAAGGCTTTCCAAATCATCCATTGATGTGGAAACCAAACAGCTCCATTCCAATATCCGTCTGATCTATAGTAAGGAGCCGATTGGTCTACTGTCGATATACCAATATCTGTCCACATTTCATTAGGAGAAAAAATATGTTTTATCATTCTGGCTGTTTGCTCTTTGGAGGAAATATTCGCAATGAGTGGAGAAATCCCATCTAAACCTTTATTGAAGTTGGAACCATCTTTATAGCGATAAATCCCCTTAGCTTTTCCGTCGGCATTATGCAACACATATCCATAATAACCAGTTTCTTCGTCCCATGCATAGGTTTGCAATGCATTAGATAGTTGTTTAATTACCTGGTCGTAACCTTTAACATCTTGTTTCAGACCTAACTTTTTCGCCGCTAAACGCAATATTTTAGCAGCTCGGATATAATAAGCTGAGGTAACTACAGGGGTGACAGACGATTTATCACTTAGAGCATGCTGAGGAGGATAATCATCCCAACCGCCCGAATTATAAAAATAATCCCATGTACATAATAGTCCTGTACCTTTCATGCGGGTAGTGGAATAGGGATTATTACCTACCATAAAGTCAAAGAACTGCTTGAGCCGCGGATATAGAAATTCTAAAGCTTCTTGTGATTGACAATTATTCCATAAATCGTAATATGCATATAGTTGTATTGGCAAAGGAGTTCCATGATGAATAAATGCCGATTCACTTCCTACGGGAGTGGTATAGGCCCTTATACATTCAAAGGCTTTTGCTATATCTATATCAATCAACCCCAGAGCAATAAATCCGGAATCCCATGTATAAAGGCTATTCCAGTTCTTACCAGGTGTAAAATGCCGGATGTACTGGCCTTGTGTGCGAACAGGATAAACTATATTAGATAATAATGCTGATTGCAATAGGCGGTTCCCGAATTCGTACTTCTTTCCATCTGGCAAGATCTTATTCCCAGAGTTTGTGGCATTCTTTTGAATACGCGACGTATAAGTTGTAGGTGAAACATGGAATTTCTGTATTTGTTCGTTTACTTGTTCAGAAGTTCCTGTACAGACTAATGCATATAAAGTTTGCTCTGAATGAGCAGCCAACACTATTGGCCGTAAAAAAGCATTAGTATAATTCCACTTCATATTACCTACTAATCTTGTTGCTACATGGTCGTGTACCTTTTTGCGGAAGAATGATTCCAGATTGTCATCCAGAATTGTACGGATACTCGATTCTTTATAGTTCCATGCTATTCCATAATAGTTATTACAGCCATCATATTTTAAACTAAAATCCTGATTTTCATTTCCTGTCACTATTTTAGGATTAAAAGATAAAGATCTTGGAACTATTTCAATTTTCTTCATTTCCTCTTCACTTCCAATAAAGAAGCCATCTAAGGCAGTACTACTAGTACCCTCAGAGCGTAACTCTAAAATGTATTTTCCTGGCTTTTTACATGAGTAAGGAACTAAGGCTATTGTGTATTCTCCTGTACCTTTTAGCGTCAGCGGACTTTCAACCAGTCCTTTCATTCGAAAAGTTGCAGTCTTGTCTTTAGGCGTATTATATCTAAAGCCTATCATCCCTTTTTCTTTTCCCGGAAGGATATTCACTTCATAAACTACTTTATCTCCCTTTTCTTTGCCAAATTCTTTACCCAAAACAAACCCACTTAGTGACTGTGAAGTTTGCATTTCATTTCTTTTCCATCCATCATATACTAAATTATATTGGGGAAATTTGTGTGCTGGCTCATTTAATAAATAATCGGTAGCATTGTACCATTGTATATTCTTATTTTCTGGAACTTTAACCTGAGATTGTTCCTGCTCATAGTCAATATAAGCCATCAGGTTGAGCACTAGATTTTGATTAACCGTAGTATTATTGACACATCGCATGCCTACCAGCGTGCAATGTTCGTCTAGCACATAGTAGGTGACATCGGTAAATACACGATCTTTCCATTCCAGTTCATAACGGTATGTTATACGATTCATGGAAGGATTAATGTCCCATGGATAATAAGATGACTCAAAAAGAACATGAGGTATTAGTTGCCTGCTACGATAATATCCCGGCATTACAGAAAAATCGAAACGCATTCCTTTCTGCATGTCGGGTATATGTGATATTCCGGCATAACGTTTAGAATAAGGCCCCCACGCATGTAATGAGGTTATATCATGACTATTGGTAAAGCAAGATGGAGGAATAGTTTCTTTTCCTGATATGGTTCTCGTAAAGAAAGTACCTATCAGTAACAATAATAATAACAGTTTCTTTTTCATGTTAGCATAAATAAAACATAAAAATAATGTTTTATTTATGCATTGATAGGATGAATCTGATCAATAAAAGAAAGAAACGGTTCATAATGAAGAAATATTTGCCTGCAAATATGAAGAATTGTCATAAACGTATCTTCCTTCCAGATAAATAGGGTATCCGTATGTTGTTGTAGCATTATTTGCAGAAAAAAAGCTGCTTAAATCGGCCACCTCATTCATAAAGAAAGATTGAGATGAATTATCTGAAATAGCAAATATAGTAGTGGACGATTTGCCGAATATTTTTGTAACTTGTTGATCCTTGTTCATATTTGCACTTTCAAATTTATATTTAATTGCTGCATCAAGAGCTTGCTTTACTTCTGAATAAGGGTATTCACTTTCAATGGCTATATAAACCACTTTACCATAAGTTAGCGACCGTACATAAACCGGCAAGTCGGCATCACTGAATTTATCTTTTTTGTTGATAGTTGTATCTTTGAAAAAGCCTTTGCTTGCAGGAGGTGTATCCATATACACAGAGAAATTGATACTGACTATCTTTGCCAATGTACGGCTCCGAATATTTCTGTTCTTACTATTAGCTGAAACTTTTGTACTAAATGCGTTACCTAAAGATGTATTTGCGGAAAATGCTTTTTCCAAATCTGAAGGCGAGCTATATTGAGTGATATAATATTCCGGATCGGGCTTGTTTCCAGCCAATTGTTTTTGATATTCATTCGAATTAATTGCCGATTTAAGAGACGTTTTATATCCTACAGATCCGGTTTCGCAGGTAATTTTATCAATGAAGGGATCTTTAAAATCAAAAACAATATCAATCGAATTTCTCTCTTTTGAAATCTCCTTATCAAACTTATATGGAAAAGATGATTTGGTATATGCAGCACCTACATATACTTCAACAGGACTGATTATAAACAAATTATCGGATGAGCTGATATTGGAGTCTCTACTATGACTACTTCTTGTTCTACTGCCATTATCTTTCACTAAACTAACATTGAGATCGCCAATGTAAATGTTATCTGCCGGACGTTGAGCATAAATTTCATCCCAAACAAAAGGTGTATTATCAAATCGTCCTTTGGTTACCTGTGGTTGATTGTTTTCTGCTTGATTGTTATCATCCGAACAAGATGCAAACATCAATAATGATAAGGCAAATAGTAGCCTTGAGCTTATTAAATAGATCTTCTTTTTCATTTATATTTTTCATTGTTTAAGAGCAAATGTAGAACAAAAAAGAAGGGTAAAAAAGAGGAGTTACTGGATGAAGGAGTAAAATATAGGTTTTTGAAATACTACATTTTTAAATAATTGATTTACAAATCTTTGTACAATCTTAAATATAGGTTTTTACAAGCTATAAAGCGAGATAAAAATGGCAGATGCGTCTATTATAACGAAAAACATGATTGTTCTGATGGAAGAATTATCCTAATTTAGATGTTGATCCAGAAACTCTGCAATGTCGGCCCCGGCTTCTATTCCCATTTTTTTTCTGATGCTTGATCGTCTGGTCTGAATTGTATTTGGTTTTTGATTAAGAATAATAGCAATTTCCTGTATATTAAATCCGGCATAGGTTAATAAACAAATACGGAATTCGTAAACAGACAAATTGGGAAATGCTGTTTCTATCTGTTTTGCAAAACCAGGACGAACCAGATTAATGGACTTAAGTATAGTTTCCCATTGCTCCTCAATTTTCTTTTCGCCATAAAATATTTTATTTATTCTTTGCATCATCTGAACAGGACTGGCCTGCAGAGATTCATATTTCTCAATATCCTGATTGAAGCGAATTATCTTTTTTGCCATATCACATTGTACCAGAACCGCATTGTGCAGATCGGCATTATGCCGATAGATAGTGGTGCTTAATTCGCGATTCATCTTTTTCAATGTATTGATAGTTTGCTGGGCAATAATCATCTGGTTTTTTCGTCTTATAGTGTAAATCGTAAATGTACTGCCGCTAATAACTAGCAATGCAGCCAATAGAAGTAACCATGATTGTAAATGAATGATCTGCTTGTCATGGGCGTTTTTCAGCAATTCAAAATCGTACTTTTTTTCAATATCAAGAACAGAACTCTTGTTTCGTTCTTGCATAATGTTTTCAATGGATGAAGCACGTTTGTCCATGTAATCAAATGCTTCAGCATAATTCATTCTGCTTTTCTCCCAATTTGCAAGCGCAAGATATGTACTTGCTTGCAGATAGTAATTAGTAAGCTTTTGCACTTTGCTTTTTACATGATTGTAATAGTAAGAAGCAGAATCTTCCATACCCATAAATGTGTATAACTTACCAAAATTAACATAATATCGAAGTATTTCTGCAGAATCGGTATTTAGCTGAAACGAACGCTGAATAGCCCTGAGAGCTTGTTTGTATTCTTGTTTTTGAGAATATGCCAGACTGATATTTTGCATCAATAGTGATTCTCCATTCTTGTCTTTCTTTTTCTCAGCTAATTTTATACCACGCTGAAAGACCATTAAAGCACTATCTGCCTCATCCATCAATAAGTAAGACCGTCCCTCATTGCTAATTGATACAATTTTATCCTTGCTATTATACCAATAGAGTTTATTTGTTTTTTGGTATGCTCTGAGAGCCTGTTCATAAAGTCCTTGCTGCTCAAGTAAATCTCCTATTCCATTTTGAACTAGTCCTTTAAGGTTATTATCTTGCGTTTTTACAGCTTCGTTGAGTGACTCTGTATAAGCATGCATTGCTTTATTAAGATTTTCCTGTTCTGCATAGACGCATCCACTATAAAATGCGGCTAAAGCAGTCCATTTAGGATTGTCAGCTTTCCGACGATAGTAATTCCATGCAGTAAAAACGGAAGAATCTGCTGATATATCATACATAGTTTTATAACGAGCACGCACACGAGAAACCACGTATTGCATATATTGCTCCTTATTAAAACTTTTTTCGGGGTAATAGATAGAATCAATTAGCTTTAAGGCACTATCAGCCTGTTCTTTATCAAGCAACTGATTAGCTCGTTCCAATAGTCTGGCTGCTTCAGGTTGAGGAGTACATCCCAACAAGATACCCGTCAATGCAAAAACTAAAATGATATACCTAATAATCCGCATCAGAATAAAAATTTATTATCTTATCTCTCGTAATGTCTTTTAATAAAAATAGAATAAGTTGCTTCTTATTAAACGAATGAACACATTTGTTTAATAAGAAGCAACTTCAATGCAAATTACGGTAAAATATTAGAGATATTACAAAATATTAAGTCAAAAATGTTCTTTCTTCATCTCTTTACTTTTTATTTCAAAATATAACTCATTTTATCCGTATTCCATCCTTTAAAGACAAGGATGTTATGGACTGACAGATTCTTTGCTGCAGTCTCAATCTTGATAACCTTTTTTTCACCTGGCAATAAAGTGAAGAAATTGTCAGAGTAGTAAGAGGGACGAATTGGAGAATGCTTTTCATTTAACAGCTGGAGCTGATTGAAAAAAGCAATCTGATTTCCAACATTTCTAACAATTACTTCTATGTACATCTTATTTTCCTTAAGATGCGTTGTACAAGATAACTTAACCTTTGCCTTCGCCATATTATTCAAACTTTCGAATCCGGAAGTACAAGGCCCTGTAATAGTAGTCCGACCTTGATATGTGTCGTTTGACCGCCAATAGAAGTTTGTTGAAACCACTTTTCCTTTCTCGTCTTTCAAAATTAAATTGATGAAATGAACTTGTGATATATTCTTTGGAAATAACAACTTTATTATATCATTAGAGACACCATCTTCTTCAATATCTACAGTAGCCGTCCTTTCAAGAACTTTTTTGCTATCCATATTGAACACCTGAGCTATTACTTTGTATCCTTTAAACGACTGGTTATAATCATTAACGACCGAGACGGAATTCTTTAGATAGTCAAATTGTACATGTAGAGGTTCCAATGAGTTAGCTGTATGATAAAGAGATGCAGTAGGCTCTAATGACCAATCCCACATCCTTGCAGAAACTTGAGGATTCGGACAGTTGTGATACCAGAAAAGCAGCCCCGAACAGAAACGGTCGCCATGGTTGAATTTGTTATAGTTCCAACATTCCCAGATACTTTTGGAATTCATAGCTCCTACAAACTGGGCTTTCTCACAGTATTCTTCAATGGTCTTTGATTTTCCATACTGATTTACCAAGTCATTATATAAAGATGTCATTCGGTGAAAACCATTTCCATCCATATAATCCCATACCTTTTTATTGATTGGCCACAAATCCTTGCTGTCCATCATCTCTTTTAGAGACTCGTATACCGGCAATGTAGGCGCTCCATATTCTGGGTTAAAACCATATATGCGGCTTCCTCGTTCTGATGCACTATCTTCATAGTGTTGCATTGGATTAACTTGCTTATAAGGACTACCATCATGTACGCCATCACATTCAGACTGCATCTGATAAGGTCTTGTCCCATCCAAGCGACTAAGCAACTCTGGAGTTCCTGTTACTTCAGAACTTTCATTAGAAGCAACATAGAGTGCTAATGCTGCATGATTGCGAATTCTCTTAACTGTTGATTCTACATTCGCCAAATACAGGGCTTTGTCCTGCGGATGCTTGGTATCACCTGTTAACCAGAACTCTTGCCATACAAGCATACCCAATTCATCACAAAGTTGGTAGAAACGATCAGATTCAGCAATACCTCCCCCCCATATGCGAAGAAGATTGACTCCAGATTGCGCTGTGTATCTCAATTCTGCATCCATACGATTATCTGAAGTTCTTAACATCGCCTCAGGAACCCAGTTAGTACCTCTAATGAATAACGGTTTACCATTGACGATAAACATCTTGGAACCATCGGGAGTTTTAGTTGTTACATGAATATCTCTAATGCCAAATCGTGAAGTTAAAGAATCACAGACTACACCATCAACCGAGACGGACATCTTTAGTGTATATAAGTTTTGTGGACCTTTGTTTACAGGCCACCACAATTTAGGCTGAGCCATATTCAACTGTGCAAAATCTTTGCAAGAGAAATTACAGACTTTCTCTTCACCACGAAGTATGTCAATTGTTTTAGTAAAGGTGATACCTTCACCTACAAATTCGCCCTTAACCACACATTTTAAAGGTCGTGTATTATTGGGATTTATTATTTCAACTGATACATCTTCGTGAGCAACATTAAAGTTTCCTTTATCAAAAGATGATTTGACAAAAGGATGTCGTAATGCAACTTTCCCTGTAGCATACAGAGAGATTCCTCTCCAAATACCAGTATTTCTGTCTCGAATACCATCTGGATAAGTAAAATCCCAACCCACAGTCATCAATTGGGTAACATTGAGACCAATATTTCCGTCACCGCCATTTTGGAATTCTCCTTTAGCCCCCCATGCTTTGGGAGTATAGTTACTTGGCATGTCCACTGGATGAACCAATATGGCAATGGCATTATTCTTGCCAATATTAACAAAATCGGTGATATTGATATAGTCGTTCTTAAACATTCCCATCATGGTGCTGAGTAAATGTCCGTTCACCCATATTTCAGCCCGATAATTGATACCGTCTGGCTGAAGCCAGATGGTTTTGTCTTTGAATGAAGATGGTACCTCAAATTCTGTGCGGAACCAATAGGTATAAAATGAATTACCAACTTCGGAAATATCAGGTATTTTATTGTTAGTAATTTTATTATTGTCACCAAAATAGGGCTCTGGAAATACCTTATTATAAACCAACGAGCTTAACACGGTACCGGGTACTACAGCATCAAGCCAACTCGTCTCCCCGTACCCTGCTTTAGAAATTGTTTCTCCTACGGCTCCTACTTGATCTGCCTTTTTCATTTTCCATTCAAAAGTTCCTTCATGAATAGCTTTTGAGTCCAGATTGATACAACCGGCTCTTTCACTATTATATACAGAGCCGTATATAAACCCTGGTACTCCCAACAGTAGAAAAAGTAATGTTCTAAGTATTTTCATATAAGTCTTTTATTATTTCATTTGTTCAAATTCTCTGATTACTTGATGCGAATTCACTTTTTGAACACAGTTATCATACCGGTCAATTGCCTGACAAGCTGCAATGGCTGAAGTTTGTCCGAGTACCATAAAAACAGGTTCCATCCGAATAGATCCATAGGCTATATGTGATGCCGACAGACAAACGGGAACCAAGAGATTTCTCGCTTCTGTTTCCTGAGGCGTAATAGCTCTGTAAGAAACATTATAGGAATCTTTCAGATAGATTTGAACATCACCCTCATTTTTTACCATCCCATTAACGACATATCGTCCACAGTTATGTGAATCCATTGTATAAGCGGCCCATGCAATCGGATCATCTGCAACTTTTTTATTTTCGCAGTACTGCTGTGTCATTACCATTCTACCGATCATTCTCCGTGATTCACGGATATATAACTGAGGTGTAAAATGTTCATTGTCTTCATACTCATCTCTTGGATATCCCCATTTTTGTAGTTCATGACGGATATTTGCCGGGATCCGATTAGCCGTCCACATGAAGTATAACAGACCTTTTGTATAATTCAGATGATTATTATATATCTTCTCACGATCTTCATAAGAAGCTTCCGGATAATTCCAGCTATCTCCAATCATGTCTGTAGAAAAACCTCCCTGATTGTTGATATCACATTTATGATTGGGCATCATATCCCATTTTAAACAATCCTTATACGTTTTCCATGGTGAAACTTCTTTCAGACGTAACAGTAGTTCATATTTTGTTGAATCATAATTTTCAGGACGGGTTATCGGTATTCTGTTGTTCCCATCATTGGTGAGGGTAATTCGGAAATTGTAGGATTGAACATGTTTATCACCAGCTCCTGTTTTTCCAATTGGTTCAGAAAGAATTCCGTAAAGCAAACCACTGGATGGATTACCTTTTATTTTGTATGGGTCTACCCCATCTGGAAACTGATGTTTTTGATGCATTTGGACACCATTACCAGTTTCGCCATATTGTGAATTTGCTTCTCGGCCAACTGTATAAGAGACGCCTGCTTTGGCCATTAAATCTCCTTCATAACTGCAATCCAGAAATATTTTTGCTGACACCGTTTTTCTGGTCATTTTGAGAGGTCGATTAGAATCCTCCAGGCTTATTCCGATAATCTCGTTTCCTCTCTTTTGAACATTAATAATACGATATTGGTATAATACGTCTGTTATTCCGGCTTCCTCGAGAAATCCTTTGAAAGTTGCCAATGCTACTTTAGGTTCAAAAGTAAACTTGGGCTCATTTTCTCCATAATACCAGCCTATTCGATTATAAAATTGAAGGGCATAGCCTCTGATGATACTTCTATTTCCAATATCTGTCCACCCCAGTCCACCTGCTGTTAATCCACCAATTCTATTACTTGGCTCTATAAGAATCACAGACTTACCTTTCTTTTTTGCTGTATAAGCTGCCATAATACCTGCAGGTGTAGCACCATAGATACAAATATCTACCTGAGTATTGTTATTGCCAGCGTATCTGCTGGATTTAATATCTTGATCTTTATTATTGATATTCCTAGATGTAGAACAGGACATCAATAGTAAACAGACAAGCATTATTATTGTTTTAAACACATTCTTGCTATAACGAATTACCATCATATGTAGTTAAAGTATGAATTATATCTGCATTTATAAAAAACAGAAAGGCATGTTTTTTAGTTAACATGCCTTCCATTAAGATGTTTCTACTTAAGTTCCTTAATCTTTATATTACTAAACCAGACTTCATTTCCGTGATCTTGTAAGAGGATATTGCCTTCTGCAAGATTTCCGAAATTAGGCCAATCCTTATATTTGCTATAAGCAACCAAAGCATTCCACATATCATTATTACGTGTGTATTCGATAAGTTTTACTCCATTCAACCAGTGTTCCACATGATTACCTTTTACTATAATAGTAGCCGTATTGAATTCTCCTTTGTTAAAAGGTTTATTTTGGGGAGCAGGAATAAGATCATATAATGATCCTAATTTTCTGTTACCTTTTACACCAAGTTTTGCGTCAGGATGTTTTTCATCATCAAGTATCTGGAATTCACAACCGATAGCAGAGCCTTCTCCTTTATTCAAATCAGGATTAACGAAGTATTTAACTCCACTATTCGCTCCTTCAGTAATCTTAAAATCTACTTTCAGAATAAAGTTCTTGTATTTACGAGTAGTCACGATGTCACCACCATTAGCAGATTCGGCTCCTCCACTCTTCATTACTTTCAGAATTCCGTTTTCCATGATCCAACCTTTTGCAGGAAAAGTAGAAAGCTTAGCTCCTTTCCATCCATTACTTGTCTTGCCATCCCAAAGCAAAGTCCATCCATCTTTTGCTTCACGTGAAGAAAGCGTATTAGCGATAAGATTAATTTCAGGTGCCTCATTTGTTTCAGGAGTTAGATAGGAAGCTACATTTTCAGTACAGATACGAATGTTCTTCCAGCTCACACATTTATTCTCATACGAAGCATTATTGATGGAATGTACTTGCAAAGCAATGAAGCCAGTCGGTGTAATATTATCCCAAATATTAGCACATGGAACGCCGTTGATCCATGTACGTATAGAATTACCGAAGGCCTCAATACGGGCTCTATTCCATTCGTTATTTTTAAAAGCTGTCTTTGCAGACGGATTCTGTGTCAAAGGATATATCCAATTGCGACGCGCCTCATCATATATACCTCCCGACCAGGCACGGGATGAAGGATCAATTTCAAATTGATAGCCATGTACTCGACCATTTTGATATTCCTTTTTACTCTCGCTACGGAATTGTACTCCAGAGTTTAAATCATTGTCTACTTTAAAATCAAACTCAAGTATAAAGTCTCCATAATTCTTAGTAGTTGCCAGAAAAGTATTGGAAGTTCCCATCTTTGGTTTACCTACAATGGCATCACCTACAACTTTATACTCCGCTTTTCCATTCAGTTTTTGCCATCCTTTCAGGTTTCTGCCATTGAAAAGAGGTTCCCAGTTTTGTGCCGGCAAAGAGGCAACACAAAATAAAAGTAAAATCGATAACAGTAGATTTTTCATATCCTTTTATTTCTAATAATGTAATTTATAGTTTTAGCTTACATTCTTATTTTTCTAAAAGAGCAACGGCGCACCAAAGGTATGGAGCCTGTCCGTGATAATCGCCTGCATGGCGGGGACGATCGTAATAGTACTGTTTGTCATTCTTCTTATTTGTTCCCACACAAACTTCTGTTACTTCATCACGATCGTTTATATATGAAACTAAAGATATCCAGGCTTTTCGAACAACAGGAGCATACTCTTTTGCATCTAGCCATCCATTTTTTACTCCTTTAATAAGTGCAAAAGTAAACATAGCCGATCCTGATGTTTCTGCCCAGCAATCCGATTCATTAATCAACTGATTCCACAAACCATTTGAATTTTGATAATTCTTTAAACTTTTCATCATAGATTGATAACCTTTCAGGATACGAGGGCGGTCTTTGCTATCTTTAGGCAAGCACTGAAGCAATTCTGCCATACCAGCAGCCATCCATCCATTTCCGCGACTCCAATAAAACGGTACATCAGGTGCATGATAGAAAAGACCATTCGGACGTTGTAACTCATCCAGATAATGTACCATTTCTTTTGCTGCTCTATCAATAAATTTCCGATCTTTGGTCACTTTATAAGCTTGAGTTTGTACAATAGTGATCATATACATGTCATCAATCCATAAACGTGTTTCCCAGGAATAACCTTTTTCAGCCCAAGCCTTTTGTTCTGGATTTGCATTTTCAGGCACTTCCCATTGGGTTTCAGCATAAGGGAGTCCTAAATCCAGATATCGTTTATCTTTTGTTACTCGATACATTTCCAAAGGCAAACTTCCAAACATATTCAAATCAACATGATTCATAATGGGTAACAATGCCTTTTCTGTTGTAAACAAAGGCTCAAATTTATCTTGCAGAAGCTTAATAAGTTTTTTGTCTTTTGTTATTGCACCAAATTTAAGTGCTCCACTCCAGTTAAAAGTTTCAGGATAACTAATCCATTTTCCTGCATGAAGCATATGCTTTCCATCTACAAAATGATACGCCAATCGTTTACCTACTTCTTGGGGCGTGCACCCTTTCGGAAAATCGGTCAGTTTATTAGTTTGAGCAAATAAAAGCTGAAAAGGAATAATGAATGATAATAATACAAGTACTTTCTTACACATAATGACATTTTTTATTATATAGAATTAAAAATAATTATTACAACTTATAAAATTCTTCCCAACCATTACGTGGAGGAATTCCTGTTAACATTGCATTAGCAAATTGATTGTTTGTAATTTGTTTAGTACGACTGTCAAAGAACAACTGAGTATTGAGGCGTTGTGCTATAACACCGAGTGAGAATACCTGGCTCAATACACCATTAATTTCGAACGATGAACGTGTTTTCTCTATGCCATTACAAGCCAACAAAAAATTTTCAAAATGATTGGAAGGACTTTTGGGTACTACAGGTAATTTATCTGCCATCTCCCTTGCTTTTTCTTCAGGAATGATTGACAGCGTGCTTCCATGACTTCCTCCTTTAAATATTAAATCTTTCGTATATATTATTTTTCCGGGATTTAGTTGTGTGGCAGGCGCATCTCCCTGATTTGTTTTAGGAATGTTGGGATCAAGGCCAGATACACCATATCCGGCAGGAATAGGCGGCAAATTATCTAGTCCGTCATACCACGTGATATCTACGGGTGGCATTCCTTTACGTTGGGGGAAGCGGAACAGGATCGTGGACGAGTAAGGATAGAAATAATCATTATGTCCCTTCTCATACAACATTGACACTTCATACGGCAAACCAAGTTCAAGAAACTCGTGTACAGTATCAAGAATATGTGCACCCCAATCTCCTAAAGTTCCCATGCCTAAATCGTACCAACAACGCCATTCGCCTTGATGATATTTTTCGTTGTATTCATGATATGGAATAGCTCCGAGCCATGTATTCCAGTCCATATCTTTCGGGATAGATTGAGCTTCAGGCAGTTTGTATATATTAGAGTCCCATTTATGCCAACGACGAACGTTATTCATATGGGCAGTAACAGCTGTAACATCTTTGATGATTCCCGCGTCCATCCATGCTTTAAACTGGAAATAGTTAGCCTCAGAATGTCCCTGATTTCCCACTTGCGTTGCCAATTCTGGATGGCGGCGTGCAGCTTGCATCAGTAACTCTGCCTCATAGAAAGTACGTGCCAAAGGTTTTTCTACATATACATGCTTGCCTGATGCCAAAGCCAGCATACTGATAGGAAAATGTGAATGATCGGGCGTAGCAATGACTACTGCATCAAACTCGTTTCCCGCCTTATCAAACATCTGTCGGAAATCTCTGAATTGTTTCGCTTTAGGATACATGCCGATAACCTTCTGCGTATGTTTGGCACCCATGTCCACATCACAGAGTGCAACTACTTCAATCATTCCTGTTCGAGCAAATTCTCCTATAACTTGTTCGCCACGGTTACCAATACCTACATAAGCTATCTTTACTTTAGCTTTCATCTTTGGCTTTTGTCCTACATTCAACGAGGCAGCATTCAGCAACCCGTTAGAGCCTACTGCCAGCCCGGCAGATGCCATTGTCATAGTCTTGAGAAAATCTCTTCTGGATACCATAGTTTTTCATTGATTAGTTAATATTATGTTTTTCGAGGTCAACATTATTTCTTTTACACATAAGTATATCTTCCCCTTGAAATGTTTTTATTCACAGAAAGATGCTGAACCCAGCGAGGTGAGAAACGCTTTAGTAACTCTTCTCTCTGATCGATAAGAACGACAAACAAAGCAGTAGATAAGATTTCACCTTCCATCCCGCTATTCGTAACGACGGCTACC
Source organism: uncultured Bacteroides sp. (assembly GCF_963677945.1). Classification (NCBI taxonomy): domain Bacteria; kingdom Pseudomonadati; phylum Bacteroidota; class Bacteroidia; order Bacteroidales; family Bacteroidaceae; genus Bacteroides; species uncultured Bacteroides sp. Next base: position 1,633,227 of record NZ_OY782578.1, on the reverse strand, counting down.
TGACGATGTCCTTCAACTAGTTTGCCGCTGCACGGATCGATGATATGCATCCGTTCTTCTGAATTATTACCTGAGGTAGTTAAACATTCATTAAATAGCCACACCTCATCTTCGCCGCAGCCGCAAGTCATTCCATTTCCGAAACCAACTTTCCAGCCCTCACCGTATGGGTGATTACCTAATGCAAGAACTGAACTGTTGCCCAAGTTAATCAAAGCGTTTTCCTGTCCGTTATTATTTAGGATACTTCGTATTCGTTCTAAAGCATACCCTTTTAGGCAACCGGACAGATTTATTCGTACACCTTGCTGACTAAAAAAAATTGTTTGATCTTCAGCTGACAAGTTTATAGTATGGATAGTTTCCTTATCATAATTATCGGAATGGATTGCAATATCGAAACAACCAAATGTGCGTTTGTGCGCAAATAAACAGATAGAAAGAATTTTAAAGAGCTCAGGACTGACCTTAACCGGGTGCTTAGCTGCTTCATTATTAATTCTCGAGAGTTCGCTGTCATCATAGAAATTGGCAAGTTGTTCCAATCGCTTTAATTCGTCATGTATCAAATTAATAATTTCATACTGAATATATTTTTCATTTTGTCCATGCAATAGAATGTCAACACGTGTGTGCATAGAAGTAAACCATGAGTATAGTAACTGGCTTCCGTTACTCATAGGCTTTGTCAGGTGTTGTATAGTATCGTTTTTCATTCAGTCACATTTCATTCTCATTTTCTTGAGAATAATATCCTTATTTCATATTTAAGCAATCGTATTAAACACCAGAATATATAGAGTGCAACAGCAAAAATAAATACATACAAAATAGAAGTAATCAGTTCGACAGCCGGGGTATGATAAGCAATAATCGCATAAATATTGGCAAGATTGGCCACCAAAAAGCAAACCAGAAATGTGATTATTTCATGTTTCTTTCTTCGAGCAGTTATAAGGGTGTCTTTCATACTCCAAGTTGTGTTTGAGGTTTATGGTTCAAATAATTAATCTTGTATTCATCAGGAAAAGAAAGGATACGTCCTTCTTCAATAGCTTGATGTCCTAGCAGGCAAAGAACACTGGCGTAATAACCTTCTTCTGCAATCCGAATAGGCTGTCGACGAGTGATAACAGCTTCCACAAAAGCATCTAATAAAAGCGATGTTCCATCTGTATTTGGACGTTCGCCAAGTATATACTCACCATTATTTTCGTTTGCTGATTCCGGAGCCCAACTCGTTCCTGCAAAAGGAAGTGAGCCAAAAAGTTTATTTTCAAGGTCGTTTACCATCTGTAAAAATCCCGGTGCAGGAGAAACATCTTCAAAGAAATATTTGCCACGCTCAGGCTCAACTGTTCCCAAATTACCCATTATTTGTTCTTCCAATCCATAGAATTTGTTAGAAGTAACAGAGTCAAATGTCATTTTCACTCCATCGTCAAAGACGTATATACAACTAATATTATCATAAACCTCTCTGCCGTCTTTCCAAAAGGTTATAGCACCCTGCCCCATGACTTTTTCTGGAAGTTTGCGCAAAGCCCAACTACCTATTTGTAATTGATGACAAGCAAGTTCGGTCATCAACCCTTTGGAAGATTCGCGATACAACCTCCAGTTGATGAGGTGTTCCAGCTCAGGCGAGGGAACAGGTCTCCTCCAATCTCCATTTCTATTCCAAAAGGTGCGGATAGAATTGATTTCTCCAAATACGCCACGATGAATCATCTCCATAGCCTTTATGTAACGTGGGTCGAAAAGACGTTGTTGTCCAGTAAAAAAAATCAGACCAGTCTCCTTATGGCGTTTATACATATTGTAGCATTCTTCGATATTATAGCCGATACATTTCTCACAAAGCACATGTTTACCTGCATCAAATGCATCCATCACAATTCTGTAATGAGTATTCAAGGGAGTTGCCACAAGAACAGCATCAATTGTTTTATCTTCCAATAACTTCCGGTAGTCACCATAAACTTTAGCCGAAGGGATAAGTTTATGAGCCTCTTCAATTGACGGACGATAAATATCGCACAATGCAACAATCTCTACCTTTAAGTTCTTCAATAGAAAGCCAATATGAAACTGTCCGCGTGATCCAGTTCCGATAACTCCCAAACGACATTTTTCTTTGCCCGTTAACGTTACTTCCGAAAAAGCAGACAACCAAGGACTTGCAGCTAATACAGCTCCTGCACCCGCAATTCCAAGATTTCTTAAAAATTCACGTCGGTTAATAAATTCTTGTTTCATTTTTCAATAGATAAACTTCTGGTTAATTCAATTTAAGACTATCAAAAGTGGTTAGAAATGTTCAAAAAAACAAAGAATCATAATATTACAATACTCATTATCCAATTATTTAACAGTCTGCTTTACTTAGCTTTAATTTTTTGTATTGCATTCATCATCTATTGCATCTTCTAATTCGTTTTATATGGCCAAAGTATGATTATAGTCATTGTAACCACAATTCGGGATTTGCTTTCTTTCTTGTTAGCGAAATTGATGCATAAGAGAATCGCCCAACGACATTCTTTTATTATTAGAATATTATTAAAATTTCAATAGTTTCCCTACCATAAACAAGGAGTTTATAGCAGGGAAACCATCTATTAAATATTCTCAATTAAGATCAATCCTGATTACAAACAGGCGCTTCAGCCTCACTCGATGGGCTATCATTTGCAATACTAGGCCAGCCATCTTCCCAAACAATTTTATCAATCATCAAATAGCGTCCTTTACTAGGGGTATGTCTATCATAACTATGATATAACATCCAGTCATTACCTTCACTATCTTGAATAATTTCTGAATTATGTCCTGGACCTACAAAACGATCATTTGCCTTAATAATTATTTCATAACTATTATCAAGCATATTTTCTCCCTTCTTATTTACATACGGGCCTAACAAAGAAGTAGAGCGTCCAACAACTGTTGTATAAGTACTCAACATTGAACTGCAACAAGCACCAACAGATGCAAATAAATAGTAATAATCACCTCGTTTATAAATATATGATGCCTCGAAAGCATCACCTGCAATTTGTATTTTTTCGGCTTTAGCTGTCGCAAGGTCAGGAGCTACTCTCATGCCATCATCTGACAGTTTTACAGCATAAATACCATTAAAACTTCCAAGAAACAACCATTTTTGGCCGTTTTCTTCAAAATAACAAGGATCAATAGAGTTTCTTATTCCAATTTCAGCAGAAGAAAATAATTTACCTTTACCATCAACAGATTTGTCTATATTGAAAGGACCCTCAGGGGTATCAGCATAAGCTGTTCCTATACCTGCTGTTTCAGGTTTTCCCATAGCAGACATTGCATAATACAATATATACTTGTCGCCTATTTTTTGAATAGATGGTGCCCATACAGCTGCCCCACTATCTGTAACAAACGACGGTTTTGTTGAGAACATAGGACCTGCATCAGTCCAGTTAATCAAATCCTCTGATTTACGGATGATTGTATTTGTACAATATGTATAAAACAATTGATTATTTACTTTTAATACAGAAGGATCTGCCGAACTAAAATTAGTTAATGGATTTGAATAAGGGTGAACGAATTTTTCTTTTACCAATTTGTCACTTTCAGAACAAGACATTAAACTCCCCATGAGAGCAAAAGCTAGTAACATATATTTATTTTTCATATATTCTTTAAATTAATCATTTAACTGATATATTATTTTCCGCACCGTCATAGCCAAGATTTTGATTGATATGACCTTGGGTATTTGACTTAATAGCATTTTGTGGTATCGGCCAAAGTACATGGTACGGCTTCATTACGAAAGCATTTGTCGAATAATAGTATTGTTGTGAAAAGAAGTTGTTTTTCTGCATAATACGATCGTAATACCAATTCTTTGTAGAGAAGTTCTCCAGAGAATATCCATCCAAACCCTTTTCTGCCATTAAGAAAGCAATACGTGTAAGTTCAGTTTTGCGATGTTCCTCCAAATACAGCTCTCTGGCTCTTTCGTCCAAGATATCATCCAGTGTAACAGATTCTAGCTCTGGCGCTTGAGCACGACGACGAATTGTATTCACATCTTCTTTAGCCAAGTCCATCTGACCTAACCACCAATATGCCTCAGCTCTCATCAAATAAGTTTCAGCAAGACGGAATATATACTGATCAGTAAAACCACCCACAGGAACATTTCCACCAGCTTTTATATCATCTTTATCAATCAACACTTTCACAATCGGAAATGAAAAATAGCAACGCATTGTGTCAGTTACATAAACCGGATTTACTGGTTGTCCAAAATATTTGCTACTACCACCGTTAGCAGCAGGACGGTTATAATAAATTCGAGACTTGTCAAACCAATTGTTAGAATTATGTCTCAAATCATTGCTACAATTATTCCAAAGTGTATATTGAGCATAATTTGTTGGACGTACCTTAGCGAGACCTCTTCCCAAAAATTCTAACTCTTCATATCCACCATAAATACCCGATGCATCTGTTGTTCCCTGTTTACCATCCGGTGTTTTCACTTTACTTCCAGAATGCCACTGAGGACAGAAATTACGCTTACGATTTGAACCACTCTCTGAAGAACATCCTTCTAATCCAAAACGTTCTTGACCTACTATAATAGCCTCTTTATTCTCTGCAAGACTAATATTTTCCTCTTGGAACAGATCATTGAACACATCTTTTGTTTTATCTGACATATTAACGCCAAAACGTTGAGTCATCAGGTGTAATCCATAATTATTGATACATCTGGTCGTAGCATCTACAGCCTCTTGGAAATCACCAGTACAAAGGCATATTTTAGCTAGCAAATGCTCACCAGCTGCTCTATTAATACTGCCGCGCGGAGCATCTATTGGTAACCATTGCACTGCAAATTCCATATCATTTTTCAGCTGTGCAAGAATAGTTTTTCTAGAAACAGTATTAAAATCTAATTTCGGTTGAGTTATTTCATCTAATATCAAGGGTAAATCTCCAAACTGATTTACCAGTAAATAATACCAATATGAACGGTGGAAATAACCTTCAGAAAGTAGTGCATTTCTTTCTTCTTCTGTACTAATGCCAGAAGCCTTTGGTACACGACTAATCACTGTATTGGCATATTTAATACCATTCCATCCAAAACTCCAATAGCGAAGATGCAAACTTTCATTAGTAGTAGGAGTCAATTGAGTCTCCATATTATGAATTTCCTTTGTTTCGGGTCCTCCCATTACAGCCATATCTGACCAAGCATATTCGTATACAGAAAATGTTTCACAGTTTGATGCATTAAAAGCATCTCCAAACCATTCGAAATTCATCTGTTTACGGCACAGACAAAGCAACGTTTCCAAACCGTTTTTATCTACAAAAGTATTCTCCGGTGTTAAAAAAGACATTGGCTTAGGCTCAAGATCTACACAAGCCGATAAGCTAGCTACCATTAAGCAAGTTGCTAACCCCTTAACTATATATTTTTTTGTTCTCATTTGAAAATCTTTATTTGTTTATTCATTCTATCAGATTACAAGGTCATATTTATTCCAAACGTGAAGATACGGGGAGTTATACCTTTGGTCATCGGGTCAGAAGTTCTCCATTTTGATAAAACGAATGCATTATCCACATTGAAGCTCAGTTTTAAATTCTCAATCATAAGTTTACTTAAAAGCTTTTGAGGGAATATATAAGCTAATGACATATTCTGCATTTTGACGTAATTTCTTTTCTTATAAATATTCACTGTTGGATTTGAACAGTCAGCACCCAAACGGGCATATTCGCTATTAGGATTCCATGGAGTCCAATATTCTGTCCAAGTGGAATTAGCACTTTCAAAATAACGATTATCTTCATTTCTAGCTAAATTATCTATCCCAAGATAATTAAATTCTCCACGAATAACAAAAGAAAAATCAATACAATTAAGTAATCTCAAATCACTACGAAGAGACATTCTATAACGGGGAGTACTTGAACCCAACCATACTTTATCATTTGTATTAACTACACCATCTCCATTGACGTCAAGAAGTTTTGGATCACCTGGTTGTTTACCATATTTATTTGCTTCATACTCTTCACCCATCTGCCAGACACCAAGCCATTTATAGTCATAAATATCACGAATTCCATGCCCGATATACCAACCATTCTGCACATCATCGTCTTCACGTCGTCCAATAACATTACCTTTATCATCTAAAACATCAATCATTTTACCATACAGATGTTTTATTGTATTTTTATTAATTGAATAAATTAATGAAGTACTCCAAGATATTTTTTTAGGAATGCTAACATTCACGCTTGTCAAAGTCAATTCTACTCCTTTATTATTTATTTGTCCTAAGTTCGTAGCTACACTTCCATATCCTGTGATTGCCGGCATAGAACGGTCCATCAATAAGTTTGTGGTTTTATTAAAATAGACATCAGCTACACCACTCAATCTGTTATTGAATAATCCAAAGTCTAATCCAAAATTGAAAGCACTTGTTGTTTCCCATTTCAAATCATTATTAGCCAAGCTAGAAGGATACACGCCTTTCACATTTACTCCATCTTGAATTGAATTTGTTATTGTCAAGCGAGAAAAAGCAGCGTAACGCCCAATGTCTCTATTACCATTCTGTCCCCAAGATAAACGCAACTTCAAATTATCAACAAAGCTTAACTTTTTCATAAATTTTTCTTCCGAGATACGCCATCCTGCAGCAAAAGCAGAAAAAACGCCATACGGATTATTCTGTCCAAATGCAGAAAAACCATCACGACGTACAGAAGCAGTAAGCAAATAACGATCCATTAAAGAATAATTTAAACGTGCCAACATACCATTTCCTGTTTGCATTTCATCATTGGAATTAACAACAGGATTAATACCTGCCTGAATGCCATGATAACTCAATGTACCATTGGGCTGAAAACCTTCATTATTACCAGTACTCTCCCAAGATTGAAATTTCTCAGCAGTATACACAAATGTTGCATCTACATTATGAATGTCAGCAAACGTATGATTCCATTTCAACATATTATCAACACTCCATTCGTAATCGGAATAATCACGGCGAGTAGACTCTCCTCCAGATACTACACCTGGATTCACGTCTGATTTGAAATAATAATCTTTTATCCAGCCATAACGAACATTAAAGTTTGTTTGATAGCTAATTCCATAAGGAAGAGTCAATTTTCCGTATACTGTTGATATTAGGTTCTGTGTTCTATAATATTTATCGTCAACAGATCGTGCCAACAAAGGATTCGAGACCCTATTATCATTCCAAGGTCTTACTTTAATGCTTCCATCATCTTCATATACACTACCAAAAGGGCTCATTACGCTGGAACTTCCAGCATCCACACTAATCTGATTTGTTCCTTTATTGGCAAATTGTGCATTCAAACCAACCTTCAGCCATTTTGTAATGTCTGTATCCAAATTAAGACGAGCTCTCACTGCACGGAATTGATCTCCTACCTGAAAACCCTCATTATCTGTATAACCTAGAGACATATAATAATTCGTATTGGGTGTCTTACCCGAAACTGATGCATTATAATCCTGCCTTAAACCTGTTTTATAAACAAGATCCTGCCAATTAACAACTTTTCCCGCTTTATAATTATCTATTTCCAACGGATTAAATCCTAGACGTGTCATCCATGTTCCAACATAATCTCCAGAGAAAGAAGCATCATAATTGGCCCATTGCTCTTGAGTCACACCTTCTGGCAAACTGTTAGGATTATCATAATATCCTGATCCATGTTGTTGACTACCTGGTAAAAAGTAATCATTAGTCTTCCAATAATCAGAACGTCTTTGAATATACTGCTCAGGCGTAGCTAACTTTGGTAAAAACTGTGCCTGTACTGAACCTATATTAGCGCTAAGATTAATTACTGGTTTATTAGTGCTACCTCTTTTCGTGGAAATCATAATAACACCAGCCGAACCTTTAGCACCATATATAGCTGTAGAACTTGCATCTTTTAGCACATCTATGCTTTCAATATCATTAGGATTAATATCGGCAATATTACCATAGAATATAACACCATCCAGAACAATCAAAGGAGACGTCGAAGCTTTTAAAGAAGCTGGACCACGAACTTCAATAGAACCACCGCCAGCTGCACCGCTTGAAGGGCTAATATTAACACCGGCAATACTTCCTGTCAAGAAATCAACAACATTTGTTGCAACTTTAGTCTGCATAACTTCTTTTCCAATATGTGAAACGGCACCAGTTACATCCTTTCTCTTCATCGTACCATAGCCCACTACCACAACTTCTCCCAAAGTTTTTGTATCATCTCTCATCACAATGTGCAACGGAGTACCTTTAAAGATTATTTCTTGGGAAACCATTCCAATACAAGAAAACACAAGTGTATTTCCTTTTTTCCCATTCAATGAAAATTTACCGTCGATATCGGTAATAACACCCGTCGTTGTGCCTTTCACTAACACATTTACACCAATCAGCGGCATGTTTCCGGGATCCACCACTTGTCCTGCTATAGTTACGTTCTGCGAATAAGCAGTAACCGCAAGGACAGATAGAAATAAAACCAACAATTTCTTAATCATTTTTATAGTATTAAATTTAAAAAACTATGCGAACTAAGCATTCGCTTTTAACATAAACACAATAGCTTGACGCTTTAAAAAAATAAGTTTTAAGAATTTATATCATAGACATTATATTTCATATAACTTTAGGATAACAGTTTCAACTTTTCTTGACGCAAAAATAGCTTTCTCACATAAAGAGGAGTACAATAATCTCTTCAATTTATGCAATTATATATTCAAAAGAATGCCTTTGAATTGATTTATATGGCATTTGCTCATTTAATTCTAATTAGTGAATATTTAATTCTATTTCACGAGGTAACTAAGTAGTATTCCAAAAGTATTTGAAAATATTTTATAAAATAGGCAGAGCTTAACGCTCTGCCGTATAACAAGTTTTAATAATATTAGATTGCACTCTTTTTTAATAATTAAGTTGCTCTATTCAGGCGCACTCATACGAATATAGCACTGGTGTTACCACACTCATCTATCATTCGGGTAAGGCATAATCTCAATATTTAATCAGTGCCTATTATAATTGCTGTCTACTCAATCGACTATAAAAACTAAAAATTATTTTTCTTAGTTGGTTTAGGTCCTGTATAAGAACGTTGCATACCACCAAAGTCCAAAACCACTTTTTGCAAAATAGTACCAGAATCTCCACATAGAATTTTCAAAGTATGTTTACCCGGTTCATTAATATGCAATGTTGTCTTATTTATCCTACAATTTTTCAGTACACTTTCATACCATATTTGTGCATATTCAAACGAAGAAGTAGAAGGATTCATCACCGGACCATCATCAATACAGACTCCATATTTAGTTTCAATATTAGTGGCTTCATGGCCCGCAAACCCTCTATCTGTACTCAAAGTAAATGTGGGCAATACATAAGTATATACATCTACAGAACCTTGTTCGAAAGTGTAAAAGTTATATTCAACACGAGGAACAGTAGTGCTGGCTGTTCTTTGAGCAGGTGCTATAGGATTACCAAGTTGTACAGAAGCATTCTCAAAACCTAAATTGGGGATAAGTTTGATTTTTATATTTTCATTTTCAACTTTCTTATGGAAATCAGCAGCATTAATAGATATATATCCATTATGTTCAACAAATAGTGAGTCCATTTCTTTTAATGAAGGCGAAGAAGGATTAAAAACCGAAACATAAACATTTTCTTTTCCTGCATCTTTTCCTGCAATCTCAATTACTCCTGAAACTCGCTCTCCGGCTGGCACTTTATTCCAGTCAACAGACACCCAGATACGATCCTCTAATTTTGTTGTTCCTTTCTTCTTATTAACTAGAATCCAGTCTGCTGAGGTTTTAATATCCCAATTTAACGCAGAAGCTCCCTTATTAAATACATCAAAATAATAAGATTGACGGAGATATGTATTGAATGCAGGGAGGGAATGAAAACTACTTTTTCCTTTGATTATATCTTCTCCTTCTGTCTGTATTCCTAATGAAGGCATCTCTGGTAAAGTAACAGTGTTTAATTTCGGTAATTCAAAATAAGATGCTGCAAATCCTTGTTTTGTTGTCATTACCGGATTCCATTTACCATTCAATAAAGAGTTATACCCTTGGGTTATCACTTGCAAACTATCATAGTAGATTTTCACTTCTTTGTTTAATTGATTTGTTGCAGCTCTTCCCTGCAATGCATACCAACGATTTTTCTGTCCGTAAAGAACCATTTTATTCATTAGTTCACATCCTTTTACCGGATAATAAAGCAATTGATAGAATCCAGCCTTTTTCACTTCTGGAAGTTTATTCAAAATAGAATCAGCCATCGATCCAATACGGCTATATTCTGACAAACGAGTATCTGCCTCACGATAATTGGTAAATGAAAAATCCGTATCTGTATTTCGTTCTTTACCATATTTATCTGTTGACCACTGATATCCCCATCCCATGAGTTCCGGTTTGCGAGAAAAGGCTTGATGATAGAATGTTGTAGTGATGTCTAGAAAATTCTTATAATATTCTTGGCCAAACATTCCTGCCAGCCAATGTGCCTGATAAGTATAGATATTATCATAATTGAAAGAATTGATATTATAAGCCATAGACAAAAATAAATTCATTGAGAATTCACAAGATTTTATGTCACCAACATTTAATAACCAAACACGGTCTGCTGTTGTATCATACGCTTTACGAAGTTCTTCATACATCACTGCTGGAGAAATAGTACTCATCCATAAATAATCATGTGGTTTACCTAAATAGGAAACGTGATAATAAATTCCTGAACGTCCAGATCGCTTCTGTTCATTCGGATTACTCAAACGTTTTAAGTAGCCATAATTATCATCTGCCCAAATGATTGTAACATCATCCGGCAGTTTAAGACCCGCATTATAGACATCTAAAACCTCTTTGTAAGCGAAAAAGACCTGTGGGATTTCATTTGCAGGCTTTTTTATTATATCAGTCAAAAACTGTCTTTGAGTATTTATAGCGTCACTAACAGTCTTTACACGCCCATTCATGTCATTACCTCCACTCATAGCCTTATCGTGTAGTCCTCTTAATGCTACTGTATAAACATTTTCATAAGGAGAATTTTCAACTACTCTTTGTCTCAGTACCTTATCGATCATGCCTTTGTTATTTACATAATCCCATTCTCCCATTGTTTTTTTATCCCATTCACTTGCATTGTTAAATAATAATGGTTCACAGTGGGTAGATCCCATTACGATAGCAAAGCTATCTGCAACCAATTTATTTTCAGGTATTTTATTAAAGGCAGTGGAGGCTTCATGCATAGCAGGGCAAAGATAGTTTGCCTTTAAACGCAAAAGAAGCTCACAAACTTTAGCATAAGTTTTAGGACCGATATTGCCACGTTCTTTCTCAAAATTCTTTTTAGCCCATTGAAGCAATCCCCAGTCTTCATCATTAATAAATACGCCACGATACTTGACTGTAGGTTCATTAGATGTCATTTTTTGAACTTTAATGCATAACTCTTTTTGCTTGGCAACAGGAGCATCTGCCCACCAATACCATGGAGAAACGCCAATTGCTTCTGAAATAGAGAACAAACCATAAGCAGTTCCTCTACGATCACTTCCAACAACCACTAATGCTTTATTTACTCCCGGGAATGGATTGAGTATTACTTCCATATGAAAGCTTTCCCATTTACCTTTCAAAGAAGTTACATCCAGTTTCTTTTTAGCGATAAGTTGATCTATAAGTTTATTGTAGCCTAATGTTCCCACAATAATGCTATTTGAAGCAATATTCTCTTCAGCAGCACCAATTGTTACAGGTTGATTAGTTATTAATCGTACATCATTACTAAATAGCCGGGCTACCTTTTTTACAACTTCAAAATCCTGTCTATCATAATACAGACATGTCTTCTTACTTTTTCCAATAAGGGTAAACTCATCAGCTTTATCTCCGTTTTTGGTTAATAATACCTGCCCATATACAATAGGTTCACATAGTAACATTATACCTACCAATAAAATAGATTTAAAGATCTTCATATTTTTATTTTATACATTAAAAAATTATATAAACTCATTCTTGTGACATTCTAATGTCATTTAATTTGTTGTTTTTTTTAAAGAATACTTAATAGTCCTGTCGTACCCACAGTTATATAACCTCTCACCACTAAAAGAGGTATGCAAAATGCATGATTAAGCATTTCATTAGGACGCTGGATTTCTCCCAAATACATTACTAATTAACACATTTTATGATGATTATTTAAAGAGGAAAAGCTACTTGTAAATAAATATACTTATTTATATTTATCAAATGCATGAATACAAAAATAGCCTTCTTTCACAAGAACAAATACAACAATATATTCAATCTATATAATTATATGTTCAAAAAGCACTCCTGAATAGAATTCTGATTGTTCAATTTAGTTTGTAAACAGCTATTGCTAATTTACAAAACTTATAGAAACCGCACAAAGAAAAATCATCATCAACCTCTGAAATCTTTAGGCAAATTCCCAAATTGTTTCAAAAAACATTTTGTAAAATAAGAAGGGGTATTAAAGCCTACCATATAGCAAATTTCATTAATTTTACATTCACCTTCTTTCAGTAGCTGGGCAGCCCTTTTAAGGCGTTCCAAACGGATATAGTCATTTGGCGTCATGTCCAATACACCTTTTATCTTCCGGTTAAGGCTAGAACGACTCATATTCAACAGATTTGCCATATCGTCTAAAGAAAAGTCGGGATTCTGCATATTATCCATTATCACTTCTTTCAAACTCTTTAAGAAAGCTTCATCTGCCTTTGTCATAGCCATGGTATTGGTTTGTACAAAAGGCGAATGGGCAAAAGATGCACGCAATTTCTCACGGTTATTCAGCAAATTGGAAACACAGACTCTCAGATATTCTACAGAAAAAGGTTTTTCAATATATGCATCGGCTCCCAATTTAAGTCCTTCAATTTTCGACTGTAGATTAGTTTTTGCTGTCAATAGAATGATTGGTATGTGACTATAATCCAACTCCGACTTTAAATGATCACAAAGTTCCAATCCATCCATTTCAGGCATAACAATATCTGAAATGATAAGATTAACGGTATTCTCTTTCAAAATACCCAACGCTTCCACCCCATTACCAGCAGTCAGCACTTCGTAATCTCCAGATAACTGTTTTACTACAAACGAGAGCATTTCAGAACTATCTTCAATTACTAAAACAGTATATCGAAACTTTTTCAAACTATTATCAGTACTTTTCCCATCACGCTTTTCAACTTCACCTTCAAAGCTCTGTTCTGAAGGTAACAATTCACTATTACTTTCAACAACCGGAATTGTATGCTTATGCTTTGCAGGAAGAGTCAATATAAAACAGTTACATTCCGTAGAATTGTCCATGCATAATGTTCCTTCATGTAGTTCGGCAAGGGAACGGGCCAATGCCAATCCAATACCGGTTCCCGATACGGAACGAAGCATTCCTCGTTTGCACTGAACAAAGGGTTTAAAGATTTCTTCTCTCATTTCGAGAGGAACAACATCACCATCATTGGAAACAAAAAGCTTTAGCAAATTATCTTCTTCCGACAAATTGACACAAATATAAGTATCAGCATATTTGACTGCATTTGCCAACAGATTGCTAATAATTTTAGTCAGTCCTTCCCTATCCACAGATGCCTGTATATTATCCGGACAATCCATAGTGAATTTCAGCCCATTCTGCCGTGCCAATGGTGTAAAACTCATATATATTTTCTGCAATATATCCGACACACTACACTCTACAAAATTCAGCTGAAATCCTTTGGTCTCCGTTTTACGGAAATCAAGCAGTTGATTCACCAAATCGAGAAGGCGATTTGTATTCAAATCCATAATTTTTAAATCGTCTTTTATTTCATTGGCTACATACTTCGAAGCTAGCACATTCTCGAGCGGGCTTTTGATCAGCGTAAGAGGAGTACGTATTTCGTGTGACACATTCGTGAAAAAATCGATTTTAGCAGCATACAACTCTCGTTCTTTCTCTCTTTCAAATACCTCCATAGCGCGTTGATGCTTACGCAATGCCTTCTTTCTGAAATAATAAATTACACCGGCTATTGAAAGCAAAATAATTACAACATAAATGCCGTATGCAAAGGGAGACAAATAGAAGGGCGGGCGAATATGAATTTTAAGAATCCGTTCGCTATTATTCCATTTACCGTCACTATTTGAGCCTTTTAAATGGAATATATATGTTCCATAAGGTAAATTAGAATAATTAATCAAAGCATTCTTGTCTACAGGATACCATTCCCGATCAAAACCTTCCAACTTATAGACTAGTTTATTCATTTCTGGTGCCTGATAACTTAAAGCCGCCACATGAAAAGAGAATGAATTCTGATCGGCATCCAGCTCTATTTCATCCGAATAGATGATACTTTTCTTCAAAGGTGACCTGTTAGAGCCAATGGGAAGTCTCTTGTTAAACAGAAAGAAATCAGTGATGACCACCGGAGGAATAAACGTATTTTCTACAAACATTTTCGGATTAAAAGCAATAAAGCCATTGATACTACCAAAATAGATTTGCCCTCTCTTATCGCAATAGCCGGACTGATAGTTAAACTGATTACTAAGCAGGCCATTCGCTGTAGTATAAATATGTTTGGTTCCAGTCTCGGGATTAAAACAAACCAGCCCATTACCGGTTGTTATCCACAAATAGCCCTGTTTATCTTCCACCATCTTGTAAATAATATTACTCGGAAAACCTTGAGACATATCATACCGTATAAATTTCTTCGTTTTAGGTTCGAACCTGCAAAAGCCTGCACCTTGTGTCATAAACCACAAACGCTTCCTGCTGTCTTCGTAGATACTAATAACCTTATTGTAAGGCAACGAAGTTGGATCATTTTTTTGTGAAACAAAATTCGTCCAGCGCCGGTTAGTTACATTATAACAGTAAACACCATTCGAGTTAGTAGCTAACCAAATATTACCGTTGAAATCTTCCAATATTTTATAAACAAATACATTGTTCAATCGCGGTATACGTGTAAAGTCGTCTGTTGAACGGTTATATAGCAAAAGGCCGGAAGTGGTGCCTATCCACAATTCACCGGCAGTAGTCTTGCAAATAGAAAAAACATCATTGGCATTTAATGTATTGGGGGCTATGCCTTTACTATAATGTTTCACTTGCTTCGTACGCAAATCAATACGGTTCAGTCCGCCGGAAAAAGTTCCGATCCATAGTTCATTTCCATCCAAACATAAGCCATGAATATTCTTATAAATGCTAGGATGCTCAAAAGGTTCAATCTGGCCTGATGACGGGTTAAAATGAAACAAACCTCTGTCTTCCGTACCAATCCACAACGTGCCGTCATTACTTTCACAAAATTCACGCACACGGCGGCCAAAGTTTCTGATATCATCCCGTGGATAGAACTTCTCAAAGTAAGTCCACTGTTTCGGATAATAATTCACCCCACCAAAATAAGATCCTATCCACATTCCTTCCTCTTTATCCTGGCATAAGGCATAGATCGCATTATCCGACATGGCATAAGAATCATCCTGATAAGGAACAGACAAATGAGTAACCTTGCCTGTAATAAGATTATAAATATATAAACCGGACTCTGTTCCTGCCCATAGTTCTTCATCAGACTTGAATTGCAGAGAACGTACATAAGCATTCAATAATCGTCGCACTTTGCGAGTCGTCAAATTGATCTCCGTCAGACCTTTGAACGACCCAATATAAATACAGTTATGAGGACCAGACACTTGAGAGTTGATGATATCGTTCTTGAAAACCTCTTTTCCTTCGGCATCTCTGAATGGAGTCAGGGGTGATTTTAAATTCTTATCCGTATAGTACAGATTATCTGCATACAGACTGATCCAACATGTGTTTTCTTCAAACCAGAAACGGGTAACATTAGCAAGTTCTTTTTTATATAAATAGTTAAACAGATGCCTGTTATTGGGATCATACCTGAATAACCCGTCATTGTCTGACGAAATCCAGATATCACCTTTTTTATCGCCAGTTATTAAAGTAACGGCATGTTTAATATCTTTGCCGGTATTGCTTATTTTATCAAAAGCTGAGAATTTCTCTAAAGCAGGATCGTAAATATAGACTCCAGCATCGGTCCCTACCCATATATTTCCATTTTTATCTTCGTAAAGTGCAGTGATGAAATTATTTCCTAAACCGCTATCTTCCTTTTTAAACACACGGAAAGACAAACCGTCGAAACGATTTAATCCGTCTTTCGTACCAAACCACATAAACCCTTTCCTATCTTGCAAAACAGCGTTCACCGTATTCTGAGTAAGACCGTTCCTAATATCTAATGTTCTGAAATAATAGTGAACGGCATCTTGAGCAAAAAGCGGCAATGCAAGCAAAGCATACAAAGAAAAGAAGATACTTATAATAAGATTTTTCATTACGCTATATTTAAGGTTTAT
Organism: uncultured Bacteroides sp.; assembly: GCF_963677945.1. NCBI lineage: Bacteria > Pseudomonadati > Bacteroidota > Bacteroidia > Bacteroidales > Bacteroidaceae > Bacteroides > uncultured Bacteroides sp. The sequence continues at coordinate 1,616,651 of NZ_OY782578.1, read as the reverse complement.
TGCAGATTTAAAATAGAAGGAAAAATACTCATTTAGAAAAGCAAAAATAGGCATCTTTAGAAAAAGAAAATAAAACAATAAGGTCAAATCCTATAACGTATTAGTCAAAAAACAGCTTATTTTAAGCCTATACGCAGTTTTACGCCTTCAATTGAATATCCCAGCCAACAAAGCGGAATACCATTCTGAAGTATTCGTTAGAAGTTTATCTTAAGAATTTATGTGCTAAATAAAGTTCTTCTTACTTAGGAATATCTTACGTCTTACAAAAGTTCGCTGCTCGCTGGATAGCAACAATAAAATGTTTTCATCTTTTAGCCTTTTACTTTAACCTTTCTATTTTATAAAAAAAGTAAAGGCGAGAACTCTCGCCTTTACTTTAACTAAAAACATCCAAAAAACGATCTCTTATCTACAAATTATCGCTTAAAAACATTGCAAATACGTTTGTTTGCCTCATTCACTCTTGTCTCATCTAGCTTAATCACCTTACGGTCATAAGTCATCAAACCGTTTATCTCTACCTCTACGTCTGTTGTCTGAGTGTAAACTGCGGCTGAGAATCCCTTGTCTATAAGCCTATACAACATATCGGCATATTTCACATACTCGTCCGTAGCTTCTTTGGAAGAATTAAACTGAACATACCCCCAGTTACGGTTCGGCTCCCAAATATGATCTTTCAGTACCAATCCGATACCTCCAAATTCACCCAATACCGTAGCACGTTGTGCGTCATACAGAAACATCTTTGGTTCCGGATAATGATGCAAATCGAGTATATCACCACAAGTATAATGATTACCACCACTTGCCGGATTCACTAAACGAGTAGGATCATACTGTTTCGTCCATTCTGCTATTTCAGGTGCTTTAAACTGTCCCCATGCTTCATTAAACGGTATCCATGTTCCAATGCATGGATAGGAATACAGACAATCTATAATTTCTTTCCATTCCTTCCGATAGCAAGCCTCGGAAGCTTCGGAACGTTTTCTTTCGATTCCGTTGAAATAGTTACGAGGTTGCCATTCCGGACTACGGTCACCACTAGGCATATCCTGCCATACAATAATACCCAATTGGTCACAATAAGTATACCAACGCGCAGGTTCTACTTTTATATGCTTGCGAATCATGTTGAAACCTAGATCTTTGGTTTTCTGAATATCATAACGCAGAGCCTCATCCGTAGGAGCAGTATACAAACCATCAGGCCACCATCCTTGATCAAGCGGACCAAATTGGAATAACGGCTTATTATTTAACTCTAAACGAACAATACCGTTTGCATCACGTCCTGAGGAGTACTTCCGCATAGCAGCATAACTTTCTATCTTGTCTACAACTTTACCTCCATTGTTCAAACTTATCTTCAATGAATATAAGAAAGGAGATTCCGGGCTCCATAATTTGGCATCTTCCGGCATAGGTACTTCTACAGCTTCACCGTTAATACTTCTACCAATACTGACTAACTTATCACCATCATAAACACCTACTTCAATTAAATCTGAAGCAGAAGTGTTATTCAATTCGGCCTTTACAGTAAGGATATGATTATCAATATCCGGCGTAATGTTAAGATTCCGAATGTATTTTTCAGCAACGGGTTCTAACCAAACTGTCTGCCAGATGCCAGTAACCGGAGTATACCAAATGCCTTCGGGTTTACTTACTTGCTTGCCTCGTGGCTGATATCCTTTATCAGTTGGATCCCAGACTTTGACTATCAATTTATTTTTTCCTTTATTCAGAGCAGCTGTCACATCAAAAGTAAATGGAGTGTAACCTCCTGTATGAGAACCAACTTTAACTCCATTTACCCATACATCTGCCTTCCAATCTACTGCACCAAAATGCAGCAAGACCTTTTTTCCTTTCCATTCTGAAGATAGTTCAAAAGTACGGGAATAAACCAATTCATGGTTTTCATCAATTACTTTTCCTACTCCCGACAAAGAAGATTCAATAGCAAACGGAACAAGTATTCGTCCATCAAACTTTTGCGGAATAGTTTTACCTTTATCAATAATGGCATATTCCCATAATCCGTTCAGATTCTTCCAATCCTTGCGCTCCAATATAGGACGCGGATATTCTGGCAACACATTGGAAGGATTGACTTCTGCACTCCATTTGGTTTTAATTCGATCACCTGCCGGTGCCCACTGTGCCCGACTTGTTACAACAGTTAATAATAAGAAAGCGGAAAGAAGGACTCTTCTCATAACATTAAACTTTATATATATTATTTTACGAACAAAAATAGGGCAATTATTGAAACTAAAATAAAACGATAAAGTCAAAAAATACAAGTAATCAGTCTATTTTAGCCTGAATGAGGAAAAAGACACTAACAGATACTATTCATTATAGAAACAAGTATCGCTACAAAAAAAGTATGTATTAAAAAAACGCCCAATTTATCTCCCACATCTTCCACTAAAACGAACAAAAAGCCCTTTTACAAGGACTTTCAACTGGTAGCAGATAAAAAAGTTCAACGATCTATCTGCTACTAAAACCTGATTATCTGCTACTAAATTTATCATTCCACAACATTCATGTTACTTAGTAAGTTTCTAACTTGTATTATATTCATATTCTTTTTATTATTTCATGATATAAAAATTATATCAAAAACAACTGATAATCAGATAATGGCAGGCGATATATCAAACTATTTTCTACCACAAAACAACATATAAATCTACCTCTTTGTGGAGGTAATATAGCAAAAAGTTAAAGAAATATTAGTAAGCCCGCAGCCGAGGATCCATGGGTCTGCAGCTGTAAACCCATGGGCCCCTGAATGCAGGCTTATCGGTTCACGGCTGCAGGCTTACTTAGTATTAAGAAAAGAATTGTATAACAAACTAGATAAAACACAATAGCAGTAACCGACTTTCTGAAAGAGGCTTGAACCCTAAAATGAATGGAGAAAAGCAATAACTGCACTTATGCATTATATGAAAAAAGAACGACTCCTTCATAAGAATTTCCGGAAGAAATTTCTCTGCTTTCTTTGGACACAAAAAATAAAAATTGAGCCATTACAAACTAGTGGCAGATGCAGAATTTAGTAGCAGATAAAAATGTATAAAACATTTATCTGCTACCAATTTAATTTATTAATTACCAAACCATTGGCACTAAATTAGTAGCAGGTAGCAGATAAATGATAGAAAAATATTATTATTTATAAATCGGTTATGTCGTTTTATTAAATTTGGATAATATATTAAACAGATATCAATAAAAATCCTATTTTTGCAGAAAATTTCCAAAAGATGAAAAAACTATTATCATACCCGCTATCACTTCTTGCTTATTTTTCCTTTTTGTTAGTAATCTGTGTGCTTCACCCCATTCAGTGGGTTTGTTTTAACTGGTTCGGATACAATGCGCATAAGAAAAGTGCAGATTATCTAGGTTTCTTCCTGCTAAAAACGATGTCTCTTACGTTTTCATCCTCGAAAATTGAAAACTTAGATCTCATCCCCGAAGGTAAACCTTTGATTTTTGTATCAAATCACCAGAGTCTTTTTGATATTATGGGCTTTGTATGGTTCTTCAGAAAGTTTCACCCTAAATTTGTTAGTAAGATTGAACTGGGAAAAAACATTCCAAGCATCTCTTTCAATTTGAATCACGGTGGTTCAGTGCTGATAGACCGGAAGAACCCGAAACAAGCATTGCCTGCTATAAAAAAACTTGGCGAATATATTGAAACGAACACTCGTTCGGCAGTAATCTTCCCCGAAGGTACACGTTCTAAAACCGGAAAACCAAAAAGATTTTCTCCTAATGGCTTGAAGATTTTATGTAAATATGCACCAAGTGCCTATGTGGTACCTGTAACAATTAACGACTCCTGGAAAATGTTCCAATATGGTTCCTTTCCACTGGGATTGGGCAACCGCTTAACATTCACGGTTCATCCTCCTATCAAAGTCAGCGAATACGACTTCAATTCTTTACTCGAGAAAAGTGAACAAGCTGTTGTTTCCGGTATCAGACTATAATACCGAATATCTATTTAGTACCAAATAAAACATCTATTCGTACTTTATAACTTCTGTAGGACAGCCATCCACAGCATCAAGAATTTCGGCTTCATATTGATTGAAGTCAACACCTGTTTTAACAACCATTTTATCTGGCACCTCAAACACTTGCGGACATGCAGTTTCACATGCGCCACATGAAATACATTCGTTTTCGCTCTCATCGAGCCACACTCTTTTAATTGCCATATTATTTAAGTATTTAGGTTTATCAAACATCAACTCTACTCTCTTCAGCATAGTAAAAAAACAATTAGGAACAGAAGATGTTCACGCTAAACAAAGCACCCATTTCAGGTGTTTAATTTATAGAGAGTTCACTAATTTACCTAACTGTTAAAAACTTAAATTATGAAAGGAGTTATTTGGGGATTAGCTGTTGGTTGTGCAATAGGCTATATTATCAGAAAAATGCAGGAAGAGGGCAAGTTTGAATGCGTTGGCGAATATGCCGATAAGTATTATACTATGTCAAAGAATGAGCTTAAGAATGTAGTAGATGCTGCTAAAGGCAAAGCAGAGGAATTGAAAGAACGGATTGAAAAGAGAGTTAAAGGAGAATAAAAACAGATTTTTCATTAAGTCACCTTCAAATAACAAGGCAATCTGTAAATTCAGGTTGCCTTGCATTTTTATAAGAAGAACGGCTAGTCATATTTTATACCTCCTGTAGGACAGTCTTGCGCAGCTTCTTTTATTTTGTCTTCATACAAATCATAGTTAACACATTTTTTTACCAACATTTTATCAGGTGCCTCAAATACCTCAGGGCATATAGCTTCACATCCCCCACAACAGAGACATTCGTCCTCACTCTCGTCAAGCCATACACTCTTAATTGCCATATTTTCAACTTTTTAGGTTATTATTAATTTATTCGATCATCACAAAGGGTATAACAAATACTATTAGTAAGAAGTTTAATAAAAACTGTTAGTTATTTGTTAATAACCCTTCTCATTTTTAAAATAAAATTATCTATAACGTTATAATGCTTTTAACAAATAATAAAAGCATTATATTTGTATACAATAATCATTTATAACCATTTTCTATGCAGAACCCAATAGAATCTCTTAAAAAACGACATAAAGAACTTTTTGAAAATCATCGTTGCAAGATGTCAGATAATGCCTACGAGGACGCTGAAAAAATAAAAAAAGCAATAGATCAGCTCTCTAAGATAGAAAATAGGAAAATGTCTATTTTTGATTTGAACAAAATGCAGTTCATCTTCAGGGATAATCAGAAATGTGACAAGTTCGATCATCCGGTTTTTGTAGGCATAGATGAAGAAAGCTTTGAGGCTTTCTATGATAATATCCATCCGGATGATTTGTATTTTGTGCTCGAAACTGGTCTTATGAGTTATGATTATGCATATAGCGTATCTCCTTCGGAACGTATTGGTTGTATCATGAAGTACGAATTCAGAGTAAAAAGCAAAACCGGGAAATACATATGGGTTAACTTTAGAATTGTAATTTATGAACTCGACAGTAATGGCGATCTTTGGCTTCTGCTATTTTTATCAGACATTATTCCAAGCCACGATCTAAACAGAAAGCCAAAAAGGATTCTGATAAATGTAAACACAGGAAAAACTTTCAACTATTTTGATGACACTGATATTGTTGAAAAACCAATACTATCGAAACGTGAAATAGATGTTATAAAACTTCTTTCGGAAGGTTACTGCAGTAAAGAAATAGCCGATCGCCTTTTTATCAGTATAAACACTGTTAACAAACACCGACATAGCATTCTGGAAAAAACAAATTCTGAAAATACTGCACAAGCTGTGCTTTATGCTACCAAGATAGGATTAATTTAATACAAAACTTCAATTTTTGTACCGTTACCCATCCGTAAGAGTGACTAACAATACAAAAATTGTTTGTTTTGCACATAACCAGTTAAATTTAAGAGATTTAAAAAATCTTCTGAAATCCTTTTAATTATTACTCACTAACACTATATAGGATTTCGTGCAAAAGTAGTATGTTACACATTCACTGGCAATAACCATTTATAACCATTTTTATGCAAAATACTATGATTCAGGTGAGAAAATAATATTAATTACTTGTTATAACTTGTCCAGCTTCACGATAAAGATCAACCTTACCATCAAGCAAAAGTGCAACTACTGTGATTTGAGAATCCTGAACACTTTCCGGAACATTGAAATATAAAATACCGGGAACGCTGCTCCAATAAGCTTTGCCCACTACTTTTGTTTCCAATAGTGCTCCGTTACCTACTACCCAGGCACGATTTACCTTATTTTTCAGTCCTTTTATAGAAATTGGCCCATTGGGTTTATATGGAAGAAAAACGTACAGAATATCCTGATTTTTATTCAGTGTTGTATAAGCCATAACATGACCTTCGGGAATTCCTGCTCTTGTACCATAAATGGCATCGGCATGTTTTCTTGTCCATCGGCCAAATTCTTTTAAAATATCCACTTGCTCTTGTGGAATGCTTCCATCCTCTTTTGGACCGATGTCAAGAAGCAGGTTTCCTCCATTGGAGATGCAATCTACAAATGTACGAAGCAACATATTAGCTGTTTTATAGTTCGTATCTGTTGGTGCATATCCCCAGCTATCATTCATCGTCATACATAATTCCCACCATTGAGAATCAGGGCGGCGGATAGGCACTCCCTGCTCGGGTGTGGCATAGTCACCATAACCCTGAATACGGGAATTGAGGATAACTTTAGGGTTAAAGGTACGAAGCATAGTGGATAATTCCTTGGCCTTCCAGGTTTCAGGGCTGAAATCCCAGTCACCGTCAAACCAATACAAATCGGGTTTGTATTGCTTGTTCAGTTCAGCTAATTGCTTATTATCAAAATCAAGGAAGCGTTGCCAGCGAGCTGAATCTTCTTTTATCTGATAACGCGTAGAATTACGTGTTGCATAAGGGTAATCACTGTTCGACCAGTCGAGCAATGAATAGTATATTCCCAGTTTCAGACCTTCTTTTCGAACAGCTTTTGTAAAGGGTGTCAATAAATCTCGTGATGCCGGAGTTTTCTTTATAGTATTCAGATCACTGGCCTGAGTATCCCATAAAGCTACTCCATCATGATGTTTAGAGGTAATTACAGTATATTTGGCCCCCGATTCCTTAATCAGTTTAGCCCACTCTACCGAATTATAGTTTTTAGCAGTAAATCCATCCAACTGAGACATATACTCATCGTAAGAAAGATAGTTATTATAAAAGGACCAGCTCTCTGTAACTCCCCTTACCGAATAGATTCCCCAATGAATGAAGATACCTAATTTGGCATCCTGAAACCATTGCATTCTCTTTTCTTTTTCTTCCTTCGACTCCTTGAAGGGCTGAGCTTTGGTTGTGCCTAAAGTTAAAAAGGCCAACAATGTTAATGTGATTGATTTTAAGTTCATCGTTATATTTGTTAGTGTGGAACAAAGATACAAAAAAACGGATAGTATAAAGATAGTAATAACAGGTAACGGATGTTTTTGAATAAAGAATGAAAAATGTCAAAAATATTATTTATATTTGAGGTGTTCATATTTTAATTATTGCAATTAAAAAGTAGTTAATATGATTGATTTAACACCTGAACAACAAGTTTTGCGGGAACAATTCTGTTCGTTACGGAAAGAGTTTACTGAACTCTTTGCCAGAAAGAATGAAATGCAGACTTACGAAGAAAGCAGTCTTACCTCACTATACCTGAGCACTGTGGGACAAAAACAACACGAGGTTTTATGTTTGCGTACTAAAATTGCAGTAATAAAACTACGCATAGAGCTGATTCAGGCCTACATAAACCGAAACGAGGTACCGGAGCTGAAAAATGTTGATGAGGAAATTCATATACGTTTTGCCGATCACAAGAAGAAGATTGAAGAGAATGTACGGCAACTGGCAGCAGCAAAAGAGTATCTGAAAAACTCTTTAATCTCGGCAGATGAAATGAAGGAAATGAAAGAGACTTATCGTATTATAATAAAGAAGCTAAATCCAGACATTAATCCCGATCTTTCTGAATATGAAACAGAACTGTTTATCAAAGCTCAGGCTGCTTATCATCTGGGTAGTTTCATGGCTTTAAGAGAAATACTCTTATCACTGGTTTTAGCCAAAGATTCTGCAGATTCCATCTTACAGTCTGAGGAATTTGCCGGGATTGTTTTGCAATTAGAAAAGAATGTTAAGAATTTACGCAAACAAATTGAGGAACTGGAACAAAGTTTTCCGTTCATTTACAAAAATGAGTTAAATGATAAGGAATGGCTAACTTCCATACAGAAAAAACTAGATGACGATATTACGAATCTTACAAAAGAAAAGGAAAAACAGGTATTGTACCTTAAAGTCATTGAAGAATGGAAACCGGGATTAACAAATTAGAATTTTAACAACAAAATATTATGAAAACAAAACAATTTTATTGCATGCTGCTTTGCCTGACAGGTAGCTTGCTTTTCTCACAACATGTAAATGCGCAAGTGGGCTCTGTTCGCTTTACGGTTGAACTACCAGGCAATGGCATTCAAAAGGACTCTGCCGTATTTATTGCCGGAAGTTTTAACGGATGGACTCCTTCTGACAGTAATTATTGCATGAAACGAATAGACAATAAGCACTACACACTAGAGATTCCTTGCTTTATGAATAAAAAGTACTCTTACAAGTATACGCTAGGCAACTGGAAGGGTGTTGAAAAAACTATTGATAATAAAGAAATAGAGAACCGGACATTTGTTTCAAAAAAGAAACTTAAAATTAAAGATATTGTTGCTCAGTGGAATCAACCGGCTCCTGCTGCGCCCGTGGATACAACTCTTTTACTGAACAAGAAACAAATGGCAGTCATTAAATCATTAAATGACTCGGTAAGTAAAACTTTACCAGCTATTTTACCTCGTCTTATGGAACTAATGCAAAAAGGAAATCTCAATCTGCTATCCGATAAGCCGGATGATACACTAAACAAACAGTGCAACAAAGAACTTGGGGAAATGGTGACACAAATCCTTGATTCATTAAGTGGTATCATGAAACAAATGACGGACGCTCTTACTCCTGAACAGAAACAAAAATTAAGAGGTATGATGAAAAATGAGGATTCACCTACATTTATCATGAATCTTATTGAAAAACTAAAGCCGAATTCTAAATAAAACTTACAACCTGGATTATCGAATACTCACTTGAGGTTACCTATAGGATTATAATTGCAGAATGTTTGAATATACGAAAGATCAAACAAACTAAATAAGTTATATTTGCCGGACTTAATGCGAAAGAATAGATGAAACGAATCATAATTATAGGAGCGACTTCCGGAATTGGATATGAGGTTGCAAAAGGATATATCAAACAGGGTTGGAAAGTTGGAGTTGCAGGTAGGCGAGAAAGTGCGCTGGAAAAGTTCAGGGCTACCAACCCCGAAAATATTGAAACTCAGGTACTGGATGTTACAAAAGAGGATGCTCCTGAGAAGTTATTGTTACTGATAAATAAATTGGGGGGAATGGATCTGTTTCTGCTTAGTTCGGGAATTGGATTTCAAAACAAAACATTAAAAGCTGATATTGAAATAAATACGGCCCGGACTAATGTAGGAGGTTTTATTCGTCTGGTAACAACTGCTTTTCATTATTTCAAGGAAAAAGGAGGCGGACATCTAGCAGTAATCAGTTCTATTGCAGGAACAAAAGGACTGGGCGTTGCTCCGGCTTATTCGGCTACAAAGCGTTTTCAGAATACATATATCGATTCATTGGCGCAGCTATCTCGCATGGAGAAGTTAAAAATTCATTTTACAGATATCCGACCGGGATTTGTGCAGACGGATTTATTGAAAGATGGAAATTATCCGTTGCTAATGAAGCCGGAACGGGTAGCAGAACAGATTATCAATGCTCTAAGCCGTAAAAAACGGGTTATTATTATTGATAAGAGATATGCATTTATAGTATTTTTCTGGAAATTAATTCCTGATTGGCTATGGGAACGACTTCCGGTACGAAGCAAATAGCAGTATTCATTTTGCTTTGGGATTCATTTGTATTTTAGAATCCCAAAGTAAAAACAGGTCTATAAAATCAGTGCAGATATTTCTGTGAGAGTCTTTCTATTAATGCATAAAATTCTTCAAGCTTCTCGTTATCTATAACTTTTCCCTCATGTTCTTTAAATCTGATTAGTAAATCATTTTGCACGCTTTCCGGCATCGCACGATCACCCATCATGAATAAAATATTGTTCTCTTTTTCAATATGATTTCTCATTAAAGCAACATAAGTAAAAGCTGCATCTGCAAAAACCTGCAAATCAGAATTCTGTCCGGAAATATTTTCTTTCATCTCACGGATATATTTTCTTCCTTGATCATGTTCTGCAAGCATTACACCGATAGGTCCACCATGATTCGGAATTCCAGCTTCTTCCAGAGAAGGGAAATACAAATCTTCCTCTTTTCCATGATGACATTTATCAGCGAATACAATTACAAAATTGATTAATTCCGTTAAGTCACTTACATCTGGATTTACTTTTTGTACAATTCCAGATGCTATCTTTTCGAGCAAATTCAGAGCTGTTTTAATTAACTCATGTTCACGTCTTAATTCTTCACTAGCATTTATCATAATTGTAAATTTACTCAGAATATTTAATTACTTCAACAGGACAACTTGCTGCTGCTTCTTCAATATCATCAGAATATTCAGAATAGTCTACCCCTTCGTTTACATAGGCAATATCTTCTACTCTAAACACTTTGGAGCAAATTCCTTCGCATGCTCCACAGGCAATACAGCCCTCTTCCATCCATACTTTTTTAACATCCATAATATCTAAATTTAAATTGTTTGATTTCGTTTTAAGATTTAGTCAGGTTCAAAGCTTTAGGGTATAAAATATTATTCTCAAGATGCACATGTACGTGTAAGTCTTCCTCAAATTCTTCTAATAACTTATAAGTAACATGATAAGTATTACAGCCATCATCGGGTACTGAGTAGTGATTGCTTAACACACTTATCTTATCTACCGTACCACCTATCAGTTCATGTTCTTCCATCATCAGGGCAATGTGTGAATTTACGATCTCTTTTGCTTTTGCTGAATTTGAACTCAAAGCTTCTTTGATAGCCGGGAAAAACACATTTTCTTCCTGTTGCTGGTGTATTGGTAATTCTGTATTTACCAATGAAAATAAATCAGCAATTTCCTTTAGTTCCGGATGACTGGCTCCATGAACCTGAACTATCTTATTCAAGTAATCCATTATTTGAGGTAAAACTCTATAAACCTTACTATGATACTCATTTACAATATAATCGCATAAAAAATCCAGATTCCAATCTTTATAATTAGGCTGTCTGCCCGGAACAACAGTTTCCAGGTTATTCAGTTTATTTTCAAGTTCAGCTATATTCAGATCCTTTTCTTTGGCCACTTCTTCCAAACTTTGATTTCCACCACAGCAAAAATCAATACCTTCTTTCTTAAAGACTTCCGCTGCTCTGAAATCATCTGCTACAATCTCACCAATTCTCAATTTTTTAAACTCTTTCATATTCTGTGGTTTTAATGGTTAATTTTAATCACTATCTTTTTTGTTCGACAAAGATACAGGCGCAACACCTCATAAACTGTAACCTGGATTACACAACCATACGTTTAACATTCTTTAATTGCTTTATTTGTCCTACGCAAATAAAGTTTACTTATTTAGCAAAAATGAATATTACAAACCACTGAAATCATGAATTATAATAACTTAACCATCTGTCCGCTATTCAAAGACATGAGCAAGGAAGAACATGATCAATTCTTACAAAGAAATGTAAAGGCGGTAATCAATTACAAAAAAGGAGAAATTGTAGTGAGGCAGGGAGAAGTTATCAATTACTTGTATTTACTGGTTAAAGGCATTGTGCGTACCCAAATGATTACACAAGAAGGGAATGCCGTTGAGATAGAAATGCTGGAAGCTGTAATGCCACTGGCTCCAGCCTTCATTTTTGCAAATAACAATAAATACCCTGTTGATGTTATAACAATGGAACCTTGTACGTTCCTGAAAATACCAAAATCAGATTGGCTGAATGAGATGATTCACAATGAAAAACTCATGATTAACTTCCTGACTCTAAATTCAAATCTGGCTGTTTTTCTCTCTATGAAACTACAAATGATATCATTAAAAAGCCTAAAATATAAACTTGCTATATTTTTACTTGAAAAAACTACTCCTGAAAAGAATTATTTCATACTAAAACGCACAAGAACCCAGTTAGCCGAATACTTTGGAGTACAGCGTCCTTCATTGGCACGCACAATCAAAGAATTCGAAAATGAAGGAATTATCAAGACTGATGGGCGTATTATTACTATCCTTGACAGAAATAAACTGACAAGGATTTAATTAATTATAAGTAACATTCTGATATAGAGAAACATTCCCTCTATGTTGATCAATAGCAGATTAAGGTTTATTTCTCAATTGAAAGAAAGATTCTTTGTGTAGCTTCAAATCTCCTGGTTTCATATCATGCAGACGAATGGTTTTTCCTAAAACATCTCCTTCAGCCCGGTTTCCTGAAATAATAACCTTACGACAAGCATCCAGAGTAATTCCGTCTTTACGATAGTGAAACGGCTGATAAGTTGTGTCTCTAACCAATGTATTATTAATAAAGCTCAGCCCATCTACCGATTTTGCATAAAGAATTGGATAATCAAATAAGTAGAATTTATTATTCTCAATCCTGATATTACTATGAAAAGGATAACGAATATCCGGTTTTGGAATTTCAGGAAATATACTGATAACAGCCTCACAAAACTGATAAACTGATGACAGACACGGATAGCGAAATGTATTATTACGAATAAGAACATTCTTCACTGCACCGGATTCATACCATTGATTAGCATCACCAGCTATTAAAATTGCCGAACCACTTGATTCAAATATATTATTTTCAATAATTACTTTACCGGGAGTTGATACTAACAGGCCTCGGGCACGGCAACTACCAAAGAGAGAGTTTCTGATTTCTACATCGGCCGTGCATGACAAATTTTCTAAAGCAGCACCAACTGTTAAGCTATTAGGAATTGGTGCCTGAAATTCTACAATAAATTCAGATTTATTCAGAGGTTCAAATGAAGTAATTGTGCCAGTTCCTAATGTGCGCATGCTATGATTCTCTATAAATCCTACTTTTTCATATTTTCTGCCCCACTCCATACCCTGGCTTTGCTCGTGCATAAATTTGCACTTTATGCGGGTAGAAGAAAGCATTTCTACAATTCGTACACAGGTTCCGTGAATATTAACTGGGTCATCCATCAACCCAGCCCATTCACATTCTTCAATACGAATAAAGCCACTACATCCCATAAAGTGAAATCCATCATCATGCCCACTCAGAATACGATTTTTTGAAGCGTTTGGAACTACCCGGACCTTATTGAATGAAAGATCCTGGCTATATTGTGACAGTATTCCTAATCCACAAGAATGGTATACATCAATTTGTTCCAGGTTTATCCGCTGACTGTGATAAAGAAATATTCCGGCATGATCCCGTTCATTATGACGGAGCACCAGCCAATTTCCTTCTTTAGGATAAAATGCTGCAACACTGGGATCACTAAGACGGACAATACCCGGAGATACTTCTTCAGCATGATAGTTCCGCCACCCTATCCTATCGCCTGTATTCGGAGCTACCAGATGTGTATCTGATGTAAATTCCATAATAGACCACAGCTTACTTTTCCAGCCTTCTCCTACAAACACAAGGTTATTATTCTCGATAATATATGGAGATTCATGAGTATTGATTTCAATTTCAAAATAATCGGGGGTAACCTTCAGCACTTTAGCTTGCGATGTAAGAGGTATATCCCAATCAATTGTAAATCCTTTCAAATTAATGTCCGAACAGTGATCCAGAGTAATAGGTTGCATCCGTCCATGCATCACAAATGATGAACCATTACCGTCTAACGTAAAGTTATGGAGACTATCTAGTAATACAGCCAGAGTTTTGGGATTATTATCAGTTGTATTTGATTCGAAATATTCTCTTTCAACTGTATATTGAGGCCAGAAATCATATCTCCCTTTTGGAAAAAACAAAGTACTTCCAGGTTGTTTACGGCAAGCTTCTAAAGCTTTACGAACATAAGGTACTGAGTTTACACGACTATCAGGTTTTAATCCAAAATCTGCAACTGATATAATTTGATTAGCAAATAATACTGAATAATTAAGTAAAAGAAGGATGGAAACAATCCATGATTTCGAGTTAGTCATATATCTAATTTTATAAAACATACTAAATATAAATCTATTAATTATATATACTCCAAACCACTATCACGGATATTAAAGAGTAATTTATAACTTAATATTAGAGCATTCAAATCTAATTAATACACATTCAAATATACAATAATATTCATTATAGAAGATATATATATTACTATTTTTAATATTAAAGCCATTTATATGTGTAAAATTTATTATTTATAGAGCTATTATTAGAGAACAAGTTTATATTCTTCAAAAACAACTATTAATAAATTTGGATAGAAGATTTATAAAATGATTGATCCGTAGCAGATATAATAATCGGCCGCGGATCAATTGTTGTTTAGATTTTTAGTCATTTTCTTTTTATAAAAAAGTAATGACTATCATTATTTGCTAGTAAGAGACTGAATATAGAGTTTTACTAATCCACAAATCTATTATAGATATTATTTGTTTGTTGAGAACTTGAATATACAATGGCTGAAATATTTTTCTCCAGGTTTAAGTATAGCAGAAGGCCATTCCGGTTTATTAGGTGAATCAGGATATTTTTGTGTTTCAAGACAAACAGCAGCACGTTGTTTATAAACAATTCCTTTTTTTCCATGCAATGTACCATCAAGGAAATTACCAGTATATATCTGAATACCGGGTTCATTAGTATAAACATCTAAAACAATTCCTGTTTTAGGTGACTTAAGTGAAGCACATTTCTTGGTAATATCTCCTTTCGTATTCAATACCCAATTATGATCATAACCGTTACCATTTTTAAGTTGTTTAAAGCTATAATTATTTATTCTCGCCCCAATAGCTATAGGAGTACGGAAATCCATATCGGTTCCCTCTACCGGAAGTATCTCTCCCGTAGTCATAAATGTACTGTCAACCGGAGTATATGAATCAGCATTGACAGTTAATAAATAATCGGCATTAGAACATGAAGGATCACCATCCAGGTTAAAATAAGAATGGTTCGTCATATTCACAACTGTTGTCTTGTCTGTACTTGCTTCGTATTTAATGTCGATAGCATTATCATCTGTCAGGGTAAACGTAACCTTGCAAGTCAGATTCCCTGGGAATCCTTGTTCAAGATCCTTTGATAAATAACTAAATTCAATCTTTTGATCATTTATTTGCTTAGCATTATACACTTGATACTGGAAACCTTTAAATCCGCCATGCAGACAATGACCATAGTTATTTTGCGGCAATTGATAAACCATTCCATCAATTGCAATCCTTCCTTTATTTATACGATTAGCATAACGACCAATACTCGCTCCAAAATCTGTTGGATACTTTATATAATCCTGAATAGAATCAAATCCCAGAACAACATCATTCATTTTTCCATCTTTATCAGGAACCATCACAGAAACAATACGCCCACCAAAGTTAGTTAAGCATACTTCCATATTATTTTTATTTTTCAAAATGAACAAAGACGTTTTCTTTCCATTTAGTTCTGTTTGAAAATTACTTTGTTTCAACCCTGAATTCGAAACAATATCTGACTCTTTTTTATTTGTGCTACAACTAATAAATAAGGCGAGCCCTATTATCAAACTTATTTTTCTCTTCATTTTTGTTACTCATTTTAAAAACATTTCCGAACGTTCAGGAGAAAATAACTCCCACAAAGAAGCAATTGTCCATCCTGGAGCAAATATATCATTATAAAAGCCCTTGCTATTTTTTCCGTAATCCCAATTAGTATGCTGTACCACTTCAGGATAATAACCTACTTTTGCCACGCCACAAAGATGGCCTTCATAAGGTAAAAGTTGTTTCATTGATGATTCTATAACATTAGAAAAAGACAAAAAGCGATATTCGTTACATTCTTTTGCCAACCACTTTAGCACTGAATTAAATTCAAAAATAAAAACATCAATGTGGTTATTTTCTACAGAAACATTTCCCCAACCTCTTGTCTTCAACCCTATATCACCTAACATCTGTCCCTGTGCAAAAGGCACATCCCAGACATAATACCAGGAAAGAGCAAAATATGCAGCATTCTTAGATAAAGAAACATAATGTTCATGTTCTATACCCTTAGTAACTAATGCAAGATAATAGGTAGCTGTCGCAGCATATAATGAAGCTTCCTTATCCTCACAATTAGCATCCAGAGTTGATGAAAAATAATCTGATTTTGAGATTATCTCTGTTTCTAAATAGGATGCCGTTTTTTTAGCACTATTCAAATAACGTTTATCCTTAAAATATTTATACCCCATCACCAAAGGAACTGTAGCAGAAGGTGTGCTTCCACCACTCTTATCAACAATAGAAAGGTCATCCTTAAATTTGCGCGGAAAACTGCCATCACTATTCTGTAGTTGAAGGAATGTATCCAGCATCCCTTTTATTCGTTTTTCCCATTCAGGGTGTTTTCGTCCATTCTTTTTCTCGTATTGCAAAAAATGAAGCATTGCGTAAATACCTTCTGACTGGCGACGAATACTATGAATTCGTTCTTCATAATTTGTATTATAATCTACGAATTCTTTAAAGAAACCCGCTTCAGAAAAGCCATTTTTCAAATAGCTATCAAAAATTTCATAAGCATTATCCTGAAGATCTCTACGATTTTGCTGCTGACCATACTCCAGAGCATTGAATGCATTAAGTAAAACCCTACCAACAAAACCTACTTCTGCAGCACCAGTACTTTTGCAATCGGCAGTTTTTAAACCAACTCCAGAATAATATTTCAGAGGTTTATCTCCCACAAAACTACTGACAAAGAAATTACTCATTGTTTTTTTCATCAGATCTACAGAATAAGTAGTACTAACCTCCTTTGGCTTATATGTGTCATAGCTGTATTCCCATATCTGTTTTACAAAATCTGCAAAATTTTCGGACTTTCCTTGTTTAAGATTCCAAGTTAATGTTATACTTTCGCCTTTTTTCAAGAACTGAAAAGCTCTGACAGAAGGAGCTAATGTCAATTTCCGGATATAAGTTTTTGGCGTTTCCTGATAAGGATATCCAAAACACAAAGACGAAATGCCATTAATATTCTCAAAACCAGTAAATCCAATTGATGTTTTACCAGACAATATAACTTCTCCCTCTTTATGTGTGGTTAAGGCTTCATTGGAAAACGAATCAACTCTTATAATAGAGGTATATTCTTTGGTCTTCACGTTAAATATCCCTGTAAGAGGTGTACTTAAGCGGTCTTCACGTACAGTCCAGCTATCAGAAGAACGAAATGAAGGAGCTTCCTTTGGTGAACGTATATTCCTACGGTACCAGAAACCGGGCATATAAAACTGACAATCATTATGATAATAATCAGTCACGATTCGTTGTGAATAATTAAAATAAATATTTTCAGAGGCAGTAATTTGTACTGTAATCTTTTTTACTCCGTCATTCTCCGATACTTGCTGCAAAATATTAGCAGGAATATTCTCATGGGCAACCATTTTGTATTTATTATTGCTTTTAGGAATAATTGACAGCGGATAATTGATTGCTGGATTACCCGGTTTTTTCAAAATAATAGCAACAGACATCTTTGATATATCATAAGATTGCGCCAATACACCTAACGCTGACCACAAGAAGAATATAGAAAAAAGGCTCTTTTTTATCATAATCATTTAAATTAATTATTCTTGAATAAAGGTCGAGGTGAATTTGTTGATGGAGAATTAGTATCCACCAAAGGCCAACCATTTAACCAATTCACTTTATCCAACAAGAGAACTCTACCTCCTGGATTTTCCTTATCAACACCATGATAAAAAATCCAGTTCTGTCCAGCATCGTCAGAGACTATTTCTGAATTATGTCCCGTACCAACAAACGCAGAATTTTTATGTATTAATATCTCATGATGATTTTCCAGCATTTTTTGCCCATTCTTGTCAACATAAGGTCCCCATAGATTCGTTGAACGTCCTACTACCGTTTGATAAGTACTTTTCAGGCCTTCACAACAAGTGCCTGTTGAAGCAAACAAATAATAGTAACCATCTCTTTTATGGATATAAGTTCCTTCATAGGCAGTTCCTGCAACTTGTTTTTTTTCAGCTCCATGTTTAACAGAAAGTCCGTCCTCCGCAAGTTCTATTCCATATATTCCATGAAAACTACCCCAAAAAAGATATTTTTTCCCTCCATCTTCAATATAAAAGGGATCAATAGAATTTTGAACATTAATAGAGTTACTTCTAAACAACATACCTTTGTCGGTAAAAGGGCCATCAGGTGTATTTGCTGTAGCAACACCTATTCCACAAGTCCACTCTCCTCCCCATACAGACATAGAATAATACATTACATAAAGGCCCTTAATTCTGTTTATATCAGGTGCCCATATACCACCTTTGGGTTCAAAATTTGGGCGGGTTTTATCTGAAAATGCAGTACCTACAAATTTCCAGTTAATCAAATCCGTTGATTTATATATTGGTAAATTACGGATATCTTCAGTAGCATATAAATAAAAACTTTTATCCTGAGCCTGAATAATAGTTGGATCCGGCATGCTGAAATTTAGGACTGGATTTTTATATCTAGTTTCTTTTTGAGGATCTTCTTTAGAAAAGCATACAAGACTGCTAAACGAAATACATAATAATAACAAATTTCTCTTCATTCTCTTTTATTTCTTAAAACATTAATACTTATTACTTCTTTACAGTTAATGTTGGAATTATATAATTATCATCAATGGAAATAACTTCTTCTCCATTTTTCTGTTTAAAGTTTACTGTAGTTATATACATAGCTCTTGGATGTATCGTATTTTTGTCTTTATGCGCATGAAAGACAAGGCGCAACAATCCCTTCTTATCTTTAAAAATAGCTCCATGACCTACACCTACTAAATCTCCCGGCTTTTGAAGAATAGGATTCCAATCATATTTTTTCCATTTTCCCATCAAATCAGAAGCTATAGCACAACCTATACCATAAAAAGGACTTTCAAAACTATTTGCAGAATAAGTTAAGTAATACTTACCTTTATGTTTTATTGCAAAAGGTCCCTCATTCACTCTTGGCCAAACCTCTTCCCAAGGTTGAGAAACACTTATGCATTTATGCATTGTTTCAGGCTTAATATTCAACAAATCGTCTGTGAGTTCTGCTACCCAAATATTATTTCCGTCGTTAAAACGAACAAAGAAAAGATAAGGCTTACCATTATCATCTATAAATAGAGAATTATCAATACATTTCTCACCTTCAATCATAGGCTTTTGAACAGATTGTTTAAAGGGTCCCAAAGGAGAGTCTGATGTAGCAACACAAATATGTTCGTCTGCAGAATAATACATGTAGAATTTCCCTTTTACATAATAGACTTCTGGAGCCCAAAATTTGCGATCAGCCCACACATCATCTTTATAAAGTGCTAAGCCCTTATTAATTCCTTCCGGGCGTTTCCACGACTTTAAGTCTGTAGAAACAAAGACTTCTATTCCATTTCCTGCATTCGTTCCGTATGCATAATATGTATCATTATACAATAAAATAAAAGGATCACCCAAAGGTACAAGTACCGAAGTTAGTTTTTCGTTATCAACATCATCAGATTTACACGAAATGCATATTGAAAACAACGCAAAAAGGAAAATAAATTTCAGACAATTATTTTTCATTTCTATATTTATTAAAAGAATAAGATAACCATAAATCATCTTAAGGAATAATACAACAGGTCGTTTTTATCTTATCTCCGGCAGGTTTTCATTATGCAAAAGCAGATACACATACTGTAAAAGTCATTAGAGCAAGATTATATTTTGGTTTGAAGCAAAAGTACAATATTATCTACTTAGAGGATAGAACAAACGTTCCATAAAATAGCATTCTAGTGCCAAATTATGAAATAGAATATAGCTTTTTGCACATACAGTAAATCAATTAAACAAAAAGCTTTTTTATTGCACTACTAAATGCTAATCAGGCAATAAAATCTTTAGGAAGTACTCCAAATTGCTTCTGGAAACATTTTGAAAAATATGAAGGAGAGTTAAAGCCTACTAAATAGCAAATTTCATTCACTCTATTGTCTCCGTCCTTTAATAATTGCGCAGCTTTCTTCAAACGTTCCAGGCGGATATACTCATTAGGAGTTAAATCAAGAATTCCTTTTATTTTTCTATAAAAACTAGAACGACTCATGTTAAATGTATTAGCCATTTCGTCAATACTAAAATCAGGATTATGAAGATTTACTTGAATAATACCATTTAGTTTATTCAGAAACTCTTCGTCTGCCTTAGTTATTGCCATTGCATTAGAATCCAGAAATGGTGATTTAGTGATTGTTTGACGCAGCATTTCACGATTCTGAATTAAGTTGGCAATATTAGCCAGCAGATATTCTACAGAAAAAGGTTTGTCAATATATGCATCTGCACCAAGCTCCAATCCTTCTATTTTAGATTGTATATTTGTTTTAGCTGTTAGTAGGACAACAGGTATATGACTATAATTCAGATCCGACTTTATAATCTGGCAAAGTTCAAAGCCTCCCATAACAGGCATCATTACATCACTCACCACAAGATTAACAAAATTGTTATCCAGAATATTCAATGCCTCTTTCCCATTTTTAGCAGTGAGAACAATGTATGTCGACGATAACTGTTTAACCACAAATGATAACATATCTGAATTG
Source organism: uncultured Bacteroides sp. (assembly GCF_963677945.1). NCBI lineage: Bacteria > Pseudomonadati > Bacteroidota > Bacteroidia > Bacteroidales > Bacteroidaceae > Bacteroides > uncultured Bacteroides sp. The sequence continues at coordinate 1,595,590 of NZ_OY782578.1, read as the reverse complement.
TCTTCCACAACTAATATTACAGACTTATTATCACTTGCTATTATAGGCTTAACCTTAGAATTATTTTTCTCATTTTCTACATTATTTATAGTTTCCATATCTAAGTTTATAGCCCCGTTCTGAAAAATAGGCAGTATCAGACAGAAACTATTACAATTGCTGGCATTATCCATTCGTAGATCCCCTTGATGCAATTCAGCTAAAGAGCGTGATAAAGCCAGTCCAATTCCTGTGCCCGTAGTCTGTTTGTTTATAACGTTATCGTTGTAACGCACAAATGGTTTAAAAATATCGTCGCGCATATTTTGCGGAATTATTGGACCATCATTAATTACACGTATTCTAAAAACAGTATCCTTCTGCTGAGAAGAATCAAATTCAAGTAATGTATGTATATATAATTCCGAATATTTTACTGCATTATCAAACAAATTGCTGAGAATCTTAGTGAATGCTTCTTTATCCACATGAGCATAAAAATCAGTTTCAGGTAAGTCTAGTTTAAATTCTATTTTTTTATGTTTAGCCAAAGGTGTAAAACGAAGATAAGTTTCTCTCAATAAATCTGAAATATTGCATTCTACGAAATTAAGACGAAAGCCTTGACTTTCTGTTTTTCGAAAATCAAGAAGCTGATTCGTGAGGTTTAAAAGCCATTCTGTATTCCGGCTCATAATACTTAAATCCTCATTTGTTTCTACATCTAAATTCTTTTTCTTAATGATATTTTCAAGAGGGCCCTTAATCAATGTAAGCGGAGTACGAATTTCATGCGCCACATTTGTAAAGAAGTCTATTTTTGCATTATAGATTTCGTGTTTCTTTTCCTGCTCAAACTTCTCCATCTGACGTTGATGTTTTCTTTCACTTTTCTTTCTAAAATAAGAGACAATATATACAAAAGAACTAGAAATAAATAATATATAAAAACAATAAGCCCATACCGAAAGATAGAATGGCGGACGGATTTTAATATGCAAGATAGTTTCTTTTTCATTCCATATTCCATCACTATTAGATGCTCTTACCCGGAATACATAATCTCCATATTCCAAGTTTGAATACGTGATGAGAGAATTTCCTGTAACAGAAAGCCACTCCTTATCGAAACCATCTAATTTATACATCAGTCGGTTCATTTGAGGAGCCTGGTAACTTAATGCTGCTATCCGAAGAGAAAAAGAGTTTTGGTCAGCATCAAGTATAATAGCATCAGAATAAGTAATGCTTGTTTTCAATGGAGACCCCGCTTCTCCTACAGGAACAGCCTTGTTAAAAAGTAGAAAGTCGGTAATAGCCACACAAGGAATATACTTATTTTCAGAAAAAGTTTCCGGATTAAAAGCTATAAACCCTTCTATACTACCCAAATAAATAGTTCCATTTTTTGCTTTGAAACTTGAACGAAAATTAAACTGATTTCCTAGCAGTCCATTTGCTACTGTAAAAACCTTACTTGTTTTTGACTGAGGATTAAATCTTACCAGTCCGGCATTTGTGGTAATCCAGAGCGCACCTTTTTCACCTTCTACAATCTGATAAATCACATCATTAGGTAAACCATCTTTAGAGTCATACCTAGTGAAAGAGTCTGAATCAGGATTAAATCGGCAGAATCCTCGTCCTTGTGTTGTCAGCCATATTTGTTTTTGGCTATCTTCAAAGATACTTAAGACTTTATTATATGGAAGACTGTTACTCTTATTTTTGTTGTATAAATAGTTGGTCCATTTCTTTTTATTTATGTCATATCGATAAGCTCCATTTGCATAAGTTGCCAACCACAAATTTCCATGTGAATCCTCTTTTATATCATAAACAAATTTTCCATGCAACTCTGGAATACGAGTAAAGTCATCAGTTTTTCTATTATAGCACATTAATCCATAAGTAGTTCCAATCCAAATAGTACCAGAAGCAGAACGGCAAATGGTAAAAATATCATTTGCGCTTAATGTATTTGGTCTATCTCCCTTATAGTATGATTTTACCTCCTTCGTTTTTAAGTTGAGACGGTTTAAACCTTTAGCAAACGTTCCTACCCACAAATAATCACCATCCAGACAAAGGCCATGAACATTATGATAAATAGCCGGATTTGTAAACGGTTTAATATTACCTGTTACTGGATTATAGTTAAACAGTCCTTTATCCTCAGTTCCTATCCATATAGTACCATCATTACTTTCACAGAATTCCCGGACTCTTTTACCAAAGTCTCTGTTTGTATTTCCGGAAGAATAAAATTTTTCAAAATACGTATACTGTTTGGGGTAATAATTAATTCCACCAAAATAAGAACCAATCCACATCCCTCCTTCTTTATCTTTAAACAAAGAATAAATAGCATTGTCTGAAAGTGAATAAGGATCACCATTCACACAAGTATGGTGCGTAAATTTCCCTGTTTTCAAGTGATAAATAAACAATCCCGATTCTGATCCCACCCAAATTTCGTCTTTGGAATAAAATGCAATTTCCCTTACATAAATTATTTCTCCCGATTCATCTTTAAATAAAAGAGTGCGAACCTTGTTTGTTGTTAAATCTATTTCTTTCAATCCTCCTTTCGAGGAACCAACATACAAAGAATGACGAGGTCCGGAAACCAGTTTGTTGATGATATCATCTTTAAAGGGTTGACTCCCATCAGCAGCAATAAAAGGTTTCAAGGTTTTAAAATGATCCTTGGTATAATATAAATTATCATCATACAAACAGAGCCAGCAAGTGCCGCTATCATCAAACCAAAAACGAGTTATATTAGCAGAGATGTATTTCTTTGATTTATTCGAGAAATAATTAGTAAGAGTTCCTTTTAATGGGTCGTAATAAAAAAGTCCCTGATAATCTACCGAAATCCAGATACCTCCTTTATTATCACTAACGATCGCAGTAACAGAATGTTCTATCGACGTACCCTGATCACTTTTCAACAAGAAACGTTTAAAAGACTCTGTTATTGGAGAATATATATATAAGCCAGCATCAGTACCTACAAATATATTCCCTTTTTGATCTTCATAAAGTGCAGTAATAAAATTATTACCTATCGATTTTGTTGTGCTAGCATCAAATTTAAAAACACGGAAAGACAAGCCATCATATCTGTTTAGTCCATCTTTTGTACCAAACCACATAAATCCCTTACTGTCCTGTAAAATAGCATTTACTGTATTCTGAGACAAACCATCTGCAATACTTAAGTTTTTAAAATAGTATTTGGTTGAAAAATCCAGTTGTGCATCACAAAAAAAGCTAGTTAAAAAGAATATAAAAAACAATATGATGGAGTGTGCTCTATTCATGGTATTATATAAAATCAATAAGCGCTTTTGCAAACAATAGAGCAAAAATACATGAAAATAATAACAAAACAATCGTGCCCTTTGTCTTTTTCAACAAAGGGCACGATAATTAAAAGCCAACTATAAAAATCAATTACAATTTATGGTGAGATCCATCGCAGTAAGAAGGATTCTTTGTATGTTTACATCCGCATAAATGAGCCTTACCGGTTTCTTTGGCTTCAAATGCCAATGGTTTAAACTCTGTTCCGTGATGTGAACCATCACAAAACGGTTGATTTTTGCTTTCACCGCAAGTACACCAGTGATATGTTTTACCTGCTTCCAACTCTACTTCATAAGGCCCTTTTTTAGCAATTTTTGGTTCCATTTTTCTTGTTTTTAAAGTTAATACTTTTTATTGATTGATTATTTTCTTAAACCTAACTGATTCATATAGGTTTGATTATTTCAGTTTCTTTGAAATAAGATTGTCAACAGCGTAACGACCAGCTCCGCCAATAAGAATGACAATAGCCAAACCTATAACAAGGATAAAGTATTCAAGTCCTTCGCCTTTTTGCTGACCAAACCAATTCATGAAAAAACCATTGTTTATATGACCGCCAAGAACAGCGGCTCCAGCCATTGTAAGACCTACAGAGAAAGCCATAAAACGTGTTCCGGCACCTACAAGAATACCTAAACTTCCAACAAATTCAGCCAGAATGACTAAAACTCCGATAATTAAAGGCATACCCATTGACTGGAAAGCACCAAGTGTTTCTGAAAAACCATATCCACCAAAAAGTCCGAGAGCTTTTTGCATTCCGTGAGGTAATATTACAAGGCCTAAAGCCAAACGTGCTACTAACAAAGACCATGATTGTTGGTCGGTTGCTAAGAATTTCTTAATTGCATTCATAATGTATGTTTTTAAAATTATTATTTTGTTTATTAATGGTTTATTGCATTGGTATTTCCATTACCAGCAGTTTTGTTTTTGAATCAGTCTTTATTTCTATCATTTCCGTTTCACTAACGCCAAGTCCATCCCTTCTGTTGAGCTTTTGTCCGGCAATAGTAACAGTTCCTTCAATCACAAAGAAATAAACACCGTTCTTCTTATCTTTCAGTTTATATTCTCCCTTCCATCCTTCAGACAAATCACCAAGATGAAACCATGCATTCTGATAAATCCATACTCCCTGATCATTTGGATCTGGTGAAAGAATCTGATATAGCTCATCCTCTTTCTTAATATCCGCCAAAGTTATCTGATCATAACGTGGTGTTACATTTTTTTTGTTCGGGAAAACCCATATTTGCAGCAGTCCAACTTCCTTATCTTTATTTTTATTGAATTCACTATGAAAAAGACCAGTTCCGGCACTCATTACCTGAATCTCTCCCGCACTGATTACTCCATGATTACCCATACTATCCTTATGTTCCAAATCACCATAAAGCGGAATAGTAATAATTTCCATATTATCGTGAGGATGTTTTCCAAATCCTTCGCCTGGAGCGATTATATCGTCATTAAGTACCCTCAGCGTACCGAAGTGTATACGTTCCGGATTATAATAATTTGCAAAACTAAAAGTATGGTATGTGTTCAGCCAACCATGATTGGCATGTCCACGTGTTTCTGATTTATGCAATATTGTTTTCATACTTATATTTTTTATCATTTCAAATCTTCTTTTAATTTGATATGACAAAGATACGGCAGGAATATCCCGTACGAAGTAATGAAATCAGGTGAATGATTGCAAAAATCAGGACTGGCGTGCTAAAACACGAAATTCTGAAGGAGTTTGAGCAGTAATCTTCTTAAAAAAGTTATTAAAATGAGCTGATTCTTCAAAGCCAAGTTCGTAAGCAAGTTCTTTACTGCTTATCTCACTAAACAGCAATGAACGCTTTGCCTCAATAATTATCTTGCTCTGAATATGATCTTTTGCAGACTTACCAGTAATGCTTTTCACTGTTTTATTCAGATAATCAGCTGTTACATTCAACTTACTGGCATAATCCGAAACCATATGCATAGAGGTATAATGCTTATTCAGTAACTGTTTAAATAAGTGCAGCAACTGATTGGTTGTTTCCATCAATTGAGGATTATCGTCTTTTTGTAGCGAACAATGATTATTGCTCTGAATAAAAAAGAGTTTCATCAGTGCACCAATAGCTTCCTGAGTGTAACTTTCAAGAGATTCGGAGAAATAATCTATCTGAGAAATGATATTAAGATAGACAGACATTTGTACTTCATTGATTGACAATGGAGGTGACTGCCCGAATTCGTTAAACAAATAAATACCATTAATCAGCTTATCTGAAATTGAATTAGCTATTAAGAATTCATCGGTAAATTTCATGGTCCAACCTTTTGGCTCGGAAGTTGGTATTACCTGATGCATTTGTCCGGGGAAAATAAAATAAATGGTATTATCTTCAATCTGATACTCCGTAAAGTCAACAATATGAGTGCCCTCTCCCTTCTCAAAAAAAATAATCGTATAATAATCATGACGATGCGGAATATCCGATTCACCATGCTTCATACGATATAAATCTTCGAGTTTCTTTATTGAAAAAGAAGAATTGCTTTCTTCAAATTCTGATAAAGTATAAGTTCTTATATCTTTAGGAAGTGGATTCATATATGCAAACTTACAGAAAAATCTCGATTAATAAGCGCATTAAATAAAAATGTGCCTTTATTTATATAGGAAATATAATCAATTATTTGAATATCAGTCCTGCATTAACATTCGGATAAACTCACGAGTCGCATTTTTCTGATAACCATCTTTTAACCATAACAAAGCAGCATGCATCTCTGTGCCCTTTTCCTGTATAGGAATAGCTTTCATTTCGTTATCACCATGTATGGTAGCTTTAGAAAGTACAGTTACCCAATGTTTTGTTCTAACCATTTGCAAAAGTATGTTCACTTCATTGAGTTCTACCTGTGGATTCAGAGTTATATGGCTGGCCTGCAAAACACTGTCGAGAATAATGCGTGCATTCATCCCCACTGAGGGGAGTACAAGCGGATAGTTATTTATATATGACAGCGGGATACGTTTAAGCGCCGCAAGCGGGTGGTGCTGATGAACAATTACAGAAAGAGCTGAATCAAACAAGCGCATACTCTCTATCTGATCATCATCATGAAGTAACTCATAAGAAAGAACAAAATCTACCTGATGAGTTTTCAGAAGGCCGGTTAATTCTGTCGCTGTACGGTATATAATGTTCAGCTTTATATCGGGATAAGTTTCGGAAAACTTTTCCAGGGAATTTGTAAGCACAGATCCCAGACTGAAAGTCACCCCTATTTTGAGAGTTCCTGTATGGAGATTACGCAAATCACGCAACCGTTGTACAGCATGTTCCGAATCGGCCACTGTTTTGCGTGCATAAGGCAGAAGCATCTCACCTGCTTCAGTAAGCGAAACCCTTCTCCTTACACGTTCAAAAAGCAGAGTATCCAGTTCTATTTCAAGTTGCTTGATTTGCTGTGAAAGAGTACTTTCTGAAATAAACAAAGTTCTTGCAGCCTCAGTAAAATTAGAAAGTTCAGCAGACTTAATAAAGTATCTTAGTTGTCTTAGTTCCATATCGGGCGTAAAGATACGTATTAATACAATGCCATTAGAATTATAATAATAGATAATTTCGAGATAGTTAATCGAAAATACCGATCAACTAAAGTAAAGACTTGATAGGTAAAGACTATCGTTTCAATAGAAAAAACCCATAGAAGTTATTATTAAGCTTTATAACAGATGGCCTACCTTTGCGGCCGTTTTAAAAATAAGAAAATGATGATGAACTTACTAAACGTAGTATTGACAGCTCCCGCTCAAACATCTGCAGTTACACTAACACCCTATTCCAGTTTAATAATTGGTGCAATTCTTGGACTTGCTTTAGCCTGCTCTATTTTTATATGGGTATTCAATCGTAGAGCACAGGAATGGGCTCATTATTACAGAGAACATAATACTCAAAATAATCCGGAACATGACAGAACTAAATAATCAGACGGTTTGTACCGTTGCACAACCAGAGGGGCAGTGGAAGGCTATCAGAACAAACTTCTGTTTAGGAGCCTTTTTCAGCTTTACCTTCTTCTTTTTGCTGTTTATGGTGATTTTTGCTAAAACAATACGTAGTTACCCGGGTAAATTATAGTATGGAAAATCATAAAGAACTAAAAACTGTAGCTAAATTTATCTCCGACTTCTCAACCTGTATGATGGCTGTTGGAGCTCAAACTTCACGTATTGAGCGAAATGCATTACGCATTGCAAAGGCATATCATTTAAAAGCTGAGATGCTCTTTTTCCAGAAAACGATGGTGATGACTCTTTGGGATTCACGAAACGAGCATTCTTACTCCATGGTAAGTCGCATAAAACCTATGCCTCTCAATTTCGAAATTAATGCCCGGCTTAGTCATCTGAGCTGGAGAATTCACGATGAACATATTCCGTTGAATCGTGCATCGAAACTTTGCCAGCGCATATTGGCTCGTCCTCGAGTTAATCCTTGGATAGTATTATGGTTGGTATCTTTTGCAAACGCTTCTTTCTGCCGATTGTTTCATGGTGATTTTATTTCAATGGCTATTGTATTTGTTGCTACCTTCATCGGATTCTTTTTCAAACAACAAATGCAAAAATGGCATTGGAACGAATTCGCCGTTTTTATACTCTCTGCAATGTTTGCATCAGCATTTGGCAGTCTGGGATATTTATGCAATTGGGGTACCACTCCCGACATGGCACTAGGAACCAGTGTGCTTTATCTTATTCCTGGCGTACCGCTTATAAACGGAGTTATGGACATAATCGACGGACATATAGTAACAGGGTGTTGCAGACTGTTTAATGCTGCATTACTTGTAATTTGCATCGCTATAGGGTTATCTGCTATTTTATTTATAACAGGATTAGTTACAATATGATGATACTTGAACTTTTGGAAGACGGATTTTTTGCAGCTATAGCTGCTGTAGGATTTGCTATTATCAGTAATCCGCCACGGCGCTCACTTTTTGTGTCGGCGCTACTAGCAGCCATAGGCCACAGTATCCGTTATTTTTTTATGCACTTTGATAGTTTCTCCCTCAGTATCAGTCAGGCCTCTTTCTTCGCTTCATTATCCATTGGTTGTCTTTCTGTCTTTTTTGCGAAAAGGCTGGCTGTGCCAGCGGAGGTCTTTGCTTTTCCGTCGCTTCTGCCTATGATTCCGGGAATGTTTGCATATCACACACTGCAGGCTATCTCTGTTTACATGGTGTGCAAAACAGAAGCTGATCAGCTACATTACATTAATCTGTTTTATAGCAACGGAACAACTACCATTTTTATACTTGCTGCTCTTGTTGTGGGAGTAGCTATTCCAACATTTCTTTTCAGGAGATTTGCATTCAGCGTTACCCGAGGAAATAACGGGAAAAATTAGATATACGAATAGTTTCAATAGTGTTTATATAGTTAAACCTACCCTCAGATTGTAGATTTCAATCTGGGGGTAGGTCATTCAAAAGAATACTAAAACACTTTAGTCTGGAATATTCTGATATATTAGAAAGTCAAGTTGACTCCACCCATAACAGTAGCTTTCGGCATAGGATAGCCAGCATTTATTTCGTAGTGCTGAGCTAGCAAGTTCTCTCCACGAACAAAAAGAGTGGCAAAGTGACTCAGATGATAACTACCGTTCAGATTCCACAATACAAAACTCTCTTTGGTTTCAGGATTTACAGAAGTATAAAGTCCATTAATATATTGCACACCTGTAGAAACATTCCATTTCTTGTGTGAATAATAAACACCGGCGTATAGTTTATGTTCGGGAGCAGCCACTACCGGATACTTCATATTCAACCAGCTGTAATTAGCTGAGAACATAAGTGAAGGCTTAATTCTGTAATTCACATTCGCTTCCACACCCCAGTTTTCAATTTTACCGGTATTGATATTCAAAGGTCTTCCATTAACAGGAACAGTCTGAATCATGTTATCACCATTTATATAATAAAGGTTGATGCCATACGAAAGCGTATTGTCTTTCAGATGCCGGGAAAAAGATATTTCATAATTCATAATCTTTTCGGGCATCAAATCAGGATTTTGCGGACCAAACATATATAGCTCCCTGATAGTAGGATTACGAAATCCTTTACTTACCATCGCCTTCAGCTCTGCAGCCTGAGGTAAATGCATAGACAATCCTACCTGGGGCACCCATTCTGTTCCGGTTTGTGAATGATGATCTACACGTTGCCCAATATCTAAAGTAAAAAGAGTACCAAGCGCCTGACGGAAGTCTACATAACCGGCTATCTCGTTTTCTGTTTTATCAGCAATTCCAACACGTTTATCTGTAAACTGGTTCCATGCATCTCCACCAAAATGCTGATAGTCTAGTCCAACTGTAATCCGATTGCCGGTAAAGAGAGTGGCACTTTGATACCAAGTAACACCCAACATCTGGTCTTTAGACTTAAACCGATAATCTGATGGCGTTTTACCTAAAGAATAACCATTATTTATGTTATGCCTTCCCCAATTATAAAAAAACTTCAAAGCACCGGAAGTCTTGTTATAATTGTTTTCAACAGAAAGTGATGCCACTCCCCGGGTTATTCGTGAATCATTATCTAAAATCGGAGCATTCACAGTTCCCGGATTAGATGCATTGAAATGTGTCAGATTCAGATCTGTAAATACGTTCCACGCATGACTGATTTCATATCCTAATTTCGCATAACCGCCATATTGATCGAAATCCATATTCTCACGATGCCCGTCTGTTCTATTGTAAGAAGCAGATACAATACTACTGAAACGACCTTTACGAAACCGGTTGGAAGCCTCAGCCGAAAGTGTATTATACGATCCATAACTCAATCTCACATCATTTTTCACACCTTCTTCTTTTGACTTACGGGTTACTATATTAATAACCCCACCCATGGCGTTTGATCCATACAAAACAGAAGCCGGGCCACGCACTACTTCAACCCTTTCGGCCAACATAGACTGGTAAGTATCAGCCAAAGGATGCCCCATCAAACCCATGTATTGAGGATGTCCGTCAATTAGCACCAGGAGTCCGGTTGTGGGACTACCACCAATACCTCTTAAACTCATGCCACCCGCAGCACCAGTTGAAACTCCGTATCCCATGATGCTACGCCCCGTTGTAAAAAAGCCCGGAACCTGTTCAGTAAGTAATGGAAGTAAAGACTGCTCATTACGCTGCTCTATCTGCTCACGGTTAACCACAGATATGCTCATTGGTAAATGACGTGTATCAGTCTCGTTCCGGGTACCGGTTACAACGACTTCGTCAATAACATAGCTTTTTTTTATATAAACACTATCTTTTTTAGATTGCGCTTGTACTTTAACAGATATAAAAAGACAGATTAACAGTAAACAAGTTATTATTCGATTCATCATTACACAGCAATATCCGCCTTTATGCAATAGCTTTACAGCGTTTTCCATTAATTATTTAATATAGAATAAGTTCAGAGATACTTAACAGGAAACTAAATAGTTCCCTGTTTCAATTGTTCTACAAATTGATCAATTCGTTCCATTTCCTTAGGAATTTTAATGCTTTGCGGACAATGTTCTACACATTTGCTGCAACCAACACAATGGTTAGCCTGTCTCAGTCCTGGCACACTCCGGTCATATCCAACAAGAAATATATTACGAGCCTTACTATAATTCTCATCCTGCGAACTTTTCGGAACATTGCCTTCGTTCAGGCATCGGTTATAGTGTGCAAAAATTCCCGGAATATCCAGACCATAAGGGCATGGCATACAATAATTACACCCGGTACAAGGAACAGTCGGGTATTTCAGTATCATCTCAGCAGTTTCTTCAAGCATCGCCTTGTCATCATCTGTAAGTGGCTTAAAAGACGAATAAGTAATTATATTATCCTGCAAATGTTCCATATAAGTCATACCACTTAAAACAGTCAGCACTTCCGGCAATGAACCGGCAAAACGGAAAGCCCACGAAGCCACACTTACTTCCGGTTGTCTCTGTTTAAGCTGAGCTACCAGATGATCGTTCAGTTTAGACAGGCGTCCACCCAACAACGGTTCCATAACCACCACCGGAATATTACGTTTCACCAATTTCCCGTACAGATATTCTGCACTCACCCCCATTCCCTGAGGATGTTTCCAGTCTACATAATTAAGCTGAATTTGTACAAAATCCCATTTTATATCCAGTGAAAGCATATAATCGAAAAAACTTTGATCGCCGTGAAACGACCACCCCAGATTGCGTATACGCCCAGCCTCTCTTTCTTTCAACAGAAAGTCGAGTATACCATTATTTATGTAGCGTTCTTTATAATCATCATCAGCCCCCAAAGCATGGAGCAGATAATAATCCACATAATCTACGTGTAATTCCTTAAAGGAGTTATGATACATTTCAATAGAGGCCTCTTTGCTTTTTGTTTTTGGATCAAAGTTCGACATTTTAGTAGCTACAAAATATTTATTCCGGGGATGGCGGCTCAGTGCAATACCGATAGCATGTTCCGACATACCCTGAACATACATTGGAGACGTATCATAATAATTCACCCCATGAGCAAGCGCATAATCAACAGACTTATTTACCTCTTCCTGATCTATCAATTCCTTTTGGCCGTCAGCTGTTGGCTTTGTTGGCAATCTCATGCAGCCATATCCCAGCAGCGAAACCTTTTCACCGGTTTTAGGATTCAAACGATAGGTCATTTTATCGGTAGGTACATGCAATACACTTGCTACTCCTGTTGGTGTTTTATTGCCAGGTTTACATCCGTAAAATGCCGCTGTAGAAACTGCGGCTCCACCACCAAGCAGCTTCAGAAAATTTCTACGGTCTATGTTTTTCTTGTCTATCTTCCCCATAGTAATTTCTCTATATTTTCATTTTTACTAATCATTTTTACGAAATAACTTATACAGTCCGGTGAATTTCGTGCCCCTCTACATATATTGCACTAAACGGACGAGCTGGACAAAGATTCTCGCATGCACCGCAGCCAATACAACGTTCGGTATTAACAGCAGGTATTTTAAGTGAATCCTTATTCTTTGCATCAATCGGAATCATTTGTATAGCACCAACAGGACAGTGACGGGCACAGTTTCCACATTCAACGCCATCTCTGCTAACTACACAATTTTTCTTTATCCACACGGCATGACCTATCTGAATAGCCGATTTATCAGCTTTAGTAACAGAACGGATAGCACCTGTTGGACAAATGTCTGAACATCGGGTACATTCCGGACGACAATAGCCACGTTCATACGACATTTCGGGCTGCATTAATTTCTCCAGATTATCCGAAGGACGTAAAACCTGATTAGGACATACAGATACACAAAGCTGACACGCCGTACAGTGTTGCGCAAGATTACGTGCGCTTTGAGATCCGGCCGGCGTTATTGGTGTTGAGCGATTAGGTATTTTTTTATCTTCTATAACAGCTAATCCTCCATCAACCTTTATCTTTTGAGCTTTCAGTGCAGTTGCTGAAGTGAGCAATGCCGTTACCGACAGAAAATTACGACGTGAAACGCCCGACTTATCGATATTTTCTATTGTTTGCTTATCTGTCAGAGACTCTTCCTTTTGCCGAGGTACATACCTGATGGCTCCTTGCCTGCATTTATCAACACAATCCATACATGTAACGCAGCGACTGTAATCAATCTTGTGTTCTTTGGAATTTATGCACGAAGCCTTACAATTACGGGCACACACTCCGCATCCATTGCATTTTTCGGTATCAATTGCCGGTTTGAAGAATGAATATTTAGATAAAAAGCCCAATACCGTTCCAACCGGACAAATGGTATTGCAATAAGTCCTGCCGCTACGCCATGCCAAAATTGCAAGTATTACAAACGTAACAACAGCAATACCTAAGGTTAGTGTACCTTTCATCCATACGTCAACCGAATAAAATGCATAACTATCCATCCGTTCTGCCCAATAAGCCAAAAGATTGTTACCCCATTGATACAAAGGAGCAAACAAATTAGAAGCTATACGCCCGTAAGAACTATAAGGTGCCAGTAACTGAACAAAAGAACCTATACCTGCAATTAAAGCTATAATAAATAATGCCAGAACCCCATATCGCAACCAGGAAATAGCCGGTGAATAGACAAAACGATTCTTTTTCCGTTTTCCGGCTATCCAGGAAATTGCATCCTGAAATACGCCAAGCGGACAAATCACAGAGCAATATATCCTCCCCAAAGCAAATGTGAGCACAATTAGAGCCAGTATTATTCCGATATTTAATGCCAATAAAGCGGGTAGAAACTGAATTTTGGCCAACCAGCCAAACCAATGATGCAATGTTCCTGTAAAATCAAGGAATAACAAAGTTATTAGAGTAAAGCAAATAATAGCGGCCGCTATTCTAATTTTTCGTAACATAATTCATTCTCCTTTTAGCATTAGCATTTAATCGTTTTTTCGTGTTTATCTGAATTCAAGATCAAACTTAATTTAAAATCCTGATATATTGAGGATAATCTTTTAATTTTTCACAAAAATACTGAGAAATTCATTACCACTTTGTATACAAATCACTGATATATGTACCAAAATCACGGTTTTAGGTTTTCAACCTAACAATTAGTAAATAAGCAATCAGCTAACAAAACAACCTAATCGTTTGTTTTTATATAAAGTAACATGTATAAATATGATAATAACAATTTTCGGAGCAAGCGGAAAAATAGGCCGTCTGCTTACAGAACAAGCACTTGCTAAAGGATATATCATAAAAGCCTATGTGCATAATCTACAGGAAATAGGTTTATCCCACACTAATCTGGAAATCGTTAAAGGGACTATTCATGATTATTACAAGATAAAGCAAGCCATAACAGAGAGCAATGCGGTAATAAGTACAATGGAGCCCTCAAAGAGTTTCAAGAAAAAGGGATATCCGGTTTTTGAAGCACACCGACATATTATTATGGCAATGGAACGCCTTAATATAAAACGATTTATAACAATAGCTTCTCCGGTTATTCAGTCGGGAAAAGATGCAAAGTCGGCTGTAACTATTGTACCAAAACTTTTTATTAGCCTATTCAGACATAGAACATATCTTGAATTTGTAGCTATAGGGCACCTGATTAAGAAATCTTCATTAGACTGGACAATTGTGCGATACCTTTATCCCACCAACAAACCTCGTAAAGGGAAAATAAAAGTATCTTTAGGCAAGCAGAAAATAAAATTTGCAGTTTCGCGCGCAGATATTGCTAAATTCATTCTCGACCAGGTAGAAAGCAAAGAGTATATTCACTGCATGCCAATAATTGGAAATTAATTCTAAATCAGCCAGGAATTCAATATAAAATATCACAAAAATTATCGATAAAAATGCAATAAAATAATTCCTTTTCCGACATATAAATACAAACAAAACAATATTGTATGAAAAAGGGAATATTTAAAGCCTTTATTTGCCTGACAGTAGTTACAGCAGCTACTTCGTGTAAACAAGGTAAGCTTTCATCCGAAAAGGGTGACGCGCTGATTGCGCATATTGATTCAACAGCAAAAGCCGGAGATGATTTCTTTCAGTTTGCCAATGGCAAATGGTTTAAGCAAAATCAAATACCTGCCAGTAAACAAAGTAACGGGATATTTCAGCTTATCCAGGATACCATAAATGCGCAGGTACGTAATATATGCGAATCATCAGCTACTATAAAAGATGCACCGAAGGGAAGCAATAAACAAAAAATTGGCGATTTCTTTTTCACGGGAATGGACAGCGTCTCTTTAAATAAAAAAGGCATCAGCGAACTTAAAGGTGATTTTGCAAAAATAGACAATATCAAAGATCTGAACGGTATCATAAAAGAAGCTGCTTATCTTCATAGTGTGGCAGCATCGCCGTTGTTTAGCATGTACGTTACTCAGGACGACAAGAATAGCAGCAAGTATCAGGTATACATTGCTCAGGGTGGATTAAGTATGCCCGAACGAAGCTATTACCTCGATACAGATGCCGGTTCAAAAAACATTCGTGAAAAGTTTGTAACCTTCGCCGGCAACATGTTTGGAATTATGGGATACGACAAATCCAAAGCAAAACAAGCCGCTGCCAGGTTATTGGAAATGGAGACAGCCGTAGCAAAAACTTCCCGTAAAATGGAAGACACCCGCGATCCTTTGGCCAACTATAATAAAATAACATCCGCCAAACTTGCAGCATTGACTCCAAACATTGACTGGAAGATTTTCCTGAACAACGTAGGATTGACCAAAGTTGATTCGGTTGTTGTGGGTCAGCCTGAATTCCTTACCGCACTGAATGGCTACATGAAAAAATATTCGATAGACGACTGGAAAAACTATCTCAAATTTCATCTAATGAATGGCTTGTCGGACTATCTGGATGATAAAACCTATATGGAAAGCTTCAACTTTTATTCAACAACCCTTGAGGGAGTAAAAGAGCCGAAACCAAGATGGGAACGTGTAGTAAGACAAACCAACGGAGCACTTGGAGAGCTTATCGGACAAGTGTACGTAAACGAGTATCTGCCAAAAGGAACCAAAGAGAAGCTGGAAGAAATAGGAAATTCCATTAAATCAGTTTTTGCTCAACGCATCAAAGCCCTCGACTGGATGAGTGCACCAACTAAAGAAAAAGCATTGAAAAAACTCAATGGGGTAATAATGAAGGTTGGTTATCCTGATAAATGGAAAGATCTGAGTGCTATGCAGATCGACCGTTCATCTTACGTAAAGAATGTAATGAGTGCCAACAAATGGGGATTCAACTATATGATAAGCAAATATGGTAAGCCGGTTGATCGTAAGGAATGGGGCATGTATCCACAAACGTACAATGCATACTACAACCCATCGAATAACGAAATAGTTATTCCGGGGTGCAACATCATTGTTCCGGGATATGAAAGTAAAATGGCCGACGATGCCATACTTTACTCAATCATCGGATGCACCTTTGGCCACGAAATTACACATGGTTTCGACGATCAGGGATGTAAATACAACGAGCAAGGTAACTTGAGCAACTGGTGGACCAATGAAGATAAAGCGAAGTTTGTTCAGAAAACCAAAATGATTGTAAAACAATTCAATGACTACACAGCCATAGACAATATGCACCTCAATGGTGAACTTACCCAGGGTGAGAACATTGCCGACCTCGGTGGAGTAGTTATGGGATTCGAAGCATTTAAAAACACCGACCAGTATAAGAACAACGAAATTATTGCCGGACTGAACCCTAATCAGCGTTTTTTCCTTGGATATGCACTTGGATGGATGTTAAATATACGCCCGGAAGCATTGAAAAACCAAATTAAAACCGATGTGCATTCTCCGGCAAAATGGAGAATTCTAGGTCCCTTATCCAATATGCCTGAGTTCTATTCATCATTTGGAGTGAAAAAGGGTGATAAAATGTGGCGTGCCGAAAATCAGATTGTAAAAATCTG
The DNA here is from genome assembly GCF_963677945.1 of uncultured Bacteroides sp. Classification (NCBI taxonomy): domain Bacteria; kingdom Pseudomonadati; phylum Bacteroidota; class Bacteroidia; order Bacteroidales; family Bacteroidaceae; genus Bacteroides; species uncultured Bacteroides sp. Next base: position 1,578,736 of record NZ_OY782578.1, on the reverse strand, counting down.
GTAGTTTACTCCATTTTTCAAAAAGCAATCGTGTCCTTTGTCATTTCAACAAAGGACACGATTATAAATACTAAAAACTTAAATAGAATTATTATATTCGCAACTACAAGCCTATTATCAGGTAAAACTTCAACTACATATTTACAATGAGAAAAATACTTTTCATCATTCTTATATGCTGCATTTCAATAAACATGTTTGCACAATCGGGTTACAAAACAATAAAAATCTCAAAAGCTCTGGAGTTTGTACAAATATCAAAAAACGCATACATATATGTTTCAACAGCAGAAATGGGGAAATTTGGGCTGGTTTCCTCTAACGGACTGATATTAATAAGCAGCCACAAGGCTTTCTTGCTCAATACCCCTATTAACGACAAACTTACCGAAGAGATGGTAAAAGCAATCACCGATTCTTTGCATGTAAAAATAACAGGGTTTATACCTAATCATTTTCATGCAGACTGTATGGGCGGATTAAAGTATCTGAAAAGTATTGGAGTTAAATCATACGCATGTGAAAAAACAATCGCTCTTGCCCGCCAGAATAAGCTTCCTGTTCCTGAACAAGGTTTTAAAGACTCCCTGCATCTGAAATTTGGAAATAAAGAGCTATATTGCTATTATCCCGGAGAGGGACATGCGCCAGATAATATTGTAGTGTGGATTCCATCTGAAAAAATTCTATTCGCAGGATGTATGATCAAGGATATGAAATCTCAAGGGCTAGGCAATTTATCAGATGCCAACGTGAAAGAGTGGCCTAAAACGGTAAGTAAGGTTTATACCAAATTCAAAGATGCACGTATTGTTATCCCCGGGCATGGAGCATGGGGCGAAACTGAGTTGATCACCCACACACTCGACCTGCTAAATAAAAATAATTAGCCATCTATTTCTACATTTCGCTTCAGCAGACTTCCTGTCATTTTTTATGTTTATAAACTGATTTCTAAAAAGTTAATCTTACTCAATGATACATCTTTCGGATAATTTATTATATTTGTGAAAAGTACAATAGTTATAAACAAATGTCTTTCCTGATTGTTTATTGAATGCTGATTATTTGAACCGATATATTTTGTATACTAACTTTTAAAAATGAAGTACTATGGGGATGTTTTGTAATCAATGTCAGGAGACAGCCAAGAACACTGGCTGCACCATTAATGGAGTTTGCGGTAAAAAAGAAGATACCGCCAATTATCAGGATTTACTAATATTTGCATGTCAGGGACTTGCATTTGCAACTATCGAAGCCCGTAAGAAAGGGATAGATACTAACGTAGAGAGTAAGCAAATTACTAATGGCTTATTTATCACTATCACAAATGCCAATTTTGATAACGCCGCAATAATGAAGGCTATCAATGATTGCATCGCCCTTCGGGATAACCTGAAAATAAAAGCAAGTATTAATGAAAAGAATGATGCACTTGACTGGAAAGGAACCAGCGAAGCGGACTTTAATGAAAAAGCAAAGCAGGTAAGTACTTTGTTCTTTGACAAAGACGAAGATATCCGTGCGTTGAAACAGTACACTTTGTTTGGCATAAAAGGTGTTGCAGCCTATGCAGAACATGCCTTTAATCTGGGATTCGAAGAACAGGATATCTACAACTTCATGGAAGAAACGCTTGTTATGATTGCCAGACCTATGAGCCTGAAAGATATGCTGGACTGGCTTGTAAAAACCGGCGAATATGGAGTAAAAGTTATGGCATTGCTCGACAAGGCAAACACTTCCACTTTTGGTAATCCGGAAATCTCGAAAGTAAACATCGGAGTTGGCAAGAATCCGGGTATACTTATCAGCGGACACGATCTGAATGATTTGGAGCAACTTCTTATTCAAACAGAAGAGACAGGCGTAGATGTTTATACTCATTCCGAGATGCTACCGGCCAATGCTTATCCTCATTTCAAGAAGTACAAACATCTGGTTGGAAACTACGGAAATGCATGGCACCGTCAGCTCGATGAGTTCGAAACATTTAACGGTCCGGTTCTTTTCACCACCAATTGCCTTGTACCTCCACGTAAAACAACAACCTATAACGACAGGATATTTACAACAGGTGCAGCAGGAATGCCGGAATGGAAAGTGATTGATAAGAAACTGGCTAATGGTCATAAAGACTTTTCTGAAATCATAGAACTGGCAAAGAAGTGTCAACCACCTACAGCAATTGAGAATGGTGAAATAACCATTGGCTTTGCACACAACCAGGTATTGGCTTTGGCCGATAAAGTTCTGGAAGCTGTAAATTCCGGAGCAATAAAAAAACTGGTTGTTATGTCGGGCTGTGATGCACGCCAGAAAACTCGTGAATATTACACTGAATTTGCAAAACAATTACCTAAAGATACCGTTATCCTTACTTCAGGATGCGCCAAGTATCGTTATAACAAGCTGCAATTAGGCGATATCAACGGTATACCAAGAGTTCTCGATGCCGGTCAGTGCAATGATTCATACTCATGGGCAGTAGTTGCGCTTAAATTAAAAGAAGTATTGAATCTGGATGATATCAATAAACTACCAATCATCTTTAATATTGCCTGGTACGAACAAAAAGCAATCATCGTTCATCTTGCCTTGCTGTATCTCGGAATAAAGAATACACATATTGGTCCTACTTTACCAGGTTTCTTAACTCCTAATCTGCTAAAGATTGTTCAGGATAATTTTGGTGTTCAAACAATAACAACCGTGGAAGAAGATATGAAATCCTTTGGACTTTGTTAAGTATCGCAGGAACTATAAAAACAGAAAAAGAGCAGCAAATAAAATTGCTGCTCTTTTTGTTTTCTATCTAATTATATTATAACTATTTCTAATTACATACATTAATGAGCATCATGTTGCTAACCATTTACTTCTTTCAAAATCTCTTCAATATCAGGAACGCAACTTCCGCAAACAGTTCCGGCAGTAGTTTCTTCACCCACTTCATCTACTGTTGTTAGCCCCTTTTCTTTGATAGCTTTTACTATCTCACTTTTCATAATGCCATTGCAATGACAAATTTCAATATCTTCATCCATAACTGTATTTTTTATTGGTTTATATTAGAAAATTCTTCAGATGATCTACTCATCTTTAGTGTATAGCAAAAGTAAGAATCTTATTGGATTAAAGTTGTTACTTAGGTTACACTATCTTCTATTTAATATTTTTTAAACAAAAAGCTTTTTATCTCATTTGAATTTCTACCCTAACTCCATCACTTTTCAGATAAACCACACTGAATATAAGCAAATTACGGAGTGAGGGATGGTTTTTCATCCCTCACTTTACCCTCACCTTTTGGGTCTACCCTCACCATTTCAGCACTCCACCACGTTATATAGCCTGCCTTTTTTCGAATTAGTCAACGGAACACTGAGCTTGGTGAGAATACGGCCGAAGGTAGTAATCTTTGTGGTGGATAGCTTGAAGCCACTCTTTTTCTGCAATCTGGTGAGAATTTCGGAAGCCAGCAGTTTTTCACAAGGCTCATTCATTCCGGCCGAACGGAAGTACTGCAGAAACAGTTGCTCGGCAGGAGGCTGCACTTCGAATTTCTCATTGCCGGCCATTAAAACAGCTTCATCCTCACTGTCGAACCAATAACGCTCGCCACTCTGAATCTCGCTCAACGCCTGCGCATAGAGCTGATCATAGTTTATATTCCGCGGAATTTTTATAATGCCCATAACCTCTATACAGATATACCGTCGCCCACCTGAAGTGTCGGTCAGCAAATCGTAATGATTGCTTGTAGCAATAAACGAAGCATAGCGGCGCAACTCCTGCACAACACTTTGGTTGGGCTTACGCGTATTAACCACCGGTTTCTGAAGTATATGTTTCAGAAAAGCCTGCTGACTGTTAGTAATCTGGTCGAACTCATCAATATTAATCAGCGCAAACCTATTGAGATAAAGTTCCGCATCACGCTTGTGGCCGAAGTCGATGCTATCCGTATAATACGCACGCAACTCCGGCGGAAGTATGCTCAGGCAAAATGTAGATTTCTTATATCCTTGCTTTCCAACCAGCAAAGGCGAAGTACTGTTGGCATACTGCTTGTCCATTCCGCGCCAGTGCGCCACCATGCAGAGAAACCAGCGGTGGAAAAAGTTACGCCAGTATTTATTCTCGCACGGCACCGCATCCGCAAACGGGCGAATACGATCTACCCCATCCCAGGAAGGAAGCTTCGACAGATAATCCTCAATAGGAGCAAACAGCGGAGTGCGGTCGGAATAAACATAGCGATTCACATCTCTATCCCACAGCTGAATGCCCTCTTTCTGAGCATTGAGTGCAATACTATTAAGTACCTTCTGCGTTACAGGACGATAATCGAAAACAAACGAATTGCGTTCCTTATACTCCATCTCGGTAGTCTGCGTGTTGTGCCTGAACTCATAACGGCGATTCATAAACTCCTCCGTCTTCATAGCCAGCAACTGTTCCGCACTCATACACGGCTTGCCGCCAAAATTCTTTCCACCCAGATACACATTGTGCACCGTAAGCCTCAACTCCACTTCTCTTTTTGCCAGATTAAAATGCAACATTGCCCCTATTACCACATCTTCTTCCGGCACACCCGATTTAAAACAATTCCCGGCCAAAGCCACCAGGAATGGCTTTATATCTCCCTCACGTGGAAATCTTCCTATTTCTTCGTATACAGACTGCAAGGACGATTCGAACAAGGCAGAAACCACACTTCTATATTGATGCCCCGGCATAAGCCTCAGCAACGAATCATTTTCATCTGGTATTGCGCATTCCCTATCAGGCTCTGTGCTCACTTCATAAGGCTGCTTCATTAGAATAGGATGCACTTCGGGGTTAAAAAACAGACCCGGATCATACGAAAAGCGGCAGTAATGATTCAATGACGGACGTTTCAGCGTAACCTTGTATGATATCAGCTCTTCGTAAAACCGCACCGCCTTACGGTAAGCCTGTGCATGAAACAACTCCGCTTCCGCTTTTGTCTGTGGTAAAGAGCCATCGGGACGGATAAATGAGACAAGCAACTTCACACTTTTCGCACTGGAACCAACAAATGCAGCAAGCGTATGCGGCAAACGTGCCACCTCATCCCTCACCGCTTCTGCTTCCTCTATTCCCGCAAGGCCGTCAATCTCCAGTAACACCACACCATTATAGCGAATCATTTCCTGTTGTGCGTCCACCTTTTTAAATTCAGCAGCAAAACATAGTTTTGGCAGTTTATCAACAGCCATGCAATGCGCTGAACGGCTTACATATTGTAAAGAATGTCGCAAATTAGAAACCGGTTGTTCCTCCGATTCAATTTTCATCTTCTCCATCAATACAGATAGTTTTACATTTTGTTGTGATTCTCTTTTCTGTCGGCCTTTTAATTGTGTTATTTTCATTCGTTTTAATTATTAATTATACCTTGAAGGTATGTCATAAACATCAATAAAACAAATTTTTATTGCAATTGTATATAAATTATTTTTATCATATAAACCGGGCAGACATAAGCAATTTAGCCACCAAATCTAACGAATTTAATAAGGAAAGTTAAGTAAGCCCGCAGCCGAGGGCTTATGGGACTGCATTCGAGGGCTTATCGGTTTACGGCCACAGGCCCATGGGTTCACGGCCGCGGGCTTACTTACTATTAACCGCAAAAATCATTAAGTCTGGTTATGTATGGAGATAACACAGGCCACAAATTTGCTTAGCGATTTTGCAGGTAAAACGAGAGTTGAAGTTGTGAGAATGGGTCAGCGGATTATAACCAAAAGAAAGTAGTAACAGAAGAGAAAAAACGACCCGTTATTCAGAAGTAAAAATAGTTGAAAGAATGAGGTTTTTAACTATATCAGATTATACATTTTGGGCTCAGTAAACAACTTACTGAGCCCAAAACAGAGAAATTACATATCGGTAGCTACAGCTTCTTCAGCTGCTTGCCTTCCATTTATATCATCATAGAATTTTGCAAAAGAAATTTCCATGTAAGGAATAAGCCATAGGAAACCGATACCAAGTGTAAAAAGACAAAGTATCGCCCATCCTAAGAACCGTAGATTCAGGCAGAAAAATTTCCATTTATAGCCATACATCATCTTTTTACTCTTATCAATAGCCTCCATTACCTGAATGGAAGGATCATCAGCTATTATAAAAAAAGTCATAGAATAAGATATAGCGGCAATAATTCCGGGTATTATTAACAATAGCAACCATAGCACAGTAAAGATTGCGATTAAAAGATAGGCTCCCAATGCAGTACCAAAATTATTAAATCCCTTAAACAGTTGTTCGAACCGAGCTTCCTCATTTCTTGATATAGCTAATGCAAAATAAGATATCCCAAGAGTCATAGGACCACCAAGAATCAAACTTAGAAGTCCCCCCGTAGAGGCAAGCATGTTTGTGCCAAACATATTTGAGTAAAATGAGTAATTAAACTGCAATCCATTAATGATCAATGTATACACCAAAAAAGTCCCGATAGCCAATCCCCATTTATCTCTCAGAGATTCTTTAGCCATCCTCATTAAAGCAACGTTTTCCATATCAATTTATTATTAAGTTATTTGTAACGCAAATCACTTTTGCATTTATTATCAAAAGTATAATTTGAAATGTATATATACAACTTTTACATTAATTTTATATAACTATTTTTTAATATGCCAGGAAACAGATAGCTGAATTATGAATTTTGTGCCTGAAATAGTGAGGGATGACAGGGTTAGTGAGGGATTAGTGAGGGATTTTTTGTATCCCTCACCTAGGGGGAATTATTGGTTTTCAGGGGGTTATTGGTTGATTGGTGAGGGAGTGATGGATGGGAATTATTATATCAAACAATTGGTGCTAAAAGTTGCAATTTATTATAAAGACACTGAGCCTGTATTAATAAAATGTTTATCTTTGCATAGAAATATAAACAACCTGAACCTTAGCCTTGTTATAAGGCTGTGGAGCTAAAAGTTAAGATTATGTGTTTAGGCATTCAAGTAAATAAGGATAAAATAGGAAATCTGATAGTATTATTAGCTGGCAGATTAAAACCTTTATATCATACAAAGCTTATAAAGCTCCTTTATCTAATAGATGAAGAAGCTGTAAAAGATGGAGGTATTCCTATTACCTGGCTTGATTATAAAGCCTGGCAATATGGTCCTGTTGCGCCTGAAACATACTTTATTCAGGAAGAACCAAATATTTTTGATAGCTATATAGAAAAAAGTAAAAAAGCCGATGGCACAATTATTAAGCCAAAAGTAAGCTTTGACGACAGCGAATTCAGTGATTATGATCTTGAAATTATTGAGCGTGTAATTACTAAATTCGGGCACATGACTTCTAAGGATTTAGTCAAACTGACTCATAAAGAAGGTACTTTATGGGATATTGCCAAAAAAGAGAACCACATAAACTTTGATGCTTCAAATACTACATCCGATTACTCTCTTGATTTTACCCGGATTATATCCGATGATGAACTAAAGCTGTCTAATTTCAAAGGCGCCAAAGAGACTATGATGTTCAGAGCACAAATAGAAAAGTGCTAAGATGTTTACTCCCGGCAACATTCTTCACGGTAAATTTGACCTTGGAATTGAGAAAAAAGAGAAGTTTGCTATTGTTTTATACAATGATGGTGTAGATTGTATACTTACAACTTTCACCACCTCCCAGGAACGTTCTACAGAATTAAATCCCTGCCACGGAAAGAATCCGGCAGAAGGTGAAGCTAAATCCTATGTATTTAAGTCTAAAATAGAAATAGGATTTACTCCCGACGGCAAAACGCCCTTCTTCTTCCATAAAGATACAACTGTTGTTCCTGACTATGGCTATACAAGCTCAACTATAGAATGCTTCACCAAGAATGTTGATAACCTGAAAGTGGTGTGCAAATTATACCAAAAAGAATATTCTGATCTAATTTACACTTTATATAAATGTAAGTATACTCCTAGAAAATACAAGGCGTTGTTTGAGGGAATATTGCATAAAGTGATTGAGTAAAACACTCAATCCTTATGTTATACATCAAACACTTAAACCATATTTTCTAACTTTGTCTAAAGCAGCATTTACTATAGTCAATCTACTTAAATCTATAGTCTCCTGTTTCTTTAGTCTCTCAACAGCTACTTTTATTACACTAATCTCATTATCATTCAATTTGCCCGTTTGCTCACCTACTGCAATTACCCTTTTCCATGTATCATTATCTATAAGCTTAATCCTATTATAAATAATTGAAGGATCAGATAACTCATCATTCAATTTACTCAACTTCTTTATATCATCAAAATTAAGACCTTTACAAGATAATAATTCTACAATCTGCTTCCCTTTTTCAATTTCATTAGGTGTTAATTCACCATCCCATTTTAATTTCTTTCTGATAGTATAAACATAATTTTGTTGTACAGATGAGAGACACTCTTGTTTAAGCATATACAAACATAAACCATCCCAGAAACGAATTCCTTGCTCTGCAATTATCTGAAGAGAATTATATTGTGCCGCTTCTTTTATTTCGTCAACATTTGATTCATATCTTGATTTGTATTTATCTTCTGAAATAAAGTATTTTTCTACAATCTTCATATTCATCGGATTTCGGATCTCCTCTTTCAATTTATTCCATGTTTTCTCACTTTTAGCAGCTTCACTTATTAATGCAACATCAAGATGTGTAAAAAAATTATAGACAGAAACAATCAGCTTTTTGAGTTCAAAAAGCAAATCATCTTCAATCATCTGATTTTTCCAGATTTCTCCAAGATCAAGCTTATTTTCTGTAACATAATGAAAATAAGATAATGCATAACCAACAGTATGAGACTTTATATTTGTATCACCAATTGCATCTTTATTTTTTCTCCCAAACAATTTATCTGTTCCCTGAAATAAAATTGCATTTGCTACTACATCTTCCCAATAAACCCTGTTGGCTTTTTTATTCTTATACTCTTTGTCAATCTCGCGCAAAAAGTTAATATAGTTTTTCTGAGAACCTTTTGATACATGGTATGGTTGCTGCTTCCAGATATTTACATACTTTGCAACATCTGATTTAATTAATACTTGATTCTTAGGAAATTTAAATTTAAAAGCGTCTTGTTTACTTTTTGTCGGTTCTTTATTTAATGCTTCCTTATATTGCCCTGAAACTCTTTCGAAGAACCAGATTGTTTGCTTGCTGTGATCTTCTGTATTTATTGCATAAGTAGTCCTTGATAATTCTTCCAGCCTCTGCAAAAAAAGATTATTTGAAGACAAGTCAAGTTCTGTAACCTTATTCTGACTATTTGCATATCTGGAAATTAAAGGAACTGTCTCGTTTTTCTTCTCTTCATCTTTAATCACAGTAAGCTTCATCTGAACAAACACATTTGAGATATCAGCTTCTTTATATTTTCTTGACGTATGAAATAAAGATGCTGTAGTCTGACCACCATTTACAATCTGAAAATCTTTAATAGACGTAATAACCAGATGACCATTATCGGACATTTTTGTTTTAACTTCCTGTGCGGTAGTTGCAAGTCCATTATTGTAAGTAAGAAACATCTGAGGTTCTCTTCTTATCGTATCCCTAATTCCTTGGTTTACTTTTCCTGTTTGCTGTAAGAAAGCCCTAACATTGCTCTCTAAAAGCCGGGTGCCATAATTTTGATAGAGGGTTGAAAGAATTAAACCAGGAACTATAGCTAAATAACATTCATACAACTCATTTTTAACAGGCATTTCAAGACAAGGAATAGAAGTATTCATCATCTCTTCAAAATCTATTTCAATAGGTTCTCTGTTCCCTTTCGATTGTGCCAAGCGGTGTAAACGTTCAATATCCCAGACTTCAAACCGAACCAGTATTTCTTCAAGGCTTTTCAATCTAAAATCTTTAGGCGTATCATGAGGTATTTCGCCATTAGACAAAAGGTATATTCTGACTCTGACTATTTCTTTTCTTTGCTGACTAAGAATTTTAGCAAGACCATAAGCTTCTGAAGATGGTTCAATTTCATCTAAATATCCTTTCAGGCCGGCATTAACGAAGCCAGTTGACCATTTTATCAGCTTATCAAAATCTACTTTTGAAACTCTGTACAATTCATTTGTATCAATATAATGTGATATAAATATGTCAATATTTTCATATCCTTCTTCTAATGCATATCCATTAATTTTAAATTGTATATTTTCATATTTATTTTCTTTTATATATGGGCATAATCGTACACCTTCAGTTTCACCTGCATCAGCAAGAATATCCATCACATATTCTGTAAACTTATTCTCTTTTGAGTCTCCTTCATCATCAGAATATGTAAGAGACTGTACTTCATGGTACAGATTCTGAATAAATAAGTTCAATTCAAAATCCGTATTACTTTTAAAATCAGATATTGCCATTATTGATTTCGCTTATTATTGAATTAATATTATACTCATAATCAAAACATCCAATAGGATTTATTTCATAAGACACATTGAATATTGAGTTATTAATAGTAGCCTTAGTTATTTGTGGAAATCCTGAAACCACCTTATAATACTTTTCATCTCTAATACTATAAGAAATGTTGCTGTATTCTGCTTCTGTTTCTGAATCAATTCCAAGACTTTCTAGTTTCTCATTAAATTCTGATAGCAATTCATAATCTTTGCTTAACAGATTTCTTATAATAGTTATTAATCCAGAAAGTGAATTCTGATTTCCGGGATATTCATTTAATTTATAAAATGCTAGATACAAATTAATTAGTCCAGTAGTATCCAGCTGTAACTCATTAGATATTTTTATTGATGGATTATTAGATTTAGACGTTTTCACTTCAATAGCTATTCCATTGTAATAAAAGTCCTGATTAGAACCAGTAGGGGCTTGCCAACCTCTAACTATTTTTTCTTTGTTATTAAGATTTTCAAGTAATAATCTTAGAAAATACAATTCACCAAATAACCCACGTTGTTGTTGTGGGGTCAATAATCCTCCAGTAAATTTACTGAATAGTTTCTTCCAATAACCAATCTTTTCTGATATTACGAGAATAGCATCTTCTTCATTTTTCACAGATGTCAATGAGTTTATTATATCTTCTATAAAGAGAATAAAAATATCAGAAAGCTCATTTTCAAGCAGAATGATAGCTAATTCTTTTTTAGCTTTGTTCACGGGTAAGATTTGAATCTCCACGCCAACAAAACGCATCAAATAATTAGCATGAACAGAAAGAGATGCATCTAATTCCAGTAAAAAAATCTTTGCTTTAGAAAAAGATATAGTCCCTATATAACAATTTACTCCAGAAACGCTCTCTACTTTCTCTCTTACAACTTCATTCTTTATTGAAGAAGCTTGTTTCTCATATATTTCTTTTAATCTACTCATCATCTAAATCCATGTCATCATCTACCTGAGAATCTTCATCATCAAATGCTATCTGACGGGCAACATATTCCACTTTAAATTCATTTTGAAAAGTTGGAAACAAAACGCCATAACCCACCAACGGACATTCGCTATCCAGCTGGTCAGAGATACGTGGATCAAATGGATATAAAACTAATAATGGAGTTTCTAATTCATTTCTTCTCGTTTTAATAATATCCTCAGTCGGATTTAAAACCTGAAGATTTAAATCAACCATTCTCGCCCTTTTATCCAGAATTGAATTCTTACCACCCGCAACTATTAATGTATTTATATTATCTTGAAAGTTACGAGCAGGAAGTCCACCTTCTGCTTTACCATTAGCCCAAATAAAAGTATGCATTTTGACAGGTAAGCCATTCAATATTCCGCCCGCTGATACATTGCTCTGAGAATTCAAAATGACTGCTACTGACCATTTCAATAGATTGCCATCTTTCCTTTGCTTTTCAATATAGCTACACAAAACATTATCATTGAAATAGTTTTGCTTGTAAGATGCTATAAAATCAACTACTAAATCTGAGTTTATATTCCTCCACAAAAGTGTATTGGGTTCTTCTCTGTCCGGAGTTTTAAACTTCGATAATAAAGAAGTAAAACTCTTGTAATTATTCAAAACTACAGATTTACTTTTTTCAAAAATATAAGTCTGAATTGTTTTACCTGAATAGCTTACAGCAATTCTTTCTGTATCACGCATTTTATAGGCACTGGTAATACTTAACCTATTTATTGCTACCATTTCCGGATGAGTTCTGACCTTCAACTGATAATCTACAGGTCGTTTATTCTGAGCAGACATTTCATCGAAATCAGCACGCATTTCTTCAGTTGCCAGAGTTACATGCCTGTACCAGTTTATCAGTTGTTCAGTTGTATAAAGTCTGCACAAATCGACATATCCTGGCCGAAAGCCAAACCATCTGCCCATTTGCATCAGAGAGTCATAAAGCCTTGTAGTTCTGAGATAATAACTTACTGATAAGCCTTCAAGTGTAATTCCACGGGCTAATCTATTACCACCAACAGCAATTACCGACATCCCATTATCATAATCGTTGTAGTTAATATCTTCTATATTGTGAAATTCTAGATTCCGTGTATTCTTCGTTCCATGAACAGCACGAACTTCGATTTTCATCACTGCATCGATCAAGACATCTTTAACCTCATCCCATTCGTGTTTTTTTATTTTATAATCTTTGTATGAAAGGTTCTCAATAATATTATCTGTTGTAGGTACAAAATCTTCAATAAAGAGTGATTTAAGTTCTTCTAGCAAAGGTCCTTGACCAGAACGGATTTGCAATTTATAATCTCTGACTATTTCATTTACTAACCAGGCAACTCTGTCAATCCATGTCACATACAAAGCAACGTGAACTAACATCGAATTATGCTTATTTTCCTGTCCTCTAAGTCTACGGATTGCACAAGTAAGTATAAATGATTTAATAGCTCTTTTTAAACTTGAAGGAACTTCATCTGGCAATTCATTCTTATTTATACTATTTAATCTAAGTGGGAAATAAGGTTCCTGATCATTTGCTAAACGGATAATATCTAACCCCTTGAAATCTTCACCTGTTTCATTATTTTCATAACCAAAAACCTTTACAGCTCCAATATAATTGGAAGGCGGTGGAATGTTCACAATAAAATCTCGAGGAAATAGATCTTCTCCCACTTTTAGTCTTACATCCTTAACCATTGTCTCCACCTCCTCACTCCATGCTGTAGGAATAAATATATTAGCATAAGGTGTTGCAGTATAGCCAATAAATGTATTCTGATTAAACAGATTCAGTAAAGTTCGGATTAATCTATTTATTGTTTTGATATCTATTTCTGTCCCGGAATTAACAGAAGCATTATCCGCTTCATCATCAATTACAAGTAATGGAACATCGAAAATCTTTTTATCTCCATTTAAATCTTCGTTAGCAAAATTATAAAGCCATAAAATAAGATTCTCCAGGATACTTTTATTCTTTTTGATTACTAAAACTGTCGGACTTTTACCTCCAATCGGCACATTTAATCTTGTAGCAGTTGCCCGATTAAAATCACCTTTATTATCTGTAGAAGTATATGAATAGATTTCAGTGTCTGCCTTTATTAGCCCTACACCTATTTTGTTATTTCTCTTTTTCAATATAAAATCAGAACTGTCTCTTCCAATAAATCCCTCATCAATTCTATATTGTGTTTGTGCTCTCAAACTATTGTGAATTCCAGCAATCACAATAATCAATTTGTAGCCGGCATCTGTAGCTTTATTTATCAGCCCTGTATAGTTTGCTGTTTTTCCTGATTGAACATTACCAACGACCATTCCACGCCTATCCCAACGTCCCTTAGTTTTTGGATTTACGCATTTATCCAGAATCTTATCCGTAATATCATCCAGATTACCAAGTGGAAAAGACGAATCTTTTTGATTCATATAAATCCTGTACCGATTCCACAATTCAGGCTTAATTTTTGATTTTTCTTCATACAACCAAGGCTTAATATCTTCTGCTACAAGAAGAGTAGCTTCTTTAGCATGAATCTCAAAATCTCCTACAAGTAATGATATTAGTTCTTCTTTATTAATATCTTTAAATGCTGGCATTAAGTAGATATTATCAACTTCTTCAACTATTGTCTCAATTGTAATATCTTTCCGTTTATACTTGGCAAGCAAAATGTGAGCAATGTTTCTGGCATTTTCAATCATAAATTTCTATTTAAGGTATTCTATTAACTGGGGATATTCATTAAAAGGCTGAATATGAAAGATCTGCTTAAGAGCAAAATCATGACTAAGACCAGTTTGAAGCAATGAGTCAAACATAAGTCTGGCAAGTGAAATAGTTCCTTCTTCGAGTTCTGATTTTTCTGATCTCAATTCAAAACTTTCGGGATTTTCGCTATAATTTTGAATAATAGATTCAATAGGAGTTGAGTTCCCAATAAGATTCAGAAGCATTTTCAAATCACTTTTATCTATATTATCAGAATTGAATAAACGTGTTATAATAGGATGATCCTGATTAATATAATACTTAACTGAGCCGTCTCTCAACTTCGACGCTTTCCAAACAGACTGAAAATCAAAACTAGTAATTGAATCATCTAGCATAATCTGATTTCCTCTGAAACGATAAATATTTGCAGCTGCAAGCCTTGTCATTTTACCTAAACGGACCAAGTCTTTCCGTATAGAAATTGAAGGTGTAGCTGTAGCTTTCTTAATATCTATCTTCCAAAGATGGTCAAGTTTATTTGGAATATCAATTAAAATCCTGGCATTCTTATAATGTTCATTTTTAGGAAACAGACCTAGCCAATCACCATAAAGCAAAAGTCTCTCATTTCTATAGATGTAGAACCCCTGCAACTTATACCAGTCATCTGTTTTGGCTTTTTTTCTGGCTTCAGCATCTATATTTGAAATATGAGGCAAAACATAACATTTAATAGTTACATTATTTGCATCCGGTCCTTCTGCGCAAATAAGCTGTCCACCATATTCTTCTTTCATAAATGGATCCCAAGGTTGTATCTGAATTCCATTTATAAATATTTTCAGCTTATTTTTCTGGAGATATCTATGAAAAACTAATCCCAGATGCTCCTCAACAAGTGCAAACTCTTCAAGAAACACATTACGGGCTGCATCATTATCTTTGTGAGAGTTGCCTACAAGCCTATCAAGGTTTTGCCATAAAACTAATGTTCCTGATTTCAATTCAGAAAGCTTATCCAGAAAACTTTCATCAGATATATAATCAAGTAATGACCATTTTCCAGTCTGATTTACAAAATCTAAGTCCCAGCATCTTTTTAATATAGCATGATCCTCTGCTTTTGAGGCAACAGTCAAAACCTTACACTGAGAGAATGAAGAAGTTTTAAGGCCAAGCCCAAATCTTCCTAAATCATTTTCATCTCTTTCGTCATTCGGGTCTTTACTTCCTGGAGTCATAGCATTTACAAGAGAACTGCGACTCATACCTTCTCCGTCATCAAGTATTGTTACCCAAGAATTTGTACCATCCCAAACATAATTAATCCAAACATTACCTGCTTTAGCCGAAATACTATTGTCAATAATGTCAGCAATGGCTGTTTGCAAGTTGTAACCAAACGCTCTGAACGTATTGATCATAGCATTTGCTTTCGGCGGGGTTTCTTCTGAAATATATTCTGTAAAATCTAGCATACTTTATTAATTGAGTATAATTGTGTATCTCCATATCCTTGAGTAAACCTTTTGGAGTCCCATTCTGTTGGTTGCAAGTACCAACATTGGTTTACTTTGTATGTTGCACAAATTGCTGCACAAGCAACTGTTTGTAATTTATTTCCAGTTATTGCTATTTCAAAACTATAATTATTATTTATAAAATATTTTTGATATTGGAGTGACAAATATTTCATAAGCTCTTGTAAACTATCACCTCCAAATTCCTTTATCTCTGCATGGTTAAATTTTCTCACAACAACCTCTGCTGCTATTCTTGCGAGTTTATTTCTTGGTCCATCTTCAGTTGGAACTATAATTAAAATCTTATCATACTCCCGTTCATCCAACAAAGTAAATAATCTCTCATGTTTTGGAGATGAAAATGCAACCAACACTCTTCTCGCAGCAGGATTAATTTCTTTAGGAAGTAATGGAATTAGTTTATATGGCCCTTGCTCTCCTTTCAAAATGTCTGATAATGATTCTAAAAAATAAGTTTTATCTTTAGCTTCGTGCTTTAACAAGAGCGTTTCTATATCTTCATTTAATGGATAGTAAATTTCGGCACTAGTATAAGCAAAATTTACGTTCTCTTGATTAATAAGAGAGTTACGTATTGAGGTGAAAATTATAGATTGAGGCAATCCTGTTATATCAAAAAGAGTATTTTCAGAATAAAGATTCAAATTTCCAGTAATAACATCCGAATATTCAACTGTGTTCATTACTACATTTAAAGAACTTAATCTATCAACCATTTCTTTTGATTTACCTTCTTCTTTAAATTTTATTAAGGTAGCATTCTGAGGAGCTATTTGTAATATATTCTCAAACGATTTTAAAGTACATTCTTCAAATCCAAGGCCTACCATTATTTGATAAATACCATTTTTTTTAAGCTTACTGTAAGTGATGGTTGAAACATTTGGAGTTTTATCTTTTGCTATGTTTTCAATTGTTGTTATTTCATCTTGATCATCTGTTTCATCTCCAAAAAGATCTTCATCAAAAAATGACATTTGATATGGTTTATCTAATTCAACTTTAGAACTATCATCAATATCCGCTAGACCATCAACTTCGATTTCATCAGTTCCTTTCTTTAAGTTTCTGATCAAAATATCTTTTCCTTTTTTAGGATTATTCAGCCATTCTTCTAAAGATTCTCCTGACAATTCGAATCTATCGGATTGAGCCAAACCAATATGTTTGTTAATCCCATACAATTTTCTATAAGTTAGTTTGAATTGTTGTTGAGGTTTAACCCCCTGCCTATTTGTTCTTGATGCCTGTGGGCCTCCTGAAAAGTTAAAAATCCCAGCATCTATTAATTCTCTTACCTGCTTGTATTGTTTTATGGTATCACCATTTGATACATTAATGAAAATCGAAGAATACTGCCTTAACCTTATGTTTGAAGTTTTTTTGCTCTGCTTATAAGATTGGATAAGCAAATAATGAGCTGCTTCTGCAAATGCTTCTGCAAAGTCAAATAATCGACTTTCTCGACGATCAATGTCAAAAAGTCTAGAATTACACAGCTCAAGATAACATTCGTTTTGATTAACAGGCGATACTGGAGTTTCGAAATTACGCTTCTTTAAAATCATTTCATAAAGAGTGATAATATCACCAATATCTCCGACACAAACTCCTGCTAAAGCCGTAATTCCATGATATAATCCTTTCTTTTCAGAAGCTTTACTTGGTTTAGCTATATTCTCTGCAATTGATTGAAGACTTGCATCACCTAAAATTTGCGAAGGGGTAATATTCTTAGGATGACTATTATGAAAATTTGCTCTTTTATAAAGTATTTTTTCAACAAAAGCAATGCCATCTTTCTTATTTGAATGAACCTTTTCATTAACTTGATAGCCTAAATCAAAGACATTATAATCCCTTCCTATTCTAGCTTGTTCTATATTCCCTGGGGAATTAATGACCATCTCGAGAGTTTGAGCTTCAGTAGTAAATTTAAAAGAACAAAATTCATTTTGAAATAATAAAGAAGATACAAGACGAATAATATTTTGATCATTCAAAAATCTAGTAGAGACATCATCCAACAAGAAAAAAATATAACTATTTTGCCAAATTGTAGAACACATTCTAAATGCATTAGCTAATTGAGGAAATACAATTGCAGGATTTGCTTTTATTGTGAATTTTTCTTCTCCCTTACTTAGGCTATTTATGGCATTTTTTATGTATTTTTCAATTTCGTGTTCCAAAAGAAGTTTACTTAGTTCTACAGTTCCTTCAACATGACTTGTTATTGCTTCAGCAATGATTTTAAAAGAATTCTGATTAATTATTGTACGATCAAGTTCTCTCAAATGCCGAATTGCGTTTATTGCTTCCAAAGCATAAGCTAAAAATAATCGAGTAAATGGTTCATGAAGAGGTTGATCTTGTTCACCTAATTTGTCAAGTAAACGGGTACATGAAACATATAGACCAAGATATTCTTCACTTTGTAACCTTTTAACAATTAATTTGCTGTCATTTTTCTCAACTGATGAATCTCGAGGAATAGCTCTTGCATGAAATTGAAGCGCTCTTAATAGCATCGTTTTACCGCAACCACGCATTCCAGTAATTACTTGTGGCCCTTTATTACTAATTTCACTAATCCATCTGTCATCATCATCTACTAATAAATTAGGTACAAACCATGGAGCCATTGTTTGAGCATTATAAGAGTCTTTAAAGTTTCTAAGATTAAGGGTTTGACGCCATGGTGAATCAACTTGAATAAATGCATTTTTGATTTGAGTTATAACTTCATCAAATTCATATATTCTTTGACTAGTTACACGTGGAAACAGAATATGGGCGCGCTCTTCTAATAATCCTGCAAGTCTATAATCTCTTTCCTCTGAATTATAAGGATTCTCTAAAATCTTTTGACTCAAAATATTCAAAGTTCTGGCAACCCAATGCAAATCCCCTACTCTATTTGAATTATCTCCACTTTGTGTCTTATCTCTTAATGACCCAAAATCAATTGCTACAGCCTTTATATACTCATCCAATTCACCAACACGTTTATAATCATCTTTCAATTTTTGCAAAATAATATTGCCTGGATGTAAGTCATTATGAAATAATTGCTTTGTATGTAGTTCGGACAAAATTTTTAATAGGTCTATTGCTATTTGTCCTATGGTTGATGCTTTAAGAGGTTCACTACTTTCAAGTAATGATTTTAAGGTATCTCCTTCAATGTACTCTAGGATTGCAACATGACAGGAGATAATTGTGTCACCAAAATTAATCTCAGTATCAAAAATTTCATCAATATCAACAATGTGTTGTGCTCCATCTGCGGCTATAGCATGAAATCTACATTCATCTTCAAAATTCTTACCAAAGAATTCATAAACTTTTTGAGGAACAACTTTAAATACCATTTTTTTTGTACGAATAGAAGTTTTTTTCTCAACTATATACGTAGCTCCATAAAATCCTCTACTTAAGGCTTTGATTACTTTATAATTATCAATTTCTTTGGGAGCGCTACCTTCATTTAAAGGAAACCCATAAGGCAAAGAGCATTTGGGACATAAATCAGTTAAAGACTTTTCACTATAATCACTTTGTGGACAATTAAAACAGCAGTATTTTTCCATTATATTATTTCTTCAAAACTATTAATATTTACTTTGTAGGAGTTCACAGTAAATACAGAACTAAGATTCTCTTCAAATATATCCTTATACTTATCTTCGCATCTAAACGTAGCAATTATCTCGCCTTTTCTTACATAAGTATTTGGTTTAATCTTTAATATTACACCACAGTTATCAGAAAAAGCATCACTACTTTTCAACTGAATATTTTGTATAGATTTTCTCAATATTTCTAAATTGATTGATAAAATACCATCTTTACTTGCATAGATATTATATTTGTGCTGAACATCAATATTCTCAGCTATTAATTCAAAAGATAAAATTAAACCTTCTTGAGTTTTAATATTGTCATAAAATGCTTCACGAACATCATCTACAGAATAACCGTTATTGCTTTTACAAACACTAAGTGAATTTGCCATAATAAAACATTGTTCTATATGTTCTAATAGATAATTGTCTGTTGTTTTAGAAAATATATTATTTAAAGCAAGAATTGATTCACCTCTGCCAATATAAGGTTGTTGTGGAATTTCTCCATTTGTTAGAAAACATTTCGATTGTATACCCAAAATTGCTGCTATTCTGTTAAATCTGAGTCCATTTTGACGAGCTTCATCCCATGTTTTTCCAAAATTTCCAAAAGTAGAAACTCTAACATCAAGACCAACATGAGTTAATCCTACTGCTATTTTTTTTGACAATAATGAAGAAATTACAAGCGCCTGTATATCTAAGGCATTATTATTTTTTCTAAAGTTAAATAAATTAGCATCTGCAGGGGTATAATTATGATTTGCTAAAAAGTGTACATAATTATTTTTTTTTAGCCACTTTTCTATTTGATGATTATTGGGATTAACATTATAACCTTTAATTTGACTTAAAACATCAATTCCACCAGCTGGTCTTCCTGGAACCCCTAGTTTTAAAACTTTATTGCCTAATACTTTTAAAAATATTGGGCAAATCAATGTAGATAGCGAAGCTGGTCCTCCAGTCGATGGTATATCAAACAATATTTCATCTTTAAAAGAACAAGTAAACCCTGAATATGCCAGACCTTTTGCCAATAATACAATTTCACTATCAGTCAAATCAAACTCTCTAGTATAATTGACTAAAGCTTGCATATTCATTTCAGAATTATCCTCCAAAAAATTATTGATTAACAGATGTGATTTCATAGTTTGTGTTTTCAATACTTTAAATCAGTTTTTTCATTCTTTTTGCTATTTCTTCTGCTAATAATACCGGAACTGCATTCCCTATTTGTTTAAATGCAGAAGTTCTACTTGGTTTTTCTGTCTGACCTTCAAAATAAAAATCATCAGGAAATGATTGTAAACGAGCAGCTTCTCGAGGTGTTAAAGAACGATTTTGATTTATGTCAGGATGAATATAATAGTGCCCATCCTTAGCTATATGCGCTACAACAGTGTGGTTTGCAGGTAAATCAGATGCCACGACTTTAAACCGATCAAAAAATGAATGTCTGTTTTTATGCGTTTTTAATCTGTCAGGCAAATCATTGTAGTCTAGTCTTTCTTTTTTAGCATTCCACTTGTTTACTGCAATTCTATAAATTTCTTTATCCTGTTCATTGTTTGGACGCGCAATATGCAATGTTGTAAAATCAAGCCCACTTCTTATCTTCTTATCAAAAAGATATCCCGTTTCTTCATGGGTAGTGTAATCTGTTGATAGAAGATTTCCTTCTCCTGCTTTCAGAGATGGTAATCCTTTAAATATTTCTTCAACAAGTACATCTGATTTATGAGGAATAAACTCTGGATAGAACCCAGTTTCCTTTCCTTTTTTTCCAATAAGAATTACTCTTTTTCTTTTTTGCAAAACGCCAAAATCACTAGCCTGAAGTATTTTGTATTCTGTTTCGTAACCAATTTCTCTATACAATTCTATAAGCCTATCCAAATATCTTTCACCTTCAGCTGCTTTCGCAGATAAAAGACCAATTACATTTTCAAAAACAAAGTACTTGGGCTGATATTTTCTTAAGAATTCACCATACTGAACATATAATAAGTTACGGTCATCCTTCTTCATCTTATTTTTGTCGGCTGCTCTGCCAATTAAAGAATATGCCTGACAAGGTGGTCCGCCAACAATCAGATCAATTGGTTCATTACCTTTCAGCTTATCTATTCGAGAAAATATCTGTTCATTATTCTCTTTTCCAATAGCCAAATTAATCACAGAATCTTTAAGTTCTTCAGGTAAATAAGAATATAATTTTTTTCTGGTAATCCGACTTTTCAAATAATCTATATACAAATTAAATTTTTCAGTTTTCCTAAGATAATGATATGTTGTTCTGGTTCGTAAAGTATTACAAGCTGCTTTATCCATTTCTACGTGCGCAACAGGTTCAAACCCCTGCCTGATAAAACCTTCGGATAACCCTCCTGCTCCTGCAAATAAATCTATAAAACGAATTTTTCTATTTTCTGATTTCATTAATTATTATTGAATAAAATAATTTATTCCCTTATTTAACATTTTGGATTACAATAACTTTGTAACCAATATATATATTTTATTATTAATATTTTTTCTCTATTAAAAAAATAAACTAACAAGCAGGTTTTATAGTTGTTACTGTAAAACCTGCTTGTTAAATGACGTTTCATTTTCTAATCATTTACAAATATATAAAAAGCATTTTGATAAACATCTAAAAATAAAAGCTTGTTTTAAATTTATTAGAAAACGGCATTATAAAAACAATGTTAACAAATGCTTTATCGGATAAATACTAATTCCTAATTCAAAAGTATTCTTTTATTATCAAACTACTAAATTGTATTTTCAGTTATTTATTTAAAACACCTCAGTTCTTATAAAGTTCTAGAAATGTTTTTTCAAGAAGCGATGCAATTTCGCTCAAAGTATTTTCACGCTGCTTTGGTTTAAGCTGACATTCCCACACAACCATTGTTCGCCATCCCATAGAACGAAGTTTATCTCTTACTTCTGCATCACGGACAATATTCTTATCTATCTTTGCTTTCCACCACTCAGTTCGTGTCTTAGGCATAACAAAGTATTTGCAATCTTTGTGCCCATGCCAAAAGCATCCATTTATAAAAATCACTGTCCGGTATTTATGCAATACAATATCCGGCTTTCCTGGTAGTTTTTTCACATTGACACGATAACGGAATCCTTTGCTAAAAAGATACTTACGTACTATCATCTCGGGCTTCGTGTTCTTGCCTTTAATCATAGACATATTGTAACTTCGTGTTCCTTTGGAATGAACGTCTGACATGATTCTATAGTTATAGGTTATGCTTATATAACGCAAAAATACAGCCTTTTTATCTAACAAAGAAATATTCGGAAGCAATATCAAAGGTTACATCAATATCAACCTCTTTCGTTGTCTTATCTTCATTTTCACGGAGTAGTTCTTCAATGGGATACGTTTTCCAATTGGCATCAAATTCTTGTAATGCACCAATTTGTATTTCTTTTGAAGCGGTATTTATTGCAAGATATGCGTTATCAGGATAAAAAGATGAGTCCTGCAAATATTCGTTTATAAGATCGTAAATGGCCTGATCAAAAGCATCTCTTTCCTTGCAGGTGCTGTAGTCTGTCATAGTATTATTATTTTTTAAATTAATATATTACTGATAAATAGTCTCAAATGTATTACTCCATACCAATTCTTCGAGTTCATTTTCCAGAAATTCTCTGATCTCTTCAGATTCTTCAAAGCATACGGCATCTCTCTCACTTTCAAATACAAGTGCAAGGTGAGGATTATCTGTCCAGCCAAGCACTGGCATATTAGTTAACCACTTAGTCCTATTCTGATTAGAAATTGAGATTGTTCGTATAGAAGAATTCTCAGATTGCAACTTGCCATCCATTGTGTATACCATAACTATTTTTATTAATTCAACAATACAAATATAGTATTTTTTATATCATATAATAACATTTTACGGATTAAATATCAATAAAAAAGTATTATTTTTTTTCTATAGAAATACTTCTGCTATATTTGCATCATGGAAGGAAAAAGGGTTATTCATTTAGAATTAAAAGAGACTGGAGAGCATCGCTATTTCAGTTCTCCGAGTGCATTGTATAACGCTTACAGCAAAGAAGAATTAAAAATTGCCAGACAATCTCTTTTAAATTACTGGCAAAAAACAAGTGCGCCTTATGAAAATGCTGTCTGCATTATAAGAAAGGGAGCATTGGAACAAAAGACACTTTCAGATAAATAGTGTTTAAACTGCATTCAACCAATATTTATAAAGCCCTATTTTATACCCAATCGGGTACAAACAACCCATAAAATCATAAAATTATACCCAAAAGGGTACAATATATATATTAATTGCTATATTTGTACCCAAACGGGTATAATATGGAATATCTATCTCTTTCTGAATACGTAAAACAGATGCGTAAACAGTATAATCTTACGCAAGTTGATTTATCGGAGAAATCGGGTGTGGGACTTCGTTTTGTACGTGAACTGGAACGAGGAAAGCAGTCTTTACGCCTTGACAAAGTAAATCAGATTCTGAATCTTTTTGGTTCCGAAGTGGGTGTTGTGCCTATGAATAAAGATAACTTTGGTGTATGAAGCAGGCAAAAATACAAATACATAGTCAGCTGGCCGGTATACTAATCGAGGACGAGAATGGATTTACGTTCTGTTATGACGACAGCTATCTGAAACAGGAAGACGCTGAAGCTATAAGTCTTACTTTACCTCTGACGGATAAGCCTTATCATAATAGTGTGCTCTTTCCTTTTTTTGACGGACTGATTCCTGAAGGTTGGTTGCTTGGTATAGCCGAACGTAGCTGGAAAATAAGTCAGCGTGACCGGATGTCTTTATTAATGGCCTGCTGTAAAGATTGCATTGGTGCTGTTAGCGTTATACCTATTGAGGAGGAGGAATAATTTATGGGAAAGTGTTTGTATTGTTATAAAGAAACAGAAGAAGGTAACGACTTCCATCCGGCCTGCTCGAAAAAGATATTCGGAACATCTATACCACCGATTCTTCCTTATGACCGCAAAGATCTTGTAACATTGGGAGAACAGGTAGTAAGGAGTAAAACAATCTTAACCGGGGTGCAGGCTAAATTATCTGTAGACATAGACAACACCCGAAAAGGTGAATCTGAACGACTTACTATTGTAGGATTATGGGGGCGGTTTATACTAAAACCTCAAACAGAGCAATACAGAAATCTTCCTGAAGTAGAGGATTTAACAATGCATCTGGCCGAGATAGCGAAAATAAAAGTGGTGCCTCATTCACTTATAAGATTTAAGGATGGCGAGCTGTGCTATATAACCAGAAGGATTGACAGAGAGAAGAATGGAGGAAAATTTCACATGGAGGATATGTGTCAGTTATCTGAACGGTTGACTGAGTACAAATACAAGGGATCTTATGAACAGATAGCAAAGGTTATATTCAAATATTCCACTATTGCCAAACTTGATGTTATTAATTTCTGGGAGCAGGTTCTGTTTTCATGGATTACCGGAAATGCAGACATGCATCTCAAAAATTTCTCCCTGTATAGTATTTCTAAAGGGGTTTATTCATTAACTCCCGGATACGACATGCTTTCAACCACTTTAGTTATGCCCGAAGATACAGAGGAACTGGCCTTAAACCTGAATGGGAAGAAAAAGAAGTTAAAGAAAGAGGATTTTATCAAGGCTTTCAAGGCTTCGGAGCTTGAAGATAAAATTATTGAAAACATCTTCGGAAAGTTTGAAAAGGCTTTACCTAAATGGTTGGCATTTATAGATAATTCATTTTTGCCGAATGATATGAAAGAAGTTTATAAGAATATTATCACTGAAAAGTTGAACAAATTAAAAACAAATAAATAAAATATATGAGCCTGAAACATAAAGATTACAAAGAAGCAAATATGCGCTTCCTGGAAGAGAACCTGAACGAAGAAGGAGTAATGGAATTGCCTTGCGGAGTGCAGTACAAAGTGATATTACAAGGTAAAGGACCAGTACCTACAGCTAAAAGTATGGTGAAAGTTCACTATAAAGGTACGTTGATTGACGGAACGGTATTTGATGATTCTTTCAGCCGCAAACGTCCGGAATCATTTCGTTTGAATGAGGTTATTACTGGTTGGCAGGAAGCTTTGCAGGCTATGCCTCTTGGTTCGCGCTGGATTATTTATATTCCGTACGTACTTGGATACGGAACCAGGGCGGCAGGGAAAATTAAACCCTACTCTACCCTGATTTTTGAAGTGGAATTGCTAGGGGTTAAATAACCCCTGGCGTTTATTAAAACATAGCATCCATTCGTCTTTGCATTTCTTCTGTTGAAACATCTTCAATGTGTGTCATTATTGACCATTTATGACCAAAAGGATCGGTTAGACTTCCGGCGCGTTCACCGTAAAACTGATCTTTTACTTCCATTCCGTCTGTTACTGTTGCTCCTTCTTTAAGGGCTTTTGCAAAAACAGTATCAACATCTTCTACATACAAGCAGAGAGTTACGGGTGAACCACCCAACGACAGGGGACTTAGATTGCCCCATTGCTGGTTTTCTTCTGCCAGCATAAATCTTGAATCTCCAATTTCTATTTCGGCATGTGCAACAGTTCCATCGGGCATGGAAAGCCTCATGATTTCTTTTGCACCAAATGCTTTCTCATAAAATTCAATGGCTTTATCTGCGCCTTTTATATTTAGATATGGCGTTAATGTGTTATATCCCTGAGGGGGTACTTTTTTCTTTGTTTCCATAATTCATTGTTTTTTAGATTTAAAAAAGTGTTTATAAAAAGAATTCTTTTCTGAGTTGATCTACCCAGTCGTGAATTCTTTTTTCCGTTTGTTTCGGTTGGTTTTCAACATCTAGTGCCAGACCAAGAAATTTACCTTCTTTTAGTGCCTGAGAGTGATTAAATGAATATCCTTCGGTAGAGGTGTGCCCCACAAGTTGAGCTCCAGCTGTTTCAAATGCCTCGGCCAGGAGCCCTATTCCATCAACAAAGTTATCGGGATAGTTTACCTGATCTCCGAGGCCGAATATGGCTACTTTTTTATCCTGAAGTTCAAGTGATGTAAGCTCGGGTATTATCTCGTCCCAATAGGTGGGTAGTTCGCCATCGAACCATGTTGAAGTGCCTACTATCAGATAGCTGTAAGTGAGGAACTCTTCTTTCCATGCACTCTCGATAGGAACAATATCCAGATCTTCTTTGCCAAATGCAGCTTGTATCTGCTGCGCTATTGCGGCTGTTTTCTTAGTGCTTGTTCCATAAAATAATCCAATCTTTTTCATTGCAAATATCTTTAATTGTTAGTATTCCAGTAAACTTTTGGCTGCCTTGTAAATGCGTTCCTCACCGGGAAGAATCGCTTTTTCAAAATTAGGATGAAAACCTACCGGGGTAAAAATTGAACCAACCCGCTGAACGGGGGCATCGAGATAACGGAACATCTCCTCTCCTATCATTGCTGCAATCTCGGCACCGAATCCTGAAAAGATTTTGTCTTCATGCACTATCAGTGCTTTGCTGGTTTTCTTCACTGATTCAAAAATGGCTTCTTTATCGAGCGGAATAAGTGAACGAAGATCGATCACTTCTACATTCCAACCGGATTCTTTTGCCAGGCGATCGGCCACGGTAAGGCAGAAATGGGTAGTGTTACCATAGGTGATAATACTGAGGTCGGTTCCTTCCCGACGAATACGCGCCTTCCCGAATGGTACTTCAAAATCATCGGGCACCACAGTTGCTGCCTCCACTGCATTATACTGTGCTTTGGGTTCCAGATAGAGGGTGAATCCTTTTGAACGCATGCTGGTACGTAACAATCCCGCGGCATCATCGGCAAAAGAAGGATAGACAATGCGTGCACCCGGAAGTGTGGTCAACGCACCCTCCAAGGTTTGTGAATGATAAAGTCCTCCGCCAATATATCCTCCCGAAGCTAGACGTAACGTTATATTTGGCACAAACTGTCCGTTGCTTCGCCAGTATTCGTGTGTACACTCAACGTATTGCTCTACTGCCGGCCAGAAATAATCGGCAAACTCGGCTCCTTCAATAACAATTCGTATTTTAGGATCAAAGCGGCTCATACCATTGGCGGTACCCACGATATAATCTTCTGCAATGGGTGCATTGAAAACTCTTTTAACACCGAATTCCTGCTGCAGGCCTTTGGTTACATTAAACACTCCGCCCTTATCTTTATTAGCCACGTCCTGTCCCCAGAGGAAAGTATCGGGATTGTGTCTGAACTCAGCCTTCAATGTTTCATTGATAGCTGTAACCATACTCTTCTTCTCTCCTTCCTGGTTATGGGTTCCGTCAACATAAACCTGTGGTTTATATGGTTCGGGAAGAACATAATCGAGTACCGTAGAGGCATCGGGATCGGGTGCTGCAATGGCTTTCTTATTGGCGGCACTCAGTTCTTTCTTTGCCTCTTCTTCAATCTTCTTTAGTTCATCTTCAGTAAATCGTTCGTAGCGCAATAACATTCTCCTGAATTTCTGTAGTGGATCGGCAGCCTTTACGTATGCCAGTTCATCTTCATCACGATACAGGGTATGTTTATCTGAATTAGAGTGCGAGCCAATACGCACACAGTTGGCATGAACAATAACCGGATTATGCTTTGTAATTGCATATTCACGGGCTTCAGCCATAGCATTCATGGAATCGAACACATCTTTGCCGTTGCAATAGATGATCTTAAGATTCTTGAATCCGGAAAAATTAGCAGCAACCTTTGGATTGGATGTCTGGTCTTTTTTAGGAACGGATATACCAAATCCGTTGTCTTCTATTACAAAGATTACAGGCAGCTGTTCTGTACTTGCTCCATTGATTGCTTCGTAAACAAACCCTTCGGATACGGAAGATTCTCCGTGTGAGGCTATAACTACTCCTTTATGTCCATAGTAGGCCATGGCGCGGGCTGCTCCTACTGCATGAAGATCCTGGGTTGCAGTAGCCGATGAGATATTTTCAATATTCCATTCCATCTTGGCAAAATGATTGGACATGTGACGCCCGCCACTTGTTAAGTCGGTTGCTTTGGATAACCCGTTAAGGATAATTTCCTCGGCAGTCATTCCGGCAGAAAGGGCGGCAAGCAAGTCACGGTAATAGGGGAAAAAGAAATCCTCTCCTCTGGTAAAGACTTGTCCCATGGCAAGTTGTATACCGTCATGCCCGGCATAGGGGGCATGAAACGACCAGCCTAATGATTGAAGTAAATAAGCAGGTGCTTTCTCGTCAATCATGCGACCAAGTGTCATGAGGTAATACCACTTTCTGAGTGTCTCTTTATCTGTGGATTTTATATCGTACTTTTTCATACTTTGTCTTTTTAAGTGTTTTGAACTATCCGTTCCAGTTCTCAAGGTAATCGGCTATGTGTCTGAGGAATGCACCTCCCATTGCACCGTTAACAATGCGATGGTCATAAGAAAGTGAGAGATACATTTTATGACGGATGGCAATGGTATCGCCTTCGGGAGTTTCGACTACCGCCGGTTTTTTCTCTATGTATCCAACACCCAGAATGGCAACCTGCGGCTGATTGATAATAGGTGTGCCTATGATGTTCTTGAAAGTACCAAAGTTTGTTATGGTAAAGGTTCCGCCCTGAATATCGTCCGGTGATAATTTATTGGCACGTGCTTTTGCCGCCAGTGTATCAATACTTCCTGCCAGTCCGCTAAGGCTTAGTTTATCTGCATTGTGTATTACCGGTACAATGAGGTTACCATCATTGAGTGATACTGCCACACCGACATTTATTTTCTTTTTCAGTATCATACGATAACCATCTACAGATGCATTGACGTATGGGTATTCTGCAAGGGCTTTTGTAACAGCCTCAACAATAGCAGGCATGTATGTGAGAGAGATGCCTTCACGGCGTTGGAATGATTCTTTGTTGCGTTCACGCCAACGCACCAGTTTAGTAACATCAACCTCGACCACCGTTGTAACATGCGGCGATACTTGTTTTGACATAACCATGTGATCGGCAATGATACGGCGGACAAAGTCCATTTCGACTACTTCGTCACCATCGGAAACAGGTATAACAGGTGCTACTGGAGTCGGTTTGGATTCTATAGCAACAGGTTGAGAAACGGTTTCAGGTTTAGATGATGCAACAAGTGCCGGTTCTGCTGAAACAGCTTTCTGCGGGGCAGCAAGAGCAGCCGGTTGAACGCCTTTCTTTCTCTGCTCCACATAAGTCTTTATATCTTTTTTACTTAAACGTCCTTCGTAGCCGGTGCCGGGAATACTGTCAAGTTCTTCTTTAGAGAGTTGAGCTTCCTGAGCTATCTGAAGTACAATGGGAGAATACCACCTGGCTTCTTCACTTTTCACGTTCTTAATGGGTGAAGCGGAAGATGCCGGAGCTTCTTCTTTCGCAGCTGTACTTTCAGCAACTTCTGGTGTTTCTTCTTCCGAATCTCCTTCAAGCTGCACGATTGCCACCACCGTACCAACAGCAACGGTATCACCTTCATTGAAAAGTATCTGAAGTATCTTTCCTGCAACGGGAGAAGGTATTTCTGCGCTAACTTTGGCAGTACTTACTTCAAACAATATATCGTCTTCATTAATAACATCGCCTGCTTTAACCGACCATGTCATTATGGTTCCTTCTGTTATGCTTTCACCCAATTTGGGCATTTTTATTTCAAATGTAGCCATAGCTAATGTTTTTTGATTATTTTAAATATGATGCATTAAAGTTCCAGTCGGATGTGGAATATTTTTCCCTACTTAATTGTTTGATAGCCGACAGGTCTTTTTCATTGAATGTATATATCTTATTATTGATTTCATTATTTAGAAAGTAATTCATAATCAGTTCTTTCAGATTACTGATTTGCATGTTGTCTGGTACGTATTCCTTAATATTGGTAACCGTACTTCTTACAGATTTTACGTAAACCGAACGTGACGATGCAACATCATTCTGTTGAGTTGGTAAAGAAGTTAATGCAGCATTAAGACTCAATAAGTCCGTTGAATAGAGTAGCGTAGCATGATACATTACCCGTTTTTTATGGATGCATTGTGCACTTCCCGATATTTTCAGTCCATCAATATTTAATCCCCGCCGTTCGTCGGCCTCAGCATTGATTCCTATTTCCCTAAGAAAATTCTGAATCTGAATAAGGTATTTATTAAAATCAGCATTATCACTGTTTTCAATAAAGGTGAAATTCAGATTGCCGGCATCATGATACACAGCACCGCCACCGGAATATCTTCTTACTACTTTGATGCGGTGATCTCTCACAAAATCCATATTAACTTCTGCCCATACATTCTGATGTTTGCCAATAATGACTGATGGTTCATTCTGCCACAGCATGAATACATTCTCCTGAAAAGAATGAAGGAGATATTCTTCTGCCGCCAGATTGAACCAGGCATCTGTATATGGATTGTTTATGCAAAGCATCTTAGTAATGTTTTGATTGTTAATTGATCAGATAAACAGACTTTCACGGATTATCTCGCTCACCGTAGGGTGCGGAAATATTTGTTTCTTCAGATCTTCTACCGTCAGTTTTCTGTCGATAGCCATACTCATGCTTATAATCAGCTCAGATGCAGGATTGCCATACAAATGGCAACCGATGATATGTTCCTCATTGTCTGTGATCAGTTTGCAGAGTCCGTTGCCCAATTCATTTTCGGCAACAAACCGACCTGAATAAGCCATCGGCAACTTCAGAACATGATAATCTGTACCGCTTGCTTTTAACTCTTCCTCTGTTTTTCCGGCTCCGGCAAGTTCAGGATTGGTATACACTACTCCCGGAACGGAATCATAATTCATCTTATCCTCAATTCCCAGAATGTGATTAACTGCAACCTCTCCTTCACGAATAGCTGTATGTGCCAGTAGTGAGAATCCGGTTATGTCTCCACAAGCATAGACTCCGGGGTGACTGGTCTGCATATATTCATTAACCTTCACTCCACCTTTCTGTAATTCAACATGCAGATTTTCAAGACCAAGATTGGTAGTTACTGGTCTGCGTCCTACACTAACCAGAATCTTTTCGACTTCAATAGTCTCCTGCTTACCATCTTTTTCAACAAAGACTTTTCCTGTTGCTACTTCTGTGACTTTGGTTCCCAGCAGAAATCGTACTCCCTTCTTAGTGTAATCCACTCGGAGCATTGCAGAGGTTTCCTTGTCCATAGCTCCCAATATCTCCGGCAGCATTTCTATAACAGTAACTTTAACACCCATGCTGTTGAAGAAAGAAGCAAACTCCATCCCGATAACCCCACCACCAATGATAGCAAGAGATTTAGGAAGTTCTTTTAGTTCAAGTGCTTCTTTGGAAGTCCAGTATTCAGTTTCGGATAATCCCTTGATAGGAGGAATTACCGTTTCAGAGCCTGTACAGAGTAGCAGGAACTTGACTGAGTAAATCTCATTATTACAAGATATGCTAATCGTTTCATTTTTCTCACCCTGAATAATCGCTGTACCTTCAACAAGATGAACGCCATAAGCCTTTAGTTTCATACCAACACCGGAAGTGAGTTTTTTAACCACCTTATTCTTACGGCTCATAATCTTTTCAAAGTCGAATCCGGGATTAGTATCGGCAAGTATACCGTATTTAGAAGCACTTTTAATATTATCCAATATTTTTGCAGAATAGAGTAGAGTTTTGGTTGGGATACAACCTTCATTGAGACAGACTCCCCCTATTGCATTCTTTTCAAAAAGAACTGTTTTAATTCCTCCTGAAGCGGCTCTTTCAGCAGCATTATATCCTGCTGGTCCGCCACCTATAATTGCTAAATCATATACCATAATATATTCCTTATTTATATCAAGTATAAACAAAAAAAACATCAATTAGTTCTAAAACAATGACTTATGCTATAAAATCTTTTAAAAGTAACTTAAATGAAATAAAATTGCAAGTTTTATAATATATTTAAACTTATAACAACCAAAAAGTTTCATTTTTGCTTTTCTGTGAGATACTTCCAAAATCGGACAGGAAGGTGTTGGCGATGAAGCCGGGGGTTAATACGCTCTTTAATAGCTATTGACTTAAAATATTCTTTCCACATCTGCTGAAAGAGCTTTTCATCATGCATCATAAGATCTTCGCCCAGCATACCGGTCAACAGATGGGATTCTTTTTCCTCAAAACGAACTTCGGTAACAGTGGAAAGATCGTAATAGTAGCCATATTCACGTTTCAAATCATAAATCAACCATTTCTGGTCGGCAAAACGATCCTGAAAATGGCCCACTACCAGTGATAAGACATTATACATTGGTTCTATAGCGGCAAAGTAAGTACCATCAACCGTTTTCTGAAAACGGAGGAACTGAAGAACCCGTTCTCTTTCACAATCTACTTTTTTATAGATCTTTGCTATTTCGAGCACATCCGGATCTCCAAAGTTCATTTCTACCGACTTAGGTGAATCTATGTTTTTACGAATATAACGAAAAAGAAGCATATCAATCTCCGGAAGTTCTGAAAGCCAGCAAGCTGTAAGAGCTGATAAAGCTGTGCGGGAAAGTTTCTTTTGCAATCCTTTCCACACGCGTTCCGACTTTTCGTTGTCTGAGATAACTGTATATGTTTCATCACAGAAAAGCGGCAATGGTTCTCCTTCTGCCACCAATGCCTCGGGAAATGTTTTTCGGTAATAAGCATCGAAAACAGCAGTCAGCAATCCTTCAAAGGTTTTATCATAGATAAAAGTTATCATTCTACTCTTCTTTAAATGGTAAGATCAGCTGTCTGTCATCTACTTTTTTACCTGGTTTAACCGTGAGCAGACGTCGGATAGCATCCGGATGCATTTCATTTACAGAGCGCATGGATAGTTCATTGCAGGTAATAAAATACTGAGCTTTCTTCATCACAACTCCTATTTTCTTGAGTTGATAAGCACCCAAACGGGAAAAGCGGCGGGAAGCAACAATCAGCTTTGCCGATTTTACACCAATGCCAGGTACCCGAAGGATCATTTCATAATCGGCCTGATTGATATCAACAGGAAATGATTCGGGATGACGCAATGCCCATGATAACTTGGGATCTATCTCTAAATCAAGATCGGGATATGCATCGTTCACAATCTCGTCTACCTTAAACTGATAAAAACGAAGCAGCCAATCGGCCTGATACAAACGATTTTCGCGCACCAATGGAGGTTGTTTTAAGGCCGGCAAGCGTTTGTCGTATTCATTAACCGAAATATAGCCTGAATAATAGACTCGCTTCATACTAGGACGATCATAAAGAGAAGAGGATAGATTGAGAATATCTTTATCGGTATCGGCAGTAGCACCCACAATCATCTGAGTGCTTTGTCCGGCTGGAGCAAATCGAGGTGCATAACGATATTTTTTTCGTTCTTCAAGGTTTTCCAAGACTCCCTGCTGAATGTATTGCATTGGTTTGAATACACTCTGAAAATCCTTTTCCGGAGCTAGTCGTTGCAAACTGTGTTCATTAGGGATTTCAATATTTACGCTTAAACGATCTGCATATAATCCTGCTTCATTTACAAGTTCCTGACTTGCACCCGGAATACTTTTTAGATGAATATATCCGTTGAATTTGTGCACTAGTCGCAAGTCTTTTGCTACCCGCACCAGTCGTTCCATGGTATAATCAGGATTACGGACTACCCCCGAACTAAGAAAAAGTCCTTCGATATAATTTCTACGATAAAACTCAATGGTAAGATCAACTAACTCGGACACAGAAAATGTGGCTCGCCGGATATCGTTACTCCGGCGATTGATGCAATAAGCACAATCGTAAATGCAATAATTGGTAAGCATTATCTTTAAGAGAGAAATGCATCGTCCGTCCTCAGCAAAGCTGTGGCAAATCCCCCACCCTGCAGCACTTCCTATCCCGCCACTCTTGTTGGTGCGGGTAGTTCCGCTGGATGAGCAGGAAACATCATACTTAGCCGATTCTGCAAGTACTTTTAGCTTTTCGAGAACATTCTCATTCATATAATTAAGCCGGAGTTTGTTTCACAAAGATAAGAATATTCTGCATAAGAATTGCAAAATCGGGTTCACTGAATAAAAACGGAAATACAACATTAAGAATCCCAGCTTCGCTGAATATATTTTTTTGTAATCATGATATAAATTACCTTTGTTTCGTAAGAATATGGAGAACATTAAATCTGTATAACCATTATACTTTTAAATTATGCAAATGCATACAAACGATAAAACTGCTTATTCATTTCTGGAAAGAAACATAATACAAAAAACAAGCATTATTCTTGCTGTTTTCTGCATCTTGTTTTCATTTCAGGCTTGCTCCTCGGGTGATGAATTAACAGAAGAAGAGAGTTCCAGCAACGAAACTCCAAGTACTCCAGATAACTCTGACGACTTGGTTGAAAACTCTGAATTCACCAATACTGTTGCCATAACTTTAGGCAGTACTTTATCGGTAACCAATCCATTAGCAGGAAACGGAGTTACGGTGACTCAGGATAACGGGGACGTGATAATAAAGTCTACTGCAGAAAATGTTGCTTATACTTTATCCGGCACTTTAACCGGTGGAGTAAAAATTTATAGTGATTATAAACTTAAATTAACGCTGAACGGAGTTGCTATTACCAACTCAGACGGACCGGCTATCAATATCCAATCCAAGAAACGCATTTTTGTAGTTCTGGCAGATAACACAACTAATACACTGACCGATGGCAGTTCGTATGCAACAAGCAGCGAAGACCAGAAAGGGACTTTCTTTAGTGAAGGACAGCTGATATTCAGTGGTAATGGAACATTAGCTCTTGCCGGGAAATATAAACATGCACTTAGCTGCGACGATTATATACGGATTCGCAGTGGTATTATTAATATTACTTCTGCAGTAACCGATGGTATTCATACAAACGATGCAATTATTATTGATGGCGGCACAATAAACATTAACGCATCCGGTGATGGTATTCAATGTGATGAAGGATTTATTATAATCAACGACGGAACTATAACTGTCAATACTGTGGATGATGGTATTACAACTTCATACGAGGGCACTGATACATCAATAACTCCATATACAATTATTAATGGCGGAACGATTACTATAACTACTTCCGGTGCAAGCGGCAAAGCAATAAAAAGCATGGGTGATCTCACTATTAATAAGGGAACAATAACCGTAACTACAAGTAAGAGTGAAGCTGAAGGAATTGAAAGCAAAACTAATCTGATTATCAACGACGGGACAATTGAAGTCAATGCTTACGATGATTGTATCAATGCTAAAAAGACGTTGGTTATTAATGGCGGAACAATTTACTGCTATAGCTCTACAAATGATGGAATAGACTCAAACGGAACAATGACTATTACAGGCGGAACTATTATATCAGCCGGATCAACCGCTCCGGAAGAAGGTCTGGATTGCGATAATAATACGTTTAAAATAACAGGCGGAACCATTATAGGCATGGGTGGCGCAACAAGTACTCCAACATCGAGTGTATGTACTCAATATTCTGCCATCATTGGAAATGTTGGTACACTGAATCAACTGGTATGTATTCAATCGTCTACAGGTGATGAAGTCGTTACTTTCAAGAATCCAAGAGCTTATACCACTTTACTATTCAGTAGTTCTAACCTGAAAGCTAATACAAGCTACGTAATTTATACCGGCGGCAGCGTATCAGGTGGAACCGATTTCCACGGATTATACACAAACACAACATATAATGCTGGCACACAATCAGCCACTTTCACCACCAGTTCCATTGTGACAACAATAGGCAGCACATCCGGTGGAACACCCGGTGGAGGTGGCGGCTGGCACTAACTAATACCTATCCATCTCTTCATGAATCCCCCTCGTCACAGTACGTGTTGCTGTGTTGGGGGATCTCTCTTTTTATCTATTTTGAAGGTTCAAAATCAAGCGAAACAGAGTTAACACAATGTCGCACGTTTTTAGGAGTAAAACCTTCACCCTTAAATACATGTCCCAGATGCCCACCACATTTTGCACAGACTATCTCAGTGCGTTTACCATCTGCATCGGGAATTCTTTTTATGGCACCAGGAATCTCATCATCAAAACTAGGCCATCCACATCCTGAATCAAATTTATCTTCTGAACGATAAAGTGGAGCACCACATTGCTTGCATTTGTAGACTCCTTTCTCGTGGTGATTATAATAGATACCGGTAAACGGTCTTTCTGTTGCTTTATTGAGAATAACAGCTTTCTCTTCGGGAGTTAATGTTTTCATGACTGTTGATTTTTGATTTATAGCATCTTTTTGTTTTACCCAGATTAGCTTTGAGGTATCATATCCTCGCTGTTTTGCTTTTTCAAGGAGCAGATTCAGTGTTTGCTCCGGAAGTTGTGGGGTACGGCTAAGAATCCACAGATATTTATCCGAACTGCTTCCTATTAATACATAATTGTAATCTTTATCAAGTTCCATCACAAAATAATCTCCATAGAACCACAGAAAAAAAGAGACTTTTAGTTTACCGGGGTCGGCAGGATTGGGAAGTTTAGCCTTTCCCTTAGCTATTTTATATTTTCCGGAGAAATCATTTTTATATCCACTATTCAGCACTTGAATCTTTCCATCGGGCAATAAAGTGTATTCTGCCGTACAACCTACCAAATCTCTTTCAAAACGATGGTCGAACCGGGCAATTTCATACCATTTACCCATATATCGCTGAAGGTCCAACGATTTAACTGTTTCTGTATTTACAGGTTTATCAGAGGTCTGTGCACAAGCTGCAAAGAGTGGCATACTCATAGATAAAATTAGTGATAATATTGCTTTCATATATTTTCCATTTTTTGTTTATATAAACAGAATATCAGCATTTAATGTTTTAAGAAGAGAAAGATAGAATTAAATTTCCAATTTAACAAAACTAAAAATATTAATTACTAAGTTAATTTCAACTTTATATTTTAAAAAATATTATTTTTGTATCTGTTCAAATTTAATATATAATCTTTATTAATTAAATAATCTAATAAGTTATGTTTTACCAATAACCTCTTATCCATTCCATATTATCTATTGAAATTACTTTAATGACTTTATAATGAAAAGACTAAATTTTACTATTGTAGGTGCATTGCTCACTCTGTTTACCGCACAGGCGCAAACAGAAAAGTACTATACAAAACACCTTGATTTCCCAGAAAATGCATCATTGCAACAAAAAGTAGAGATGGCTGCAAAACTTGTTCCATCGAAACAGCAGCTTGCATGGCAAAAGACTGAATTAACTGCTTTTCTCCATTTTGGTGTAAACACATTTACCGGACGAGAATGGGGTGACGGGACTGAAAAAGGAACTGTATTTAATCCTTCCGGACTGGATGCAGAACAATGGGTGCGCAACCTGAAAGAATGCGGATTTAAAATGGTAATTCTTACTGCCAAGCATCACGATGGTTTCTGTTTATGGCCTACTAAAACAACCAAGCATTCCGTAGCTTCTTCTAACTGGAAGAACGGTAAAGGGGATGTGGTTGGCGATTTGAAAAAGGCATGCGACAAATATGGAATGAAAATAGGACTTTATCTCTCTCCATGGGATAGGAATGCATCTTGCTATGGCGACTCTCCTGCATACAACAAATATTTTATTGAACAACTTACAGAATTGCTTACTAACTACGGTGAAGTCAATGAAGTGTGGTTTGACGGAGCATGCGGCGAAGGTCCTAACGGAAAGAAACAGGTATATGACTGGGATGCATTTTACAAAACAATCAAACGTCTGCAACCAAATGCTGTTATGGCAATTATGGGTGATGATGTGCGATGGGTTGGCAATGAGAGCGGTATGGGTCGAGCCGCCGAATGGAGTTCCACAGTACTTGTTCCAGGTATTTACGAACGTTCAACAGAAGTAAACAAAGCCTTAGGTATTGATGCTCAATCAAAAGATCTGGGCAGCCGTGAGATTTTAGCCAAAGCAAAAGAGCTTTTCTGGTATCCTTCTGAAGTGGATGTTTCAATCCGTCCGGGATGGTTCTATCATTCTGAAGAGGATAATCAGATAAAATCACTGGAGAAACTGACAAATATTTATTTCCAGTCGGTTGGCTACAACTCTGTTTTATTGCTTAATATTCCTCCGGACAGAAGAGGCTTGATTCACGAAAACGATGTAAAGCGTCTGAAAGAATTTGCAGCATATATTAAAGAAACATTTTCGGATAATAGAGTTAGTAATGGCACCAAACCATGGAAAGCTGTAGCCGGAACATCGAAAGTATATACGCTAAAACCCGGATCTAAAATAAACACTGTATTGCTGCAGGAAGATATCACCAAAGGTCAGCGAATTGAGTCATTTGTTATTGAAGTATTTAACAATAACAAATGGAGAGAGGTTGCCTGCGGAAAAACAGTAGGCTATAAGCAGTTGGCTCGTTTTCCGGCTTGCACAACCAACAAGATTAGAATTACAGTCAAAGAAAGTCGCCTCACTGCCAATGTGAGCAATGTTGGCGCCTATTATGCCAAACCTCTTTCAAAAGAAGCTGAGAATATGAAACTAAGTGATGTTTCACAAAAGAACTGGAAAACATTAACAGAAGGTGCTTCTGCAGCTATTGACAACAATCAGAAAACTTTCTGGAAAAGCAAATCCCTTTCTCCTCTTGTGATTGATATGGGAGAAACAATCAAAATCAAGGGATTTACTTATGCTCCGGTCAGTAGTGAAGATAAATCGGGAACTATCTACACTTATCGATTCTTTGTTAGTACTGACGGAGAGAATTGGACCAGATGTGAATGCAGCGGAGAATTCAGTAACATAATGCACAACCCAATACCTCAATTTGTACGTTTCGGAAAAGAGTATGATGCCCGTTATCTGAAACTCGTTCCTGTAAGCGAAATAGGAAACAAGCAATTTATTACTGTTTCAGAACTGGGAATATTGATGAAATAGAAAGTTCTTATTCTTAATAATAACACCTGTACCTATCGCTAAACTAAGCCTTGGTACAGGTGTTTTTTATAATGCATTTGCAAAAAGAATAAGCAGAAAAAACCTCTAAAAAAATACATATTTACATCATATGTAATTGTTATAATAAATTAGTGGGGGTACTTTTATAAATCAAAAGCGCTAACAATATAAATATCTGATTTTCAAAAGATAATATTTCATTCAAAAGCGGCAGCACAAAATTACAATATAGGCATATTGCTTCATCGATTCAGTTCATCGCTTCCATTATTCTTATATTTCAACAGAACTCCGAGATGTAAGTTAAACTATTTATATGTTAAATAAGACTAATTACAAATATACAAAAGCAGTAAATACTGTTTTGGAGCATTTCTATTGCGTATCTATAGAACAAATAAAGCTTGGCCAAGCCTTAATTCTTTAATTGAAAATACTAAAAAAAGAAGTATGAAAAATTGTATTAAAAGGCACAATATGCCTGGTCTTTTCTTTGTTGGGTTATCTATTTTTGTTGGTCTGGGGATGTCGTCATGCGATAATGATGATGATAAACCAATTGTTCAAAATTACGCAGAACACACTATCAAAGGAACTGTACAAAATCAAAGTGGTGTTGCAATTCCTTCTATTCGTGTTATTGTAAAATCTAACCATACTGGTTGGAAAAATGATACATTAAAAACTGATGATAAAGGCTCTTTTACAAAGAAATATAAGATTACAGGAAGTGTAGACGTTGCTTACAATGTTCTTTTTAGTGATATTGATGGTGCTACCAATGGAACATATAAAGCTGATTCTATAAAAGTATCTTTTGTTAAAGCAGACTTAAAAAGCAGCAATGGTACTTTTCTTGGATCTGCAGAAAAAGAAGCTAACATAAAGTTGACTTCTGTAAAATAATAGTTTGATTAGTTTTTATATAGTAGAGCGTCAGATTCCGGTTCTGAAGATCGTGGGTTATCCAGCCTTGATCATTGCACTGATAATCTGATGCTCTTTTTTATTTGTATCCCCCAAATTCTTCATTAATAATTTAAATTCATTTGCCAAGGGCTAAAATTTATTGGTGAACAATATATGAATTAAAGCTATTCTATTTGATTTTTAAGCCCCATTCTTCCTGTTATTTTCGACCAGCTATCCGTAATTAGGAAGCTTTCTTCCATTTCATCAATCATCTCTGAAAACTTTGAAAAAGGAATAGAGAAGGTCAATATATCACCTTTTACAAATTTACGAGCCGAAGGATCGAAAAGTCCAAGAACAGAACGCTTTGTTCCGCCTAGTTCTTCTCTGTAAGGATAGTAAACAATTGAAGCACAACCGGCCCCAAAAGGAGTAATTACGGCATCGGAAGCGGTGCTGTTAAAATTGACCAGCGTAAACAGACCCGATATCACATCGGGAGTAGCAAAGAATATAACTCCTTGGGGAGTATCTTCCTCGGTCAGCCGATCCCAGCGTTTGAAAATAATATTCTTTTTAACCGAAATAAAGGGAAGCTGCTTCATACATTCGGCTACAAGTTCTGGTGTACGTTTATATCGTTCGCCTTCGCCATTTTCATCATGAGAAAGAAAACAATCAAAGCCAGGAAACATTGACTGAGAAAATCCCAGGTAGCGCTTTCCGCCTCTACAGTTCACACATTCTTCCTGCATATAAACAGATTCTCCTCTTCTCACCT
Organism: uncultured Bacteroides sp.; assembly: GCF_963677945.1. Taxonomy (NCBI): domain Bacteria; kingdom Pseudomonadati; phylum Bacteroidota; class Bacteroidia; order Bacteroidales; family Bacteroidaceae; genus Bacteroides; species uncultured Bacteroides sp. The sequence continues at coordinate 1,537,670 of NZ_OY782578.1, read as the reverse complement.
TTAGCAATTGAGCAATAACACACCGGTGTCCTTCAACGGTCTTTTCCTTCTCAACCCCCATTGTATCATCCGAATACTGAAACGTTATGGGTAATTCCGCATTGGGGAAATATTTCTTCCATAACATCACAAATTTCTCCTTCAGTTCTTTGTCCATAATATTTTTAAGCTAATAATTTTAAAGATACCTACACTTATTTAAAACTATCAATTAATCTTTTATGTTCTAAAAATAGCTTTTATTTTTTGATTATCAACTAACTAATATCTTAAAATAGCAAATACATAAATATAAATATACACAAAAAGGATGCCTCTTCACAGAGGCATCCCTTTACAACAAACAACAACTTTTCCTAAAGAAAAACTATTACCTATTAATGTTATTCATTTTCACTATAAGCGATTTCACCGTGTTGTGAAATATCAAGACCATCTGATTCGGCTTGTTTACTTACTCTCAATCCTATTGTTTTATTTACGATATAGAACAAGATTATTGTAAGAACTGCACTATATATAATTGCAGCCAGTGTTGCTACAATCTGTACCCATAGTTGGTGCCAGTCACCATACAAGGCACCTTGTGCACCGCTTTCACCAGTAATTACGCGAGTTGCAAATACACCGGTAAGTATAGATCCGATTATTCCACCAATACCATGTACACCAAAGGCATCTAGTGTATCGTCATATTTAAACTTAGGCTTAGCATAAGCAACCATGCAGAAGCAGATCACTGCTGTTGCCAAACCAATAAAAATAGATCCTGCAACATCAACAGTTCCGGCAGCAGGAGTAATTGCTACTAAACCGGCAACTGCACCTGTACAAAATCCTATTGTTGTGGGCTTCTTATACAAGAACCATTCTAAAGCCATCCATGTTACTGCCGAAACGCATGCTGCCATATGAGTAACTAAAAAAGCATTGGCTGCCAGGCCGTCAGCTGCCAAGCCACTACCTGCATTGAAACCCATCCAACCTAACCATAATAGAGCGGTTCCAATGAATACGAACGGAGTACTATTTGGAGTAAGAGTATGTTCATTTGCTTTATATCCTTTTCTGCAACCAAGCATAACAGCCATTACAAGAGCAGAAATACCAGCATTGATATGAACTACAGTTCCACCGGCAAAGTCGAGTGCTCCCATCTGTTGAAGCCATCCGCCTCCCCAAACCCAGTGAGCCATTGGGTTATAAACAATGATAGACCAAAGAATTGAAAATACTAAGAAACCCGAAAATTTAATTCTTTCGGCGAATGCACCAATAATAAGCGCAGGAGTAATTACTGCAAACATGCATTGATAAAGTGCGAATATCAATTCGGGAATATTACCTGTAGTTAATGCTTTGGTAGAAATTCCATGCAGAAAGATTTTATCAAATCCTCCAATAATAAAACTCAAAGGATTGCCCGATGCTTTAAAACTGGTATCGAACACCCAGCTATATCCAAAAGCAATCCAGATTATGCTTATTACACCAGTAAGAATAAGACACTGCATCAGAATACTGAGAATATTCTTTTTACGAACCAAACCACCGTAAAAGAGTGCTAGCCCTGGAATTGTCATCATTAATACCAAAATAGTTGCAACTATAATCCACGCAGTATTACCCGAATCTAAAGTTGCCACCTCCTGAGCAGCTACCGCCGGCGTAGTGGCAGCAACTGTCTGTACCGCAATTGTTGTATCAGCCACTGCTGTACTTACTGAATCCTGAGCTATGATATCAGAATGAACACCTAAAAACAGCAAAAGAAAAAACGCTATATATTTTATATATTTTCGACTCATAATCTTTTCAATATTTATTAATACCTACCTAATTATATCTTATTTCTTATCTTTATCATACAAAGATTCATCACCTCTATCTCCGGTTCGTATGCGTATTGACTCTTCAATGCTGGAAACAAAAATTCTTCCATCACCACTTTCTCCTGTGTATGCAGCTTTTAATATCGCATCGATTGATTTGTCCATATTCACGTTTCTAACTACAAACGAGATGTAAATGCGCTCTATCGCATTAATATCATACGCTATTCCTCTAAAAATCAAACCCTGTCGAGCTGTACCCTGACCTTTTACATCCCACCATGATAAGAATTCGATATCAGCTTCATGCAATGCTTTACGCACGTCGTTGAACTTTGACTTCCGAATAATTGCTTCAATCTTTTTCATACTTGTAAATTTGTTATATATGTTAGAATTTTACTCCAAAAATAAAATAAGCTCCTTCAGTTTCAGGATTTACTGCTACTTTGGCAAAGGCCGGAATAGAGAAGGAATCAGTAACCTTAATTTCTTTAGTAGCAGATACAGCTATATTATTTACTGCGAACTTATCTGTTCGGGTTGTATAAGCTCCATCCCAGGGAGTGCAACCCAATTCTGCTTTCAAATCAGTACTCCCCAGTTTAAAAGGAACACTAGCCTCAACATATGTAGAATATGCTCTTTCACCATTTTTTTTATAATAATCATTTCCTGCAAAGTTGGTATTCCAACTTAATGCAAAAGGGCCAAAATTATACCCAACAGTAGCTTCATACACATGTGAAGTTGAATGAGAAGCATAATTGAAATATTTTATCGGTGAAAAATAATAATCTGTAACTGCGAGATTTAAATTGCCAGTTGTATACCCCACTGTAAAATCCAGTTCGCGGGTATCTTCTTTGTCAAATCCAACTGATCCCCAAGCAGTTAAAGAAAGTCCGGATTTTACGACTGATATTGTGGGCTGAATACTTACACCGCCTAAATTCTGTCCACGCCAATAATAACCACTAACCAAATCAGCTCCTGTTGAAACTACAGCTTTATTCTGAGCTTTTACATTTGCAGATAAAAGCAGAGCTGTAGCAACAGCAAGCAAGCATAAACGTTTTTTTTCTGTTCTTTTCATGTCCTTTTCGATTTTAGTTTGAATAATTGTGGAAGTCTAATTGCGCACTTAAACTGTTCCGCCTTTTTCACCATTATTTTCAATCACTGATACTTTATGATGATTTCTTTTCTGCCAAATTAAAATAATGGCTTATTACTTATTACATTACTTTACAACTCTCGATTTATCACTTTGATATAAATATTTAGATTTAGATTTCTTTTTGATTGCATTTTCTGCAAATATATAATATTATGCATTCTAAACAAACTAATCCACTTACATTTAATAATTAAAAAGTTATCTTGTGATAAATTGTAATATTTACAACTCAAATCACATACAGTTTATCACTTTAAATACGTATTTAAAAGAAATATGAAATCTCATAAGAAATAAAGCTAGACAAAAGATATATAATCAAACTGATTATTTTTAAAAAGGTATTGATTTGCAAGCTCATACAGAGAAGATGAGGGAGAGAATAAAATATCAAAAAGAAATAAAAAGGGCACATTTACTCACTTAAAGTAAACAACGACAAACAATTAATATATGTCAGGAAGGTTTTTATAAAAAAGGGTTAGACCAATTACCGACTATTCCGAATACAAAAATAAGATATTAGCAACTTTACGTTCTCCTTCAATAACATCCCGTTTATTATCACAAGGAATATTAAGAATACCATTACTCAAAGTCCAAAGAGTTGTAGAACCTCCGCCATCAAGATTTAGCGCATATTCTGCACCTAATATTTTCAGGAAGTGAGATAGCTCGGGAATATTCACTCCTTCTGCCTTACCAGGATTACGACCATCAAACGTTATAAAAAGGATTTTGCGATCTTTAGTGATACAAATGGCACTACGAGGATGTTTGGTATTTATAAATCCTTGACCGCAATGTGAGAAATCACAGATTTGCCCCTTCTGAAGCATCAATGGTCCGGATGCCAGAACATTTGCATTATCGCCAGAATAATTCATTTCCAGACTTTTGCTCCATGGAATAATCTCTATCTTCCCTTTCTTTTCTCTTATAGCTCCGGTTACCCTTAATGAAAATTCAGAAGTTGAAGTTGTATCTATAACCTCTTTTCCCATTCTCAGATAACAAACCGATTTCCCATTTTGCATATTAAAATAGGATCCGTTAATCGCAGCAATAGCATTTCGCTCAATAGCCATCTCACTTGTTTTCTGCTTTGGATTAGCTGAAGCAATTCCAATTTTCAGCTTTCTAGCCCGGCCATTAATCTCAATAATATTAATATTTTGTGGTACATTATAAAGTGATGCTACTTCTGCAGTTCTATAAACAACCCCCTTTTTAACCAACGCAGTTTTCCATTGAATTTTACTAATAATCAATGAATCAGTTGCAGTTTGACCTTTCAGAGACAAAAACGGCAAAAAGATAAAAAGAATTATATAGAAAATCTTCTTATACATAATTATATCGCTTAAAGTATAAAACAAACATAGCAAATAATAAAGAGTACTTTATTATTAAATTTAAAAAAAGACAAATACGCCAGTAAATTTTAAAAATCAAGCTATTACACTCAGAAAAACTATTTAGAAAAAAGACAAAAACTTGATTCCAATTTTGTAGTATGAAAATAAAAAACGACCTTTGGCCGATTTTAATATAAACCCTCATTTTTATTTATGGACAATAACAAACAACTGGGCGCATTTCAAAAAACAATAGTTGGCGTTCAATTTCTTTTTGTGGCATTCGGTGCAACCGTTTTAGTTCCACTGTTAGTTGGGCTCGATCCTTCAACAGCTCTTTGTACGGCAGGAATAGGTACTTTAATCTTTCATTTAGTAACGAAAGGTAAAGTACCTATTTTTTTGGGCAGTAGTTTCGCATTTATAGCACCAATCATTAAAGCAACTGAATTGTATGGCTTGGCTGGAACACTATCCGGACTTGTTGCCGTAGGTTTAGTATATGGATTAATGAGTGCAATCATAGCCTGGAGAGGTACAAGTTTTATCCGCACTCTCTTTCCTCCTGTAGTTATAGGCCCGGTTATTATCCTGATTGGTATATCATTATGCAGTTCTGGAGTAAACATGGCAAAAGAGAACTGGATACTGGCAATTGCTTCTTTAGCTACAGCTGTTCTGGTTACATTACTAGGTAAAGGATTACTAAAATTAATTCCTATTTTTTGTGGCATTGTGGTTGGGTTTGTATTAGCACTTATCTTAGGTCAAATAGATTTTACTCAGGTTGTCAATGCTCCATGGTTTGCACTTCCTAAATTTATAACTCCCGAATTCTCATGGGGAGCAATATTCTTTATGGCACCTGTAGCCATTGCACCTATCATTGAACATGTTGGTAATATCTATGCTGTAAATGATGTGTCAGGAAAAGATTTTGTTAAAGATCCGGGATTACACAGAACAATGCTTGGAGACGGACTTGCTTGCATGGTTGCAGGCACATTAGGCGGACCGCCAGTAACAACTTACTCAGAAGTAATTGGTGCAATGTCTCTTACTAAAATCACAAACCCTTCAGTTATACGAATTGCAGCAGTTACTGGTATTGTTTTCTCCATGGTTGGAAAGATCAGCGCTTTATTGAAAACTATTCCGAATGCTGTATTAGGCGGAATAATGATGCTTTTGTTTGGTATGATTGCTTCTGTAGGAATTAACAACCTCATTCAATCCAGAACAAATTTGAGCGACCCGCGTAACATTATTATAGTATCTTTGATATTAACCTTTGGCATAGGTGGAGCCGTATTCCAATTTGGAGATTTTTCAATGACAGGCATTGGGTTGGCAGCCGTACTAGGAGTAATACTAAACCTTATACTTCCTAAAGAAAGAAAACAAGCATCAGCAGAATAACCTTTCCTAAGGAAATAATCGTATCTTTGTAGCCCACACAACTATGTGGGCTACATTTTTAATAAGAAACTTAACTATCTGAAAATGAACGAAGAGATACAGAAAGCAATAACCGAAGGCATCGCTTTTAAGAAAGGCAAAGATTCTTCATCAAGTAAAAAAGAAGAGCCAAAAGTTAAGACTAAGGCAAAAAAAACAACATATATAAAAGGGACTCATGGCTCTGGTTCAGCAAAGATGAAAGCTGAGTACAGAAGGAAAAGGGCCACAAGACATAAGAATTAATTAAGGCAAGTGTTGCATATCTAAAATATTACATTACCTTTGCACCCGCAAACACGGAAGTAGCTCAGTTGGTAGAGCACCGGTCTCCAAAACCGGGTGTCGGGAGTTCGAGCCTCTCCTTCCGTGCAATTCTATCCCCAGTCATTCTAAAACAATCAAAAGCTTTTTCATTCAGGGTTGCAGATATATTGCAATTAATAACGTTACCACAAGCTATTTCTTTTGCGCAAAGCATTAAGTTCTCTGCAATAGTTTCATTTAAGGGAACGATTATTCAGAAAATCGCTTAGTCCAACTCGGGCATCGGTCAATTTATCCTCCCAATGTTTAATGGAATTCTCACCAATCCTATCAGTTATGTATTTAACAGAAATAAATGGGATAGACTTTATTTGGCAAACTTGTGCCTGAGCATAAGCTTCCATATCGAAAACATCTCCATGAGAATCGGCAGTTTCAGTAAGAAAGCTATCACCCGTATTACAAATACCATTATATTCCCAGTTTACACAGTATCCTTTGTTTTCCAGTAAAGCAGAAGAATCTATTTCGTATTCCAGATCCAGACAGCCTACTTTCTGTAGATCACGATCAATAAAATGACGACATACAAATATGCCACCTACATTATGGTCTACCGAACCAGCAGTTCCAATATTTATCACAATATCAGGATTATCCTGTACCAAAGCATCCATTAATCGAATAGTAGCTTTTACTTTACCAATACCGGTACGGACATATTTTATATCGCAATCAGGAAAATTTACTGCAATCCTCTCATCAGTTACAGCATGAGTTATCAAAACTTTAAGCATATTTCATTTGTTTATAGTACAACAAAGATAAATAAAACAATCAGGAATAATTCTTTTGCAGTTCCAAAAGAATTTAACCGATTATCATAAACAGATATTTTATTGAAAAACATTATATGCAATATTTAAATATTTTTTCACTTAAGTATAAAACAGTCCTCAGATATGCAGGAGAATTAAGCTAATTGAAACTATTTTTAGCAATTATATGCATTTTTCGTAGAAAAATTTTTGTAATTTCAGACTTAATTGTATTTTTGTGTACAATTTGGGCATAGAAATGACAGAGGAAGATAAAAAGTTATTAAGTACTTTTGAGGCAAGGCTAAGGCATTTAATGTATTTACATGACGAATTGAAGCGTGAAAATGCAGAAATTAAGCAACTTCTGGAAGCAAAACAAGAAGAGGTCGCAAAATTGCGAAGTGACTTTAATGAACTGGAAGTCGTATATGCCAATTTGAAAATAGCAAAGACAATTAGCTTAACAAGCAATGAGGTAAAAGATACCAAACAAAGATTGTCTAAATTAGTGCGGGAAGTCGACAAATGCATCGCTTTATTAAATGAGTAATTAACATGAAATAAGAAGATGTATGAACGATAAGATAAAAATAAACCTGCAGATAGCAGATGAATCCTTTACAATGACCATTAATCGTGATGAGGAAGAGTTGTTCAGGAAAGCTGCCAAGCAGGTAAACGATAGAATGAACGTGTATCGTTCAATGTATAAACCATCCGGAATTCCGGGAGCCAAAGTGTATGGTCCAAAAGACTTTCTGGCAATGGTTGCTTTTGATTTTGCTTGCAACAATTTAAAGTTGGAAGAAAAGAATGATACATCACCTTTTACTAATAAAATTGAAGAACTGACACAGGAATTGGAAGAACACTTCAGAAATGAGTAAAAGCCAAAAAACACTCTATCTGTTTTTTGAGAATATTAACCCCGCACTACTGATACCCGGAATTTAAAGTTTTTCCGTGTGTAAGTAGTGCGTTTTTATTTATAAATAAATTAATTGTAATGAACGTAATAATAGCATCGATTTTATGCTTTATTTTGGGAGGCTCTCTTTCTTACGTTTTGTTTAGATATATTCTAAAATCAAAATACGAAAGCACCATTAAGGAAGCACAGTTAGAAGCAGAAGTTATTAAAAAGAACAAGCTTCTCGAGGTTAAGGAAAAATTCCTGAATAAAAAGGCCGATCTTGAAAAAGAAGTTGCTATCCGCAACCAAAAGATTCAACAGTCAGAAAACAAGCTAAAACAACGCGAACTTGTTTTAAATCAAAAACAAGAAGAGATTCAGAGGAAGAAAGCGGAAGCGGAAGCTGTAAAGGAGAATCTTGAAGTGCAACTTGGCATTATCGATAAGAAAAAAGAGGAACTGGATAAGTTACAACACCAGGAAAGAGAAAAACTGGAAACTCTTTCAGGTCTTTCTGCTGAAGATGCAAAAAACCGTTTAATTGAATCTTTGAAGGAAGAAGCAAAAACTGAAGCTTCTTCATATATCAACGATATCATGGATGATGCGAAACTTACAGCAAACAAAGAGGCTAAGAGAATCGTTATACAGTCTATTCAAAGAGTAGCTACCGAAACTGCTATAGAGAACTCTGTAACTGTATTCCATATTGAAAGTGATGAAATAAAAGGCCGTATCATTGGACGTGAAGGTAGAAACATTCGCGCTCTTGAAGCTGCAACCGGCGTAGAAATTGTAGTAGACGATACTCCTGAAGCGATTGTATTATCTGCATTTGACCCAGTTCGCCGTGAAATTGCCCGCTTAGCTCTTCACCAATTGGTTACTGACGGACGTATCCACCCTGCCCGTATTGAAGAGGTAGTTGCTAAAGTTCGCAAGCAAGTGGAAGAAGAAATTATTGAAACAGGTAAACGAACTACTATCGACTTGGGTATTCATGGATTGCATCCTGAACTTATACGTATTATCGGTAAAATGAAATACCGTTCTTCTTATGGCCAGAACTTACTGCAGCACGCTCGCGAAACAGCTAATCTTTGTGCTGTAATGGCTTCTGAGCTAGGATTGAATCCAAAGAAAGCAAAACGTGCCGGATTATTGCACGATATTGGTAAGGTGCCTGATGAGGAGCCAGAATTACCACACGCATTATTAGGTATGAAACTAGCAGAGAAGTTCAAAGAGAAACCAGATATCTGTAATGCTATTGGTGCTCACCATGACGAAACAGAGATGACTAGTTTGTTTGCTCCTATTGTTCAGGTTTGTGATGCTATTTCTGGTGCACGTCCAGGAGCTCGCCGCGAAATTGTTGAAGCTTACATCAAACGTCTGAATGACTTGGAACAATTAGCTATGTCTTATCCGGGAGTAACAAAAACTTATGCTATTCAGGCAGGTCGTGAACTTCGAGTTATTGTTGGTGCTGATAAGATTGATGATAAAGCTACAGAAAACTTATCATCAGAAATTGCTAAGAAGATTCAGGATGAGATGACTTATCCAGGTCAGGTTAAGATTACAGTTATCCGTGAAACTCGCGCTATCAGTTTTGCAAAATAAAGAAAGAACACTATTTAAGTAAAGAAATAATTTCTATAAGAGGAAGCGGTTACTGCAAATGCAGTAACCGCTTCCTCTTTTTCATCTGATTAACATCTCTAAAGAATTGAATACCATAATCGTGGTATATTTCAGAGAAAACCCCTATTTTATTTTTAATCTAGATAAAACTGCCCTATTTTTGCATTAACTAATATAAGAACAACGTTCAATAGGTAATAAAATGAAAGAAACTAGTTTTGAGTCACAGGTGCTTCATACACCTTTTGAGAAAGAAGATGCTTACCATTCACTGTCAATGCCTGTCTATAATACAGCTGCTTATGAATTTGACACAGCGGAAGCAATGGAGGCTGCCTTTTGTGGACGAACATCCGACCATGCATATTCACGTATTACAAATCCTACAGTACAGTATTTTGAAAAGAAAATATGCAATGTAACAGATGCTTTAAGTGTTACTGCTCTTAATTCTGGTATGGCTGCTATCAGCAATACGTTAATAACTGTGGCCTATGCAGGTGCTAATATAATCACCTCATCTCATCTTTTCGGAAACACTTATTCTTTCATTAAGAACACACTCGGTGTTTTTGGAGTAGAAGCACGATTCTGTGATCTTACAAATCCGGAAGAAGTCCGTTCACAAGTTGATGAAAATACTTGTGCTATTTTTCTGGAAGTAATAACCAACCCACAACTGGAAATTGCCGATTTGAAAAAACTTTCTGCAATAGGAAAAGAAATGGGTGTTCCTTTAATTGCAGATACTACTGTTGTACCTTTTAATATATTCAAAGCCAAAGATTTTGGAGTGGATATTGAAATTGTGTCCAGTACAAAATATATTTCAGGCGGAGCCACCAGTATTGGTGGACTTATACTTGACTACGGAACATTCGACTGGAATCATTCTTCAAAACTATCTGAAATGGTTGATCAATTTGGTAATGGAACATTCACTGCTAAATTGAGAAAAGAGATTCATCGTAACCTGGGTGCTTATATGACTCCGCAGGTAGCTTATCTGCAAACACTTGGATTGGATACAATGAAAGTAAGATACGAACGTCAGGCACAAACATGTCTCGAACTATCAAAACGATTGCAATCTCTTAAAGGAATTGAATCCGTAAACTACACAGGGTTAAAAGAGAATAAGTTTAACGAGCTTAGTAATGCCCAATTCGGACCTTATCCCGGAGCTATGTTTACTTTTAATCTTTCATCAAAAGAAGTCTGCTTTAATTTTATGAACAAATTAAAGTTGATTCGACGTGCAACAAACCTGTTTGACAATAAAACATTGGCTATTCACCCAGCAAGCACCATATACGGCACTTTCACTGAAGAGCAACGCCAAAGTATGGATGTAGATTCGAAAGCAATTCGTTTATCAGTAGGTCTGGAAAGTGTAGATGATTTATATAATGATATTAAACAAGCGTTAGAACAATAATATTTATTACTACTAAGACATAGTAAAAGTTCAAAAAGCTTAATATTAAAAAAAAAGAGCCTCTAAAATAATCTTCTCAATCTTTTCGATTTGAAGTTATTTTAGAGGCTCTCTTTTACACACAATCTGATTACCGAGTGAACTCGACCCCAATAGGCCGACTATTTCAGACTCTTATACTCTAATTTTCTTTAACTGACTTTCTACAATAAGTTTAGGAATTAAAGAGGGTTCTCTTGCAACCATTACCCCGGCAGCTTCGAAAGCTGCAATTTTTTCTGCAGCAGTACCCGCCCCACTTGAAATAATAGCTCCGGCATGTCCCATCTGTTTATCTGGAGGAGCAAATTGACCTGCAATGAAAGCAACTACAGGTTTAGTAATCTCCCAACGAATAAATTCGGCAGCACGTTCCTCTGCATTGCCACCTATTTCTCCTATAATTACAATAGATTGTGTTTCTTTATCTTTCTCGAATAATTCAAGCAATTCACGATAATAAAGTCCGGCAATCTTATCACCTCCAATTCCTATAGCGGTTGATTGTCCCATTCCTTTTGCCGTAAGATGAGATACTACTTCATAAGTTAATGTACCGCTTCGGCTAATAATTCCAACTCCTCCTTTCATGAAAACATGCGAAGGCATTATACCAACCATACTTTTACCGGGAGATATAACTCCGGGACTATTGGGTCCAATCAATATAGATCCTTTTTGTTGTGCAAATTGATATGCTTCAATAACATCAAGTGTAGGTATACCTTCTGTTATACAAATTATTAATCCAATGCCTGCATCTGCAGCCTCCATTATAGCATCAGCAGCAAATGCTGCAGGCACAAATATAACAGAAGTATTTGCTCCGGTTTGGTCTACAGCTTCATACATTGTATTGAACACCGGTATATTATCAACATTTGTTCCCCCTTTGCCAGGCGATGTCCCAGCTACAACATTTGTTCCATAGGCTTTCATCTTCATAGCATGAAAGTATCCATCTCTACCAGTGATACCTTGCACAACCAAACGGGTTGAATCATTTATAAGAATACTCATATTGAATGATTTTTTGAATGTTAATACTTCTCTAACCAGCCTTTATTGATTGGTTTACAGCCATACGAACAGCCTCACTCATCGTCTCTGCTACAAGAAAGTCTGAAGAGCTAAGTAACGCTCTACCCTTTTCCTCGTTAGTACCCGTAAGACGCACCACAACCGGAATCTCAGCATGTAAGTCCTCATAAGCTTTTAACAACCCATTTGCCACATCATCACAACGGGTAATACCTCCAAAGATATTAACCAGAATAACTTTTAACCTATTGTCTTGCAACAAGATCTTCATTGCTTCGGTTATTTTTCCAGGATTTGAGCTGCCTCCTATATCCAGGAAATTAGCGGGATGTCCTTCATGAAGTCTTATCATATCCATTGTAGCCATAGCAAGTCCTGCCCCATTGACCATACATCCAATATCTCCCGTAAGATGAACATAACTGAATCCTTTTGCCTTTGCATGTAACTCTAGAGCTTCTTCTTCTGTTGGTTCTGAAAAGAAACAAATATCTTCCTGCCGATATAATGCATTATCATCAAAAGTCATTTTTGCATCAAGCGCTAGCAGATTGCCCTCATCGGTTAAAACCAAAGGATTAATCTCAATAAGTGATGCATCAGTATCAATAAACAACTGGTACATGTTTTGCAGGATTTGCATCAACTGGCCTACCTGTCCCATATCCTCAAACAAAAAGAATGCAATTCTTCGTGCCAGATAATCTGGCATTCCAACAAAAGGATCAATGTTTATCCGATAAATATTTTCAGGAGTATATTTAGCAACTTCTTCAATATCTACCCCACCTTCAGAACTTAGCATCATAATAACAGATCTGTTCTTTCTGTCAATACTATAACTCAGATAAAATTCCGATTCAATATTTATTGCTTCGCAAACCAACAATTTATTAACCGACAAATCATTGATCTTCATCTGAAACATTGAAGCTGCATAGTTTATTACATCATTTGTATTATTTACCAGTTTAACTCCGCCTGCTTTTCCTCTACCACCGCTAAGCACTTGTGCTTTAAGCACAGCTTTTTCTATGTTGAGATTTTCATAAGCAACCAATGCTTCATCGGCATTACAACAAAGAACATGCTGCTCTACTGGTATACCATATGATGAGAACAGATTTTTTGCCTGATATTCGTGTATTTTCATCTCTTAGAAATATTAAAGTAACAGATACTATTGATGGTTATATTAGAACAATTACTTTGTTGGTATTGTTTAAATTCAATCGTTACATTTTTTATATAAAACAAAGGAGTTATCTTTGTGGTGAATTAAGAAATAAACTTTCCATGTTGAAATTGATAGTAGGCATTACACGCCATCTGAATTTAGGTACACTTTTGATTCCTTATATTGTTAAAGCAGAATCTGAAGAGATTATTCAGGTGGAGGAACAAGCAACATCTTCTTCTCTGTCCGATAAATCTCTAACCGAGGCTGAAAAAGAAATAATCGCACTCTCATTATGCTATTCAGAGAAAAATTTAATGGAAGTTTATTCAAAAGAAAAAACGGTTTCAGCTTTTCTCCGTAAACTAACAGATGAGAAGCTCAGGGATAATATCCGGCCTTATATAGATAAAAAACAGATGGAAATTATCCAGTTAATCAGGCTAAATAAAATTCCATTGTATTACAAAGAATTAGGGAAAAAGGTTCTATACAACCACAGCAAAATTAAACTAATAGATAAAGATGCTGAAGTATTTTTTAATTTCAAATCAACAGATCAGCTCTTCAGTTATTCAATTACCTGCAAAACAGATGGGAATCCTCTAATCTTAACAGATAAGAAACCTGTTATTATTGTTACATATCAGCCTGCATGTATTTTAGCTAAGGATGAGTTACTGACATTCAGAGATATTGAAGCTTCACGCCTACTGCCTTTTTTTAATAAGAATTCGGTAGAGGTGCCGGCTTTAATGACTGGTAAGTACATGGAACAAATAGTTATTCCAGCAGTAGAGCGTTTTCAGGTTGAAGTATCCGGGTTTGATATTATTAAAGATGTAACCAGACAAAAAGCAGTTCTATCAATTGAAAAATCAGTAGTACAACAGCCATTATTGAAACTCCGTTTTGAATATGATGATCACTTATTCACACCAGAGGATTCAATACAAAAGAAGTACGCAAGAATGGATGAATGTAACGGAAAGTACACCATCCGTTACTATACCCGTGATAGTAAATGGGAGAAAAAATGTATTGAGGAGCTTAAAAAACTGGGATTAAAACAATTTAGTAATTCTCAGTTTCAATTATCTGAGGAAGCGTCACAAAGAAATCTTATCAGTTGGATTAGTGCAAATAAGGAGTCGCTTCAGAAGATGTTTGAACTTAGCCAGTCGGAAACAGGTTCAAACTATTATCTGGGAGAGATTTCTCTCAAACAAGAAATCAGCGCTCAGCCCGACTGGTTCGATATACAGATAAGAGTTCAGATAGGAAATTATCAGTTTTCTTTTATTCACTTTAAAAAGTATATCGTCAAAGGAATCCGTGAATTCATTCTTCCAGATGGTAATATAGCCTTACTTCCAGAAGAGTGGTTTGAAAAATACAGCGAACTTTTCACTCTGGGAACTAAACAAGATGAAGGAATCAGGATACAAAAAGCTAATTTTAGGCTTCTGGATAGTATAGAAGGAGTAGAAATATGTAAAGAACTGAAAAAGTTACAGTTAGAATATATAAATAAAAAAGAACACCCTATTCCAGCAAAAATAAAAGCTACTCTTCGCGCATATCAGAAAGAAGGATTCTGGTGGATGCTACATTTATGGGAAAATAACTTCGGAGGTTGCCTTGCCGACGATATGGGATTAGGTAAAACTTTACAAACCATTACTATGTTACAGTATCTGTATAATCCATCAGAAACTGAAACGAAAGAAGAAGTTTCTCCATCAGCCAATATTTATAGTGCAGATAAGTCAGGACAATTTTCATTATTTGGAGATAATCAGACAGAGGTTTTTATTTGTGAAAAGAGTATAGCCGATGTTTCAAAAGCAGACTCACCAGAAGTTACAGAATCAATTTTAGACATAAAATCTACGCCTGAAATAGAACCTGAAGTAGCAAGCGAAGCAGTTCCTGTTACCGAACAACGTCCTGCTTCACTGGTAGTTGTACCAACATCTCTGCTTCACAATTGGTTAAGGGAAATAAAGAAATTCAGTTCTTTAAGCACCTACGAATATTCCGGTACAGGCAGATTAAGGAGCAAAAGCATTAAACGAATATTCAATCACTACAATATTATTCTCACCACATACGGAGTACTCAGAAATGACATTGAACTATTCGAGGATTATCCGTTTGAATGTGTTATACTTGATGAAAGCCAGGCTATCAAAAACCCGGATTCTGTAACCTATCACTCGGTAGTCCGACTAAAGGCAAAGCATCGGTTGGTACTAACAGGTACTCCTATTGAGAACTCACTGAAAGATCTTTGGGCGCAATTTAACTTCATAAATCCGGGAATGCTAGGTAGTTCTGAGAGTTTCAGGAATTATTTCATCAATCCTATCACAAAAGAGGGAAATATCAGAAAAGAAGCTAATCTTCAACAACTTATAAAACCATTCTTCCTACGAAGGACAAAGAATCAGGTTGCACCCGAACTTCCTTCGCTTACAGAAGAGGTGCTTTATTGTGAAATGTCTCCTGAACAAGAAGAAACTTATAAAAAGGAGAAGAACGTATTACGAAATGCTCTGTTGGAGATCAGCAACAAGGAAAATCTGCAGAAGAACAGTTTCATTGCACTGCAAGGAATGACTCGTCTGCGCTTAATGGCCAATCATCCACGCATGCTAATGCCTGAATATTCATTTACTTCGGGTAAAATGGAACAGATTCTTGAAGCCTATGAAATGCTGATGAGTGAAGGACACAAAGTTCTTATCTTTTCATCTTTCGTAAAATATCTCCATTTGCTAGGCGAAGCTTTCGATAGAAAAGGCTGGCGCTATGCTCTGCTCACCGGACAAACGACCGACAGGGAAAAAGAAATTAATCGTTTTAATAACGAAAAAGAGATATTTGCCTTCTTTATATCTCTTAAAGCCGGCGGTGTAGGTCTTAACCTAACCGAAGCTGATTATGTTTTTATAATAGATCCCTGGTGGAATCCGGCTGCAGAGATGCAGGCAGTGAGTCGCGCACATCGCATTGGACAAACCAAACAAGTTATCGTTTACCGGTTTATTACAAGCAACACGATAGAAGAAAAGATTCTCAAACTTCAGGAAAAGAAAAGTAAGCTGGCAAAAAGCTTCATAACAACTAACAATCCTTTAAAATCGTTCAACGACAAAGAGTGGAAAGAACTATTTAATGTTTTACTGTTATCCGATTAAGATAGCCTCATCAAAAGAGTAAATTAAATCCCATTCTTTAGAAATATAAGTAAGTCTCTGGCCGAGAACCCATGGGCCTTTATTCGAGGGCTTATGGGTTCTCGGCCGGAGACTCATCGGTTCTCAATTGTGAACTTACTTAATCATTAAAGCGTTTCGATTTAATAATGAGCTGAATCATTAATAATCTGTTAGTCAGGATACTTTAAATTCAAATATTCGCCCGAAACAACTGATTTCTCTATGGGTTTTTAAATAATCATTCAACTACTGAATGGTAGCAGATGGCTGATAATAGTAGCAGATAAGTTGTATAACAAATTTATCTGCTACTACTATAAAAAGCTAGTTATCAATAATTTGAGGTAGATTTAGTAGCAGGTAGCAGATGAGTCTGCGTTTTTTTGTTATTTTTTGGAGATACTTTATTTAAAACCTGAATATAGATATATCCTTTCGATGAAACAGAAAAAAAATAGCGTTAGGTTCTTTATGCCTAACGCTATTTTTATATTGAATAAGTTTATCTTTTACTAATTATTTCTTTTCATTAACCGAAAACGAGTAAGGAAAATCTTCCTTCTGAATACCACGTTGCTTATTGGGTGCTTCACTCATACGGATATTGATCTCTCCTCCGTTTTGTAAATCGGCATGCTTGAGGTAATTCTTTGTATAGGTTTTACCGTTGAGTGTCATTGCTTCTATATAACGGTTCTTATCACTATTCTCCGGAGCATTGATAACAAGCTTGTTTCCGTTTTCGAAATGAACGGTTGCTTTCTTGAATAACGGTGCACCTAATACGTATTCGTCTGTTCCCGGGCATACAGGATAGAATCCCAAAGAAGAGAAGACATACCAGGCGGAGGTTTGTCCGTTGTCCTCGTCACCACAATATCCATCCGGATTGCAGGTGTACATGCGGTTCATTACTTCGCGCAACCAGTATTGAGCTTTCCAGGGCTGACCGGCATAGTTATACATATAAATCATGTGCTGAATTGGTTGATTGCCGTGAGCGTAATTACCCATATTCATAATCTGCATCTCACGGATT
This sequence comes from uncultured Bacteroides sp., assembly GCF_963677945.1. Lineage (NCBI taxonomy): Bacteria > Pseudomonadati > Bacteroidota > Bacteroidia > Bacteroidales > Bacteroidaceae > Bacteroides > uncultured Bacteroides sp. The sequence goes on along the minus strand of NZ_OY782578.1, from coordinate 1,520,236 downwards.
TCATGAATAACACCTCCGTAGTAGCTTGCATCGAACACTGGTGGTACGGCAAACACAGAATCGAGCATATTCACAAAGACATCCTTGCCACCCATCAGATCAATCAAACCTTGTGGGTCATGGAATACCGACCAGGTGTAATGCCAGCTGTTTCCTTCGGTGAAGGCATCTCCCCACTTCAGCGGAGAGAAGGGAGCCATAAACTTACCATCGGCATTCTTTCCACGCATCAGTTTGGTTTCTTTGTCGAAAAGGTTTTTATAATTCATGGCACGTTTGGCAAACAAGTCGATTTCCTTCTTCGGACGTTTCAGCTCTTTGGCCAGTTTATAGATGCACCAGTCGTCATAAGCATATTCAAGCGTACGTGCTGCATTCTCTTTGATCTTTACATCGTAAGGAACATAGCCCAGTTTGTTGTAATACTCATATCCCAGGCGTCCGGTTGAGGAAACTGTTGGGTGTACATTTTCTGTTCCATGAATAAGTCCTTTATAAAGGGTTTCGAGGTCGGCTACCTTAACGCCTTTCATATAAGCGTCTACCAATATGGAAGCTGAATTATTTCCTACCATGCAGCCACGATGACCGGGACTAGCCCATTCGGGGAAGAATCCGCTTTCTTTATACACATTGATAAGTCCTTCCTGAATTTCCTTGTTCGCTGACGGATACATCAAATTAAGGAATGGGAACAGGCAACGGAAAGTATCCCAGAAGCCGGAATCAGTATACAGATATCCGGGAAGTACCTGACCGTTGAACGGACTGTAATGTACTATTTTTCCGGTTGCATCCAATTCATAAAACTTACGAGGGAAAAGCAAAGAGCGATACATGCAGGAATAGAACGTGCGGTACTGATCGAGTGAGCCGCCTTCTACTTCTATTTTACTCAGCACTTTATTCCATGCGGCTTTGCCTTTGGCAGCAACCTGATCAAAGCTGTCATTACCCAACTCCTTTAAATTAAGCGAAGCTTGCTCGAAACTGATAAAGGAAGAGGCTACTTTGGCGTGAACAAGTTCACCTTTGGTGGTTTTAAATCCGATTACAGCTCCTACATGGTCAGCAGTTTGCTCCTGGGCTGTTTTTAAAGCACCATCGGCAAAAGTATATTTGTATGTAAACGGTTTATCAAACGTAATGACAAAATAGTTTTTAAAGTTATCGGGGACTCCTCCACTGTTCTTGGTAGTATAACCGATGATCTTATTCTCTCCGGGGATAATTTTAATATAAGATCCTTTATCAAAAGCATCAATTACCACAAAGGAACTGTCGTTCTGAGGAAAGGTGAAACGGAACATTGCTGCACGTTCGGTTGGGGCTATTTCAGTTACCACATCATGATCGGCTAGATAAGCTTTATAATAATAAGGCTTTGCTATTTCCGATTTGTGCGAAAACCAGCTGGCACGCTTCTCTTCATTAAAGACAGGTGAACCAACCACAGGCATTATTGAAAACTGACCATAATCATTAATCCATGGACTAGGCTGGTGGGTTTGCTTAAACCCACGAATCTTGTTGGCTGTATACGTGTAAGCCCATCCATCGCCCATCTTACCTGTTTGAGGAACCCAAAAGTTCATTCCCCAGGGAAGGGCAATTGCAGGATAGGTATTACCGGTTGATAACTCATAAGTAGACTGGCTGCCAATCAAAGGATTGACGTAATCTACCGGAGAAAACGAATCACTGCTGGCTAAAGCAGAGAAAGGTTTCCCAATCCAGCTAAGCATTATAGCAAGAATAATTGTAGTTCTAATATTATTTCTCATGGCATTTATAAAATCTATTAATATTTCAAGGGCTACATTAACAATATCTTGCAAAATAAATGCTTTTTAATTTCCCCTGCAATTAAAATAATAAAAAGAGAGCGCCATATTATTAAAATACAATAAGAGTTATATAATAAAAGCCAATCCACACAAATTATAGATATATGCAGATTGGCTTTACGAATGAACTATTTTCAATGATTATATAAGTTCTATGAGAGTTCAATCAGATTTTTACTTTTGCAATCAGTTTTCTGATTTTACCTTCTCCAATAACCGGGGCGTGAGCATCTTCAGGATATACCAATACAAATTCACCCGGATTAATATCAACATAAGTGGTTGGTGTATCTGAATAAAGAGCACAATCACCCTCTTTACTATAAGGCTTAGTTTCCTCTTTCAGATCTTCAGCTGCTTTCCAACCTATAGTTTCTTTTCCTTCGAGCAAGATATGCACATCAATATAATCGTGATGCAATTCCAGAACCTGCTTATCACGTGCCATGCAAGTTGGATTCACATTGTTGATAAACAAGTTATCACCATCAATTTCAATACGACCTAACTCTGAACTTAATAAATCGTGTGACTTTACATAATCAAAGAGTTTAGGAAAAAGAGGATGAAGCGATTCTATCCTTTTACTGTTCTGCAAATTAGATATTATCATAAATTCTTAATTTTATTGATTACTTATTAATCCACATTATCTGTTTTTGGCTTAAGGAATGACAACTGCAATATTAATGCAACCAGAACAAAACCTCCTAACATGGAGAAGCCTAAACCCAGATTACCACCATCTGTCCATTTTCCCAGCAACTGAGTAACTGAAGCACCGGCAAACACTCCAACCATATTCATTATTCCATAAGCGGTTGCACGTTGTTTTGCAGAAACAAACTGGCAGAGAATTGGCATATTGTTGGCATCGAACATACCGTAACCAACGCCAAATAACATTCCTGCACCAATCACACCAACAAAGCTATGTCCAAATCCAAGTAAAAGCAATGAAGGAATAGTCAATCCCAAACCAATTGCACCGGTATAAACACGTCCACGAATATTCTTCTGAACCCATCTATCAGAAAGAATACCACCCACAATAACACCTATAAAAGATGAAACAGCAATGGTAAATGTTGATATCGGACCCGCTTGTGACATTGGTAATCCTAAGTTTTCAGAGAAAAGAGTAGGAAGCCAATTTTTAGTGGCCCATCCCGGAAGACTTGGAGCTGCAAAATAGATAAGAATTATCCAGAAAGCAATATTGCTAAACAATAAGGATAATCCTTTGAGAACCGGAGTCTTCTCCCCTGAATCTTTTAAAGTTATTTTTTTTACCTTAATGTGATTAGGATTTTCATGCAAGAAGAAAATCAGAATCAGAGAATATACAATACCAATAATACCAAACCAATGAAAGGCACTTTGCCAGGAAAAAGCGGCAGCAACGGTTGCACCAAATCCTCCGATGGCTTGCCCGGTATAAAGCCCGGTCATATGTATACCAATAGCCAAAGATCGTGTTTTATCCTGATGCCAGTCGGCTATTAATGATAAAGCTGAAGGTATATATAGTGCCTCACTGATACCCATTAAACCACGCAATACATAGAGTTGAGAATAATTTTCAGTAAAGCCCATCATGAATGTTACTGCCGACCAAACAAACAAACTTCCTACAAGAAGCCATTTACGATTTAATCTATCAGCAATCATTCCGGCAACCGGACTCATGATACCATATATCCAAAGAAATACAGCCATCAAAGCGCCGAAAGCTTCCGCCTTATTAAGCTCTATAATATCAACTTTCATTGCTTGTTGCATAGTAGAAAGCATTTGTCGGTCCATATAGTTCAACAAAGCTACAACCCACAACAGGCCAACAACTACCCAAGGGTAAATTTTACTGTTTTTCATTACTATTTATTTATTATTTATTTACTTTGAAAAGTGGAAGCAGGCAAACCGTCGCTATTTACTAAATTAGCACGAGTAAAAGGTTGCCAGCCATAACGGACAGATTCTGGTTTTTCAACCTTATCCGACTATATTTTAACCATATCTCCAACAATTTCCGCCTTAGCAGGATAATAAACTTTATCAGCTCCGGCAATCTCAAAAGTGCGCAACGGTTTCTTATCAGAGGAAGAAAGTCCGTGAGCATAATCAAATGTGATGTAAGCTACACTTTCTTTGAATGACACCGAACGGAATAACGGTCCGGAAGGAGTAACATTCCCCATGCTGTAAACACGGTTCAAAGTCCAGCGTCCTGCGCGTTCACCAATTTCTTTTTTCATTCTTGGATGAACATCCAAAGAATCTCCCTTATCACTCGAAACTACCATACATGTGTTTGGAATAGTATTCATAAGTCTTCGTTGAGCGTTTCGGAACCAAGGCCAACTTGGGCGATTCAGACTTGAAAGCTGCACATAGATGAAAGGAAGACTGGAGTTGTTCCAGTTTTTCCTCCAGCTATTCACCATCATTGGGAAAAGCTTTTCATAGAGTTCCATATTGTGCGCATTCGATTCCCCCTGATACCATACCACACCTTTAATTGGATATTTAGCAAGCGGAAGGATACCCGATTCGAACAAGTAGCAAGGTTCGTACGGATGACGTTGCAACTTATTCTTAGCCTGTTTTACATTAAGAGCAGCCCGTCCGCGAACCCAATCCTGTATCATATCATTATTCGTATAATCTTCCAGCATATCAGGAAGTTCGTATTGCAATGTGCGACGATCAATCCATGATTCACAAGGTGAACCTCCCACAGCATTGTTTATCAATCCCACCGGAACACCCAGACTATCCGCCAGCATTTTCCCAAAATGATAACCGATAGCAGAAAAAGATGCCGCATTTTCAGGTGTACATTCTTTCCAAACGGTTTCTTTGTAATATTGTAAACGGCTCAAGGAATCGAGTACACTTGAATCCCATTCTACTGCATTAGTTTCCCAACGGGGTTTCATATCGAAAAGGCGGATATTTGAGTTCTTTGCTCCGGCAATATCTTCTTTTGCTGTGACGGCCTGTTTAAGCATAAATGCCATGTTCGACTGTCCGGAACAAAGCCACACCTCGCCAACCAGTACATTCTTATATAACAATGATTTACTCTTAGCACGAATAGCCAATGTATATGGGCCACCAGCCTTAAGTGGACTAAGAGTTATGCTCCATTTTCCATCTTCGCCAGCTTTGGTTGTCTGCTTCTGACCATTTATCTCTATAGTCACTTTTTCGCCAGCATCAGCAATACCGGAGATATTAAGAGGTATATCCCGCTGCAAAACCATATTATCGGAATAGACCATCGGCATTTGCAAACCTCCATAACTCCCGGCAAGAGTAGAATATACTGCTTTCGCCAATATTCCAGCACCTTCCACATTAGGATGAAGAGCATCGGGAAGAAGATCGGGACGATTAAAAAGCCCTTCTTCAAAGTCAATCAATCCAACGTTTGCATAGGTAGCAATATTTTCAATTGCCTGCTGAATCTGTCCATACCAGTCACGGGTACCAGAGCGAAAACGCTTATGAAGATGTGTAATAGGCGACAATCGGCAAATCCAGATCTTGCACTTTGGATTTACACTTCGGAAAGAATCTATCAAAGCCCGATAATCAGTTATAAATTCATCACGATAGTTTGGCCAGTCGCGGGGATCAGTATCATTCAATCCCAAGTGAATAATAACTCTGTCCGCTGCAAAATTCATTGCGGCACGAAACTCCTCTTGCTGCATATAAGGACGATGCCCATGATTCAAGAGCGTTGCTCCGCTTTTCCCAAAGTTTCCCACCTCATAATCTGTTCCGAGCATTCTCTGCAACTGAAACGGATAAGCATTAACTTCCCTGTCGGGGAGCAAGTAACCAAAAGTTACGCTATTTCCCACACAAGCTACCCTGATTTTCTCTTTGGCAAAAAGAGAAATTGTACAAGTAAAGAATAAGAATAAGAAAATCTTTTTCATCATCTTGCCATATAATTAATTTACATACTGTTTAATCAATTCGCGCCATAGCAAATAGCCTTTACCAAGCAAGTGAAGCCCATCATTTGATAGGTCCGAACGCATCTTACCAGTTGCCTTGTCTACAAAATGAGAATATAAATCAATATAAAAGACTTTTTTATCTTTAGCCAGTTCTACCAATCTACTATTTAAATCCACCACGACTTTTCCTTTGGAAGTATGTGATTGAAACATGTTATATACATCGCTTACCGGAAGTACGCTCTGCAAATAAATTTTAGTACGAGGCGAATCAGATTGTATCTTTTCAATAATACGTTTGATTCCTCCTGCAATACTATCGGCAGAAGTTCCTCTGGATACGTCATTGATACCGATTAGTAAAAACAACTTGGCTGGTTTGCCTTTTAGAATAGGGTCCAAACGATCATATACTCCGTCGCAAATATCTCCACTGATTCCACGATTCTTTATATGCGGATTATCAAATAATTCAGCCCATTCACAACCATTTGTAATACTATTGCCCAGAAAGATAATATCTTTGGGCGAAGTGTGCAGTGCTTCAAACAGAGTGGCACGTTGCTCATAGAAGGTAGAATATTTTCTTTTCTGAGCAGATACAGAAGTAAATACAAAAATCAATACTGCAAATAAATATATCTTTTTCATTGCCATTAATTTATAGTTTCGCTTTATCAGGTGAATAGATCAATCCATCTACCGCCTTATCTCCATCGGGAGTAACAAATACAACAGTAAACTGCCATTTAACCAATCTAACTTCCGGTAAAGAGAATTTCCCTACGGGAAGTTTCAGAAAGACTTTATTCCATCCCTTGTTTAGATGCACCATTAAAGGAGGACGTGCCACGCAGTTCTCATTACCCAGAGGTATTTCATTACTCTTTTCCTTATGGGTAGCCGTCCAAACCGGTGGTTTAATTTCATTGTCATTGAGCCATATACGACTTCCTTTATAATCCCACTTTCCTTGAAGAGGCGATAAATCCATCTCCGACCGACTATAGTTCTGAAACTCCACCCATAATCCTACATCTTGTTTCTTTGGAGACCATACCCATGTCCAGGCATAAGCCGTAGAGTTTTCTTTAGGATCTTTATAAAACGAAGGAACAAATGTTCCCCATACATGCCGCAAATAAATGCCTGCACCTATTGCCCGGCGAGTTCCGTACTCTTTTCCATTATACAGATAACTTGCTTTCAACTCATGTTCCGGAGGAAAAACCTTTGTCAAATCACCATCATTAGGGAAAGCATCAGTAATATTCCATTTCACATTCGTCTGCTTTACATAAGCAAACGGGTATCCTTTGAAGGAGTGTTCCTTATGCCAAATCATCCGTCGCTCAAAATCGGCAAATTCTTTAAACACCTTTGTATCTTCCTTTGGAAGTATCACACCGTTTCCATCAAAATATTCTGAGCCGCCACCCAGCCAGGAGCGTTCTGCAAAGGCCAGTACATTTGGATAAAAGTTATTTTCGAGTATCATGTTTTGCTCAGGAACTACCAAGCGGTCGTGCCAGATCCCCATGATGCCTCCTGCAATATCATCACTTCCTTGTGACTGATTGTATATGCGACTGTTATAAAGTGCCACTATATCTCCAAACGCATCAAAATGGTTCAGGTAATGAAATTTGGAATCAATAGCAGGAATACCTTTCTGAGATTTTCCACGGTAACTCCACAGATGAGTCATGTCTATCTCACCCGGTTTATACTGCCAACCGGGATTCCAGGATATAACTTTCTTTCCTTTTGAGCGAACGTAAGCCACCATCTCAGGAGCAAAAGTCTTATTGGTAAACTGCACTTCATCCGTACCAATATGCAACCAAGGCACATCAAACGTTTCACAAACTTCGTCCACCAATCGTTTAAGAATCACCATTCCTTCGGGGCTTTGCATATCACATTTAAAAGTACGAACAAAAGCCGCACTGTGCCCCGGCATATCAATTTCAGGAATCAGCATCACGTTGTGCTGTTTACAGAAAGAGACCAGTTCATTTGCCTCATTCAAGGTGTAATATTTCCCTGGCATACGAGTAACATTAACACTATCATTCAGTGCCGGATATATTTTGCTTTCCAGTCTCCACGCCTGGTTCTCGGTAAGATGCCAGTGAAAAACATTAATTTTATAGCGGGAAAGTATTGCTATTTCCTTCTTTAGTTCAGGAAGTGAAATGTAACTCCGTCCTACATCCTGCAGAAATCCACGGATGCGGAACGACGGCCAATCCGTAATCAAACAACCTTCAAAACAAGTTTTTTTCCCATTCTCGTTCTTTAACTGACGAAGAGTTTGAATTGCCCAGTAAACACCCTTTTGAGAAACAGCCTCAACCGTAATTTTATTATTGGTAACTTCAAGTCGGTAAGCTTCATCAGCGTTGAGTGTTACTCCCGGCAGACTGTTTATAAGCCGGACTTCTATTTTCTGTTTTACCCGAGGATTCACCTTCCCCCCTACTTCCCGGATAAAATCTTCCCATTCAGCTTGCAATACAGGTGTAGAAATACAAATATTGCCTATGTTAAACTGCTGCCCATTAGCTGTAAGTTGTTGCGGTTTTGGCAAAAGATGAGTAATGCCTGCACGTGCCGGAGAGACAAGTGGGCAACTAAAAAGAAGGATTAAAAAGAAGAAAAGGTTTTTTATGAGAGAAGACAACGGCTGTTTACTCTGCATAAAAGAGACATTAGCCCTTGCCGCTGAATAATTCAGCGGCAAGCACTTCTGTGTGTTATCAGTAAGTGAAATGTAATGGTGTGTTATAGTATCAAATCCCATTTTATCTTATTTCTATTTTATGTAATAAAGCAAACTAAATACAGGCAAAATATCCACTTATAACCGATAAATTCAAAAAACTCGCGGGAGTTCATTAATTCATGGCGGATAGTAATTGCATTCTTTTGTACAAGGAAATATTATTGTTTAACTATATCTTTTATTTTAATGGCCTGAAATGTCATCTGAGCCACGCTAGCTTCGTAAATAATGCCCACAGTTTCTTTATCTATCATTGTGAGACAGGAATATCCCCAAGCCTCATCTTCATCAAGAAGTATCTGATTCTCGGGCAACCACGTAAGACCACCATCCAAACTTGCTTTAATTGTGATGTGATGGCGACCTTTTACTGTATTTGGGTTAGAGAACAACAGAATATCCTTATTCAGTACATTATCTTTTGCTGCCACTTTAATAAGACTTGCCATACAAACAGGTTCAATCAGCGCACTTCTTGAGGAAGGATGCTCAGTCCATGTTGCTCCCATATCTTTTGTTGTAGCAACGGCACGGCTTCCACCACGATTATCACGCATATTCAGCATCAGTTCACCCGGTTTAACTTCGGCTACCTGAGCTTCGGTAGTATTTGTACGGGCCAGTGTGCTAATCTTCCATGTTTTTCCATGATCTTTGCTATAGATTATTCCTGCATTTGGTATACGAGTTGAATCAATATACTGAGAAGCGAAGACCAAAGTTCCGTCGCTCATAGTGATACCTCTACCAGGACCTTGCAGCAAGAAATACCAGGAAGGATCTTTTACCTGAGACGTAATGTTGATTGGAGCCGACCATGTTTTACCATCGTCGTCACTCTTTGCCAATACAAGCTGAGCGGTGTGATTTAAATCCATACCAGGATAAGAGCTCCACCACGCACGATTATTACCCATTCCATGAGTCCATGCTGCTACAATCCATGCAGTTCCGGTTTTCTCATCAACAAGAATAGCAGGATCTCCTACTCCATTCTGAGATTTTGGCAGTCCACCATACTCACCAAACGAGAGAGGAAATCTCATCTTTTCCCATGTTTTTCCACCATCCGTGCTTCTGCTTAATCCAATATTTACATATTCCTGAAGGTCTGCACTATTATTGTAACGGGCATCGTATACTGCTAAAAGAGTTCCCTTATTAGTAGTAGCAATTCCCGGAATACGATAAGCATTAACACCATCATCTCCGGCATGGCGAACACCTACACCCATCAAATGCTGTACAGGTTCTGTTTCAAATACCATCGGGGCTGCTTTTCCGTCAAGCGAAACTTCTGCAATCTTACCGCTAATCTTACTACTTAATGATGCAGTGGGTTTCATTTCCAAACTAATCCAGAAATAATTCACACCAGGGAAAAGATTCTGATTGGCTGAAAGTTTAATTTTATAGGAAGGTTTATCCGTTTTTGACTTCAATACTGAGTAAGACAGATTTGCTGACAATGTTTTGCCCGGTTCATCACGTGAAATGTATGGCTGAGGAAAAAAAGTATTCTTTTTCTCGTTCTGTCTGGCCTCAGTTCCACCATAATAAAGCTTCACCGACTTAATTTCATCAAGCGGCACATTCTTGTTTAATGTAAGCGTCACGCAATCAAGCGAACGACTCTCTTTGGCATTAAGACGAATATAATAAAGAGCATTATCTTGTCTTTCAATAAGAACAGGTATTTGAGTTTCCTTTACTTTAACTGTGTCCTGAGCTAAAGAGTTGATTGTTCCGCCAAATAGCAGAAGTGTGAATAACAATTTTATGCAATTCATGTCAGTTTATTGATTTATTAGTTTAATTACAAATATATACAAATATCAATTTAGAGGTAAGTTTTGTTCTACTTTTCCCCTCCATATTTCAGGTGTCCGAATGCCAGGCTTAAGTTCTCCACCAAACAGATAAAAAGCATCTTCCAAATATATGGCAGTTGCTCCTGCACGTGCAGATTGCTCATAACTTCCCAACGCAGTCCATTCATTTTTATCGGGCGAATAAACCAGCAACTCCTTGTTGAATTTATACCACTCGGGAGGCTGATTCATATACGCTTTTACTTTTTCTCGCAGTAGTTTTTCTGTTTTCTGATCATGATCAGCTACTGCCTTCTTCAATGCTTGCTCACGCTTTAAAGCATCGAGAAATATATCTTTGTTTACACCACCCATACAAAGCATCAAACTGTCACCTAATGAAACGGCAACACCTCCCCCAAACGAGATAGGCTGACCATCTGAGTTGCAGGGTTCTGCAATCTTTGTCCAACGATTAATATCTGGTTCGTAACAATATGCATCCGTACTAAGAGAAGCATCTCTATTATCAGTAGCAGAAGCAAATCCACCAGCAACAAATAAACACATTCTTCCTGCTTTCTTCACAGCTACACACACAGGTTGCGTTCTGGGATTATCAGGAACAGGTAGTAATTCATGCCATTTTGCAGAATTTTCACCTAAATTTAATGCAAAAACACGAGAAGATGGCTTTTTATCGACATTTCCTCCAACTATATATAAAGTATCTCTAATTATTGCACCAGCCATATTATCTATTTTATAAGGTAAAGATGGCAGCGAATGCAATATAAGTGTATCCTTTTCAGAATTATATTCCAATCGATAAGCAGCAGATGTAGATCCGTTGGGAGTAACACCACCCACGCATATCACACCTTGCGGAACAGAAAACGAAACACCGTAAGCAGTTGGTGCAAGAAGACTTCCTGCCTTCTTCCATTGTTGTACAGTATCTCCAATAATACGTGCTACGTATACATCATCATAAAAAACTTTCTTCCCTCCTTCTGCAGCCGGTATATCGGGAAAGTTACAGCCGCCGGCAACAAGCAGATAGCCATTCACTTTTCCCCCAAAACATGCAGAAACTCCTTTTGTAAAATGTCCATTTTCAGGAGAAACTCTTGTCAGTGACTGCCAACTTACTGCACGAATATTATTTTGACTCTGCGAATGCAGAGAGCATGCTCCGAGCAGAGTTGAAAAAAGGACTCCAATACATATTCTTAATATCTTCATAGCAGCTTATTGAATTTGAGTCAAAGTCTATAAAAAAAACATTCCAGAGATCGTTGGAAATTATTAGTGTAATATGCCTGTCTTCTTTGTTTATTTTAAAATAGCCTTTGCATTAAAACTTCCAGATTAAAGTTTTGATGCAGAGGTACTAAATTCATATACAACAGAATATTTGCAATTTAAGTATTTATAATCTACGAACAAACGCTCTTATTTGTTTTCTTAATTTATATTGATTCAGAATATTCAGATACAATGAAAATTGCAGGTGGAAAAACCACCTGCATTTTTCTTTATAACATAATTACCAGCTTTCAGTTTCCTGATTAAGATCCGTATATCCCGGAGTCTGTTTCAGATTAGGGTCAGCATTCAATGTTGCTACATCCACAGGCCACAATAATTTATACTTTTCTGTAGCGTAATTCAGAATAGGAGTTCCTTTATAAGAAGCTGCAGCATCAAATACCAAAGGTTTACCATCTTTGGCATCCTTCATTCTGCAAACATCAAACCAGCGAGTTCCTTCATTTACAAACTCAAGATCTCTTTCATGAAGAATAGCAAGCTCATTTGTTTTGAAGTCTGAATTTGTATATCCATATAGAGTTGCATCCCATTTAGCACCATAAGCACGAGCGCGAACCTGATTAATATATTGAGCAACATCGCCACCCTTCATATTTTCGACTTCAGCCAATAGCAACAATACATCTGCATATCTGTACATTGGTTCATCACCACAGAAAATACGAACATTGCTTGCATTTACAAAGCCCAGATTCTTTTTCAAAACAGTTCCCATCAAAGATCCGTCTGCTTTATAGAATTCAAGGAAAGTAGCATCACGTCTTGAGTCGTTGGCATTAAATGCCTGCCAAAGTGATGGCATGTATTCATTTCTTTGCCAGCCAGAACCTTTCAGATTAAGAGTATCGGTAGCAATAACCTTATTATTACGTCCATAAACCGTACCGATAAAACCTCCATTCGGATTAGCGTAAACAAACTCACCTGCAGAATTAGTTGCTTCTCCCTCTGCATATCTGATAGTGAAGATTATTTCCTTATTTCCTTTGTCTGTAGAAACAGCACTGAAAATAGTACTGTAAGAAGGTAATAATCCAAAACGAGAGTCGTTCTTAATTGTATTCAGGTATGTTTCAGCTTTTGTTAAATCACCAGCTGCAGGAGCCTGATCTCCAAGAGAAACCTTTGCCGACCACAAATAAACTTCAGCAGACAACATGGTAGTTGCAGCTTTAGACCAGAAAGATTTAGTTCCATTGATTGTTTCGTTAGTACCGAAATAATCCAGAGATTTCTGCAAATCAGCTTTGATAAAATCCATCACTTGTTTAGGGGTAGATCTTCCTGTATAAAGATCTTCAGGAGAAACCTTTCCATCCAGGACCTTCACACGGTCAATTAACGGCACACCTCCATACGTTCTGTACAAATAGAAATAGTACATCGCTCTGATACCGTAAGCCTGAGCAAGTGCATAGTCAATAACAGCTTTATTTTCCTGATGTAAAGCTGTTCCCTCTACTTTTTGAATAACAAGATTACAATCGAAAATATTGCCATATAATCCGGCCCAGGAAGAAGTTCCGGAATTGGAAGCATCCAGGTTATTTTCTTTAATTCTATCGTAGTTAATAGAGGTATTCAAAGAAGAAGTTCCTGATTTGCTAGTTCCACCACGTGCTTCACCAAGAACATAATTACGGTTAAAGCTAGTACTTCTCAAATCCATATGCATACCATTTAAGTATGCTTGTACCTGAGGTACAGTATTCCAGAAATTACCACTTGCATAGTAATCTATAGGCGACAACTCCAGTTCATTGCAAGAAGTATAAAAAGCCGAGGTGACTAACACCGCACAGCTAAATATAATTGATTTTATTGTTTTCATAATTGATTCTGATATAAATTATTAGAATGTTACATTAACACCAAACAAAAGCGTACGTGGAAGTCCATATCCCGAGCCTGCTCCTGTTCCTGCTTCCGGAGTTGTGATAGTCTTACACTGTGTAAGATAACCAAGATTCTGTCCGGTAACAGAAAGATCCACTCTCTCAAGTTTAGCTTTGTTAATGATACTCTTTGGTAAAGAATAAGAAAGAGATATTTCACGGAAAGCCACATAAGAACCATCGTATGCAAACATAGTTGAGGTTCTGTAGTAATTACTCTTACCTAACTGGTCAGCCCAGTAATATTTTGGTAATGTTCCGTTTGGATTAGTTTCAGACCATGTTTTCTTTACATCTGTAGTCATGTTATATGTACCTTGCATATTTCCTAAGAACCAAGGTGTTGTATTATCATATATTTTAAAGCCCAAAGCATAGTCTAAAGCAACAAACAGTGAAAGACCTTTCCATGAAAGTGTAGAAGTGAAACCACCTAACCAGTGAGGAGTTGTATTACCCACTTTTACCAAATCATAATTATCAATAATACCATCACCATTTACATCTTTCCATTTTACATCACCCGGTTGGATAGGTAATGCTTTTACTTTTGATGCACCAGTTTCACCTGAACCTTTTTGAGCATCAGTTAAATTCGCCCATGATGTTTTTCCATAAAGAACACAAGCAGAGCTACCTCCTCCTCTATCTACCATAATGTCTGGAATTTCGTCGTAGCTTTTATAGATACCTTCGGCTTGATAAGCATAAAGAACGCCAGGTTCATTACCTTCCTGGTAACCACCTACCCACATTTTATCATTGCCATTTCCGGTATATACCTGATATGCATCCTGACGGTTCTTTTCCAATCCGTTATTTGGTAACTTAACGATAACATTCTTGTTATAAGAAATATTAGCGTTCATACTCCAGTTCCATGTTTTAGTCTGAATAGGTTTTGCTGCAAGTTCTATTTCAACACCACGATTACGGAATCGGCCATTGTTTGTAGTAATACCGCTGATACCAGACGAGATAGGCAAACTAATTCTTGCATATTTATCATCAGTTAAACGATTATATACCGTAAAGTTTGTAGAATAGCGATTATTCAAGTAACTCAGGTCTAAACCGAATTCAAATGTTTTAGATTTTTCCCATCTAAGAGTAGGATTAGGAACACCACTCATAATAAACGTTGCATTTCCGTTGTAGTTTGTAGATGTAGCATAAGCTCCTTGCAAGTCATAGCTTCCAATACCTGAAACGTTACCATTCAAACCATAGCTGGCACGTAATTTACCAAATGATATAACGTCAGACAATGAATTCATAAAGTTTTCTTTAGAGAATATCCATCCGGCAGAAAGACCAGGGAAAGTACCCCAACGATTGTCAATCAGTTTAGAATATCCATCACGACGAACAACTAATGACAAAAGGTATTTACTTGCATAATCATAGTTAACACGTCCGAAGAAAGAAAGAATACGTTGACGATTATGATAAGAATCAATAGAACGCATATTTTCTTTTGAAGATGTTAATCCCAGATCCTGAAAATCATCTGTAGCAGCTCCTTGTCCGGCTGCGCTGAATCCACGAGAATATGAATTGTAATATTCAGAACCAAGCATTGCTGTTACATAATGATCGCCAAACTGGTGTTCATAGTTCATAATAGCATTGTAAGTTTGGTCGAAAGTACGATCATAAGATGCAGAAGAAGAACGGGTTGATACGATGTTAACAGGATTACTATAATAATCTTTATTAAAAGACTCATACATTCCTTCACTATAGTACCAGTTAGCAGACAGTTTCAAATAAAGTCCTTTTGTAAAATCAAGTTTAAAAGCCTGATTCATAGTAAACTTATCCGTTTGGTTATCGCGAATAAACTTATCTGACTGATATCGTTGATTACCATCTGCAGAGGCATTACCTAACATCAGATTTCCCTCTTCATCTTCAAAACGAACTGTTGGAGGCATAGACATAATACGACCAAAGTAGTTAGCCTCTGATGTATTGGAGCCGGGCATTGACTGCCAGTTTGCACGGTTATAGTTCAAACTTGAGTATGAAGTCAACCAATCTCTTATTTTATAATCGCCATTGAAAATAAAAGAATAACGATCATAGTAAGAGTCAATAGGAAGACCTTCAGAATGATTATAGCCAAAGCCTGCATAATAGTGACCTTTATCGTTACCACCAGACATGTTAATATTATAATCTTGTGTGATTGATGGGTTTTTAAGATTATAAGAAGCAACATCTGTATCTTTAAAAATCAACTCTTTTCCTGTAATAGGATCTTTCATAGTTTTCCATCCTTTATCCAACAGGAATTTGTTTGTATCATCCAAGAACATTGTACTCCAAATAGCACTATTACTGTTCTTCAAAGGAGTAACTCCGTCTGATGCAAAATATTTATTACCCGTTCCATAAGGATAATTACCTGAAAGACTACTAGAACTAACATATCCAGCACCCGGGGTTCCATCAGCATGCTGCCACATATTGGAAGAACGGGCATAAGCAGTACGCATCCAATATAGATAATCGGAAGCATTATTGAATTCATAAGGAGTATTCAGATAATTGATACCGACTTTAGCCTTAACGTTAATTTCTGAGCTACCTGATTTTCCTTTCTTTGTAGTAATAAGGATTACACCATTATTAGCACGTGCTCCATAAATTGCTGTAGCTCCGGCATCTTTCATCACTTGCATATCTGCAATATCCTCAGGGTTGATGTCACTCAAACTAGCACGAATTTGTCCATCAACAATCACAATAGGAGAACCACTACCATCAAGATTTGTACCACCACGAAGTATAATAGATGGAGTTGCTCCCGGATTACCAGAAGTCTGAACAACCCTCAATCCCGAAACCGCTCCAGAAAGAGCTTGTGCAGGATTGGAGTAAACACCAACACTCAATTTCTCATTACTTACTTTTGCAATGGAGTTTGTAGACTTTGAACGTAGCTGTGTTCCTGAATATCCGGTTACTACAATTTCATCCAACACAGTAGAAGTAGGCTTAAGTTTAATTTCCAGGTTCTTTTGTCCTTTAATACTTACGATTAGTTTTTCATAGCCAATATAAGTCACAGAGATTTCCCCTTTCGGGTTTACGACCAGTGAGAATTTTCCATCAAAATCGGTAATAGTACCGTTTGTTGGGTTCCCCACTTCAGATACACTAGCACCAAGTACTGGTTGATTAGTTTCATCAGTAACTTGACCAGTTACAGTCTGCTTTTGAGCCATCACGTTTAGTGACAGCAAAAAGCACATCAATAATAAGAACTTCCTCATAGTAGGATTAGTTGAATAATGAATAGATTAATTTTGTTTATAGTATAGAAATAGATTTAACTACGTAAATAGTTAGAAAAGTTAATTATGGTTTAGTTTGACCATTGTAATCTTTTAGTTTACAATTATTTATAGTATAATTAAGGTATATATAAATAGCTTAGTTTAGTTGAGTCTTTCTTGATAGTTTTTGCACAGTTTAATATAGTCTGAAGTCGTTTTCTCGTAAATGCTATTTCAGAATTTCATTACACAAATCATAACACTTTATCATCATTCTAGGAATATGAAAAGGCCCTTTAAAAAGATTTCCTTTTGCCGGTTGTGAAACAGAACCATCCATATGTAAATAGCCATACCATTCTCCATATTCTTTATCAGGAAAATGAGAATATGTCCAGTCACTTATTTGTTTGTGCATATCTAAATATTTCTCATCCTTTGTTGCTTCATAAGCATAAAGTGTAGCAATAATAGCTTCGCACTGTGGCCACCAGAATTTCATATTATGAGCATAATCCTGAGAAGGGTAATTCTTACAGTCCCGGAAATTAGTTATTCCTCCATAAGTTTCGTCCCATCCCCATTTCCATGACCAGTCTAAAATTGTCAAAGCAGTATCCACTAATTCTTTATCCCAGTCACGGAGGTTAGCTTCTTCCAATATGAACCAAGCAGTTTCAATGCAGTGTCCCGGATTAATCAAACGTCCGTTGATGGTATCAATAAATTCACCATTTGGTCCAACAGTTTCCAACAATGCATTGAATTCAGGATGCATAAAATCGTTGCGGAGCTTCATCACAGATTTGTCAATTTGCTCTGTTAACTCAGGAGCATTAATTGCTTCACGTATACGAGAAGCTGTATTGATTAAAATCATGGTTAAAGAATGTCCCTGTATATGCACATTTTCACAATACTTAGAAGGTAGCAACCCCGGAGTTGAAATTAAGCGTTGTATATTATGGTACATTTTTAACGCTTTTTCTGCATAGCTCTTATCACCTGAGGCTAAAGAATATTCAGACATTGCAATAGCCGCAAAAGTTTCAGAAAAAACGTAACGGCGCTTTCTTATAGGTTCACCCGTAGCTGTTACTTCAAAGAACATGTGTCCGTCTATATCTATACAGTGTTGTTCTATAAAATCAATTGTGCTTTTTGCAGCAGCCAACCATTCCGGTTTTTTTTCTACTTTATTATATGCATATGCGCAGACAAAAGCAAAACGCCCTTGAAACCAAACAGATTTAGTAGAGTCAATAAGTGTTCCAACTCTATCTACGCATGTATATACGCCACCGTTCACACGGTCAAGACCGTACTTTAACCAAAAAGGCATAATGTTGGTTGTCAGGTCCTGGCGATAAACATTTGCCCATTGGGATAAGTATTCATTTACATTTTCCATGGTCTATACTTAATCAGAATTTATTGCAACGATCAAAGAAGTTGATAGCTTCAAGTTCAGCTTTCATTGCTACTTCTTCTGCATCAGTCATGTTTTGAAATGGAGTACGGTTCTTACCTAAATCTAATCCGATCAGTTTCATGATGCGCTTTCCACCTACTATATTACCACGATAATGACAAATCACATTGATTACCTCTTGAGAGAAGTTTTGCTTTTCACGAGCAGTTTCAATATCACCAGCTTTCCATGCATCAATAATGCCAACAAGCTCTTTTCCATTGTAATTAGTTGTACCTCCGATGCCACCTTGCGCACCTCCCATTGCCAGACAAGGCAAAATGGTTTCATCTTGTCCATGAAGCATATCAAATTTGCCACCTTTATATAGACGGCACTGATTATATTCATAAAGGCTCTCGAAAGTATACTTAATTCCAGCAAAGTTAGGAATGCTCCCATCTACTGCTTCCAGGAAAGAAACCATTGGAAGAAAAGCACCGTTAAATGCAGGAATATGATAAAAATAGAAAGGAAGATCAGGTGCACCACAAGCTATTTCTTCACAATACTTAACCAACTCTTCTACTCTACCAACTTTTGGAAAAGGAGGTGCCATCGCACCAATACCCCATGCTCCGATTTTTTGTGCATGCTCTGCCAGCAAACGACTAGATTTTACGCAAGTACTTCCAACATGAATTATTACTTTGAAGCCTTTTGGAGCAACAGATACCCAACGCTCTGCAAGCTTCATTCGCTCTTCATCATTAAGCATATATCCTTCACCTGATGATCCATTAATAAAGACCCCTTGTAGTCCATTCTTTACGAGCATACCGCAATATGCATCAATTGGCTCGTAATTCACCTCTCCATTTTCATAAAACGGAGTAAAGGGAGCGTCAATTAATCCTTGAATTTTTTCCATAATAAATTGCTTATATTGTTTTAGTCTAATTCCTGTTTTTAATATATCCGGAGCAAATATATTATTATTTTATTAAATGAGCAATATTTTAATAAATATTTAATGTTAAATAAGTATTATTTTTCAATTATATTTTTATTTCATGGATTAAACTATCACATATTAATAACAATAAAGTTCAAAGTACCCTATATAATTAATTATATTAATTAATACACCTATAATTATAAAGACCCGAAAATAAAAAGAAAGAAAGCATAAACTTGAAAATATTCTTTAAACAATTTATTCAACAAATATCAGAGTAGACATTTAATACAATTAAAGTTCAGAAAAATAGAATCAAGCTAGTATGAAGAATTTAAAGATAAAAGTATCTAATCAATCAGTAAAACACTTTAATGATGAATTATTAATGGAACAAAAAAGAAAAATCTAAAGTTCGCTTTATAGAAAATAAATTGTCGAAGAAGAGAATAAATATAATTGCTAAACTCATTTAGGTACAATTCTATGCTTTGTTATATCTAGAAGTTAATAATTAAGATGTATAACAATAAATCAGCTAAAAAGTAAAAGTAAGAATAGTCGCAATCAATAGGAACAAATATTAATAGTTGAAGAGAAGAAATACAAGATTCTCTTAGCATATACATATTAATATATACATGCTGAGAGAATAAGTTGATTTATGAATTCTTACATCCTTTGAAATATAGAATCGAACTGTAAATTGTAGATATAGAAGGGAATATCTATCGATTTGCTATTATTCAAATAGCTATAATTCAGACAGTAGTTATATTATGTTAATAAAACGAGTATTATTCATCCCAAACTATATATGCTGAAACAAGCCAGTGATTCATTTTGTCGCCTTCAGAAGCTTGTGCTTTTGGAATCGCTATATTCAATATGTGATCTCCAGGAGATAAATTTTCTAATAAAACAGAATATGGAGCAACGACACTTCCTGGACACCAATTTGAACGAGATAAATCCGAAGAAGCAATCGGTTCTTCTATTTCCTTTTCTGCACGTTTACCCTCTTCTGATATATAAGAAGCAGTACGCTTCTGCAACCAGACACCTGTTGATGGATTAAAGCGCCTGAAAGATGCACAGTCGTTTCTCCATGGAATAAAGCAGATAACTTCATGTCCATCAATCGATACTATATTCTCTTTCTTCACAAATTCATCTCCGCCATCATGCCCCCCATGCCCGGTGGTAATATAATTCAGCCGAATATTTTTTGCATTCTTTGGCAAAGTGAAAGGAATACTCAAAGACTTACGGGCAAACAAATCGGGTATTGACTGGCCGTAATAATAAACAGTATTCACCAATGGCAGAACTTTTCTTTTAGGCAGTTTATCGCACTTCAAAGTACTTTCTTTGAAATCCAGTTCCAAAGATATTTTATACCCATCTTTTGTCCAGGTATCAATAAAAGCGCCTACGTAAACATCATCTTTTAAAAGTGGATAAAGATCAGTAATATTCTGTTCCCATTCAGCATACGGTGCAAATTCATCTATGTATACAGGTTTTCTCCTCTCTGCAGTAACACTATCCATTTTACTAAAATAACCAACCCCGAAAGGAGTCATAAAACGCATAAGTTCAACATTAGGAGAGAAATTTTCGCCTGGAACAATTCCCTTAAAATGTTCTAGTTTAGTTGAATCAACATCTGGATATTTTGCACGTCCAGCCGCTACTTCAATCAGATTAATTACAGATGAAGCCGGAATTACAAAACACGACCCACTCTTATCCCATCGATCACCATTAGAAGTTAATTTCACCTTTGCTGATATAACAATATTCTGCTTAAACTTAGGTACACGAATTTTCTTAAGCACAATTCGTCCGTGATCGAGTCGAATCAATCCATCTCCCTCCCACACTTTATCAGGATAATCATTAGAATTGAAACATACAGAAGTTTCGTTAAATGGTTTGATGACAAATTCTGTATTATGATTTGAAGCAGAAAGTTTTTGCCCACAAACAACCAATACAAAAAATAACAGAGCTATAAAAGCATTGACGCACGATAGAAATGAGTTTTTATTCATATATTCAAATTACATTTTTAGTTATAAAAGCAAAAACCACTATTTTATAATAAACAGCAGTATATATTTTATAAGAATAGCATACAAAAATACACATTATATATTAATACAATTAATTATTGGATTATTTTTTAAATCAAATTAAAAATAGAGCAAGTTCCATTCTTACACTTTTAATATAATAAGCCTTATACTTAAAAACAGATTTATTAGACCAATTCATTCTATTTGCTGTTTTTTTTGTAATTTCGCGCCCTTATTTTATGAATATAGAAATAAATTATTATAAAGAAAGAGGTCAATGTTCATCTCATTCTGAAATAACAAGGAAACATTATAAATTATATAATATATGGATATTCAGACAGAAACAGCAAAAGAGAAGAGCACTCCGGCTGCATCTTCAGACTTAATTTACGGACTCGACGAGCGCCCACCGTTTAAAGATGCACTATTTGCGGCACTTCAGCATTTATTAGCTATCTTCGTAGGTATAATTACTCCTCCACTGATTATTTGCGGAGCATTAAAAACAGATCTTGCAACTACAGGATTTATGGTTTCAATGGCTCTTTTTGCCTCTGGATTATCCACTATTATACAATGTAAAAAGTTCGGGCCTCTCGGATGCGGCTTGTTATGTATTCAGGGAACCAGTTTTTCATTTATTGGTCCTATTATTACTGCCGGAATGCAAGGAGGGCTTCCCCTTATATTTGGTTGTTGCATGGCAGCCTCACCCGTTGAAATGATTGTTAGCCGCACCTTTAAATACATGCGACACATCATTACTCCTCTTGTGTCGGGAATTGTAGTGTTACTTATCGGACTAAGCCTTGTAAAAGTGGGTATCGTATCATGTGGTGGAGGTTACGCTGCAATGGATAACGGAACTTTTGGCAGTATTGAAAATATTGGAATTGCCGCTATTGTATTATTGAGCGTTATGTTTTTCAACCGCTGCAAAAACAAATACCTTCGAATGGGATCAATAGTTTTAGGATTAATTCTTGGATACGCTGTTGCTTTTGCATTGGGTAAAGTAGATCTTTCAAAAGCAATGACAACAGATATATGGGCATTCAACATTCCTATGCCTTTCAAATATGGTTTGGATTTTGACTTTTCAGTGTTCATCGCTTTGGCTTTGATCTATCTGATTACCGCTATTGAAGCAACCGGAGACGTAACTGCCAATTCAATGATTTCAGGAGAACCGATTGAAGGCGATCTTTACCTTAAACGTGTTTCGGGAGGTGTTTTGGCTGATGGTTTCAACTCTTGCCTTGCCGGAGTTTTCAATTCATTCCCAAATTCAATTTTCGCACAAAACAATGGAATAATTCAATTAACAGGAGTTGCCAGTCGTTATGTGGGTTACTATATAGCAGCTATGCTTATTTTACTTGGTTTGTTTCCTATTGTGGGTATCGCCTTTTCATTAATGCCTGATCCGGTATTAGGAGGAGCAACATTATTAATGTTTGGTACTGTAGCAGCATCTGGAATTCGAATTATTTCATCACAGACTATAGACCGGAAAGCTTCTTTAGTTTTAGCAGTAAGCCTTGCTATAGGTTTGGGTGTTGAGCTGATGCCTAATATTCTGGAACAGGCACCTCAAGCTATTAAGTCAATATTCTCATCAGGTATAACAACCGGGGGATTAACTGCAATTCTTGCAAATGCTTTAATTCACGTAAAAGAGGGAAATGAAGAAAGAAAATAAGAAAGAGAAATAGTCGATTAATTATGGATATATTAAAGAAACGCATTCTGCAAGATGGCAAATGCTATGAAGGCGGAATTTTAAAAGTAGACAGTTTTATCAATCATCAGATGGACCCCATGCTGATGCATAAAATAGCTCAGGAATTTGTTACCCGTTTTAAAAACGAGCACATAAATAAGGTAGTAACAATTGAAGCTAGCGGAATTGCTCCAGCTATTATGGTAGGGTATTTAATGCAGCTTCCTGTTGTTTTTGTAAAGAAGAAACAACCTAAAACTATGGAGAATATGCTTACCACAACAGTGCATTCTTTCACTAAAGACAGAGATTATACTGTTTGCATAAGCAACAACTTCCTTACGCCTGAAGATCATGTTCTATTTATAGACGACTTCCTTGCATACGGAAATGCAGCCTTAGGAATGATCGACCTTATTAACCAATCTGGTGCAACCCTTAGCGGTATGGGATTTATCATAGAAAAAGCATTCCAAGATGGAGGAAAAATTCTTCGCGAAAAAAATGTCCATGTAGAATCTTTAGCTATTATCGATGATTTATCCAATTGCGAAATAAAAATTAGATAAGATTCGAATATAATAATAAAATAAAAAATGCATTGCTGATTTTTATATTTCAGCAATGCATTTTTAGTTATTGGATAATCACACTTTCTATTAAAAGGTTATTTAAGATCATACTTAATAAACCAATTATTCATATTTGATTCCAATTTTGTTTTAATATTACTTCCATCATTAGGATATTTAGAAGCAACTTTATCCGCCCATACCTTACGAGTGTTATCTCCCCAACGTTTAGCCATACGAATCATCGTATAATATGCAGAAGCTTCACCAGCCATTTCTAGTGATGTTTCTTCAACAAGAAGAGAATCGAGCATCATCTTATCTTTATTAATGTCAGCATCAGGAGTTTTCAGAACCGATTCTCCAACTTTTTTTAAGTCAACTCGTCCACGGATTCCACGATTTGCCATATTGCTAGAAGATGAAGTTACATACAGGGATGATGGATACTCTTGGAAAGGAGGCAAAAATACCCCAGTAGTAGTATCGTAGTAAGACCCTATTCCATCATTTAGGAATGCCAAAGCTTCCTGAAAACGTCCAAGTCCGACCAAAGCTTCTACCAAGAAAAGGTGAATTTGTGCAGCACGATATAAACTAATCTGTACATCATTTCGATAAATTGTACTTGAAGTTTCGTGACCAGAAAGAAATTTCTCCATCACCCAATCATTATTGATTTGCTTAAATGTGACTCCATATCCTCTATACTTATCACCCAAAAGACCACCAGAAGTATATTGATTATTGAATCGGTTCATTGCAGCTTCAGTAGGTCTAAGATAATATGAATTAGGTGCTGTATTCGACAAGTAATCAATTACATGATTAGTCTGATTCAAACTGTAGTCAAAGAAAGCAACAGTTATATGTTCCATACGGCAGAATTCTCTACCAAACTTTTTCCACTCACCATTGTACTCACTTAGATTCAATTGGAAACTAGCTTCTTCACCTCCCTGGCGAATTATACTCACACAATTATTCCAGGCTTCCTGATAGTTATTCTGGTATAAATAAATTTCCGCCAATAAGCATTCAGGAGTTGGACATATACGATTCCATTGCAAGTTAGTAGGTGAATCAGCCTGACCAGGAAAAAGTTCAGCCGACCATCTGATTACACCTTTACCATTTACACCATCTACACCATCAACTATTAATGAACGGCATTTTTCAATAATCTCATCAAATCCTAAAGTTGGATACTTCGACAAATCTTTATAGGAAGTAAGGGGATCATCTAGATAAATTGCTTCACCATAAATTTTAGCCAACATTAGATATGTCCATGCTTTATAACGAAGCGCCCCACCTATCAGGCCGTCATAGACATCTGTTGATAATGCAGTAGGGTTTGCTTTTCTATATGCTAAAACATGCTGAATGTAATCATTACAGTTTAATATAACATTATAATAACCTTTCGGATCAGCCAAAGAGTTGCCTTTCAAATTATCAGAGTAATTATATACATCCCAAATATCACGCGATGCATTATTTGTTGGTTCAAACAAATCACCACGTAAACCTTCTAGAAACATACCTTTTTCTGCAACAGACTGCACAGCTCCGGCAATTCCCATAAATCCTGAATAAAGTTCTGTATAATTACTAACATAATCTTTTTCCTGAAGAACATCATCTGCATCTGGATTAAAAAAGCTGTTGCATCCTGACAGTAAGATGGAAAAAGAAAAAGCACATATTGAATATATTATTTTTTTCATAATTGAGTACAATTAGAATTGTAATTTAAAACCAAATTTAATAGAACGAGGAAGAGCTATCTTACCATAATCAAATCCTCTCATTGAAGAATCATATGAATACATTGTTTCAGGATCTAATCCAAGATAATCTGTAATAGTAAACAGATTTTCTCCTGACACGAATACGGTAGTACCTCCTAAGTACTTAAATTTATAACTTAACATCAGCTCTTTTAGTTTGATAAAAGAAGCATCTTCAATCCAACGATCAGAGAAACGTGCATTTCCCATCGGATCTCCATAAATAGCTTTTGGCATATTAGTAACCTGCCCTTCAGTGGTCCAACGATTATTTACCGAAATCAACTGATTTGTAAAGTCCTTCATAGATTCCATACTCTGACGAACGGCATTATACATTTTGTTACCTTTACTATAACCAAATGTCGCTGACAATTCAAAACCTTTATATTGTAGGTTTGTAAAGAAATTGCCATAAAAATCAGGAGCTGCACTTCCCAGGTTTACTCTATCTCTGTCATCTATTATACCATCATTATTCTGATCAACAAAATGTATATCTCCAGCTCCAAAAGCTTTTCCTGCAATATTAGTCAAAGAAGCTCCGTTTTTTCCCGCAGTCTGAGCCTCTTTTGCAGTTGAAAATACTCCAGCTGTTTTATATCCATAGAAACTATACAGAGGACTTCCAACTTCAGAAACAACAGCAGAGCCATCAGCCATATTCAAAACCAAACTGTTTTCTCCATCTAAATCTGTAATTTCATTTTTATTGAAAGAAACTGTTCCACCTACATACCATTTCCAGTTTTTAGTCTGGACAACAGCTAGCTGCAATCCTGCTTCAAATCCTGTATTCTTTGCTGTAGCTACATTATCATACAAATAATCAACACCAAAAGCAGAAGAAATAGAGCGTGGCATAATCAAATTACTATTTTTAGTATTGTAGTAATCTAATGTCATATCTATACGGTGATTCCATAAAGACAAATCGGCTCCTAGTCCAAATGTTCTATTCAGTTCAGGAACAATATTTGTATTAGGAATGCCAGCCCTGGTCAAGCCCGATAGTTGTCTGAAAACTTTATTCAGATAATTATATTTACTCAAAGAAGAAGAAAAGCGACTATTGCCAGTAGTAACATATTCAGCTCTTAATGTTAAGTTATTAAGAATCTCAACATCTTTAAAAAGAGAGTTTTTTGCGTACCATGCAACATTGAAAGCTGGGTAAAGATGATATCTGGAAGCATCTGGTCCTATCGATGAAGATGCGTCCATTGATAAGTTTATTCCTGCAGCAATCTGGTTATTGTATGTATATTGTGTGCTATAATTATAATTCAGCCAATTCCATAAATCATTATATCCATAAAACGAACGACCTCCGGTAGTACTCACATAATTTAATGTTTTATAGAAGTCCGAACTTGAGTTGACACCTTTACCTGCATCACATTCACTCTTATTCATTGCAACCTGAACTCCTACTGAAGCTTTAAAAGCATGAACTTTATTAAATGTCTTAGCATAATTTGCATTCAGGTTAAAATATGTATTGAAAGTCTCTGTTTGTCCAGCTCTGATAGTATTTTCAGCAATCTGATCTTCAAGAGGCATAATAGTTTGATCAGAAACACCCGGAATAAATGTAGACTGATAACCTCTGTTATAATATAATCCAACTATCCCCTTCAAACTGAACGCGTCCGTTAATTTATAATTCAAACCAACATTCATTTGTACATCATACAAATGTTCCTTCATCTTCACATTTGAAACTACAGCTAAAGGGTTACTTACCATATTATTCTCAATAAGATTTCCATCGGCATTACGGATTATTGCTAAATCCGGAAGTAAATTATTATCAGCATCCTTTTCATAAGGAGATAATAGCGGAGCTTTTTTTAATGCTGTGAGCAAAGGATTTGTTTCTTCAATCATACCTTGTTCCTGCATCTGACTATTAATATAAGCCATTGAAACAGTAGAAAACATTGATAACTTCTTATTTAGATTCACATCAGCATTTAAACGTGTATAGAATTTAGAAAAATTTGCACCTTTGAGTTGACCAGACTTATTCTGATATCCCAAAGAAATATCGTATTTAGCAATAGCATCTCCTCCTTTAATCTTTAATACATTGTCTGCAAAAAAACCTGGTGAATAGATTTCATTCTGCCAATTAGTATTGTTATTGTATTTATACTTATAGTAGAAAGTTGGATCATCAATCAAATAAGGAAACTGTGTCAATACATCAGCCATATCAGAGTACTTGGTCAAAGCAACATTACTAATATAGCTTTTATAGTCATTCACTCCCATTACAGGAAAAGTTGACTGATTCTTTTCAAAACCATACTGACCAATAAATTCAACCTTAGTATCTAAATCTACAGCTTTATCTGTTTCAATCATGATAACTCCATTAGAACCTAAAGAACCATACAATGCAGCATCTGCACCTTTCAATACTGTTATATTCTGAATATCGTGAGCATTCATTACACCTAAAATATTTCTTGAATGACCTCCTATAATTCCAGATTCGTTCATATCTGGCATATATGGCACACCGTTAATAACAATCAAAGGCATGGAGTTTGCAGTTACAGTATTGGCTCCTCTGATGCTAAAATAGTTGCCTTCACCAGGCATTCCTCCTTTACCGATAAGTTGCAAACCAGGAATATTCATAAGACTCTGATCCAAGTCTACTTTATTCAAATTTATTCCATTTTTGGAGATAGTATTTAGATTAGTCTGCTTATTGCGAAATTCTGTAATTCCTTTTAGCGGTAAAATCATATTTTCGGAATAGCCATATTTATCTTGAGAAACCATTACAAATCGTATTTTCTTCCGATTGGCAATAGGTTGAACATTTGTATAATATCCGGGATACCATACACTAATTTCTCCTTTCAGGGATTTAACTTCTACTTGAAAATATCCTTTCGCATCAGTTTTAACCGAACCAGACTGCCCGCTAAGACTTATCACAGCTCCTTCAATTGGAGCATTATTATAAGGATCTACTACTGTACCTTCCAATTTTATGAGATTCTGAGCAACCACCGAAATAGTGCCAAGAAACATAAAAAGTATCAGTATTATATATTTATATTTATTCATTCTAATATCCATTTTTAAATTAATAATTATTCTCTGTTGGCTTTAATGCCCAATGATAAAGGCCCATTTTCTTTGCTTTTCCAGGTGCAGCAAGGTTACTAAATTCAACCTTTATTCTAAATGAAGTCATTGCATCTCCACTGACATTTACAACACCAACTAAACCACCTAGCCCGTCCCATTTTTTCACTCCACCTTTAATTAAATCGGCTTCAGTTTCATTGACACGGTCAAAATTCCAAGGTGTTGACAGACTTGCCTGCAAATTTTCAGCAACTTTTTTATATACATAATTTCCAGACTCATCATCATTAGCAAAATATACATTAACATACGGATGGTATGAACTACGGAATCCCATATACAAATTATATTCTCCAGGTGGAACTTGAATTTTACGAACCAAGGTTTTTGATCCTTCTGTATATTTCTCCAGTGGAGGGAAGCTAACAGAGAATTCATCAGCGGAAGCAGGGTTTCCTGCTATACTCAAAACCAAGTAGTTTGGAAGAACTGTTGGTTTAGGAGTTGCCGCATCTTTAAGGATAGATATATCATCAGATCCATCCGCTTTTTTAAGAACACCTTTAAACTGATACCAGTCTTTTTGATCTTCTGACAAATGTTGCCAATATTCAATCAAGGACTTCACACGACCAAGGATCACATTATTCGGTATTTTTAAATCTGTAACATAATAAAGCATTCCATTGCTTAATTCTACAGGATCTGAATTGTCAATCTTCTGAATAGGATCACGCCAAACACGATTAAAGGCCGATCTAGTATCTTTATTACTAAAATCAGTGATAATGCCATTATAAAATGTAGCTTCTTTAATCCACGTCATAGCTAAAATCGTATCAGCTTTACTAAGTTGCTTACCCATCAATTTATATTGAGTATCCAGTTTTTCAAAACATTTTTTTACAACAGCATTACTAGGAACCAAAGCTGTAAACTGAGAAAATTCAGAATTAAACTTAACCTTATCAAATAATGGATTATATACATAAAATATAGAATCATATAACGTATTACCAGTCTTGTCAACACCAATAGGAATAGAATTAGCTTTATCAAAGACCTGAATATTCTGTGCAAAAATGGAATCGCGAATTATTGAATAGTCATCACCTAACTGGCGCAAATAATCATACATGTTAATTTTTGACTTTAACAATTTATCTATAACATGTACTACTCCATTTTTCAAAACATAAGTTTTTAGAATTTTGGCATTGTTTATATAAAGATCCTCATCATTCTGAGAGATCTGAAGATATATACCATTTAAGGAACGAATACGAAGTCCATCTTTCAAATCAGAATGAATAAACGGCAAATAATTCATATGATACTTCATTCTTAAAGTATCATTTGACTTAATACCAGATGCCGACATTGCTTCATTATTTGCAACCCACAAAGTAATCTTTTGATCTTTTGTAAGTTCATTATTTAATCCTGTATTCTTTAACTGATCATAGAATTGAGAATATTCTGAATTTTCTTGTAAAAATTCTGTTAAAGTCTTAGAACTTTCATCAATTTCCAACCCCTTATCTCCATAAAAATAATCATTCCAGGTATCATTACAGGATATAAAAAGTGGACAAATAAATAATAATATAATAAATATCTTTTTCATATTAATCTATTTTAAATAATTGGCTTAAAGATTAAACAATCCAAATATGAAATATCTGTATCACCAGCCAGAATCTTCAGTGTATGATTTGTTGTAGCTGTAAATTCAACCTCACCGATAGTTGTACTTAGGAATTCATCCTTTTTTGATGAATTACCAGAAGTTGCGATTTGGCTTCCTACATATTTACCATCAATAATAAATGATAGTTTAGCACCTTTAGCTTTGGCCAAAGCATTAAAGTGATTTATCATTAGAGTATATTTACCTTTAATAATTGCAGGAGTTTTCATTTCAACCCATCCAAACATACCTAACTGAAGCATCAAGTAGTCAGAGTTCAATGCATCCTTCTTAACCGTCTGTCCTTTATCGGCTACATAATATCCTACGCCATTCCTATCTTCCGGTACTGACTGCCATTTATAACATTCAACACCATTTGCATTACTATCAATCCAATTTGAAAAAGAAGAACTTAGAGTTGTGATTCTATAAGAAGCAGAATAGAGTGCTGCTAAATAAGAATAATCCGTCAATTCCCATTGAACAGTCGTTGCGGGTGGAGTTGTTACAGGCATAATATTATCAACTTCATGTACTACCCCATTTTTACAATTGCTATTAATTACATTGAGTAGCACACCAGATGTTGTATTAGCATCGTAGTTTAGGTACAAATTATTATTTTGAACAGACAAGTTAATCAACTCATTTTCTGCTAAAGTCGCAATATTTTTTGAAGTTTCTTTTGCTTCAAATTTTGCAAGTGAGTTAAATGACAACATCTGGTCTATAATATGATAAGATATATACTTATTTACAGGATTTGAAGGGTCTGTATAGTTAGCATCTGTAGCTCCCAAATATGTAGCCAATGAGCTCAAATCTGTAATATTCATTTTTGCAAAAGCATCATTAGACACAGCAAACAATGTATATTTATATTTTCGTACACTAACTGTGTTATCAGGTAAAGTCTCTGTTGTTACTATCTTTTTTAGTTGCTCACTATAACCAGTAGCTTCTATGGCACTCTTCAATATTGAATATGAAGAAACCTGCATTTTATCCCAGATTGTTTCTGTAATAGGAGTTAATACATGGTCTATTGTTTGAATTACTCCATTGGTCACATCTTTATCCAATCCAATAATCAACGCTTCATCATTAATGCGAATTGCATTTAGCCCACCATTCTGTATTGATAAGAAATCACCAGTAGCAGTTGTATCTGCCAAAGCTCCATTTTCAAAATCCGACGATGTATACTTTGCTCCCTTTATCGTGTGATATTTCACTAAAGTTATTGCATCATCCTTATTTAAATCCTTTACAGAAGATACATTTTTAGATTTCAAGTATGCATTCATAGCATCATTGTCCGGTACAAAGCAAGTATAACTTGAATTCAGATTTATTGTATTGTACAGATCTGTATATTTCAGCAATTCTACCCAAAGTGAATACGTCTCTGGGTTCTCGTTCAAATATGTAGCAGCCGGAACTTCCTTCATATCCTCGATATACGCAGTATTTGCATATGGATCTGAACATGAGCACAAGCTAACTATAAGCAGGATTAATAATCCACTAATATTTTTCATATAATTATATTTATTAACTGTTTATAATTATTTACCAAGTTTTCCATAATAAGAGTTTTGTTCAAGCAATGGATTCACAGCTGTTTCATCCTCATGGTATGGCATGTACCAAGAATTTGTATCAGCTAGTTTAGAACGCATTACTGCCTGATTATTAGCACCAGCAACAGATAAGACCTGTTCAATTAGAATATCTTTGTATTTATAGTTATCTCTGGATCCTAAACGCAATAAGTCAAACCAACACTTTCCTTCAGCAAAGAACTCCCTTTGGCGCTCTTGTAATAATAGAACTAGCATTGATTGCTGATTAGATGTAGCCGAGAGATCTGTTAATCCAGCTCTTTCGCGAATTGCGTTAATTAATTCTGTGCCTTTAGCATATCCATCATCAGTTCCTAACATTATATTTGCCTCAGCTTTCATTAAATAAATATCAGCCAAACGATATATTATATAGTTCTGATCATTTTCTGTACTCCCATCACGTGCAGTTGCTCCATCGTTCAATTTACCTACATACTTCCAGATAGTAGATTCATCACTTGTCATATATGAAGCATTACCACCTCTTAAATCATCTTCACTATCAAATAGTGATAGCTCATAAGGAGATATTATATAGTAATGATTCGTGTTAAACCAACTAATAAAACTATTTGTTTGTGCTAAAGGCTTACTATATTGTATCTCGAAAATACTTTCGTTACTGTTTCCTGGATAAAAGTTTGTAAACCAGGAAGTACCTGAAATCAAACCAACTCTTTTGGAATCAATAACTGCATCACAATCCTTAATACAATCATTATAATTTCCCATCCACAGATTTATATCTGCCAATAAAGAATAGATAGCCCATTTAGTTGCACGTCCTTTGGTGTTTATTTGGTTTGATGCATCTGATTCAGGAAAATATTCTTTTGCAGCTTCTAACGATACATTTAAGTCCTCAACACATTTTTTCAAAATTTCATTTCCAGATGTTGCACCTAGAACATAAGAAGCGTTATCATCGACATATGGTTCTACAACATAAGGCACATTCTCAAAAACGCGTACCAGATAAAAATAAGATAACGCACGAAGAAAATATGCTTCCGATAAATAAGAGTTCATTACATTTACATTGAAAGATTTATCTCTTTCAACCACAGCTGGTGAATATTTTATCACGGAATTAGCCATATTTATGACCTTATAAATAGCATCCCACTTTGCAAGGTCATTGTTCAGCAGAATATCCATAGAGCGAGCCTTCTGAGCTGCTTTTTGAGCTTCAGAACCATCACCCTGAAACATAATGCCGTTACCTCTGGATTCTCCCCAAAGGAAAAGATCTTCCTGAGCCGAGCGTAAGCAAACATATCCTGAAGCCAGTACAGCCTGCACTTCTTCTTTTGTGTTCCAGTACTCAGAACTACTTTGTTCATTCTCCGGTAAAACATTCAAATAGTCCTGACAAGAAGAAAAAACAAATAGAAGAACCAATACTGATATATAATATTTCAGATTTTTCATATCATATAGTGTTTATTTCAAAATTTCAAATTTAATCCAAAAGCAAATCTCAATGGTTT
Organism: uncultured Bacteroides sp.; assembly: GCF_963677945.1. Classification (NCBI taxonomy): domain Bacteria; kingdom Pseudomonadati; phylum Bacteroidota; class Bacteroidia; order Bacteroidales; family Bacteroidaceae; genus Bacteroides; species uncultured Bacteroides sp. Next base: position 1,486,836 of record NZ_OY782578.1, on the reverse strand, counting down.
AGGAGTAGAAGCTTTATCTAATGCCACTTCATACATATTGTCGATTCTGGAAGTGGAAATTTCCGGATCCTGACCAGTGTATTTTGTTATAGTAATCAGATCATATCCGGTAAAATAGAACTCAGCTTTTTGAACACCCACTTTTCCTGATAAAGATTTAGGAAGAGTGTATTTCAGAGTCAGTGTTTTTAATCGCAAGAAAGAGGCATCTTCAACAAAGCGATCAGATCCTAAATAGTTGTATCCACGATCGTATAATGCACGTGGTATTTCTGTATCATCACCTTCGTGTCTCCATCTTTTCAAAACAGCTGTACTCTGGTTGTTTTTTCCATACATATTTTCCATATTAATTCTGGCCTGGTTAATAGCTTTTTGTCCTGCTCTACCATGGAAATTAGCAACCAATCCCCATGATTTGTAGCGGAGGTTAAATCCAAAACCACCAGTTACCGTTGGATTGCAATTACCGATATAAACAATATCATATTGGTTAATTACTCCATCACCATTCACGTCCATGTATTTTGCATCACCCGGATATACTTTCAGGTCATTGTTTCTAATTACTACAGGTTTACCATCAATATCATTAACTAACTGACCATTATTGTCACGAGCATAAGTTTCCTGTGTATTTTGATATACACCCAGATATTTATATCCATAAAAAGAGCCAAGAGGATCGCCTTCTACTAACTTATATGCATATGCACCATTCTTTAAAGAATAGTTTGTTTCAGTTTTATTTTCCGGCATTTCTAATACTTCATTTTTATTCTGAGCAATATTAAAGTTTAATTGTAGTCCCCAATCTTTGCTCCTTAGAACATCATAATCTAAACGGAATTCCCAACCCTTATTAGACATCTTGCCAGAATTATACCATGCTACGCTAGAAAAACCCGTTGATGTAGGTATGGCCACATCTTTTTGCAGCATATCTGTTGTTAGCTTTTTATATAAGTCAACAGACACATTCAGGGTATTATCAAAGAAACCTAAATCAAGACCTAAATTTGTTTGAGTAAGAGTCTCCCACCTCAAGTTATTTAATTGAATTTTATATGGTTGAATTGCAACCATCTCTCCATATCCTGGAACAATTGGTTTAAATGTGCCAACATATGGAGAAGCTCCTGTAGGAGTATTTCCACTTTGTCCCCAACTTAACCTTACTTTAGCAGTTGAAACATGCTTTAAATCTTTCACAAACTTTTCGTCTCCCAATTGCCAAGCAACACCAACGGTTGGGAAACCGCCCCAACGCCCTTTGCTAGCCATACTAGAACTAGCTTCCATACGGTATCCTGCATCAAACAGATATTTGTTGAAGAGTGTATAATGAGCATTCAACACACCACCTAATTCACGATTTATAATTCGTCCGGAACCGGCACCTCGGGGAATTGATCCAGAAATAGGGTCTGTGATTCCGCTGCTTGAGTTACCACTAGTAGAACCTGAATAGCTTGATGTAGTTTGATCTGATGTTTGATATATTGCACTTAATAATAATTTATGGTTATCAGAGAATGATTTATTATAGATAAACCGGTTTTCTGTTGTCAAATAGAGTTTATCATTTCCACCAGTCGTACTATAATTGGAATTGTTATCAACCCAGGAAACGCCAGTCACGCTCTGAGGTAAGAATGCATTACTTTTAGATGTTCTCACATCAAATCCAACAATACCACGATAATCAAAACCTTCAAAGAAATTATAATGTAGGTTGAAAATCATACGATTACTAGTAGTCGTATTTTTATTTACGCTTTCATTAACTAAAGCAACAGGATTAATCACATTCGAATATTGTCCCTGAAAGTAAGAATATGGAGTAAAATAGTCGCTTGTACGCTTACCATCTTCACCAATCACATAAGGGCTCATATTTGGCATTTTTGTTAAAGCTTGAGAACGTGCATTATCTGTATAATTAGCATTCTTTTCACCCTGAGTAAAATTAAAGTTTGCCGAAATATCAAGTTTATCAGAGAACTTGTAGTTTACATCAAACATTGCACTAATACGATTAAATCCAGTGCCAATAGTAGTACCTTCTTCTGTCAGATACCCTAATGACAAACGATAAATCGCTTTATCACCTCCACCCGACATTGAGAAGTTATTGTCTACTGAATATCCTGTTTGTGAAACCTCTTTAAGCCAATTTGTATCTTGATTATACTCCTTAAAATATTTCCATGAAGGATCAAAACCAATTTCTTTAGTATCATAAAGCAAAGCCAGGTATTTATTAGCTCCAGCCCCACCTTCTCCAAGATCGCCAACAGTATTCCAGATAGCATCCTGAATCATTGATACATATTGATTTGCATTTAACATTGGAAGAGAACTACCTTCTTTTCTAAATTCATATTTTGTATTAAAAGAAAACTGAATTTTTCCTTTTGCACCCTTTTTAGTTTTAATCAAGAGTACTCCGTTTGCACCTTTTGACCCCCAGACTGCAGTTGCTGCTGCATCTTTCAACACTTCAATAGACTCAATATCACTAGGAGAAATATTAAGCAACTCGCCATAATCATCGGAATTTGCTGTTGCAAAACTAAAATCAGAAGATACATCTACAGGAAGTGGTACACCATCAACAACAAACAAAGGGTCTGATGATGCATTTAAAGAAGATGTTCCTCGAATACGAATAGAGCTTTTCCCACCAGGATCTGCTCCTGACAAAACATCCACATTTGACATTGCTCCTTGCAATGCATCTGTTAGTGAGGAAACCGGAGCTGTTTCAATATTTCCTAAAGATAGCTTCTGAGAAGAAGATATCTGTTCTTTGGGCGTCATACCTAAAGCATTCTTTTCGATTTTCTTCGCAGTAATTTCAATACCAGAAATAGTTAACCCCTCTTCTTCCATTAAAATATTAATAGTTTTCTGACCTGTATATTTTTCTCTTATACTCTTATATCCAATAAAGGAGAATACAATAGTCAGATTTTTCTGAGATGGAACTGAAAGACGAAATTCACCGTTCATATCAACAGAAGTACCTGCCAATGAACGATTAGTTGAATTCATAACAAAAATATTGGCTCCCACCAGAGGGTCGCCTGTCACTTTATCTTTTACAGTACCAGTAAGTACAGTTTGCGCAGCTACTGTCTGAACAACAAACAACGCCAATGCTATAAAAAGAATATATCGAATATTTTTCATATTTTTTTTATTTTGTATCTGTTATTCTACTTCCAGTAATCCATCAATCAAATAGGCAGCCCCATCTGAATAAATCTTTGGAAAATAACTTACTACATTAACTATATTTCCCTTAACATCTTTAATTTTTAATCCAGATCCGGTATCAATCAGAGTAAGTTTTACTGATTGCCCGTTTGATAAGTATCTGAAAGTTGTAAGTTCACCTTTTATATCAGATCCTGGAAATGGGTAATCCAACAAATTGCTTGTATTTACATCTACAAAATAAGATTTTAAGAAATCAGCAAGGTTTGCAGCTGCAGGAATCTTACCAGCAGCAGAAGCTTTATCTAAAGCATTTTGAGTAGGGATCAATACAATAAAACGATTTCCTTGCAAGAAATTAAATGCAGGAACTGTCTTTGCTAATCCCGATGTTCCGATTAGTTTACTAAAACCATTAAACTCTGCCGGGCATGAAATGGTGCTAGTTACAATATCTTTAAACGAAGAAAACTCTGGAAGTAAAGCAGAAGCGTCACCTTGGAGCGCATATCCTGTTCCATTACTCCATGAATTAATCTTACTGAAAGTTGGGGCTTCAATTCCAGAATTATATGCTGCCGATGAATAAATCTTATTTCCCTTTACGTATATATAATTATAAGGGTTTATTGTTTTGTAAACAGCTTCATCATCGCGAGTAGACATTATTTTAATTGCAATATGATTACCAGACAATATCTTTTTAGGGGTTTCTTTCATTGTCTCCGAACCATTCGTACCTTCTATTAGAATTTCCTGTGAACCATATTTCTTCGGATTAGTATTAACATAGCTTATTGATGACCCTGCATATGTAGTATGATTCACAATCATATTATCCGTTGGATAGAAAACTTTAAACTGATTCTGATCACTTAATAGCACATCTATATATGAAGAAGCCATATTAAGAAATATATTATATTCCGGATTGCAATACATAGGTGCTGTAACCTTCTCAAACATAGGTGGAACTATAACATGATCTAAACCATAAAGAGTACCATTAACACACATCTGTCTCAGTTTTGTGGATTTTGTATCAAACATTATTGGAGTACCCCATGATGTTACAATCTTACCGGCTTCAATTGTTTCAGGGAATAGTACTTCCCCACTATTTACATGATTACTTAATAAAGCAAGCAGAGGTATTAAGTTTACATTATTTATGCCACTGTTCCCGTAATAAGGTCTCCAATATTTATCATAGAATGCCTGTAAAGAAGTATTATTAGGTGCGAAAACATTCATAGCCTTCTTCGATAAATTAGATAATTGTGCATAATCGGCTACAGAAGATGTCAAATCATTTGTCCATTCTGAAGCTATAGCAGGTATTGGTGTATGATAATGCAAAAACAAAGAATCTCCTTTCCCATAGGAAGTTGTTGAAGATGCATCGTACTTGTAATTAATAAACTTATCATAGATAGTTTTAAAAGAATTATAGTCTGCAGCTTTTGACAGTTTATTATAAATCGTTTCAAGTGGGTCAACTACCTGGTTTAATGTATACACATAACCATTATCAGTAACAATTCCATATTCATTTACTGTTGCATTAGATACATTGAATCCATTGTCACCGCTCCATGTAGATTCCGGATAAAAATATTCATAATTCGATTTGGCATTTATATGCTTTGAATTGAACAAGTTATAAGAAAAGACTGGAAGGAAGCGTTCCTTATGCATTACTTTCTTAATTCTGTTATTATCTATAAAATCTGTATCTGTAGTTATTTCGTCACGACTTTTCGTTCTGAATTTATAAAATAATCCAGGACTTGTTGTTTCTGATTCTGCATCTATTCCTTCCGGATTATAGTTCTCAAATCTCTCTTTAGTAAAGGAGTAGTAAACCAGATGATAAGCAATAAGCTTATCGAGTTCATTAGCAGATAAATCATCCAGTGAATTGATTTTTCTTTTGGCAAAATAGGCTTTAAACGCCTCGTCAGTAGGAGCCATTACTGTAATCTGACCTTTTCCCTGAATCAGATCTTTATAAGATGTTTTTTCAACACCTTTCAGGAATATAGAAAAATTACCTTTAGATTCAAGAACCTCCCAGGAATTACCTTTTAACCAGGAAGGCAGTTCATAATACTTATCCATTTCTGTCTCACACGAAGTAAGCAAAAACAAAGAACAAGCAAAAAAAATGATCCATCTTTTCATTATTTTTTCCACGTAATAAAGTTGTTAAGTTAAAAAATAGATATTTAGATATTGATACAAAAAGAATATTAATGGTTTGATTATGGGATACCTCTGATATGGTTATCCGACTCGTATATGGAGTAAAAATACAAAATAGTTATACTATTGAATTTAAAGTACAACAAAGGCAAATAAGAGTTCATAAAATCAGATTTATAGATTAAAGTTATAAGGTGTCAGATCTTAAATTATATTTAATAATCTACAAAGAAACTCATTATAAGGTAGGTTTTTAATGCTAAAAATGATTCTTATAATATCATTTTTGATATTCATTTATATTTTTTAATATATCAAATAAAGAAAATACAGTATATTAATCAATCGCAATTTAATGACATAAAACGCCAGATATACACAAATTATTTCTTCCAACTATCTATATTACAGATAAATAAGCACCAATTTATTAAAAAAAATAAATTAATTTACATAAAGTCATTATAAAGTAGTAATATTCGCTATTACATGATATCAATTTTGATAAAAATAGAGAATATAAAAGACAGTAAATTTCAACGCAAGTAGTTTCCATACAATACTTTACTACAAAAGAACTATTGAATGTTTTACAATAACTAAAAGATAACAAGCATTATTAAATGCGTGCAATAATTATAATGGTTTCAAAACAAATTCTATTTTTTTGGAGGATATCAGTGAGAGATAAGCCAAAAAGTGAGGGATTAGTGAGGGTTGAGTGAGGGATGAGTCACAAACAAGCAATTATAAACAACTGGATATCAAAATGTAAGCACAAAAGGGTGAGAGAGTGAGGGATAAAAATAATAACCGGATAGTTAAGCATCCGGTTATACGATAAAACGATTAAACGATATTTTTAAAACCATTCACCAATAATTTTCAGCCATTGGTGAATAGATTTTATTTATTGATGAATAATTTCAAAAGTATCACTTATCAAATTCCACATTAAGCCCTTGATATATTTCATCATCTGTCTTAACTTCCTTACTCATAACAAATTCACACTTGCCACCATTTTTATCCAATTCCAAAATTGAGTTTTGTTCTAAATTCCATCCAAGCTTGCTCATATAGTTAATTACATCTATATCTGATTTAAACAGTATAACATTTTTGTTCTCATCACAAAGTTTTGCTTTATAACCAGAACCAAAATCAAAATAAGCCTTACTTTTAAGGAAAAGCACTCCTTCGAAATATTGGAACTTACAAAATGTTTTATAGGCAAAGGTATTCGTTGTAAAAATAGCAAAGACAGCCATTAAAAGAATCTTTTTCATAGAATAGTTATTATAATTAAACATACATTTTTGCCTTGTAAGTATACAATAAAAAATCAAAACGTATAAATATGTCAGGACAAAAATCAGTTTAATTAAAATAACGAAGGATTATTTTAACTATATTTTACCTTTAAGATAAGGATTATAATTTATCATTCTTTCTCTTTGACTGATTCTTATTTCGACTGTTAAAGAAGAGTCTTCTTTCTTTTTCTTCTTACCATCGCGTTTCTTTATCAGCTTTAAATCTCGTATTTTTAATTTCACATAATCTAATTCTTGTACTGTTAGTTCATTCAGCAAGTTAATTACTTCGTCAACTTTTTCCATAAATTCGTTTTCTATTTATTGTTTTTATTTGTTATGACTCTGTTGCTTAAAAATAAATCCGTATAAACATTTAATTTATACGGATCTATTTTTGCATAAAAGTGGAGCTGGAGGGAATCGAACCCTCGTCCAAACGAGGAAATCATAAGCTTTCTACATGCTTATCTTCGCCTAAATTTTCGAGTACGGCAAGACCGAAGCCACCAACCAGTACCTTAGTCTCTAAATTTTCGCAAGAGCCACGAGACGGGACCCAAACTATTTCCGATATAACTGCACCACTAAACCGGAACGCTTCGGAACAACAGCAACCGAGTGATGTCTCGTCTCCGCACCTAGTGCAGAGATTAAGCTAATCTACTATGATTCGATTAAGCAGCAAGAGCGTAATTATTTTCGCCAGATAAAATTTTGATAACTGAGATTTAAGTGCAAATCACCGACGCACTGCATGCTTACATACCATTTCTGCCCGCTGTCAAATCCAGTCAACCCCTTAAGGAGGGTTAATGTAACCACTCTATAGCACTACAAAGATATATATAAATTCTATACCTTGCTTTTTTCTTTCTATTTTATTAAGAAAATAAAGAAATCTGAGCATCTTTTGTTTAACTTTTAGTCTTCATCCTCTCCATAATAATAGGCCAGAAATCTGTAATAAGGAAACTTTCTTCAATTTCACCTATCATTTCAACAAACTTAGAATAAGGAGATTTTTAAAGAGAGTATGAAGTGCATTACTTAAATGTAACATTCAAGTATTTGTATTACAAATATAAAGCTTGTTATGAAAATATAAAAAAACATATTATTTCATTTATTCAAACCAACAGAAGGAGGAATATTTACTTTTAAGCTACCCCATATCTTATTGGCTTTATTTCCCATTATCAGTACCAGTTTCCCACCATTTACAATTTCCGAATGATTAAACCAGGGTTTATCCCAACTCTTACCATTCAAAGTAGCCGACTGTATATATTTATTTTCTTCAGAACAATTTATAGCTTCTATTTCAAGCACATTCTTATTTCCTAAAGTCAGCAGAACTTTCTTAAACATCGGACTACCAATATTATATGCAGGCAGTCCCGGAGTAACAGGATAGAATCCCAACATTGAAAAAACAACAAAAGCAGACATTCCGCCTCCATCTTCATCACCAGGAACACCCATCAAATCATTACGGAACCATTCCTTAATAAGCGTACGAATACGTTTCTGAGTTTTCCATGATTCTCCAGAGTAGTTATATAAATAAGGAATATGCAAACTAGGTTCATTGGCCATAGAAAATTGGCCAACATTGCCAGTATGATCGGGCAATTGCGCATAAAATGCAAATTTACTACGCCCCAACGGTTCGCTAAACATAGAATCCAAAGCATTATTAAAATCCTTCTCTCCTCCCATCAAATGAATTAGATCTGCAATATTGTGCTGAACGTCCCAACGATATATCCAGCCATTATTCTCGCCATAATATTCACGTGCTCCCATGCCACCAGAGAAACGATAATCAAAAGGCTCTATAAAATTTCCATTTTTATCTTTCGGATGAAAAAATTTTGTTTCTGGATTAAATACATTTCTATAATTAAACGAACATTTCAAAAAGTATTCATAGTCGGCCTTTTTATTTAATGTTTTAGCAATCTGTGATAAGCACCATTCGTCATAAGACGTTCCAAGGGTTACAGCAATAGGCTGGCGTTTCTCAAATGTATTAACTTCTGGTACTGTTTCTTCTTCACCATTTGCTAAAGCAGGAATATATCCATGCTCTTTATAAAAAGCATCCAACCAACCGACAGGCTTGCCCGACCAAGGTGCCAATGTTTTTTCCTGAATGCCTCTTTTACATGCTTCATATGCCTTTTCTAAATCAAAATCCTTTAAACCTTTAAGATATCCGTCAATAACTGTAGCCACAGCATGATTAGAATTCATTCGACGCGAGTCTCCTGTTATTTCGGGGAAAGTGGGCATCCATAGATTTCCCATTTGTTCGGCCATATTAATATAAGACCGGATAATATTTGTTTCAGAAACCGGATCTATCAAGACACGCAATGGATGATTAGCCCGATAAGTATCCCAAATCCAATCATCAGTAAAAAATGGTCTGCCATCATCTTCGTGTATAGCTCCATCAAATGCACTGTAATAACGTCCATCTTCACTAATATTTATCGGACGCTCAAAACAACGGTATAGAGAAGTATAAAATATCTTTTTATTATTTTCATTTTCATCACTTATATCTATCTTACCCAACGCTTTATTCCAGATATCCCTCCCAGCTTGAGCTATAGCGTCTACATCATAATTTTTTATTTCACGATAAAGGTTCTTTTTCGCTTGTTCTTCGCTTATAAAAGAAATTCCATAACGAACATTGACAATCTGTTCTTTATTTCCGAAAGCTAAAACAATGCAAGCATTTTCTCCTTCAGCTGAAGAAATGGAGGTGCTGAACTTATTATTTTTGTACGTACCTGTCTTTTCCGGAATTTGCTTTGTTTCGAGATACAAATAAACTTTTGCATTATTTGCCAGATTTTGAAATCCACTCACAATGTTGCCTTTGACTTTAAGTCCTCCATCTTTCGAATTTAATATTATATAAGTTGGTCTATCCTGAGAAAATATCAATTTATAAACAGCCGATTGATGTGAAGGAGCATAACATATTTTTGTTTGCTGTTCATCTAAATAGACTTCATAATAATATGGCTTAATTTTCTCATTGTCATAACTAAATGAAGTTACAGGCTCTAATATTGATTCATCTCCCTGAACCGGACTAAGGTTGAATGCAGAACTTCCGCGATGGCTAGTTACCACCAGAGGTAATCCTTTGATAACATCACTTGTAAAATCAGCTCTTTCGGGGCATACCCGTAGCATACTGTTAGGCAAATGAATTGTTGGATAGGTCGGTACTAACAAATGACTTATGTTGCCCATATATGGATTAACATAATCAACGACGTTTTTCTTTTCTTGTTGGGCTTCACTGTATAAAGTCATCATAAAAGAAAAGCAAAACAAGGCTATAAATTTAAAGCATTTCATGATTTAGATCAACTATTTATAAATGTTATAAACTTAGAGAAAATATTGCATAAAAAGGTGCATAATGGAATATATATAATAGGTCTAAGCTAAAATATTTATCACCAATATGCACCATTTTTATTCAGTGTTTTTCAATCATACTTATTCATCCCAAAAGCCTGAAATGATTTTATTTGATTTCATCCGTATTATTTATTAAGTAATGTCTGCTTAGGAAGCGCTCTCATTTCAAATGCAGGTGCAACATCATCGTAAACGTTGTTTGACAATGTAACTGCAAAGACTGCAATATTCTCGTCATCCGGTAGTTCAAGCACTTTAGCTCCCTTAGGTAATATTATACCAAATTTGTACATATAAGTAAATGTATATGCTTCATTTCCTTTGTGTGTATGGCGGTGAGAACCAACATAAGCAAGAGGTGCGTTTCTTACATATCCTTCAGTGAAATCAGTATGTCCCCATTGACCATAAAATCCTGAATAATATGGAACTTCAAATGTATATGCTTTACCATCAACTTTGAAGGTTGCCTTACGATCTTTATCTACTGACGATGCAAGAATATATATTTTTGTACATCCACTGTTAGCTGGCAGATTCACTATATTCTTTTTGCACTTAACAACATTCTTTTCATCAACAGGAGCAATTTTAAAAGTCACTCCATCACTAGTTACTTCTTTCCCTATTAAATCTGATGAGTATGAATTTCCATCTTTATCAAAACGACCTGTATTTTTAAAAGCATCTGGAGTAAATGCCTGGCCATTATAATCTAAAGAAACCGGTATATTCAAAGGATTAACCAGAGCAACATCAGATTTTTTTAATTTCACACTAAATGTTTTAGGCTTGAAGGCTGTGGTACTAAATACTAATTTCTTTCCAACAACCGAAGCATTACCAATAACTTCCTCAATACCATTTAGTTCTTTAGCTGACTCTATAGCTTCAGGAAACTCAACTTCAACATTATTGGCCGTTTTACCATCTAGTTCATACAAACGAACTACATACGACTGTCCATCTTCTGACTTTTTAAGTGCCTTAATTGCAACCTGAGGTGTATTTATTTTTACAAAAGAGAACTCACTGCCCAATTTCCCGGCATGTTTTGACGAAGTAAATGAAAGTAATGGATTATTTAATGCGTCAGCATCCCATGTTATACGGTCTTTCTGTTCAGGAGTAACAACATGTCCTAAAATTGAATAAGTAAAAGTATGATGACCAAAATCCTGTTTATTTTGATATGTATAAGACTTGTCAGTCTTTGGTGTATGTAACAAAGTAAGACGAAGTGTATTGTCGTTAGGCTTGTCCCAACCATATTTGCAGTTGTTAAGAATCGATACGCCATAACTTCCGTCTTTGTCAGTTAAATCAGCCCATTGCTGAGCATTAACTTCATAAGCTGTTTCAGTATTGTTTCCTCTTTCTATCGATCCAAGACCAAGGTCATAAGTTGCCTTTGGGTTAGAAATACTAAGAGGGAATTCAGCTTTTAGAAGAGCATTTTGTGATGCCCAGTCAATGTCATTAACAACATCAATTCGATCATCAGCAGCACCTTCAGTCAGTCGGATATGCTGTACAAAAGTGGAATTACCATATTTTCTTTCAACTTTTAGTGTTGCAAAAAGTGGTCCTTTATCTTCAACAGATATTTGTACACCCTCGTTGACAGAGACAGGAGTACCATCTACTGTTTTTTTCAACACTTCCCAAGCAGGCCAGTTAAATGATTCATTAGAAGCAAAGAAAGCCAGACGTATAGCCGAGCCATTCTTCACCAGTTCACGATTAACTCTCTTATCCACAATAGAAGCTATGTCTCCGTCTGTATTCAATGTTACCTTGTAAATACTATTTTCGAGAGTATTTGAAGTTGTTTTTAACTTATTTTGAACAGAAGCACTCTTTCCAAATCTTACATCATAAACGGAATAACTTACAGGAGCAGCCTCAGCAGCAAAAGCGATATGAGCAATGCCATTTGAAACCGAAATTAACTGGGCAGCAACCTCTTTTCCTTTTTGAGTGAAAACTCTGACTCCCGAAGGTTGATCTTTAATAGGAACATTTGCTTCAACAATATCTTTCCGTGCAGATGCCAACGAATTATACACAACAATAGCAGTGCCTTTCACTCTTGTATCAAGTGCCTGAGATACAGATCCGGTCGCTGTCTTAATAACATCAGCAAAACGGCTCTGTGCTATTAATTCATCATTCCATGAATAAGTATAAGCTTTGGGAATACTAGTACCGGTTAAGTCGTCATGAAACTGGTGCCAGATAAAGCGCTTCCAGGATTCATCCAAGATACTTGAAGGATATGTTACCCCACCTAAGAAATCGGCAATAACAGAAGATCTCTCTGCAGCATCACCCAACTGTTCATTTCTACGGTTGAAACGTTTCATTGCTGACTGGGAAGTGTAACACCCAGTGCCGTGTACATCCATTAATAATTCACCGTTATAAACAGGTAGTTCGGGATGCTTTTCAAATGGTTGGTAGTCTTCAAAAATCTGGTAAGAACGAGAACTTATAACTTTCACCGCACCATCTCCTTTCAAACCTTTTTCGACAGAAACAACCGATGAAATTGTTGGAGAGCCCCCGGTATCACCTGTGCCATAATATCTAAAAGCTGTATTGTTTACACCTGATTTAGCCATCTCAATAAGCTCCTGGTTATGACTGATATCTTCGTTATTCCACCTAAAGTTATAGCTCTTGGCATTTAATGCTGCCATAATACGTGAACCATCTATCCCCTGCCACAATCCTATACTAAAAGGAAATTTAGAGTCACCATAAAATGGGTGTAATCTCCACTGAAGTTTTTGTGTGGAAAAACCTATTAATCCGGCATGAGCTGCTATCGTAGGCAGTGTATACCCAAAGCCGAAACAATCTGGCAAGAAGATATCTTTTGATTTTGTTCCGAATTCTTTTTTATAAAATTCCTGTCCTAAAAGGATATTCCTGAAAAAAGATTCAGGAGAAGGAACATTTGGATCCGTTGCATCCCAACTACTACCAGAGATGTTCCATCTTTTTTGTGCTATAAATTTCTTAATTTTTTCATACTCAAACGGATAATATTCCTTCATCCATTGATACTTGATACCACCCTCAAAATTAAAAACATAATTGGGATACGTATCCAATAGCCAAATGTTCTGAACTAATGTCTTATACACAAAATCATCAATAGAGGTTTGCACATCCCAATTCCATTGCGAATCAAAATGCGCATTTGAGACAACATATGCCTTAAACTCCTGTTGGGCATGAGCTGTTCCAAGACTCAGCGCAGCAAACATTGCAGCTAAAATTTTTTTCATCTTATAAAATTTAAGTTATTATGAATCAATAAAATAATTTATCTCGTTTTTTTATAATAAAGCGTTTGGCCTTCTTTGGACAAAGATAGTGGAACGGCCTCATTGGATACTCCTCTCTTATAATTAGGCCTGTTGCTCATGATAAACTTAATATCAGCCCCATCTTTAATATCATCATAGGTAATATAAGATTTATCATACTCCTTATCATTGAGATACATTTTTCTTATATACACATTTTCTTTAGACCAATTTTCCGTTGTTACATTCACTTTTTTCCCATTACTCAATGTCATGCTAACAGCCTCCATACCAGGCGATCCAATATTATAGATATTGCTAGAGGGAGCAGTAGGATAAAATCCCATGCTATTAAAAATATACCAAGCAGACATCTGTCCACAATCATCATTACCGCTCAGTGAGCCTGGTTGATTTCCATAAAATCTATCCATGACTGCCCGTATCCATTTCTGACAATTCCATGGTTGTTTTACGTAATTATACAGATAAATAATTTGGTGACAAGGTTCATTTCCATGCCAATAAGCACCTATTCTGCCCTGTATATCATGTGCACCAGGAATATCGTCGGGTATTTCCATAGTAAACATAGAATCGAGCCTGGATATAAAAAGTTTCTTACCAACCATATTTATATACCCTTGAACATCCTGAGGAGTATACCATGTATACTGCATAGTAAAACCTTCTGTTATGTCTCCCCAACCATTAACAGACCCAGGACCAGTATAAGATATCGGAGCAAAAGGAGTTCTCCAGTTTCCGGAAGAATCTCGTCCGCGCATATATTTTGTAACTGGATCTACTAAATTCTGGTACGATAATGACCTATTAAGAAAATATTTATAGTCATCATTCTTTTTAAGCTTCTTAGCTGCCATGGCAATGCAATAATCATCAAAAGCATATTCCAGTGATTTAGAAACTGATTCTTTTTCTTTATCAAAAGGCACCCATCCCAATATTGAATAATCTGATAAGCAATCATAATTAGGATTCATTGCAGTTCTTTTCATGGCCTGATAGGCTCTTTCATAATCGAATCCTTTAACATCTTTCACAATCATATCTGCAAGAACAGATACTGCATGATAACCAATCATACACCACGTTTCATTACCGTAGAAAGACCATACAGGCAACATATGTTCTACGCTTTTATCATAATGTGCCAGCATTGAGTTAGCCACATCAGCATTCTTCTCTCTCTGAACTAAATTGAATAGTGGATGTAGAGCTCTGTAAGTGTCCCACAAAGAAAAAACGGTCAAATTAGTGAATCCGTTTGCTGTATCTATGTTTTTATCAAGTCCGCGAAATCGGTTATCTGAATCCTGAAAAACAAAAGGATGCAAAAAAGCATGATAAACAGAGGTATAGAATGTTTCTTTAAGGTCCTTTGTACCTTTAACCTGAAACTTGCTTAATTCTTTGTTCCACAGCTTCTCGCCCTTTACTCTTAGTGCATTGAAAGTCATACCATCAAGTTCTTTCAAATTTCCCAAAGCACCAGCCGCACTTACAGATGAGATAGCGGTTTTGACGTACACAGCTTCATCTTTTTCTGTTTTGAATTTCATCCAAGCTTTCAGATCTTTACCCCAGGTTTCTTTACTACTTCTAAATCTATTGGTATTATAAAGTACAGGTTTACCATTTTGCATTAATCCACATGATTGAAATGATTTGGAAAAAACTGCTGCAAAATAAACATGGCGTTCCGGTCCCCATCCTTTAACCAATTTATAGCCGCATATTGTTGAATCATTTACAAAACGAACATTCGCCCATTCACAAGATTGTCCAAGTGTATGTTTCAAATCAATCAAAATAAAAGAATTGTCATTCTGAGGATATGTAAAACGGAATATGCCACTTCTTAATCCAGATGTCATTTCAGCTTTTACACCATAATCAAGCAAATCAACACCATAATAATTAGGACTAGACCATTCTTTGTCATGAGAATAACGTGAACGATACCCTTCTTGCGGATTAGCATGTGTTCCGGGGGCAAATTTGATATCACCGGTACCAGGTACAAATAAAAAATCTCCCAAATCAGGTATGCCCGTTCCGCTTAAATGACTCAAGCTAAATCCTAACAATGTTTTATGATCATATTTATAGCCAGATGCTGCATCATAATCATCACTATCTGTATCCGGACTAATTTGAATTCCGCCAAAAGGAATCTGAGATCCGGGATATACATTGCCATAACCAGCTGTTCCAACAATAGGTTTTACGTACTGAGTTAAATTATCTTGTAAAGGAATAGAATCACCTTTGCCCTTATATGAACAAAGCAAAAAAGCCATAGCTCCCCATAAGCATTGCTTAAGATTGATATACATGATGATTTTTATATAATAATTGTTCTAGTTACCTTTTAATATCGCCCATCTCAACTTGATATTCCTTCCAAAGATTGTCAACTCGGAACTTTTCAGATGGACCAAAAATATATTTAAATGCAGCATCAAATGACCATGGAATTACCTCCAATGTTGAATGATTAAATTTACGCAAGAAATCTTTGTCTTTTGTCTGAGCTATCCAATAAAGGAAAAATCCTGTAGTACGATATCCATCCATGTAAGTTCCACCTTTGGGTCTGTCTTTAGATGTAAAACCACCATTAGCCAAACGAACAGCATCAGCCATACCTTCAATAAATGTCCAGAAGACTCCACCATCCCCGTAAGATCCGCATCCTTGTGGCTCTAACTGATACGCATGTGTTAATTCGTGATACAATACTCCGCGTGTTTCGAAATTTAGTTTTGCTGTATCATTTTCAGCAAAGCTTTTTTCAATCCATCTGGTACTATACACAATATCAATAATTGGGCCATTGCCACTTTTTGCAGAAATCCCATTATAATCCTTTATTGTATATACTATATTTTTTAGTTTGGGAATGCTATCTTTAGGAGTAAAGTATAAAGTTTGCAAAACTTTCCTGGCACATTCTTTGATATACTTATCTGGATCAGGCACTATATGATTATATATTTTTGCACCTTTTGTATCTGGAGACAAATTCTTAAATTCAACGTTGCCAACGAAATAGTTATCCCACGAAACTACTTTACGTATTTCTTTTTTTAACCTGATTTGCCCAGCCATCTGAGCATATACAAAAATCACAAGTAGTGAACAAAAAGTTGATAATACTATTTTCTTCATATCAATCAAAATTTACCATCAGTTAAAGAATATGCTTTTGTGTCTGAAGTCAAGCATCTTTTTTTATTGGGAGTAGAAGACATCTCAAAAAAGAGTTCTCCTCCATTTATTATATCATTATGTGTAATATATGTTTTATCATATATTTTGCCGTTTAGTTTCACCCATTTTATGTATCTATTTTTATCACTAACCTTTGGAGCTTTTATTTCCAATGTTTTTCCATCTTTTAGGTTAACTTTTAGATATGGAAGATAAGGTGCACCAAACACATATTGGCCAGTTCCCGGACAAACTGGATAAAATCCCATCGCTGAAAAAATATACCATGCAGACATTTGTCCGCAATCATCATTTCCACACAGTCCATTTATATTATTTTTATACATCCGGTTCATTATCTCACGAACCCAGTATTGTGTTTTCCAAGGTTGAGAACTCCAGGCATACAAATAAGCAATGTGGTGACTTGGCTCATTTCCATGAATATAATTTCCTATTAAGCCTTCTTTAGTTACATCTTCTGTATGTTCATAAAATTCAGCAGGGAGTTTCATTGTAAACAAAGAATCAAGATTACGAATGAATTTTTTATCTCCTCCCATAGCAGTAATAAGACCGTTAACATCATGCGGCACATAGAAAGAATAATTCCACGAATTGCCTTCAATAAATCCTTCTCCAGAAGTACTTAACATGCTAAACTTCTTTTTCCATTCACCACTGGCATAACGTGGACGAGCAAATCCAATTGAACGATCAAATACATTTCGATAGTTCAAAGCTCTCTGCTTATATTTATCCGCCAAGACCTTATTACCAGCTTTTAACGCCATCTGATAAATGGTCCAGTCATCATAAGCAAATTCCATTGTTTCAGATACAGCACTGCCATTCATCTCAAAAGGAATATATCCATATTTTAAATAGTCCTTTATATTCTCATAATAAGGAATGTTAGAACTACTGACCATAGCAGACAGCATCTCTTCTTTATCTAGATTAGCTCCTTTAGCAAAAGCATCAGATAAAACAGAAACTGCATGATAACCAATCATACACCAATTTTCATTTCCCATTAACGACCAAACTGGTAATGCTTTATGGACACTCTGCTCGCTATGCTTCAACATAGATTTTATCATGTCCGTGTTGCGCTCCACATCTAAAATGTTTAATAGCGGATGAAAAGCACGATAAGTGTCCCATAAAGAGAATATTGTATAATTAGTAAAATTCTCAGCCTGGTGAATATTATGATCAACACCTCTGTATTTCCCATCAACATCCATATAAACAGATGGATTAATCATTGTATGATACAATGATGTATAAAACATTGAAACTTGATCTTTATTTCCTTTTACTTCAATTGTTCCTAACTCTTTTTCCCATTTGTTTTTTGCTTTTCCATAAATCTCATCGAAAGAATAATTGGCTGCTTCTGCCTGAAGATTTTTCAAAGCCCCTTCAGTACTTACACCTGATAAGGCCACTTTTATTTCCAAATTCTGATCTGATAACTGATCAAAATTAAAATACGCTACAATATTCCTACCCGTTATTTCTGGGAAATTATGTTTGAGATCGAATTTACGCCAAAAACCATTATATTTACTTTCTCCTTTTTCTACATATCCATAATCTTTTATTGGTTTAGAAAAAGATATTGCGAAATAAGTGTAATTGGTCCTTGCCCATCCGTTGGTAATACGATAGCCGGTAAGCAAAGTGTCATTTTCCACACGAAGATTCGTCCAAAGTACTTTTCCATTATAATTATAAATTCCATGAATCAGATCAAGAATAATTCGACTATTTTCCCCTCTTGGATATGTATACTTGTGTACACCAACATGTTCTGTAGCTGTAAGTTGAGCCTTGATTTTATAATCCTCAAGCATTACTTCATAATAGCCAAGAGATGATTTTTCTGTAGTATGGAAGAAACAAGAACGATATCCGGACCCAGGTTCCTTGCTGGTACCCGGATTTGTTTTCAATTTTCCTGTAGTTGGCATAATAAGAATATCCCCCAAGTCAGAGTGTCCGGTACCACTCAAATGGGTATGACTAAACCCAACTATTGTATTATCTCTATACTGATAACCGGCACAATATTCATAAGCATTCTTCTGATAAATGCCATTTACATTATGAGGAATAGTGTCTGTATCCGGACTAAGCTGTACTGCGCCAAAAGGAACACAGGCACCAGGGAAAGTATGCCCCATACCATTCGTTCCAATAATTGGATTTACAAAATCAGTAAACTGAGATTGCCCAAAAACAGCAATTACATCTAAAAGAAAAAAGAAAGAAAGAAGCGATCGTTTCATTATAGTCATTGAATTTTATCAGAAATATTTATTTAAGTTATAATCTTACTATTTTTTCTCGTTCACAGAAAACGAATAAGGGAAATCCTCTTTATTAATGCCACGTTCCTTGTTCGGAGTATTGCCCATGCGGATGTTTATTTCACCACCATTTATCAGATCACTGTGCTTCAGATAATTCTTTGTATAGGTATCACCATTAAAATTCATAGATTCAATATAACGGTTATCCGAACTGTTATCGGGAGCATTGATAATCATCTCTTTCCCATTCTCAAAAGTGATAGTTGCCTTCTTAAACAACGGAGCACCAAGAACATATTCATTAGAGCCGGGGCATACAGGATAGAATCCAAGCGCAGAGAAGACATACCAAGCTGAAGTCTGCCCGTTATCCTCATCACCGCAATAACCGTCAGCACTACAGGTATACATACGGTTCATCACTTCACGAAGCCAGTATTGGGCTTTCCATGGCTGGCCAGCATAGTCATACATATAAATCATATGCTGAATAGGCTGGTTACCGTGTGCATAATTACCCATGTTCATTATCTGCATTTCACGGATTTCATGGATCACGCCTCCATAGTAGCTCTCATCAAATACCGGGGGTACAGCAAAGACAGAATCGAGCATGTTTACGAAAACTTCTTTTCCACCCATCAGGTCTATCAGTCCCTGAGGATCATGGAATACAGACCAGGTATAATGCCAGCTGTTACCTTCGGTAAAGGCATCACCCCATTTCAGAGGAGAAAAAGGAGTCATAAATTTGCCATCGGCATTCTTGCCACGCATAAGCTTTGTTTCTTTATCAAACAGGTTCTTATAGTTCATTGCCCGTTTGGCAAAAAGTTCTATTTCTTTCTTAGGACGTTTGAGTTCCTTTGCCAGTTTGTAGATACACCAGTCGTCATAAGCATATTCCAGTGTGCGGGCAGCGTTCTCGTTTATCTTCACATCATAAGGAACATAGCCCAGTTTGTTGTAATATTCATAGCCCAAACGGCCGGTTGAGGAGACAGTTGGATGTACATTCTCTGTGCCATGCACAAGGCCTTTATACAAAGTCTGGAGGTCATCTACTTTCACACCTTTCATATAGGCATCGACCAGTATTGAAGCGGAGTTATTGCCAACCATACAACCACGATGGCCGGGGCTGGCCCATTCAGGGAAGAAGCCACTCTCTTTATACGCATTGATCAATCCTTCCTGGATTTCCTTATTTACTGACGGGAACACCATATTCAGGAATGGAAACAAACAGCGGAAGGTATCCCAGAAGCCGGAATCAGTATAAAGGTAGCCGGGAAGCACTTCGCCGTTATAAGGGCTATAGTGAACTACTTTACCCGAAGCATCTGTTTCATAGAACTTACGGGGGAAAAGCATCGAACGATACATACAGGAATAGAATATGCGGTACTGATCCAGTGAACCTCCTTCAACTTTTATTTTACCCAGGGCATTGTCCCATTGGCTCTTTCCTTTTGATACCAATTCATCAAAGCTGTCATTACCAAGTTCTTTCATATTCAGGTGGGCCTGTTCAAAGCTGATAAAGGAAGAGGAGACTCTGGCATGAACCACTTCTCCCTTGGCTGTTCTGAAACCAATAACAGCACCGGTATGACCGGCTGTTTGTTCTGACTCCTGTTTCAATTGTCCATCAGCAAAGGTGTATTTATAAACAAACGGTTTATCAAAAGTGATTTCAAAATAATTTTTAAAATTGGCGGGTACTCCTCCACTGTTCTTTGTAGTATAGCCTATTATCTTGTTCTCTGCGGGAAGTATTTTAATATAAGAGCCTTTATCGAAAGCATCGATCACCACAAAGGAACTGTCGCTCTTCGGGAAAGTGAAGCGGAACATGGCTGCACGTTCGGTGGGAGTTATTTCCGTCACAACATCATGGTCGGCAAGATAAACCTTATAATAATAAGGGCGAGCAATTTCTGCCTTGTGAGAAAACCAGCTTGCACGTTTATTCTGATCAAATACAGGACCACCTACAACCGGCATTATGGAGAACTGACCGTAGTCGTTTATCCAAGGACTGGGCTGATGGGTCTGTTTAAAACCTCGGATCTTATTTTCTGTATAAGTGTAAACCCAGCCGTCACCCATCTTGCCGGTTTGAGGTACCCAAAAATTCATTCCCCAGGGACGGGCTATGGCGGGATAGGTATTTCCTGTGGATAACTGGTAAGTTGACTGGCTGCCAATCAATGGATTGACGTAATCAGAGAGACTACTGCCCTCACCGTTGGCGAACAATAAAGTGAAGGGCACAACACAACTCAAAGCAAAAAATAGAACAAATGTATATGCATTCTTATATTTCATAATATAGATCCTAATTTTACACGCAATATTTCACCTTAAAAACAATTAT
The DNA here is from genome assembly GCF_963677945.1 of uncultured Bacteroides sp. Lineage (NCBI taxonomy): Bacteria > Pseudomonadati > Bacteroidota > Bacteroidia > Bacteroidales > Bacteroidaceae > Bacteroides > uncultured Bacteroides sp. The sequence goes on along the minus strand of NZ_OY782578.1, from coordinate 1,465,385 downwards.
TAATTATAAACATCCATCCACTTTCATATGAAAATGGATGGATGATCTATACTATATTACTCACTTGGATATCCCGGATTCTGTTTCAAGTTAGGATTACTTGCTAACTGACTATAAGGAATTGGGAATATTTCAAGATTCTTATCATTTGAGGCAGTATGATCCCACCAATTTGCAGAGACAAACTTACCAAAACGAATCAAATCCGTTCTACGTTTCCCTTCGAAAATAAATTCACGAGCTCTGTCGTTAATTAATTCATCCAGAGTCAGAGTCGATGTTGTATATCTGTACTGAGCCCAGTCATCAGAACTAAAATCACGAATTCTGCATTCATTGACTAAATCAACAGCCTCTTGAGTTGCATTTCCAGCATTCTTTCTTATTAAAGCTTCAGCCTTGAAGTATTTTATTTCTGTAAGTCTGTACAATGCCCAGTCATTGCTCCAGTAGTGAGGATCTGTAGATGGACCAGGTTGATATTTATTAAAACGAGCGCCACTATTTTCCTCTCCGTTATACATAGTCGACTCTGTCTTACCTTCACTTGCTCTATAAATGTAATTAACAAAAACAAGAGGCTTATCTTTGTATTCCTCTGTTCCTAAAACAGATTTTGTAGGATTATCATAGTAATATTGGGGGCCAATAAGCATCCAAGTTGATTTTCTTAAATCTTTAGCATCAAAATTATTATAAGCAGAAGGAATAACAACACCTCCGTTGTTACCATTGGAAGCACCTCCATAAATATATTTTTGAGCAAAATGATAAAAATCTCCATTCCAGCCACATTTATTTATTGATCCTTGATAATCATAAGCCAAAACAAACAAATTTTCATTTGAAGTAGTGGAGTTCGTATTACAGAATGGAGTCTTAATATCCTGATCCAAAGCTAATACTCCAGTTTGAGAGCCTACTTTATTTTGAAGAATATAATCACATGCTTTTATACAATCATCATATCTCTGGGTTCCAGACCAGACTTCAGCATTTATATATAATTCAGCCAACATTGCATAACCGGCAGCTCTTGTTACACGTCCATTATTTGCAGAGGATAATAAAGGCAATTTATCTACATTATCAAGCAACTCCTTCTCTATAAATTTAAAAACTTCAGTACGCTGAACAGTCGGAGGACTTACAGGAGTTCCTATTTCTGTTACGACAGGAATATTTCCAAATAAATCCATAAGTCTAAGATAATGATATGCTCTGAAAACTTTCATTTCAGCTACAAACTGATCTTTTTCTTCTTGAGTAATTCCCATTCTTTCAGGATCTAAAGCAGCAATTCTATTTGCTGCATCTGTACATAATCCCATGCCCCAAAACATAAGTCTCCATGTATTTCCTATCGTATTTTCTCTAATATTCCAAGTATGATAATGAAGGCGAATCCAATCTCCCCCATCGTAACCGTGACGTCCTTTTGTAGGCCAGGCTATTTGGTCTGCTGAATACTCATTCAATCGCCAGCAACCGTTTTGACCTGTAGCTGCAGCCCATGCTCTGGCATGAGTATATGGTCTAAGCACAGCAGAGACAACTTCATCTCTGTTATTATAGAAATTTTCTGAACTTATTCTGCTGTACATATTTTCATCCAAGTTCGTACATGAACTAGTAGCGAACAATAAGCTCACCGAAATTATGGCAAATGATAATAATTTATTTTTTTTCATAATAGTTTATTTTAAAATTGAACATTCAGCCCGATTGTATAACTTCTGGTAATAGGATAGCGATCTCTACTGTCAAGACCTGGAGCAAGACCTGTATCATTAACTTCAGGATTTAGCCCTTTATAACCAGTAATTGTAAAAAGATCTCTTGCTGTAAAATAAATCCTAAACTGAGGAATTCTTTTATCACCCGACTTATTTTTAAAATTATAGCCAATAGTCAGATTGTCCAATTTAACAAAGTCACCCTTTTCAAGATAATAATCAGAATATTGATATGTATCATTTAATGCTGCATGAGTTGTTGTTGCACTTACTAAAACATTAGTAGGTAATGTAATCTTATTGCCATAAGCAATTTCGCCTGTATTCAAAACGTCAAATCCGAATTTACCTCTAAATGAAACTGATAAATCGAAATCTTTATATTTTAAATAATTTGACATTGACAAATAGAACTTAGGAACACCATTTCCTATAACTGCCATATCTCCATCACCAATAGCATCAGCATGAACTTTTTCACCACTTTTATTATAGAATAACCATTCTCCTGTTTCACTAAATCCGGCAAAACGTTTGCCATAGAAATTTCCGATCTTATCTCCGGCATATGTACGAATGGAATTACCTAATGCTCCATAACCGCCAATATCACCATATTCTTTATAGTCAACAGTATATAATTGATTAGAGAAACTTTCAAGAACATTATTTGTATGGCTAGCTGTGAAATTAGCTTTCCACATAAAATCCTTTGTTATTACTGGAATAGTATTTAATGTTACCTCAATACCTTTACTAGAAACTTCACCTACATTAGTATATATATCATTAAATATAAATGGAGGCTGTTGCGTGTTATACCATTCTAATAAATTTGATGTCTTTCTATTAAAAATATCAATAGTACCACCAATTCTATTATTAAGGAATCCAAAATCAATACCAAAGTTCAATTCCTTTTTCTTTTCCCATTTTAACTCAGGATTTGGGTTGGAAGTAGGTCCGTAAGTTTGTACCCATTTTCCATTCGGTCCCAGATAAAAACCTCCTGTACCAAGCTGTACTATAGAATTATAACGTCCAATTCCTGAATTACCTGTTTCTCCGTACCCTAATCTGACTTTCAACATATTTAAGAAGGAAAATTGTTTCATAAACTGTTCATTAGATACATTCCATGCTATTGAAGCTGATGGAAAATTTCCCCATTTATTGTTTTTACCAAATTTTGTTGATCCTTCATGACGAAGAGAAAATTGAGCTACATAACGATTATCATATGAATAATTAAGACGACCAAAAAAAGCGATAAGTTTATCGTCCTGTTTCTCTGAGTACATACCAGCTTTACCACTACCTAGCCAACTTCCAGATCCTATATCATTATCTTCTGTAACATCGTTCAGGAATCCTCTATTTTCCATTTTAAGTGCTTCCCATAAATTATATTGGAAACTGTATCCGGCAACAGCACTTATGTTATGAACACCTTTAATCAAAGATGAATATTCAATTGTTGGTTCCACTGTACCTTTTGTATCAATATTCTCTTCCTTTCTGGCATATCCCAGACCTTCATAATTCTGCTTAGATTCCCATGAGTTAACATTTATATATTCAGAATCATGCCAGTTATCTTTCAAAAAGCTTCCGAAGATAGAAACTTTCAAATCCTTAATAAGTTCCAGCCCCACTTTTGCGCTTACTGAAGTAGTTTGCTGATTTCTTTTATTTTTATGAGCAGAAAGTCTGTTTATTGGATTTACCATTTTTTCAACTTCATCTGTTAATGCTAATGTTGGATTTAAGGTTAAAGCGGTTTCCCAACCTCCACCACCTAACATATTGGCAGTATTGAAATTAGTTGCCATATTTACCATAGTAGTAAGTTTGTTATTAAATCCTTTAGCATTTAACAGAACTCTAGCACCATAATTTTTACGTTCATTAGATTTACCTATACCTTGATAATCATTAAAATATACCGACGCACGATAATCTGTAACCTCATTGCCTCCACTTACAGCAAGATTATGAGAATAAGTCAAATTATCTTTATTGATTAAAGCATCATAAAAATCTGTAGAATGATCATAATCAGTCATCTGTCCAGCTTTTGGGTTTGAAGGATCTTTCATATAAGCTCTATATTGATCAGCATCCAAGAAATCTGGTCTTTTAGCTACACTATGTCGTGTTACAAAAGTAGAATAATCTATTTTAACACTCCCTTTCACCCCTTTTTTAGTCGTCACTAATATTACACCTGCATTTGCTCTACTACCATAAATAGCAGCTGCAGAACCATCCTTTAGCACATCTATAGATTCAATATCTTCCGGTTGAAGTAAATCCATATTTCCATCAGGAATACCATCAATAACAACTAAGGGGGAAGAGCTTCCTGTAAGAGAAGTAATACCTCTTAACTGAAAAGCAACTCCAGAATTAGGATCAACACCTCCAGTTCTAGTTATTGTCAACCCAGCGACTTTACCTTCCAATAATGACATAGGATCTCTTGATCCCCCCATATTAAAATCACCAGGTTTTACAGAAACAACAGCAGTAGCAACATCTGATCTTTTCAAAGTTCCATATCCCACTACAACTATTTCGTCAAGAGTTTTAGAGTCATCAGATAGTTCTATTGTAAGACTGGATTTATTTCCCACTGAAACGTCTTTTGTTATATAACCAATAAATGAAATTTGAAGAACTGCTCCTGATGGCACACTCAAAGTAAAATTTCCGTTTTCATCTGTTACTGTGGCTTTCTTAGTACCTTTAACTGATACATTTGCTCCGATAATAGATTCACCTTTTGAATCCTTTACTACACCCGAAATTTTTTTCACCTGCTGTGTAACAGAAGAAACTTCAAGATTTGTACTTCGTACATTCAATCCAAGCCCAAGGTTAGGCGAACCTATAGCACTAGTAGAAGTGGGAAAAGTACAAGAAAAAAAAATAAAAGGTAAAATTTCCCTAATACCAAACGTTTTTTTCTTCTGAAAATTGTGAAACAACAAACATCTAAACAAAACCTCTTTTTTCATAATTTAGTGTTTTTAATTATCAAACTTGATTAAAAAAAGTATTACCTGATTAATGACAATTTTAGAGAGATTTACTGTGATTTAAAGTTATTTTTATTTCAAGACAATCAATATTTAAAAAGCTAATGTATTTCAACACATTAATTTCTATCTAAAACTCATCGAACCTGATTCACAAACTTATCAAGCTAAGACCAAATAATGATTGCTATATTTGACAAAAGAGTATCTTTAATGCAATTGAGTGATTAAGATATCTTTTTGGCCAATTAGGACACCTTTTACTAAGGTATATTGTAAGTGTCTTTACGGATCACGCCTAAACAATCTGATTTTTTTTCAGATAATGTTGTTGTTGAAACGAAATCCGGACAACAGATTTATCCATTCATATAATACAGTTATGCAGTCCGTATGAGTGATGTAAATCATACGTTGCAGCCAAAGCATTTTATTTCGTTTGTTATTTAATTTTTCAGCTAAACAAAGTAAGCCCTCGACTGAGAACCGATAAGCCCTTGGCTGTAAACCCATGGGTCTTTAGCCGTGAACTCATTAGCCCTCGGCCGTAGACTTGCTAACATTTTTTGTTTCAACTGCTTATTAGAGGCGTAAACGGAACCAACTATTCCCTGCTCTATTTGGTATTTTATAAATAGTTTTGAGGGTACTGTGTAAGTGCTTAGTTATGATGCATCTATCATCGCTTAAAATCATTGTGCTGATTCTTTGAACAATATATTAAGCGGTAACATCAGCAACAGTCTTGCAAAACGTAAAATTTGGTAGCAGATAATCCAGATTAGTAGCAGATGATTTTTTATCTGCTACTACCTAAAAATACTATTAACAGGGACTTTTATCTATTCTAGTAGCAGATGGTGGAGATGATTTATATAAAAAAAATATAGAGGAGGATCTTTTTATGGAGAGTAAGTATATTATTGATTATTTTTTCGATATAAGCTATAAAAACAATGGCAATGTTTCTATTGAATTTAAGAAAAATGCATCTGCTATTGGATTAATCATTATGGAACTAAATTTTTATCATTATATTTTAAATAAGAAGAATTCATTTTTTTAAAAAGATGGTTTAAATTTTGTTCCTATAGATAAATCTGATATTTGGAATGTTTTTTTTGAGCACGTGAAGAATGTGATCAAATCTATTTAGCTGTAGTTTCATTCTTTTGCAGCCGATATTCTTTAGGAGTCATATTATATTTTTTTGAAAATTCCCGATAAAAATAGGACTTATTAATTATTCCCACTTTATAAATAACCTCTTGAACAGACATATTAGTAGACAGCAAAAGTTTTGCTGCATAAGAAAATCTATAGTCTTTTATAAAATCACTTGGAGCTAACTGTGACGCCTCTTTAAATTTTCTATAAAATTTCCGCACATTCAGTCCCATTTCTGAAGCAACAAACTCAGGTCCAAGAGAATCCTTCTCAATATTATTTTTTATTATTTGTATAACAGACTCCAAAAAATCTTTGTCATCTTGATGGGTTAAATGGCCGTTAAGATATTGGTATGCGCTTTCTGGAGAATTATAATAATTCTTCAATATTTGTTTATTCATAACTAAACGATCAACCATACTCTTGAGTATCATTGATGAAAATGGTTTAGTAAGATATGCATCTGCTCCATTCGATATTCCTTTTACTTTATCCTCTTCAGTATTTCGGGCAGAAATTACTATTATAGGCACTGTGCAAGTATATTTATTCATTCGGATTTGCTTTGTCAAATCAAAACCGTTTTGGCCAGGCATCATTATATCAGTAATGATCAATGCCGGGGATTGATTTTCAAGAATTTTAAATGCTTCGTCGGCATTATATGCCTTCAATATATCATAATCAGCAGATAATATATCAGAAACCAGCCAAACAATATCTTTGTTATCGTCAATTATCAATACTGACGAGCGCAAAGATAATTGAGGTTGCGTGTTTTTATCTGAAACGTAATTTATTTCTTTATTAAAGCTAGCCAGAGCCTGTTCTTCATTTTCAGGTTTATTTTGAGAAGAATATGATAACGGCAATAGTGGAAAATCAACAAGAAATTCAGTATAATTATTAATTTCACTTTTCACATGTATCTGTCCGTGCAACAACCTAACCATATTGTAACAGATTGCAAGTCCCAAACCATTTCTAGATAAAGCATCCCTACAGTCATTTTTATTCATATTATCCAAAATCCGATATCTATCAAAAATTAGATCCAAGTCTTTTTCTTCAATACCTTTTCCTGTATTATTTATTATAAATTTCAAAAAATCATTTTCTACAAATGCAGTGACCTTAATCAATCCTCCCTGGGGGGTATACTTAAAAGCATTAGATATCAGATTCATGAAAATTTTATTCATACATAAAGTATCTGTGTTCCAATATAATTCATTGTCTACATTAACTTTAATAGTTATGTCCTTAGATTCTGCAGTCTCAATAAATGATAACACTTGACTGTCAAGTAATTCCGAGATGCAAACTTTTTCAATATGGCAAGCATCGAATCCAACTTCTCCAAATTTTCTAAAATCAATAATTTCTTGTATTAATTCATTTAATTGTTTAGCATTGTTATATAAAACATTTATATATTTCTGAACATATTCATCAGATTTCCCATATGACAATATTCTTTCGCAAACACCATTAATCAACGTTAATGGCGTACAAAATTCATGAGTTATATTTGTAAAGAAATCCAACTTAGCATTATATAATTCTTCCTTTTTCTGCTCCTGCAATTTATTCAATAAATCTTGCTTGTTGGATTTTATTTTATTAATTCCAAGTCTCATAAAAAACAGACACAGCAAAATAAAAAAAATGAAATAAATAACTCGGGCAAAAAGAGTCCAATACCAAGGATTGAGAATAATTATTGAAAGCTCATAACATTTATCTTCTGAAGTAAAAACATCACTTTTATATTTAACTTTCAGAACATAGTGTCCTGGAGGAAGATCAGAAAAAGTAGCCTCATTATAATTTTGCAAATCTTTCCATTCTCTACTATAATTTTCCAAAAAATACGAATATTCATAATTAGAGCCGTTAATATAATCAGGAGCAATAAATGATACAGCAAATGAATTCATCTTTGATGAAAGTTCAATATGATTATCCTTTCCTGCTACATAATCAAAAATATTTTTTTTATCACCTAAAATTTTCAAACCTGTAAAGTATACTTTAGGATAGTAATCTTTCTGATCTACAGCTCCAGGTTCTAACCATACCAGTCCATTTATCCCTCCAAAAAAGAGTCGGTTGGTATAAGGACAATGATAATATGCATTATCACTGAATTCAACCACATTCAGTCCTTCCCGATAAAAATATTTATGAGAGAATTTATTGTTTGGATTATATTTTATAAGTCCTTTATTTGTGCTTAACCAAATACATCCGTTATTATCTTCAAGTATACCATGAATCATATCATTTATATACCCATTTTCCCCTTTTACATTTTTCAAAGAAAAATCTTTATTAATTTGCATTTTGGTAAGTCCTGAACTTGAACCAAAATACAAGATAGAATCATTAGTCCCGTGAACACATAAAATATCATTTACAGCATAATTATTTTCATCATTAAGTGTCACAAATTTATATTGGTTAGTGCGAGTATTAAAACATACTGCGCCAAATCCACGACATCCAAGCCATATGTTTGATTTATTATCGTTTGTCATGGAAAAAAGTTCACTAGCTACCTTTGAACCATTTCTAAATAAAAAAGATTTCGCTGACTTAATCTTAATTGCGGGAACATTACCATTTATAATCAATTTTATTAGTCCGTTTCCATCCGTAGCCAACCATAAAGTTGAATCATTTTCTTCGTATAGAGAATGAACATAATTAATCCCGGTTTTTGTTTTATTGATTACAGAATGTACTCTATTATCTGAATATGAATAATATGAAAGTTCTGGACCATTAGTCGCCACCCATAATATATTTTTATATTTACTTCCAACCAAGGCGAAAACCTGATCATTCGATAGCCCTGTTTCTGTTGTGAAATGAGATATTTTTTGTAAAATGGCTTTATCTTTTAGTGTTTTATCATAGTTTGGTATGCGAATAATTCCATCTCCTTTAGTCCCGATCCACAAACTATTGTATTTATCTGTATAAATTGACCGGACAGGTTTAGCAACTTTAATAGGTAGCCAATCCAGCATTATACTATTAAAAAAATCGTGATTCTTATAATACAGACCTACCCCTTGTCCATCTGTACCTATCCAGACAATATCCTGATTATTGTCTTTATAAAGATTAAATACCCCGGTATTCAGATCTACAACTTCTTCAGAATAGTGTTGTTGTGCAACTAGTTTAATTGTACCTTTCCCTTTGAAAGCTATTAAGAAATCACCGTGATTCGAAATGATAGATGAAAGAGAACCATAGCGGCGGAGTAAATGACTTATATTTTTAATAAATACCTTATGGTTATGACTAATGTTGTATACAAAAAGCATACCATGTATATCTACAAAATATATTAGTCCTTTATCATAATATGCATTTTGTATTGCAAAATCATGAATAACAGCATTTTTCTTTATTAATCGTATTTTCTTATTATCTTTCTCTTTAGGGTAGTTAGTGTGAATATTCCATACACCGTGTTTTGAGGAAAAGATCCAAAGCAAATTTCTGTTATCAATAAAAAAAGCTTCTACATCTTCCGGATTAATTCCAGATAAATAGAGCTCTCTAAAACAATGCTTGTTTATATCATAATATGATATATAGTTTTTTTTACCAATTAGCCACGTTAAACCATCTCTAGTTGAAGCTATACTGCATGGATCCCTATATTGCTTATAGCTCTCTGTAACTCTGTGCTGACTAATTGAAAACTTATTTACTCCAAGATAAGTACATACCCACAAATCATCACCACCAGCATCCACTATTTTATGAATAATATTACTTGACAGACTATATTTATTGCCATATTCCATCCGGAATAGTTGGAAATTTTTTCCATCATAAAAGTTTAGCCCATCATAAGTTCCAAACCACATAAAGCCATTACGATCCTGATGAATACACAATACAGCACTATTAGACAAACCATCCTGATTACTTAATTTTCGCAAATTATAAGATGCATTAGCGTATAAACAAACAAATTGAAAGATATAGAATAGTAGTAAAAAAACACATATCCTCTTAGAGTACATACTTATTGTATTTGTGATTAACAAAATAGTTATAGTTGTGCGATTTTTAGATTTATTTCACAAACAAATATAATACTAATAAGTAGCAATAAAACAAATAATCGATTTTTATTTTCCATCAAAAAAATGAAGTTACGATTATATAGTCGTATAAATTACATAATTGTCTAAAAAAGTAGGAATCAAAAAATATTAATACAACAAGTTACATCGGAACTAAATATCATTATTTTTATGCTGAGCGTTATTGTAATTTACACTAATATGCTTCCCCCAATTACTAAGACTCTCAATAACAGGCATTACAGACTCCCCCATCGGTGTCAGCTTATACTCCACTTTTGGAGGGACTGTGGGATAGACAATACGCTCCACAAGCCCAGTTTGCTCCAATTCCCTGACCGTCTGGGTAAACATTTTGTTGGCAATACCGTGCAAACTGCGTTGAAGTTCCCCAGAGCGCATCACCCCATCTTTCAGATGAAATAAAACTATTGTCTTCCATCGTCCTCCAATCATATCCATTACTAACTCTAAAGAACAAAAATATTCTTTTCCTTTAAAAATATATTTCTCTATAGATCCTTCATTTCCCATAATTCACTCCTTTTGGTTACTATACTACTTTTTAGTAGGTACTTGCACAATCGACATTAATATCTGAAATTTGCAGCAAAGAAACAAAATTAAAAGGAGAAACGAAATGAAAGTTGTAGCAATTAACGGAAGTCCCCGTAAAGAAGGTAATACTTATCACGCATTGATGGGTGTTGGAAAGCAATTAATGGAAAACGGCATTGAGCTCGAGATTATACACATCGGCAATAAAGCAGTGAGAGGATGCATGGCCTGCGGCGGATGTTCCAGAAACAAAGATGAGAAATGCGTTATTACAACAGATCCTTTGAATGAGTGGGTTCAGAAGATGAAAGATGCTGATGGAATTATTCTTGGTTCGCCTGTTTACTATGCCGGAATACCGGGAACTATGAAATCTTTTCTTGATCGTGCTTTTTATGTATCGGGCAGTAACGGCAATTTATTCCGTCAGAAAGTTGGAGCTGCAGTTGTTGCTGTACGCCGCACCGGAGGTTCTTCTACATTCGACAGCCTGAACCATTATCTGAATTATTCGGAGATGATTCTTGCTACGTCAAACTACTGGAACATTACTCACGGACTTTCTAAGGGAGAGGCTTTAAAAGATGATGAGGGCGTACAGATTATGGAAGTTCTGGGAAGAAACATGGCGTGGTTACTTAAAATGCGCGAACAAACAAAAGAATCTGTTCCCGCTCCTGAGAAGATCGATAAGATTTACACCAATTTTATCCGTTAATAAAATAGATTTTATACATCCTCGTTACTGGTTATTAAGTTAAAAAGTAAGTCGGATATATAAAAAAGTTCTCCATTGTAACTATTGTTACAAGTAGAGAACCATGAATTACCATACCTTTGCATCATCATCCAAAATATTGAAAGAATGAAACGAACTGTGATTAAAATAGATGAAGCGTTGTGCAATGGTTGCGGAATGTGCGTAGAAGGTTGCCACGAAGGTGCTTTACAGCTTATAAATGGCAAAGCTGTAATGATCAGCGATTTATATTGTGATGGCTTAGGAGCATGCATTGGTGAATGTCCGGTAGGTGCTATTGAACTAGAAGAACGTGAAGCAGAGCCTTACAGCGAAGAAGCTGTTATGGAGCGTATTGCCCCTAAAGGCGAAAGAGTAATACTGGCTCACTTGAAGCACTTAAAAGAGCATGGCGAAAAAGAGTTGCTTATGCAAGGAGTTGATTATCTGAGAAAAAACAACATAAAGGTAGATCTTTCACAGGTTCATGGGCAGCCTCATGCCGGCGGAATGCACGGAGGATGCCCTGGTTCTATGGCTCGCACACTCAAATCAGCAGGACCATCTGTTGCTGGCTCCGGATTTGCTACCGGCGGCGCTGCTATTTCTGCTCAGGCTTTTTCTAGCGCACCACAAGTTTCAGAGCTTCGTCAATGGCCGGTTCAGCTACATTTACTTAATCCGCAAGCTGGATATTTTCAGGGAGCAGATGTACTATTGGCTGCAGATTGCACATCTTTTACAGCCGGTAACTTTCACAGTCGTTTTCTAAAAGGGAAGATTCTGGCTATTGCTTGTCCTAAACTTGATAGCAATACGGAATCTTATATAGAAAAACTAAAAGTTATGATAGATGAATCTATGATTAACACTCTTACAGTGTTGATTATGGAAGTTCCATGCTGCGGAGGATTACTTCAGATGGCAAAAATTGCAAGAGAAGAAGCCACACGCAATATTCCTATCAAAGCAATTGTACTGTCTTTGGAAGGGGAAGTTAAAAGTGAAACATGGATTTAACACTCAAAAGATTTATTTCTTTGATATATTAAATAGTTAAGAGTAGTCAACGAAAGTTGGCATATTAGCCTCATGAACTTAATAATCTTGCATTGAACAAGTAATTATTAAGATCTTGAGGCTCTTTTTATAGATATAACCAGTAAAAGCTGATTTTAACAAAGTGCTATAAAAAAACAATTGTCACATAAAGTGATAACTATACACTTAATTATAGAACTCATCCTCCTATTATTAAAAGGCAGATATAATATTAACGGCATATTTATAACGTCAGAAAATGTTCCAGAAAGTGTTACTTTAAATAAAACAAAGCTTAAAAACTTCTGATATAATGCATTTCTTTTGTCTTTTTTTTAATTATTTTTGCAGCAAAAAACATGAAACAAAGGAAATTACTCTTAATTATCTTATTGGCAGCATGTCAATTTGTTGCTGCACAAAATCTTCAGTTACATTACGATTTCAGACATGCTCTTCACAGCAAAGTCGCTCCAGAAAATTACATAACTTCAACATTCGAAATGTTTAAACCTGATAAATGGGGTTCTACTTTTATGTTTGTTGATATGGATTACAACCAAAGTAAGGGAAATATTGGAACTGCTTATTGGGAAATTGCACGTGATTTCAAAATTGGGAAATGCCCTATCATGCCACATATTGAATACAATGGCGGAGCAGGTAATGCAGAAGGTTTCGGATTTTCAATCGCTAACGCTTATTTAGTAGGAGCGTCTTATCCATTTAGCTGTGGAAATGCCAATTTCAGCACATATATTGCTTACAAATACAATGCCTTTGAAAAAGCAAGTAATGATGTTCAATGGACAGGTACATGGGGTATTCCTTTACTAGATAACAAACTAACTCTTTCTGGATTCATTGATGTTTGGACAGAAAATAAAGATCGTTCAGGAGTAGAATCAGGAAAAAAGGTTATTTTGCTTACAGAACCTCAGATCTGGTATAACATTAATTCTAAGTTATCTGTAGGTTCAGAAATTGAAATCAGCAACAATTTCTATACAGGTTACGAAAATAAAGCTTATGTATGCCCCACTATAGCAGCTAAATGGAATTTCTAAACAAGAATAAAGATAAATACCAATGATTGAAAAACTATTTAAACTGACAGAAAATAAAACTAACGTCAGAAAAGAAATCATTGCAGGATTAATCACATTCCTGACAATGTCTTATATTTTAGCTGTTAATCCTAGTATTCTTAGTGCAACAGGGATGGACAAATCTGCCCTATTTACCACAACAGCCCTAGCCACTATTATAGGTACGCTTTTAATGGCCTTTTTACCAAACCTGCCTATTGCCCAAGCACCAGGCATGGGACTAAACAATTTCTTTGCTTTCACAGTAGTGCTAACTATGGGATACAGCTGGCAAATGGCTCTTACTGCTGTATTTATTGAAGGTTTGATTTTCATTCTTCTTACCTTCTTCAATGTACGTGAATTGATTGTAAAAAGTATCCCTCAAACATTAAAAGAGGCTATTCCCGTTGGTATCGGACTTTTCATTACTTTAATTGGTATGAAAAATGCCGGAATAATTGTTGGGAATCCTAATACTCTTGTCTGTATGGGTGATTTAGCTAATCACAATGTTTGGATTGCAATGATAGGCCTTATTATTACCGGTGCTTTATTCGCCATGAACGTTCATGGTTCTATCTTAATTGGTATTGTTATAGCAACAGTTTGTGGAATATTCTTCGGAGAGGTTCACACACCAGAAGCAGGAATTTTCTCACTACCTCCTTCTATTGAGCCTATCTTCTTTAAGTTCGATTGGAACCATATATTCACTTTTGATATGCTTGTGGTAGTATTTACCTTCTTATTCGTGAACCTATTCGATACAGTAGGAACTCTGATTGGAGTTGCATCAAAAGCTGGATTTATTGATGAAAAAGGAAACTTTCCACAAGTTAAGAAAGCCCTTTTTGCTGATGCATTAGCAACTACATTTGGTTCAATCTTAGGAACAAGTACTGTAACTTCTTATGTAGAAAGCTGCGCAGGTGTTGCTTCTGGTGGTAGAACTGGTTTAACAGCAGTAAGTACAGCATTTATGTTCGTTATAGCATTATTCCTGTCACCACTATTCCTTATGGTACCAGCTTCAGCAACTGCTCCGGCTCTTATCATCGTTGGTTTATTCATGATTTCTTCAATCATCAAAATAAACTTCAACGATATGACTGAATCTTTACCTGCATTCCTTACAATCGTAATGATGCCATTCTGCTACAGTATCGCTCAAGGTATTGTATTCGGATTCCTAAGCTACACTTTCTTAAAAGTATGCACAGGACAAGGTAAAAAGGTTTCGGTTGCTGTTTATGTAATCGCTTTATTATTCCTGACAAAGATGGTTATTGATGCTTTGCACTTAGTATAACGATTTGCATTAAATCATATAATATAATATAATAAAGGCTACCGAATAAATATTTCGGCAGCCTTTATTATTAAATCCTATATTATTTCCTCGATTAAAACTCACTAGTGAAATGGAACTTAATGCTCTTAAAGTCCATTTGCGCCATCTGAAGTACATAGTTACTATCGGCAAGGAAAACATCTCTGCCTTCTCTATCCTTAGCCATGAACTGATATTTACGTTTTTTGAAAGCTTCTAATTCTTCTTTGTTATCGCTTTCTACCCAGCAAGCTTTATAAAGGCTTAATGGTTCCCAACGACAAGCAGCATTGTATTCGTTAAGTAAACGGTATTGTATTACTTCAAACTGCAATTGCCCTACCGTACCAATAATCTTACGACCATTGAACTGGTTAACGAACAACTGAGCAACACCTTCATCCATTAGCTGATCAACACCTTTATTGAGCTGTTTCGTTTTCATTGGATCAGCATTCTCGATGTATTTAAACATTTCCGGAGAGAAGCTAGGCAAGCCTTTGAAGTGTAGTTCTTCACCCTCTGTTAAAGTATCACCGATTTTAAAGTTACCAGTATCCGGCAAACCGATAATATCGCCAGGATAAGCCTCATCAATTGTACTTTTCTTCTGAGCCATGAATTGTGTTGGCGAAGAGAAACGCATGGTTTTTCCGTGACGGATATGTTTATAAGGTGCGTTGCGCACAAACTTACCTGAGCACACTTTACAGAAAGCCACACAAGAACGGTGGTTTGGATCAATATTAGCTGTAATCTTAAAGATAAAACCTGTGAACTTTTCTTCTTCAGGTTCTACTGTTCTCTCTTCAGCTACTACCGGACGAGGAGATGGAGCAATTTCTACAAAGCAATCAAGCAATTCCTGTACCCCGAAATTATTAAGGGCAGAACCAAAAAAGACAGGAGCTATCTCAGCACTAAGATATTCATTGATATCAAATTCCGGATAGACTCCATCAATCAGTTCCAAGTCTGTACGAAGTTTATCTGCCAGAGGTTTCCCTATATTTTTATCCAGATCTTCACTATCAATGCTAACCTCTACCTTTTCTGTAACAACCTGTTTGCTTGGTTGGTAAAGATCAAGTTTGCCTTCATAGATATTATAAACACCTTTAAAGCGAATACCTTGTTCAATAGGCCAGCTTAATGGGCGAACTCTGATTTGTAATTCGGATTCAATTTCATCCAGCAAATCGAAAGGATCGCGTCCTTCACGGTCCATTTTATTTATAAAGACAATTACCGGAGTGTTTCTCATTCGGCAGACTTCCATCAATTTACGAGTCTGCGCCTCAACACCCTTTGCACCGTCAACAACAATAATTACACTATCTACAGCAGTCAGCGTACGGAATGTATCTTCAGCAAAATCCTGGTGACCCGGAGTATCCAGAATATTCACTTTATAGTCACGGTAATCAAACTCCATCACAGAAGTAGTTACAGAGATACCACGTTGTTTTTCAATCTCCATCCAGTCGGAAGTTGCCGTTTTCTTAATCTTATTAGACTTCACAGCCCCAGCAACCTGAATTTGCCCTCCAAACAGAAGAAGCTTTTCCGTTAATGTAGTTTTACCCGCATCCGGGTGAGAGATAATAGCGAAAGTACGCCTTCTTTTTATTTCGTCAAGCATATATTGGTTTAATTAATATCATTTATGCACTCTTGTAAGCTCACCTCCCAGTGAGGGATTTCAATATCAAAAGTCTTTTTTATTTTTGTTTTATCTAATACAGAATAATGAGGGCGTGGTGCTTTTGCAGGATAATCGGCAGTATGAAGAGGACTCACTTTGCATGTGCTGATTCCGGCTATGCGATGAATGGCAAGTGTAAAATCGTACCATGAACAAACTCCTTCATTGCTAAAGTGGTAAATACCCGGAACAATACCTTTATTAATAGCTGCATAAATTGCTTTGGCAAGATCACGCGCATAAGTTGGTGTTCCTATCTGATCAAAAACAACCCCCAAAGATTCTCTTTCATTGCCAAGGCGAATCATAGTCTTTACAAAGTTGTTTCCAAAGGTAGAGTAAAGCCAGGCGGTTCTTATCACAATTGCCTTTGAGCAATTACTCATAACATTCTGTTCGCCTTCCAGTTTTGTATTTCCGTAAACAGAGGCAGGACAAGTTGGTTCTTCTTCAGTATATGGAACGTGATTGGTTCCATTAAAAACATAGTCTGTTGAAACCTGAATCATAGCAGCACCTCTGCTTTCTGCAACTTTAGCAAGATATCCCGGAGCAACAGCATTCAGTTTTCTGCATAAATCAGCATTATCTTCCGCCTTATCTACAGCTGTATATGCTGCACAATTCACAATTACATCGATTTGGTTTTCTGTAACAAACTTCTGTATAGCATGTTCATCACAAATATCAAGTTCTTGTACGTCTGTAAAAAAATAGTTGTATTGATTGTTTTCCGAAGAAAGCAAACGCATTTCATTGCCTAATTGACCATTGGCACCGGTTATCAATATATTTTTCATGACTAATCGTCTAATTTTAATTCTCCGCTTCTATCCTTTTCATAGTAGTTTGACAATAACGAAAGAAACTTCGATATTGTTTCTATTGCTTTACTTGTTTCAGGAGTAATTTCCTTTTTTTGAAGTTTTAGTAACATAACGCCATATAGTGCTTCAAAACAGGTTTCAATTTCAGACTCTTCTGTATTCTTATTCTTATTACGCAATTCCACTATAAAAGGCAAAGCTTTATAATATGCTGCACCATAAAAAGGTTCTTTCGGTGAACGTAATAATTGTAAATGCAAATCTGTTAATGAAATAATTACATTCTTATTTATCTGCAGATGCCCCTTTTCCATTACGCCTTCAACACGCATCATGCCTATTAAATCATCGTACCATTGAGTCAACTTAGCTTTTTCTTCTTCATCTATCTGGTACTGGCTGATAAAGCTTGATTTCAACTTGTCAATATCACATCCGGCAGCGCGGATAATATCTTCTATCTGCCACATGTATATAAGGTATTCAGCAATATTGGTTTGCTTAAGTTTTTGTGCAATAAACATATTCTATTTTAATTAGTAAAGTGGTTTTCCAAAGAAAGTAAAAATCAATCCAAGAACAGATAGCACCATTACCACTACCCCTATTGTACGGTTAATAACCCATATACCTCTTACATTGAATCTTGTACGCAATTTACTTACTATAAATGTTATTAAAAACCACCATGTAAACGCACCCAAAGCTATTGATAAATAGCCTACTATTTTTTCATACAGATGTATTTGTGGTGCAATAAAGGTAAAGCGTGCAAAAAGTCCTATAAAAAGGAATATTATAAGTGGATTAGAGAGTGTTACCGCAAAAGCAGTAATAAAATTATGTAAATAAGTTCCTTTGGAAGGAGATGCTGGCCGTAATGAGTTAACCGGATTGCTTCTGAAAGTATATACTCCAAAAACAAAAAGCACTATACTACCCAGCAACTGCAGATAAAACTGATTTGCAGAAATAAAGTCAAAGATAAAACTCATCCCATAACCAGTTAATAATGCATAAGCAATATCACTTAGTGACGCACCCAAACCGGTAACAAATCCATACCATCGCCCTTTATTCAGAGTACGTTGAATACATAGCACTCCAACGGGGCCTAAAGGAGCAGAGACCACCACTCCAATGATAAATCCTTTTATCAACAGATCTAATATCGTTACTTCTATAGCTAACATTTTGCAAAGATGGCACTTTTTTGTGAAATTTGAAGCATTCTGTTCACGTTTTTTGCCTTATCTCACTTTGGTTTAGCTTTTTTAGCAATCATTTTGCACAAGCAAAAAACCGGCTAAATAAATAATTTAACCGGTTATAGAAAAGAGTCTGCAAATTACCTAGTTTCTACAATGCCCGAACGTAATATTAAATCCAAAACAAATGTTTGTATTAAAGTTATTGGTTGGTATGTATTGAGGGGTAACATTTGTTATCATTCGGTCGGACCCAACAAAGAATGTAAATCCTTTAGGATGTATATTCAGCATCCAGCCAAGATTGGAACCAAAAGTTGAATAAGAATAATTAACCGAAGCATCCAACCATCTTACCGGACGCATATTTAATGCAGCCATAGCCTGGCTCCAGGTATAAGGCTTATTTATGTGAGTAGTTGTTAATGCTCCTAACGACATTTTATCATTAAGAAATAAGTATTCGGTTCCAAAGTTTACAGTAGAAGCAAGCGTTGTTGTGCGGTTTACTTTTCCTTCATCGTAAAACTTAGTCATATCTTCCAGATCGTCTTTCATGTTTTCGAATTGTTCATCAACACTATTAGGATCTCCATCTTCTGGATCTACTGCTATGTTATTGAAACCATCAAAAGTAAAGGGCTCATTATTATGGGTTGCACCCTTAAGACTATTCTTCCAATTGATAAATCCAAGATCGAGCACAGAGGCAGACAATATAAAATTATCGCCAATTTTATAAGTAGCTCCTAAATCGATTCCAGCTCCATAACCTGCAGGGCCAGCATTCTTTTCTACATCAAAACCGGTAATCTCACCGGGATTCTCAGCTTTTGTTTTATAATAACCTCCTCCAACAGTAGTATTTATTGTTCCATTAGCCATTATCTGCCATTTATCTCCAGTCAGTTCAACATCCATCTGATCTATTTTCGTATCAACATTGGCACCACCAACAAGGAATTTCAACTTAGCACCAATGGTTAACCGATCATTAATTTCATGTGCATGCCCCAATGCCAGTTCAACATAATTATTAGAATTAGCTGCAAAGTTTTTAATGTGATAAACCTCCTGATCCATGCCAGTCTTCATAAAATTGAATAATTCGTATGGTAAGTTCACCGAACTGTTAGACTTTACTCCAAGTTCAATGGTATTAAATCCACCCCACGCATGAAAGCCCGCAGAAAGAATTGTAAATCCAAAATTTGTCTTTATCTGGTTGTTTGTCTTTAAATTGCCAAGAAATTCCTCTCGTGACACAGACGAACTCATAAAAGTAGTCAGATCGTATTTACTCTCTGGATCATTGTATTTATAGATAAAATCAGTAAGTCCAACATTACTGCTAGTTCCTACATTTATATTTCCAAGCAAAGGTATACTGATATAATTTCTCTCGCCCATAAAAGCTGGATTCAACTGATGGCGAAAAGTTGCTCCTTCGAGGAAATAAGAAGAATTCAATGTTTGTGCCAGAATATTTATTGATGTTCCTCCGGCTAAAAGGAACAATATAATGATTTGTAAACGCAATTTCATATCTATTTGTTTTATTTCGGTGCCAGGTTAGTTAATCATTTAAATCGTAATCCATTCCACTTGCTGCTCTAGCTTTAATATTCTTCAGACGGATGTATTGATCTTCTTTCAGTGGCATACCATTCACTGTTTCTGTAGATTTAGCTGTTACTTTCAGCAACAAGCCATCCAGATTCTTAATCGCTCCATCCGTTGTCTCCGTCAGTTCAATAGTTATCGGAGATTCCTGAGCTCCTCCATTTGCAGCACACGATTTAATATCACCTGTAATCTTTACCGAGACACCCGGCAATGCTCCGGCGTTTTTATTAATTCCTACCGCAGTAGCATTTAGTTGCAGGGCTAATGGTATATTGTTTTCTACCGTAGCTGTTACAGTCAACGACTTCACATTCAAATCTTTGATATCATCATTAAAACCGTCAATCGAATCATTATATACGATTGATAATCCGGAGCCAAATTTAAACGGAACTTCCACACTATAATTCATTCCTACACTATAGCTTTTACCTAACTGTATTCTATGAGATGTAGTTTGATCGGCCCGGGCATTCATTGCAAACCGGATATGATTAGGAATCTTCTCTATCAAATCGTTTAAATTTGCAATTTTATAGTTTTTGCTGCCAACAGGACCACCCACACCTGTTCTGGATAAACAGATAACTGTTTTAGCATTGGCATCAATGGTTATAGGATTGCTAGTTGTTCCTTGAACTGCAACTTCACTTAACTCAGTTCCATCTCTATATCCTTTCAAAAGACCTGAGATAATTACTGGAATATCGGTACTATTTGTTACAGTGAGATTAATCATAGGATTCACCACATCCATTTTCACTTCTTTATCTTCCAGAAATTCCGGAATTTCAAAAGAAACTGGATCAGCATTTACACTAATGGAAGGATCTACAATTCCTTCAATTTCGGATATTGTTGCAGGACTAATCTGAACAGAAGTAGCAAGTGATACATTTCCTTTTAACTGAGAGTAATCAACATTTGAAAGAACTATTCCACCGGAAAGAGTTATATTTTTAACAACATCCAGTATCTTATTATTTATAGTCGACGCCCCACCACTCTCATTTGAAAAATCGAAAGAAGTAATATAGATATCTTTAGAGAATTCGGAAGATGTAGTTTCATTCAGAACTAATTCATTGCTTGAATTTAGCTGTGAAGAGATCAAATAATCAGGGAACTTTAATTTCAGATTATTCAGATTTACCAAAGCTCCGGAAGGAACTCCTGAAAATGCATATTTTATTGTAGCTTTTACCAGTGATGCAGAAGGAAATATCACTTTCTTTATAGAAGAAACCTCAGAAGGAATGCTACGATGTACAAGTTCGAACGAAGAAGAAGTAGTAGGTACGGCAAGGTCTATACTACCAATGGTAGATGTTCTTCCTGCTAATCCTGCAGTTCCAAAATCAATCAAAGGCAAAGTAATTGGACTTATACTAATTGCAGATACGCTATTTATTTTTATTTCAACCGGATCAACCGTTCCCTCTTTATATAAAGAATACTCACCTCCAGTAAGATGGATAACATCAGACTCATCAGCTTTTATAATTTTACTCAGTTTAATATAATCTGTGTTACCAATAGGCATTGCAAGCGCATTCCCTCCTACATGAATTTTTAAATCAATATCTTTACTTAAATCATAAGTATTGTCTATGCATGATGTAGATAAAAAAGAAAAAAACAACGAACTTGCGAAAACAACTTTCAAATAGTTTTTAGTTACAGGCATTATGTGATAATTTAATTCTTAAAAAGACTCTTTAACGTTTTCTTGCACAAACATAATGCTTTTTTAGAAATATAAATCATTCACCGAAGATTTTAAATTTATATTAGAATCATTTATATTTTGATATACATCTAAGCACCCTTTTGATATATATCAAACACATACTATGATATACATCATAATACTACTTTAATATACATCATATTTAAATAATAACTATATGAATAGTATAACTCACAAATAATAAACACATTTCTTTCACAGCCCGAGGGTTTTGTGTAACTTTGCATGCAAAATAGAAAATAATTCATCAGAATTATAATAACCCATATATACTTAAAGTGATATGATTCTTTTTTTCAGAACCCCTTCTCAGAGCGTGGTGGCCGTAGAAGCCGACCATGAATTCTCTTCTGAGGATATCAAAAAACTCAGTTGGCTTTTAGGTGAAGCAAATGTGGAAAGCGAAGACCAGTTACAAGGTTATTTTGTTGGCCCTCGTAAGGAAATGATTACTCCTTGGAGCACAAATGCCGTAGAAATTACTCAGAACATGGGTATTGAAGGTATTCTCCGGATTGAAGAATACTTCCCTGTAGAAGATGAAAACGCAGACCGGGATCCAATGCTGCAACGCATGTACAAAGGTTTGAATCAGAATGTATTTACAACCAATCGTGAGCCTGAAGCTATTATTTACATTGATGATTTAGCTGCTTACAATGAAAAAGAAGGTCTGGCTCTTTCTCAGGAAGAAATGGATTACCTTATCAACATGGAGAAATCCATGGGACGTAAGCTTACGGATTCTGAAGTTTTCGGTTTTGCACAGATTAACTCAGAGCACTGCCGTCACAAAATCTTTGGTGGAACGTTCGTTATCGACGGTAAAGAGATGGAATCTTCACTTTTCCAGATGATTAAAAAGACTACTGCGGAAAATCCAAACAAGATTATTTCTGCATATAAAGACAATGTAGCCTTTGCCGAAGGTCCGGTTGTTGAGCAATTCGCTCCGGCAGATCATTCAACTTCTGATTATTTCCAGATTAAAGATATTAAAACAGTCATTTCTCTAAAGGCTGAAACTCATAACTTCCCAACTACTGTTGAACCTTTCAACGGTGCTTCTACCGGAACTGGTGGTGAAATTCGCGACCGTATGGGGGGAGGAAAAGGTTCTTTACCTATTGCAGGAACTGCTGTATATATGACTTCTTACCCTCGTACCGAGGAAGGACGTGAATGGGAAGAACTTCTTCCGGTTCGCGAATGGTTATACCAAACTCCTGAACAGATTCTTATTAAAGCTTCAAACGGTGCATCCGACTTTGGAAACAAGTTTGGTCAGCCACTTATCTGTGGATCTGTACTTACTTTCGAGCACGAAGAAAACAATGTTCGTTACGGATATGACAAAGTTATTATGCTTGCCGGTGGTGTAGGCTATGGAACAAAACGCGATTGCCTGAAAGGTAAACCTGAAACTGGTAATAAAGTGATTGTTCTTGGTGGTGACAACTACCGCATTGGTCTTGGTGGTGGTTCTGTTTCTTCTGTAGATACAGGACGTTACTCAAGCGGAATCGAACTTAACGCAGTTCAACGTGCAAATGCGGAAATGCAGAAACGTGCCAACAACGTGGTTCGTGCACTTTGCGAAGAAGATGAAAACCCTATTGTATCAATCCACGACCACGGTTCTGCCGGACACGTAAACTGTCTTTCAGAATTAGTTGAAGAAAACGGTGGAGTAATTCACATGGATAAACTTCCTATCGGCGACAAGACTTTATCTGCAAAAGAAATTATTGCAAATGAGTCTCAGGAACGTATGGGATTATTAATAAAGGAAGAAGCTATCGAACATGTTCGTAAGATTGCCGAACGTGAACGTGCCCCAATGTATGTTGTAGGTGAAACCACCGGCGACGGTCGCTTCGCATTTGAACAGGCTGACGGTGTTCGTCCATTCGACTTATCAGTTGATCAGATGTTCGGAAGTTCCCCTAAGACTTATATGATAGATAAGACTGTTGATACTCATTACGAGAATGCAGCTTACAACGTAGATAATCTTGATGAATATCTTACCCGCGTTCTTCAGCTTGAAGCTGTAGCATGTAAGGACTGGTTGACTAACAAGGTTGACCGTTCTGTAACTGGTAAGGTTGCACGTCAGCAATGCCAGGGTGAAATTCAATTGCCACTAAGCGACTGTGGAGTTGTAGCTCTTGATTATAGAGGAGAAAAAGGTATCGCAACTTCAATTGGTCATGCACCTCAGGCTGCTTTAGCCGATCCTGCTGCCGGTTCCGTTCTTGCTGTATCCGAAGCTCTTACCAATCTTGTGTGGGCTCCTCTTGTAGATGGTATGGATAGTATTTCTTTATCTGCCAACTGGATGTGGCCTTGCCGCTCTATGGAGGGTGAAGATGCACGTCTTTACACTGCAGTAAAAGCATTGTCTGATTTCTGTTGTGGCCTGCAAATTAACGTACCAACAGGTAAGGACTCCTTGTCAATGACTCAGAAATACCCAGACGGAAGTAAAGTTGTTTCTCCTGGAACAGTTATCGTTTCTGCCGGAGCCGAGGTTTCTGACATCAAGAAAGTGGTTTCTCCAGTATTGGTTAACGATCCGAAAAGTTATTTATACCATATAGACTTCAGTTTCGATGCTTTGAAACTTGGAGGTTCGGCATTTGCTCAATCACTTAATAAAGTGGGCGACGATGTGCCATGCGTACAAGATGTAGAATACTTCCGTGATGCATTCCTGGCAGTTCAGGAATTAGTGAACAAAGGATTAATCATGGCCGGACACGATATCTCTGCCGGTGGTTTAATTACTACTTTACTTGAAATGTGCTTCGCAAATATGGAAGGTGGTCTTGAAGTTAATCTGGATAAGATGAAAGAAACAGACTTGGTTAAGATCTTGTTTGCAGAAAATCCGGGTATCGTTATTCAGATAAAACACAAAGCAGAAGTAGAAAAGATTCTTGAAGATGCAGGTGTAGGCTTTATCATGATTGCCAAACCAACCGACGAACGTCATATCCTTGTTTCGAAAGATGATGCTACTTACCAGTTTGGTATTGATTATATGCGCGATGTATGGTACTCTTCTTCATACTTGCTCGACAGAAAACAATCCATGAACGGTTGTGCTAAAGCTCGTTTCGAGAACTACAAGATGCAACCAATAGAGTTTGCATTCAATAAAGAATTCAAAGGCAAACTTTCTCAATATGGTATCTCACCTGATCGCCGCACTCCTAGTGGAATAAAGGCAGCTATCATCCGTGAAAAAGGAACCAACGGTGAGCGTGAAATGGCTTACTCATTATATCTTGCAGGATTTGATGTGAAGGATGTAACCATGACCGACCTTATCAGTGGCCGCGAAACATTGGAAGATATTAATATGATTGTATGTTGCGGTGGTTTCTCAAACTCAGACGTACTTGGTTCTGCGAAGGGATGGGCCGGAGGATTCTTGTTCAACGAAAAAGCAAAAGCAGCTCTTGATAAGTTCTTCGCTCGTAAAGACACATTAAGTCTTGGTATCTGTAATGGTTGCCAGTTAATGATTGAACTTGGCTTAATCAATCCGGAACATGAGAAAAAAGCAAAGATGCTGCATAATAGCTCTCATAAGTTCGAGTCATGCTTTGTCGGAGTTACTATTCCAACCAATCGCAGCGTAATGTTTAGTTCATTAAGCGGATCAAAACTTGGTATTTGGGTAGCTCATGGTGAAGGTAAGTTCTCATTGCCTTATGAAGAAGATAAATACAATGTAGTAGCAACATACTCTTATGACGAGTATCCGGGTAATCCAAATGGTTCTGATTACAGCGTAGCAGCTCTAGCTTCAGAAGACGGACGCCACTTAGCTATGATGCCTCACCTGGAACGTGCAATTTTCCCTTGGCAGAATGCATATTATCCGGCTGACAGAATAAATAGCGATCAGATAACTCCATGGATGGAAGCATTTGTTAATGCGCGTAAATGGGTTGAAGAACACAAATAAAAGCTATATACTTTCAGAAAAGGGCGAAGATTTTAAATCTTCGCCCTTTTTTTACATTCAAACAATTCAACTAAAATCAAAGTATACGACAAAAGATAAACATATAACTTATTGATTTTCAAAATAATAACCTTTATTTCTCAATTTATAAATCAACAACCCTCTCACTTCTTAAATATTTTTACAAATATTATATATAAGCCTTTGAAATATTAACTATTTTTTCGATTTTTGTAAACTACGCAGTAAAAGACCCTCCACTAATGAGAAACACATTCCTTATATTATTCTTTTACATTAGTACCTTATGTTTTGCTCAAACATATAAATATATTGGTGTGGAAGATGGGCTAAGCAACAGGCGTGTATACAGTATCAATAAAGATAAAAAAGGGTACATGTGGTTTGTAACGCAGGAAGGTATAGATAGATATGACGGAACATTCTTCAAACATTACAATCTGATAGCCGGAAACGAAAGAATTAACTCTTTTACCGAAATGAACAATCTTGTTATGGACAAAGAAAGAGTTCTTTGGGAAGTAACAAAAAACGGACTGATCTTTAAATACAATTTTGATAAAGACTATTTTCAGCTAGTTTTACAATTAAAAAAGAAAGACTTAATAAGTTATACATATATTGATGATAATAATAACATCTGGTTATGTACCGCACACAATCAATATTTATTTAATATAGATACTAAAAGACTGATCCCGCTGATAAATACCAATAAATACACTATTAATGATATAGTGCAAATAAACGGCAACACTTATTATATAGGGACTGATAAAGGAATATATGAAGCTAAATTAATAAATAATAGTTTATTAAAGGTACGACATAAAAAAATAGATAGCTTATCTATTCAGGTAAACAAGCTATATTATCAAAAAGAAAAAAGAAAGTTATTCATCGGAAGTTTCAAAAAAGGAATATATGTATTCGATAACAGCAAACAAACTTTGAAATTAGTTCAAACCGATCTTAATGATATCAGTATTAACTGTATAAAGGAACTGAATGAAAATGAGATTCTGATTGCTACAGATGGAGCTGGTGTTCATAAAATGAATACGGATAATTACCTTTCATCTCCTTATATTGTAGCAGATTACAGTAAGCCCAACACTATGAACGGCAACACTATAAATGATATATATGTTGATAATGAACAACGTATCTGGTTGGCAAACTACCCTATAGGAATAACCGTCCGATACAACCGATTCCCTAAATATCAATGGTTTAAACATGCAATTGGAAATAAGAATTCTCTGGCTAACGACCAGGTGAATTCTATCATTGAAGATAAAGATGGTGATTTATGGTTCGCAACCAACAACGGGATTAGTATTTACTATTCCAAGACAAGTAAATGGGCACATATACTTAATAATTCAGATAACCGTTCACTAAACAAAAATCATGTTTATACTACTCTTTGCGAAATATCTCCCGGGATTATATGGGCCGGAGGATATACTTCAGACGTTTATATTATTAATAAACATAGTCTGAAAGTAAGTACATTCTCTCCTTCAAAGTATGGAGGTAAAGATTTTCAGCCAGACAAGCATATTAATTCTATTATAAAAGATAGTAATGGATGTATTTGGTTAGGTGGTTATTATAACCTGAAGTGCATTGATTTAAAGAATAAAAAGATTCGCAAATATCCCGCAATAAATTCAGTAAATATAGTTTTAGAAAAAGATACTAATGATATATGGGTGGGATGTTCTAACTGGTTAATCCTGCTAAACAAAAAAAATGGTAAATTCAAACGCATAGAGTTACCTAAAAAAGCATATATATATACTCTTCATCAAGAAAAAAACGGCTTGTTATATATTGGTACCTGTGATTCCGGAATGTTAGTATACAACAGCAAGACCAATTCTTTTATCAGTTATAATAGAGAAAACAACACACTTATGTCGGATAATGTTTATACAATATTATCCAACCAAAAAGGCACTTTATTTATAAGTACCGAAAACAGCCTGGTACGATTTAATATTTCA
The DNA here is from genome assembly GCF_963677945.1 of uncultured Bacteroides sp. Classification (NCBI taxonomy): domain Bacteria; kingdom Pseudomonadati; phylum Bacteroidota; class Bacteroidia; order Bacteroidales; family Bacteroidaceae; genus Bacteroides; species uncultured Bacteroides sp. Next base: position 1,437,439 of record NZ_OY782578.1, on the reverse strand, counting down.
AAAAGATACTTCAAGAACTGGACAAAAGGACAAGGATTGGTTTTAAAGCATTTTAATCCAACATCGGGTACATATAGACAAAACGGAACCTTTGTTTTTGGCAGTTCTGAAGGAGCAATAGAATTTGATGAAACAACCAAACTACCTCAGAATTATTCTTCAAAGCTAGTATTCAGTAACTTCACTATTTTCTATAAAACAGTATCCGTCAATGACCCTAATTCTCCTTTAAAACAAAATATTGATGAAGCAAAAATAATAGATTTAAAATATGACCAAAACATCTTTTCAATTTTCTTAGCCTCAATTAATTACGATTACCCTTCTAATATTCTGTACTCATGGAATTTGGAAGGATTTTATGATAAATGGAGTAAACCTACTTATGACAATGTAATTCGTTACACGAATCTTAGCTCCGGGAAATATAAACTTCGCGTAAGGTCTATTTCAGAAGATAACTTGCATGTAATAGATGAAAAAAGTATTGAGATAGTAATTCATCCTCCATTTTGGAGAACAATATGGGCTATATTATTGTACATAATCATTCTGGGTGTTATTGTATGGGATTTTATGCAACATTACAATACGAATAAGGAACAAAAGGCATCTACTGACAAGATTCGTTTCTTTATTAACACAGCACATGATATCCGTACACCTCTTTCTTTAATAAAAGCCCCACTAGATGATCTGGCTGAAAAAGAAGAACTATCATCAGAAGGAAAGATTAAACTAGACACAGCTGTAAGAAATACAAATTCTCTATATCAGCTAATAACAAGTCTGATTAATTTTGAGAAAGCAGAAATATACTCGTCAAGAATGCATGTAAATGAATATGAGATATTCACATTCTTAGATGAGATTATTAAAACTTTCCAGCCTTACGTTGATTCAAAACATATAGAGCTTACATACGAAAGTAATTTCCGTTTCTTGAATGTGTGGTTCGATAAAGAAAAGATGGAATCTATTGTTAGAAACCTACTATCAAATGCAATTAAATATACACCCAATAACGGAAAAATTAAAGTAATAGCTTTCAGTAATCCTGATTACTGGGGATTTGAAATCAGTGATAGCGGAATAGGCATACCAGAAGATGAACAAAAGAAACTGTTTAAGTTATTTGTCCGTGGTAGTAATGCTATAAATTCGAAGATCACAGGTAGTGGTATTGGATTGCTAATGGTTAGAAAATTAGTGCAGCTGCATAAAGGAACCATCAGTCTGAAAAGCAAAATAAACAATGGCTCTACATTCAGAGTATCTTTTCCACAGGGGCATAAACACTTTAAAAAGCATCATTTGGAATGGAATCACGAATCAATATCCGATTCTGATACTTTATTCACAAGTGTTAAAACAAAGGCTGGAGAAGTTTTACCTCCATCCATACCACTTAACAGCATGGATTCTCCTTCACAAAGAATCTTGATTGTGGAAGACAATGACGATATGAGAAATTATTTGCAGCATACCTTTGCCGACATATATTATACCTTTGTGGCAAGTGACGGACAAATTGGATGGGATATTGTACAAAATATTAAGCCCGACCTGGTTATTTCAGACATTATGATGCCAAACATGAATGGTGACGAGTTATGCTCCAGAATAAAGAGTGATATTAACACTTCACATATTCCGGTAATTCTGCTAACAGCCCTCAATGACAAGAGCAATATTATCCGAGGACTAAAATATGGCGCAGATGAATATATTACTAAGCCTTTTGACATATCAATACTAAAGGCTACAATCATAAACATTCTGAGTAATCGTGAAGTGCTAAAAAATAGTTTTTCTAAATTAGAACTAAAAAATGCGGATGAATCAATCAACTATGCTTCAGAACTAGACCGCGAATTTATGGACAAAGTGAAAGATATTATAGAAAAGAATTTGTCGGATTCAAACTTTAATGTAGATGTATTATGCAGTGCTCTAAATATGAGTCGTTCTAGTTTTTATAGTAAAATTAAAGCTCTGACAGACCAGGCTCCGGCTGACTTTATACGAACAATACGGCTTACTCATGCTGCAAAGCTGCTTAAGAGCAAAAGATTTAATATAACAGAAGTTGCAGATATGACAGGTTTCAGTGACGCCAAATATTTCAGGGAAGTGTTTAAAAAGCACTATAAAATGAATCCAAGTAAATACATGAACGAAGGATAGTTGAAACAGCATTATATTCAGGTGTCCCAAAAACAAAGATAATATACTTTCTTTTAAAGATTATTAATCCAAAAAAAACAGTTCACACTGCTTGATAGATATATAGTAATGAGTAAAATAAAAACGCATAACTTTAATTTTGAAGTTACGCGTTTTTATTTTTACTCATTTATTCAAATTAAGCATATCTTAATGCATAATTTTTCTCAGAGTTTAATCTTTTTGCCTTTCATTTTTGATTCATTATGCAACCTGTCGAGTGCTGTAACCACATAACGATACTTCACCTTACCTGTATCATAAGGCAGTTTATAATAGCAAGTTCTTGTTACAGCTACAATCTTTGAAGGATCATTCAGATTCACTTTTTCCTTATTTTCAAAGCGATATACACAATAATTAAATGCTTTATCCATTTCATCATTCGCTTTTGGTTCTTTCCACATCAGAATATAACCATCCTCAGTCCAGATTGCTTTCAAACCTCCTACATTTTTGGGAGCCTTATCGTCCATAAAGGTAAATACAGGAGGAAGAGCCGGATAACATTGATAAGTATTAGCTAAAGCAGTCAACGAGTTACCTGGATTAGCAAGTAAGGCTTTTCCGCTCCAGAAACAATTTCCCATCACATTAGGAGTAGTACGTGATAGTTGCATTTTTCTTGGAAGCTGATTTATATCCGGTTTATTAAGGTCTGCATATTTAGCTGTACGTTCTATATCTTGTCCAATAAAGAAAGGACGATCATATGAATAAGTAGCCCACCAATTCACTAAAGTTTCATGATCTGCAGCTTTGTTTCCTATTTCCCAATATATTTGTGGAATATTATAATCTACCCAACCATTGCGAATCCACAGAAGCACATCAGCATACAGTTCATCATAGTTCTGCAAACCATTAGTTTCACTACCTATACCATCCAGCGTATTTTTCTTATTACGATAAATACCAAAAGGAGAAACACCGAATTTCACCCATGGCTTTGTTTCACGTATAGTTTCATGTAACTCTCTAATCAGGCAACTAACATTATTCCTACGCCAATTGTCTTTCTGACCTTCAAAGCCACCAGGTACACCGTAGGTCTGAAATGCTTCTTCGTCAGGAAATTCTTTTCCTGCAATAGGATAAGGATAGAAATAATCATCCATGTGAATTGCGTCTACATCATAACGAGACACAATATCTTTCATCACTTTATTTATAAATTCACGAGATTGAGGTAATCCTGGGTTAAAGAAACGTTGATTGCCATATACAACAAACCACTCCGGATGTTGATAGTAAACATGTGTTGGAGCCAACTTTGAACTAATATTCAATTGCACACGGTAAGGATTAACCCATGCATGAAACTCCATACCTCTCTTATGACATTCATCTATAACAAAGGCCATTGGATCAAAATCATCGGATGGTGCTACACCTTGAGTTCCGGTAAGGAAACGACTCCAGGGTTCTAATTTGGAAGGATAAAACGCATCCGCTTCGGGCCGAACCTGAAACAATACTGCATTGATCCCTGCCTTTTGAAAAGTGTTGAGTTGACCAATCAGGTAGGTTTTAAATTCGTTTGTTGATTTTCCGGTATAATCTCCGTTGATAGTGTGTAACCATACTCCTCGAAATTCGCGTTTCGGCAAATTATGTGCAATAGTGTAGAGCGAACAGCAAACCATCAGGAAGGTTGCCAAAAAAGTCTTTATCTTCATTCTTATAGTTTTGTTATGTTATACACATACAAAGATATGTAATATTTTGTATTTATCAAGTTGACAACTACCTTAATAAATTAATGATTCATATAAGCATTCCTTTGCACTATGCCGTTTTTTATTTACTTTTGCAGATTCTTTCAAAACAGCTTATGTCTCAAGAAAAATATATATCTGTAAAAGGTGCACGCGTCAATAATCTAAAGAATATTGATGTAGATATTCCTCGCAATAAATTAGTTGTAATTACAGGATTGTCCGGCTCAGGAAAGTCATCACTAGCTTTCGATACGCTTTATGCGGAAGGGCAAAGACGATATGTGGAAAGTCTCAACAGCTACGCACGTCAGTTTTTGGGAAGAATGACAAAGCCCGAATGCGACTTTATAAAAGGTATCCCTCCCGCCATCGCTATTGAACAAAAAGTAAATAGCCGGAATCCTCGCTCTACAGTAGGAACTTCAACTGAAATATATGAATATCTGCGTTTGCTTTATGCCCGTATAGGAAAAACTTATTCACCGATATCCGGAACTCTTGTAAAAAAGCATCAGGTTGAAGACATCATCAGCTGTATGCTTTCATACCCGGAAGGAACACGTTACGTAATTCTCACTCCCATCCTTTTACGCAAAGGAAGAACAATGAAAGAGCAACTCGAAATGGACCTGAAACAAGGGTTTAACAGAGTTGAATTAAATGGAGAGACAGTACGTATTGATGACTTGCTAAAAAAGCAGGACATTGAAACTGAAAATGAAATCTATTTGCTTGTAGATAGATTAGTATGCGATAAATCTAAAGACAGCATTAGCCGTTTGACCGATTCAGTTGAAACAGCTTTCTACGAAGGTAGTGGGAACTGTATGTTGCGATTCTACCTGGAAGAAGGGCCAATTGTACATTCTTTCAGTAAGAAATTTGAAGCTGACGGCATTGTTTTTGAAGAACCCACCGACCACATGTTTAGCTTTAACTCTCCTATTGGTGCTTGTCCTAAGTGCGAAGGTTTCGGGAAAGTAATAGGTATAGATGAAGGTCTGGTTGTTCCTAACCGTTCACTTAGCGTTTATGATGGTGCTGTAGTTTGCTGGAGAGGTGAGAAAATGGGAGAATGGAAAGATGAATTTATACGCTCCGTTGCTAAATATAACTTTCCTATTTTTGTTCCATACTATGAACTAACCAAGGATCAAAAAGATTTATTATGGAAAGGAAGCAAAGATGTTCATGGTATTGACGAATTCTTTGAGATGCTTGAAAAGAATCAATATAAAATTCAATATCGTGTAATGTTAGCCCGCTATCGGGGAAAAACTTACTGCCCCGACTGTAATGGAACCAGATTAAAGAAAGAAGCTGGTTATGTAAAAATAGGCAATTGCTCAATTTCAGAGTTAGTAGATCTTCCAATACACGATTTAAAAAGATTCTTCGACAATCTTTCTCTTGATGAACACGAAGCTGCTATAGCCAAGAGAATCCTGACAGAGATAAACAATCGCATCTCATTCCTTATGGATGTAGGTTTAGGATATCTTACACTCAATCGCTTAAGTAATTCATTATCCGGAGGAGAAAGTCAACGAATCAATCTGGCTACTTCTTTAGGCAGTAGTTTAGTTGGATCTCTTTATATTCTTGACGAGCCAAGTATCGGACTCCACTCACGAGATACTGATTGCCTTATTAAAGTTCTTCGTCAACTGCAGCAATTAGGTAACACTGTTGTAGTGGTGGAACATGACGAAGAAATTATCCGTGCAGCCGATTATATAATCGACGTAGGTCCAAAAGCCGGCCGTCTGGGAGGAGAAATCGTTTATCACGGAGATATGAAAAACCTCAAAAAAGGGAGTAATAGTTATACCGTTAAATATCTGCTTGGAGAAGAAACAATAAACGTTCCTACCTTTCATCGTCCATGGAACAATTACATCGAGGTTATTGGTGCCAGAGAAAACAACCTGAAAGGAATTAATGTCATTTTCCCATTAAATGTAATGACTGTGGTTACCGGCGTTAGTGGTTCGGGAAAATCAACACTGGTTCGTGACATCTTTTATCGGGCATTAAAGCGGGAATACAGTGAAATAAGCGAACGTCCGGGAGAATTTATTTCTCTTGACGGAGATATCAATATGGTTAAGAACATAGAATTCGTAGACCAAAACCCTATAGGTAAGTCTTCCCGTTCTAATCCTGTGACTTACATCAAAGCATACGATGAAATCCGAAAATTATGGGCAGAACAACCATTGGCCAAGCTTATGGGATATTCAGCTTCGCACTTCTCTTTTAACACTGAAGGTGGTCGATGCGAAGAATGTAAAGGAGACGGTACCATTACTGTTGAAATGCAATTCATGGCCGACTTAGTGCTTGAATGTGAAAGCTGCCACGGAAAACGATTTAAATCAGAGACATTGGAAGTTAAGTACAAGGACGTAAACATTTACGATGTACTTGAAATGACAGTCGATCAGGCAGTTGAATTCTTTGCTGAAAACGGGCAAAAAAAGATTGTAAAAAAGCTTTCTTCTCTTCAGGCTGTCGGACTGGGATACATTAAACTCGGTCAATCTTCATCCACTCTTTCCGGTGGAGAGAATCAGCGCGTTAAGCTTGCTTACTTCCTAAGTCAGGAAAAAGCATTCCCTACTATCTTTGTCTTCGACGAACCAACAACAGGGTTGCATTTCCATGATATTAAGAAACTACTGGAAGCTTTTGATGCATTAATCGCAAGAGGACATACCGTTGTTATCATTGAGCACAATATGGATGTTATTAAATGCGCAGATTATATTATTGATCTTGGCCCTGAAGGTGGAAATATGGGAGGTAACTTAGTTTGTTGTGGAACTCCTGAAAAGGTAGCTAAATGTGCAGCTTCATACACCGGTCAGTTTCTTGCAGAGAAGCTTCAGTAAAACGAGAATGAAAAGAGGTTGACTTAAAAGTGATGTGACCCCCAAAAGTTGGGCATATTAAACGTTAAATATTTTAGTAAAGAGTCCGGTATTCAGAAGTTAAAGTGCACCCCAAAAGTTATACTTAAACTTTTGGGGTGCACTTCACTATTAATAAACCCATATAAAAGGATTTTTCAAAATTGAGTTTCAGTCTATAAGATTCTCAATTCTAAAATTCTGCTTTTACACAGTCTTTACTATTTATCAAAACCGGTTTCTTAAAAATAGAATCCAAATCCTATTTTCACACCAAACTTACTATAGTCCTGGTCAGTCAGACTCTGGTTATAATACATAGCAGGTTCAACAGTTACTGTGCGACTCAGGAAAAAGGCATATCCAACTTCTGCACCAAGAGTTGCATCGTTCTTATGCCCACCGGTGTAGAAATCATAATTATCATATTTAAACTTTGATCCAATATAAATACCAGTCTGATCAAAGTAATAACGAACACCAGCTCCCAAAGAAGTTCTATCATCTCCTCTATCTTTAATATCCGCTCCTGCATTAATAAGCAAAGCAAAATTATCCATTAAAAAAACGCCACCTTCAGCTTCAAATCCTAACGAGAATTTATCCTGACCACTATAAGACATACCAAGCCCCGTAATTGAAGGTGTTATTAACCATTTATTCTGTTCAAATTGCGCTTGTGCAGTAACAGTACATAATAAAACTGCAATACAAATAAGTAATTTTTTCATTTTATATTTAGTTGTTTGAATGCTCCGAATCTTTTTTCCACTCTTCCATTTCTCTACGTCGTTTTTCAGCCAATTTTTCTTTCTTACGCAACACAAGCCATAATAGTAAAACAATAACATAAGAAACTGCAATCGTAACATATTTCTCCATTTCACCAATAGTGTGATTACGAGGTACTAAATATATAGCCATAGCTGTTACATAAAGAAAGAGAGCACCACAAAGCCATGTAGATTTTTTATACTTTTTCATTAGAGTCTTCTTTTTAGCATGAAAAAGCGTTCATGCACTGTTTAGCTTTTCCCTGTTTTGTATTTTAAACAAAAATAAGTAATATTATTTATTCGTGTCCCCTTTCAGTTGAAAAAGAGGAATCTTCTAACGCTTTTTTACGTTCTTTTATCTACCTTTGCAACATTACAGCAAGCGAAAATGAAACATACATACCTTATTCTTTTGTTCCTTTGTTTTTTCATAACCAATACACTGGCACAACCTAAAAATGAGATACGAGCCACTTGGCTGACAACAATATATGGACTTGACTGGCCTACAGTCAAAGCCACCTCTCCTACCACTATCAATAAACAAAAAGCAGAATTATGCAGAATTTTGGATGAGCTAAAAGCTGCCAATTTTAATACCGTATTACTTCAAACCCGTTTACGTGGAGACGTTATCTATCCTTCTTCCATTGAAACCTATAATGAGACATTAACGGGAAAAGTCGGCAACTCTCCCGGATATGATGCACTTGCATTTGCCATTGAAGAGTGCCATAAACGCGGAATGGAATGTCATGTCTGGATAGTCTCAATTCCATTGGGAAAAGAAAATCATGTAAAAGCATTAGGGAATAAGTCTGTTACTAAGAAACACCCACAAATATGTAAAAGCTATCAGGGTGAATGGTTTCTCGATCCCAGCAACCCTGCAACAAAAGATTACCTTTTTTCTATTGTAAAAGAAATAATTACCGGTTATGATGTAGACGGTATCCATCTTGATTATATTCGTTATCCTGACCGTCCAAATGAATTTCCGGATAAAGAGATGTTCCGCAAATATGGCAACGGAAAAAGCCTGGACAGTTGGAGAAGAGACAACATAACAGCCATTGTACGGTACTTGTATCAACAGGTTAAGCAAATCAAACCTTGGGTAAAAATGAGCAGTTCGCCTGTTGGCAAATTCAAAGATACTTCTCACTACCCATCAGGAGGATGGAATGCTTATCATACAGTTTACCAGGATGCACAAGGATGGCTTCGTGAAGGAATTCAGGACATCCTATTCCCCATGATGTATTTCAACGGAAATAACTTTTATCCATTTGCATTAGATTGGCAGGAAAATAGCTTCGGACGTTGTGTAGTTCCCGGATTAGGTATTTATTTTCTTGATCCGGCAGAAAAAGACTGGCCGCTAAGTGAAATAGAACGTCAGATATATTTTACCCGTCGCCATGGATTAACCGGACAAGCCTTTTACCGCACTGAATACCTATTAAAAAATACCAAGCATCTGTTCGACGAACTAAACGGATTACATTACGCCAGTCCTGCCCTTCAACCTAAAATGAAATGGCTGGACAATACAGCTCCAACACATCCTAAGGATTTATCAAGTAACCGTATAGGATCTACAGTCCAATTAAGCTGGCAACCATCAACCGACAACGACTCACGAACAGCTCCATACTATATAGTATATGCTTCTGATAAATTTCCAGTAGATATATCCAAGCCTTATAATATTGTTGCACACGATATCAGAGAGAATCATTATGCTTATAAGGAAGAGACTGCCAGAGAAAACAAACGTTATTTTGCAGTAACAGCAACCGATCGTTTTGGAAATGAAAGTGCAGCAATACAATTAACACTCCCGGATAATAAACTTCAATTATCCCAGGATAGCCTATTATTGCAACTTCCTAAGTCCGAAGAATTTGAGAGTATAACTATTACAGATCTTACCGGCAGATGTGTATTATATTCAAAATATAAAGAAAAGATTCCTTTATATAACTTACAAAAAGGACTTTACAGGGTTTTATTTACAGATAAAAACGGACAGATTCATCCTTCAACCAAGATGCTTGCACGATAATTTTTTTGTTGTGTTACAGGTGTTAATTCCATATAGCCGGACATAATCCGGCCATTTTCAATAACGAGTGGAAATTCAGCCTGCTTCTTCTCGTGGTCAGTCATCAGTAAAGAAGGATCGTTAAAATAATCAACCTTAAAATAACCCATCTTTCCGGGAGTAATAAACCTGTCATAAAAGAGTCGGGAAAAAATCCCCATATTCATACGCAAGTTCACCTCCACACAAGGATGAATACGGAATACAGGTTGTTCAGGGAAACGACAAATCATCATATCTACCCCCAGATATCCATAATACTTTTTACCTATCAGTTGAGAGAGTTTTATTTCAAGCAGATCGCGCAATAAATGCAAATCGGCAGCATTAACAAATTCGGTAAGACACTGTTCTATAGCTTCATTCGAAGCCAGCAGATTCCCCGTGTAAGCCCCTCTTACATCTGTTTCAAAAAAAGAATATCCGGCAAAAGAGACTTTACCCGATTCATCACAAAAAAATTCCATGGCAAAATCCTTCACTTTATCCAGCCAAGGTTCACCTACTACACAACGCTGATTCTTTATCACCCGGTTACTCCATCCCTGAATATGACTGGTATATTCACCTTTACCCGGTCGTAGTCCTTTGCCACTACCCGACCATGGTGCCTTTAAAAGAACTTTGGGATAATGTTCTACAAATTTCCGAACAGCTTCATCAGAAGTTAATTCTTCCGAGACTCCACAAAATGAAGAAGAAACATTCAACTCCTTAAGTAAAGAAACAGCTAAAGATCGATGAGACAACTCACGTAAAATCTCCATTTGATTTTTATCAGGTAGAAAATCATCTGAAAAGCCTAATAGCCGGGCTTGTTTTATCAAAGCAGCATTCCATCCCCACGGACAAAGTTTCAAAGATGACTTAAAAGCAATCTCATCTTCCCTTATTCTGTCGACAGGTAAATCAAACAAATTCTTTATCTGCAGCATCCATTCCTCAGCATCCGGTTCGTTACTCATTACCAGCATTCCCCGTGAGGTATACCATATTGGCAGTAACGAAAGGTCGTCTGCCATTTTTCGGGCAGAAAGAGGCGGAGTGTAATTCTCATCACCATTAGCCAACGCCAAATCATTATCCGGATTGAATAAATATACTTCCAGCATTTATTTTTTATGTATTTTGTATACAAAAGTAAGCAAAAAGAGAAATAGAATAATCAACCATCTGAAATAAATTTATTCTTGTACAAAAGAATGTTTTATTTTGTACAAAATGACATCTATCAAATAAAATAAACGGATTAAAGCAGAGCCTATAAATAAGATTGAAGCAACAATTACCCTCTGCATAATTGAATATTTATAAGTTACATAATCACTTTCTATAAACAAAAGCATAAACAAGTTTAAATAGATAAATATTTTGCAATCTCTACTTTGCAAAGTTGATAATTATAATTATCTTTGCCTCGACAATAAAAGAATGTTTATGGAAGCCTTTTACAGAACTCACAGCTATCTGGTAGAACACACCAATGCCTCCGTTCGACGTGATTTAATGGATGAGATCGATTGGAACGACCGTCTTATTGGAATCAAAGGGACTCGCGGTGTAGGGAAAACTACTTTCCTGTTGCAATATGCAAAAGAGCGATTCGGAACTGACCGTTCATGCTTGTTTATCAACATGAATAACTTTTATTTCTCAGGGCATACCATTATAGAATTTGCAGAAGAATTTCTTAAAAACGGTGGTAAAGTACTTCTCATAGACCAGGTCTTTAAGTATCCAAACTGGAGTCATGAACTAAGAATTTGCCATGACCGTTTTCCTGGATTGAAAATTGTATTTTCCGGTTCCTCGGTTATGCGATTGAAAGAAGAAAATGCTGAGTTATCCGGTATCGTAAAATCATATAATCTACGTGGATTCTCATTCAGAGAATTTCTGAATCTGCAAACAGGTAATAGTTTCCCGCCATATTCGTTAGAAGATATTTTGTCCAATCATGAGCAAATAGCCAAGACTGTTCTCTCAAAGGTTCGTCCCACAGACTATTTCCAGGATTATCTTCATCATGGTTTTTATCCATTTTTTCTCGAAAAAAGAAATTTTTCCGAAAATTTGCTTAAAACAATGAACATGATGGTAGAGGTAGACATTCTACTTATTAAGCAAATAGAACTGAAATATCTTTCAAAGATAAAGAAGCTTTTATACTTGCTGGCGGTTGATGGTCCTTCAGCTCCCAATGTAAGCCAGTTGGCAACAGAGATTGAGACATCACGTGCTACGGTTATGAACTACATCAAATATCTTGCAGACGCACGGTTAATCAATATGGTTTATCCAAAAGGTGAATCCTTCCCTAAAAAGCCATCAAAGATTATGATGCATAACACTAATCTTATGTATTCTATCTATCCGGTAAAAGTGGAAGAACAAGATGTTGCAGAGACATTCTTTCTCAATACACTCTATAAGGATCATGTTCTCAATAAAGGAGAAAAAGGAACTTCTTTTCTGGTAGATGAAAAGATTCCATTTAAGATATGTACCGACGGATTTAAGGTCAAAAATAATCCAGCCATTACGTATGCCATTCACAGGGCAGAAATAGGGCGAGGAAATCAGATACCTTTATGGTTATTTGGTTTTCTTTATTAACTGAGTTTTTTTATTTAATATATTAAATGTTATGACTAAACAGAAGAAATTCATCACATGTGATGGTAATCAGGCTGCTGCACATATCTCGTATATGTTCTCAGAAGTTGCCGCGATTTATCCTATCACTCCTTCTTCGACTATGGCAGAATACGTAGACGAATGGGCTGCAGCCGGACGTAAAAACATCTTCGGCGAAACAGTATTAGTACAGGAAATGCAATCTGAGGGAGGTGCAGCTGGTGCATTACACGGTTCTTTACAGGCTGGCGCACTGACAACCACTTACACAGCATCTCAGGGATTATTGCTTATGATTCCTAATATGTACAAAATTGCAGGTGAATTACTACCTTGCGTTTTCCACGTATCAGCTCGTGCATTGGCTTCACACGCTCTTTCTATCTTCGGTGACCACCAGGATGTTATGGCTTGTCGTCAGGTAGGTTTTGCTATGTTGGCAGAAGGTTCTGTACAGGAAGTTATGGACTTATCAGCAGTAGCTCACTTAGCTACAATTAAATCACGCGTTCCATTCGTAAACTTCTTCGACGGATTCCGTACATCACACGAAATTCAGAAAATCGAGATGTTGGAAAATGACGATCTTGCTCACTTGATCGACAAAGAAGCTTTGGCTGACTTCCGTAACCGTTCTTTGAACCCAGAGAACCCAGTTGCACGCGGTATGGCTGAAAACCCTGATGTTTACTTCCAACATAGAGAATCATGCAACAAATTCTATGACGCTGTTCCAGGTATCGTAGAAGAATACATGAAAGAACTTTCTGAAATCACAGGACGTAAATATAGCTTGTTCGATTACTATGGTGCTGACGATGCTGACCGTGTAATCATCGCTATGGGTTCTGTTACAGAAGCTGCTCGCGAAGCTATCGACTACTTAACTGCTCAGGGAGAAAAAGTTGGTTTGGTTGCAGTACACTTGTACCGTCCATTCTCTGCTAAACACTTCCTTGCTGCTGTTCCTAAGACTGCAAAACGTATTGCTGTATTAGACAGAACAAAAGAACCAGGTGCAGTAGGCGAACCATTATACTTAGACGTAAAAGATTGTTTCTACGGACAAGCTGATGCTCCGGTTATCGTTGGTGGTCGTTATGGTCTTTCTTCTAAAGATACTACTCCTGCTCAGGTAATCTCTGTATACGAAAACCTTTCTTTGGCAATGCCTAAGAACCAGTTCACTCTTGGTATAGTTGACGACGTTACTTTCACTTCTCTTCCAAAGAAAGAAGAAATCGCATTAGGCGGTGCAGGTATGTACGAAGCTAAATTCTTCGGTTTGGGAGCTGATGGTACTGTAGGTGCTAACAAGAACTCTGTTAAGATTATCGGTGATAATACTAACAAGCACTGTCAGGCTTACTTCTCTTACGACTCTAAGAAATCAGGAGGTTTCACTTGTTCACACCTTCGTTTCGGTGATACTCCTATTCGTTCTACATATTTGGTAAATACACCTAACTTCGTAGCTTGTCACGTTCAGGCATACCTTCGTATGTATGATGTAACACGCGGTTTGCAACAGAATGGTACATTCCTTTTGAATACTATCTGGAACGAAGAAGAACTGGCTAAACATTTGCCAAACAACGTAAAACGTTATTTCGCAGAAAAGAATATCACAGTTTATTATATCAATGCTACTCAAATTGCACAGGAAATTGGCTTGGGTAACAGAACAAACACTATCCTTCAGTCTGCATTCTTCCGTATCACTGGTGTTATTCCAGTAGATTTGGCTGTAGAACAAATGAAGAAATTCATTGTTAAGTCTTACGGTAAGAAAGGACAAGACATTGTTGACAAGAACAATGCAGCTGTTGACCGTGGTGGCGAATACAAACAACTAACTGTTGATCCTGCTTGGGCTACTTTGAAAGATGAAGAAGCTGCAGACAACAACACTCCTGAATTCGTAGAAAAAGTAGTTAAGGTTATCAACGCTCAGAATGGTGATGATCTTCCAGTATCTACTTTCGTTGGTATTGAAGATGGTACATGGCAACAAGGTACTGCTACTTACGAAAAACGTGGTGTAGCTGCTTTCGTTCCAGAATGGAATTCAGAAAATTGTATCCAGTGTAACAAGTGTGCTTATGTTTGTCCTCACGCTTCTATCCGTCCATTCGTACTTGACGAAGCAGAACAAGCAGCAGCTCCTTTCACTGATATGTTGAAAGCTACCGGAAAAGTATTCGATGGTATGAAGTTCCGTATCCAGGTTGACGTACTTGACTGTCTTGGTTGCGGTAACTGTGCTGATGTATGTCCAGGAAACAAACAAGGTAAGGCTCTTAAGATGCAACCTTTGGAAGGTCAGCTTCCACAAGCTCCTAACTGGGAATATGTTGCTACAAAAGTAAAGAGCAAACAACACTTGGTAAATGTTAATGCTAACGTGAAGAATTCACAGTTTGCTACTCCATTATTCGAGTTCTCTGGTGCATGTTCAGGTTGTGGTGAAACTCCTTACGTTAAGTTGTTAACTCAATTGTTTGGCGACCGTCAGATGATTGCTAACGCAACAGGATGTTCTTCTATCTACTCTGGTTCAGTACCATCAACTCCTTATACAACTAACGAAGAAGGTCACGGACCAGCATGGGCTAACTCATTATTCGAAGACTTCGCTGAATTCGGTATGGGTATGACTCTTGCAGTTGATAAGATGCGTGATCGTCTTGTTGACTTGATGACTAAGGGTCAGACTTGCGACTGCTGTTCAGACGAACTGAAAGGTTTGTTCAACGAATGGATTGCCGACAAAGACAACACAGAACGTTCTATCGAACTTGAAGCTAAGATTACTCCACTTGTAAAAGCTTGCGACTGCGATATCTGCAAAGAAATTGCTTCTCTAAGCAAATTCTTAATCAAGAAATCTCAATGGATTATCGGCGGTGACGGTGCTTCTTATGATATCGGTTTCGGTGGTTTGGATCACGTACTTGCTTCTGGAAAGAATGTAAATGTATTGGTTCTTGATACTGAAGTTTACTCAAACACTGGTGGTCAGTCATCTAAAGCAACTCCAGTTGGAGCTATTGCTAAGTTTGCTGCTGCAGGTAAGAGAGTACGTAAGAAAGACCTTGGTTTGATCGCTTCTACATACGGTTATGTATATTGCGCACAAGTTGCTATGGGGGCTGACCAAGCTCAAACATTGAAAGCTATCCGCGAAGCTGAAGCTTATGACGGACCTTCAATCGTTATTGCTTACTCACCATGTATCAACCACGGTTTGAAAGCTGGTATGGGCAAAGCACAAGCTGAACAAGCAGCTGCAGTAGAATGCGGTTACTGGCATTTGTGGAGATACAATCCTGCATTGGAAGCTGAAGGACAAAATCCATTCACATTGGATTCTAAAGCTCCAAACTGGGATAACTTCCAAAACTTCCTGAAAGGTGAAGTTCGTTACGCTTCATTGGCAAAACAATATCCTGCTGAAGCTAATGAATTATTCCAGGCTGCTCAGGACAACGCTAAGTGGAGATATAACAACTACAAGCGTTTGGCTAAGCAACAATGGGGTGTTGAGCAAGAAGACTAATCCTAATTAGCTCTATAAATAAGAAAGGCTGCTTCGTTTGAAGCAGCCTTTTTCTATTTTTATCTATAATGATATACCATCAGATACATAAAATTAATTCAATTTCCATAAGTACATAAAACAGAGTTATTCCATTAACTCTTTAAAACTATTATAATCACGCTCCAATATAAAATTATTACGTGTAAAATCTGGATTCAAACTTAAATATGAACTTACTCCAATATCATTTTCTGATTTGAAACTAGCAAGAATAGAATCAAATATATATATATGCTTTCGAGAATCATTTAAACTAAAACAAAAAATCAGGTATTCATTTTTATTTATTGCTTTATAAAATAATTTCTTACCTAATGAAAAAGTTCCACCTACATCATCTTTTTCTTTCATTCCCCAATATATAAACTTAGCTAAAAGTTCATCTTTTATATATTCAGATTTATATATTTGATCATATTTCATTAAAAAAGCATGTTTTTCCTCATTATTTAAATCAATATAAGGACAGTAGATCGGCATTAAACGTTGAGATATGATTAAAGTTGCATCGTATAAAGCTTGTATAAAACTTTCGTAGTCACATCCCTCAGGATAAATATCAACACCTAAAATCACCTTCTTCACTCGCCCAACAACTCCATCCCGAATATCAGTTTTATCTATGGAAACAAAATTTAAATCATCTTTTTTAAAAAATATTTTCTTATTATTTACAATATAGTGATAAAAATTTAGCTCCTTAATGATTAACTCAATAGCAGATGCATTTTTCTTAAATTTAATAGAAACGTTGCCATTCTTTTTATAACTTATATCGAAAAAATCATCAATAACATACTTATTCTCCATAAAAAGGTCCTCCATATATTTTAATTTAGTTATACAACAGTATTGTAAAGATACAAAATCATATTATAAATATATATAAAATATTGAATAATTTATTCTTCTATAGCCTTGTTAGACTTAGCATAATTCCTTCTAAACAAAAAATATTATTTTTCACAAATCATCTCCACCATCTGCTACTAAAATACATAAAAGGCCCTAGTAATAAGGCTTTCAGGTGGTAGTAGATAAAAAATCATCTGCTACTAAATTCTATTTATCTGCTACAAACCAAGCATATCTCCCACTAAATTCCACATTTCTTTATACAGTACAACCCTCTGAAACAATAGAGAAATTCTACAGATAAATAAAGTATTAAGTTAACGAACAATAAATTTTCATCCAATTATATTGCACACAATTTAATTTTGTATATATTCGCATTATAAAAATAAAAAGAACAATTATAAAGTCAGTAATAACAAACTAAAAAATACAAGAATATGAGCACAGTTTATAATTTCACAGTAAAAGACAGAAAAGGAAACGATGTATCTTTGAACGAATTTGCAGGTAAAGTTTTATTAGTAGTAAACACAGCAACAGCATGCGGTTTTACCCCTCAGTACAAAGAACTGGAGAAAATCTATGAAGAGTATAAGGATCAGGGATTAGTTGTTCTTGATTTCCCTTGCAATCAGTTTGCCAATCAGGCAGCAGGTACAGATGAAGAGATTCACGAGTTCTGCACTTTAAACTACGATGTGCAATTTCCACAATTTAAGAAGTTAGAAGTAAACGGAGATAATGCCAGCGACCTGTTTAAGTTCTTAAAGAGCGAAAAAAGCTTTGCCGGATTTGACATGAATCACCCAATAGCAAAAATCCTTGATGATATGCTTTCAAAGGAAAATCCTAATTACAAGGAGGATGCAGAGATTAAATGGAACTTCACAAAATTCCTTATCAACCGCAATGGTGAAGTGGTGAAACGTTTCGAACCAACTGAAGATATTACTAAGGTGGAAGCAGAAATTAAGAGCCTGCTTTAATTAAAAAAGATTAGAATAGTTCACTGTCTTTGCAGGCAGCGAACTATTTCGTATAGCAAATTAATCGCACACAATTATATTTTCTGTAATTTTGCGGCAAATATAATGAGATTATGAAAGAGAATTACCCCGAGTTAAAACTAGAGAACCAAATTTGTTTTCGTGTATATCGCCTGAACCGTGCTATTACGAATCATTACCGCCCGTTTCTTAACGAGCTGGATTTAACTTATCCGCAATATTTGGTTATGATGGCCCTGTGGGAAAAAGACGGAATACCGGTAAATTCACTCAGCGAAATACTTAAACTGGATACAGGAACGCTGTCTCCACTATTGAAGCGCCTGGAAGCAACCGGTTATATTCATCGTAAGAGGAGCAAAGAAGACGAACGTACTGTTATCATTAAACTAACGAAAGTGGGCGCGGAACTGCAGAAAAAGGCTATAGAGGTTCCTCATGAAATGGCTAATTGTCTGGATCTGTCAGAAGAAGAATACCTAAGCCTTCGCGAAACGCTCGATAGTCTGATCCTGAAAGCAGAACAAAGATAACGTGACTTTGATAAAAAATTGATGAGTCGTTTGAGGAATTTAAAGGAAAGTTAAGTAAGCCTGCAGCCGTGAACCCATCGGCCCTCGGCTGTAAACCGATAAGCCCTCGAATGCAGCCCCATAAGCCCGCAGCCGCGGGCTTACTTATTTTCATGGAGCAAACAACTTACCAGCTGGCAATACATTGTTTATATCCACCTTGTTTTCAGCAAATTAACAGTGAATATGTAATTTATCTGCGGTTTATTAATACCGGTTTTGAATAGGTTATATCAATTACTTATTTGTAGTAGAAATCAGGCTGTAGCAGATTGGTGGTAGATCTGGTGGAAGATAAATGAGTAAAAATTGGATCTTCCACCAGATTATACATTTAGTTATCAACAACTTAGCACCTATTTAGTAGCAGGTGGCAGATGATTTTCGTTTTTTCTATTTTTTCTAGAGATAAAGTAATTTATCAGAAGCATTTGCCACAGAATGCATTATTTTCCCGGCACAAGCATAACCTTCATTATACAAATCAGTGAGTTTCATCACATCTTTTTCAATTCTATCTACAACTATTGGTTTTTCCGGACGGATAACAGTAATCTGCCCTTCATCTTCCATTAGCTCTACCATTTCCAGTTGTTCATTATACACAGCACAACGGCGGCTTAAGGCTTCACGGATATTTGGGTACTTGCGATAAATAATAGAAGGTATTTTGTGATCTTTTGCTTCTTTTCTATAACCTCTGTTACGTGTTAAAACCACTACATTGTTCTGATATCCGTCTTCCACAGCACGAAGCAATGGAATGGAATCAACTATTCCGCCATCAAGCATCGGAACACCATCTACATAAACTATGGGGCAGACAATGGGTAAACTGCTCGATGCTTTACAAATATCCAATACCCGCTGTTTATCTTTCTTCTCTTCAAAATAGTTGGCTTCGCCGGTTACACAGTTGGTTGTAACCATCACAAAGCGATCGGGCGAAGAAAAATAAGCATCGTAATCATAAGGAAGGATTCTTTCCGGAAACTCACCGAAAAGAAGATCGTAGTCCATAATATTCTTCTTCTTGAGAAGATGCTTTAAGCCTATATAATGGTATTTATCGAGCAAATCAATGTTACTGTATTTTGCACGTCCACGTTGACGTGAAATATACGATAAGCCATTGCAGGCACCTGCCGAAACTCCTATGGTATAAGGAAAACGGATATTGTGATCCATAAAATAATCCAATACTCCACAGGTAAAAACTCCGCGCATACCGCCACCTTCAAGAACTAATCCTGTATTATTATCTATTGTCATTTCTAATATACTCTTTTATACAAAGTAAAGACAGAAAGAAAATCAATTTATTTCGTATCGATTTTCGGACTCATTACCAATAACGATGGCAAAGCCTCATATTCTTCCTTATCCTCAGCTATTTTTTCACAAACAGTATGGCTCAGAATCAATAATCCATCCACACTTCTGTAGCTAATCTCAGACAAATCATGGATAGGATGCAAAACAACCTGTTCAGGATACCTTTCTAAAAGATCGTTCACTTTTTTTGTAAACTTATCATCGCCAACAAACAGATATAAATGAATATCCTTTATTCCATTCATCAGTAACGATTCCAAATAAAATAACATGTAAGAATCAATTGCTCCGCCAAGAACTAGTGCAATATTGCCATGCTGGTAACCTCGGTTTACAAAAACCGCAACATCACATTTCACCTGCCCAATTATATCGTCTACTTTATTTCTGAATAAGCCAAGAAGAGGAAGCACCTGAGTTCCACCTTCCAGCATATAATTACTTCCTGCACCCAATAGCAATAAATCAGGCTTTTCCGCCTGGACCAGATGCGCCATATCCTGTATCAGCTTATCTGTCACCTTATAGCGGCAATCAACTTTAAGATTTATTCTTTCTGCTTCACTATTCAGCAAGTTAAAGCTCTCTTCTTCATATTGTTTTGCATGCAAGGGATTCACATCGGTGCCAAGTGTGTAATGCGCCGCTATAACTTCTTTCTGCTGCAATCTTGGTCCAAATAATAATTCATATATTGTAAGCAAATCACGTCCGGATTCAATACGGCCAAAACAGAGAACAAGTTTCTTTGTCAGACTTATCACCGGCTCCTTTATGGCAAATACCTTCTCAACAAGAGCAAGAACAGGGGTAGTCATAAAGGTAGTGACTAATGCCATTATTACCAATATCACAAAGATGGACGGGGGAAGAACTCCCATCTCGTAACCAATATTAAGAGCAACCAGCTCCATTAGTCCACGAGTATTCATTAGAGTTCCAACAATTAAACTATTCTTCCAGGACTCTCCCACTAAACGGGAAGCCAAAGCACATCCTCCGAATTTACCGATTATGGCAACAGCTATAAGCATACCACAGACTTGCAACAATTCAGGACTATTAATCAATCCCACTTGTGTGCGCAGTCCGGTAAAAGCAAAAAATAAAGGTAGGAAGAAGACTAAAGAAACATCTTCCACTTTCTCCATCATCACCTTACGGAATCCAAAATTGGCAGGCATAACCACTCCCGCAATGAAAGCTCCGAATAAAGCATGAATACCGATTATCTCGGTTAATGTGGCCGAAATAACCAATATAATAAAGATGAAACCTACAAATGTTTTATTGATGACTTCTTTATTTGCATATAAATCGCCAATTTTCTTAAGAAAAGGACGCACCACAAGAAACATTACAGCTATATAAATAACGGTAAGTCCCACTGCAAAAAGTGCACTGCCAAAATTTCCGGCTTTTGTAATAGCAATAACAACAGCCAGCAAGCACCATGCAGTTACATCGTCGTTTGCCGCCGAAGCAATGGAAAGAACTCCAATAGGAGTCTTGGTCATATTTCGTTCCTGAATAATACGAGCCAGAACCGGGAAAGCGGTTATACTCATAGAAATACCTATGAAAAGGGCAAAAGGTAGAAAGGCTGTTTGCTGCGCAGCGTATTTTTCATAAATCCAATATGAAGAGAGTATTCCAAGAAAAAAAGGCACTAATATTCCTGCATGACTAATAACCAGGGTCTCATTAATCTTATTTTTTAATGTTCTGAAATCGACCTCCATGCCAATAACAAACATGAACAGGATTAATCCAATCTGACTAACGGTCTGGAGATTAGACAACGACTGTGGGCGAAATAAAAAGCCAAAGAAATCGGGAAACAGATATCCCAGCAACGAAGGGCCAAGTACAATACCAGCCACAATTTCACCTATTACTCCAGGCTGACCAATATATTTAAAGAGATAAGAAAAGAGGCGAACGGTAAATAACACAACGATAATCTGAAGCAACAGAATAGTAAACGGATTATTAATATTCTCCGTCATTACACGCTGAAACATCTGAAAAGCACTGTTTCCATTTGCCTGAGGCATTTTAGCTAATGAAAGATGATCAAATCGTTCTCCTTCATTCAATGCCACATAAATCATACCGGAGAAAAGCACCAGCATGATGGAATAAATTATATAATTTCTTTTTATCTTACTCACGCGTCTTTAATTTATCTGAAATTATTAACAAATATAATATTTTTTAATTCTCCATTACTTATCTTTGCCTAAAATATAAATAAATATAAGTAGATTTTATGAAAAAGATTATTAGTATTGTTCTTTTTTCCGCCCTCTGTTTTAGTATTTCGGCGAAAGAAAAAGCGAAGAAAGAGGAAGGATTTGTCTTCACTACAGTAAAAGAAAACCCTATAACATCTATCAAGAACCAGAACCGTTCAAGTACATGTTGGAGCTTCTCGGGTGCAGCATTCCTTGAATCGGAATTACTTCGCAAAGGCAAAGGTACTTATGACCTTTCTGAAATGTATATTGTACACCACACAATGGAAGACCGTGCCGAAAAATATGTTCGTCTTCACAGTGAAGGTTCATTCGGACCTGGAGGTAGCTTTTATGATGTAATGTACTGCCTGAAAAACTATGGACTAGAGCCACAGGAAGCCATGACCGGATTGCATTATGGTGACTCTCTTCCTGTTCACAACGAACTGGATGCTGTAATGAAAGGATATCTTGATGCTATTGCAAAAAGTACCTTAAAGAAACTTACTCCGGTATGGAAAAGAGGTTTTGATGCTGTGGTTAGCAACTACCTTGGCGCACGTCCTGAATATTTCAATTATAACGGAAAGAAATACGATGCCAAAGCATTTGCCAGAGAACTGGAATTGAATGCTGACGACTATGTTTCAATTACTTCATATACTCATCACAAATTCTATACTCAGTTTGCTCTTGAGATTCAGGACAACTGGCGTAATGGTGAATCATATAACTTGCCTTTAGATGAATTTATGGCAGTTATTGATAATGCTGTAAACAACGGATACACTGTTGCATGGGGAAGCGATGTTAGCGAAACAGGATTTACCCGCAACGGTATTGCTGTAGTTCCTGAAGAAATTAAAACTGCTGATTTAAGCGGATCAGACATGGCTCGCTGGACAGGCTTAACTAAAGAAGAAAAAAACAAGGAACTGACTGCTAAACCAAGACCTGAGAAAGAGATTACTCAGAAAATGCGTCAGGAAGGCTTTGACAACTGGGAAACAACAGACGATCACGGTATGCTTATCTACGGCATTGCAAAAGACCAGAACGGAAAAGATTACTATATGGTAAAGAATTCATGGGGAACTGACAACAAGTACAAAGGTACCTGGTATGCTTCTAAAGCATTTGTTAAGTATAAAACCATAAACATCCTTGTTCACAAAAATGCTCTTCCTAAAGAGATTGCTGACAAGCTTGGTATTAAGTTGTAATATTCGCGATTGAAGATATTTTCTTCTATTAAGAAATAAAAAGGTTCGGGTAGTTTTCTATACTATCCGAACCTTTTTGTTTTGTAATCTAGCCGCAATCCAATAGTGTCTTTTATCATTCCACCTTGCTTAACTAATATTCAGCAGAGTACTAATTTTTTCTTTCAGTAACAAAGCGTTAATAGGTTTGGCCACGAAATCGCTAAAGCCACCTTCACTAATCTTGCTTCTGTCTTCTTCCGATGCATAAGCTGTTACTGCTATAACAGGAATCTCCTTTGAATGCATTCTTATCTTTTGAACTAATTCATATCCATCCATAACAGGCATTTTGATATCTGTTAGAATCAGATCGGGCTGATGATTATTGTATAACTTTACAGCTTCTTCACCATTCCAGGCATGAATAAGTTCATAATCTTTGCCAAGAATAGCTTCCATTAATTTATAGTTACTATTGTCGTCTTCGGCAACTAACAAAGTTACTTTTTCTACATTACTTTTCAACACAGATTTCTTATCAGAATCATCGAAATATTCTTCCTCATCTGTATCAACCGGCTTGTAAGGAATAGTAAACCAAAAAGTAGAACCTCTTCCCTCTTCCGATTCAACGCCAATTTCACCTCCTAGTTTGTATACTATGGAAGCACAAATAGACAATCCCAATCCTGTGCCCTGAGCAAATGTATTCAACTTTACAAAACGATCAAAAACAGAACCCTGTTTATTCTCAGGAATGCCACATCCTGTATCTGTTACATAAAAACGTAGTTTCTCTTCCGATAAAGTATATCCAAATGTAATGCTGCCCTGCTCTGTAAACTTGATGGAATTAGATATAAAGTTTGAAATAACCTGCGACAAACGATTTCTCTCTGTATGGATAACACATCTGGGTAATTTATCCTTAAATACTATTTTCACAGCATTCTGATCTACTTTCATGGCAGAAGATTGTTCTATTTCATCAAATAAGGTATTTATATCGACATTAGAATATACAAATTCCAATGTTCCGGCTTCTATTTTAGAAAGATCGAGAATGTCGTTAATAAGTTGCAGCAATAAATTATTATTGCTTTCAATAATACCTGCAAACTGATTTTCCATTTCGCCGTTATTTATATCTGCCAGAATTCTTGAAAAGCCTACTATAGCATTCAGAGGAGTGCGTATCTCGTGGCTCATGTTTGCCAGAAAAGCCGATTTAAGACGATTTGATTCCTCTGCTTTCTCTTTTGCCTCAAACAAAGCCTGCTCTGTTTGCTTTCTCTTAGTTATATTGCTACCCGATCCAGTAACAAAAAGAATTGAGCCATCTTTATCACGTTCTGTAACCATACCTTGCAATTCATACCATTCGTAACCATTGCCATAAAAATTAACCCTGAGATCAAGGTCAACTCTATCTGATTTACCTTCAAGAAAGTTACTGAAAGTTATAAATGCTCGTTCTGCATCATCTGGATGAGTAAGTGAAAGTACATCCTCCAAAGGTTTTGTCAGACTTTTCATTTCCGGTAAATAATCCTCATTTTTCTGATAATCATAGTCAAAAGTTATTGTTCTGACTCTTACATCCCATACCCAGGAAATAATTTCTCCCGCATCCATAACCATTGCCAACTGATTATTTGCTGTCTGAAACTTCCGTTGAATCGTTTTCAGTTCTGTAACATCCCAGCCACTAAACAACATATATGCAGGAGCTTTATCTGTTTTTATAAGAACCTTAGATATATTAACAGAATGTAACTTATTATCAGAAGAAAGGAATTCCTGTTCATAGTTGACAGAATGTCCTTCCTTCATTAGTTTTTTATCAATTTCCTTATGTTTTTTATATATTTCGGGAGAGAACAATTCCTTATTAGTTTTTCCAATTGCATCTTTTGATTTGATCTGTGTCATATCTTCCATCCTCTTATTCCAATAGATAAACTTATTGTCAGTAAAATCTCTCACACATATTGCTACCGGAATATTATCAAGAATGTTTGTGAAAAACAATTTCATTTTTTCATTTGTATTCTTTTCTTTTTTCAAAAACCATATCTTCGATAAAAGAATAGAAAAACAAATCAGCAAAATGCTTATAACAGATATTATAAGTATTGCATTCTCTTCTAAAAAACTCGCAGGTTTGTTCAAATATTCAGCATCAGAAGGAAAGTATTTTTTGTCAAGTCCTGCTTGAATTAAATTTCGATAATTCAGATGAGCGTGTGGAAATTCAGCTAGCTGGAAAGGTATTTCATTAGCTTTCTTACCATTAAGAACCATATTTAAAATTTCACCGGATTTATTTCCATAGTCTTCGCTAGTTGAATAATATCCTCCTACAAAATCTCCTAAATCATCTCCAAAGTCAGTCAATCCAAACATCGGTAAATCAGTAAAGCTGCTAATCATCTTCTCTGTCCGGTTATTTGAAGAAATACCAGTATTACCATCTTCGTACCACCCATGATAAAGCAGACCGGTATTTTTATCCAATTCAGACAAAGAATTTAGCAACTTATTTGTAGAAAGATCTTTCTGACACAACGATATTTCCTTTAAATCAGGGAAATATTTCTTTCTTATATATTTAAATAGAAACCTGTTATAAGAACTGGTATACCTTTTATCGGAGATAAATGCTATCTTCGTCATTTTAGGCATCAGTTTCTTCATCAGTTGTATGGTCTGTTTTATGTGTATAGGATGAAAAACACCCGTTACATTAAAACCTTTAGTAGCCTCCTTGTAGGGTATAAGCATTTTAGAATCAATCTCTTTCCCGGAAATAAGATTCTCGATAGAAGTAGTATATCTCTTAGCCGACGTAAGCACAATTGGTATTTTTTTCCAGGATTTAGGTAGTGTATTACGATAAACAATCCATCCTGCTTCTCCAATTACAACAACAGCTTTAGGCTTTAGTTTATAATCTCTATATAAGCTATCTGCCCTAAAAGACACTTCCTTCATGGAAGAGAATCTGCAATTATCAAGATATTCAATGCCGACAGATATATTTCTCTTATTATCAATTGATTTAATTATTTTATCCTGAATTTTCTCTGCCCACAAGTTTCCTTCGTTATACGAATTGATAATTAAAACATAATCTTTAATGGGGGCAGGTAAAGCTTCAATTCTTGTTAAGAAAAAGAGGGAAAAAAGAAGAAAAGAGTAAAAAAATCTATATTGTGTCATAGCAGCGGTTTTATGTATTAATTATCTACAAAAGCCTTTTCATTTGTATTTTTGCGAGCAAATTGGTCTTTTATAGAATGCAAACATAAAAAAAACGACGAAACCTTTCCTATTCCATTAGCACTATTTTTCCGTATAATATCAAAATAGCACCATTAAAATATAATATCACATTATTATATTGATGTTTCATATTCTGTTTCCTATTTCATTTTTAACATAGAGCAGATTTTATATTAATTAAAAATAATTCATAGTTCATTTCATTTATTCACAAATGCAGACTTTTTCATTTGCTCATAAGAGCTATTTTTGTGCATTTTTAAAGAATAAAGTTTTGTAGAATCAACTGTTTGAGTAATTTTGCAGGCTGATTATACAGCAAGTTATCATCCTGTTTGTTAGCTTACTTATATGTGTATAAAATACTAATACTAAAATTAATAACATGAGTTTAAAGATTATTGTATTGGCAAAACAAGTTCCCGACACACGTAACGTTGGGAAAGATGCCATGAAAGCCGACGGAACTATTAATCGTGCGGCACTTCCGGCCATCTTCAATCCTGAGGACTTAAATGCCCTTGAGCAAGCGCTCCGATTGAAAGATGCACACCCCGGTTCTACCGTAACTATTCTGACCATGGGTCCTGGACGCGCGGCAGAGATTATTCGTGAAGGACTTTATCGTGGTGCCGATAATGGCTATTTGCTAACCGACAGAGCATTTGCCGGAGCAGATACGTTGGCCACTTCTTATGCACTTGCTACTGCAATACGTAAGATAAAAGATTATGATGTAATTATAGGCGGTCGTCAGGCTATTGATGGTGATACCGCACAGGTTGGTCCTCAGGTTGCCGAAAAACTGGGATTAACTCAAATTACCTATGCCGAAGAAATTGAAAAAGTAGAAAACGGCCGAATTACTGTAAAACGTCACATTGATGGCGGTATTGAAACAGTAGAAGGTCCGCTTCCTATTGTTCTTACAGTTAACGGTTCTGCTGCTCCTTGTCGCCCTCGCAATGCTAAGTATGTGCAAAAATACAAACATGCTAAAACTGTGACTGAAAAACAACAGGGAAATCTAGATTATACCGATCTGTATGACACTAGAGATTATCTTAACCTCGCAGAATGGAGTGTTACTGACGTAAATGGAGACACTGCACAATGTGGTCTTTCTGGTTCTCCTACAAAAGTTAAAGCAATTCAAAACATTGTTTTCCAGGCCAAAGAGAGTAAAACTATTTCTGCTTCAGACAGAGAAGTAGAAGATCTTATTGTTGAACTATTGGCAAATCACACGATTGGTTAATCACTAAAGAAAGAACTAAAAATGAACAATTTATTTGTATATTGCGAAATAGAAGACGGCATTATTGCCGACGTAAGCCTTGAGTTGCTTACCAAAGGCCGTTCTTTAGCTAACCAGTTAAAATGCCAATTAGAGGCAATTGTTGCCGGTTACAAATTAGACGATATTGAAAAGCAAGTATTACCTTATGGAGTAGACAAATTGCATGTATTCGATGCAGAAGGACTTTATCCATACACTTCATTACCACACACTTCTGTTCTGGTAAACCTATTTAAAGAAGAAAAGCCTCAGATATGCCTTATGGGAGCAACTGTTATCGGTCGCGACCTTGGTCCTCGTGTTTCTTCAGCTTTAACCAGTGGATTAACAGCCGACTGTACTGCTCTCGAGATTGGTGATCACGAAGAAAAGAAAGAAGGCAAGGTTTATAAAGATCTTCTCTATCAAATCCGTCCTGCTTTTGGTGGTAACATCGTTGCTACAATTGTTAACCCTGAACACCGCCCACAGATGGCAACCGTTCGTGAAGGTGTAATGAAAAAACAGATCCTTTCTGCTGATTATAAAGGAAAAGTAATCCGCCACGAAGTAGGTAAATATGTAGCAGATGCTGACTATGTAGTAAAGGTCATTGAACGCCACATAGAAAAATCAAAAACAAATATTAAAGGAGCTCCTATCGTTGTAGCCGGAGGTTACGGTGTTGGCTCTAAAGATAACTTTAAGTTACTTTTCGATCTTGCCAAAGTACTGAACGGAGAAGTTGGTGCTTCTCGTGCAGCTGTTGATGCAGGATTTGCAGATCATGACCGCCAGATTGGTCAGACCGGTGTAACCGTTCGTCCTAAACTGTATATCGCTTGCGGTATCTCAGGTCAGATTCAGCACATTGCAGGTATGCAGGAAAGCTCTATGATTATCTCTATTAATAATGATCCGGACGCACCAATCAACACAATAGCAGACTATGTTATCAACGGAACAGTAGAAGAAGTTGTGCCGAAGATGATTAAGTACTATAAACAAAATTCGAAGTAGTAAAATGGCAAACTTATATTTAGATACACCAGAACTAAAGCATTATCTCAATCATCCATTGATGAAGAGAATTGTTGAACTCAAAGAGCGCAACTATGCTGACAAAGATAAATTTGATTATGCTCCTGTAGATTTCGAGGACGCAATGGACAGCTACGATAAGGTACTGGAAATTGTAGGCGAAATATGTTCGGAAGTAATTGCTCCAAACGCAGAAGATGTAGACCACGAAGGTCCTCAGGTTATCAATAACCGCGTGAAATATGCAAATGGTACTGCCATTAACCTTCAGGCTTTAACAGATGCCGGCTTAATGGGTGTTGCTATGCCTCGCCGTTTTGGTGGACTTAACTTTTCTACTGTTCCTTACATGATGGCAGCCGACATGGTTTCTACCTGTGATGCAGGTTTCGAAAACCTTTGGGGATTGCAGGATTGTGCTGAAACTCTTTATGAGTTTGGTAATGAAGACCAGAAGATGCGTTATATTCCTCGCGTTTGCGCAGGTGAAACAATGTCTATGGACCTTACCGAACCAGATGCTGGTTCCGACCTTCAGGCTGTAATGCTGAGAGCTTCTTTCTGCGAAAAAGATAACTGCTGGTACCTGAACGGTGTAAAACGTTTCATTACTAACGGTGATGCAGATATTCACCTTGTACTTGCCCGTTCTGAAGAAGGAACACACGATGGTCGTGGTCTTTCAATGTTCATTTACGACAAGAAAAACGGTGGTGTAAATGTTCGTCGTATTGAAAACAAGATGGGTATCAAAGGTTCTCCTACTTGCGAATTGGTATTTAAAAACGCTAAAGCTGAACTTTGCGGTGATCGAAAACTTGGTCTGATTAAATACGTTATGGCATTGATGAACGGTGCTCGTTTGGGTATTGCTGCTCAGTCAGTAGGTATTTCCCAAGCTGCATACAATGAAGCTTTGGCTTATGCTAAGGATCGTAAACAGTTTGGTAAGGCAATTATTGAATTCCCTGCTGTATATGAGATTATTTCATTAATGAAAGCCAAACTGGATGCATCTCGTACACTTTTATATGAAACTTCTCGTTTTGTAGACATTTACAAATGCCTGGATGATATTTCAAAAGAACGCAAACTTACTCCGGAAGAAAGAACTGAACAAAAGACTTTCTCTAAATTTGCCGACTGCTTTACTCCATTGGTTAAAGGTATAGGTAGTGAGTTCTCTAATCAGAATGCTTACGACTGCATTCAGATTCACGGTGGTTCTGGTTTCATGAAAGATTATGCTTGCGAACGTATCTATCGCGATGCACGTATCACAAGTATTTACGAAGGAACTACTCAGCTTCAGGTTGTAGCTGCTATCCGTTACGTAACGAATGGTACTTACCTTACTCGCCTGAAAGAGTACGAAACAATGCCTCTTGCTCCGGGATTCGAAGGTTTGCGTAACCGTCTGAAGGCTATGACTGAGAAATATGCTGCTGCTGTTGAAAAGATTGTAGCTACAAAAGATCAGGAATTGCTAGACTTCATGGCTCGCAGATTGGTTGAAATGGCTGCTTATAATGTTATGGCTTACCTTTTAGTACAGGATGCTTCTAAATGTGACTCATTTACTGAATCGGCACATGTATTTGTAAGATATGCCGAAGGTGAAATTGACAAACATGCTCAGTTTATCAACAAATTTGATGTTGAAGAGTTAGCTTATTACAGAAAGTAATCTGATAATTCATAAATAATATGGAAGAAGGCGTCTCAAAAGGATGCCTTCTTTCTTTTGTAACAAGACTCTGGTTATACTTTCAAAGAAGTCTTAGACAAGTTTATATTCTCTTGTACAAAAGATTGCATTCTTCTGTACAAAAGAATTAATTGTTCTGTACAGAAGAATGCAATCTTTTGTACAAGGATGCAAAATTGTTATTCCAAGGAATTAAAATACCCCGAGAGACAGTAAAAAAAGCAACTCTATAGCCATAGAGGATTAATGATACATTTATTATTAAACCGCAGTAATAATCTTACTAATGGAAGGTAAAGTAAAAAAGAACTTGCTTCCTTCATCTTTAATGCTTTCAACCCTTATATTTCCACCGTTTCTCTTAACAAAGTCCTGACAAAGAACAAGTCCCAGCCCCGATCCTTTTTCATTATTTGTACCATAGGTTGTATGGAACTGGTTATCCGTAAAAAGTTTATCGGCCGTTTCCTTAGACATACCTACCCCATTATCAGCAATCTCTACTTCTACAAATCCATTTTGCTCTGATAAACCGACCTTGATTAAACCATTTGTACGAGTGAATTTTATTGCATTCGACAGAAGGTTGCGAATCACCAGATTTGTCATATCGTAATCTGCATAAGCTGTATAATTTGTATTTGTACAGAATTGAATCTTAATTGATTTTTGTCCTGCTGTACCCGACAACAATGAAATATTATCGTTTACCAGCTTATTTATAATTATACTTCCTGGATTATAAACAATCTCACTTCGTTGCGACCTCGACCAGTTAAGCAGATTCTCCAATAAATAGAATGTATTCTTCGACATATCTTTTAAGTCATTAAGAAGAGCTTCTTCCATTTCAGGAGTAATTTCCATATCACTTGTAAGGAGTTCAATGACTTGCATAAAGCTGCCTACAGGACCTCGAAGATCATGTGCAATAATAGAGAATAGTTTATCTTTAGTTGCCAGAAGCCTTTTTAGTTGTTCTTCATTTTCCTTCTGTTTACTGATATCAATAAGAGTACCAATAGCACGTGTTGCTGTACCTTCTTCGTCTCTCTCAATAATTCTGCCATGATTCAGAATCCATTTTTCCTTGCCCGATTTGCCCAATACCCGGAAAGTAGCCTCAAAATAATCTATTTTACTATTCTTATGAGCTATAAAGAGTTGAGATACCCAACCCCAGTCATCAGGATGAACAAACTTTTGCCATTTATGACCTTTTCCTAACGATTCATCAAGATCCTGATCTATAATCTCATAACCAATATTAGTAAAGTAAATCACATCGGTCTGTAGATCCCAATCCCACATTCCCTCTCTTGCGCCATCCAGAGCAAGTCTTAATCGCATTTCACTATTCTGAAACTGATTCAGATATAATTTTCGTTCGAGTGCATTTGCTATATTGCCTGTAACCGTTTTAAGCAGACTAATTTCTTCTTCCAGCCATACTCTGTTATGAAGACAATCATCTAAACCAACAAATCCCCACAGGCGATTCTGGATATAAAGTGGATAAAGCAATATTGATTTTATTCCAAAAAGATTGAACACCGAAGCAATATCCTGAGGAAGTTCTATAATATCAGTTGAAGAAAGATGTCCTTCTGTATTTATAATCTTAATCCACGAAGGTATATTCTCAAAAGAAACCCTTTGAAGCGCCTCTTTTTTACCGGCTATTCCTTCGTTACACCATTCAAACGTATTTGTAGTAAACAGTTCATCGGGAGTATTTTCGTAGATTGAAACACGGCTTACATTAGTATGCTGTCCAATTAGCCGCAAAACTACATTTATAATATCATCAAAGTTATCGGACTTATTAAGTAACTGAGCGATATTGGCCAGCAACTTCTGCTGATTTCCGAGTTTCTTCAGTCTCTCTTCCATCTGCTTTCTTTGAGTAATGTTGGTAGCAGCAACAAGCATATACTCATTATTCTGAATTTTAATCTGTTCGAACGAAAACAGGCAGACTATCCGTTCGCCCGACTTACTGCTGATAGTAAGTTCTCCTTTAGCAGAATCTTTGCCGTTAGATATGGCAAGCAGTTTCTTTATTTGTTCACTGTCATAAAACAGATTCAATTCCTGAACCGTTTTACCAGATACTTCGTCCAAAGAGTAACCTATATTCTCTAGGAAAGCAGTATTTGCATTAAAAATTATTCCAGTATTAACCGCCCCTATTGCCATCATTACCTGAGAGCTATTAAATATGTTGAAAAAGACTTCTTTTGAGAAATACTCAACAGATAGATTAGTGCTGACTACTGCTATAACATTTTCTTCATTCCACCACCCAAAATAGAATTCTGTATCAACAGGTATTATTCCTTTATCTTTTTTTATGAAGGGGTATGGGCATGAAGTTATATCACCTTTAATGACCAAAGGCATAGTCATACCAGATTTTACTTTGTATTCATCCGGATAAACAGCAGAAAAGTGCTTTCCTTTGAGTTCATTAAGAGAATATTTGAGTACATTATTAACTGCAAAATTTGCTGTAATAATGTTACCATCCATATTTAGTATGAATAAGAAATCAAACTCATTACTTAACAGTTCTTTTAGTTGGCTTTCGGGAATAAAATTCTTCATATTTTTCTGATAGTTATAAGGTCACATCATGATTGACGTAAATATATAAAAAATGAACCTAAATGTTACTATAAACACCTAGATTCATAAAAAAACAATTCAAAATATTACTAGATATTTTGTAGCGCATTGATAAAACCAGTTACATCTTCTTCTGTTGTATCAAATGATGTAACCAGACGAATTTCATTGTTTGCCTCATTCCAAAAATAGAAGAAATAAGATTCAAGCAGCTTATCGATCATCTGGCGAGGCATAGTGAGGAACAAAGCATTTGTTTCCGGCTTTTGAGTAAACTTAATTTCGGGAAACTTATTTAGTCCTTCATACAACATTTTAGCCATATTATTGGCATGTGTAGCATTCTTCAACCAAAGGTCATCGGTGAGATATGCAGTAAACTGGCAAGACAGATAACGCATTTTGGATGCTAACTGAGCTGACTGCTTACGGTAAAACTTTGCATTCTTAATTAAAGCGGGATTGAATACCACAACACATTCACCAATCATCAATCCATTCTTTGTTCCGCCAAAGCTAAGTACATCAATACCACAATCTACAGTCAGAGCTTTCAGAGAAACATTCAATGTTG
Organism: uncultured Bacteroides sp.; assembly: GCF_963677945.1. Lineage (NCBI taxonomy): Bacteria > Pseudomonadati > Bacteroidota > Bacteroidia > Bacteroidales > Bacteroidaceae > Bacteroides > uncultured Bacteroides sp. Next base: position 1,403,727 of record NZ_OY782578.1, on the reverse strand, counting down.
CTGCAGCATTAGCAATACGCGCTCCGTCCATGTGGACAAACATGCCGTTTTTATGAGCAAGTGTAGTAATGGCTTTCAGTTCTTCAACGGTATATATGGTGCCAAGTTCTGTACATTGGGAAATATAAATAGCTCCCGGTTGTGAATGATGCTGATCTCCAAATCCGTGAAGATGTGGTTGAATAAGTTCAGGAGTAAGTTTTCCGTCAAGCGTTTCAATCGGACGAATCTGACAACCGGTTGCTTTTACCGGCGATCCACATTCATCAACATAAATATGCGCAGTTTCAGCACAAAGAATAGAGTGAAACGGACGGGTCAGCAGTTGCAAAGCAACAATATTACTTCCTGTTCCGTTAAAAACGAATAAAGGTTCACAATCAGGTGTAAACGTATCTTGTATTTTAATAGTAGCCTCAGCGGTCCATTGGTCATCGCCATAGCCAAAAGCATGGTCAGTATTGGCTTTGGAAAGGGCTTCCATTACTAAAGGATGAACCCCTGAATTGTTGTCAGATGCAAAACTTCTCATATATTTTTCTATTTTAATGCAAATAAACTGTTTTTTATTGAAAAATTGCTAGCTTCAGTTGTTAAATCTAACTATTTCAATAACTTTGCCTGAAACATAAATGGCAGAATATTATGAAGACAGATATTCGCAATATCCGGAGAGAGTACTCAAGAGGCGGACTGACACGAAAGAATATGTCTGAAAACCCTTTTATACAGTTTCAACAGTGGTTGGAAGAGGCTATCAACGCAAAGGTAAACGAGCCTACAGCTGTAATTGTAGGTACGGTTTCCGAAGATGGAAGACCTTCTACCCGTTGTGTTTTACTGAAAGAACTCCGGGATGGAGAATTTATATTCTACACCAATTATGAAAGTCGGAAGGGTAAACAACTTGCTAATTGCCCTTACATATCGCTTACGTTTCTTTGGCATGAACTGGAAAGACAGGTACATGTGGAGGGAATAGCAACAAAAGTTTCACCTGAGGTTTCGGATGAGTATTTTAAAACCCGACCTTACAAAAGCAGAATCGGATCACGGATATCTCCTCAAAGTCAGCCGATATCAGGAAGAATGGAAATTATGCAGGCTTTTCTTCGTGAAAGCATCCGTTTTGCCGGACACGAAGTAAAAAGACCTGAAAACTGGGGTGGATATTCCGTTACTCCAAATCGCATTGAATTCTGGCAAGGACGGGAAAGCCGCTTGCACGACCGTTTCTTATACACATTACAAAGTGATCAAAGCTGGAAAATAGAGAGATTGGCTCCTTAAATATTGAAAATCAAGTTATCTTTTTACTGATAAAAGTTTTACTTTTACCGGCAACAATCTTTTAATTGCTACAAAATAGATTTTATAAAGCTTAAAGTATTATTTTTCCAGACATAGTTCTGCGTTGTTCTTCTCCGAAACCAAACAGAGCAAAATCATACTTACAGGGGTCTTCCGGACAAAGTTTGGAAAGATGATTCGTAATAATCAAAGCAGTTGAAAGTCGTTCCGTTTTTGGAAGGTCATCCCATATCAGTCTTGAAATACGTGCCACGTGCACATCAAGTGGAATAATAAGCTGAGCAGGTGATATGTTTTTCCATACACCCATATCTACAATTCCATCGTTCCTCACCAACCAACGAAGCATCAGGTTACTGCGTTTACACGGACTCTTTGTTTGCGGTGAAGATATGTGACGAGTATTCATCAACTCGGAAAGTTTATCAAGTCCAGATAATATGCCATCTGTCAGGAATAAGCTCTCCAAAGTTTCGTTTTCAAGATAATACTGGTAAAGTCCCCGACAAATATTCCACATATCTCGCTCAAAAAAAGTGCGATGAATATTCTTTCCCGAGTCTTTCAGAACTTCCCATTCCCGATTCATAATGTAATTGTACGGACTATCTCTCATCATTTGATGCATTCGTTCCGCATCACGGAGAATTAAATTACGCTTACCCCAAGTTATTACAGAAGTAAGTAATGCCGATATTTCAATATCCTTCAGATTGGTGAATCTACGAGGAAACTGAATAGGGTCTGTTTCTATAAAAGCAGGAATATTATAAGTTACAGTTAGTTCATCCAATACACCTTTAAGAGGCACGTGTCTATTTTTAAATTCCATTCAATTAGCATATTAATCAATACAATGCGCAAAATTAATACTTTTAAAATAGCAGGAAGCCATACTATATATTAAATATAAATAACAGCCTCTGTATTGATTATCAATAATAGCAGAAATAGCCAAACACTTTCATAGTTTATATCTATTTATAAAAGAGCTATTTACAGATTACATCTTTATACATTTATGAATATAAATACTATTTACTTCAAAAATAATACATATATTTGCGATAATGATATAAAAAAAAATATATAAATGAATTATAAGTTCCTCTTTTACACTGTTATTGCAAGCGTGCTAATGAGTTGTTGCTCAACTTCCAAAAATATCAGTATGAAAAAGGAACAATCACTAATAACTAATAATGTGCAATTATCGAATAATTTCAGGTCTTTCTGGAATGAATTAAGAGAAGAAGCCGGCGAGCAACCTTTAGAACAATTTATTCCATCCGATATATTAATTGAACGACATTCGCTGATAAAACAAGATAAGCAATTTTATCTTTCTGGGTTTCTTTATACGGATAGTACCTTTAATGAAGAAAATATTAAAGCTATAGGAGGAAATGTTGTGATATACACTGAAAAAATCAAAACTTTCTCAGTCCCAGTCAAGAGTATTCCTTTACTTATTCAGATTAAAGGAATTACCTATATTGAGATTGGCAAAAAGGCGAAGATAAAATAAATAACGCGACAATTTAAAATAAAACACAATACTTAAAAAGACAAATATGAAACGTATAACTCTGTTGTATTGCTTCTTTACGATTTTATTCCTTGCATCGGCACAAGCTCAAGTAGCATCCGGGAAATTATCTCCTCACACCAAGACTTTCTTGTTAAGGATGAATCAAAAGGATATATCTACAACACAAAGAAAAGCTATATTAACAAAAAGTGCAGTAATTGAGACTGGTGTACAAGAGTATATTAATGCTTTTATCTATCTGAAAGAAAATGCCGGAACTGAATCGCTGGAGCAGCAAGGAGTAAAAATCAATAGCCATACAGGAGATATAGTTACAGCCATGATTCCAATTAGTTCAATTGAAAATGTAGCTTCCTTGCCAGAAGTTAAATATGTACAGATAGGAACTCCTGTAAATAAGAAGATGGATAAAGCACGTGTTACATCAGGTGTGGATAAAGTGCAGGCTGGTACATCACCATTAACTAACCCACTCTTTGGAAAAGGTGTGGTAATTGGAATTATTGATACAGGATTTGAATATGGTCATCCTAATTTTTATAACAAAGATCACACGGAATATCGTGTAAAGAGAGTATGGGAGCAAAATGCAAAATCTGGCCCCCCCCCCACAGGCTTTAGTTATGGCAAAGAATTAAGTAATCAAAATGAAATTTTAGCTGCAAAACGTGATACAATAGACAATTCTCACGGAACTCATGTTACAGGTATTGCTGCAGGAGCCGATCATTCTAATAATAACATTTACTATGGTATTGCCGGAGAAGCTGATATTGTGTTAGTTTCTTATATCGGATTTGACACAGATGTTTTAGACGGAATGAAATATATATATGATTATGCTACTTCAGTTGGCAAACCTTGTGTTATCAATCTTAGCATAGGTGGTTATAGTGGCCCTCATGACGGAACCTCATCTTTTGATTTAGCATCCGATCAGATGCAAAAAGAAGGAAGATTACTGGTAGGAGCTGTTGGTAATGAAGGCAATAAATATGTACATTTATCAAAAACCTTTAATCAAACTGATACAATTTGTAAAACATTCCTTAGTCCTAATAATATTGTCGCTGATATTTGGGGAGAAGCTGGGAAAGATTTCATGGTACAAGTTTGTGTGTATGACACGATTAATAATAATTTTGTTTATATTAGTCCTGAATACAAAGCATCTGATAATGTGTATGATGATCCCAGATTAAGACCAAGAACTGATGGGGCAACTGGTTATCTCTATATTATGTCAGATATTAATCCGATAAACAATAAGCCTCATTTTGACATTAGTACAACATTCTCTTCTGTTGTTGCCGGGAATTGTATAGGAATCATTATTAAATCTACAGAAGGAACAGTACATGCATGGAGTGATGCTAAGTATCATTTCACCAGCAATGACAAACCGGGGTGGACCGATGGCGATAATAATTTCTCTATGGATGAGGTTGGAGGAACAGGCAAAAATATTATAAGTGTAGGTGCTTATGTGAGCAAAAACATGTTTACCAATCTGAGTAATGAAATATATGGTATAAGTCAATACCTAAATACGCTTGCCACCTTCTCTAGTATTGGCCCTACTGTTGACGGACGAATGAAACCAGACATCACTGCTCCGGGAAGTGTTTTAGCTTCATCTATATCCAGCTATGACACAAAACAGGATACATACAAAGTTAAGGAAACAACTGTCGATAATAAAACTTACTATTATGGAATAATGGGTGGAACATCAATGTCTACTCCTTATGTAACAGGTGTTCTTGCTACATGGTTACAGGCCAATCCAAACCTTACACCCGATAAAGTGAAAGCTATTTTTCAGAAAACAGCTATCAACGATTCATATACCGGAGATATACTTCCCAACGGAAACAGCACCTGGGGATATGGCAAGATTGACGCCTATAACGGACTTCTGGAAGTTATTAAGCAATATACTTCCATAGAAGATATGCCAATATTGCCACAATCAATTTTTATGTATTCAGGAAACAATCAACAATTCAATTTCTTGTTTACGCAAGAAGATACAAACGTAAAAATTAATGTATTCAATGTAAATGGTCAGCAAGTTCTTGCTAAGAATTTCAATGAAATATCGTGCAAGCAAGAAGAGACTATTAACTTAAACAACTTACCCAAAGGACTTTATATTATCAAGATTACAGGTAATAAACTGAATCAGGTATTTAAAGCAAGTACAAAATAATTGCTGTATTCGCCTCTTAATAATAGCGGATAGGAAGTTTTAATAAATACAAAAATTATAATATGTAGGCAGCTCTGTAGAGTTGCCTACTTTTTTTCTTCCACATATAACATAAATATTGAGGCGTTGAATTAGTTTATCTATTTATATCTGAAAGCATTCTCTCAACTATGAATGGTGCTTCAACTTACGCAAGTAATAATCCAAGCCAAGCAAGCCAAGAACAAGAAGCCCTATATAGAAATAAAAGCCCAAAACTGATCCGGATTCCGAAGAGAAAGAAATGTTTTTCAAGCTTTTGATAATATTGAAAGAAAAATAGGTCATCAATAGATAAGTCGATAGGCCAATCAAAGAAGCAGACGCCAGCAATAAGAAGCAAACATTTAATGCTACTGCCCGTTTTTGCTTTTTCTGAGCCTCAACATTAATTTGTGCCATAATCCTATTTGTAAAATTAAAAGGCAGACTCTCCGAAGATGATTTTCTGAGAACTTCTTTCAACAAACAATCTTTATCTTTATTCGTTTTCATTTCATTGATTATTTATCAATACACATAATTTTTTGCGAGTACGATGCAATTTCACTTTCACATTACTGGATGTAAGTTTAAAAATAGTTGCCAACTCATCTATCGATTTATCTTCATTGTAAAAGAGAGTGATTAATGCTCTCTCATCTGGATTAAGTTGAATAATTGCCAGCTCTAATTTTTTAATTCTATCCTCATTTTCAGAGCTGCTCAATAAATCATCAGCCTCATCATCCGACACATTCTCAATTATCTTTTCATCTATAAAGCAAGACTCTTTCTTCTGTTTACGCGTAGCAGAAATTGCAGTATTATAAGCTATACGATAAAGCCAGGTTGAAAAGCTACAATCCCCCTTATAAGTATCTAGTTTACGAAAAGCTTTTATAAAAGAATCTTGCATAAGTTCTTCAGCATCTTCCCGGCATGAGACTATTTGTATAATAAGTGAATAGATGGGATGACTATAGCGTTCCAGAAAGTAAGAAAACAAATTTATTTCTCCTTCCAGGATTCGCTTTATGTAGATTATCTCATCTTTCTGCTCCATCATACCCTTTTAGACGCAGTACTGTCTGAATGGTTACAGGTTTCGATATTTTTTTATTTTTATTCCCGGAAAGTGTAACCTTTTTAATCAGAGAACGTCAAACGTTACAAAGAACGAATTTATTCATTTAAAAACATAAGATTATGATGGATTTTATTACAGTCCCATTGGTTGTAGGAATTGTAACCCTGGGAATCTACAAACTATTTGAGCTTTTCGTGAGAAAGAAAGAACGTCTGTCTATTATTGAAAAGATAGGAGAGAAATTTGATGCTTCAATGATTGAAAACAAATTTTCTTTTCCATCAAAGATTTTCAAGAACTTATCATTTGGAACCTTAAAGGCTGGATGTCTTTTAATGGGAATTGGTTTAGGTTTATTAGTGGGATTTCTTATTTGTATATCTGCAATCAGAGGTTACAATCTGGGAAGTGATACAATAAACTGGGGAGTAAGAGATACAGCAGGAATTGTATATGGTGCTTCGGTTTTAATCTTTGGAGGATTAGGACTAATCACAGCATTTATAATAGAAATGAAGTATTCCAAGAAAGATCAAGATGAAGCTTAAAGCTATTAAATAGAAAAGGCCACTCGTTAAGAGCAGCCTTTTCTATTTAACAATTATAGTGATAAGAAGAAAGATTACATCATTCCACCCATGCCGCCCATTCCTGGAGCACCCATTGGCATTTCTGGTTTATCTTCTTTCTTTTCTACAATAACACATTCAGTAGTTAAGAACATACCTGCAATAGAAGCAGCATTTTCAAGAGCTACACGAGTAACCTTAGCTGGATCAACAACTCCGGCAGCATACATGTTTTCATAAACATCGCTGTGAGCATTGTAACCAAAGTCACCTTTGCCTTCACGTACTTTCTGAACAACAACTGCTCCTTCTTTTCCTGCATTAGCTACAATCTGACGAAGAGGTTCTTCAATTGCACGCTTGATGATTTCAATACCAGTTGTTTCATCAGCATTGTCACCCTTCATTCCTTCCAATGCATCAATTGCACGGATGTAAGCAACACCACCACCAGGAACGATACCTTCTTCGATAGCTGCACGAGTAGCACAAAGTGCATCGTCTACACGGTCTTTCTTTTCTTTCATTTCAACTTCAGAAGCAGCACCTACATAAAGTACGGCAACACCACCGGCTAACTTAGCCAAACGTTCCTGAAGTTTTTCTTTATCGTAATCTGATGTAGTAGTCTTGATCTGAGCTTTAATCTGGTTGATACGAGCTTCGATATTTTCTTTTGCACCTGAACCGTTTACAACAGTTGTGTTATCTTTTGTAATAGTAACTTTCTCTGCAGTACCAAGCATTTCGAGAGTAGCTTGTTCCAGTTTGATGCCTTTTTCTTCGCTGATAACGATACCACCTGTCAATGTTGCAATATCTTCAAGCATTTCTTTTCTTCTGTCACCAAAACCTGGAGCTTTCACTGCACAGATCTTCAATTGAGAACGAAGACGGTTAACAACCAAAGTAGTTAGAGCTTCGCTATCTACATCTTCAGCAATGATTAACAATGGACGACCTGTCTGAACAGCTGGTTCAAGAATAGGAAGCATATCCTTAAGATTAGAAATCTTCTTATCATAGATAAGGATATATGGGCTTTCCATTTCGCATTGCATCTTCTCTGTGTTGGTTACGAAATAAGCAGAAAGATAACCACGATCGAACTGCATACCTTCTACAACACCGATAGTTGTATCAGTTCCTTTAGCTTCTTCAATAGTGATAACACCATCTTTAGAAACTTTGCGCATAGCATCTGCTACTAATTTACCGATAGTTGAATCGTTGTTTGCAGAGATACGAGCTACTTGCTCAATCTTGTCATAATCATCACCAACCTTTTCAGATTGTTTTTTGATAGAAGCAACTACAGCTTCAACAGCTTTATCAATACCGCGTTTCAAATCCATTGGATTAGCACCTGCAGTAACGTTCTTCATTCCTACGCCAACAATAGATTGAGCAAGAACAGTTGCTGTTGTTGTTCCGTCACCAGCATCTTCACCTGTTTTAGAAGCAACTTCTTTTACCAACTGAGCACCAGTGTTCTGGAATGCATCACTCAATTCTATTTCTTTAGCAACTGTCACACCATCTTTTGTGATATGAGGAGCACCGAATTTCTTTTCGATAATTACATTACGACCTTTAGGACCTAGAGTTACTTTTACTGCATTTGCAAGCTCATCAACACCTTTTTTCAGTTGATCGCGAGCATCGATATTGAATCTTATATCTTTAGCCATGATTTTAATATTTTATAATGATTAATGAAAAATGAATAATTAAAAATTAGAGAGTTGCAAGAACATCACTCTGACGCATGATAAGGTATTTTGTACCATCAAATTCAAGTTCTGTTCCGGCATACTTTCCATAAAGGACAGTATCGCCAACTTTCAGTACCATTTCTTCATCTTTTGTACCGTTACCAACTGCAACAACTTCACCTTTTAATGGTTTTTCTTTTGCTGTATCAGGAATAATAATACCGCCGATTGTCTTTTCTTCTGCAGGAGCAGAAAGAATAAGTACTCTGTCTGCTAATGGTTTAATGTTCATAATTCTTTAATATTTTAATGTTTACTATTTATTTTATGTGTAACGCTAAGAATACTGCCAAAAGTGTGCCAAAAGAAATAAGGGCACTAAAAAAGATACTTAAAGTCAGATTCAAAGACAAAAAAGGTCAATTTGTATCTTGCGACTGACAAATTGACCTTTTATATTGAGTTTTTAAAGTTCTTATTTTGTAACAGCAGTTATTAACTGAACAATATCCACCAGCTGTTGTTCTCCGGTTTCCATATTTTTAAGCATAACCTTACCTTCGTTCATCTCGTTTTCACCAACAATGGCAACAAACAATACTTTCTTATCGTTGGCATACCCCATTTGCTTTTTCATCTTGGCAGCATCCGGATATATTTCTGCACGGATATTTGCCTCGCGAACTTTTGTCAGTAATGGTAAGCAATATTCTGCCTCTTTCTCTCCAAAGTTCACAAACATAAGTTGCGTTCCATTCACTGCTTCTTTTGGATAAAGATCCAGCTGATTTAAAACGTCAAAGATACGATCGGCACCAAAAGAGATTCCAACTCCGGAAACTCCTGCCATACCAAATACCCCTGTCAGGTTGTCATATCTACCACCACCTGTTATACTACCAATCTGTACATCCAAAGCTTTAACTTCAAATATGGCTCCTGTATAGTAATTTAATCCACGGGCCAGAGTCAAATCGAGTTCTACATCCGATTTAATATTCAAAAGAGAAAGTTTAGAAAGGATAAATTCACTTTCCTCAACCCCTTTCATTCCTACTTCACTTGCAGCAAGAACTGTTTTAAGGGTATTCAGTTTCTCGAGATTTGTTCCGCTCAATAAAATGATAGGTTGAAGTTTGGCAATTGCTTCGTCAGATATTCCTTTAGAAGCAAGTTCTGCATTCACATTCTCCAAACCAATCTTATCAAGCTTATCGATTGCCACTGTTATATCTACAATCTTTTCGGCTTCACCAATTATCTCGGCAATACCGCTTAATATCTTTCGGTTGTTGATCTTAATAGATACTCTTACACCCAAACGAGTAAATACAGCATCTACCATCTGCATCAATTCAACTTCGTTAAGTAACGAGTTACTTCCCACTACGTCGGCATCACACTGATAGAATTCACGGTAACGGCCTTTTTGTGGACGGTCGGCACGCCAAACCGGTTGAATCTGATAACGTTTGAAAGGAAAGCTAAGTTCATCACGGTGCATTACCACATAACGGGCAAAAGGCACAGTCAAGTCATAACGCAATCCTTTTTCACAGAACTTGCTGGCAAGCTTAGTTGCATTGCGAGACAATAGTTCCTCATCAGTCAATCCAGAAAAATAGTCTCCTGAATTTTGTATTTTAAATAAAAGTTTATCTCCTTCATCTCCGTATTTACCCATCAAGGTAGAAAGGTTTTCCATTGCCGGAGTTTCAATTTGTTCGAATCCGTAAAGATGAAAAACTTCGCGAATTGTATTGAATATATAGTTACGTTTCGCCATTTCAACGGGCGAGAAATCACGTGTTCCTTTAGGTATACCTGGTTTTGCCATAATTAAAATCTTTTAGTGGCACAAAGTTACACTAAATTATTGATTCTATAAAAAAAAGGGCCTATTTACTAAAACTTATTAGTACCTTAACGCGTCATATTATATGAATAGACACTAATGCTAACAGAACTAAACTTATATAAAGCAGACTTATGAGAATATTAGTTTGTATACTGTTTATTATCTGGAACATATCAACCATAAGCGCCCAGATTACAATGGATGAAGTAAAGAAATACTTCACTGAGCAGAGTTGTTTGGTAAAACAAGCCAGGGATGCAAAAGATTACCAGAAAGCGGAAGAGCTTGATTATACAATGTTAAGAGCAGTACTCTCCTACCCCGAAGATATCAAGAAGAAAATAAGTCCGATTAAAGGTGTTCTTTATTATAATATAGCCTGTTACCGTTCGCTTCTGAATAAAAAAGAAAAAGCTGTGGAAGCTTTTGCATTGGCTGTTGAAAACGGATGGACAAATTATGCTCACTCTAAAAAAGACTCAGATTTGGACAATATAAGATCAGACAAACAGTTCATTGCTCTGATGGAAAAAATTCAGGCCGAGAATGATTATCTGAATATTCTGGCTAAAGCGGGGGGATATAATAATAGTATTGATTCTCTTTTACCTAAGTTTACTTATTCAGCACCTAACGATTGTAACCTGGTGAAGGTACGAGAATACTTTAATCTGGATAGCATTGCAGGTAGCGGAAATGAGATTTCCAAAATAAAGAATCTCATGTATTGGGCACATAATGTAGTTCGTCATGATGGACGTTCAAGTAATCCGGAATTAAAAAACGCAATCGACCTTGTTAATATTTGCCGGGCAGAAAACCGCGGAATTAACTGTCGTATGATAGCGCAGATATTGAATGAGTGTTATCTGGCAATGGGGTTCAAGTCACGTTATGTAACTTGTCTGCCCAAGAAATACGTTGACGATTGCCATGTTATCAACATGGTTTATTCAAACACATTAGATAAATGGTTATGGATGGACCCCACTTTCAATGCCTATGTTATGGATGAAAACGGAACGTTACTTGGAATTTCGGAAGTACGCGAACGGTTAATCAACGGAGACTTTCTTCAAATAAATGAGGATGCCAACTGGAACAACAAAAAGAGAGAGACTAAGGAGCATTATCTGGACTATTACATGGCCAAGAATCTTTATAAAATGGAATGCGTGCTTCACAGTGGATATAACGCCGAAACTCAAATAGCAGGAAAACCATCGCCCGCAACCATTATGCTTTGCCCATCTTCTGCACAGGAAATAGTTGATAAACAGACTGGCGTTACCAACAATGCTGAGTACTTTTGGCAGCCTCCCGAAAATTAAGACTATTAATAGATATAAAGAAGATCTACACAAAAGAATATCCAGTCTCTGAGAATTGAATATTTGGGAAAGATCTCAGATAAAAACACGAAGAAAAAGAGAGAAAGAAGGGGTTGTTCCAACTACATGGACAACCCCTTCTCTTCTATATTTTATAAGATTGTATTAATCTCTTCTTCCCATAAAAATCATGATGTAATAAACCAAAGTTGCCAAAGAACCTAGAGCAGCAACTACATAGGTATAGGCAGCCGAGCGAAGAGCATCTTCTGCCTGATTATGGTTGTATGAATTGGTAATACCTGCACTGCTCAACCATACCAATGCACGTTTACTTGCATTGATTTCAACCGGCAATGTAACAAAACTAAATACAGTTGTCATAGCAAACAGAACAATACCTGCAAGTAATAATTGCGGGAAAGAGTTCACCATAATAATACCGGCAAGTAATAGCCATTGCATCCATTGAGATGCAAAATTTACAGCAGGAACTAGTTTTGAACGCAATGTAAGAGGAGCATAAGCATGAGCATGTTGCACAGCATGACCACATTCGTGAGCTGCAACAGCTGCAGCTGCCACACTATTGCTTGCATATACACTTTCACTCAGGTTTACTGTCTTATTGGCAGGATTATAGTGGTCGGTCAGATGTCCTTGCGTACTGGTAACCTGCACATCATAAATTCCATTATCATGTAGCATCTGCATTGCTACATCACGCCCAGTCATTCCGTTAGAAAGAGGAATCTTTGAATATTTCTTAAACTTGCTTTGCAACGACTGTTGCACGATAAAGCTAACTACAGCAATACCGATAAATATAATCCATGAAATAGGCATATCTTACTTTTTTATTAGTTAATACTATTAAGTATAATACAAATAGCTTGCCAAATATAGTAGTTTAGGAGAAGTGAAACCAAAAAACAGAGATATTTTTAGCAAGATTTATAAAAAAGCAAGAACCTCTTTCATTATTCTGTTATTATCGGAATATTTAACCACCAACAATAAAAAGGTTCTTCGCTACTTTTGATGGAAGATATTATCTTAAGCTTCTTATTATGATATCTGCAAACATTTTATCAGATTCATCTGCACCATCTGCCACCAAAATGCATAAAAATCCTTTTATTAAAGGCTTTCAGCTAGTGGAAGATAAAAAATTTCAACTGGTCATCTGCTACAAAACCATGGGTATCTGCTACCATTTCCGGGGTATCTGCCACTAAATTGAACGCTCTGCAGCATCGTAGCAGGTGTTGCCGCCAATCATTCAATGAGGAATATTCTGCTTTTTGAGGGTACAGCTTGGGTGAATGTAGTTTATAGCAATTGGTTTGTTTAACACTTTTCTCTGATAAGTTAACCTGCTTTGAAAGGAAACATAGATAAGCCCTCGGCCGAAGACTTATGGGTTCTCGAACAAAGACCCATGGGTTCTCGACTGAAGTCTTATGGGTTCTGGGCTGCGGGCTTACTTAGCTAAAACAGGAAAATGGGGTATCTTATTAAACAGGATGTCATATCCAAGAAAGCTGAACGAGCTATTATTACTCTAAATACAGTGTTATTAAAACAGCTGTTTAGTGGATGATAATTGATTCTTGTAGCAGATGAGCACTATTTTGTAGCAGATAAATTGTACATAAAGTTTATCTTCCACTAATTTATAGTATTAATTATCAAACCATTAATACAATTTAGTAGCAGATAGGCAGATAAAGTGCATGAAAAAAGAAACAGGCAGATAAAATCAGATTTATCCGCCTGTATTCTTTATTATTAAAGCTATGTGTATTAATGACCTTTGCTTACTTTTCTCTTTTCTACGTTTTCAACAGCTTCTGTTACCAGAGGTTTATTTTCAAAACGTTTTGCATAAGTAGAATAATCAGGACGTGTCCGTTGATATTCAGGATCAACGAACAGCGGACTGGAAATAATATGATCGGCAGTAGAACGGTTACAGCAGAATACAATATTTTCAACTCCTGCCAAACGGGTTAATGCCTTTACGTCTGTATCATGAGGTTGCAGAGTCATAGGGTCAGTGAAGAAGAACAGATAATCAATTTCACCATCCACAATACGAGAACCCATTTGTTGGTCGCCACCAAGCGGACCAGATTTTAATATTGTGATATCCCATTCTATATCAGGGTGCTTTTCTTTCAGAGCTTCGCGAATCAACGTACCAGTAGTTCCTGTACAATAAAACTTATGACCCATCATTAGTTCTGAATTCCAGATAACCCATTCAATAAGGTCTTTTTTCATACCATCATGAGCTACCAGACCTATCTTTCTAACTAGTTTTTCCATAATCAATTTATTTTAAGTAAAACCTATCTATTTGAGAGAAATATTTCTTCCCTCTCAAATAATAGTGCACTAAAATACTCTTTTTTATCTGTTCGGGAACAATCTGAAGAGAAGTTTTTTCCAAATTTTCTTTGCGGGATGGTCTAAAATCCTTTCTGATAGCACGATATTCTTTACGGGCTTGTAAAACAGCTGTCATATTTGCCACTCCACCTTTTAACAAAAAGGAAAAGGCTGCCACGTAATCTAACATACAGCGCACAGTCATTACATACCTTAAGTCGTTCTCCGGAAGATTTTTATATAGCATTAAAAGATTGTTCCTGAAATTAAGAAATGTCTTCCTTGGATTTTCTTTTTTCAGAGTAGCCCCTCCCACATGATATACTACGCTTTGGGGTACACAAACAAGGCCTCTTCCACGACTTCTCAACCGCCAGCAAAGATCAATCTCTTCCATGTGCGCAAAGAAGCGCCCGTCTAATCCTCCAACATTCCAATAATCGGCCGATCGGATAAAAAGCGATGCTCCGGTAGCCCAGAACACGGGAATAATATCATTATATTGTCCATTGTCTTTCTCAACCACGCCCATGATACGTCCCCTGCAGAAAGGATATCCAAAATGATCAATATATCCTCCGCAAGCACCGGCGTATTCAAAATAATCTTTCTGTCGCCAGCTTAAAATCTTTGGTTGGCAAGCAGCCACTTCTGGATGCGCATCCAGATAATCAATCATTGGTTCCAGCCAATGTTCCGTTACTTCTACATCCGAATTTAGAAGAACGTAATATTCTGCCCCAATCTGAGCCAAGGCTTTATTGTAGCCATCTGCAAAACCATTGTTTTCTTTCAATACAACCTGCTTTACAGATGGGAATTCGTCATTAAGTACTGCCAGTGAATTATCAGTAGAACCATTATCGGCCACATAAACATCTACTCCGCTTAGGGCAGAATAACTTATAACAGAAGGAAGGAACTTACGAAGCATCTCACTTCCATTCCAATTCAATATAACTACAGCAACTTTATTCATCGTTCCACATTTTGTCGTTTATGCTTCCAGCGCTTATGAGACCAGAACCAATATCCGGGTTCGCGGATTATTGTTTGTTCCACTTTACGTACAAACATCTCCGTAATTTCTCCCTTTGTTGTCTGCTTGGGGAATTCCACCATCATTTCGAATATAGCTTCGCAATAACCTCGTTTTTCTTTTTTCAGCTCACAATAAAAAACAGGAAAATCCATCATGCGGGCAATGCGTTCTCCCCCATCCATAAAAGAAGTATCCTGATGCAGGAAGTTTGTCCAATAATGAAGACTGTTTTTATTTGGAGACTGATCGGCAATCAATCCCAATGCCAGTTTCTTGCCTTCCTTTCTAGCCTTTATAACCTCTTTTACCGCTTCGTGTTTAGGAACATTATAGCCTCCAAAACGAGAGCGGGCACGTTTAAACAGTTCATCAATGTATTTGTTCTTGATAGGTTTATATACCTGCATAGGGATATCTCCCTCTTTCATGAAGGAGCCTATGGAAACAGTCCACTCATAATTTGCATAGTGAGGCATCATTATAACAATTCCTCCATACTTCTCTATCATTTCAAGATACAGTTCTGTGTTCTTAAATGTAATCCGGCGAAGTAGCTCATCTTTAGAAAGAAATGGCATCTTTACACTTTCAAGCATATAATCACAGATATAGTGATAGAACTTACGCTCTATAGCTTTTAAATCGTCAGCTGATTTCTCAGGAAAAGAGTTTCGCAGATTCTGTCGGACAACCTTTTTCCGGTAACCAACAACCTTATACATGAACACATACAGAAGATCAGAAAATTTATAGAGCACATTAAAAGGCATGATGGCCAGCAACCATATACCTAAATATGCAAATATGTAGACTAACTTTGACATCTGTTATTCTATTATAGTGCCTTTCAAAGCTGTTTCATCTTCGTTGAATTCTCCTAAACTGACTTTCACCAGGTGGTTGTCTAATTTAGGTTTACTTTCCACCTCAACCCGGATATAGTTATCAGTAAATCCATGCATCGGTGCACCAGCTTTAGGTTTTTCCATAAGAACGGTCATAGTTTCTCCTATTCGTTTTGCATAGAATGCTTTTGTCTTTTCATCGGAAAGAGCCAGCAATCTCTGACTTCTTTGATGTTTCACCTCTGGCGTAACCACATAGTCAATATTCAAAGCCTGCGTATTCGGGCGTTCTGAATAACTAAACACATGAAGCTGACTAACATCGAGTCCTTTGATGAATTCGTATGCTTTTTCAAAATATTCATCAGTTTCTCCACGTGTACCAACAATTACATCGACTCCAATAAAGGCATCGGGCATCAGTTCTTTAATCTTTCTAATTTTTCCGGCAAAAAGTTCCGTATCATATCTACGTTTCATCAGTTGCAAAACTTCATCACAACCCGATTGAAGCGGAATATGAAAATGAGGCATAAAGCTGCGCGACTTAGAAACATATTCAATAATCTCATCAGTCAGCAGGTTTGGCTCAATAGAAGAGATACGATAACGTTCAATTCCCTGCACCTTATCCAATGCTTTTACCAGCTCAAAGAAACTCTCGCCAGTTGTTCTTCCAAAATCGCCAATGTTCACACCTGTAAGTACAATCTCTTTTCCTCCGTCTGCAGCAGCTTGTTCAGCTTGTTCGACCATTGAAGCGATAGTTCCGTTGCGACTTCTTCCACGTGCTAAAGGGATAGTACAATATGAACAGAAGTAATCGCATCCATCCTGCACTTTAAGGAAATACCGCGTACGGTCTCCTCTTGAACACGATGGAGCAAAAGAACGAATATCTTTGAAGGAAGAAGCTACAGCCTCTCCTTTATCATGTTTATGCAAATCACCCAGATGCTTCAGCAAATCTTTTTTCTGTTCGGCACCCAACACAACATCAACGCCTTCAATTTCGGCCACCTGATCGGGTTTTAACTGAGCATAACAACCTGTTACAACAATAAAAGCATCGGGGTGCTGCTTCCGAAACCGATGAATAGCCTGACGACATTTCTTATCGGCCACTTCAGTCACAGAACATGTATTAATAACGCAAATATCAGCCTTTTCGCCTTTTCTTGCCGTACGCACACCTGCTTCTTTAAGAGTTTTGCCAATTGTAGAGGTCTCCGAGAAGTTTAATTTGCAGCCTAATGTATAATAAACAGCTGTTTTATCCTGAAATATAGAGGTATCTATCATAATCTTTTAAACATAAAATCCGGTGCAAAGTTACACATTATTATAATTAAAAGTTGTTATAGAACTATTTACTTTATTGAGGGAACATTTCTGTGTATGAAATATTATGTCTATTTTCGCACAAATTTTAAGCAAACGTGCAATGATAAAAGAAAACTTTATCAAGCTATACGAAAATAGCTTTAAAGAAAACTGGGATCTGCCTTGTTATACTGATTATGGAGAAGGCATTACATTTACATACGGAGAAGTTGCTGAAGAAATAGCCAAACTACATCTTTTATTTCATCACTGCAATCTAAGACGCGGAGATAAAATTGCCATTATTGGCAAAAACAATTCACGTTGGTGTATTGCTTATATGGCAACAATCACATTCGGCGCAATAGTAGTGCCCATCCTGCAAGATTTTAATCCCGATGATGTGCATCACATTGTTAATCATTCCGAATCTGTATTCTTTTTTACCAGTGACACCATCTGGGACACATTAGAAGAAGAAAAGCTGGATGAAATCAGAGGAGTTTTTTCATTAACTGACTTCCGGTGCTTACACCAACGGGACGGCGAAACTATCCAAAAATTTGTAAAACACATGGATGAAGCCGTAAATAAAGCATATCCGCAAGGATTTAGTAAAGAAAACATTGAATACACTACCTTATCTAACGATAAAGTTATGCTCCTTAACTACACCTCAGGTACTACAGGTTTTAGTAAAGGTGTAATGCTTACAGGAAACAACCTGGCAGGAAATGTAACTTACGGAATTCGCACTGAACTACTTAAACGCGGAGATTGTGTTTTATCATTCCTTCCTTTAGCTCACGCATACGGATGTGCATTCGACTTTCTTACTGCCACCGCTGTTGGAACACATGTTACTTTATTAGGCAAAACTCCTTCTCCAAAAATTCTGATGAAAGCCTTCGAAGAAGTTCGTCCTAGCCTTATCATAACTGTTCCTCTTGTTATCGAAAAAATATATAAGAATGTAATTCAGCCTCTTATTAACAAAAAAGGAATGAAGTGGGCGCTGAATATTCCTTTACTGGACACACAAATCTATACTCAGATTCGAAAAAAACTAGTGGATGCTCTTGGTGGACGTTTCAAAGAGGTTATCATCGGTGGAGCAGCCATGAATCCTGAAGTTGTTGATTTCTTCTATAAAATTAAGTTTCCATTCACTATTGGTTATGGAATGACAGAATGTGGCCCGCTAATAAGCCACAGTTCATGGAACGAATTTATTCCTGGTTCTTCAGGTAAGATTCTGGATATTATGGAAGTTAGGATTGATTCTGAGGACGCATACAACATTACAGGAGAGATTCAGGTAAAAGGTGAAAACGTAATGAAAGGCTATTATAAAAACGAGGAAGCTACAAATGAAGTCTTTACAGAAGATGGATGGCTCAAAACAGGCGACCTTGGAACAATAGACGTTGATGGCAATATATATATAAGAGGAAGAAGCAAAACTATGATTCTTAGCTCAAGCGGACAAAACATCTTCCCGGAAGAGATAGAAGCTAAACTAAACAATCTGCCGTTCGTAACCGAAAGCTTAATAATTGAACGAAATAAGAAATTAGTGGCTCTTGTTTATCCGGACTTTGAAACTTTAGACTCTCTTGGACTAAACCATGAAGACAATTTAAAAACAATCATGGACGAAAATCTTAAAAGTCTGAATAAAGTAGTAGCAAACTATGAAAAGGTAAGCCAGATTCAAATCTATCCTACAGCTTTTGAAAAAACTCCCAAAAAGAGCGTTAAAAGGTACTTATATAACAGTATTGCAGAGGATTAAATATGTTATAAAACATATATAAATGGAGTGCAAAAGAAAAAACTAAAAAAAAAATTGAAAATAATTCGATTTATTGATACAACATATCAAAAAAGTACATACATTTGCAACGTTTTAATAAAGCAATTAATTGTATTACAGATTTAAAAATCAAAGAAAATGAAAAAGTTAGTATTAATGTTCGTTGCTATTGCAGCAGTATCTTTCGCATCTTGTGGTAACAAAGCAGCAGACCAAGCTGCAAAACAAGCTGATTCAATCAGAATCGCTGATTCAATCGCTGCAGCAGAAGCTGAAGCAGCAGCAGCAGCAGCAGCTGATTCAACTGCTACTCCTGATAGCGCAGCAGCAGCTACAACTACAACTACAACTGCTCAGTAATTAGTTACGAACTGTAGGAAATTAAAGTCTGGTACCAAGTACCAGACTTTTTTTATGCTCATAATTCAGATTTTCACTTTCCAAGCACAGACTATTTCGGATTACCCCCCCCAAAAAAATAGATTAACTCTAAAATCCGATTGGTACTTATTTTATGCAAATACCATTTCAAACCTATAAATAAAGAATGGTATATATATCTACTCTCCTATTCAAGAGAAACAAAAGGTAAAAACCTCATAATCATACCTGCATTTTAGCCTTAAACAACCCATTAGCCACAAGCGCTACTCTTTTCTTACAGATATATTAAATCCACACAAAACAACATCAGAACACAAATTAATAGTACTCACAGCAGCTATACACCACGAAAATCCCAAGATAGACATTCCAACAACCTCTACATACAAATTCCCCTAAGAAGAGTATATAGCTCCTATAATATAGGATAACACTTAATACAAGAGAGGAAAGCAAATCACTTAGGTATAGAAGTCGCGCATTGCCAAACAAACAGTATCATACAAACTGAATAAGAATAAAGCGAAACAGAGCTTTTCAGATCGAGACTTTGTCATCCAACTTCTTCTAACCCATCACATGCCGGCATCTTTATTTTTGGCTAATAATTAATCACCACACCCTACACAGCAAACCTTATACCTCTAAGTTACTAATCATACTCGGCATAACAAAAAAAAGAGACCATCTCAACGAGATGATCTCTTTTATATCTTAGATAAAAATTCTATTATTCAGCAACTACTTCAAAAGGAATTTCAACAGAAACTTCTTTGTGTAATTTAACTACAGCCTTGTAAGAACCAACTTCTTTTACAGCGTCCTTAACAACAATAGTTTTTCTATCAATTTCGAAGCCAAGCTTAGTTAATGCATCTGCAATCTGAATGTTAGAAACAGAACCAAAAATAGTACCTGTTGAGCTAACTTTAGTTGCAATTGTAAGAGACACACCATCAAGTTTAGCAGCAAGTTCTACTGCGTCATTCTTAATCTTCTCTAGTTTGTGTGCACGTTGCTTCAAATCTTCAGCTAACATTTTCTTAGCCGATGGAGTAGCAATAACTGCTTTTCCTGCAGGAATAAGGAAGTTACGTCCATAACCGTCTTTAACAGTTACGATGTCGTTCTTATAACCCAAATTTACGATATCTTCTTTCAATATAATTTCCATACTATTCCTCCTTATTATTTCATCATATCAGTTACATATGGTAATAACGCCAAGTGACGTGCTCTCTTAACTGCTTGCGCAATTCTACGTTGGAACTTCAAAGAAGTACCAGTGATACGACGAGGAAGGATCTTTCCTTGTTCGTTTAAGAATTTCTTCAAGAATTCAGGATCTTTGTAGTCGATATATCTGATACCGCTTTTTTTGAAACGACAATATTTTTTCTTCTTAACGTCTACTGAAGGTGGAGTCAAATATCTGATTTCCGATTGAGTTTGTTGTGCCATGATTAATCCTCCTTTTTTGTTAATTTTACATGTCTTCTCTTAGCAGCATATTCAGCAGCATATTTATCCATTCTAAAAGTCAAGAAACGGATAACTTTTTCATCACGACGGAAAGCAATTTCCAACTTTTCAACAACTGTAGGTTCAGCGTTGAATTCTACTAACTGATAAAAACCAGTTGACTTTTTCTGAATTGGGTAAGCCAATTTCTTAAGTCCCCAATTTTCTTCATTGATAATCTCAGCTCCTTCTGCTTGAAGAACAGCTTTGAATTTTTCTACCGCTTCCTTCATCTGAACATCAGACAAAACGGGAGTTAAAATGAAAACGGTTTCGTATTGATTCATACTCGTTTAATTAATAAAATAAATACTTGTTTTTATTGAGTGTGCAAAGGTAAACATTTAATTCTTAACCACAAACCATTTTAATTCTTTTTTAATTTTATCGTTTTTTCACCCAACAGCATTTATATTTTGAAATAAGAATATTATATTTGCAAAGTTGTTTAAACAATAATTTCATGATAGAACAATTCAATTTTGATATTCAGCTAATTTTCGCCATATTAAATGGCAAAGTTTCGGCAGCTATAAACAGGAAATTGTCCCGTAATTTCAGACAGAACAATCTAGATATCAGTCCAGAACAATGGACTGTACTCATTTTCTTATGGGAAAAAGACGGAGTAACCCAGCAAGAGTTGTGTAATGCAACTTTTAAAGACAAACCAAGCATGACTCGTTTAATCGACAATATGGAAAAGCAACATCTTGTGGTACGTATCTCTGATAAAAAAGATCGCAGGACAAACCTTATACACCTCACAAAAACCGGACGTGAAATAGAAGAAAAAACAAGGCTGGTTGCAGCATTGACATTAAAAGAAGCGTTATACGGTATACAACTAAAAGATTTGGAAATAAGTCAAGAAGTGCTTCGTGCTATATTCCATAACACAAAGGACTAGTTCTATATGATTTAAAAATAAAAAGGAGCTATACAATACGATCTGACCCAAAAAAATGGATGGATTAATAAAATTAAAACGAAAGAGTTCGGTATTTTACCGGGCTCTTTCGTTATAATCTCAGTTTGATTCTGCCGTTATTATAAGAATGTACTTCTTAAGTGTTTGCTGAGAAACATTTTTCACCAGCCATAGCCATATCTTTCTGCAATACTTTTACTCTATCCAATCACTTTTAATCGGTATTACTTTAAAATCTGAATTAAACAACAAGAGCTGCCCATTTCTGGACAGCCCCTTATAGAATGTTGGATTATTCAATTTTATACTAAACTTCAGCTTCAGGAGTAATCAGTTTATATCCTTTTCCATGGATATTGATAATCTCAATTGATTCATCTTCCTTCAAATGCTTACGAAGTTTTGTGATATATACATCCATACTTCTCGCATTGAAATAATTATCATCAATCCAGATTGTTTTCAAGGCAAAATCTCTTTGCAAAATTTCGTTAGCATGAGCACAGAGAAGGCCAAGTAATTCTGATTCCTTTGTTGTTAGCTTAGTTTGATTGCCATCAATAGATAAGATTTGTTTTTGTGTATCAAAAACAAACTTACCAATCTTATAAACATTACTTTCTTTATTCTTTTTACCTCTTACTCTTCTCAGGATTGCTTCAATTCTGAAAGTAAGTTCTTCCATACTGAATGGTTTGGTCAAATAGTCGTCAGCTCCTATTTTGAAGCCTTCAAGTATATCATCTTTGAGTGTTTTTGCTGTTAAGAATATAATAGGAATTTCAGCATTGGCAGCACGAACTTCTTGCGCCAAAGTAAATCCATCTTTCTTAGGCATCATAACATCAAATACGCATAAATCATACTTATTCTTCAAAAATGCCTTATAACCAGCCTCCCCATCAGGATATAGCTCTGCAGAATATCCTTTTGCTTGCAAATATTCTCTCAAAAGCATGCCAAGATTCTCATCATCTTCGCATAATAAAATACGCATTTTCTCGTCCATATTATTAATTATTTAGTAAAGGTAATACAATTATAAATTTACTTCCCACTCCAGGTTCACTTTCAATCCGTATGGTTCCCTTGTGATCCTGAATTATTTTTTTTACATAAGCTAATCCTAGTCCAAATCCTTTTACATCGTGCAAGTTACCGGTATGAACACGATAGAATTTATCAAATATCTTTTTCAGATCTTCCTTTCTGATCCCAATACCATTATCTGCAATAGAAACACATAACTTGCCCGGTTCGTTCCAAGTGGTTACTGTAAGCAACAAGTCTTCTTCCGGCTTCTTATATTTCACAGCATTATCCATCAAGTTAAAGATCACATTTGTAAAATGCATCTCATCCACAAATATATTAGGATCTTCAGCTTTTAAATCAGCATTGATCTTTCCGTTATATTTCTCGACCTTAAGGGTAAAGGTGTTAATAACTCCCGAAATCAAATCGTTCGCATCAACCTCTTTCATCTTCAGTGTTGCCTTCTGACGTTCGAACATTGACATCTGAAGCACCTTTTCAACCTGGAATCTCAATCGTTTTGTTTCATCATTTATCACGCCCGATATATGCTGGAACATTTGCGGAGATTTACCCACTGCCGGGTCTTTCAACATCTGGGCTGCAAGAGATATGGTTGATATAGGCGTTTTAAACTCATGAGTCATATTATTGATAAAATCATTCTTCATTTCTGTCAGCTTCTTCTGCCTGAAAGCAATATAAATGGTAAAGATAAATGTGATAAGCAATACTAATGTAAATGCTAAAGACGGAAGCATAAAACTAATGGAATCAAAAATATAATCCTGCCTTGAAGGGAAATGTACCTTCACAAAACTAATTCTTGACGGCGGATCGTTAGGAAAAAGGATTTGCGTATACGAATTCTCACTTCCTACATCTTCATAATCCGGACATCTGTACGCCTCTCGCCCATCTTTATCTGTAACCGTAAAGTGATAAGGAATATCAATTCCGTTATTAACAAACTCGGATTTCAAATATCCATCCAGGTTTTTGAAGTTAACACGCTCATTTAATGCTTTATCACTTGATTTATAGAGAATATTTAGCACCACTTCATCCAGCAGGACTCTTTGATGCAGGTATCTGTTTTTTATAGCTTCCTGCAGCGACTTTGATGTTTGAAGTATATTATTTTCTCCATGTTTTCTTGAAATCATCGCCTTAGGCAACCCTGAAGGCTTTGTCATTGTTGTTTTCAATTCAAAATCTGAAGAAGGAGAAGATATATCATAATGATGTGCTTCAACTTCTTTATCATTTTCAACAGCAACCGACTGCGGAATAGCCTGAGAGCTTAAAGCTACGCGCTCTGTTTCAGCCACATCCTTTTCGAGATATCTCAGTGTTTCGTCGTATTCCAAATTCTTAGAAACCTGATACAAACTACGTTTTACCGATTCATCAAATTGTTCGTTACGCATTTTGACCATCTCTTCGATATAGCTTACCTGAAGGTAAAGTAAGCTAAGAAAAGAAAGCCCCATCACAATACCTAATATCCAGATTGTTGACTTTTTCATACAACAAATTTAACATCCCTAAATTAACACTCAAAGCGGATTAACCAGTTTTAACTGAGTGTTGTCTATAATTAACCGAACCGCACATTTTAATTAATATTTTGTATATTACAACAATATTAGTGCTTGTTTAGTTGCAAAAATAATATAAAATTAAGTATTTTACTATAAAAAAGATGAATTTATCAATCATTGTTAAAAAAAAGTCGCCGAATATATGTATAAACGACGACTTTAATCCTTTTAATATTGAATCTATTTTATTCTTCTTTCACTTGTTTTGCTTCATGATCTTTAATTAACTTATCCTGAACATCGCTCGGAACAAGCTCATAACTAGCAAACTTCATAATAAATGAAGCCCGGCCACCAGTAAGAGAACTAAGCGAAGTTGAATAAGATGACATTTCTTTCAGTGGAACTTTCGCAACCAGCTTTTCAAATCCTTTTTCACTGCTCATACCCATAATCATGGCACGGCGTCCTTGCAAATCGCCCATTACATCGCCCATCTTGTCACTCGGAACAAATACTTCCACATCGTAAATAGGTTCAAGAATCTTTGGTCCTGCATTTTTAAATGCTTCGCTGAAAGCATTTCGACCGGCAAGCATAAAGGAGATTTCATTGGAGTCTACCGGGTGCATTTTACCCTCGTAAACAATAACTCGAACATCGCGTGCATAAGATCCGGTAAGCGGGCCTTGCTCCATTCTGGCCATGATTCCTTTTAAGATAGCAGGCATAAAGCGAGTATCGATAGATCCACCAACAATACTGTTAATGAATACTAATTTACCTCCCCATTCCAATGACACTTCTTCAGTTCCTTTTACCGAAATTTTAAATTCCTGTCCGTTAAACTTATAAATATCTGGCACAGGCATTCCTTCCTTGTAAGGTTCAATAATAAGATGCACTTCACCAAATTGTCCGGCACCACCAGATTGCTTCTTATGACGATAATCAGCACGAGCTGCCTTAGTAATAGTTTCACGATAAGGAATCCGAGGTTCCTCATATTTAATCATGAGTTTTTCATTATTCTCCAAACGCCATTTCAGTGTACGGAGGTGGAATTCTCCCTGACCATGAACCAATGTCTGCCTCAACTCTTTTGACTGCTCGATAACCCATGTAGGATCTTCTTCACGCATACGGTTGAGGATGCTCATCATTTTCTCAGTATCGGCTTCATTCAATGGTTTTATAGCTCTGGTATATCTTGAGTTAGGGTATTTTATGAAGTTAAATTTATTATAGCAATCCTTTCCATTCAACGTATTACCGGTCTTCACATCTTTCAGTTTCACGGTAGCACCAATATCACCAGCCTGAAGTTCTTCAACCTTTATACGGTTAGCACCGGCAACAACAAACATCTGAGCAATACGTTCCTTGGAACCTCTGTCGGCATTAGTAAGGTCATCTCCTTCTTTCACTTTTCCACTCATCACTTTGAAGTAAGAAACTTCGCCAATATGTGGTTCAACACTTGTTTTAAAGAAATAAAGAGAAGTTGGTCCGTTAACATCCGGCGCAATTTCTTTTCCTTCTGTATTGGTTACTTTAGGCATATCAGAAACGTAAGGTACTACATTTCCTAAAAATTCCATCAATCGGCGAACGCCCATATCTTTTCCGGCGCAAACACAGAAAACAGGGAAGATACCGCGTGTTACTAATCCTTCACGAATACCTAAACGCATTTCGTCGGGTTCCAAAGTTTCCTTTTCGAAGAATTTTTCCATCAGGCTTTCATCATTCTCGGCAGCTGCTTCAACCAATGCTTTATGCATTTCCATAGCCTTATCTATCTCTTCTGCCGGAATTTCTTCTATCGTAGGCGTACCGCCTTCAGGCGCCCACGTATATTTTTTCATCAAAAGCACATCAATCAGAGAGTTAAAGCCCGGGCCACAGGCTATTGGATATTGAATTGGCACTACTTTAGGACCGTAGGCATCTTTTAATTGTTCGAGTAAATTGTCGTAATCACACTTATCATTATCGAGCTGATTAACAAGGAAGATTACAGGTTTTTCAAACTTCTCGGTATAACGGAAATGGTTTTGAGTACCAACCTCAACGCCATACTGACCGTTTATTAAAATAATAGCGGTATCTGTAACATTCAAAGCTGTAACAGCTCCGCCAATAAAGTCGTCTGAACCGGGACAGTCAATCATATTCAATTTTTTCCCGTTCCATTCGGTATGGAAAACAGTAGAAAACACAGAATAGCCATATTCCTGTTCTACAGGAAAATAATCGCTAACTGTGTTTTTTGCGGCGATGCTTCCTCTACGTTTTATAATACCACTCTCGAATAGCATCGCTTCAACGAGAGTGGTTTTCCCAGAGCCAGAACTACCTAACAAGGCTATGTTCTTAATTTCATTAGTCTGATATACTTTCATAATATATAAGATTTAAATTATTAACTCGGATATGTTTAACGCATACCTTTTTACTTGAGCGCAAATTATAAATTAAAATTTTCTAAAACAACTATTTAGCCGTGTTAGAGAACAATGTTGTGCAACACAACCTTAAGGTTAAATATATTTATAACTAATACTTTAAAATAACAATTAGACCATTTATCAATAAGGTCTACTCTTTTTAAAATTAATCTCTAGTGTTTATTTATATAAGCAGTAGACCTTTTTAAAAACACAAGCCTTATAAATAGTCTAACCCTGGTTAATAATTCCTTAAGTATTCAGCTTTAGAAATTTAAAAGGTCTTTCAATATCGATATTTTAGCAAATAAGCCTTATTTTTGCATTCAGAAAAATTAATAAATATGGCCGGCATCTACTTACATATTCCCTTTTGCAAAACCCGCTGCATATACTGCGATTTTTATTCCACGACAAGGAGTGAAATGACCGATCGTTATGTTTCGGCACTTTGCAGGGAATTAGAGCTTCGGAAATCTTATTTGGATAACGAACCGGTTGAGACAATCTATTTTGGTGGAGGCACTCCTTCTCAATTATCTAAAGAGAATTTTGAGAAGATATTCGAAACAATTGAGAGAGAATACAATCTGGAGCAATGTAGAGAGATTACGCTTGAAGCCAATCCCGACGATCTGACTCCGGAATATATAAAGATGCTGGCATCTCTTCCTTTTAACCGTATAAGTATTGGCATACAAACATTTAATGAACAGACTTTGCGCTTACTGAAGCGGCGACATACTGCCGGGCAAGCTATAAGTGCTGTAAAGGAATGCCGAATAGCCGGATTTCAGAATATAAGTATTGACCTGATGTACGGCTTGCCGGGAGAAACTCCGGAAAGCTGGAAAGCAGATCTGGAACAAGCCATCAGCCTCAACGTGGAACATATTTCAGCGTATCACTTAATATACGAAGAAGGAACGCCACTTTATGAAATGCTACAAAAGCATAAAGTTGAAGAAGTGGATGAAGAATCTAGTGTTGACTTCTTTGCATTGATGATAGACCGACTTACTAAAGCCGGATTTCAGCATTACGAAATATCCAACTTCTGTAAACCGGATATGTATTCGCAACACAACTCAAGCTACTGGACAGGCAAAAAATATCTGGGATGCGGACCTTCCGCACACTCTTTTAATGGAAGTACCCGTCAATGGAATGTTTCATCACTCGACAAGTATATAGCCGGAATAGAAAAGGGGATTCCTGATTTTGATATAGAAGAGCTGGACGCTACTACCCGGTATAATGATTTCGTAATTACATCGCTTCGCACCATGTGGGGATTGTCCTTAAATCGTCTTGAAGAAGAGTTTGGTACAGAATTCAAGCAATATTGCCTTGAAAACGCACAAACCTATCTCGATTCAGGTAAACTGGAGATCAGGGATAATACTCTGTTCCTATCAAAAGAGGGCATTTTTATTTCAGACGGCATTATGAGCGATCTACTTTGGGTAGAGGATTAATTTATAGAGGGAAGAAAAATGTTTGTTATAACCATCATACTGTTCATTGCTGCAGGGATATTTGCAGGATACAGACTACGCAATAAGGAAACCGGCATAGTAAGCCGTATCGTAACCGGATTTATCTGGCTACTACTCTTCTTGCTTGGAATGGAAGTTGGAAGTAACGAGAAGTTGATTAAGGGAATCTACGTCTTCGGGCTCGAAGCTCTTATATTAACGATAGCAGGTGTTATTGGAAGTGTTCTAGCATCTTGGGGACTTTGGTTATACATTTCAAAGAACAATCTCAAAAAGGAAGGTAAGAAATGAAGGGAAGTCTGATTATTGTAGGTTTCTTTATACTTGGCATTATCGTTAGCCATTATCATCTCTTGCCTGAAAGTATTATTCACTGCGATATAAGTTTTTACGCCCTCTGCGGATTAATGTTCTTTGTAGGCGTAAGCATAGGCAGTGATACAAATACCTTGAAAAGTTTCAGGCAACTGAACATCCGCTTTGCCTTACTCCCGTTAATGACAATACTGGGAACAATTACCGGATGCATCCTTGCTTCACTATTACTTTCCAATCGGTCTATAAGCGATTGCTGCGCTGTTGGTTCCGGAATGGGCTACTATTCACTATCCAGTATCATCATAACAGAATACCGTGGTGCCGAATTAGGAACCATTGCACTTTTATCTAATATAATAAGGGAAATTATCGCCTTACTATTTGCTCCGGTTCTAGTGAAATATTTCGGTAAACTTGCTCCGATATCTGTAGGAGGAGCAACGACGGCCGATACTACCCTACCCATTATTACCCAATCATGTGGAAAAGACTTTATGGTTATTTCCATTTTTCATGGCTGCCTGACCGATTTTTCAGTTCCCTTTCTTGTTACACTCTTCTGTTCATTGTAAACTATTCTCATTACTACATTTTATTTAATTCATTTTCTTATTCCTTCCTTATTATTAAAAAAATAATCATTCCTGAATTTTGAAAATCTCAAAAAAGATGTACCTTTACAATATTAAAATATAAATTTCAATTTACACTTAAGTCAAATATATATCAGTACTATGAAAAAAAGCGTATCCTTATTCCTACTTCTTGCATTGTCATCTGTTTTAACCTTTGCACAGGAATACAGCTATAATTATGGAAAAGTGACAGATAATGAGCTTTCCATGAAGGTTTACAAGCCAGATAGTACAACATCAGCTGTTACAATCTACAAAAATGTAATCGCCAAATACAGCTATAAAAGAGAACATTTTATAATAGAATATAATTACGAAACAAAAATAAAAGTTTTAAAATCAGAAGGCGTTAAATATGCAGACATCAAAATTCCTGTTTACGACAAAGGGAAAAGTGATTCATTCAAAGAATCTGTATCAAAGATTGAAGCATATGCATACAACCTTGAAAATGGCAAGGTAAATAAAACTAAAATGGATAAAAGTTACATTTTCGAAGAACGTGTAACCCCTTATTATAAACAAATAAAGTTTTCCATACCAGCAGTAAAAGAAGGAACCGTAATAGAATATAAGTATTTAATGACTTCTGAATTTCCACACCAGATTGAAGAATGTGTTTTTCAGCAAGATATTCCGGTTATCTACAGCAACTACGATGTTACAATACCTCAATACTTCGATTTCAATGTGGGACTGAAAGGGAAGGAAAAAATAAATGT
This sequence comes from uncultured Bacteroides sp., assembly GCF_963677945.1. Classification (NCBI taxonomy): domain Bacteria; kingdom Pseudomonadati; phylum Bacteroidota; class Bacteroidia; order Bacteroidales; family Bacteroidaceae; genus Bacteroides; species uncultured Bacteroides sp. The sequence continues at coordinate 1,373,612 of NZ_OY782578.1, read as the reverse complement.
ATCGGAGTCTGTTGTTGAGCAGAGCGCTAACGGAGAAGATGAATACCATCAGACTTATTCAGTACGGTTTAACAGCCGCAGGATATTTCTCACCGTCATAAACCTTCCCGCAATAAAAGATGAACCTAACATCTGGTGTCCGGATGACTTTCGCACCAAAGTAACATTCGAATTAAAAGGAACACGCTTTCCCGGTTCTGACTATAAACCTTATACCAGTACATGGGAAGATATTGACGAACTTCTCAAAAAAGATGAAGACTTTGGAGCAATTCTTAATATGTCAAACCCATTCAGAGAAGAGATGCGAACTGCTAATATTTTATCTATGCCAAACAAGAGGGATAAAATACGCGCTATTTTTCAACTGTTAAAGAGTAAAATATCATGGGATGGAACTTATCGGTTTTATGGAAGCAATATAAAGAAAGCAATAAAAAGTGGAACTGGAAGCAATGCAGACATTAATTTCATATTAATGAGTATGCTTAAAGATGCAGGAATAGAATCATCTCCTGTAATGATGAGTAAAAGAGATCTTGGGAGGCTACCCAATCTTTTTCCTAGCATAAATAAACTTAATACATTTATTGTTGCCATAAACGATGACGAGAATTCAACCGTTTATCTGGATGGATCTGTAACTAACGGAGATATAAACATTCTACCTCCTGTACTGATGGTTGAGAAAGCCCGGATTTTTAGTCAGAATGGAAAAGGCAGTTGGGTGAATCTAACCAATATAGGAAAGAATTCAGTTACCGCTCTCACATCTGGTACTATTACTCCTGAAGGAATAGTCAATGGAGAACAAAAGGTTTCTTATACGGGAGAACAGGCTTACAAATTCCGCAAATTATTTAACGAAGCCAAAGACAGCACCTCTTTTATTGAAAAAAAGGAGCTAGAATACGGGATATCTATAAAGAAATCATCTTTTTCTGATGTTAATCGTTTTACTTCCATTGTAAAAGAACAATTCTCTTTCACGAAAGAATTATCACACAACGACGATCATATCTACATTAATCCACTGATATTTCCTCATTTAACAGAGAATCAGTTTACAAAAGAAGAGCGCAAGCTTCCTGTTGAATTTGATTATCCGTACACTTTTAAACTGATTACCACACTAAATATTCCCGAAGGCTATCAGGTGGAAGAAATTCCTAAACCGGTTATGATTCATCTGGATAATGATGGATGTATTTGTACTTACAATGTGCAGGTTCTTGGTAATACCATCCAGGTGGGATATACATTTTCTTTAAATAGAATCTTCTATAATAATGATGAATATCCTGCTCTGCGTCAGCTTTGGGGAACCGTAGTTAATAAAAACACTGAATTGCTGGTATTAAGAAAAACTACTTCACAACCAACAAAAACAGAAGAGAAGCAAACTACCCAATTATAGGATTACAATTAAATTGTATATTCAAAATAATCGTAAAAATATAAACCTTTAAATAAATCAACAAATCACTCTTTATGAAAAAAACAATACTTATGTCACTGCTGTTCATCATATCTGCAATAACAGCATCTGCACAAGAATTCAGTACTCGTTATGGTAAAATAACCAAGGACGAACTCGGCATGACCTCTTATCCAAAAGACACGACCGCCACAGCAGTAACTCTTTATAAAAATGTAGAGGCGAGGTATGCATATATCTACGGAAAATTTGTAATAGAATACTATTATGAAACAAAAATTAAAATACTAAAGGCAGAAGGCAAAGAACATGCCGACGTAAACATTTCTTTTTATAACACCGGGAAATCGGGCGAAGCCAAAGAAACTGTGAGTAGAATTGAGGCATATGCTTACAACCTCGAAGATGGAAAAATAAACAAAACAAAAATGGAGAAAAGTTACATTTTCGAAGAACAGCTAAATGCCAGCTGGAAACAGATAAAGTTCTCTATTCCGTCAGTAAAGGCAGGAACAGTAATTGAATATAAGTATAATATAACTTCCGAACTTTACTGGCAATTTGCCGATATGATTATTCAGCAAAGCATTCCGGTGATGTATGCTAAATATGAGGTTCAGATTCCCGAATATTTTAACTACAACATTGAGACAAGAGGTGGTGAGTTCTTAAAAACTGAAGAAGTACCTACTAACCAGAATTTTTCTGTTATGGGCGACGATCGTCAAATGTCTTCGGTAAATTGCTCTTCCAGACAACTAACATTTACAGTGAATGATCTTCCCGCTTTGAAAGATGAACCTAATGTGTGGTGTGCCGAGGATTTCTGTACAAAAGTTACTTTCGAACTAAAAGGAATTCAATTTCCTTATTCAATATACCAATCGTACACAACAAACTGGGACAAAATTGATGAATTACTTAAAAATGAAAATGATTTTGGAGGATTGCTTAAACTTAAAAATCCATTTAAGGAAGAAATGAGTGCAATCAATATGAAAGACTTAAGTACACATGATAAAATACGTTCCATTTATCAGCTACTCAAGAAAAAAGTTTCCTGGAACGAAAATTATCGTCTATATGGGAATAATATAAAGAAAGCCATAAAAGAAGGATCAGGAAGTAATGCTGATATTAACTTTATTCTTATAAGCATGTTGAAGGATGCAGGTATAAATGCCTTCCCCATTATGATGAGTACAAGAGATCAGGGAAGACTGCCTTTAACCTATCCTAGCATCAATAAACTAAATACTTTTATTGTGGGAATAAACGACACAGACAGTACAGTTGTTTTCCTCGATGGTTCAGTAAAGAACGGAGATATAAACATATTACCTCCAAAACTTATGGTAGACAGAGCCAGAATTTATAATGTAAAAGGAAAGGGAGACTGGATTGATTTAACTAAAATTGGGAAGAATTACGTCAATACATTAATCAAAGGATCTATTACTCCTGAAGGCAAAGTGGAAGGTGAAAGAATCACATATTATTTTGGTGAATATGCCGAACAGATACGCACATCATTCAAGGCGGCCAAAGATAGTACTACTTATATTGAGAAAAAAGAGACAGAAGATGGTATTGACGCAAAAGGGTTCTCATTTAAAAATCTAAATAATTTTTCTTCTTCTGTGCAAGAAAATCTTGCATTTAATAAAGAGGCAATCTTTAACGATGAGCACATATATCTGAATCCTATGATATTTCCTCATTTAACAAAAAACCAGTTCACAAGCGAAACTCGTAAATTACCTATAGAGTTTAGCTATCCGCAAACATTCAAGCTCACATGTGTATTAGATATCCCCCAAGGTTATCAGGTTGAAGAATTACCTAAATCCGTTAAAATAAACCTTGATAAAGATGGATGCAGTTGCACTTACAACATTAAGGTAATTGATAACAAAATACAATTGCTGTATATATTCTCACTAACAAGAATACTTTACTCAAAAGAAGAATACGCATCCTTACGTAATTTTTGGGGAACCATTGTTGACAAGAACAACGAGCAAATCGTATTAAAAAAGGCAGATCCTCAAAATGCAGCAAATCAAACACAAACTTCACAGTTATAAGCAGAAACATAAATTATGTGGAATAATAAAATTAAATATCTATTTTTCACCCTTCTGACTTTCAGCACTGCAAATGCTCAGGAACAACTTACATTTCCTGAAATAGCAGATTCACTGAAAGAAAACGCATACTCAGTAGTAAGGTTTTACGAGAAAGAATTCAAGTATCAATCTGATGTAAGTGGCGAAGAAAAAACAAGTACAATCATTACTATACTCAACTCTAAAGGAGAAGATGATGCAGGTTTTGGATGCTACACAGACCCCTTCCACGAATTAAAAGACTTTAGCGGAGCTATTTACGATGCTAGTGGTCGTTTGATTCGTAAGATTAAACAGTCCGAATTAAAGTCTACCGAGTTTTCAATGAATCTGGCATCAGATGATAAAAATTACTTCTTCAGCCCAACTTTAGTCAGTTACCCTGTAACAATAAAATATGAATGGGTCATTAAAAATAAGAAAGGATTACTAGGATTACCTGTATTCTGGCCTCAGGACAGTTATAACCAATCGGTAGAAGAAGCAACTTATCGTCTTTATGCACCTGCAAACGCTGAATTTCTATATAAGGCAATCAATATGAGTGCACAATCCGAAAAGAAAAACGGAAAAGAAGGAGCCTATCAGGAATGGAAGCTAAAAAACATTAAAGCTATTGAAGATGAGCCTTACTCAAGATCTTTATCAACACTGGTGCCTATTCTTTATATCACTCCGAAGGAGTTCACATACGACAAGACTCATGGCAATTTAAGCAGTTGGAAATCTTTTGGAGACTGGGAATACAGCTTACTGAAAGATAGAGATATTCTGCCTGATGCCTTTAAACAAACTCTTGCAGAAATCACTAAAGATTGTAAAACCGATTATGATAAAGTAAAAGCCGTTTATGATTATTTGGCAAAAGCAACCAGATATGTTAGCATCCAATTAGGCATCGGAGGATACCAGCCCATGACAGCCGAAGAAGTTGCAAAGACAGGTTTTGGAGATTGTAAAGCATTGTCCAACTATACAAAAGCAATGTTAAAGGAATTGGGTATTCCGTCTACATATACGGTTATAAGCACTGTCTATCCCAAATTATTTAAAGATTTCCCCAATTTTAGCCAGTTAAATCATGTAATCCTTCAGGTTCCATTAAAAGAAAAAACACTTTGGCTGGAATGCACCAACCCGGATTATCCTCTTGGATATGTTCATAGTAACATTGCCGGTCACGAAGCTGTTTTAATAAAAGAAACCGGAGGAGAAGTTCTCAAGTTGCCTGCTTACAAAGATTCATTAAATACAGAAAGTCATACAGCCACCATTAGTCTCACAGAAGAAGGATCTGCAACGGCCAAAGTTATACGAACAAGTAATCTTATTCAGTACGAACAAATATCCGAAATAACAAAGCTACCTCCCGTTAAACAGATAGACTATTTGCGAGAAGATATTCAACTACCACAAGCAAGAGTGAATAATGTTACTTACAAGGAAGATAAATCGGCAAAACCATCCATCGTTGTAAATTACAATTTGAATTGTGAAAAGTACGGAAACAAAACAGGAAACAGACTTTTTGTACCTATCAATATTTTCCGACGCGGACCGTCCAAACTGGCTAATAAAAAAAGGATTCATCCTATTTATATCAACTACGGATATTTGGATAGTGACACTATAACTCTTGAAATTCCAAAAAACTATATAGTAGAATCTTTACCCAAACTTCCGATTATAGATAAGAAGTTTGGAAAATTCAATGCAAGTATTGATGTAAACGGAGACAAAATAGTTATAGTTAATAAGCTATTTTTCCGTTCGGGTGAATATGACACTAAAGCATATCCTGAATTTGCAGCATTCTGTAAAGAGGTATCCAATGCATACGCCAGTAAGATTATTTTAAAGAAAAAAGCAGAATAAGAATTCAGCTAAATACAATCAGAAATCATTTGACAATATGGCTTAACATATTGAAATTGAACTTATTTTGCTCATAAAACTTATTATTTTGTGTAGAAAAATAAAAGGTTCAGTATAAAGGATATTTTCTTTTATACTGAACCTTTTTTATTATACAGGAGTTTTTTATAACCATTCTAAAAAAATCATCTATTGATTAAGGTGACGATTAACGTTTTTTTGTATCTTTACGAAATGAAACGTTTTGTTTCATGACGCCTGTTTTCACAGGCCCCCCGTCTCATGCATGAGACACTCCGACAAGAAAAGAAAAAAAATAAAATATATAATGAGTCACAAATGGAATTATCAACCTCCTACACAAGAACAGAAAGAAGCAAGCCTGAGTTTATCAGGCGAATTAGGGATTAGCCCTATTCTAGGAGAGCTTCTTTTCCAGCGAGGAATTGAGACCGCCGCAGAGGCCAGAAAATTCTTCCACCCACAGCTGCAGGACCTTCATGACCCTTTCCTGATGAAAGACATGGATGTGGCTGTTGATCGGCTCAATCAGGCCATGGGGCGGAAAGAACGTATATTGATATATGGAGATTATGATGTAGACGGTACAACTGCTGTTGCGCTAGTCTATAAGTTTATTCAACAATTCTATTCAAATATTGACTATTACATTCCCGACCGTTATAGCGAAGGCTATGGAGTTTCCACTCAAGGAATCGACTTTGCCGCAGAAACTGGGGTTAGTCTTATCATTGTACTCGATTGTGGAATAAAGGCAATTGATGAAATAACTTATGCCAAGGAAAAGGGTATTGATTTCATTATCTGCGATCACCATGTGCCAGATAATGTTCTTCCACCTGCCGTTGCCATTCTGAATGCAAAGCGGGAAGACAATACTTATCCCTACACTCACCTTTCCGGATGTGGCGTAGGTTTTAAGTTTATGCAGGCATTTGCCATAAACAATGGAATTGATTTTCACCAGCTTACTCCATTGCTCGATTTGGTTGCTGTAAGTATTGCCTCAGATATTGTGCCTATTATGGGAGAAAACCGCATTCTAGCCTACCATGGATTAAAGCAATTAAATGCTAATCCAAGCATCGGGCTGAAAGCTATTATTGATATCTGCGGACTTAACGAAAAAGAAGTCACCATGAGTGATATTGTTTTCAAGATTGGTCCTCGCATCAATGCTTCCGGAAGGATACAGAATGGTAAGGAAGCTGTTGATCTTCTGACAGAGAAGGATTATTCTCTCGCTCTGGAAAAAAGCAATCAGATAAACCAATACAACGAGACTCGCAAAGATCTTGATAAGACCATGACAGAAGAGGCCAACAATATTGTTGACCGCCTGGAAGGTTTAGCCAGCCGTCGCTCAATAGTGCTCTATAACGAAGAGTGGCACAAAGGAGTAATTGGCATTGTAGCTTCAAGGCTGACAGAGATTTATTACCGTCCTGCAGTAGTACTAACCAGAACCGACAACATGGCAACCGGTTCGGCTCGTTCTGTCTCTGGATTTGATGTATATAAAGCTATTGAATATTGCCGGGATTTACTCGAAAATTTTGGTGGCCATACTTATGCTGCCGGACTTTCAATGAAGGTTGAAAATGTAGAAAAGTTCACTCAACGGTTTGAAAAATTTGTTTCTGATCATATTTTGCCCGAACAGCAAAGTGCAGTAATCGATATTGATGCAGAAATTGATTTTAAAGATATTAATTCACGCTTCTTTTCCGATCTGAAAAAGTTTAATCCTTTTGGTCCGGAAAACCATAGACCTATTTTCTGTACACACAATGTGTACGATTATGGTACTAGCAAAGTAGTGGGCAGAGAACAGGAACATATCAAGCTCGAGCTAGTAGATAACAAGTCAAACAATGTAATGAATGGAATTGCCTTTGGACAGAGTTCACAAGCTCGTTATATCAAGACAAAGCAATCCTTTGATATTTGCTATTCCATAGAAGAAAACACTCATAAACGCGGAGAAATTCAACTTATCATTGAAGATATAAAGCCTACAAAATAAATATGGCGGCGAATTACCGTGACATACTGAAACAATACTGGGGATACTCTGACTTCCGAGATTTACAGGAAGAGATTATCAACAGTATCGGTGAAGGAAATGATACACTTGGACTAATGCCTACCGGTGGGGGTAAGTCAATTACTTTTCAGGTACCAGCTCTTGCAAAAGAAGGTATTTGTATTGTAATTACTCCTCTTATTGCCTTGATGAAAGATCAGGTAGATAACCTGAAGAAACGGGGAATAAAAGCTATGGCTGTTTATTCCGGAATGACACGGAAAGAGATACTTGTTGCGTTAGAAAACTGTATTTTCGGTGATTACAAGTTTCTATATATTTCTCCCGAAAGACTTGACACAGAAATCTTTCAGCTGAAATTGCGGAGTATGAAAGTGAGTATGATTACGGTCGATGAATCTCACTGCATCTCCCAATGGGGATATGACTTTCGTCCAGCCTACTTAAAAATTGCCGACATCAGAAGTCTGCTTCCAGGTGTTCCCGTTCTGGCACTTACAGCTACAGCTACTCCGGAAGTAGTAAAAGACATTCAGGAAAGGCTTCACTTCCCTAGGGAAAACGTCTTTCGCATGAGTTTCGAACGGAAAAATCTGGCTTATATCGTTCGCAAAACTGATAACAAGCAAGACGAACTGTTACATATTCTCAGCAAAGTGCCTGGCACAGCAATTGTATATGCCCGTAGTCGTAAAAGAACCAAGGATACTGCTGATTTTTTACGAAAAGCAGGCATATCATCCAATTTTTATCATGCCGGATTAAACAATGAAACAAAAGATCTCCGGCAGAAGCAATGGCAAACAGGAGAATTCAGGGTAATGGTTGCCACCAATGCATTCGGTATGGGTATTGACAAGGCAGATGTAAGATTGGTTGTCCATGTTGATTTACCGGACTCACCAGAAGCGTACTTTCAGGAAGCCGGTCGTGCCGGTCGAGACGGGAAGAAAGCTTATGCAGTAATTCTCTATTCTAAATCGGATAAAGCAACACTCAACAAACGTGTGTCTGATACTTTCCCAGAGAAAGAGTACATCAAGCAAATCTATGAACACCTGAACTACTATTATCAAATGGCCATGGGCGACGGACTAGGCAGAATATACGACTTCAGTCTGGAACAGTTCTGCCGAAATTTCAAGCATTTCCCCGTTCCGGCAGATGGTGCACTAAAAATCCTGACTCAGGCCGGATATATAGAATATACTGATGAACAAGACAATGCTTCAAGACTGATATTTACTGTAGGAAGGAATGAACTCTATAAGTTCCGTGAGATGGGACCGGAAGTAGAAGCACTTCTTCAGGCTATACTTCGCTCCTACACCGGAATTTTCACTGATTATGCTTATATTAGTGAAGAATCACTAGCCATTCGTCTCAATATAACCCGGGAAAGAATTTATGAGATACTTGTCTATTTATCTAAACGCCGAATTATAGACTATATACCTCATAAGAAAACACCTTATATTATATATACTCGTGAGCGAGTTGAGCTTCACCATCTTCATATTCCAAAAGAAGTTTATGAAGAAAGAAAAGAGAGATATGTAAAACGTATTAATGCAATGCTGGAATACGTCACCGCAGACAATGCCTGCCGCAGCCGAATGCTACTTCGCTATTTCGGAGAAAAGAATGAGCACAACTGTAAGCAGTGCGATGTTTGTCTGCAGAAGAATAAAAGCGGATTAAAACAAGCTGATTTTGACGAACTGGCTTCCCAGATATTTACCGTATTAAAAGAAAAGAGCATGACACCAGCCGAAATAGTCCGAAAACTTAATCTTGAACCAGACAGAATAAGCGTTGTTATCCAATACTTGCTGGATGAAGGAAAATTAAATATTAAAGACGGATTTATAAACAATTCAGCAAATTGATTATTTTTGTCCTCAATAAAAACAAATAAAAATCATATTATGGCAAACTTTTTTAAAACCTTCTTCACTGGAAACTCAGGAGAGTCAGAAGACGATAAAGCTAAAGCAGAGAAAAAGAAATTCGAGTTATTCAAATATGACGGAATGCGTGCCGAACGTATCGGGCAGATTGACTATGCCATCAAATGTTATAACGAAGCTTTGGCAATTCAAGACGATTTCGAGACTCTTGATTACCTGTCCAAAGCATATATACATCAGAATAATCTGGAAGAAGCAATAAAAACCTTGCATAAAATGATTGATGTTGATCCAGGCGTAGCCTCAACTTATCTGACTTTGGCAAATCTTTGCTACATACAGGAAGACTATCAAAATACAATTGATTATTGTATCAAAGCTATTGAACTAGAAGAGAACAACCTTGCTGCCTATTTGTTGCTGGCAAGAGGTAACCGTGGACAAAAAGATAACATCAATGCTATTATAAATCTGAGTAATGCAATCTCTATCAAAAATGATTTTGCTCAGGCCTACCTTCTTCGTGCTGAGGTTTTAAAAGACATGAACGAATATTCCAGCGCATTGGAAGATGTAGAAAAAGTATTGGAACTATTGCCGGAAGAAGAGGCAGCTTATCTGCTTCGGGGAAAACTTAAGGAGCAGAATGAGTTATTTGATGAAGCAAGCGCCGATTATAGTAATGTTATAGAGCTTAATCCATTTAACGAACAGGCCTATTTATACTTGGGACAGTTACTTATCACCGAAAAAAAATATGCCGAAGCTATCGAACATTTTGACGAAGCAATAGAGTTGAAAGAAAACTTCAGTCAGGCTTACCACGAACGCGGTCGTGCCAAATTCCTTAACAATGACAAAGAAGGTTCACTTGAAGATATGAAGAAAGCAATGGAACTTGACCCCAAAGCAGAAGAAAATGTAAACGGTGAATTCAACAACTTTGCTGATATGTATTCAGGGGCAAAAATATTCTAAAACTTACTATTTAAAACAAAAAGCTCTTTTTTTTGAAAAAAAACTAGCTATTTTGTTTGTTCTTCCAATAAAAGTCGTACATTTGTCCTCGAATTATTACAGAAGACAGAAATGAAATTATTCTCTTATACATATTCATTCTTTTTTTACTTTTACTTTAGCCAGAAAGTAGAGCGGGAATTTGTATGTGTAAATTAAGAACATAAATAATAAAAAGAAATAAACATAAAAATCCCGCTCCTTAGGAAGCGGGATTTTTTGTTTTACACAATTACTCAATATGAAAAAGATAGCCATACAAGGAACAAAGGGTTCATTTCATGATATAGCAGCTCATAAATTATTCCCTGATGAAGCAATTCAGTTGATTTGCTGTGCACATTTTCAGGATGTTTTTGATGCAGTAAAAGCCGACAGTCAGGTTATTGGTTTGGTTGCTATTGAAAACACCATTGCCGGTAGCCTTCTGCAAAATCACGAATTGCTGCGTAAAAGTCAACTGCAGATCATCGGAGAATACAAATTACGCATTTCCCACTGCTTAGTTTGCCTGCCCGATGAAGACTGGAAAGATATTGTGGAAGTTAACTCCCACCCCATCGCATTAATGCAGTGTCAGGAGTTTCTCGATAGCCATCCCAGTTTCAAGGTTGTAGAAGCAGAAGATACGGCAAAGAGTGCGGAAATGATAAAGAAAAAAAATCTAAGAGGCCATGCCGCCATCTGTTCCAAAGCCGCAGCCGAGATCTACGGAATGAAAATCCTTCAGGAAGGCATAGAGACCAACAAGCATAACTTCACCCGCTTCCTTGTTATAGCAGATCCATGGATGGCAGATGACTTCCGAAAAGAAAAAAACATCAATAAAGCAAATATCGTTTTCTCATTAGCCCACACTGAAGGGAGTCTTTCCCAGGTTCTTTCAATTCTATCTTTCTACAACATCAATCTCACAAAAATACAATCATTGCCAATCATTGGCCGGGAATGGGAATATCTTTTTTATGTAGACATAGCTTTTAAAGATTATCTAAGATACAAGCAGGCTATAGACGCAATAACACCATTAATCAAAGAACTAAGAATACTAGGAGAATATGAAGAAGGAAAATCAAGTATTTAACATCGCACCTGCTTCAAGACTGAACAGCGTAAGCGAATACTACTTCTCCAGAAAGCTGAAGGAAGTAGCGCAGATGAATGCAGAAGGGAAACAGGTCATTAGTCTGGGAATCGGAAGTCCCGACCTACCTCCTTCAAATGACACCCTGCAGACCATGTGTGAACAAACAATGCGCAGTGATGTACATGGTTACCAACCTTACACCGGCATACCAGAGCTTCGTAAAGGATTCTCCGATTGGTATAAAAGATGGTATAATGTTGATTTAAACCCTAACACAGAAATACAGCCCCTGATTGGTTCCAAAGAAGGAATTCTTCATGTAACGCTTGCTTTTGTGAATCCAGGAGAACAAGTTTTGGTTCCAAACCCAGGTTATCCTACCTACACTTCACTCAGTAAATTATTAGGTGCCGAAGTTGTTGCATACAATCTGAAAGAAGAAAACGGATGGATGCCCGATTTTGAAGAACTGGAAAAGATGGATTTGAGCAATGTTAAACTGATGTGGACTAACTATCCCAATATGCCGACAGGAGCAAATGCTTCTATGGACTTATACGAGAAATTAGTAGCCTTTGCCCGCAAACACAATATTGTTGTTGTAAACGACAATCCATACAGTTTTATTCTGAATGATAAACCTTTGAGCCTTTTAAGTGTTGAAGGAGCTAAGGAGTGCTGCATCGAATTCAATTCAATGAGTAAAAGTCACAATATGCCGGGATGGCGTGTAGGAGTAATTGCAACCAATGCACAGTTCATCCAATGGATATTGAAAGTAAAGAGCAATATCGATTCCGGCATGTTCCGCCCATTGCAACTCGCTGCAGCAAAAGCTTTAAGTTGCGAAGCATCCTGGTACACCGAAATGAACAGCGTTTACCGTAAGCGCCGTAAATTAGCAGGCAAAATAATGCACGCTTTAGGTTGCACTTACGATGAAAGCCAGGTTGGGATGTTCCTCTGGGGAAAAGTTCCTGATTCTTGTGAAAATGTGGAAGCATTTACCGACAAGGTACTTTACGAAGCAAACGTTTTTGTAACCCCCGGATTTATATTCGGAAGTAACGGAGCAAGATACATTCGCCTTTCCCTGTGCTGCAATGAAGAAATGCTGGCAAATGCACTGGAAAGAATTAAAAACATGAATAAATAAAAACATAAAAAATATACTCAAAATGGAATTAGAATCTATTTTATTACCAGGAGTGGAAGCAAAACGACCAATCGTGATTGCAGGTCCATGTAGCGCAGAAACAGAAGAACAAGTGATGGAAACAGCTAAGCAGTTGGCTAGTAGAGGAATTAAGATTTTCCGCGCCGGAATCTGGAAACCACGTACCAAACCGGGAGGCTTCGAAGGTGTAGGTGTTGAAGGTCTCTCTTGGTTGCAAGATGTAAAAAAGGAAACAGGTATGTATGTATCTACAGAAGTAGCAACATCCAAGCATGTTGATGAAGCACTTAAACACAATATCGACTTGTTGTGGATCGGTGCCCGTACATCTGCTAATCCTTTCGCTGTTCAGGAAATTGCAGATTCACTCAGAGGTGTAGACATCCCTGTATTAATTAAAAACCCGGTAAATCCCGACCTTGAATTATGGATTGGTGCCCTGGAGCGTCTTCACAATGCAGGAATAAAGCGTCTTGGAGCAATTCACCGCGGATTCAGTACATACGATAAAAAGATATATAGAAATCTTCCTCAATGGCACATTCCAATTGAACTACGTCGCCGTATACCTAATTTGCCGATATTCTGTGATCCTAGTCACATTGGAGGAAAACGCGAACTTATCGCTCCACTCTGCCAGCAAGCAATGGACTTAAATTTCGACGGGTTGATTATTGAATCTCACTGCAATCCGGATGTAGCTCTCAGTGATGCTTCTCAGCAGGTTACTCCTGACATCTTAGATTATATCCTTAACCTATTGGTTATCCGTAACGAAACTCAAACTACAGAAAGCCTTGCAGAGTTAAGAAGACAGATTGATGATTGCGATAACTCATTGCTCGAAACACTGGCAAAAAGAATGAGAATCAGCCGCGAAATTGGAACTTTCAAAAAAGAGCACAATATGACTATCCTTCAAACCGGACGTTATGATGAGATTCTTTCAAAAAGAGGAGCGCAAGGTGAAGAATTCGGTATGGATGCAGAATTTGTAAAATCTGTATTCGAGGCAATCCATGAAGAATCAGTTCGTCAGCAAATGGAAGTTATAAACAAGTAAAGCAACAATCAACATGAGAATATTAATTCTTGGAGCCGGTAAAATGGGCTCCTTCTTTACAGACGTATTAAGTTTCCAGCACGAAACGGCCGTATACGATGTTAATCCGCAACAACTTCGCTTTGTATACAACACGTATCGTTTCACTACGCTGGAAGAGATAAAAGAATTCGAACCGGAACTTGTAATCAATGCAGTAACCGTAAAATATACACTGGAAGCTTTCAAACAGATCATCCCTGTATTGACAAAAGATTGTATTCTAAGTGATATTGCAAGTGTAAAGACAGGATTAAAGAAATTCTATCAGGAAAGCGGATTCCGTTTCGTATCCTCACATCCTATGTTTGGCCCTACATTTGCCAGCCTCAGCAATTTATCAAGTGAAAGTGCCATCATCATTTCAGAGAGTGATCACCTGGGAAAAGTCTTCTTCAAAGACCTCTACAACTCACTTAGTCTGAATATCTTTGAATATACATTCGATGAGCATGATGAGACTGTAGCTTATTCATTATCCATTCCTTTTGTTTCAACCTTTGTATTTGCAGCGATAATGAAACATCAGGAAGCACCGGGCACTACATTCAAAAAGCACATGGCTATAGCTAAAGGCCTGATGAGCGAGGACGATTATTTACTTCAGGAAATTCTTTTCAATCCACGTACTCCTGCACAAGTAGAAAATATACGCCGTGAGTTGAAAGAGATTCTGGAAATTATCACCAATAAGGATGCCGACAGACTGAAAAAGTATCTTACCAAGATTCGTAAGAACATTCAATAAACTTAAAATAACCAATTAAAAGGCTCAAAAGACTTTCATCGTAATGCGTTTTGAGCCTTTTATCGCTTTAAGTTTATGAAAAGAACTAAACTGATTGTAATAGCAATTCTCCTCTAAAAAGAGTTCTATGGCCTGACAAATATATAGCTTTTTATGTAGTATATTTCGGCTTAGCTGTCATAGTTCTGGCATTATTGCATTCATTCAAATTCTGTTTCTAGATTGCCTACCATTCGGATTGGCAAGCTTTCCGAAGCCTCACTATTAGTTACTAGAACGATGATTCTTTTCTTATCAAAAGTAATATGGTAATTTTCATTACTGCTATCTTCAATAAATATCAAATTCAAACACATATTTTCAGAATCCGTCCAGATATAGTTTCCAGCTACAGCAAATGGTGAAAGACCTATCGGATTCCGATATATAGTATTGTAATACGGACTGTTCTTATTTGTTTCACTATATCTCCAGAGGTTGTTACCGCATACAAAATTGTGGGTCGCGCTGTTTGTTCTGATCGTTAAATAACAAAGATTATCTTTCTGCTTCAAAGCAATATTTCTGATACCAAGATCATTGCTTTCCATTGCATAGATCTTCGAAAAATTATCTTTTTTGATTTCACTCTTGGTTTTGAATGGTGAAGGTAGTCCTAGTGTTTTCAGTTTTTGAGTCAGTGCATTGTATGCTTTCCTATTCTCAGGTAGTTTATTACTGGCAAAAGCTGGCAGAATATTCTCCCACACTTGCTGAAGCTCTTTTTGCATATCGTTCACATTAGCAGTAATGGCCAATACCGCATCCTGATCAGGCATTACAATGATACACTGTCCGTAAGAGCCGTCAGCTCTGTATGCATTGTGCTGGCAGCGCCACACATAATATCCATAACCTTGTGCCCAGTCTGAATTGGCTTTCTCAGCGTCGGTTAAACTGGTGCCATTCTCAATTTGTGCTTTGGCAGCTTCTTCAATCCAGCTGGCAGGCAACAGTTGCCTGCCGTTCCACTTTCCTTTCTGCAGGTACAACTGTCCCAGTTTTGCCATGTCAGCAGTTCTTATACTCATCCCCCAGCCGCCGCACACTATACCTGCCGGGCTTTGTTCGCTGGCAACATCCTTCATTTGCAGTGGATCAAATAGTCTTGGTTGAAGATAATCAAGTAAAGTACTCCCCGTAACCCGTTGCAGAATTGCCGACATCATATAGGCAGCATACGAATTATAAGTAAATTTATTTACTTTCAAAGGATCCTGGTTAGCACAAAGAAATGCTTTTATCCAATCCACATCACGTAGTCTGAAGTCTGTAAAAGGTTCTTCCCCTGCAGACATATTGAGCAGATTCCTGACTGTCAGACTATTTACAAACGAATTTATCGGACATTCACTATATTCAGGAAAAAAGGAGATAACCTTGTCATCCAGTGAAAGACGTTTTTCGGCTATAGCAAATCCCACAGCAGTCGATGTGTATGTTTTGCTTACCGAATACATAATGTGCCGCATGTCTGGCTGATAAGGATTCCACCAACCTTCAGTCACGACTTTCCCATGTCTGAGCAACATAAAACTGTGCAATTCCATATTACAAGTTTCTACTGATTCAATAAATTTCAATATTCCTTCCGATTTCACACCTTCCGCCTCCGGTGTGCTCCGAAACAGACCATCTGAGCATACTACATTATTTTTTTGTGCAACCAAAGACAGTTGAAAGATTAAGAAAATAAGGAATAATAATATGCGCCTCATTGCATTGTCATTATTAAGATTATAGTAAATGTAAAGAACTAATAATTCAAAGTCATTCACTTAAAGTTTGCTCTATATTATTGCCCATTATGTGCTGGATGGATGTATATTAAGTTATTATCACTAACTTTAAAATTAATAGGTACAGCATTTCTTAAAGAATTAAGTACAGAATCTATGCTTTCTCTTTTTATTAACACCCCTGAATAAGTGTTTTTGTCAATATTTGGAGATAAAATAATTCTCACTTGATACAATTGTTCAAGTGTATTAACTATTTCAGATATTGTTGCTTTTTCAAATGGAATTAAATTATTTCTCCATACTGCATCTAACTTTGCATTTACTTGTTTAACAACCAGTCTTCCTGTTCTTCTGTCAAGTTCTGCTTTCTGCCCTGGTGATAAAACAATCTGTCCCTCATTTCTATTTCCCTTAACTTCAACCATACCTTCTATCAAGGAGACCTCTGCAATCTTACTATATTTGCTACTTTTTAAATCAAACACAGTCCCTAATACTTTTACTTGCATAACATCACTACTTACAATAAAAGGTTTAGATTTATCCTTCTTTACTTCAAAATAAGCTTCTCCATTAACTGTTATCCGGCGACAATCTTTCTCAAAAGACTCAGGATATTTAAGTACAGTAGAGTTATTCAGCCAGACTTTTGTACCATCTGGTAATTGTATTCTTTTCACAGGATCTTTGTCAGAAACAGAAACAATTATTTCATTTGTTTTTAAAAGACTGTTAGAAAGATAAGTTACCCCCACTGCTCCCAAAGTTAAAACTACAATAAATATAGCAGCATACTTAAAAAGTCGAGGCAAACTAAATAACACCTTCTTTTGATTGTCACATTTTTCTATTTCTCGAAACAATCGATATTTAGCTTTTTCAACATAATCTAAAGATTGAAAATGCTCCATATCACCTGAGTGAAAAACTTCTTCTATTAAAAACAGCTCTCTCGCATTCTCTTCAGATTTACTCAACCACAAGCTTATTTCCTGCCAATCATCTTTGGAACATTCACCTTTCAAATACTTCAATAATAACTCTTCACCTATATTATCCATGATATAATCTATTTTAGATATAAAACAACCACAAACCAGGAAACACTTAATCTATTAAACTTAATAAAATCAAAAAAAACAAATGACTTAAATTACTTCTTAAAAACTTTAAAGACTTGTACATATGAGCTTCAACTGTTCTTAAAGAAATATTAAGAATATCAGCTATTTCCCTATTCTTCAATCCATGCAGATAGCTAAGCTTAAATACTTCTTTACTTTTTTCAGGAAGTTGGTCAATCATTCCATAAATTTCCTTGCGAAGTTCCATATTTTCTATTCTCTTCATAGTATCATTATAGTCAGGTTCATAAAAAGCTATTTTACGTTTATAAACCTCTTCAGCCTCAGCACTATAATCGTTTTCTACTTTCTTATGTTTTAGTACATTAATTGCTTTGTTATAAACTAAACGATAAAGATACGCCTGAACTTCGCCATCCATCTCTATAGATTCCTTATGCTTCCAAAGTTCTAGAAAAGTATCTTGTACAACATCTTCAGCTTCGTCAATACTTAAAAACCGGGTAGCATAAAAAAGTAATTTAGGGTAATACTTTTGAAATACCCCATCAAATGCTATATAAACATGATCAACGTTCATGTTGTTTTTCATATATTTCGATTAAAGTTATATAACAATACATAGTAGAAACAATCATACTTCAAAAAACACTTATAGTATTTTCTATTTTTAAAAATTCTTTAGAATTTCAGTTTAGAGAATATAAGTGGGAATAGTATAACGTAAGTAATGCATAAAGCAAAATAATTATTACCTATATATGATTGCAATTTCTTAAAGCAAAGATAAAAAACTATTTTATTTTTTCGTCTTAAAAGTTATTCTGAAAATAACAATATTACCGGGGCTACATAATTTTATTTATAATAAAAAGTGGAGGCTTAATCAAAGTAAGTCTCCACATTCTTATGAAACTAAACAAATTAATATCTACTCTATCTACAAGAGTACACTTTGGTATTACTGACTATTTTTATTTGTACAAAAATATCCATAATATAACTTCTCATTCTTCACAAAAGAGAATGTAGCCCATATTTTAGTACCATCATTCTTTATAATCTCCAAATTAAGAGGTTCATCAGTAAAACTTACACTGTATTTATAGCTAAATGTAGCATCACTTTTGATCCCTAAATTATTATCACCTGAAAAATAAAATTTCATATAATAATAAGAAGAATAATAAGTCCAACCATACAGATTCTTTCCATTTTCAACTGTATTTACTAATTTAAAGGATGAACTAGTACTAGAAGGTATAGAATATCCATAAAAAGAGAATCTTGAGGTAGCATCAGATTTTATAGAATTCAGTTCATCTTCAGAATAAGGAATAGTTGTAGTTTCTACATTGACTGTAACATTTGTAGAAAGTCCATATGAATCAGATACTTTTATGTTGGCAACTCCTTTTTTATGGGCTACGATTTGTATAATACTATCACCAGAGATTGAAGTATCCACAATATTAGTGTCACTTTTTGCAATATAGGAACCATTTCCTCCTAATATTCTCAGAGATATCTGAGCATCATTCCCTAATTTCATACTAATATTCACAGAATTATTAGCCAACTTTATTGCATTATAATGTGACACTATTTTTATTTGCCTGAATTCATTGTTTTTATCAGAAACCAGGATAGAAGTTGTGCCATTAGTCACTCCTTTAATATATATTTTATTATCAGATAATTCAGCTTTAGCAATATCTGAATTCAGAGAAAATACTTGGTACTCACCTGCCCCTTGAGTTATATTTACTATTGCAGTACTATCAACAGATATCTCAATTGTTGATTTCCCTAACTCTAATTCCGGAATTTCAACAGGAATAATATCTTCTTTGTCATCTTTACACGAAATAAAACTAATAGACGATATTGCAATTGCAAATAATATCAGTTTATATTTTATATTCATAATAATTTTTTATTTATTAATTACCAATCTTTAGAATAGGGTTTACCATCATAAACCAATTCATCATCAAATAAAACTTTAGCTATACTTTGCATAGCTGTCATTTGCCTGCTCAAGTTCGAGCGATTTGGATCCATAGCAAATATCATATGAGCTCCATAGCCATTTGTACGTAAAGTCTGAAGATTTGAATCACTTGTATAACGTCCCAGGCTAAATTCTTGCGAATAAAGTGCCATATGAGATTTTGACATACCAGGATAATTACTACTCAAATCTGTACCTCTCCCATAATCATGTATTCCATAATCTACAAAAGAACCAGATTGCATACCGTCTATTGATGGCAATGATGATGTTCGGCTGTAAACGTAAGAGCAAGTCAACTTATCAGGCATTGCTTGTTTACATTCATAAAATAAACGAGCTGCAGCTGTACTTGAAGGAGAAACAAACCCCGGAGGAACGGGAGTCATATAAGATGAGTACTCATCATCAAAAAAGACTCCATCCAAATGATAAGAATTACAAATAGCTTTCAATTCCTGTGCAAATAATTTAGCCGAGCTATTACTTAAGTTTGCAACCCCCGACCTGTCGTGATTTCCTAAAATACCCAGAATAATCTTTACTCCTCTATCCTGAAGAGGTTTAAGATAGTGTTCACGATTATTTAGCAACGCTTGTATATTCTCATTATTGTAAACATATACACGTCCTGTTTCTTCGTTATAATTAATATTTGCAGAAAAAAGAATTACCATATCAATCAGTGGTTTCCCATTACTTTTTAATGTAAAACACAAGTTGTTTAATGGATTGGTATCATTTACCTCCATACAACTTATAATTTTAATACCTGTCGACTTATTACAATCAGGAATACCAGTCATGTCTTTTACAAAAATCAGATAGGACAACTCATTTTCATTCAGTTTTAAATTACCAGAAATCACTTTTAACTTAATAGGAATTACATATGATTGGTTCGCTTTTATTTCGGATGATGATGTATAAGATATCTTAATTCCATTCGAGCGAGTCTCTCCGATTTGCATTGAGTCTAAACCATTGTCACCAATATTCACATTACTTACAGGGAAAGCTTCATACTGGCTATCGTTTTTATTATTATAATCATCAAGCACACTCTTGTCATAGCTTAATGAGATAATACAATTCTCTGTAGTTTTTTTTGAAGCATTAAAAAAGAAATCACTGCTTCCGCTACTTCTGAATTCTATATTATCAATAGCTCTTTTACCATCAATATCAGTTAAAAATCCCATTAAATCTGTGGTAGTCTCATAATTTGTTTCATCCACAGTTCCAACTTCGATGGTATCATCGCAGGAGACTAATATACTGCTTATTATAATTAGTATAGCGGTAAATACCGAAGATATAATATATTTATTAATTTTCATTGTTTCACAATTATAAGTTCATTGTTGAATTATTTTTTAGTCGCAGGTAAATTTACCGATGTCCAGGTTATTATATTTTTTGCTGTTAAATCATTTCCATTGCCTGTCTGGTCTTTAACAACTAACCCTTGTCCTTCATTACATTTCCAATATGCAACTAATCCTTCAGATGCAGGATCTACCTGATAAAAGTGATATTGAGAATTTATTTCTTCTTCAGATAATGCTTTATTCCATATTCTGCATTCTGAAAATTCTCCAGCCAGGTAACGTCCATCTTCATAAGAACGTCCAATATAGAAACCATCTGTGCCATTCTTTGCAAGAGTAATTTTGCCTAAAGATTTAGTTCCTTCTGATTGTAGCTTTCCGTTCACATATATTTTTATAGCTCCTGTTGAACTATCATAAGTTAATGCAATATGCACCCATTGGTTTGTTGGAAGCCCTTTATTAGAATCTGAGCCAGGTAAATTACCACCTGATGTGGCTAATTGTATCTGATTTGATGGGAATCCAGCATCACCGAGACGAATTAAGAAGTAACCTTCAATCCCCATAACAGTATTAATTAACCGATCGAAATTTCGGGCACGAATTAACGTTTCCATTGTTAAAGCAGTCATATTTGTTACAACTTCAGGTTTTACCCAGTTATCTATGTGCAAATAATTTTTCTCCATGTCAGCTACAACATTAATTAAAGCTGACCCCTTTAACACAAAATAAGTAGTACGGGCACTCTCAAGCATTGAGATATTAGCATTATCCATTGTTACAGGTAATACATAAATTGTGTCCCGGTTTAATTTGCTAATGTCTTTAAAATGAACCTTAACAGAAGTAGAATATACGCTACCAGCAGCTATTGTTGCTGTAGGTTGAAGTATTTCATAATAATCAGAAGGCAGAGCCATAGCTTTTGCATTATATGATTTATTATAAGTATCCACTAATGATATATCAGCTTTATAAGTTATTTTAATTTCCTGACTTGCCGGTTTAGCAATTGCTGCTTCAATTGTTCTATCTTCTGTAGAGTTAGTACTTACTAAGATAGTACCTACCTTGGCACTATTAATATATACTTTATTCTCAAAACATTCAATATTATCATCACAAGAAGAAAATATTGCTGTTATACATAATAATATAAAATATAATCTATAATGTTTCATATTGTACTATTTTATAGATGGATTAATAGTTGAAATTGCATTTCTTGTATACTTATATACCATTCCAGGATTGTAATAATCATTATTTGTATTATAAATTCCAAAACCGGAAATTTTAAAACTACTATGAGCAGAAATTACCCATTCAGCAGAAGCTGGCAGTAACAGCGTTTTTCCATCAGCTAAATATCCTGTTTTCTTGTCTGATGTATCTAAAGAGGTTGTTGTTGCAATAATTCCAAACCGATCAACTGGTACTCCATCAGCCATAGACATTTCCAGAGTATAATTAAATAATGATTCATTAGTAACAGCATTTACAGGCAATAAGATGTTTTTACACTTTTCCAAAATACTTTTATCCACCATATTTTCTGGTTTTCCTTCAAATACCAGAATTTTTTCCTGATGTCTCGAGTACCATGTAGATATCATTCCGATAAATACTTTTTCATTGGCTATATACAACCTCTTCTCTGCATCTGTCATATATTGTACACTTTTACCTTTATATGCAATAGAAATCCCATCATATTGGTACTCATCAGCTATATTCAGTGCATGTTGAAGAGTATCTACCATAAAAGAAATGAAATCAGAATCCGGCGTTTGTTTTATTACTCTATCTTCGAAGACCTGTTTAATAGATTCATAGTTTATAGAGTAGATAACTTTGGTGTTTTTTTCCTTACGTACTTTCTGAATCTCTTCTTTTTCGAAATCGGCCAAACTATCTGGATACATCAAAGCAATAAAATCAATACTATCAGGAAGTTCTGTTATATGTTGAGCGCGATTAAAAGGTTTCTTCTCACTATTATCAAACCATGCATATACTATTTTATGATCAGGATCATTTTTGTATGCAACCAGATTTTGCAAATACTTAGCATACAATTCAGGATTCTGATTAGTAATATTGGGAGTCTTAACTTCAATGTTTTCCAGATCTGTCCAATTACTACAAGAGTAAAGCAATGCTAAAACAAAACAAGATACTGCCAACACTAATTTATTCTTTATTTTTTTCATAATCTATTTTAATTTGTTAGTTCTTTTTAGCCCACCAAACATCCGTACCCATATTATCAGGACCTTTCAGGTAGTCAGTGATAGCTTTTTGCAAGTATTCACTGTTCTCTGTATATTCCTCCTGTGGATATGCTAATCTGCGAGCCATACGAGTATTATCTACTGTTCCTCCACTATTATTGACTTGAGCTTCCATAAATTTAGGATATCCAGTTCGTCTGTATTCAGACCAGGATTCTATTCCTAGTGGAAAATTCGCAATCCATTTCTGAGTAATGATGCGTTCCAGACTTTTTTCAAATCCTTCAGATTCATTCCATTTAATAGTTATTGTACTTGTATTTTTATCGTAAGAGAACAAAGTATTAACAGGATCCTTATGAACATTTGGCATACTAGTCGCATCACTAACATAAGCTTTAGCATTGCTGGCTCCCCATTGTTCAAATGAAAGATCAATTCCTTGATTATAAAATCCTTCCTGAGGCGTAGAAGCTGAAACTGACGGTGTTCCCATGTTCCATCCTCTTAATGCTCCTTCAGCTTTTAAGAAAGCTATTTCAGCTGCATTCATCCACAACACCTTATCATTCGTTTTTACATTTATGTTTGTATATTGTTTCACAGTAGTACCACCTGGAATTTGAATTCCAGAACGGAGCCCAATATATCCATTTGTTGTATTATCAAATGTTGAAGTAGTGAAATACTTCTCTCTGCGAGGATCTTTATATCCATTCATATATGATGTAATATCTGCAGAAATTCTCGAATCTCCATTATTATACTCATACATGATTACACGAAATGGATTTGTAACAGGAACTGTCATGTACGCATTATCATCGTTCGAAGACATTGTTCCTACAGAATGATTAGCTGCTTCTTCTGCTTTCTTTTGTGCCACATCAGGCAATACATTAACAATGCGCATAGCTAAACGCAATTTCAGAGAATTTGCTAATTTTATCCATTTAATTACTTTCCCTTTATATACACGATCTGCATTTTCATTAAAGTCGTTTGTTTGATTTTCTGTTAAAGTCCCTATAGCTTCATCCAATTCAGATATCATCTTAATATAAATATCTTTTTGGGAATCGTATGGAGCTGTTAATTTACCATCTTGTCCAACCTGAGAATAAGGTATAGGACCGTAAATATCTGTTACACGTGACAAAGCTGCAACTTTAATAACTTTTCCAACAGCTAAAGGAACAGGATCTTTAGTTGCATTAGCCAACTCACTCTCTCTTATAAAAATAGCAGGTATAACGTCATTGAAAGCAACACGCAACCAGTGATTTTCAGGGCTATATTGTGCAAAGTTTTTTCCATTAAATCCACTATTCGAATCAGCAAAGTAGCCTCCATATGAACCTCCCAACAAGCATTCTATAAATTGGTTTGTATTTACATCTAAAGGAATTACCCAACCTTCCATACCAGTTAATGATGCCCTCATAAGATATCCATCACGTTGCATTTCATCGTATGTAGCTTCATATGGATTAGTATTGAAATCCCCATATTTATCAGTACAAGCTCCCACCAAAGATGCTGTGAGACTGAGAAACATTAATTTTAATATAGATATATTTAGTTTCATATTTTGTATTATTAGAATTTCAGACGAACATTAAAACCTATATTACGCATATTAGGCATCATAAAATTATCAATCCCTTGGTAGTAGTTACCAGTCGTAGCAGTTGTTTCAGGATCAAATGGTGCTTTGCAATAAATCATCCACAAATTACGTGCTACTAATGATAATGTTATGTCTGCTATATTTTTCAAACTCCTTTTAGGAATAGTATAACTAACATTTGCTTCCTGTAAGCGAACATTCGAAGCACTATAAGTATAAAATTGAGGAATACCATTTTTGGCACCAATAGCACTATACCATTTTTCTGGATTGACCATATCACTTCCATTCACCAATACATATCCCTTATCTCTGGCTAAAGCAGATGTTTCAGATACTCCATACAAATCGAGAGCTGCCTGAGTAGCAGAATAAACAATACCACCAATCCGGGCAGATATCATAAATCCTAAAGTGAAGTTTTTGTAACTAAATTCATTTCTCCAGGCCATATTGCATTTTGGAAATACGCTTCCTAGTTTTATATCGCCCACTTGATTATTTGTTGTTACCTCCCCATTTGCATCGATATATATATACCCATTACTATCACGTTTTAAATCAGATAAAGAGTAGAGGTCACCTAATGTTCCTCCTTCTTTAAGGATAAAGTGTGCTTGTGATAATCCGCCCACATCCAGACGATTCTTATTTATAATAGCACCAGTTTCCGGATGTACATAGTTTTTAACCAATTCAATAATTTTGTTTTTATTGGTGCTAAAAGTATAATTGGTTGACCAACCAAACTTTCCCCAATTATTCTTATATCCTAAGGCTAGCTCAGTACCTATATTTCTTACGCTACCGGTTTGAATATAAAGTTTGTCATATTTTGAAGAAACTGATATTTGTGGATTAAACGTCTGATTGTAAGTTCTTGTATTATAGAAACTTAAATCAAAATTAAAATGGTTAGAAAAATGAGTGGTAAACCCAACTTCCCAGGAATCAGTCTTTTCAGGTTTCAGATTATACAAAGGATAATTACTTTTATTTTTCCAATCCTGCAATGAATTATCCCATTCATAAGCTGGATTTGCTAAAAACCGAGGAAATGGAAGTCCTACAGATGCAAAAGAAGCTCTCACCTTCATTAATGAAATCCATTTTGGCATGTTAAATATTTGAGATAAAATAAACGAGGTTCCTACTGAAGGATAAAAAAATGATTTTTTTACAGAATTAGGACCAGCCAGTTGAGAAGGCCAGTCATTACGTCCCGTTAATGTCAGGTAGTATGCACTTTTATAACCTAATTCAACACTTGTAAAAAGTGATTTTGTCTGATCATGATAGCCTGATTGCGAACGCTTTGTTTTAGTATTATCAAGCTGGTAAACATTAAACATATTAGAAAACAAATCCTCTCTCAATGGACCTCTGTTTTGCAATGCATCTTCTTGCATATCGGAAATTAAACCACCGATATTAGCTTGTAATGACATTGATTCTCCGAAGTTTTTATTCAAGTTAAGCATAAGATCCCCGTATGTCTGTTTATCTTTAGTTGTTCCAATTCCATAAAGTCCATTTTGAGAACCTTCTGTCAATGTAGTGTTTGAAGATGCATACAATTTCTCGGTGTATGTATTAAAAGAATTATCAATACGAATACGCCCTGCAACATTTAACCAATCAAGTATTTTATAGCTTAAATTTGCATTTAGCATATAACGTTCTTTATTATTTTCACGCAAATTTCTGTAATTGATCCAATAAGGATTTTGCCCGGTAAATTCATTGATTTCCTGAGGCCAATATTGAACATAAATTTTTCTTTGTGTATCATAGCGTTCAAACATTCTTATATCATTCCAGTCATCACCTCGTGGAAATAAGTATGCAGTAACCAAAGGATTTGAGTATGTACCTTGATTGGTCATATTACGATCTTTCTGTATTATATAACTGGCACCAACATCTAATGTCATTCTATCTTTCAGAAATGAGGTCGTATTACGAAAAGTAAAGTTATAACGATCATAATCGTTATTAGGAATTATTCCTTGTGAATTAACTGCACTGCTCGAAATATAAGTCTGGTTCTTTTCTGAGCCGGTAGAAACTGCTACGTTTTCGGTTGTAATTACCCCTGTTTTAAAATAATCTTTTGAGGGAGAATATCCCATATAATTAGCGTCATTTAATCTATTTCCCCAGCTCTTATCCAATACTGTTACACTAGAATTCAAACTCCCGGTGCCATAACGATTTTGAAATTGAGGTAAGTGAAATGGATTTAAGAAATCTGTATTCTGTGACACTGTTAAAGTTGTACTTCCAGCCTTTCCCTTTTTTGTATTGATTACAATTGCTCCATTAGCAGCATTACTTCCATATAAAGCAGCTGCTGCGGCACCAGTTAAGACCGTCATAGACTCAATATCTTCAGGGTTTATATCAGCAATAGCTTCAGTAGTTCCTTTAGAGTCAAATTCTTGTCCTCCTTCTGCCGAATTCAAATTAAACATAGGCACTCCATCAATAACATAAAGAGCGTTACTAGATTGTTCAATACTTTTAGCACCACGCATTACAACTTTACTTGCACCTCCTATTCCTGAAGAACTGGCATTAATGGTCACACCAGCAACTTTTCCTGAAAGTGAGTTAATAAAGTTAGCATCTTTCACCGTTGTCAGTTCTTCACTTTTTATTTCCTGTACATTATAGCTTAATGCCTTTTGTGATCGTTTAATACCTAAAGCTGTGACAACGACCTCGTCAATCATCTTAGCATTTTCTTTTAAGGTGACATTAATGGTACTTTGCCCTTTTGCATGTATCTCAGCTGTTTGATAACCAATAAATGAGAACTTAAGTATTGGCTCTGCACCCTCTGTCGTTACATTGTAATTACCATCTATATCAGTAATAATACCATTGGTTGATCCTTTTTCTATTACATTAACACCTATCAGGGGGTCTCCGTTATTGTCAATAACTTTACCTGTTATTTTATGTTTTTTAGAAACCTTCTCCTGATTAGGTTTAAATTGTTTATTCTCTGACAGATAAACAATATTATCCTCTATCTTGTATATAATACCTTTCCCTTTTAGAATTAATTCCAAAGTTTGCTCCAAAGTTGCATCTTTAATTTTCAAAGGTTCAATTGTTACAGATGCTAATTTATCATTATAGAAAAATTGGCATTTTGACTGAGATTGAATTTGTTTAATAACAGTTCCTAAATTTGTACGGTTAGTTGATAATGTTATCTGAGCCATACCCCACTGAAATGGAATTATTATAAACAAAAGAATCAATAAGGTTCGAAATAAATCCGATTTTCGAAACGAATGATTAACTTTCATAAATAGAATTTAATGGTTACACATTTATTTAACATCAAAAGAGGGTGTCGACTTGCCCGCATTTGTTAATAAAACAATGCAAATCTAAAAAACACTTACTTTAAATCTTTATTTTTTTTAAAAGTTTTTATAAAGTTAAGTATCGCAGCATTTAATAAAAAGGATTTATTGAGTAAAATTCATTTTGTTTCTACCTTTTATTTTGTAGTACTAATGAAAGATTAAAAAGCACATGGCTATTGCCAAAGACCTGATGAGTGAAGACGACTACTTACTTCAGAAGATTCTGTCCAATACTCGTACTCCAGTACAAGTAGAAAATATACGTCGTGAGCTGAAAGAGATTCTGGAAATTATCACCAATAAGGATACTTTTTCAATAAAATTAAAACAACCAATTAAAAGGCTCAAAACGCATTATTTTCAATGTGGTTTGAGCCTTTATTATTTTGTATTATTCAGTCCAAGAGAATATGCTATCAGATCTTAATATCTTTCCGCCTGTTGAGATAGGTGTATCATTTCGTCCTCCGTTATTACCTTAAACCGAGATTTCTCAACGCTGTCTTTGGCAAAAGTTACCAACTTATACAAGTCTCCTTTAAAGTGGAGGAAATACCTTTCTTTATCCATAATTATAGCCACATTTCTACAAAATGTTCTTTCAAGTCATCTTCTAAAGGTAGCAGTGCTTTTTCCGATAACTCTTTTCCATCAAGTATAAGCCGGGACAACGAGTCGTCTGTGATACGATTGAAGGTAATATGATACACTGTTTTTCCAAAACGGTAATGAACTTTGTAACTATTCCAATCTTTAGGGAGCAAAGGAAACAGATTTAGTTTATTACCCGATCTGTTTACGCCCAAAAGCGTTTCAACCAGAAGACGATACATCCAAGAGGAAGAACCAGTGTACCATGTCCAGCCGCCTCGGCCGGTATGAGGAGCACAAGCATACACATCAGCTGCCACAACATAAGGTTCCACTTTGTATATAGCAATATCTTCAGCTGTTTTGCCATGCTGAACAGGATTTAGCAAACCGAAAAGTTCCCAGGAACGTTCAGTTTCTCCCATGAGAGCAAAAGCTATGGCAGCCCAGATGGCACCATGTGTGTACTGACCACCATTCTCGCGCACACCAGGAACATAACCCTTTATATAACCCGGATTGAGGATCGATTTATCGAAAGGTGGGGTAAATAACTGAATCAAGTTATCGTTGCGGTTCACCAGCTGTTTGTTAACCTGATCCATAGCCTGCGCTGCTCGCCTCAAATTTCCAGCGCCACTAATCACGGACCAACTTTGTGGCAAAGAATCAATGCAACATTCCTGGTTATTTTTAGAGCCAAGTGGTTCTCCATTATCAAAATATGCTCGACGATACCATTCACCATCCCATGCATGTAATTCAATATTGAGTTGTAAATCATGTGCATGCGCAAGACAGCTTTCGGCAAAGTCATTATCGTTACGCAGAATCGCTATTTTAGAGAATTTAATTAAAACATCATACAAGAAGAAAGCCAGCCATACACTCTCACCACGTCCATCCTTTCCAATCAGATTCATTCCATCATTCCAGTCACCACATCCAATGAGGGGTAACCCGTGACTGCCAAATTTGAGCCCGTTTTTAATACTTCTAACACAATGTTCATAGAGCGTAGCAGACTCATCAGAACGGCCAGGCATATCATAATAAGATTCTTCGTCGGATCGCAATGTCCGGCCTTCAATGAAGGGTATTATCTCGTCGAGGATACCTGTGTCGGCAACGCAGGACACATACCTGCATGTGACATATGGCAACCAAAGGTAGTCGTCAGAGAAATGAGTTCTAACGCCGCGTCCCAAGGGGGGATGCCACCAATGTTGAACATCTCCTTCATGGAACTGATGAGTTGCTGCACGAAGTATCTGTTTACGAGTAATAGCAGGTTCGGCATGTACAAGAGCCATCACATCCTGTAGCTGATCGCGAAAACCGTAAGCACCGCCAGACTGGTAAAAACCAGATCTTGCCCATATCCTACTACTAAGTGTCTGATACAATAACCAACCATTGGCCATTACATTCACTGAAGGATCAGGGGTATCAACATTTATAGTACCAAGGGTGTGGTTCCAATAAGCCCATACTTCTTCTAGCGCTTCACGAGTAGCACCAGTTTTTTGGAAACGCGATACCAGTTGACGCATTTCGTCCTTGCTATTTGCAAAACCAAGCCTGAACCGAGTCTCCCGATCCTGCCCATCAGCCAAATCAAACACCACTTGTACGGCAGCACAAGGATCAAGCCCAGCTCCTACTTTTCCTGAAAGTCGAATATGTTTCATCGCAGCAGGATGCGACAGATTTCCGTTCTGACCGATAAATTCTTTACGGTCACCACTCAATGTACGCGCTTCACCCACATCAACAAAAGCTACCCGTCCTGCAAAATCAGGATTGTAGAAGTTTCTGGCAAACAACGCTCCGGTTTTAACGTCAATTTCTGTCTGGACATGTAGCAAACTTTTCTGCCGAATGTTAGCCAATACCCATTCATAATATCCGGAAACTGACAATCGACGTGAACGCCCCGATTTGTTATACAACTTTAATACTGCAAATTTAACAGGAGCATCCATTGCAACATATATCCACAGTTCGGAATCAATTCCGAATTCACTATGTTCGAATACCGTATAACCAAATCCATGACGAATTATGTAAGGTGTTGCCCCACGGGCCGGTAGCGGAGTAGGTGACCAAAACTGCCCGGTTTGTTCATCACGTATATAAAATGCCTCACCCGAAGGATCTTCCACAGGATCATTATTCCAAGGTGTGAGACGAAATTCATGAGAATTCTCAGCCCAGGTGTACGATCCTCCACTTTCAGAGATCACAGTCCCAAACTGATTATTAGCCAATACGTTACACCACGGTGCAGGCGTTATTTGTCCAGGCTGAAGCGTTATAACATATTCGTGACCATCTCGTGTAAATCCACCAAGGCCGTTTGTAAAAATCAAGTCCCGTTTTTGAAGTGGTTCTACTGTCTCAGGTAACGCTGTTCGCGAAGGTAGTAAAGTGGGAACCATTAATTCAGGGATTCTGAGAGTTTCAAGTTGCTCAGCCAGCATTCCTTGCTTGTCATCCAGGACAATACGAGCAGTTGCTTGCAGCAAAAGTACATCTTCACGGGGTACTTGTTCTATTCTACGAATAAAAATGCCACCAGGCTTTTCAAGTAAAGGAGCCTCAATACCCGATGAAATAAGATTAATAATTTCATCATAAATAAACTGACGATACACAGAAACATCCTCGTTCAGGATTATCAGTTCAACAGTGATTCCCTTCATGCGCCAGTATGCATGCGCCAAAGAAATCTGCCGTACCAGGTCGAGCCCTTTAGCATCACTAATACGTAGTAATACCAAAGGAACATCACCAGATATGCTATACCCCCAAAGAGCATTCTGCCCACGTCTGTTACTTTTCAACACTCCCTGAGTAGCACGAAGCAACGGATTAGCATATATCAAGGAGCTAGCAAGTTTACTATAACTTTGAGCTTCAGTTTCAGTCACATTAAGTTGATGTAACACAACTTGACTATGTGTCCATGCCAGTTCAAAAGCACGGTCAACCATACGAGTATTTTGATATTTATCTGATAAAGCCAGTATAGAGTCTCTTGTCTCAGCCATACCCAATGCAATGTATAATGTTACGGATTTGCCCGGCTGAATGGTTACGGTACGGCGTAATGAAATGATTGGATCAAGTACTGAACCAGTACATCCTGATAAGTCTCCTGTACTTCTCATCGCCAAAGGATTAGCTAAAGAATGCCCTCTACCTACAAAACGAGAACGGTCAGTTTCGCATGAAAGACTTCCTTGTTGTTCGCCTTGCACCAGCATCAGATGTAACAGGTGAGGCACTGTTTCTTCTTGCGACCGCGCTCTACGAGTACAGAATATAGCAGAAGAAGAAGGTAAAAATTCTGTTTGCACAAATAAATTGCTAAATACAGGGTGAGCCTCATCAGCCGCCTGAGGCGCTATTACCACTTCGCTGTAAGTAGTAAGTTCAATGTTTCGAGGTACATGTGAATGGTTGGTCAGTTTTATACGCCTCAATTCGATATCATCTTCCGGAGAGACACAAATAGTTGTGTGAACCTCTAGCCCCGACTGACGCTGACGAAATTCAGCATAAGCCTGAGTAAATATCGCCTCATAGCCTTTTATGGTACGCAAAGTCGGTTGATATGCAGTTGACCAGAATTCGCCGGTATCACTATCACGCAAATAAATAAACATGCCCAAGTTGTCAGATGTTGCGTCTTCACGCCAGCGTGTGACAGCCATATTATTCCACCTGCTATACCCACTTCCGGCATTGTTCACCATTACATGATAACGGCCGTTGGATAACAACTGTACCTCGGGATCTATAGTAGTATTCTTGAATATGCGCATTATTTGAGAAGTATCCACAAGAAGAGGATGCACACCTTCGAGTTCAAATTTCGAATCATCAGGAATTACGCTCGCAGTAACACTTTGAGGAATACGTTCCTGTAATAGCAACTCAGCTGCTTTAAGCATCGGACAAGACATAAAACGTCGTTGCATTGAGCCACCTTTCATCAGATTAACCAACGATAAAAGGCTCATTCCCTGGTGATGTGCCATGAAAGAACAGATATTCTCACTTGAAACATGCGGACGAAGATGTGAAGGAGTATAATCTATCGCCTCATAGTAACCATAAGTACTTTCTTTTCCTTCGGCAGAGAGGCGTTGCATATTTTCGCATGCCTTCCGTGGGGCCACCATTAATGCCATTACTGTAGCATAAGGAGCAATAACCAAATCTTCAGACAATCCTCTTTTTAAACCAAGGCTAGGCACACCAAATGCCCGATACTGATAATTCAGATGAACATCTGTGCGGTTGTATCCCGACTCGGACATTCCCCATGGCACACCAAGTCTTTTACCATATTCTATTTGTTCCTGTACCGCAGTCTTACAAGTTTGGTCAAGTAAAGTATTATCAAAGCTTGGCATCACCAGTAAAGGCATCAAGTATTCAAACATAGAACCACTCCATGAAAGTAATGCTGGTTGCCCCTTAGAAACTATTAACAGACGATTAAGCGAGAACCAATGTTCCTGGGGCACCTGTCCTTGTGCTATAGCTACATAACTGCAAAGTCTGGCTTCGGAAGCAAGAAGGTCATAGCAACCCGCATCTGCACGCTGCTCAGTAACATTATACCCAATTAAAAACAACTTTTTCGAAGCATCGAAAAGGAAAGAAAAATCCATTCGTGCAAAGTTTTCACTTTGATGTATTATTGATTTAAGCATTTGTTTCCTCTGAATAGCATGTCTGGCAGCTTTATGAAGACAATGTAACAATAAACTAAGGAAATCAGCTTCTTCTTTTCTAGATAGATCATTAACTTCGAAAAGTTCAGTCAATGCGGTTTCTAATAATGGGCAAATAGTTTTTTCAAAACGGGCAACTTCGCTCAATGTTGGCACTTTATCAAATATCTGAAATTTAGTAAGAATCATTTCTGTACTTTCTGATAAGCTCACTTTATGAAGCAAGTAGTCTATTTCAACCCATGGAGCAAGAGACAACAGTTCTTCCAAATGTTCCTCACAATTTAGTTTCAAAGTTTGTCCCCATGTCTGTAATTCAGCATTTGAAGAATCTAACGATGGAATTATATTATTTATTTGACTAGTAACTGATTTAAGCAAGTTATATGCAGCCTGTACTGTATTAGGAGGTGTATTTTCCAATTCTCTTTCAAGTTGCTGTAAAGCCACATTTTTGCCTGCAAGCTGTTTTAAAACTCGCACCGTGTCAATCAGTCCGGCAAAAATATCCGGTGAATAAATTGGGGCTTCCCTTAACTCTTTGAGCCCCTGACTGAGTGCAAGCAGATGCCCAGCAAGGTTACCACTATCCACACTCGACACGTACAACGGAGAAAGCGGTTCAAGAGTTCGTGTGTTGTACCAGTTAAATAGATGACCGCGATACTTTTTGAGTTTGCCCATCGTTGCAAAGGTCTGATTTGTACGTTCCATCACCTTGCCTGCAGGCAGATATCCATAGTCAAATGCTGCCAGATTAGCTAACAATGAAAGCCCAATATTAGTAGGCGATGTGCGGGAAGCAATAGTTGGTACAGGTATTTCCTGAAAGTTGTCGGGAGGAAGCCAACTTTCCTGAGCATTAACAAACGTTTCAAAGAAATGCCATGTTTTACGAGCAATCCGATGCAACAAAAGTGTTTGTTCACTTGAAAGTTCGGGAATATGCAACTTTATTGGACAGCTAATCCGCCAAACAAAATAGGGAGTCGCAAACCAAACAAGTAAAACAGGGAGCGAATATGGCAATGTAGCCGGCTGTAAAAAAGATAAAAGTACACCACCTATCATTGCAAAAACAGGAGCAAACCACATTAGGGTGTAATAACCTAAGAGTGAATTATTTGCAGTCCGTTGAGCATCTATAGAGTTTTGCCACTCCATCAAATGCTTATGTGATAAAATCAAGCGAAACAAGGTACGCAGTACTGCATTTGTACACAAGAAGGCATCGTAAGGTAACAACGCCAATGAAAGCAGGACTTGCCCCAACTGTCGTTCTCCATTTTGCAAGACTTCCCGCAAATGAAGCGGCCATGATTGGTCAATTGATTTACGAAAAACATTAATAGACATTCCTATTATGATAGGTAATGCTGCAATGATAAGCACAAGCAGAGGACCGATCCATGTACTTTGAGGGAAAAACAAGCAAAAACCTGTCAAAAGAAGCAACAGTGCCGGTGATACAAGGCTTCGACGAAGGTTATCGAATATCTTAAATTTAGCCAATCCGGATATAGGATTATGTTCTTTCTTTTTATCAGACACCGGGACACGAGGCATTAGCCATCGTGCTATTTGCCAGTCACCTCTAATCCAACGATAATGACGGTTGGCATCCATATTGTAACCTGATGGATAAGACTCGTACATTTCTATATCGCTAATAAGGCCCGAACGAACATATGTTGATTCCAGTAAATCATGACTAAGAATTCTATTCTGAGGAAATCTTCCAGCCAAAGCTTGCTCAAAAGCATCTACATCATAAATTCCTTTGCCAATAAATGAACCTTCGCGGAAAACATCCTGATATACATCAGAAACAGCGCGTGTATAAGGGTCAATACCTGCATCACCCGAAAAAAGACGTACATATAGAGAACATCGACTGCTGACCAGACTTACCGCTATGCGTGGCTGAAGAATGCCGTAACCTTTAACAACAATATTCCGCTTAGGATCAAACTCAGGACGGTTCAGAGGGTGTGCCATCGCTCCAATTAATTTTCGTGCACTACCCCATGGTAATTGCGTATCTGTATCAAGTGTAATAACATATTTAACAGATTTGAGAATTGATGTTTCGCCCTCAATAAGCGAAAAAGCATCGCTAGTGCCACCTCTAAGAAAAGAATTGAATTCCATTAACTTACCTCTTTTACGTTCAAATCCCATCCATTTTCCTTCACTTGGATTCCAGCGACGCGGACGATGAAATAAAAAGAAAATATTATTGCTGCCAGCAGCATATTTTTTATTCAGTCTTTCAACCCTGAATCGTGCTCGTTCAAGCAAAAAATCGTCCATAGGCATCACTTCATTTACAGCATCATTAAAATCAGTCAATAAGGCAAAGTGAAGATAACGGTCACGATTGGAAAGAAAACATAGTTCCATATTCTCAATGAGTCTATCAACAGAATCCTTATTTGATAACATAGTAGGTACAACGACTATGGTGCGACAGTTCGATGAAATGCCTTGGGAGAAGTCGAGACGTGGAATCAAATTGGGACTTACAATCAACATGGCAATCCAGTTAACCAAAGCAAGGGCTAGCTGACTAACGCAAAAAAGGAAAATAATTATCAGAGTTATTGATTCCCAATCGATAACAAAGTTGCCAAGAGACTGTAATATCTTCACAAAACCAAAAGTTCCAAACAGTGTAAAGAGTGTAATAAGGCCTACATAGAAAACTAAAGGAAAGCGGTGAATAGAATTTTCAACGGTTGTTCCAAAAGAACTTTTTACTTTAGCTTCCTTTATCAAAAACGTTTTTCCGTCTCCAATCAAATAGAAACCTACATGTGCATTCCGTTTATCAAGCTTCTGAGCAAAGGCATCTTTAGCTAATTTGATTGCTTTTTGGGCTACTTCTTCCTCTGAAAAAGGGCTTCTTTTGGCAAATTCTTCAATCACATGACGGTAACGATCTCGCGTGGAAAAATCCATGATACAATATGTACCTTCAGGATCGTTACGCAAAGTACGGTCAACAATGCTCAATTTCTCAACAAAAATCTGCCAGTCTGTAGTTCCAAGAAAACGAAGGCTTCCTATAGAATGACTCACAGACAATTGATTGGCAGCCTGATCTTGACTCTCGTCATGTATTAATTCCTCAATGGACAAACCGGTCTCAGCCAATCGTTGTTCAAGCCAACTACGTGCCATGTGCAACATCGGATTCTGAGACGATAATCTCTGGCAAAATTCAAATACAAAAGCACTACTCAGTGGAATATCAGATTTGGCCATCTCGGCCAATACCTCCACCAGCTTTGATGGGCTTGTACCTGCCATCTGCTGAAGTTTATCGACCCAAAAATTAGCCATATCACGATGGGCTTGATTCACTTTAAGACGTGACACAATGCGATAAAGGTTCTCTATTAATGCCAGCCTCAACATTATCGGAATAGCCCATAGCTCTCCCAGTTTTAAGGTCAATTCAGTTTGGTAAGCTTCAAAAAATGCATAAAGTGATTCAACATCAATTTGTGCATCCGTATGCGAAATGAGTTCAAGCACTATTTCGTAAATACGTGGGAGGCCTTTTGTCTGCCCCTTGTAGAGAATAGGCAATTGTCTACTATACTTTTTTGAAAAATGGCGTCTGGCAAGCTGAATATGTTCTTCAATAAGATAAAAGTTATCCACTAACCATTCAGCTGCTGGTGTGATATTTCGCGGTCTCTTGACAGCAAGAATCAAACGGTTATAATCACGCAACACCGCATCATTATAGTTCAGTTTTTCAAGCAAAAAGCCTTCTCCGTCTTCACAAATTTTCTGCTGATCAGAAGCAAGCTTCTGGGCATATTGAGATAACTGATCCACATTGAATAATTCTCCACGGAGAGGTTGGTCTTCTGAACTTTCTTTAAATCGTATTAATTCAGGGATCTTAATTTTTGAGAAATTAATCATATTTTTATAATTTAAAAATATAAAAATCGATGGTTACTCCAAATATTTTAAAAACAGTATTTTTGATTCACATCTGGTAAATTAACAAAGTTATATCCACTTTAGTTCCTAAAAACAGTGAGATAATTATATGAACCTCAGTTTTAAAAAAGATATAAAAATAAAATGTGTGAAAATGACTACCTGCTTTCAGAGTCCTTTTTTAACCTAAGCATTCTGACTCTGCTACAAGTGGAGAATATCTACCGTGAGTTGAAAGATATTCTGGAAATTATTATCAAAAAGGATATTGATATATTAAAGAAATACCTGACTAAGATTCGAAAGAATATCCAACAAACTTAAAATAACCAATTAAAAGGCTCAAAACGCATTCATCCTAATGCGATTTGAGCCTTTACTATTTTTTAAAGGATTCTAAAATAATTTCAGTCCTTTTGCAATCCGGCATGCTTCAATTGAATTATCCACATGGAGTTTCTCTAATATATTTTGTCTATGCCTGTTTACAGTATTTATACTTATAGATAAATCAGAAGCTATTTCTTTGCTCATTTTGCCTTTATCAATTAATTGCAAAATTTCTTTTTCTCTGTCAGACAATATATTATTTGTAGTTTGATTACCAGATTCAAGAATACGCCCATTGGCTGAGTTGATTATTATATTTCCCGAAGATGTATTTGTCGATAAATTGTAAAGACATAATGCCAGCCAGATGCTATCGTTTGATTGACTTGCTATATAGAACATTCTATGCAAAACCTGTACATACTTGCCTGAGCTATCACACATACGTATATTGTTGGCAATGTGGTAATCCGTACGTTCTTTCTTTGGTATAGTCTTTAAAAAATTAAAGAAGCGAAGTTCCTGCAGGTGTTTTTCCAATAAATCATCCGGATGAATGCGGCTAAAAATATCTTCTTCCCATATAGAATGAATAATTTTCGTAGTGCTTCGCCTAGCCAATCCTAATATTTCTGCCACTCCTCCATAAAATATATAGCTTGTATTTGTTTTCATATCACTCAATACAGCGATCGAATTTTCTACACGTGCATAACTTAAAGCTATTTGTTTACATTCATCTAATCGGGCAGACAACTCTTGTTTTTTTATGAATTTTTGTTTTAGCAATTCATCATTCAACTTGTGTATAACATCCATAATAGTAGATAAAAGAATGGTTATTAATCAGTATTGCCTTTTTGTATACAAGCATTTACCTTTGCAAAGGTAATTAAAACACATGGTTATTCTATTTTAGAGAAATTAAATATGAAAACAAATAAAAAAACTGTTTCAATATTATTTGCGTTGCTTATTACACAAATAATATCTGCTCAAACATTAGAAAAGATGCAATGGTATAATGAACCCGAACAATGGGAAATTAAGGATAAGACTATTTCGATGTATGTTACTCCACAAAGCGATTATTGGCGTATTTCGCATTATGGATTTACAGTTGATGACGCCCCTTTCTATTACTCAACATACGGTGGCGAATTCGAAGCAAAAGTAAAGATTACAGGTGAGTATAAAGCACGATTCGACCAAGCCGGACTAATGCTCCGCATTGATCCTGAAAATTACATTAAAGCTGGTATTGAGTTTGTAGACGGAAAATTTAACCTGAGCACAGTTGTTACTCATAAAACAAGCGACTGGAGTGTTATAACAATAGATAAGCCCGTTCCTTATATCTGGATTAAAGCTATCAGACGGTTGGATGCTGTTGAAATATTCTATTCGTTTGATGACAAAAATTACATTCTGATGCGGAATGCATGGTTAAAAGATAACACTCCTGTAATGGTTGGAATCATGGCTGCCTGCCCTGATGGAAAAGGATTTAATGTAACATTCGAGCATTTCAAAGTGAAACATTTACCTGATATGCGCAGATTGGAATGGTTGAAAAGGAATGCAGAATAATAGTTTGCATTACTGTTCAAGTATCTCACGAAAATTCGTAAGAATATTTAATAAACTTACAACAAACAACCTAAAGGCTCAAAACGCATTCATTGCAATGCGATTTGAGCCTTTATTTTTTTGTGTCACAGGCTGTGAAACTATTAAAATGATAATATTATTTCCACCAGCTTGGTGGAAAAATTCCTTGAATACATAACTTTTAATTTCTATAACTTACTTATTACCATGAAACCCGTTAAGTACATTATTATTCAAATTGTAAAACTAAAAAAATCATTTTATCAAAAAAAAGAAAATAATTTCATTCTTATTTCTTAAATTTAAACAGACTCTTAGTATCTTTGCAAAATATTAGAGTAAAGTAAGTATTATTATGAGATTTATCTTTATTAGTGAATTTATGAAAAAAACATTGATGTTGTTATTGACATGCTTTTTTGCAGGTATTAGTATGGTAACCGCACAAAATCAAAAAGTAACAGGAGTTGTTATTTGGGAAGATGACGGGCAACCTGTTGTTGGAGCGTCCATATTAGTGAAGGGTACAACTGTTGGAACTATCAGTGATATTGATGGTAATTTTACGCTGTTTAATGTTCCAGGTTCGGCAAAATCTTTAGTTGTTTCATTTATTGGAATGAAATCAGTAGAAGTTGCTGTTAAACCAACTGTGAAAGTTGTTTTTGCATCTGATGCACAAGTTGTTGATAAAGTAGTTGTAACGGCTTTAGGTATTTCTCGTAAGAAGAGAACTTTGGGATATGCTGTCTCTGAGATCTCTGGAGATGAAATGTTGAAGGCTCGTGGTGGTGTAAGCAACCCGGTTAACTCATTGCAAGGTAAAATTGCCGGATTACAGATTCAAAGTGGATCGGGTACTATGGGTGGTTCTTCTAAAATACTCATTCGTGGTGTAAAATCAATCTCTGGAAATAACCAGCCATTATTCATTATTGATGGTGTGCCTATCGAAGGTACGGACTATAATAGTACAGACACTCAAATAGGTGCAGGTGGTTATGACTATGGCAACCTGGTTCAGGATCTTAACCCAGATGATATTGAGAATATCTCCGTATTGAAAGGCCCTAATGCTTCTGCTCTTTATGGTTCTCGTGGAACAAATGGTGTTGTTATGATTACCACGAAGAAAGCTAAAAAAGAAGATGGATATGGTGTTACATTCAACTCTTCTGTTGGTTTAGAAATTGTGAATAAATTACCGAAGATGCAAAAGCTATATGGTGGTGGTTATTATGGATTCAAAAACATAGCTATCAACGGGAAGAATTATTTGTATCCTGATATGGCTACTGACGTAAGCTGGGGTGATAAATACGAAGGACAAACATTCGTTTCATGGCTTGATTTAGCAAAATGGGAAGATGGTGGAAAAGTTGGAAATCCAACAACTTCCAAATGGAATGCTCCTAAACATGATATTGATGATTTCTTTGAAACTGGTGTATCGTTTACTAATAACATTGCTGTAAGTCAGGCAACAGACAGAGCAAATGCACGTATATCATATACAAATTCAGATCTTACTGGTTATATGCCAAACAGCTCTTTAACAAAGAATATTTTTAATGTTGCTGCTTCTACAATTAGTGCAGATAAACGTTTGGAAGTATTCACTAACGTTACTTACTTCAATTCAAGAGCAAAAGGACGTCCAGAAACCGGAAACAGTGATAACAATGTTATGAAACAATTCATTCAATGGGGACACCGTGAACTTGATATGAAAGAATTAAAGAGTATGTATATGAATTCAATCGGACATCAGGTAACCTGGAACCGTGCAGGATGGGATAATCCAACGCCAATGTACAACGATAACCCATATTGGTCACGTTATATGAATTATGAAAACGATTCACGTAACCGTATTTATGGCAATGTTGGATTGAGCTACAAAATTCTGGATAACTTAAAGTTCCAATATAAAGCAAATGTTGATTTCTTTGTTGACAAACAGTATGAACGTAATGCTGTTTATTCTAACGAACTATCTCGTTACTATGAGATATCTCGTCAACAGATTGAAACCAACCATGAATTTATGTTGTCATACAATTCTCGTTTTAAGAGCGATTTCTCATTTAATGCTAACGTTGGTTCAAACTTTATGAATCGTAGGTATGAATATATGTTCGGTGAAACAGATGGTGGCTTAGCAATTCCTTTGTTCTATAACTTAAAGAATTCTGTTAACACTCCAAAATCGGACAACTATTTTAAAAAGAAATCTATTCGTTCTGCATTTGCAAATGCTACGCTAGGGTATAAAAACACCTATTATTTGGATATGTCTTTACGTGTTGACTGGTCATCGACATTGCCAAAGAATAATAGTTCGTATAAATATCCTTCTATAGGAGGTAGTTTTGTGTTCTCTGAATTATTGAAGGATAAAACTCCTTGGCTTAGTTTTGGTAAGTTGAGTCTGAATTATGCTCAGGTAAATAATGATACTGACCCATATCAAACAATAGATACATATTCTCCGTATACAGATATCACTGCTACTCCAGGATATAATATGAGTACTGCTTTAAAAAATAGTGATCTGAAACCAGAGTCTACAAATTCTTATGAAGCCGGTCTTGAAATGTCTTTCTTGAATAACCGCCTGGGCTTTGAAGCAACAATCTATTCAAGTGAAACAAAAAATCAGATTATTCCTATAAATGGTACATATATACATTCTACAGCAAACTCTGGGGTAATAAGTAATAAAGGTGTTGAATTATCACTTCATGGAACTCCGGTGAAGACTGCAAATTTTTCTTGGGAATCATCACTGGTTTTGGCATCAAATAAAAACAAAGTTAAGAAACTTGTTGATGGAATAGCATATTATAGCTTAGCTAATGCTCCTTTTAAAGTTAGAATTGGTGCTATCGAGGGAAAAGAATATGGAACTATTCAAGGTACCGATTTTGTATATGATGATAAAGGAAATAGAGTAATCAATGCAGATGGAACTTATGCTTCTGCTTCAAATAGGCAAAATCTTGGAAATCTTGGAAAAGTCTATCCAGACTTCACCGGTGGTTGGAGTAATACATTCCGTTACAAGAATTTTGATTTAAGTGTGTTGTTTGATTTTTCTAAAGGCGGACATTATTTTTCAACTTCTTATATGTGGGGTATGTATTCTGGTATGCTTGAGGAAACAGCTGCTATAAATGAAAACGGAGTGAATATCCGTGAATCTATTGCTAACGGTGGTGGTGTATTGTTGAAAGGAGTATTGGCTGATGGAACTGTAAATACTAAACGTATTGATGCAGAAACCTATGGCATTGAATATTATACAGGCCCGGCTGCACAAGATGTATTCAAATCTGATTATTTGAAATTGCGTGAAATAAATATTGGTTATACAATTCCTTTAAGTAAGTCTTATTTTATCAAATCATTCCGCATAGCAGCTTACGGACGTAACTTAGCTGTTTGGGGACCAGATGTTAAGCATTTTGATCCGGAATCAACAGTTACAAGCTCTGGCAATATTCAGGGGATAGAAAGTGGTGCTTTGCCTTCAGTTGCTAACTACGGTCTAAACTTTAGTTTGAAATTCTAGTTGTAATAGATTCTGAAAAAATATAATGAATTATCAATTAATAATCCTGTGACAAACAAAAAGCTATTAAGCTTATGTTTATTGCAGGATTACTATTTTCATCTATCCGCAAATATAATCAGCGTTAAACAATACAATTATAATATGCTAATTTCTTCCTCCGTTATTTCTTTAAAACGAGGAATCTCTACTCCATCTCTGACTACAGTCTCAAAAAACATTTTCTCAGGACGAACCCAGAACCCCTTTTCACCATACAAAGCTTGATAAACAACCATACGTTCTAATGTCTCGCTATCTTTGGCAACAGTTATCATCTTATATAAACCTCCTTTGAAATGGCGGAAATATCTTTCTTTATCCATAATTTTACTTTTTATTGGTGTAAATGTAGTAATTATGTAAAAAGCTACAGACTTTACCATTTATTATATAGATTAAATTAAGCAAATAAATTCAGCAATAAACAGATTAGTTCTTTGCCAATCACAACATATGCATTTACCTCATATCCATAAACCACTATAAATAAGCCAAATAAAAATGACCAGGTGTCAGAGGTGTCAGTAAAAAAGCCTGTTTCTCCATTCCAGAAAATGAATTTCAATAATTCCGCAATTTGCGGAATTATCAGAATTTGATTTCTCAAAACGGAAAAAGTATTGTTTTACTGACACCTCTGACACCCACTAAAATATATTTAATTAATAATCAACGCATTACAAAATACACAACTACAAAAGTGGTGTAGATGGTGTAGATAAAAAGACTATTTTAGCTTTCCACAGAATTAATTTCAAAAATTCTGCAAATTGCGGAATTTTCAAATTTATATTTTCCAGAATGAAAAAAGAGCTTTTTTAGTACACCATCTACACCACGCAAAATATAACCACCTGATTATCAGATGTAATATTTTATACAACTTAGAAAGACTAACAAATCAGGAAGAAAAAGTCAACCATTATCAGTGGTAGAATGTAAAGTAGTCTACTGAAAACGGGGCTAAAGATATTAAATAGTAGCCGTAA
This sequence comes from uncultured Bacteroides sp., assembly GCF_963677945.1. Lineage (NCBI taxonomy): Bacteria > Pseudomonadati > Bacteroidota > Bacteroidia > Bacteroidales > Bacteroidaceae > Bacteroides > uncultured Bacteroides sp. Next base: position 1,329,752 of record NZ_OY782578.1, on the reverse strand, counting down.
TTGGGTTAATGAAAGCGAAGTGTAAGATTAGGAAAGCAATGGCGGGAGGATACCAAAAACATGTACATGTTTGGAGCCAATCATGTACAAGATTGAACTCAAACATGTACATGATTGGAAAATGATAACCTTATAAAATGGTTAGTTTCCGGTTATACATTCATTAAATACTGCTTGAAAGATGCAAAGTCTTTCTCCATTGGAACGGTTTTCTTCTCGCCATGCATAAAGGCTTGCAGCTTGGCTGGGATATCGACCTTCTCTCCTATTATCTTTTCTACTGTTTCAAGGAATTTTGCAGGATGAGCTGTTTCAAGGAACACTCCGGTTTCTCCCGGTTTCAGGTTTTCAGATAGGGCACGGTATCCGCATGCTCCGTGAGGATCGAGCAAGTAATGGGTTTTATTGTATACCCACTGTACTGTTTCACTAATCTGCTCATCGTTATATGTTGCTCCGCTTATTTCTTTTACAATTTCTTCATGACTTCCGCCATAAAGATCAAGAACACGTGCAAAGTTACTTGGATCGCCTACATCCATTGCATTGGCTATGGTTGCTACTGAAGGCTGTGGTGTATATTTGCCTGTTTTCAGGTATTGATAGAAGATATCGTTTTTATTGTTTGAGGCAATGAAACGCGAAATTGGCAATCCCATACGTTTGCCAAACAATCCGGCTGTGATGTTTCCAAAGTTTCCACTTGGTACGCAGAACACTGCATTGTCTGCCTTGCCTAGTTTCTTTAACTGTGCATAAGCATAGAAGTAATAGAACGACTGAGGTAGGAAACGTGCTACGTTGATTGAATTGGCTGAGGTTAAAGAGAGATGTGCATTCAACTCCTTATCCATAAAGGCTGATTTTACCAGTGCCTGACAATCGTCGAACGTGCCATCAACTTCGAGAGCTGTGATATTTTGTCCCAGTGTGGTGAATTGCTTTTCCTGTATCTCACTTACCTTTCCCTTTGGATAAAGCACATACACATGAATGCCTTCCACGCCCAGGAAGCCATTAGCTACCGCACTTCCTGTATCACCAGAAGTGGCAACCAATACGTTTACATTCTTCTGGCCTTGTTTTTTGATGAAATAACCCAGCAGACGAGCCATGAAACGACCACCTACATCTTTAAATGCCAGTGTAGGGCCATGGAAAAGCTCAAGAGAATAGATATCTTCTGTTACCTTAACCAATGGTACATCGAAGCTAAGTGTATCGTATACGATCTTTTTCAACGTCTCGGCAGGGATATCTTCTCCAAAAAAGGCATCTGCTACACGGTAAGAGATTTCCTGAAAACTCATGGTCTCAATCTGGTCAAAGAACTCCTTTGGCAATGGCTTGATTGATTCGGGCATAAAGAGTCCTTTATCGGATGCAAGTCCTTTTACAACCGCTTCCTGCAAGTCCGCTACCGGAGCCTGCTTATTGGTACTGTAATATTTCATTATGTTATTGATTTTATTCATTGTTCAGAAACGCGTTAATAAACTCATTTTCCTTTAATAAACCGTATGCACCCTCTTTTACTGAGAATTCATCGAAAGTTTGTACTGCATCTGCTTCTATGCCTGGATAGTAGATCAGGAATGGCACAGGGTCTGAAGTATGTGTACGTAGTTCGCATGGTGTAGGATGATCAGGGAGCACTGCAATAGCCACAGGCTCGTCCCAGTTCTTCACCGCTTCATAAATAGGCCCCACAGCACGTGAATCCAGATATTCTATTGTTTTCAGCTTTAAATCCACATCTCCTTCGTGTCCAGCCTCATCACTTGCCTCAATATGAAGATAAACAAAGTCTTCTGTCTGAAGTGCTTCGAGTGCTGCAGCTACTTTATTTTCATAATTGGTATCAAAAAGTCCGGTAGCACCTTCCACCTCAATACGGCGAAGTCCGGCATAGTAACCAATTCCCTTTATTAAGTCGACAGCCGAAATTACAGCCCCCTTCTTAATGAACGGGAAAGTCTGCGACATAGGTTCCATCTGCGGACGATAGCCCGGAGACCATGGCCAGATACTGTTTGCAGGATCTTTTCCCTCAGCCATTCGTTTCAGGTTAAGTGGGTGATCCTTGAGTAGTTCCTGAGATTTGAGGATTAAGTCATTGATAAGATCGGCAGTTTCCTGAGCTTCGGGCGCTGTAGCTTTAACCATTAGCGGACGGAACGGCTTGAGAGGTACATCATGCGGAGGAGTACAATCAATATTCTTATTTCCTCCTTTAATAACCAGTAAGTGACGGTAAGCCACTCCGGTGTGAAAGCTTATGCGATCATTACCTAATTTTTCTTGCAGAAATTTAATCAGTACATCTGCATCTTCAGTAGTTATATGGCCGGAAGAGTGATTCTTTAAGATCTCTCCTTCAACGCAAATAAGATTGCATCTCATAGCCATTTCTCCGGGTTGTAGTTCCACCCCGATGCTGGCAGCTTCGAGCGGACCGCGACCCTCGTACACTTGTGGCAGGTTATATCCGAGAACGGACATATTTGCCACTTCACTTCCCGGGTGAAAGCCCGGTGCAACAGTTACCAGCTGACCGGTTTTTCCCATTTTTGCAAGCAAATCCATGTATGGTGTCTTTGCATATTGCAACAGTGTTTTGTTTTGTAATGATTTAACTGGCCAGTCGGCCATACCATCACCTAAAATTATAATATGTTTCATCTCTATCGAATATTAGCAATGCTCATTATATCTGCAAAAACTCCAGCAGCGGTAACTCCGGCACCTGCACCGTATCCCTGAATCATCATTGGATATTCACGGTAACGCTCTGTTGTTAACAGAATAATATTATTGCTTCCTTCAAGACCATAGAACGGATGCCTTGAATCTACTTCCTGCAGTCCTACTGATGCTTTTCCTTCTTCAAATCGGGCAACAAAACGCCAGCGCTTCTTTTCATTTTCCAGAACTCTTCTTCTGGCTTCGAAGTCAGCATCTAATGAAGGAATCTTTTGCCAGAAATCTTCCAGGCTACCTTTGAAAAATTCGTCAGGAATAAACAGATTCTTATCTACGTCGGCCTGTTCAATCTTATATCCGGCCTCACGTGCCAGAATCACCAGTTTACGGATTACATCCTTACCACTAAGATCGATACGGGGATCGGGTTCTGAGTAGCGTTCTTCCTGAGCCATTTTAATGGTACGGCTAAAAGGTACATCAGCACCAATTTTATTGAAGATATAGTTCAACGTTCCCGAAAGAACAGCTTCTATTTTCAGAATCTTATCACCACTGTTTATTAAGTCGTTTATTGTATTTATAATTGGTAAGCCGGCACCTACATTTGTTTCGAAAAGGAACTTCACTCCGCGGTGACGGGCTATCTGCTTCAATTCTAAATAATCTTCATATTTTGACGATGCAGCAATCTTATTGGCTGCCACCACCGAAATATTATGCGAAAGCAGTTCTTTGTATATTGAAGCAACATCTGCACTTGCTGTACAATCTACAAACACAGAATTGAATATATTCATACCTAGCACTTCATCTCTGAATACTTCGGGTGAATTTGCAATTCCTTTTTCTTTTAGTTCTTCTTTGTAGTTGCTTAAATCAATTCCTTCACGGCAGAAAAGTGCTCGCCTGCTGTTAGCAACTCCTACCACATTTAGTTTTAAACCATTCTGTTGCATCAGATTTTTCTGCTGACAGCGGATCTGCTCTATAAGACTTCCCCCTACAGTGCCGACACCGCTTATAAATAGATTCAGTACCTGATATTCAGACAGGAAAAAAGAGTCGTGAATTACGTTCAGAGTCTTACGAAGGAACTTTGCATCAATCACAAATGAGATATTAGTTTCCGAAGCTCCCTGGGCACAAGCAATTACATTAATACCGTTTCGTCCCAATGTACCGAATAGCTTTCCTGCAATACCCGGAGTATGCTTCATATTTTCGCCTACAATAGCTACAGTTGCCAAGCCATATTCAGCCGTTACACAACTGATTTCACCCATCTCAATCTCTTTGGCGAACTCTTCATTCAGCAATTCGCATGCCAATTTTGAGTCTGCGCTTCTTACACCGATAGATGTATTGTTCTCAGAAGATGCCTGAGAAACCATAAACACGCTGATACCACCTTTTGCCAAAGCTTTAAAGATACGGTAATTAACGCCGATAACTCCTACCATGCCCAAACCTGTTACAGTAATCAGGCTGGTATCGTTAATGGAAGAGATGCCTTTAATTGCCTTACCTCCCGAAACCGATTTCTCCTGAACAATAAATGTACCCGGAGCAGATGGGTTGAATGTATTTTTAATAACTATCGGAATATTCTTGTGACAAACCGGATAGATAGTAGGAGGATAAACCACTTTTGCACCAAAGTTGCACAACTCCATAGCCTCCACATAACTTAGTTCGCTAATAGGATAAGCAGCACTAATCACTCTCGGATCGGCTGTCATGAATCCGTCTACGTCAGTCCAGATTTCTAGAACCGAAGCGTCAAGAGCAGCAGCAAGGATAGCAGCTGTATAATCCGAACCTCCTCTGCCAAGATTAGTAACATCACCGCTAACTTTATCGGAAGAAATAAACCCTCCCATCAAAGATACACGTGGAATCTCCTTGAACGTTTCCTTAATCAGTTCATTAGTCAGTTCCTTGTCCAGGGTATGTTTGTTGTGCTTAAATTCAGTCTTGATAAACTTGCGGGAGTCGAACCATTGTGCACCATCAATCAGTGCAGCAACGATAAGAGATGAAATTCTTTCACCATAACTTACAATTGTATCAGCTGTTTTTGCAGAAAGATCTTTTATCAGACATATTCCCTGATAGATGTCTTTCAATTCATCAAGAAGTGCACGTACTTGCTTTGTTAGAGTAACTTGTTTCTCGCCTGCAGGAATTACATCCTTAACCATATTTATGTGGCGCATCACTATTTCACGAAAATCTTTTTCGTAAGATGCATCACCGGCTGCGGCAATTTTAGAGGTATTTATCAGTTGATCTGTTACGCCTCCCAATGCGGAAACAACAACAATAACAGACTCTTCTGATGACTCAACTATTTTTTTAACATTTAAAATGCTGTTCACGGAACCTACGGATGTTCCGCCGAATTTCATTACTTTCATGTTTATAATTTTAGGAACTTACGCCTCTCAAGACACAAGTTAAATGGATGAACTAAAGAATAAGATTTAAAATTGATTGCTTACCTACTGCAAGCGTGATTCACGTAGAAACACAAAACTATCCCTAACCCCAAAGGGTTGTGGTGCACATGGATGTGGTATGTGGATAGTAATTTGTCATAATATTGTTTCTATCATCATTGATAAGTGCTGCAAAAATACAAATTATTATTATCAATCTATCACTTTTCAAGAAAAAAATGTGATAAAAAGCATTTAAATCAAGAAAAAACCGAATAAAAGTCTAGTTCTAGAAGCTTCATGCATGTAAAAAACAATAAAAAACATTCTCATTTTGTACAAAACAAACCCTTTTTATATTAAAAGGAGGTAGGTATAAAAAAATCAGGGCATCCTTACAAAGTAGAGATGCCCTGATTTTATATTGTTAATCCTGAATTAGTTCCAACCAGGATTCTGTGTCAGATTTTTATTCTTCATCAATTCAGTCTGAGGTATAGGGAATAGATACATCTTATCATCCCATTGACGGCTGACAGTATTGCGGGTATAGGTAATTGTACCATCTGCATTCTTTGTCAACTTCATTTCTTGTATACTCTTAAAGTATGTTGCAGCTTCTTTCCAACGGCGTACATCCCAGAAGCGATGACCTTCAAACGCCAACTCAACCATACGTTCGTTTTTATACTTGGTCCAGAATGCATCATTTGTCATTCCTGTAGGGAAAACAGGCATACCAGCACGAACACGAGTCTTATTAACTGCAGTTACAGCAGACATTGTTAAATCATCACTTGTTGAATAAGGACTAGGTAAATAGTTGTATACAGCTTCGGCATAATTAAGATAGAACTCACCAAGACGGAATGTAATCCACGTATGGTTGTCAACCTTATATTTACTGTTCGATGCTAAACTAATAGCAGAGTGACAATGCTTCTTAAGATAATAACCGGTTGGAGTACCACCTGTCAACGGTTCAGCATTTAAACCACCATAATATGTTTGCAATGCTGTAGTGTTGCTTGAAGGCCAACTTGTATCTCCATTCTTAGCAATGGTTACAGCAAAACGAGGGTCACGACCTGCATAAGGATTGGCTTCAACATAACCACTACCTGCCTCATTTATACCAAGACCGGTACTTTTCATTTCATAAGCATCAACCATTGTTTGTGTTGGGCAGTTACCACCATTTCCTCCTTCAATACCAACTGGATAGTTATAACCTTCAAATGTACTGATCGAACCAGCACGACGACCAAAGATGATCTCAGATGTTATTTTTGCATCACTCCAATTGTCTTTTGACCATAATGATTCGTAAGTAGTTGCAAGTTTCATTCCTCGTACTTCACAAGAGTCAATAAGTTGCTTATTATATAGAGCAGCCGTATGCCAACGTTCTTTATCATTATTTTTATTGAACAAAGGACTTGCCCAGTAAAGAGCTGCACGTGCCTTAAGTGCAAGTACTGCCAGATTATTAGCTCTACCAGTTTCCTGTTCGTTTAAGGCCATAGCACCTAAGTTACTGTAATCCTTAACTATAGAATTTTTTATATCATCACATTCTGTAAAGATGTAATTAAAGATACTATCTGCAGATGTTCTGGAGGCAGTATTCTTCTCATCGGTAGTCATATTCTCAGTGATCAATGGCACAGCACCATACTGACGAACAAGATTAAAATAGAAATATGCACGCCAGAAACGAGCTTCATGCTTATAGTTCTGATAACGATACATCTGTTGATCATAATCACTATTCAACACTAGTTCATCAAATTTAAGTCCCTGGAATTCTTTCAAAACAAGGTTACAGTCTGCAATTCCGGTATAGCTATCTGACCAGATTGCACTTTTTGCATTTGTTGGACTCCATGAACCATTATAGAAACCTTCGATAGAATTACCGGTGATAGCATACTCAGATTCATCAGATGCTGAACCTAAAATAGCTCCTGAATAGTAGTTACCGAAGTCATAGTCTACCTGACGATATATAGCTGTCATTAAGTTACCCACATAAGTGAAGTTCTTGGTAACATAATCTTTATCGTAAACGTTATATTCATTGTAGTCCATCTTGTCTGAACACGAAGCAAGTGCCAGTGTTCCAAGAGCTACCATGATTAATTTATTTAGTCTCATAATTTTCAATTTTTCAGATTTCATTATTCATTATTAGAAAGTTACTGAGAGTCCTGCAACAACACTTCTGTTCAAAGGATTAGTTGCACCATAAGACTCAGGATCAGAAACAGCCAAGTGATCAAGACTAAAGAGGTCAATACCTCTCAAGTAAATTTTAGCAGCGTTCACAATTTTTGTATTCTTCAACAGTTTCTCCGGGAAGTTGTAATAAACTTCGAGGTTACGCAATTTGAGGAATGAACGATCAGCAAGCCATACAGTGTTTGTCTGATAGTTATTTGCATTACTTACAGAACTCAAACGTGGGAATTTGGCATCCATATTATCAGCTGTCCAACGGTTGTCATAGGCATATTGTGACATTGTTGTATTATTGATAAGTGGCCAGTACATACTCTTTGTATTGAGTACAGCAGAGTATCTTCCTACTCCCTGGAACATTGCATCGATTCCCAAGCCTCTCCATTCTGCACCAAGATGAATTGAATAATATAGTTGAGGAGCAGCTGCACTGTAGCCAATAGCTGTTTTATCGTTAGCATCAATTGTTCCGTCACCATTTACATCTTTATATTTGATATCACCTGGTTTAACAGTTGAGAATGTCTGTGTAGGACTGTTAGCAATATCGTTTTGATCCTTGAAGAAACCGATAGCTTTAAGACCATAAATCTGGTTCAATGAATGACCTGTCTGAACAAGGTTATTATAAAGGCGAGGTTCTTCTAACTGTTCCTTAATTTGATTACGATTTAAGTTGAACTCACCTCCAATATTGAAAGATACTTCTCCAAATTTCTTATTGTAATCTAGGCTAGCTTCAAAGCCCCAGCTATTAACAACACCTGCATTTTCATAAGGAGCATCTACACCTATTACATCGGTATATTTACCACTAGACTCAACCCAGATATCTTTACGTTTTTGATAATAACCTTCTAATGTTACATCAAGACCAGAAAACAAAGTAGCATCAAGACCTACATTATATTTATAAGCTTTTTCATGCGTGTAATTTTCTGTTGCCAATCTGGTAAGAGTTGTCATACCAAAAGAAGAACCATAACCGGAATTAAACGGATATGTAGTACCAGATATTGAATACTGCTGGATATAATATGTCCAACTATCATCTGGAAGATTATCAGTGTTTATAAGACCGGCAGAAGCACGCAGTTTTAGGAAATTTACCCATTTAACATCTTTCATAAAGTTCTCGCGTGAGATTACCCAGGCAGCAGAAAGAGTTGGAGATAAAGCCCATTTTGATCCGGGAGCTAAGCGATTAGAACCTGACTCAACCAAAGCTAAATCTGCAAAGTAACGATTGTTATAACCATAATGTGTCCACCATGAGTAATTCTGACGATAAATAGTAGTATTTACTGCATATTGATCCTGAAACTCATAATCCCATTTTAGCTGAGAATATACCGAGTGCTTTCCAAATTCATGCTGATAATCGAAGCCTCCATCAAAATGAAAACGACGAGAAAAAGAGTTTGTCGAAGCGTCAGTACTCATTTCTGAATCTGAACCACCTGTATAATTACTAGCAACAGTAGGAGCACCATCAACCCATGCTCCAGGAGTTGCACTTCCATAAACATAAGTTTTGCTATGATCCTCTAGAATATTTGAAGTGTTATCGTATGATACTCGGATTTTTGCATTAAGTCCATCTAAAACACCTGAAAGACTCTGATCGATAGTAATGTCAGAAAACAAACTACGGGTATTATTTTTAGTATATGCAGCACCGATAGATTGGGCTACAGGATTTGTTGTTCCATTCCAGGTTGCATTACCACCCCAGTTTCCACTTTCATCCTTGATAGGATAAGCAGCAGAAGGAAGTGAATAAGCCAAATCCCAAAGGTCAGCAGAATCGCCAGGGCGACTAACCTCATTCAACACACCAAGAAGATTTACTTTAAGTTTAGTTGAAGGAGTAAGGTCTATATCCAAATTGCTACGCAAGTTTGCTTTCACATACTTATTCTGTGTAGAATACGTATCATTTTTACCTGGATTAGCTACAAAACCATTATCTGAAATCAAATCGATCATTGTATAATAGCGAAATTTCTGGCCTCCACCTGTAAACTCAACATTCAATTTATTTGTAACTGCATTATCACGGAAAGTTTCATCCACCCAATTCACATTAGGATAAAGGTATGGATACTGTCCTGACTTAAACGCTGCAATTTCATCATTAGTATATCGAGCAGTAAGTCCATCGTTAGCACGAGCCTCATTTACAGCACTACCATAAGTTGCAGCATCTACAAACTTAGGTTTATTTGCCAGAAAATTAAACAGGTGGTCAAAGGTTACTTTTACCGATTTAGAATTGTATTTACCACGTTTTGTTGTTATCAATACTGCTCCATTTGCACCTTTGTAGCCATATAAAGCAACAGCAGCAGCATCCTTGAGAACAGTAACAGACTCAACTTCCTCTGGAGTAATATTATTTATATCTCGTTCTATTCCATCAACCAATATTAACGGAGAACTTCCAGAAAGACTCTGTAGACCGCGTACATAGAATGTTGGGTTTGCAGCAGCATAATTACCGGCATTTTGTAATGAGATAAGACCTGATCCCTGACCAATAATTGAGTTACCTATATTTCTAGCACTACGCTTATCAGTAGAATTGACGGTTATAACAGATACCGAAGCAGTTGACTCACCGCGTGTTAACACTTTATCTGCTCCCACATCAATTGTCTGATCAGCATATTTACCATCAGGCTGTGCTTTATCGTTTTGTTGTGCTACTGCCGGAATGGTTAAACAAGCCAACAATGACAACACTAATATTTTATTTCGTTTCATAATATTTCAAATTTCAATTTCAATATTTACCGATTACCATCCTGGATTCTGAACCAAACCATATTTTTTATTGACTTCAGACTGTGGGAATGGTTGAAGATACCATTTTGCATCAAATCCACTCCACTGCACGCGAGTACCACTTGTCAATTCGAATTTTTCGAAATCGAAATGAGTTGGTTCATAGAATCCTGGAGCAGTTTTATTTGCTTTGTCTGTCTTCTTATCACCATTCCACCATTTATCTGTAGCACGTACCCATTTACCTGTAGCGTCTTTCTTTAGACGATACATACGTAAGCCGTGAGTATTTGTTTCAAAACGATCTGCACGTTTATAACGTACAAGGTCAAAATAGCGTGAGTCTTCAAGTCCTAATTCACAAGCACGTTCGCGAAGAATCTCTTCAAGTAAATTAGCCTTATTGGATGTAAGGTTCTTACTTGGATTGCAAGCTGCAAGTCCGCCAAGTCCTACACGTGCTCTAACATCATCTACATATTTCAAAGCACCGGTAAAATCATTACTAGATTGTAACAACGCTTCAGCATAAGTTAAATATATATCAGAAAGACGAATTACACACCACTGAGGATAGTGCGCTGTAGTATAGAATATATCTCCTGCATAATATTTATTATTTGCATATCCTGTAGCAAAATATCCTGTTTCAGTGGCAGGCTGGGTTCCGGCATCTGAACCACCTACCCAGTTCTCATAGATGTTTCCAGAGATTGTTCCCGAGTTCCAGTCAATACCCTGAGGAACACCATTAATACGAATAGTTTCGTAAAGACGAGGGTCACGAGTCAAAACTCTGTGCTGCAAATCCTGATTACCTACAACAGTATCTCCCTTGATAAACATTTGATCCAGTTTACCTGCATTTTGAGCTGTACTCCAATCAAATGGAGTACCATCGTTCCAGGGAAACATTTCTACATATTCTTGTGTCGGAGTATATGAGTAACGCTCATTTCTACCATTATTTAAGTATGCCCATTGATATTTTGAATCACGAGTACTGGTAGAAACACGTACTGAATGTAGTATTTCTGTACTTGCTTCATTTATATATCCAAAACGATATGCATAACGATATGCTTCTTGCGTTTTAGCACTAGGTTGAGTCAAAGCATATACCCCATTAGCATTAAGCTGTGTAAAGAAGTCGGCACAAGCTTGTTTACACTGAGTCCACAGTTCCGCTCTATAACCGCCATACCATACAAGACTATCTTTTTCGGCTTCAGTTGATCCGCCATAATAACCTTTTGTATCATTAAATAAAGGAGAAGCTGCAAATTGAAGTATTTTACACTTCATTGCCATCGCACCAGCTTTAGTCCAACGACCTGTATTTGTTTGTGCATCTGCTCCGGTATATCCCCAAGGCAAGTTTCCACCTGTAATAACTTTATCTAGAAGACCAACCATGAAATTAACCGTTTTTTCTACTGATGCACGAGGTATATCATACGAAGTTTCTGTACCGGTAAAAGTCTTTGTTATAATAGGAAGGCCTCCATAGTTACGGAACATATTGAAATAACTAGAAGCAATAAGGCATCTTGCCTCATCACACAGACGAGCCTTTTCTGCTGCATCCATATCTGGAACTCTGTCTATATTCTCTAGCAACAAATATGCACGGCGTACAAGAACCCATACATTCTCTGTCAAATAACCATAAATACCTCCCCCGGTATTTGCATTAAACGTTCCTGAATAGTATTGCTTATAAATACCCGAATTTGGGAAATGCAATTGATAACAATCAGATAATGCATCAAATTTACCTGTCCAGTAACTGCTAGTTAATGGTGCGCTCGAACTACTTTGATATGGTAGTCCATAATATTGCAGTGAATAAATTGCAGCCAGAAACTGACGTGTATATTCTGGATTATTGAATACGGTATCTTGAGTTACTGATGCTCCGGCAGCTTTGTCGAGGAATGCATTTCCAACAGCTAACTCATCAGTACAAGAGCCTGTACCTATGGCAGTGATTGTAGCCATGACAGCTCCGAAAAATAATTTCTTATGAAGTTTCATTTTAATTTCGTTTTAATTAGAATCCAAGTTTCAAACTAAGAGTATAAGTTTTCTGTAATGGATAAGAAGGTGAACTACTTGCTCTTGTTTCAGGATCACCCCATACATATGAAGAGAATGTTAGCAAGTTATATCCACTTAATGCTAATTGCATTTGATTTAATCCAACTTTTTTCATAAATGGAAAATTCAAATCATAAGCTACCTGAAGAGTTTTCAGACGTAAGTATTTAGCATCTTTTTCATATAAATTTGATTCAACGTAATTCTGTGCAGCATTAGCCCATGAAGCACGTGGATAATAAGATCCCTGTGAAGGATTATCAACAGTCCATGTATGTTCCAGGTGATACTTGAGCAAACCACCTTCTGTAGAACCTGATGCATTTAAGAATGGTTGACGGAATACGTCTGACAACATACGAGATACATTCCATGCACCTGTCCACTGTGAACTAACTTCAAGGTTTTTCCATTTAAATCCGAAATTGAATCCGATCAAATACTGAGGATCGTCTGTATATCCATTACTACGAGTCTTATCATTTTCGTCAATCTTACCATTTTTATCAAGGTCAACATAAACGGCATCACCAGCTGCAATTGTAGAAACTAACTGTGTAGGGTAATCTACACCATATTTATTTTTATAATCAGCCTCGCAACCATCATAATAAAAATTAGCTAGCTGATACATTGAACGTGCACCAATACGATGACCTTTAGCATACTGATAATTGTTATTCATCGGAGCTTCTTTCTCTTCAATAATCTTGTTCTGATTATAAGAAAGATTCACTCCAGCCCAATAGCGGAATTTATCACCAATTTTATCCTGCCATTTTGCTGACAATTCCCAACCCCAGCTATTAACAACACCTTGATTTGTATAAGGTACTGTAAATCCGATTATTGAAGGAGCTGTATAATCTCTTAACAAGATATTTGTACGATGTTCATAATAATAATCAAATGTAGTGCGCAAACGATCACTCAGGAAGTTTACATCAACACCATAGTCTTGCTTGAAAGCTTTTTCCCAGGTTACATCAGGGTTATTCTTAGAATCCTCATAAGCTCCCTTGTATGCAGTAGAGTTTTCAATACCAAAGTTATAAGCATAACCGCCTCTTGAACTGAAACTACCATTATTTACTCCATAAGGGTCTGCCAAATACATGAATCGTGAGCCACCGATTTTATCATTACCAACAAGACCCCAGGAAGCTCTCAGCTTCATAAAATTCACAATTGGTTTTAATGGCTTAAAGAAATTTTCTTCACTGGCAATCCATCCGATAGATCCAGCCGGGAAAGTACCGAAACGTTTGCTTGGAGCAAAGTTTTCTGATCCGTTGTAACCTACATTGAACTCAGCCATATAACGATTATTCCAATCGTAAGTAACACGTCCAACTAATCCTACATAACCACGAGGAATATCAGGATAATCTGATGAACTATAATAGTAGTCCTTACTTTGATTATAAAGTAACAAAGCAGTTATCGTATTTAGTCCGAAAGAGCGATTATAGTTAAATGACGACTCTAAATACCAGTCACGTCCCTTACCTGTTGATTCAGAATAAGATATAGCACCATTCTCTCCGGATTTCTTATATAGAATACCTCCATCTTTCTGAAGAACAGGGAAATAGGTAGCTTTTGAAGCAGCCCCATTCTTATATACATAGAAATCACTGTTATAAGAACCTTTCACTTTAAATGAAAGTCCTTTTGTCAACATATCCAGTTTCTGATCTAATTGTAAGTCGAACTGCAATTTATTATAGTTAGTTTGCATAAAACCTCCTGTTGTAGAAGCATTACCAAAGTATGTAATACCACTTCCACCAACAAATGGTAACTGAACATCATCATAATCTGTTGCAGTACTAATATACTTTCCATCTATAATACCAGGACTGGAGAATGGAGTAGCCTGATACATTGCTTTAATCATTCCTGAACTACCCTGTCCTGTATATGGTTTATTAGCATTACTTACATTTCCAGCAATATTAAATGATAATATTGTTGACTTGGTAACATCAATATCTAAGTTTGAACGATAATTGAAACGGTTATATTGATAACCAAAATTATAGTTCTGACCAAATTCCTTAAACAGACCACCTTGAGTATAAGCACCAGCAGAAATAAAATAGCGCACACCTTTAGAGCCACCACTGATATTTATGTTATGCTGAGTCTGAATTGTTTGATCCTTCATTATATAATCAGCCCATCTTGTATCAGGGAAACGGATTGGATCAGAATGATCTTTGAATTTAGCCATCACAGCATCTGAAAACATTGCTGAAAGACCATCATTTGCACGCATCTGATTGTAGAATGTAGCATATTCATAACTATTTGCCTGCTCAACCATCTTGGTAGGAGTTAGAATACTCGAAGATGTAGTGACAGATATTTTTGCCTTTGCATCCTTACCACGTTTTGTTGTTATTAAAACAACACCATTGGCACCTCTAACACCGAAAACTGCTGTAGCAGATGCATCTTTCAATACAGAAACGCTTTCAATTTCGTTAGGGTCAATATCACTCATGCTTCTTTCAACTCCATCCACCTGAATAAGTGGTGAAGAATCTGTCCACGTTGCCTGACCACGAACAAATACAGATGCAGCATCAGATCCTGGCTCACCAGAATACTGAATTGTTGTAACACCCGACAATTGACCAGCCAGGATATTATTTACAGAACTGACAGGAGTACGAACCAACTCTTCGCTTTTTACACTTGAAACAGCACCGGTAAGTGTAACTTTCTTCTGAACACCATACGCCACGATCTCAACATCCTTCAACATGGTTGAATTATCAGCAAGAGCAATTTTCATGGCTTCACCTTTAGCAACTACTGTTTTTGTTTCGTATCCTATAAATGATACAACCAATTTTGCACCAACAGGAGCATTTAATTTAAAAGTTCCGTCGATGTTTGTAGTAGTACCTAGCTTTTCACCCTGTACTTTTACGTTTGCTCCAATAATAACTTCTCCTTGAGAGTCTGTAACAACCCCAGTGATCATCTTCTTTTGCTGTTGAATAATATTCTCTGCAGCCGAAGCAGATTGTATCCCCACAGGGGAAAGAAAAGATGCAGCTAAACAGAATATTAAAATTGGTGGTTTCACAAATAGTTTTGTGTTCCATCTGCCCAAACTAAATAGTATGTGCTTCATAAAATTAAAACTTTAAAATTAACATATTAATACTAAATATTTACGTACAAAGAATAACTATATCTTCCGTTGGTTT
Organism: uncultured Bacteroides sp.; assembly: GCF_963677945.1. Classification (NCBI taxonomy): domain Bacteria; kingdom Pseudomonadati; phylum Bacteroidota; class Bacteroidia; order Bacteroidales; family Bacteroidaceae; genus Bacteroides; species uncultured Bacteroides sp. Next base: position 1,314,256 of record NZ_OY782578.1, on the reverse strand, counting down.
TAATAAAAGAGTGTACAATAACAATTGGTAGATTTTCAACTCAGTTATAGAATAACTATAAAGCCATTATATTAACCGAACAAAACACATCGCCATCTATTTTCACACTTTTTTAGGCTACAAAAATAGATTATAACATTATTTCAAGGAATGTATAATCGTACAAACACATGTAAAATATATCAGAGCAACCCATATCTGTCAATTTTAACACTAAATATAGCCGCACGAATAAATGAATCACATTTGTTGTTTTACAATAAAGTATTGATCAATTAATTTAAAAATACATACATATATTTATGCATTACCCTCTAGATAAAAAGGGGTTTTTGACGGAATGAAGCTAAATAGAACTCTGGTAGATCTAAAAAAATAATACATCTATATATATTAGAGTAAGCATTTACCGGCTCTTATTCCTTTCTTATTCCTTTAAAATAATATCGTAGATTTACGAAACCGGAACTAGAAGTCTTTTTTAAAATAAATAGAGCATTTATAAGAATATAGCTCCAGAATATATTCAAAACCATATCTTTTATATTTTTGTTATATAGATATTTATCATTTTGTTATAAAATAATAGAATAATACCTATATTTGCATTATAACAAAGGTAAAATCCAAAGGATGAAACAAGAAAATACTTCCGTATTGATAATTTATACTGGTGGAACAATAGGAATGATTGAGAATGTTGAGACTGGGGCTTTGGAAAACTTCAATTTCGAGCAATTACAAAAGCATGTCCCTGAGCTTAAAAAGTTGGACTTCAAGATTGATTCCTGCCAGTTTAATCCGCCAAGGGACTCCTCAGACATGGAGCCTGAGGCATGGGCTGATCTTTGCAGGATCATCTATGAAAATTATCGGAAATATGACGGATTTGTAATCCTTCATGGCACAGATACCATGGCTTACACGGCATCAGCTCTTAGTTTCATGCTGGAAAACCTCAACAAACCTGTAATTCTCACAGGCTCTCAGCTCCCTATTGGCGTGCTTCGCACAGACGGAAAGGAAAATCTGATGACGAGTCTCGAAATTGCTGCAGCAAAACGCAGAGGAAAACCGCTGGTCCCTGAAGTTTGTGTTTTCTTTGAGAACCATTTAATGAGAGGAAACCGTACAACTAAGATTAATGCAGAGAACTTCAATGCATTTCGTTCTTACAACTATCCGGCACTAGCCGCAGCAGGTATACATATTAAATATGAGCCTTCACTGATTCATCATTGCACAAACGGCAGACCACTTACTCCACACCTTTCAGTAGATACAAATGTTGTGATTATTAAACTATTTCCTGGTATTCAGGAGAATGTGATTGCTGCAACCCTTGCTATCCCAGGATTAAAAGGTGTAGTTCTGGAGACTTATGGATCGGGTAATGCTCCCAGAAGTCAGTGGCTTATCAACCAACTTATTGCGGCTAATGAACGAGGCATAGTTATTATTAATGTCACCCAATGTAGTGCAGGTACTGTGGAAATGGATCGTTACGAAACAGGCAAACAATTACTTGATGCAGGAATTTTAAGCGGATATGACAGCACAACAGAATCTGCCGTAACCAAACTGATGTTTCTTCTGGGACACGGACTTCCTCCTGATGAAGTGCGGCAAATGATGAATATTTCCATTGCCGGAGAAATTACTATCAATTAATCTGTTTCTGAAAAAATATCGGTACTTTTGCAATTATATATAATTATAATTGCAAAAATGGCAAAAGACAAAACCGTATATGTGTGTTCGAACTGCGGACAAGATTCTCCCAAATGGGTAGGCAAATGTTCCTCTTGCGGAGAGTGGAATACGTACGTTGAAGAGATTGTTCGTAAAGAGGTTGCCAATAAACGCCCAACTTCGGGTATTGAAACACCGAAAGCCAAACCTATATCTTTATGTGATATTGTTACATCCGATGAACCTCGTATTGATTTAAAGGATGAAGAGTTAAACAGAGTATTGGGTGGCGGACTTGTTCCCGGTTCATTGGTACTTATCGGCGGTGAACCCGGTATTGGTAAATCTACTCTGGTATTGCAAACAGTACTCCGCATGCCCGATCGCCGTATACTTTATGTTTCCGGTGAAGAGAGTGCACGCCAGCTTAAACTTCGTGCCGACCGAATTAAGCATACTTCGTCTGATTGCCTGATTGTTTGTGAAACTTCATTAGAACAAATTTATACTCACATCAAGAATATACGTCCAGAACTGGTTATTATCGATTCTATTCAGACCATTTCCACAGAAACAATAGAATCGTCTCCAGGCAGTATCGGACAAGTGCGCGAATGCTCGGCTTCTATCCTTAAGTTTGCTAAAGAAACGAATACTCCGGTGATACTCATCGGCCATATTAATAAAGAAGGTAGCATTGCCGGACCAAAAGTACTGGAACATATTGTAGACACAGTGTTGCAATTTGAAGGAGATCAGCATTATATGTACCGTATTCTTCGTTCCATAAAGAATCGCTTTGGAAGTACTTCCGAACTGGGTATCTATGAAATGAGGCAGGATGGATTGCGTCAAGTTAGTAATCCGTCGGAACTTCTGCTATCCCTCGACCATGATGGAATGAGTGGTGTGGCCATTGCTTCTGCTATTGAAGGAGTTCGTCCGTTCCTTATTGAGACACAAGCACTTGTCAGCTCGGCAGCCTACGGAGTTCCGCAGAGATCTGCCACAGGTTTTGATCTTCGCCGCATGAACATGCTACTGGCTGTACTTGAAAAGCGAGTGGGATTCAAGTTGGGACAGAAAGATGTCTTTTTAAATATTGCCGGAGGATTAAAGGTTAACGACCCTGCCATCGACTTATCCGTAATCAGCGCCATTCTTTCTTCAAATATGGATACAGAGATTGAAAGAGAAATCTGTCTGGCTGGAGAAGTTGGTTTATCAGGAGAGATTCGTCCGGTAAACCGTATTGAGCAGCGCATTGGCGAAGCGGAAAAGCTGGGATTCAAACGAATGATTCTACCCAAGCATAATCTGCAGGGACTGGACAAAAAGAAAATAAACATAGAACTGGTTCCGGTAAGGAAGGTGGAAGAGGCTTTCCGTTGCCTGTTTGGATAATACATAAATAAAAATGATACAAGAGATACAACTAAGAATATTACCGGAGATTGCGGCCAATGAACAGCGTTTGAAAGAATATCTTTCAAAGGAGAATGGAATTTCCCTAAAACAGCTTAATGCAATCCGCATTCTGAAACGCAGTATTGATGCACGCCAGCGTACTGTTTTCGTGAATTTGAAGGTACGTGCTTACATCAATGAACTGCCATGTGACGATGAATTTACGCACACTATATATAAAAATGTAGAGAATGCTCCACAAGTAATTGTTGTTGGGGCAGGTCCCGGTGGTCTTTTTGCCGCTCTTAAGCTAATTGAGCAGGGAATAAAGCCCATAATTGTGGAACGTGGTAAGAATGTGCGCGATCGAAAAAAGGATATTGCCCTCATTTCACGTGAACATATTGTTGATCCGGAGTCAAATTATAGTTTTGGTGAAGGTGGAGCCGGCGCTTATTCAGATGGAAAACTCTATACCCGCAGCAAGAAACGCGGTAATACGGATAAGATTCTGAATGTATTCTGCCAGCACGGCGCAAGTACTTCCATTCTGGTGGACGCTCATCCACATATTGGTACAGATAAATTGCCTGGAGTTATTGAGAATATGCGCAATACCATTCTGGAATGTGGTGGTGAAGTGCATTTCGAAACACGAATGGATGCGCTGATTATAGAAAATAATGAGATAAAAGGAATAGAGACAAATACTGGAAAAACCTTACTTGGCCCGGTTATTCTGGCCACAGGTCACTCGGCACGTGATGTATATCGCTGGTTGGCTGCCAATAATGTTGCCATAGAAGCAAAAGGTATTGCAGTAGGTGTACGTTTGGAACACCCGCAAATGCTGATTGACCAGATACAGTACCATAACAAAAACGGTAGAGGTGACTATCTTCCTGCAGCGGAATACAGCTTCGTTTCTCAGGTAGAAGGCAGAGGAGTATATTCATTCTGCATGTGCCCGGGAGGTTTCGTGGTACCTGCGGCAAGCGGACCTGAACAAGTGGTAGTCAATGGTATGTCTCCATCCAACCGTGGTTCAAAATGGAGCAACTCAGGTATGGTCGTTGAAATCCATCCCGAAGATTTTCCTGAATATGCGAAGTATGGTCCGTTAGCTTTGATGGAATTCCAGGAAGAGCTGGAACGTCAATGCTGGATGCAAGGAGGTAGACGCCAGACAGCACCAGCACAACGAATGGTAGATTTTACCAAAGGAAAGTTAGGAGCTACCCTACCCGATTCTTCTTATAGCCCGGGATTGATTTCTTCTCCGCTTCACTTCTGGATGCCACCGTTCATTACCAAAAGGTTATCACAAGGATTCCAGCAATTCGGGAAGTTCTCACACGGATTCCTGACGAATGAAGCGACGATGATCGGTGTAGAAACCAGAACCTCTTCACCGGTACGTATTATCCGTGATTCGGAATCATTGCAGCACATCACCATTAAAGGACTATTTCCTTGCGGTGAAGGTGCAGGATATGCCGGCGGTATTGTTTCTGCCGGAATAGATGGTGAACGATGCGCCGAGAATGCTGCAAAATATGTGCAGGCAATCTAAAAAATTAATTGTAAACAATATAGGTTATGGAGAATTTAGAAATTGCAATTATCGATGCAAATACGCTTACCTGCGTTGGCTTGAGAAATTTGCTGGAAAAACAACTACCAAAAGCTGTTATCCGTGCTTTTGAAGACTTTCCCACATTTGCCGATGACACACCGGATATGTATACTCACTATTTTATATCCTCACAAACCTATATTCTTTACAACCCATTTTTCCTTCCACGTAAAGAAAAAACCATTATAATGATGCACGGAGCAGGGAATCATACGTTTCCGGCTTCCAATCATATTATAAATATATTCCTTCCTGAAAAGAAACTGACCACGGAACTGATGAAGTTCTTTTCCCATAAATCGAGTGAAATGGAGAAGCTTCCATCTGATGATGAGCTTTCGGCCCGTGAAATTGAAGTATTGATTCTTGTAACTAAAGGACTCATAAACAAAGAGATTGCAGACAAGCTCAATATTAGTCTCACAACCGTTATCTCTCACCGCAAGAATATCACTGAAAAGCTCGGTATAAAGTCGGTTTCCGGATTAACAATTTATGCCGTGATGAACGGATACATTTCTCCAGACAGGATATAAAATCCCCATAAATGAGGATTGTGTAGTTTTTTTAATAGTTCGTACTTTGCAGACGAATTAAAAAACTGCACAAATGAAAAGAAGTATATTATTATTCTTTATTCTATTACTTACCGGAAACTTACTGGCAAGTGATCTTATTCCAAAGGATTCAACTAATAGCGTTAAGATAAAAGAGATTATAGTTACCGCTTCTCCAAAAGAATCCAAGCATTTTCGCCAACTTCCGGTTACTATTTCAACAATCTCTCAGCATGAGATGCAGGCTTACCAGATAAACTCACTGAAAAGCATGAACGGGATTGTACCAAACCTCTTTATTCCCGATTATGGTTCCAAGCTAACTTCAGCCATTTATATCCGTGGAGTAGGTTCCAGAATAAATACTCCTTCAGTAGGATTGTATGTAGATAACATTCCTTATATAGACAAATCAGCATTCGACTTCAGCTTTTCTGATATTGAAAATATTGAAGTTTTGCGCGGACCACAAAGCACTCTTTACGGAAGGAATTCAATGGGCGGACTTATCAAGTTACACACGAAATCTCCTTTTGCTTATCAGGGAACCGACCTGAAATTAAGTGCAGCTACCTATAATAGCTATTCCGCTTCGCTAACTCATTATCACCGGGTTAATGATAAGTTTGCCTTCTCTACCGGAGGATTCTATGAGAAGAGTGGTGGATTCTTTGAGAACTCTTATCTGAACAAAAAAGCCGATCCGCTTAATAGTGGCGGTGGAAGGATACGCAGTATCTGGTTACCAAAGGATAACTTAAAACTTGATTTGAATGTAAGCTACGAATACAGCGACCAGGGAGGATATCCTTATGCCATGTACGATAGTTCAACAAGCAAAATTGGCGATGTTTCCACAAACAGAGAAAGTAAGTATTACCGTGGATTACTCAATGCAGGGCTTAACATAAGCTATCAGGCAAGGAATTATATCATGAATGCTGCCACCGGTTTCCAAAACCTAAAGGACAGAATGTATATGGACCAGGATTTCACTGCTAAGGATTATTATTCCATTACCCAAAAACAAAAGCAGAATACTATTTCCGAAGAGATAACTTTCCGTTCTTTTGAGAATGAAAGATACGAATGGACCTGCGGAGTTTTTGGCTTTTATCAATCACAGAAGACTAATTCTCCGGTTTATTTCGAAAAAGATGGCATTTCCATGATTCAATCATCAATGGATGCTGCTATGGCAGGACTACCGATGACTGTTAAACTAACCGATGCATCAATGCCTGTATATGGAAATTACAATACTCCTTCTTTAGGAGCAGCACTCTTTCATCAATCTACTTATAATGATATCCTTATTAAAGGGTTATCTGCAACAGTAGGCTTACGACTGGATTATGAGAAATTAAAAATCACACACAGCACAAATGCAACCATGAATGCTGTTATGACCATGCGCGGAAAGACAACAGATGCTTCACGAGTTGTTGATATCAATGGTAAAGTTGATGATGATTATTTGCAATTGCTTCCAAAGTTTGCACTTAAATATGATTTTCCTAATAATAAAACAGGTAATGTTTATGCTTCAGTAAGCCGTGGATTCCGCTCCGGAGGATATAACTTTCAAATGTTTGCAGACCTTGCACAAGCTCAGTTAATGGGTAGCTCTTCTACTGCATTAACAGACGAGGATGTAGCTAAAGCAATAACCTATAAGCCTGAATATACATGGAATTATGAAGTGGGAACGCACCTTTCTTTGCTAAACAATAAACTGATTGCCGATGTTGCAGCTTTTTACATGGATACAAAAGACCAACAGGTAGTACGTTTTGCCGATAGTGGCTTAGGGAGAATGACCGTGAATGCCGGGCACAGTGCCAGCCTTGGTGCAGAAGCCAGTATTCGTGCAACAATTACCAATGCATTCAGCCTGAACGCTGCTTACGGATATACTCATGCCACTTTCAAAGATTACGTCAGCAACCAGAAGAACCAGGCTGGAGAGCTCGTTTCTGTTAACTACAATGGCAATTATATTCCAATGGTTCCTCAGAATACCTTCAGCCTTGGTGCTGAATATGGCTTTTCATTCTCCAACAGTCTTATTAGCAGACTAACCTTTAATGCACAATATAACGGAGCAGGGAAAATATACTGGACTGAGAAGAATGATCTGGCACAAAAGTTCTACGGAATTCTGAATGGGAAAATAGGAGTTACAATGAAGAAAGTGCAACTAGATTTATGGGCCAGAAATATGTTAGACGAGTCTTATGCAACCTTTGGCTTTGTATCAAGCGGAAAAACCTTCATGCAAAAAGGGAAACCTGTACAAGCAGGAATAGACTTGCGTTACAGATTCTAATTGACTTAAACTAAATATAGCTATTTCTTTTTTCTGATTAAAGAACCACACTATTGAAGATAGGACACGGATATTGTTCACTTACAAAAGCTGAGTAAAAGAACAATATTTAATGCTTTTCTTTAATAGCTGTGGTTTCTTTTTTCTGCAAATTACTGATTAATTGCTCCACATGATGGGCATTCTCCTTTATCTTTCATCAGAGCTCCACACTTGCCACACCGGTATTTATACGTCATTCTTCCATTAACCTTCTTCATAAGGAGGTAGAAGAAATAAGCCAGAAACAGGTAGCCTATGTAAAACGATGTAGCAATTATAAAGAAGAAATAGCAGAAAATACAGCAGGCTGCCAACCCTAGCAGATACAAGAAAGCAGAGGTAGGAGAAAGCTGACGGAACAATTCTTCAAGCGAAGCCAGAAATACTACGATAAATGCCCACATACTCAGCACAAATACAGAAAGTATAAAGGGTACCTTAAAAGGGCTCAGCGTAGGATTAAAGTAAAAATGCTGCCAGGTTTCCGGTGCAAACATCTGCATACTCTCATAAATGGTAGCAGAGAAAGCCAGGAGAAAACAAAGCATTAGCGGATATACACTGTTGATATCGTTAAAATAAACCAGCATGAGCTTCTTTTTCCGATAAACTCTGAAAAGATAAATAGCCAATACAATTGTTACAATAATCAGAGAATAAGAGGCATGGGTATGACTAAACACAAAAATAGCCTGAGAACCGGGATTAACGGGAACAAATTTATCAACAATCGTTGATTCGTGAACCCATCCCTGGGTTTTCTGATCACGGGCTACTTTTACCCAGACAGAATCTACCGTATCCGATGGCTGTACCATAAACTCGGCCACTACTACCCTATCTCCTTTGGTTATTGTTACAAACTTATCCTTAAAGGGAAGTTGTGCAAGCTTAACCGTGTCCGACCAGGCTTCGAGGTTTTTATTCAGTGTATAGTGATAATGGTATAACTGATAAAGAGAATCTTTCGATTTATCAGAAATCTCCTCTTTATCTATTTTAGGTTCGGTATATTTACAGGAATAAAACGTAACAGAGAGAAAAAGCGTAAAAAAGAATAAGAGACTACGCATGCCAAAAAGCAATTCTGCTCTTCGAAAAGCATTCAACAGCGATATAATCGCCTTTTTATGTAGAAAATCTTGCTCTTTCTTTTTCATGATTCTAATTATTCATTAATCACTTTCATCTCACAATTCTTACAATCAAACGATAAACGGAACTTTTTATCCTTGTACGTAAGATAATAAGGCTCGGTATAAGGTGATTTTCCTCCCTGATGAACAGGACAATAACCCATATTATATCGAATGCAATACTTGCAGAACATCACCGTGGCGCCTTCCACCGGAACTTTTTCAAAGGCAGGCTGAATTTCCTTTACCCCATGATCCCGATAGAACGACTCAGCCTCAGCATTCATCACGTTGCCCAGATAGGTCAATTCGGTTTTCGTAAACTGATGATGCGTGGGTTGTATCTTCTTTGATGAACGGCGGAAATTAATCTTCCTTGTTTGAAGCAACTTATCAACAGCTTCCCGCCTTAATTCTGCCAGGGCTGAAGCTGGAATAAACCAGTTTTCCTGAAAGTCAACGTCAATCCGCACCGCTTCAAACGGTGTATTGCCCAACTTACCCAGCTGATTGCGAAGGTTATCCGCCTGCGGAGTGCGGGCAAGCTCTTTCTCGCGGGGAAGTGTTACACTCACCGCGTTTCCATCTTTATCTTTCAGAGAAAGAGTGAAACCAAAGTTATTTTCTGTGAGGTTAATTTCCAGATCAATCTTCCGTTCTGAGGATTTACGGGCCAATAGTTTCTCGAACTCCTGGTCGAAATTGCGGTAAAGCACCGTGCGGGGTTTCACATCCGGCATCTCGTGAGGAAAGAGTCTATTAGTCTCTACCTTGTTAATGCGGAAACCGCTGAGATCTCCCTGTTCGTTAATATAACATACCCCGTCGCCATTGTTAAACGACTTGACTCCTGCCACTGTGAGGTAGTTTCCACGCAATTCTTTCACTGTTCCCATCTCCTCACCCAAGGATTTCGGAGTGTCCATAGAGGACATATCTTTGGAGCGGTTGAATAGAAAATAATTGGTAGCACCACGGCTGAAACTCTTGTCCAGCTGAGGAGTAAATTCATACTTGCAATGTCCGGAAGAAGCCCGGATATATTCTGGTCGGCGATCAATTATCTCATCAAGTTTCTTGCGATAATAGGCCGTTACATTCTTTACATAAGATACATCTTTCAGTCGTCCTTCAATTTTCAGTGAAGTAACACCTGCATCCAGCAGCTCTTCAAGATGATCGGACTGGTTAAGGTCTTTGAGTGAAAGCAGGTGTTTGTTGCGAACAATCACCTCACCCTTGGCATCAACCAGGTTAAACGGAAGGCGGCAGACCTGTGCACACTCTCCTCTATTCGCACTTCTGCCATAAAGAGCCTGACTAACGTAGCACTGTCCGCTATAGCTCACGCACAAAGCGCCGTGAACAAACACTTCCAGAGCAACATCAGTAGCTTCATGTATTTTCTTTATCTCTGCCAGGGAGAGTTCCCGGGGAAGCACCACCTGTTCAAATCCGGTTGCTTCCATAAACTGGACCTTTTCAGGCGAACGATTGTCATTCTGCGTACTAGCATGAAGAGCAATAGGCGGCAAATTCATTCGGGTTATGGCCATATCCTGCACAATAAGCGCATCGACACCCACTTTATATAGTTCCCCAATCAGTTCTTCGGTCTCCTTCAGTTCGTCATCGCGAAGAATTGTGTTTAGGGCAACATGAACCTTAGCATTATACAGATGAGCATGTTCCACCAATGCAGCAATATCTTCCAAAGTATTTCCGGCGGCAGCACGTGCACTGAATTTAGGCGCACCAATATACACCGCATCTGCACCATGATTCACCGCTTCGATACCGCACTCCAGATTCTTTGCCGGAGCCAGCAGTTCTATTTTTCTTGGCTTCATCATTTAATATCGTCAATATTAAACGGAGTTTCCTGATATACAAAGTAATTGAGCCAATTAGCAAACAACAAATTGGCATGACCACGCCAACGAACCAATGGTTCATTTTCGGGATTATTATCGCGATAGTAATTACACGGCATCTCTATATCCATTCCTTTTTCAAGGTCACGTTTATACTCCTCATCAAGTGTATTAGCAGAATATTCAGAATGACCGGTTACGAAGAACTCTCTTCCATTTCTTCCCATTACAAGATAGACCCCTGCTCCATCTGACTCTGAAAGAATTTCCAGTTCAGGAACTTTCAAGATATCTTCTCTTCTAATTTCCGTATGCCGGCTGTGAGGTACATAAAACACATCATCAAAGCCACGAAATATAGGGTTAAGCATATTATTGGAGGTGTGAGCAAACACACCAAATGTCTTTTTATTCAGCGGATACTTAGGCACACCGTAATAATGATACAGCCCGGCTTGCGCAGCCCAGCATATATAAAGTGTAGATGTAACGTGAGTTCTGGCCCAATCAAAGATTTCCGTTATCTCGTTCCAGTAAGTAACATCCTGATAGTCCATTTGTTCCACAGGAGCACCGGTAATAATCATACCATCATACTTCTCGTTTTTCATATTTTCAAAGTCCTCATAGAAAGTCATCATGTGTTCTATAGGAGTATTCTTTGAAGTATGGCTTTTCAGCTTCATAAACAAGACTTCCAATTGGAGAGGCGTGTTGGATAACAGGCGAATCAAATCGGTTTCTGTGGTAATTTTTATCGGCATCAGATTGAGAATCACAATCTTAAGCGGACGAATATCCTGCTGACTGGCGCGTGAATTATCTATCACAAAGATATTCTCTTCCTTCAACAGTTCAATAGCAGGTAATTTATCAGGTAAATTTAACGGCATCTTCTTAACTAAAATTTTAATATCAACTGCAAAAGTAATCATTTCCAAGATATCTTATTCAGATTGCCCGACTAATTAATCTAAACATAATTCATAATTAACCATTTATAAAGGTTTGTTTAACTCTGAATTGGGCAAACATTATTATTATGGTCTAGAGGCTAATACATTAAGGTCGGGAGATTAAAATATCAGGGTCGAGAGTTTAATTATTTAAGGTCGTGACCCTAATAATAATTATTCGGGGATAGATGGTTAATTTTCCAAGGGAAATTATTAGTTTATGCTATTTAATTGATTAAATTAGTAGCGTGATCAGTGAACAATGTGAAGAGAACTGCGTTATCTATCACAAAATAAATAATATACAACCATTAATAAACAGAGATATGAAAATATTATTTGTACTTACTTCCCACGATGAGCTGGGAAATACCGGACACAAAACCGGATTCTGGGTAGAAGAATTTGCTGCACCATATTATACTCTCTCTGACGCTTATGCTAGTATCACGATTGCTTCGCCTAAAGGCGGGCAACCACCAATTGATCCTAAAAGTGAATTGCTCGATTTTCAGACACCGGCCACTGTGAGGTTTTATAAAGACGAAGCGCTGAAAGAAAAACTTGCTCATACGCTGAAACTAAGCGAAGTGAACCCGGCAGATTATGATGCTGTTTTTTATCCCGGCGGACATGGACCACTATGGGATTTGGCAAACGATAAAAACTCCATTAAACTGATTGAAGATTTTTATGCTGCCAGTAAACCTGTTGCATTTGTGTGTCATGCTCCCGGTGTACTTATCAACGTAAAAGCTCCTAATGGGGAACCGTTGGTAAAGGGCAAAGAAGTTACCGGATTCTCCAATTCGGAGGAAGAAGCCGTGCAACTAAACAAGATTGTTCCGTTCTTGCTGGAAGATGAAATACAAAAGTTAGGCGGCCATTACAGTAAGGGGCACGATTGGGGCTCGTACATCAGGAAAGATGGATTACTAATTACGGGACAGAACCCAGCCTCATCTGAAGCTGTAGCCAAGGAATTACTGAAAGTATTGCACTAAAAACTACTTTTTAACTCAAAAGAGTGAGGGTAGAGCCTAAAAGTGAGAGATGAGTGAGGGATAAATCAGCATCCCTCACTTTCTATTTTACTGTAAATAAAGCTTTTAATCAATTTTAGTGAGGGAGTGAGGGATGAAAAAAAATAGTTTTGTTTTCAGAGAGAAAATGAAAAAGAAAACAAATAAAGCAAATACAAAAAAATGCTGTAACTTTGCAGAAAATTTACAAGAGTTATGAAAAAGAGAAAGAGTAATCCTTTGATGGATTATGTAAAGGCTGCCCGCCGAGGAAGCAGAGAAGCCGAGATTGAACAACACGGACACCCGATAAACTATCGGAAAGTAGTACATTCGAAGAAGGCGTACAACAGAAAGAAGAATAAGGCAGACGATAAGGGTCTGCCTTATTTGTTTTTATGCAATTAAGTAATGAATAACTAGCAACTCATTTCTCCTGCATTTTTCTTTGCAGAGAGTAAATTATAAGCACCTTTAATAACTACCTTGGTAGTGTTTACATCAAAGTCCTCAGGCAATACAACTTCAGTATAACCGCTATCTGTAACACCTTTACGCACTTCGACCATGCGATATTCAGTAAATGATTTCCCACTTTCCTGCTTATTCTTATCAAAAACAAAGATATAATCTTTATCGTCAAAGCTAACAATAGCTTCGGAAGGCAAAGCAGTTACTTTATTACCAAATGTTTCGATAGCAGCATTTACATACATTCCGGGAATAACGTTCTTACATTTGCTCACCACATTGGCATAAACTTTATAAGTTTTGTCTCCACTTACTGATTTTCCGGTTTGAAATACAATAGCTTCGTGCTGATCTGATTCATTATTGATAAGGAAATTGATTTTTTGTCCTTTACTAACCTTTGCTGCATCTTTTTCAAAAAGAGTGAGCTCCAGGAAGAGCTTATCATTATTTACTATCTCGAACATAATATCGGACGGAGTAACATACTTTCCTATGTTAACATTTACAGCTTTTACATAGCCCGTTATAGGAGATACGATGGAAGTAGAAGAATGAATACTGTTTTCATTCAATTTATCGGGATTTATGCCTATAAGAGCAAGCTTTTGTCTTAAAGCATTTAACTGTGCCTTTAAATTTTTATAATCGGCAGTATTCTGTTGCATGCTTTTTTGAGAATAGACATCATTCTCATACAATTCAGAATGGCGCTTATGCTCTGCCACCGCAAACTTATATTTGTTTTTTGCTTCAAGAAAACTCTGTTGAAGATCAATAAACTCTGGATTTTCAATCACAGCAAGTAATTGCCCTTTATGAACCAGAGTACCAGGCAGAAGTGAAGTCCTCTTCACATAACCGCCCATTGGAGCACAAACAGTGGCAAAACTTTGTGGTGCAACAGATACTACACCGTTTACTTTAGTAGTACCACTTAAAGAACGAGTCTCTATTTTCCCAAGCTGAATATCGGCCAGTTTTATCTGGTCAAAGCGCATTTCTACAATATCTTCCGGAATAACTTCGGCTTCTTTACCTTCTTCGTCTGTTTTTTTACTTCCTCCACATGCAGCTAACACTGTAACTAACACAAACAGAAAAGAAACAGTGACAAATTTATATTTTGACATATAGTTCATTTTTAGAATATTTTACCTGTTATAAATTCAATATTAATGATGGTTTGGTTATAGCTATTAAGAGCATCAAGATAGTTCTGCTTTATGTCTAAGGCTCTTCCAAGGCTCAGTACATATTCAAAATAATCCATAGCCCCCGATTTATAGCTACGTGTAGATTGGTCAATAATAAGATTGGCCTCGGGAATAGCCTGCTTCTCATAATAATCTACACTACCGGAATACTTGTTATATTCATCAAGCAAAGAGCGATAACTGCCTGATAACTCTTTCGAATAACTTTCGGCATTAGTCTTAGCAATCTTCTCGGAGATTTTGGCAGCTTTGTTTTTCGAATTACCAGAAACAAACCAAAGCGGAACGGCTACTCCTACTTGTACAGAATTAAACCGGTCTCCCCTTCCAAAAGCTCTTGATACACCATTTACATCTTGCGTTCCCACCATTGTCTGACTGGAATAACCGATACTAAAGTCGGGCAACATCTTGCTTTTTTCCAACTTCCTTTCAATCTGTGAAACCTGAACCTGTTGCTGAACATATCCAAGCGATGGATTTTGAGCTACAGCCATACTATCAATTAATGGATTATATTCTATTCGTTTCAATATACTATCTGCCGGAGAATAAGAAACATCGGTATTTAAAAGAGTCTGCAACTTTCTTTTCAATATATCCATATCTGAAACTGTTTGGCGCAGTTGGTTTTTAATCTCCATACTCTGAGAGCGAGCTGTAATCATTTCCAGTTTATTGGTTTCACCAACTTTGGTTCGTAATTCTGCAGCTCGCAGGAAACCGGTATACAAGCTATCCTGATAACTCAGTAATCTTTGTTTTGAGTGCAGAAAAGCAAGCTGCCAATAAACCTGCTTAACCATTGTTGCAGTTTCAAGACGTGAACCCTTTAGTTGCCATTCACTACTCTTCACCTTAGCATCAGCCAGTTTACTTTGGTTGATATAAACAGTTGGGAATGCTATAGACTGCGATACAGTAAAACTATTATCTTTCGTATAAGAATTAAATTTGCCATACTGCATTTCAACGCTGGTTTTCCCCAAATCCCATGAAGCTCCTTTCAGAGCTTTCTGAGCATCAACTGAATATGCTGAAGAACGAACGTTCAGGTTGTTGTCCAATGCCAGTTGAATAGCATCGTGCAAACTAACAGTCTTTGATTGCTGAGCTTTCATACCACTAAAAGCCGGTGCTGTAAAAAGCAAGAGCATGAATACCGAAAGTATTTTCATTGATTTACGTTTAAACAGTGCTTTAAAACTATGAGTAGAGAATATAACATAGAATACCGGAAGAACTACAAGAGTCAGCAATGTAGAAGTAATCAATCCACCAATTACCACCGTTGCCAACGGTTTTTGCACTTCTGCTCCGGCCGAAGTGGATATTGCCATAGGCAAGAACCCCAGAGAAGCAGCAGCAGCCGTCATAATAACCGGTCGCAAACGAGTCTGCAATCCTTTAATAACCCTTTCCGTTATATCTTCAAAACCATCCTTTTCCAGTCGGTTAAACTCAGATATCAGCACTATACCGTTGAGCACGGCCACACCAAACAGAGCAATAAAACCTACTCCGGCAGAAATGGAGAAATTCATTCCACGTATCCACAAAGCAAGAACACCTCCAATGGCCGACATCGGCACTGCTGTATATATCAATAAAGTTTGCTTTACTGAATGGAAAGTAAAATACAACAAAACAAATATTAAAAGCAGTGCAATAGGTAATGCTATAGCAAGCCTGTCTTTAGCTGCCTCAAGATTCTTAAATTGACCACCATAAGATATATAGTAACCGGTAGGAAGGGTTATTTGCTTATTTATCTTGGCTGTTACGTCACTAATAACACTCTGAACGTCTCTGTTACGAACATTGAACCCTATAGTAATACGACGTTTGGTTTCTTCTCTTGAAACCTGTGCCGGACCAGACTTAATAGATATATCGGCCAACTGTTCAAAAGGTATCTGCTCTCCATTCGGAGCAACAACAGATAAGCTCTTTACATCATCTAAATTCTGGCGGTAATCTTTATCCAGACGAACAACAAGGTCGAATCGTTTTTCTTCATCGTATACAACTCCGGCCTGACTACCCGCAAATGCTGATCGAAGGACTTTATTCACATCATCGATTGAGATTCCATATTGAGCCAAACGATCACGATTATAATTAACCTGAATCTGAGCCAATCCCGTAACCTTTTCAACACTTATATCTTCGGCACCATCGACCTCTTTTATTATTTTTTCCACATTGACAGCCTTATCAGCCAAGGTATTCAGATCGTCACCGAATATTTTAACGGCCACATCCTGTTTAGAACCAGACATCAATTCATTAAAACGCATTTGAATAGGTTGCTGAAATTCAAACTTTACTCCTGCAAGAGGAATTAACTTATCTTGCATCTTTTCAACCAATTCTTCGCGTGTTTCAGCCGAAGTCCATTCACTCTTATCTTTCAGTGTAATAATATAATCTCCGGTTTCCATAGGTGTAGGGTCGGTCGGAATTTCGCCGGCACCAATCTTACATACAATATGCTTTATTTCGGGGAAATTATCAAGCAGAATCTTATTTGCTTTTTCAACCACCTCAACTGTATTTGAGAGTGAACCTCCTTGCAATGTAATAACACCAGCAGCAAGATCTCCTTCTTCTAATTGCGGAATAAATTCACCTCCTAAAGAATTGAACAAGAACATACTTAAAACAAAGGCCACAACAGCACTTATAGACACAGTACGTTTTCTTCTTAAAGCAAGCTTAAAGATAGGATTAAAAAAACAATGAATTTTATCCATCAGCTTATCTGAGAAGTTTCGTTTATGCACTGTTTTCCGGTCAAGGAAAAGAGCCGAAACCATCGGTACATAAGTAAGAGACAGAATAAATGCTCCAAGAATAGCGAAACAAACAACAAATGCCATAGGCTGGAACATCTTTCCTTCAATGCCCGTTAATGCCATGATTGGTAAATACACAATCAGAATAATAATCTCACCAAATGCTGCAGCTTTTCTTATCCGGCTTGAAGCTTTAAACACACTTTCATCCATCTCATCCTGAGTGAGTGTACGTCCATCAAGTTTTGAGCTGGCTTTTGAAACATGATGTACTACACTTTCTACAATAATCACAGCTCCATCTACTATCAGACCAAAGTCGATAGCACCCAAGCTCATTAGATTTCCCGAGACGCCAAACAGGTTCATCATGGAAAGAGCAAACAGCATTGATAGCGGAATTACTGAGGCTACAACCAATCCGGCTCTTACATTTCCAAGGAACAGCACAAGAACAAAAATAACAATCAGCGCCCCCTCAATCAAGTTACGTGAAACAGTACTTATAGAACGGCCTACAAGATCAGATCGGTTCAGGAACGGTTCTATCTTCACTCCCTTTGGCAATGATTTCTGTATGGATTCAATCCGGGTCTCTACATCCTTAATCACTCTGTGTGCATTAGCACCTTTAAGCATCATTACAACTCCACCTACGGATTCTGCTGTATCGACAACAAAAGCACCGTACCGGGTTGCATTACCATATTGCACCGCGGCTACATCTCTTATCAGCACCGGAATACCAGAAGAATTGCTCTTAACAACAATTTTCTGAATGTCTTCTATCGTTTTTACCAGTCCGATACCTCTGATGAAATATGCAGTTGGTTTTTTATCAATGTAAGCACTACCGGTATTTTCATTATTCTTTTCGAGAGCATTGAAGATATCTGTAAGAGTGAGATTCATAGCTCTCAGTCTTTCAGGATTTACAGCGATCTCATACTGCTTTACAAAACCTCCGTAACTATTAATTTCTGCTACACCCGGAGTTCCCAGCATTTCTCTACGCACGACCCAATCCTGAAGTGTACGCAAATCCATCGGGGTATATTTATGTTCATAACCTTTTTCAACCGCAAGGCGATATTGAAAAATCTCTCCCAGCCCTGTTGAAATTGGAGCTAATTCTATTTTTGCCAGACCTGAAGGTATAACTTCTTCAGCTTCTTTCAATCTTTCATTTAGTTGTTGCCGAGCCCAATAGACATCAACATTATCTTTAAAAACAACAGTAACCACCGATAACCCTAACCGGGATATAGAACGAAGCTCTATAATATCGGGAATATTGGCAACTGCAACTTCAATTGGTGCAGTTATTACACTTTCCACCTCCTGAACGGCTAACGATGGAGCTATTGAGATAATCTGCACCTGATTATTCGTAATATCAGGTATAGCATCAATTGGTAAACGAGTCAATGAATATGTACCCCATCCAATCAATGCTACAATAAATAACCCAATAATAAATTTATTTTTTATTGAGAATTGAATGATACGTTCTATCATGAAATATATACTTTATTTGAATTAATACAGAATTAATGATTTCATCATTATAGAATCATTAATTAATAAATAACGAACAGCAAAATAATATTACTTTTTTGCTACAGTTAAAAAAACTTTTCAACTATAAACAAAGCGACAGTAATTCAGCTGTTTATTCGTTAATATAAGTTTGATTTGAATCTGTGGCAGAAAAATTACCCGCCTTTACATTTAAAGAGCAGGAGGTGCACGAAGGCTTACGACACGGGAGATATCCGCACTATGGAGAAACTCTATATAATAATAAAAACGATCAAGAATTTCCAGTCTGGGAGGAAGCAATGAATTTAGAATTGTCCTTGTAAACAATGCAATATCATGGGAATAAAGAGGCTGTGCAACCGTATTAATATAATGTTGAACAGAAAAATGAAGATTAGTAATACAATAGCCGTCACAATCCGGATTTGATTGATGGTGGGCAGATGTTGAAGTATCATCATCGTGATGGAAACAAATATCGTCATCATAATGGTGATGATGGGGCAATACCGGTACAATCAACACAAGCATGCTGACCATCAATAAAAATATACCGAAATATTTCCTCTTTTTCATTCTTTTAATCTTACGGAACAAAAGTAATGTTTTAAATTAAGAGATAAAAGAAAAAAAGAGGTAAATGCCAATAATCTGGACATTTACCTCTAAAATATTATAAAAGAAAACTACTTCTACCAAATAGACACTCTCTTTTCAACAGGAAGATACATTGCATCTTTCGCTGTAATATTGAAAGCATCATACCATGCACCGATTTGAGGAAGTGCTCCATCAACACGCCATTTACCCAATGAGTGAGGATCTGATTTCGTACGGCTTAAAATTGCTTCCGGACGAATATTGTTTGCCCATACACCTGCATAAGACAAGAAGAAACGTTGTTCTGGAGTGAAGCCATCTATCGTTTGAAGAGGAGCATTTTTTGTTGCATTTTTAAATGCATTATAAGCAACCTGTAATCCACCATGATCGGCGATATTCTCTCCAAGAGTAAACTTACCATTTGCATGTACTCCAGGAGCAACTTCAATGTTGTCGAAGAAGTTTGCCATTACAGCAGCACGAGCTTCAAAGTTCTTTGCATCTTCTGCGGTCCACCAGTCTTTCAGGTTTCCTTCTTTATCATATTGTCTTCCCTGATCATCAAATCCGTGAGTCATTTCATGTCCGATAACCACGCCAATAGCTCCATAGTTAAATGCATCATCAGCATTCATATCGAAGAAAGGATATTGTAGAATTCCGGCAGGGAAACAAATTTCGTTTGTTGTAGGATTATAGTAAGCATTCACAGTCTGAGGAGTCATATACCACTCACTCTTATCTACTGGTTTATTAGCTTTACTAATCATATAATCATGTTCAAAGCGGTTTGCACGTTGTGCATTTTCCCAGTATGAATCATTCTTAATCTGCAGTGAAGAATAGTCTCTCCATTTATCAGGATATCCAATCTTTACAGTGAAAGCTGCCAGTTTTTCCTGAGCTTTAACCTTAGTTACATCGCTCATCCAAGCTAAATTCTGTATACGTTGTCCTAACGATGCCTGAAGGTTTTTAACCAAGGTTACCATTCTTTCCTTAGCAGCAGCAGGGAAATATTTTTCGGTATACATTTGTCCAACAGCCTCTCCCAACGAGCCATCAACAACTGCTACAGCACGTTTCCAACGAGGTTTCATCTCCTTAACACCATTTATAGTCTTGCTGTAAAAATCAAAGTTTTGAGCATACATATCATCGCTAAGGAAAGAAGCTGATGCATCAATCAGTTTCCATTGCAAATAAGCAATCTGATCTTTCAATGGCAAAGAATTAATAATAGTCACAGCTTCTTTTATTGATGCCGGCTGACCAATATTGATTTCTTTCAGACCTTTCAGACCAAAATTAGTAAAGAATACATCCCATCCAAAAGAAGGATATTGTTTTTTAAGTTCAACAACTGATATTTTGTTGTAATTAGCATGAGGATCTCTCAATTCAACCTTTGTACGAGCAGCTTTTGCCAATCGGGTTTCAATCAGCATAACAGATGCCATAGCCTTATCTGCAGAAGCTTTATCGAATCCGGCCAAACGGAACATCTTAGCAACATGCAATTTATACTTATCCCGAATATTTTTTGTCTTGTCATCGTTGTCCAGGTAATATTCACGTTCACCCATACTAATACCGCTTTGGTAAGTATGAATCATATTCATTGAGCTGTTCATATCATCAGCGCTTACATAAACAGTAAAGAATGGATCAAGACCCATCTTGCGCATTTCAGCAATTAATGGATAGATAGCAGATTTACCTTTTATAGAAGCAATTTTCTTCAAATAAGGCTTTATAGGAGCAGCACCTTCTTTGTTAAGTTTAGCACTGTCCATGGCAATATTATAAAGATCACCAATTTTTTGTGCAACTGTACCAGACTGATTCTTTGTAGAAGCAAGTCCCTCAATAAGCCCTTTTAACTGTTCACGATTATTTTCGGCCAACTTATCAAAAGAGCCGAAACGTGAATATTCTCCTGTAAGCGGATTCTTTTCCATCCATCCGCCACATGCGTATTGATAAAAGCTAGTTCCCGGTAAAGCATTCTTATCGAGATTATTAAAGTCAACTCCTGGAGCTAACTGTGCATTCATTTCACTATTCCAGCCTGTACTCATTACACAAAATGCAACCAACGGCAAATAATTCTTTAATTTCATATATTCTCAATTTATCGATATCATTTATTTAGTTTGACGCAAATCTGAGAAAAAAATCACAGAGAAAATACTATTTATACAAAATTTATTCTAAGGTTATTTTTATTCACCTTTAGCCTCTTCAAGTTCTATTGAAGCAGATTCCCACTCTTCTACAACACGGTCCATATCCTGCTTCAGTTTTTGATGTTCAGCATAAAGATCCATATCTGAAGCTCCCTCAGGAGTAGCCATTTTAAGTTCAACAGCTGAGATTTTATCTTCCAGATTTTCTATTTTCTTTTCGCAATCAGAGACTTGTTTTTCCAGCTTACGCAGTTTCTTATTAAGTTCTTTCTGTGCTTCATAAGAAAGTTTATTCTCTGATACAGTTTCTGATTCATTATTCTGAGCAGTAGGAGAAGCTGATAATTCAGGCTTGCGCTGCAAATCATTTAGACTATCCATCTTTTTCTTTTGAAGGAAATCATAAATGCCGCCCAAATGTTCCTTGACTACCCCGCCACCAAACTCATAAACCTTTGTTACAAGGCCATCGAGAAATTCACGGTCGTGAGAAACAATAATAACCGTTCCATCAAAATCCTTGATAGCATCCTTAAGCACATCTTTTGTTCGTAAGTCAAGGTGATTGGTAGGCTCATCGAGAATGAGCAGATTAACAGGTTCGAGCAATAGCTTAATCATAGCCAGACGAGTACGTTCACCTCCGGAGAGAACCTTAACCTTTTTGTCGGATGCCTCACCACCAAACATGAAAGCACCCAGAATATCACGAATTTTAGTACGAATATCTCCAGTTGCCACATAATCAATAGTATCAAAAACAGTAAGATTTTCGTCAAGCATCTGAGCTTGGTTCTGGGCAAAGTAGCCAATCTGTACATTATGACCAATGGTTAGTTTACCTTCATAGTCAGTCTCTCCGATGATACATTTAACCAAGGTAGATTTACCTTCACCGTTCTTTCCAACTAAAGCAACTTTTTCACCTCGATTAATTGTGAGATTCACATCATGATAAACCACATGATTACCATAAGCTTTCTTCAAATCTTCAGCAATAATCGGATAGTTACCAGAACGAGCAGCAGGTGGAAATTTAAGCCTCAACGAAGAGTTATCTTCATCATCTATTTCAAGGCGAACAATCTTGTCTAATTGTTTGATACGGCTTTGTACCTGCACAGCTTTTGTAGCTTTATAGCGGAAACGTTCTATAAAATCTTCTGTATCCTGAATCTGTTTCTGTTGATTCTCATAGGCACGCATTTGTTGCTCTCTTCGTTCTATCCGAAGTTCCACATAACGTGAATAAGGAACCTTATAATCATATATTTTTCCGCAATTAATCTCAATAGTACGGGTAGTTACTCCATCCAGAAAAGCACGGTCGTGAGATACCAATACCACCGCATTGCAACGAGTAGCAAGAAAATTCTCTAACCACTGAATACTTTCAATATCCAGGTGGTTAGTAGGCTCATCAAGTAAAAGGACATCCGGTTTTCTCAGCAAGAGCTTTGCTAGCTCAATACGCATACGCCATCCTCCGCTAAATTCCGAAGTTGGACGCGACAAATCCTCCCGGCTAAAACCTAATCCGGCAAGTGTACGTTCAATTTCAGCCTGATAATTAGTACCCCCCATCATCAGGAAACGTTCATTCTCATGAGTAAAGCGGTCAATCAGTTTATGGTAACTTTCCGACTCATAATCGGTTCTGTCAGCCAGTTCCTGATTCATCCGCTGAATATCTTCCTGCAATTCTTTTATATGTCCAAATGCCTGCTCGGCTTCTTCCATCACCGTGTAATTATCACTCAGAATCATCACTTGGGGAAGATAACCAATAGTCACGTCTTTCGGCGCAGAAACAGTACCAGCCGTAGGAGTCTGCAATCCGGCCAGAATCTTTAACATGGTAGATTTACCTGCACCATTTTTCCCAGTCAGTCCAATGCGGTCTTTCTTATTTATAACATACGAAACATCGTCGAAAAGTGCTTTAGCATTAAACTCGACTTTTAATCCTTCAACTGAAACCATCTTATTTTTGTTGTCTCTTTTCTTATGAGATGCAAAGATACAACATAAAACGCGAAGAGAAAATTTTTATTCGTGGCTTCTTTAAATTATAGAAAAGAGTTTAAGCTAGTTATATTCTGAGAAGTATGTCAGCCATAATATTAATTAAAGAGTCAGAATAATAAGTGATAAATAACTTTATAAGTTAAGTGTACTAATATCACAATTAATACATATATTTGCATCTTCATCATATACTAGATTACACATAGAATTTACATGGAAATCTTCACATTTAGAGAAAACACAAAAGAACGAGAATTTAAACAGTTATTTGAAACTTATTATGCTCCATTCTGTCTATATGCTAAACGCTACATAAAAGAAGATCAGCTACGTGAAGATCTGGTATCTGATGTATTTGCTACATTATGGAGCAAATGGGATGATATTGAATTACAGAAAGAAGCAACTGTATCATATATAAAAACGAGCGTAAAAAATAGCTGTTTAAATTATTTAAAGCATCTTAACTACGAATTAGATTATGCTGAACAATGTTTGAAAAGTGCACCTCAATATGCCACTTCCCCTGACTGCGTTTACACGCTGAAAGAATTATATCAAATACTAAACGAATCTTTAAAAAATCTTCCAGAGAACTATCGTACTGTATTTATGAAAAGTTTCTATGAAGGGAAAACTCATTCTGAAATTGCTAATGAAATGAATATCAGTATTAAATCTGTAGACCGATATAAAGCTAAAACAATGCAGGAATTGGCTAAAGAATTTAAAGATTATCTTCCATTACTACTCTTTTTGCAGCAATGGAATAATTTCCAACAATGAAGTAATCGTTGTTAAAGATCTGACACAACATTTCTGGTTATGTACTGCTATATTATCGAGGATTTCAATTTAAAACTAAAATAGAAATCGTGTAACCACATAAAGCAATGTAGCTACACGATCTTTTTAAAAGAAAAACAATTTTTTACTCAAAACAAACTTTAAAACGGACATTTCATTCCATCTATCCAAGAGACCGTTCCTGATGCTACTGCATCATGTCCATGCCCAGTTAAATCAAGAACTGTATTATCTTTAGCTTCACCATTAAATCTCCAGTAAGCTACCAAGCCTTCAGAAGTTGGATCAACATAGCAAACATTCTCTTGCAGCTGATTCGGTGTTAATGCCTTATTCCAAACGCGCGCTTCACTTACATAACCATTTAAATAGCGTCCTCTTTCTGATCGGCCAATATGAAATCCATCCATATAAGTATCATTAAAATTGATTACGCCACCACTAGTCGTAGCATAAGTTTCCTGCTTACCATTTATATACAATGTCAGTGTATTTCCATTGTAAACAACAGCGATATGATACCATTGACCAACAGAAAAATGAGTTTCAGTAGTCATCGGATATTTTTTTCCACCAACTTTACCACCAGCCATCTGCAATTGACTCTTATCACAACTCACATCGCCAAAACGAAGCAAAAAGTTCTCTTCAATTCCCATTACAGAACTGATATAAGGATTATAATTAGCAAAGCTATTTACATAAACTTTACATTCCATAGTCAAAGCTGTAAGAGCGGCAACATCTGGTGATGTAGCAAATGTTGGAATTGTAAAATAAGTTGATCCAGCTAAATTAACAGCCTTCGTTGTTAATACTCGATTAATTACAATATAGTCAGTACGAGATGCCTCTAGTACTGTCATATCTCCATTTGTCTGAGTTATAGTAACAGGAATACAATATGTCACACCCTCTTTAAAATTTTCAGTAGAAATAATAGATAATTCTGCCTGGGTTGATAAATAAGATCCACTTTTTATTGTAACATCACCGTCAGTCAACTGATAACTTCCCTCAGGTGGAACTTGATAAGAACGTTTATTGGCTTTATTATAGGCCTCTAATAATTCTGGCTGAACTTTCAATGTTACTTTTGTATCACTATTTACTTTATCAGTAGCTGTAACTGTCAATCCCATACTAGACGGACCATCAATGGTGAATTTTGTGGTTGGCTGTGTTTCTGTTCCTGTAATATAAATTACATCATGAAATTCTGTGGCTTCCTGACATCCTACAAACAATAAGGAGATTACCAACAAGAATGTATATAATATTTTTATTTTCATATATTTATATTTTTTGGTTATGGTTATTTAGCATAAATATTAAACTCATATATTGACCAATAATAAGTTCCCAAATCCCATTTTATATAACGAGCTGTTACAGCAGAATAAAATATAATATTATTCACAGATGAGGTCACTTTCCCTTGTTCACTCCAAGTCTGCCCATCCTTACTTAATGAGAATATAGAGTTTCTAGCTGGAGATGTAGGAGATATATACAAACCTGTAATATTATACTCTTTGCCTAAATCTATAGTGATAGTAGGATTCTTACTTGCATAACAGTACCATCTTGAACTATATGAATCGATCCCATCAAACATTTTATCAGCACTTCCACTCATTGAATATTGAGTTCCACCATTAAGATTTAATGTTGCGGACCAACTAGTTCTGGAGGAAACCAAACT
This sequence comes from uncultured Bacteroides sp., assembly GCF_963677945.1. Lineage (NCBI taxonomy): Bacteria > Pseudomonadati > Bacteroidota > Bacteroidia > Bacteroidales > Bacteroidaceae > Bacteroides > uncultured Bacteroides sp. The sequence continues at coordinate 1,288,245 of NZ_OY782578.1, read as the reverse complement.
ACCAATAATATCACTAGAAGTAGCAGTATCCCAGATGTTATCTTTATCAGTTGAAATTGTAACTGCCATATAAGTTAAACTCATATTTATACTAACAGCTGAATTTGCGCCCTCTGCAGATCTTATAACAACAGGTATCAGATAGCCTCCGGATTCTGTTAAATTGGGCAAAGCCTCTTTAGGAACAGAAACTGTTACTGAGTCTTTAGATATTAATGAATCAGCAGGAATAGTAACAGTCGAATTTTCTATAGTTACGCTTCCAGCTGCAACCTGAACATAACTCGTCCCATTTTTTGTATTAAAAGCATCTATTAATGAGTTATCTAACGCAACAGTAATCTTTGCATCACTATTCATTCTTTGGGTACAATGTATTGGAATTTTAAGTTTTACATTTCCTACAGCTCCAACAGGAGTCTGTAAAACCTGATAGGTTGTTACATTTACACCTCCATTAGCTGCAATATAAACACGACTCTTGCTATCACCTGGGAAGTCATAGGTTTCATCACTGCTACAAGATTCAAGCAATGTTCCTGCCACTATGAACAAACCAATATATAGTGTCTTGAATTTCAATAATTTTTTCATAATAAATTAGATTAATAATATTCTAAAGTAACTAATCTTTAATATATAGCAGGATTCTGCGCCTGTATAGCTTTCCTCATAGTCTTATAAGGAGGATCCAGGTTATAGTCACGATGCATATAAAATGCGCCAAAGCCTCCTTTTCTACCACCTGTTTTAGGAACCCAACGGGCCATGCCTTCTAATGAATACAGACGATTTCCATCAATACTAAGTGTATTACCACTATATTGTGTATAAGCAACACCACCATTCTGCCAGTTGTCACCAATGTTTTCAGTTACTACATATTTTCGATTAGGAATTCCGCTTGGAACACTTAGGTAGTTATCGCTACTAGCATTATAAGCTTGGCGTACGAAATAATTCACATAAGGTTCTGTATCCTGAGGAGGTTGTTGGCCATAAAAGTCAATAATTAACAGCTTATCCGGATTACTTGATTTTGGACCAAGTTTCTCGCCCATATGCTTGATTAACCATGACATAGGTGTACCTGTAAGATAATCGCCTTCTGGTTCATAATCTAAGTCAGCACCGTCAAGATCGTTATCAAGAACCATATTTACCAAGTAATCACCGAAGGCATTTACACCTACACTATCCTTAGTAAACTGCGGAAAGTTCGCAATACGGATAATTGTAGGAACTACCATTTTTATTCCTTTTACATCACGAACAAAACGCATCTCTTTATATGCTATAGAATCATAGAATGTTACTGGATCATTTTTCTTCAAGGAAGGAATCCCCCCCCACAAGCTACATATATCCAAGCTATCTGGCAGACCCATAAAGCGAATAGCTAACGAATGATGTTGAGTATAATCAGCGAACCAACCAAATGCTATAGAGTGATCTGATTCTTTATAGTCACGTAAATTCTTATAATACAAGTCACTATAAGTATATGGTTTTTGAACATTCAATGTTTCAGGAGTAGTCTGATCTTCGCAGCCGACAAAAACACCAGTAACCAGAACGAATAGCAGAATAAATATATTTGTTTTCATTATTTGCAATTTAATCATTAAACATTATTATTTAGCATCCCACCACAATTTAGTACCACCGTTATCTTCACCATTTAGCAATGTAACAGCTTTAGCTACTTCTGTGGCATTGTTTAAATACTCTGTATTTGGGAATGGTAAGCGACGAACCTGCTTATCTGTATCAATTTTGCCTCCACTCTTATTTACTTTATTTGGAAAGACCTTAGGATACCCTGTACGACGGAACTCAGACCAGGCTTCTTGTCCATTAGGATAAGCAGCAATCCATTTTTGAGTTATAATGCGTTCTAGTTTTTTCTCAAATGTTGCAGAATCATCCCATTTTATGGTTGTAGAACTTAAAGCATTTCCACTGTTTCCTCCATTTTGAGGATCCACATAATTTGCAGGAACATTAGTTGCATCGGCAATGTAATTATCTACACCTGACACACCGCAGTATGTAAATGAGTTCTTAATACCATTTTCGTAAAATTCTTGCACAGTACCTCCCATATTCCATCCTCTTAAAACACCTTCAGCTCTTAAGAAATATGATTCAGAATCATTCATCCAACAAATGTTTGAGCTAGAGATTACGTTTAGTTTTGAAAAAGGGCCTTCTGAATAAGTTGCTTTAGAGGTTATTGTAATCCCGTTACGAATGCCACGATATGTTCCATCTGATGCTTTCGCAAAATAGGTTGAAATACGAGGATCTTTATAACCATTAAGATAAGAATCCATTGTACCTCCCATACGAACATCATCAAAACTATAACAGATTTCATATAATGGGTTGATAAATGTCAGATCTTTTGTTTGATGCAAAATTGCAGAATCATCAGTAGTAGTCATAATCCCAACTTTATGATTCACTGCTGATTCAGCTTCTTGCTGAGCTTTAGTTGGATCAGCATAGGCAAGACGCATAGCCAATCTCAATTTTAAAGAATTTGCAAACTTAATCCATTTCTCAACTTTGCCACTATAAATAAAGTCATAGTCCGACATTAAAGTTGCAGAATTATTCCCATTATATAACTCAGTAAGAGTATTTATAGCATAATCCAAATCTTCAAAAAAGGCATAATAAACATCTTTCTGACTATCATAACCACTTTTTAAAGCTCCATTTCCAAAATTTGAATAAGGGATAGGACCATACATATCTGTTATACGTGACATCCCAGCCACCTTAATTATAGTAGCCATTGCCAAAGTTTGAGGAGATTTTGCTTCTGCAGCTTTTTTTATAGAAAGCCAAGGTTGCATTATATCAGTATAAGCTCTGTTGAATGCTGCATTATACCAATTGGATACCAAATTGTAAGTACAATTATTAGAATTAGACAGCCATAAGCCACAAGCTCCCATATAACCAGAGAACACATCGCCAGCCAGATTTTCTGTAATCTGATATGTACCACCTTCATCCTTACCAACAATAAATACACCCTTTTCCATCTGTACAAAGAATGAACCGGTAAGTAAATTATCGCGCTGCATCATATCAGATGTTGCTTCATTTGGATTAGTGTTCCACTTCTCAAATTCACCAGTACAACCGTTTGTTGTTAGTAATACTGTAAAAACAGAGGCACACAACAAAAATTTATTTAATGATAAATATCTATTTTTCATCATATCAAAGTTTTTTAATAGTATTAGAAACGAAGTTTTACAGAAAAGCCGATATTACGAAGGCTAGGCTGCATAAAATAGTCTATACCCTGAAAATAAGTTCCGGTACTTGCTGTTAATTCAGGATCATAAGGAGCTTTATTATAAAACATGAACAAATTACGACCAATCAAAGAAACATTCATGCTTTTTACAAAACCCACCAACTTACTAACAGGCACATCGTATCCAAGTGTCAATTCTGCTAAACGAACGTTGGTAGCACTGTAAACATACATAGAACCAACTCCAGCTGTACCACCACCTATAGTCTGATAGTATGGCTGTGCAGGTATACGAAATCCATTAACTAAAGCGCCTCCGTTATCACGTGCATCAGCTGTAGTTTGTGATACTCCAAAAGCATCCATAACAGCTTGTGTTAGCGACACACCTACTCCACCCACACGGGCACTGATTAAGAATCCTAGACTCAGGCCTTTCCATTCAAAGTTATTTCTCCAGCCTATATTATACAAAGGGTTAGTATTACCGGCATATACATAATTATTGGGATCCGCCTTTACAGCTTTAGATGTATAATCTACATTTATATAACCATGTTCATCAGATTTCAATGTAGTTACATATAAATCTCCCATTGCGCCACCTTCTTTAAGGATAGTTTTGCAACTTCCAGTACCTCCCATATCCATTTCATTCATTGATATAGTTTCCCCGTTTGGAGCTGTATATGATGGTAACAATTTTATTATTTTATTTTTATTAAGAGAATAAACTAAATTAGAATTCCAAAGAACAGGGCCAAGTTCTTGTTTTAAGTTCAGAGATGCTTCTATACCTTTATTATCAATCTGACCGGCATTTACATAAAAACTACTATATCCGGATGTTGAAGAAAGCGTTGGATTAAATAATTGATTATATGTTGATGTTTTATACAATGAAACATCTAATTTCAGCTTGTCTCCCCATAACTGTGTCTGTAAACCTACCTCATAAGATTTAGTGCGTTCAGGTTCCAAACCATCATTCGGGAAGAAAGTTATAGTTTTAGGATAACCTGATGCAAGTGGATAAGTAGGGATTGTTATATAACGCTGAGGTGCATTACCTACTTCACTATAAGAAAAACGAGCTTTCATAAAAGAAAGGACTTTTGACTTAATTGGAAATAAATCTGTCAGAATAGTAGATATACCAGCAGAAGAATATAAAGGAACAGAACTAGATTTCGTATTAGCTAAAGCTGAAGTCCAATCTTTACGGGCGGTTACATCTAAATAAACTAGTCCCTTAAATCCTACTTGTGCTGTAGCAAAAACAGCCTGCACCTGTTCATGAAAATTGTCCTGACTGGTCTTTGCCTGAGACATATTCAAATTATTAAGAGAGAACAAATTTGCTACACTCTGAAGATTACCGCCTAAGCTTGAATACTCATAAGCTACATCACGAATGCTGGTCCCCAAAGTTGCAACAAGCGAAATATCGCCAAAATACTTATTAATATTCATCATAGCATCAGCATATATCTGTTGTGTAAATACATCATCTTTATAGTATGCTCCATATTTATCAGCAAAAAGACCAGAAGTAGATGCCGAGTATTTTTTCTTATTCACTGCTGTATTATAATCTATTTTTGCCCTACCAACGATATTTAACCAACTATTGACGTTATATTTCAAAGCACCACTAATTAAAAATCGGTTTTTATGGTTTACAAACATATCTCTTTCTGTAATCCAGTATGGGTTCTGCATTTGTAAACCCAAATCTCCATAAGGCCAATACTGAGTTTTAAAGTTTCTATCAACATTATATCGCTCAAATGTTTGATATTTTTTAATATCCTCACTGCGAGGAAACAAGTATATTGGAACAAGAGGATTAAAATATTGTCCTTGAGAAAGCATATTTTGTTCTTTGATATTCATATACATAGCAGCTAAATCAAGATTTAGTTTATCTTGAAGAAAACTACTGGAATTTCGTATAGAAAAATTATACTTACCTAAATCATTATTATGAATAATACCTTCTGCTGTTGTAGATGATGCTGAAAAATATGTTTGATTCTTCTCACTACCAGTAGATAAGCTTATAGAGTTATTTACATTGTATCCTGTCTGAAAAAAGTCTTTAGGATCATAAGAACTTGGCGTTGCCAATTTTTCTCCCCAGCTATAATAGCTGCCGGATTCTGAACCATAGGTGTTCTGAAACTTAGGCATAACAAAAGGAGAGTAGAAAGAAGTACTATTTGATATATTTACAGAAAAACTATTCTTTTCTCCTTTCTTTGTAGTAATCATCACAACGCCATTAGCTGCGTCACTTCCGTACAAAGCAGCAGCTGCAGCTCCGCTCAATACAGACATAGACTCTATATCATCTGGGTTTAAGGTAGAAATTCCATCTCCAGACTGTCCCATACCTGAAAACAAATCGGATGGCTGATTTACCTGTAAAGAAGGCAATGGAATACCATCAACTACATATAATGCATTATTATTGCCCGAAATTGATTTAGTTCCACGCATCACAACCCTTGCAGAACCTCCAATACCAGAAGAACTTGTATTGATAGTAACACCGGCTATCTTACCAGCCAGACTATTCATAAAGTTTGCGTCCTTGACACCTATAATTTCGGATGCGGCAATCTGTTGCACATTATATGACAAAGCTTTTGCTTCTTTTTTTATTCCTAATGCAGTTACAACAACCTCTCCCAGTTCAACTCGGTTCTCCTCAAGAACAATGTCCAATGTATGTGCATCTGTCACTGTTACAACCCTGGAAGTATAACCGGTATAAGAAATGGTCAGTACGTCTCCCTTTTTTGCATGCAAGGAAAAACAACCATCCATATCTGTTGTTGTTCCAGTAGAGGTACCTTTTATCATAATGTTCACTCCAATAAGGGTTTCCCCTTTTTTATCCTTTACGGTACCTTTTATCGGAGAAGCAGATTCCTGTGTAACAGATTTTACTTTCTTGGTTGAAAGAATTATTTGCTTATCTACAATAGTATAAGTAATATTTGTTCCTTTAAAGATTTCGTTAAGAACTTCAGGAATATTCCCACTATTACTTTTTACTGACACTATACGATGTGTGTTAATCGTTTTGTCGTTATAGAGAAAAACATAATCGGAGTTTTCCTCAATCTGGTTCAAGACTTGCTCTATGGAAGCATTTGATAGTGCGATAGAGCTCTTTGTTCTTTGTGCATAACCGGTTGCTGCCTGCAACTGAAATACTACAAAAAACAACAATGCTAGACTTATCTTCATAACTAAAGGAAGTTTTAGATTTAAAGAACATTTGCGTTTTGAGACAATCAAATGGTTTTTTTTCATAAATTTGTGGTTAACTAAAGTTTTATACTGTATAAACTAAGGTTTTGACTTCCGTACGTATTTGCAAGATTCTAACGGATGTCTGGTTTTTTGAAAGGAGGTTGTGGGAAACCTCCTTTCTTTTTTACTAGAATGTGTTATTTCATAGGCAAACTATTTTTTATAGATAATATTAATATTGGTTTACTATAATTTTTTTCCTGGTAAGTGTTCCATCTGATTTTTGTACAGGTTCTTCAATAGCCCATTTCAGATTAGTCGATTTACTTAGATAATCAAGAATTTGAATCAAAGATTCATTTGTAAATGTTGCACGATAATTATATTCTTTGCCTGATATATTATTAAACTGGATGTCAACATTATAATGTCTGGCTAAACGTTTAAACATTTCACTTAGAGAAGCATTTCTGAAAATAAGCTTTCCATACTTCCATCCCATTTTTTCGTAAACATCAACCTTCATTTTGTTTAATCGGTTGGTAGACTTTTCATATTGAAGTTGTTCTCCAGGTTCCAGTCTGACAACAGTTTCCTTATCTGGAACAATAACATTTACTTTTCCTTTCTCAAGCACTACTTCTATAGTACTTTCATCTTCATAAGCGTTTACATCAAATTGAGTACCATATACATATACTGACATTCCGCTGGGAGTATTTACATAAAATGGATGTTTTTTATCGGCCTGAACTTCAAAATAGGCTTCACCTTTCAATTCCACCTCGCGCTTATCTCCGGAAAAGTGCACTGGATAACGTAACTTTGTACCTGAATTTAGCCAGACTACAGATTTATCCGGAAGTTCATAACGAACAATAGCACCTGTAGGAGTAGTAACTTCTGCGAATTGTAAAGCTTCGGGCTGCCGATTAAAATAAAGATAACCTAAAATTATTGAAGACAACAATAAAGGAAATGTCAGTATAGCAGCATAGCGGGTAAGTAAATGAATAAAGATCCTTTTTTGGTTATCTCTAATTTTTTTACGTGTAGTTTTATAACCCGAAAAAATATCAATAGATTCGCATTCTTCAATGTCGGCCGCAATTTCTAAAGTCTTTTCTATCTGTTTAATCTTTAATTGCAGTTCTTCTGAACAGCTAATAGCTTGCTCTATCATTTCCTGCTCTGCAGTTGAACATTGCTTTTTACAGTAGCGAAACAATAATTCTGGTTCTATATTCTCAATTTCTTCTTTCAAAATATTCTTTTTTAGGTTTCCTTCACTAATAAGACAACTGTTCAAATTAAAAAGGACAGGAAAAAACATATTTTTTTAAATTTTATCCCTCACTCTATCACCAACACACTCAACAAATTGAAAAACAACAAAATACGAATAGCATAAATAAATTCATCCATCACTTTACCATCACTTTTAAGGCTCATCCCTCACTAAAAAACGATGATTAGCACAAATTTCTCTGCACATTCAATCTTCTCATTAAAAGAACAGACCTAAATACGCATTTTCTGGTCATAAATTCAAAGCTATGGAGGATAACATTGATCAATATATAATCAGACACATCTTGCAGTCTTTATTTAAAATTATTGGGCAATCATTTTTGGATTATTCACCAATAAAATTTATTTATTCACCAATGGATTTTATTTATTGCCGAATAATTTCTGTAAAGTCCTTGTTTATTGAAATACAATACAAAAAAGGGATGCAAATAAATTGCATCCCTTATCTATAGTCACTTAAAGTGTTTTTTATTTTACTGCTTAGAACAATTTAGCAGGGTATTCACCTGCATCAACCAATGCCTGGATTTTGTCGACTACCGACTGACGATCATCAGCATAAGTTACACCAAACCATTTTGATGTAGTATCAAGTACTTTCACACTTGCTGTGCCATTGTTAATAAGTTCATTAACCATTAATGGAATGAAGTATTCGCATTTCAGATTGCTGATATTCTCTTTCAGGAATTCAATGAAGAAATCTTCTGAATATTTGAAATAGTCAGGAGTGAATCCCCACATGTTCATTGAAACAGGAGTATTATCATCAATAGTTACAGTTTCACCGTTTTCGTCCTTGAACTGAACTTTACCATCAATACGTTCGATAGCTGTACGTTCTACTACTGTAGTAAGGTTACCATTTTCGTCTGTTGCACAAACACCACGTGCTACGCTACCACTTTCAGAAAGAGTGTTACCTACACGGTAGCCTACCATGCAATATTCATTCTTCTTTCCTTCCATTTCAGAAAGAGCCTTACCTAAGACAGCAAAGCTATCTTTTCCGTAAAAATCATCAGCATTGATTACAGCAAAAGGTTCGTTGATAACATTCTTACCCATCAATACAGCATGGTTAGTTCCCCATGGTTTTTCTCTTCCTTCTGGACAAGTAAATCCTGCAGGTAGGTCATTGATATCCTGAAATACCAATTCTACAGGAATATGGTTTTCATATTTTTTGATAATCTTTTCACGGAAGTCTTTTTCAAAACTTTCACGGATTACAAATACCAATTTACCAAATCCTCCGCGGATTGCATCGTAAATTGAATAGTCCATGATAGTTTCACCGTTAGGGCCCAGACCGTCTAATTGCTTAAGACCGCCATAACGACTGCCCATTCCGGCAGCAAGTACAAATAAAGTTGGTTTCATTTCGCTTATATTTTTAAATAGGTTGTTAGTCATATCATTTTTTTTACGCCGCAAATTTACTAAATTATATTCAACGTAGGTACAACAAATAGTTCAAATATGATCACAAATGGTTCAAATAAGAAAGTATTTCTCTAGAATGGATAGCCGATTGCCAGATGAAAGCCTAGTCCGTCTTTAAAAGAAGGTATATTGTAATAGCCTGATTTTGAAGTTTCATAAGGAGCATGTAGTCCTATTCCGGCATCCAGACGGATGACCAGAAACGAGAGATCGTAGCGTAATCCGGCGCCAGTACCCAAAGCAATCTCTTTTCCTAGTTTTGACAAACCAAACTTTCCACCAGGACGAGCTATATCATCTTTCAGTAACCATATATTTCCGGCGTCTAAAAAGATAGCACCATTAAGATTTCCCAGTAGGTTGAAACGATATTCTACATTGGCTTCAAATTTTAAATTGCCAGTCTGGTCCATGTATGAATAAGTATTTCCTGCATCCGGTCTGTAACTACCCGGTCCCAGCGAACGGATGGTAAAGGCACGCAAACTATTAGCTCCTCCAATATAGAATTGTTCATTATACGGAGCCACTTCCGAGTTTCCATAAGCATAAAGAATTCCTCCACTTAACCGGGCAACTAAAGATTGTCGTGCAGTAATTTTATAGTTATATCTCACTTCAGAACTAAGTTTCAGGAACTGTGCAAACGGATTTCCCAGAAGTTTCTTTTCTTCATTGAAGTTTCTTCCAAATAATCGGTATATGCCAGATGTTATATTTCCGGCAGAGGTAATGGACGTTTCCCACCAAACATGATTCCTTTTGCTTTTCACACCCGCATCGTCATAGGTATAGGTATAATTCATTGCCGGAATAAACTGATTCTTCAGACTGAGATACAAAGCAGGATTGGCATTCGTAACAGAATCAAAGCGCTGCGTTGTACTTTGAAGCACATTAAAAGTCAGTTTGAACGGCGTTATGGAATGACGGCTTACTCTCGAAGTCTGAAAATCATACGTTGCATTCCCTCCGAAAGCCAATAACTTGAAATATCTTGCCCGGTTCATTTGATCGGCATACAGTCTAAATGTGGTAGTTGCCGGATAAGTTAATTCTTTATATTCCATACCAGGCAGTACAATCCGGGGAATTACAAGTGCGGCTGATGCCCCCAATTCGTAAGAGTTAATAACAGAACTACTTCCCCCTACCGGGTCATTAGTCTGCCATTCATAACTGCCTTTGAGCTTCACGGTAAAATTCTCACCTCCACCAAAGAGGTTTCGTCTTGTAACGGAGAATGCTGCTCCGGGTCCTACCTGATCATTGGATTTGGAAGTTACATTCAGTTCCAATTCTCCGTCAAGAGGAAGATCGTAAGCGGCATTCATCTGCACATCAAGTACATTATTTCCCTGAGTTGTATCACGGGGAGTGAACTGTAAATCGGCATACTTAAAAATACCCAGACGGTTTATATTTTCCTGTGTCCGCAATTGCTTTATCTGTGAATAGGTTTCTCCCTGCATTAAACGAAAACGATTATAAAGTACAACCGGACGAACATGCAATTTACCCTGATAATATACCATTAGGTCTTTATAAAGCAAAGAATCAGTAGGCGGTTCTCCGTTTATTCCACTCAAAGCAACAGACCGATTTCCCATCTTCCATGAGCGAAGAACTAGTTCGGGCAAATCAGCTTTCGGAGTAATTTTAAGGCTTACACGGCCAGATTGCCAGGTTGTATCTGCCAGAAAAGATATAAATTCCGGACGGAAATAGTAATAACCGGCATTGCGTAGTAAAGTACTCAACCGCTGACGTTCCTCATCTAGCTTCAAAACACTGAAATGATCGCCAGGACGGAGTATTTTATCAACAATATGCCGATGTAGCAAGCTATCAGTACGTGCACTATAATGAGAATAAAAAATAGAATCCAGTAAATAAGGCTGCTGCATATCTACTTTGTATTTCAATTTTGCCTGACGTTTTTTCGTAGGAATTACTTCGTAAGCTACTTGTCCGTTGAAATATCCATAGTCACGCAGCAAATTTCTGGCAACTTTAACCCGGACATCCGGATTCACTGTCGAAATGAGCACAGGTTCTGAGGCAAAACGATTAAACATCCAGCGTCCCAAACCCTTCTCACTCTTTTTAAATGCATTATACATCCACAATCCGAAAGGGAAAGGAACCCTTACAGACGAACTTCCAAAAAGAGCATTATTGGGAGGAACGGCCAATGCAGCGTACACTTCTTCAAGAGCCTCATCACCAGCCTTCGAAGCATCACGATTCTCCACCACTGTTTTCTTCATACCCGTATATAGAGTTTCATCCTCCGGTAAATTACGGGTGGTTGAACAAGCAGTTAAGAACAACAATGACAAATAAAGTAGTTTCCTCATTTCGACTCTTTTTTATCTTTATTACTTTTGAATATAAACAATTCACCAAGTCGGCGCATTTTTTTGCGAAGCACCACACCAACTCCCGTTTCAATTATTTCACCTTCCAGCAAACTCTGGTAATTTTTATTATGGAATAATTTCACATACCTGGTTCCACTGGTATCCAGCCTGTATTCCAGAGAAATATTATCAATAAACGATTGCTTTTCTTCCACAGTTTCTCCTGTCGATATTTTGCCACCAATCACTATCCGAATACGATCATTGTAGAATCTTTTGGCAAAACGATAAGAATAATCCGTCCGTTTTCCGGTTCCTTTTCCACTAGCTTCATCATAAGATTCCATTCCAAAAGATATATCAACCTTTTTAAGTGCACTACCAGCAATATTGGCTATCTCGCCCTGAAGGAAATTATTCAGAGCACTCCCTACATTTATACCTCCACCTGTGCCTGAAGATGTTATACCCTGCGGCATATACATACCAGAAACAAGCATTGTAATGGCCAGTTTGCTCCTTTCTTCATCCGACATTGCCGAAAGTTGATTCTGCACAGTCATATCTTCGGGTGCTTCAAGGTCAAATACCATACCTAGATTCTTCAGGGTATTTTTAATGGAAACAGACACATCAAAGTTGACCTGCCGACTGGCCTGATTTTCACCAGTCACAGAAGCACGTAGCCTTTCCGTAGCTTTGAAATTTATTTTCGGATCCATCATATTACCCGACCATTCCACATAGCTTCCCTCCTTTATAGCAAACTCTTTCAATGGAATTACCGGTAAGGTATAGTTCAATAAACCACCGCTAAGGGTATAACGTCCGTAAAGCAACATATCTCCTTGGGGAGTATATTGCAGTGAAAGTTCCCCTCCACCTTCCAATTCCACTCGGTTCTGGCGATCGGGTGATAAATCAGCCTTTAATCTTACTGCCGGTTCCACCTGAATATTAATCAGCATATCCAATCCACCCAGAGAAACTTTCTTAGGCTTTTCTTTCGGAGGCTGCAAAGTATCTGCAAAGTTGACGAAAGTTACCATATCTCCCAGCCTATCCTGCACAGTCAGCGGTGAATCTTTAAGAACATAAGTAACATCCGTATTACCCAGTAACCTCATATTTCCACGCATAATCAAAGCATCAACAGGTCCACGAATTGTAGTATTCAAATCAACAAATAGTTTTCCGTATACTAGCGATTGCTTGGTGCGGTTAGCATTGAATAACTGATAATTGCTAGCAGTAAGCTTCAAATCGGCACGCATTTGCTGCAAATCTTTCAGATCAACTGATCCTGAAATATTCAATGGATTCTTACCAACTGCATAGATATGATAATTATCAAAAACGAGCTTATTATCGGTTACCTTTATTTCTTTCTCATCCAATCGCAAACGAGCACCTGCCTGAGCAATATAAACCGAACTTGTGTCTGCTTTGAATCCTCCGTTTATCTTCGGTGATTGTGTACTACCTTCCAATGCAACCTCACCATTTAAAGCACCGGCAAGTTGGGCCATGCCATCGGGAATAAATGCATTGGCTACGCCCAGAGGAAAAGCTTTAATCTTGGCAAGCACTTTCATTGTTCCCTCTCCTTCTGCATGGTATGTTCCATCTGCAACAAGCACTTCCCTGCCATTATATCCCAGCTTAGCCTCCAACTGATGCACATTCTTTTCAACAGGAAGATAAGTGGCCTGCAAATTCATATTGCCTACCAGCTGCTTCTCATACATAAATTTCCGGATTCCCGCATCAGCAATTACCTGAAAGCGGTTATTCTTCTGAATATATTCAGCTTTAGTGGAAAGAATACCTCCAATATCCGGTAAATAAGGTAAGGATTGAACCACTTCTTTCAGATCAAGATTTCTAAGTTCACCAATTATATCCTGTTGCGCCTCAGCATTTTCAACAGAATGAACAAAGAGTCCCATTCCATTTTTATCCTGTAAATCCAGATTTGCGGTGACACGATTTTCTTTATCAATAAATATACGATTATCTTTATTCAGATTGAACGGACGGAAAAGTAGTATAGGCTGATCTGGAAACAAATTAAACGAAACACCACCCTCCTCCAATTGTGCCCGAACGCCCAGATCTGCCCCCGTCTCTCCTTTGGCATTAAGATATTTCAGCATTACCTCTGCATTATCATCCTGAACTACACCATCAGCGTATGCCTGAAATACATACTGTTTATTGAATTTATTATTTATAACTCCTGCATGCAGATGAATACCTGCTGTATCTTGTCTGATAGCCAGTCGGACGGTATCCAACAGCACACTATCAACCTGAAGTGAATGAAGTTGTGCTCCTCCTGTTAATCCTTTTTTTTGAGAAGAGGAAAGATTAACTGATGCATCTTTAAAAGATATTTTAGAAAGAGCAAGGTATTCACTTAGTGGGTTTTTCTTTCCGGCCATAAAAGATAGCTGAGCAGAAGGTATAGCCCCGCTAAGTTCCAGATGATTTAGCCTTTTTTGCTGAATTTGTTTGGTTATGATAGTTGAAAGGTTGGTTGCCTCCTGAATAAAATTTTTAATAGGAATGCGACTGTTAAGTGATAGTTCCATGTCGCCGGAATGAAGTTCCAGAGACGTTTCGCCACTATTGGTAGAAGCATTGACTGTAAATGCTATAGGATCCCTCAAAGGATGATTAATAAGTCTCAGTTTGTATAAATCTACATCTCTTACAAACATTGACAATTCACCTTTCGTTTGTTTTTTATGCAGAAGCGCAGTCAGGTTTGCATCCATCTTAAGCAGTCTGCTTTCGCTTTTCAGCACAACTTCCGCCAAAGAATTCTGCAATTTAGCCTTTAAATCAATGCCGGTAAAAGTAGATTTATCATATTGCAACTCCTGCAATTTAAATCCTCCGTTAAGTTTTGTCTTTGCAGAGAAGAAGTCTGTTCCCACTCCGGCAGCATCAAAAGAAGCTGTTAACGAATAGATAGTGTTCTTTGGAAGGAAATGATTAACTTGCAATTTATCAACAGCTACCTTTGCTTTGTAAGAATTGCTTGCCATGTTGTATTCTGCATCAGCTTTTACGGTTCCTTTATCCTCTGTTAAGGTTAACCCGGCCAAATAACGTTCGCTTTTCATTGATGCCTGTCCCTGAAGTTTCATATTCTGAGGAACTCTCACATTTCCATTAGAGGAAGATTTAATCAGATTGGCCATAAAATCGAGATTCTTGGCATCCATCTGAAATTTAATCTCACCGGAACGATTCTTTTTATCAGACAGATTTCTCATCTCGCCTACAGATACCAGAGAAAAAGAGCCTGGAAGAACAGCACTGAACCGCGACAAACGGATACTTTTCTTATTGCCTTGCACCAGCGCCCGGAGTGTAATTGCACGAAACGGGTATGAATCACTGAACTGTTTCGATAATCCTCCTACAAAAAGCAGCACATCCTGTTTGCCTATATTAGAAACAAGAGACGATTCAAAACTTCCTTTGTCCGGATTCTCCACAAGTAGCCAGTCGGCCTTTGCAGTAAGGTTAATTTCCGAATGAGGAGTATTAAGTTGCATTGCGGGTATTCTTATGGCACGGTTATCGGCAAGGACACGACCGGTAAGTGAAGTAATGCTCAATCCCGAACGATCCCACAAAGATACTCGTTTAATACTTGCCTGCAATTCTCTGTCTTGTTTCATAAAAGAATCTACAGTAATGGAAATGTCACGCAATGCAAGATGTGACGGATCGAATCCTTTGGACGGTTCTCCAGCACCGGAATCATAATTGAATGAAGCTTTTTCAACTGAGAAATGTCTCAATTTATACAACCTTCTCATAAAGTCCAACTTACCGTTAGTAAGTACGGCTCCACTAACATTGGCTGTCAGACGGAGAGAGTCGGCAGGTTGATCCATGTGAAAGGCTACATTCCGAAGCTGCAGCCTCTGAAGAAAGATCTTCCAGCGAAAAGGTTTGGATGGTTTCTCCTTTTTTTCTTTCGTTGTGTCGATAAGAGAGAGTTTCAGCTCGGCATCTTTCAGAAGAGCATCCGTTATCAAAGCCTCTTCCCGTTTAAAATTCACCTTTTCAGAGCAAAGATATAACTTGCCAATCTTACCCCGGATGCGCATTCCCTCCATCAAATTGGACGAATTAACGAAAACCTTACTCAGGGTGATATCATCCACCCGCAATTCTTTGTGGAATATGCGGCGCAGACCAAGGTCTACAATCATTTTATCGGCAATAAGCAGCGTGTCTTTGGATGAAATTACCCTCACCTCTTGCACTGCCAGATCCAATGGAAAAGAGAGTCTTATCCGGTCTATCGATATATGCATACCCATTTCCCGGGAAGCATATTTCACAAACTGATTTTTCAAAACATTTTGAACAGGAGGAAGGTAAAGTAATACAAGGAGTATTACCAAAAGGATTAGCGGGCTCAGCAAAGTAATGCCAATCCATTTCAACCATTTTTTCTTTTGTTCATCCATGTTTAAGTGAAGTCTTATACAAAGAAAACATTTATTTCCACATCTTGTTTGTTTTTAGATTATTTATTCACACAAAAAATATATATTTGTTCTCAATATATTAACATCTAAAGAAAAAGACATTATGTTATTATCAACTACTAACAACATTGAAGGTAAAACTATTACCACCTACTACGGTATTGTTTCGGGCGAAACTATTATTGGTGCTAATATTTTTAAAGATATATTTGCCGGAATACGTGATATTATCGGTGGTCGATCCAATTCATACGAAAGAGTTCTTCGCGAAGCTAAAGAAACAGCCCTGAAAGAAATGACAGAACAGGCTATGAGAATGGGTGCCAATGCCGTAATAGGTATTGATATTGATTATGAAACCGTAGGATCAAACGGAAGTATGCTCATGGTTACTGCTTGCGGAACTGCAGTATTCTATCAATAACAGAGATTAGAGCCTGTTATATTCTCTTCAGAAAGGCGCGGATTCTATAAAAGGTCCTAATTAGCGTCGGTTTGTTTTGGCTTAATAAGTCCAAAATATTATTTTTGTCCCTAATTTATCAGTTTATTCTCATGAAAAAGCAATTACTGATTATATTATTAAGCCTTTTAACAGGTATATTTTCACCGGGATTCCCCCAAAATAAAAAAGAAAAAATGGAAAATCAGAAAGAAACAATGCTGTTGATACAAACAGATTTAGGTGACATAAAGATTAAACTCTACAACGAAACACCGCAACACCGTGATAACTTCATCAAACTTGCTCAGAAAGGCTTTTATGACGGTACTATTTTTCACCGTGTAATTAAGGACTTTATGATTCAAGGTGGTGATCCGGACTCAAAGAATGCGCCTAAAGGCAAAATGCTTGGTTCGGGAGATGCCGGTTACACTGTTCCTGCGGAATTTGTTTATCCACAATTCTTTCATAAAAAAGGAGTTCTTTCGGCTGCCCGTCAAAGTGACGAAGTGAATCCGAAGAAAGCTTCCAGTGGCTGCCAGTTCTACATCGTTACCGGAAAGAAATATTCCGAAGGTCAGATTCTGAACATGGAACAACAAATGAACCACGGCAAAGTAGAAGAGGTTTTCAATACTTTGGTTACCAAGAATGCAGCTAAGATTAAAAAGCTAAGACTTGACCGCGACAAAGAAGGACTTTATGAATTGCAGGAAGAACTGATTGCTGAAGCAAAAGCAAAGGCTGATTCTCTGCCAGACTTTAAGTTTACTCCTGAACAGGTACAGGCTTATACTACTATTGGCGGAACGCCTCATCTTGATAACCAATATACTGTATTTGGAGAAGTGGTGGAAGGTATTGAAGTGGTTGATTCTATCCAGAAAGTAAAGACTAACCGTGCCGATCGTCCTGAAGAAGATATTAAAATGAAAGTTATCGTACTGGAATAAGATGATTGAAGTAAACAGACATAACCTTGAAAACGGACTTCGCCTGATACACTCTGAAGACTTAAGCACACAGATGGTTGCCATCAACGTGTTGTATAATGTAGGGGCGAAGGACGAAGACAAGGAACACACGGGGTTTGCCCACCTCTTTGAACATTTAATGTTCGGAGGGTCGGTAAACATTCCCGATTATGATGCTCCGGTTCAGTTGGCCGGCGGGGAAAATAATGCGTGGACCAACAATGATATCACCAACTATTACCTTACCCTGCCCAAACAAAACGTGGAAACAGGATTTTGGTTGGAATCGGATCGCATGTTAAGTCTGGATTTTAATCCCAAAAGCCTCGATGTTCAGCGCCAGGTGGTATCAGAAGAGTTTAAGCAACGCTATCTGAATCAGCCTTACGGCGATGTGTCTCATCTGGTTCGCCCGATGGCCTTCAAGGAACACCCTTACCAGTGGCCAACCATCGGCAAGGAAATTTCACATATTACTAATGCAACTCTGGAAGATGTAAAAGATTTCTTTTTTCACTTCTATGCACCCAATAATGCCATTCTTTGCGTTACCGGAAATATCTCGTTTGAAGAGACTATCCGATTGGCTGAAAAGTGGTTTGGTCCTATTCCTACACGAGATATTCGTGTACGAAATTTGCCGTGCGAACCAAAGCAGACAGAGGAAAGACGACAGGAAGTGGAACGTGACGTGCCACTCGATTCTCTTTACATGGCTTTTCACATGACTGAACGCATGCATCCCGACTATTATGCATTTGATATTTTATCGGATGTACTTAGCAATGGAAACTCTAGCCGACTTACCCAGCATCTGGTTAAGGAACGCCAGATATTCAGTTCCATTGATGCCTACATTTCCGGAAGTGTAGAGCCCGGCTTATTCCAGATTTCAGGTAAACCAGCACCGGGTATTACTTTGGAGCAGGCGGAAGCTGCTATATGGGAGGAGCTTGAAGCACTGAAGAATACTCTTGTAGATGAGCACGAACTGGAGAAAGTGAAAAATAAGTTCGAATCGGAACAAATTTTTAGCAATATTAATTATCTGAATGTTGCAACAAATCTGGCATTCTTTGAACTGATAAGCAAAGCGGAAGATCTGAATAACGAAGTGAACAATTACCGAAAAGTTACTGCCGATCAGTTAAAAGAGATTGCCAGCAAGGCTTTTGTGCGCAACAACTGCTCTACTCTTCGTTATATAGCTAAGAAGGAAGCATGACCAGATTCTTTGCAACATACAAAGAACACTATAATGCGCTGCTCCGTTTAGGTATTCCTATTGTTATCGGGCAGCTGGGCATGATTATTCTCGGCTTTGCCGACACAATGATGGTGGGCCAGCACAGCACTATTGAGCTGGCAGCCGCCTCTTTTGTGAATAACGTTTTCACTCTGGCCATTATTTTCAGTACTGGTTTCTCCTACGGACTCACTCCCATTGTGGGAAGTCTCTTCGGGAAAGGCGATTCTACCGGAGCGGGACAAGCGCTGAAGAACAGTCTTGCCGCCAATATGCTGGTGGCATTGCTTATTACGGTCATCATGTTCGTAATCTATCTCAATGTTCACAACTTTGGTCAGCCCAAAGAACTTCTTCCATTGATTCGTCCATACTTTCTCATTCTGCTGGCATCCCTTATTTTTGTGCTAATCTTTAATTCATTTAAGCAATTTGCCGACGGAATTACAGATACAAAAGCCTCGATGTGGATTCTGCTGATAGGTAATACGCTGCACATTATCCTGAATTATTTGTTGATTTACGGTAAGCTTGGTCTTCCTGAAATGGGACTTATGGGTGCCGGACTGAGTACGCTCATCTCTCGTATCCTGATGGCTCTGGCCTTTGCATGCATATTTCTGTACAGCAAACGATATGCTATTTATCTGAAAGGGTTTAAACTGAAAGGATTCTCGCACAGTATTTTTAAACGGCTCAACGAACTTGGTTGGCCTATTGCCATGCAAATGGGAATGGAAACTGCATCTTTTACCTTCAGCACCGTAATGGTTGGGTGGCTAGGTAGTATTGCATTGGCTTCTCACCAGGTTATGTTAACCATTTCTAGTCTATGCTTTATGATTTACTACGGAATGGGTGCTGCAATAGCCGTGAGAGTTAGTAATTTCAGGGGGCAGAACGATATTGTCAATGTCCGCCGTTCCGCTTATGCAGGCTTTCACATCATCCTGATGATGGCCGTAATCTCTGCCGGATCTATATTCCTTTTGAGGAATTATCTTGGCGGCATGTTTACCGATAGCCCGGAGGTTAGCCAAACGGTAGTGGCTCTTATCTTCCCTTTCCTGTTGTATCAGTTTGGCGACGGTGCGCAAATTGCTTTTGCCAATGCACTGCGCGGCATTGCCGACGTAAAACCTATGATGTATATTGCTTTCATCAGCTATTTTCTAATATCTATTCCGGCAGGTTACTTCTTTGGATTTACAATGAACTGGGGAATTGTGGGTATATGGATGTCCTTCCCATTCGGACTTTCCAGCGCAGGAATTATGTTCTACCTGAGATTCAGAAAAAGAACGCTATCGTAAACGGCACATAACCGGAAGCAGATTATCCGGTCTCCCACTGCTGTTTTTTATTTCTTCGAATTAAATAAAAAAATCCTTGTACAGAAGAATGATTTATTTTGTACAAAAGAATGTAATCTTCTGTACAAAAGATTGCATTCTTTTGTACAAGGAAATATAAATTAAACCTGAAGTTTTTTTAAAGCTACGTTAGGGTTTTAAAAAAGCAGCTCATTAACCTGCTAAAACCTCAATAATAAGAAGTCCGGATACAGGCTGGCTACAATCTTACTTCAGCAAAGCAGTTAAATCATCTCTCCAGTCTTCACCATTGATAGGCTGAAACGTCATCATACCTAATTCTTTTGCCATTTTGATATTGGCCGGTCCATCGTCAATAAACAATGTTTCTCCAGGCAACATATCCGCATCTTTAATCATTAACTCAAAAATGGTTTTTCCGGGCTTTACAGCCTTTAATTCGTACGAGGTATATATTTTATCGAAATAGTCATCTAAAGGCTTCCCTGCAATCGTAAAATCATTGCTACGAGCCCAGCTCATAACATAAGGATTCGTATTACTCAGAATATAGAGCTTATATTTCTTTTTAAGCTCCAGCAAATACTCCAGACGATATTGAGGAACATCAAGCATAAAACCCAGCCATCCTTCTTTAACCTGCTCGTAAGTGAGTTCTTTACCCGCCAGCTCGCTCAGAATAATCCGAAACTCTTCTGCATTGATAGTTCCATCTTCCACCTGGAGGAAAGCTCCCTTCTGATGATATGCATCCAGTAACTCGTTGGCATTAGCCACTCCTATCTCTTCAAACTTCTTCACTGCAGCTTCACGCGAGAAATTCACAATCACTCCACCGAAGTCAAATACAATATTCTTTATTCGTTCCATCTTTTTATCACCTATGAAATTCACTGCAAAAGTAGGCAAAAAAGAAATTCGGGACCACATATCGATGGATTATTCCACAAGATTGCTTCAAGTTCTCCTTTTAAACTTATCTTTGCCAACAAAAAAAGATATGCAAGACGAGAAGAAAGTTCCCATTCACTTTGCTCCTTTACAGGGCTTTACCGATGCACCTTACCGCAATGCGCACGAAACTGTCTTTGGAGGTGTAAATACTTACTACACCCCCTTTGTTCGTTTGGAAAAAGGGGAATCTTTCCGCAACCGAGAGCTACGGGATATAGAGAAAGAGAACAATACAGTTCACCATCTTGTGCCACAACTGATAGCAAGTACCCCTGATGAAATAAAGAAAATCGTCACTCTTTTCCAGGAAAAAGGGCATACAGAGGCAGATCTAAACTTAGGTTGTCCTTTCCCTATGCTGGTACGCCGTCATAAAGGTTCGGGCATTCTCCCTTTCCCTAATGAAGTTGAGGAGCTATTAGCGTGCATTCAAGACTTCCCAGATATGACGTTTTCGGTAAAGATGCGTTTAGGTTTGGAGAATCCAGAAGAATGTCTTGCACTTCTGCCCTTACTAAATAGTCTCCCACTGAAGCAAATCGCCTTGCATGCCCGCATTGGCAAGCAGCAATACAAGGGAGAAACCAATCTAAATGCTTTCGAAGCGTTTTATAACGCCTGTAAGCATCCAATTATCTACAACGGAGACATCACCACCATAGACGACATAAAAACGATTTTAGACCGCTTTCCGAGCCTCTCAGGGATAATGATTGGCAGAGGATTGCTTACCAATCCTGCGCTGGCTTATGAATACATTCAGGGAAGAACTCTTTCCCGGGAAGAAATGTATGCCAAAGTAAAAACGTTTCATAGTTCACTTTTAAGCTATTATGAGGCGCACTTGCAAGGAAACGATCAGTTGGTAACTAAGATGAAGACTATCTGGGAATATCTGCTGCCAGATATGGATAGGAAAGCTAAAAAGAAAATTCATAAAAGTACAAAGCTTGAGACTTATCGGGCTGCTGTATCTGAAGCATTAAAGTAAGGCAAATTATCTCAGTTCTTTATTTTTGGGAAGATTTATTTATCTTTTTAAGAGAAGTAAATAGCATAAGCAGCTGTATAGCAAACTATTACTAAGCACAAAATTACTTTTATCTAATGATACCCAAAGTAATATCTGACGTAAAACCAAGTAATAACGAAATAAGGTAAGAACAACTTTCCTGATATTAAAGATTATAAGATTGTATCCGCCTGCGTGTGCAGGATATCAGGAAGCTTTAGATATTCATTTAAGAAAAAGAGCTGTTCACCGGATTTTATTCCGGTAAACAGCTCTTTAATTATTTTTTAAGAAGATAATGATTATCCTAGCATTTCAAATCCATTCCATAAATTACCTTCAGGAACCGGAGCTTCTAATTCAATCAGTTCTTTCGAAACCGGGTGAATAAAAGAAACTTTCCGGGAATGCAGGCAAATGCTTCCGTCCGGATTTGAACGGGGAGAACCATATTTCAAGTCTCCTTTAATGGAACATCCCATTTTTGCCAACTGACAGCGAATCTGATGATGCCTTCCGGTATGCAGGTGCACTTCAAGAAGATAATAATTCTGCGAATGCCCAATCAGCTTATAGTCGAGAATGGCTTTCTTTGAATCCTTAACCTCTTTATCATAGGCATAACTTTTATTTTGTTTCTCGTTACGAACCAGATAGTGAACCAATTCACCTTCAGTTTCCTTCGGACAGTTCTTTACTATCGCCCAATAAGTCTTTTTGACTTCACTATTTTTAAACATCTCGTTTAGACGAGGAAGTGCCTTACTGGTTTTTGCAAAAAGTACTATTCCGCTAACAGGTCGGTCCAACCGGTGAACAACTCCCAGAAAAACATTGCCTGGTTTGTTGTATTTCTCCTTCAGGTACTGTTTTACAGTCTCCGATAGAGGAGTATCTCCCGTTTTGTCTCCCTGAACTATCTCAGAGCTCGACTTGTTGACAACAATAATGTGATTATCTTCGTATATTACGGTCATTCCTCAAATTACATGTTCATACCGCCACAGCAGTGAATTACCTGTCCACTTACATAAGAAGACAAATCAGAAGCCAAGAAAGTGGCTACATTAGCAACATCTTCCGGTGTACCACCACGACGTAATGGAATAGTCTTAGCCCATTCTGCTTTTACTTCATCTGTCAACGCTGCAGTCATATCAGTGATAATAAATCCTGGAGCAATAGCATTAGCACGAATTCCACGAGAACCTAATTCCTTAGCGATTGATTTAGCCAAACCAATCATACCAGCTTTAGACGCAGAGTAGTTACATTGACCAGCGTTACCAGAAACACCAACAACAGAAGCCATGTTGATAATGCTACCAGTCTTTTGTTTCATCATAACCGGAGTAATAGCATGGATAAAGTTGAACGCAGATTTCAGGTTCACATTAATAACCATATCCCATTGTTGTTCGCTCATACGCATCATCAAACCATCACGAGTGATACCAGCGTTATTAACAAGAATGTCTACACGACCAAAGTCCTTAACAATCTGAGCAACAACATTAGCTGTATCTTCAAAGTTTGCAGCGTTAGAAGCATAACCTTTAGCTTTTACGCCAAAAGCTTCTATTTCTTTTTCTGTATTTTTAGCATTTTCATCAATAACAAGGTCAGTGAATGCAATATTTGCTCCTTCAGAAGCAAACTTCAAAGCAATTGCTTTACCGATACCGCGAGCAGCTCCGGTTACAATAGCTGTTTTTCCATCTAATAATCCCATAATAATTGTAATTTAATCGTTTATTTATTGATTGATTTCTTTTCTACGCAATGCGCCATAAACTAAATTGGTAACGTATTTCTTACGGACTTCCGCATCTAAATTACGCCCAAGATGACCACTAATATATGGAACTTCTATTCCTTTCACACAATAATGAACTATATTAGTTGTAATATTTACGTCATCGATCTGGAATACACCTTTATCTTTTCCTTCAGTAAGAACAGCTCTTAAAAGTGCTATTTCCTTAGCATCAAATCTCCTTCGAACTCTTTCTACACGCCAGATATCACGAAAGAAATTGGCCTGCAAAGAGCCATTTCTGGAAACAACTTCCTTAATAGCATCCAAGCGAGTATAAATTAATTCTATAAGCTTCTCATCAGGGGAAATATCCTTCTCAGCAACCCTTTTCATTGTTTCAGAAAGTATATCCAATTCAGATTCTACCACAGCAGAATAAATTTCATCTTTATTTTTGAAATAAGTATAAAGAGTACGTCGTCCTTTCTTAGATGCAAGGGCGATATCATTCATTGTAGTATTTTCAACTCCCGTTTGAGCGAAAAGCTGTCGAGCTACGTCTACTAGTTTAATTCTGGTTTTTGATACAGTCATAGGCTATACCTGCACATTATTGTTTTATTTGAGCAAAAGTAGTTCTTTTCTTCTTATTACACAAGAAAAGATTTACTAATTTAATTAATCGTGTTATTCAATAATCACTTCATGCGACTAGTACAGAGCACATTACGTTCAATTTTTATTATTATTGAAAATTTATTCTTAAAATAATTTGTTTTATAAGATAAAAGCAGTACTTTTGCACTCACAAACATCGCGGAGTGGAGCAGTTGGTAGCTCGTTGGGCTCATAACCCAAAGGTCGTTCGTTCGAGTCGAGCCTCCGCAACTAAGTAAAGAGAATCAAGAAATTGGTTCTCTTTTTTCATTTATAACCATATTCCAGGCATACCAAAAACTGTGGGATTCGTATTTTAAGCAAAAATATTGCATAGTCTATAAAGAATATTATATCTCTTACACCTCTTAATACAGCTCTAAAAGCTTTAATCTGACTGTATTTTATCAATCCTCCATTACGATAGACATTCTTGGAGTAAAGCTCATCCATTAAGCTTTCGTTTCGTTATAATTACTCGCCAGGATATTTATAAAAGCGGTTTATAGAAATCTAAAACGCCAAACTAAGACAAATAGACATAATCAGAAAACAGCAATAAATGAAGTAACTATTAATAGAATAGAACAAAAAAAACAAAAATATAAGAAGTTGATAATCCGATCATTACAAAATATTCATATAATAAATACATAAATAACTTGCTTTTTAAAATTAAAGTAGTACTTTTGCACTCACAAACATCGCGGAGTGGAGCAGTTGGTAGCTCGTTGGGCTCATAACCCAAAGGTCGTTCGTTCGAGTCGAGCCTCCGCAACTAAGTAAAGAGAATCAAGAAATTGGTTCTCTTTTTTGTTTTTACTCCACAACATAGCATCAAGAAGAAGCATTTGTAAAAACCACACATCTATTAAGAATCCAATTCAAATCCTAATTGCTCATAAATGCGATAAAATAGAATTCCTGGCCAATGGAATAGGAATAAAGGAATTACAAGAGGGTAAAAAGGACAGAAAAAGCAAATAAAAAACAACAAAATCAAAAGCAGAAACAAGAAATGAGCGTCTGATAATCAATAATTAACAAACACACAATATTTAAGTAGCCACAAAAATATAGCCACAAGAAAAGATATAAAAAGTCCTACTAAAAAGTATCTAAATAAAAAAATGCTATATATAACTCAAGATATAGATACAAACTTCAGATAAAAAAAGTCTGAATAAAGAAAGCCAGAGTTATAGGTGCGCAAAACATATCGTCTGTTATCAAATAACAAACAACATAAAAAGCACAACTATTTTATGAAGAAGCAGAAATATAAAAATCTACTTCTTCATAAATATATTTTATTCTAGCTATTTCTTTTTCTTTGAGCCACTTAAGCCATCAAGGGCTTTAAGAGCAGTTGAGTTTCCAGGCTCTATCTTCAGGATTTTATTCCAATATCCTTTGGAAGTTTCATATTCGCTGGCACTCTTACTTTTTTCGCCAGCTACCAAATGGTAGAATCCTAAATAACTATAGCATTCTATAAGAACCGGATTATAGCGAGGATCATTTTTTGCTAAACAAATTTCGACAGTTTTTTCGTAATATGGTTTAGCTAAACCTTTTGTTGCTTCTGGATCTAAGTTAGAGTTTGCTCTTGCTCTCCAGCAATTACCTCTATAATTATCTGGCTCCATTTCGGCAACTTTAGTAAAAATACTATCAGCCTTCAATAAAGAAGAAGTTTTTATATTTGGAAGAATACCATCAGTATTTGCATATGAATAATATTTCTTACCCAATTCTACTAACTGATCAGCACTAGGTTTTGAAACATTACCTAAATATTTCTCATATGACTTTATAGCATTTACAGGATCTCCGGCCTGTTCGTAAAAACCAGAAATTGTAGATAAAAGTTCAGTTTTAGTAGTATCAGCTTCAATAGCTTTTTCAAAAGAAGCTATTGCTTCTGGATATTTTTTCTTTTCAGCTAATATGGTACCATTGTATGTATAATCAAAATATGAGAACTGAGCATCTTTTGATTTATTGAAGAAATTATCTGCAGCTACAGTGGCATCATCAAATTTCTTAAGCTCTACATTATTATACATTGCCAAACGGTTGAAAGCAGGATCCTGAGCATTAAGTTTCAAACCCATTTGAGCAATTTCTAAAGACTTGTTATAATCTTTATTTAAGAAAAGTGTCATAGCATATTGCTTCAAATCGTCAGAATCATAATTTCCTGAAGCGATATACTCTCCATAATATTTTGCAGCATTGTCAAAGTCATTTTTAGCATAGTAAAGATCTGCTAATTCTTTGTTAGCAAGAGAGAAATTAGGTTCTTGTGTTTTAAGACGACCTAACATTTCAACTGCTAAAGCCTGATTTACATCACGATATGCACGAGCATACTTAACATAAGCTTCACGACAATTTGCATCAAACAAAATAGCTTGTTCATACATGCTACAAGCTTGACCTGCATCTTTTTTAGATTCGAAAATATCACCAGCTAGAACAAAAACAGGTGCATACTTTCTTGTTATTTTCTGTGCTCTTTCCAGATAATCATTTGCGGCTAAAAGCTCGCCATTTTCTAAATAAGCACGTCCAGCTTCCAAAATAAGATCAACGTTCTTCTTATTTTTTCCTTTTAAAACATTCTCAATTGCATCTTTTGCTTGAACAGCATTTGATTTAATCTGCAACTTTGCTAAACCAATATTATTCAAAGCACTCTCAGCATCTGATGACAAGCCCTTTTTATAGTAGTATAAAGCAGAGTCATTCTTGCTCTCTCCAAAATAGACATTCCCTAAAAAGTAACAAGTTTCAGCAGAATTTGTAGCATTTGATTTTAATTCCTGAAACAATAGGACTTTAGCCTGTTTTTGGAAACCTGCCTTATAGAAAGAGATACCTTCACTATCCTTCGCCTGAAGTGGAGAAAAAGCAAAACTTGCTAAAAGGAGAATTGAAGAAAATATTAAGTTACATTTCATCACTTTGCAATTTTTAAATCAATAATTAGTATTCGTCTTTAACATTTACAATACGCACCGGTTGTGTTGCAGGAACCAAACCGGATTTAAGAATGATCCTTTGTCCGCGATCTGAAGTTAAGAAATTAGCAAATCCAGAAGACAAACCTTGCCTAGGATCGTTAATTAACAAATATACAGCACGGTAAAAAGGATAATCGCCCAAAGCAATATAGGCCTGATAAGGTTTATAACTATTAGAACCGTCAGCTATATTATCTTTACTAACAGCCATAACCCGAACTTCCTTCTTAAAGGTTAAATTTGTTGTGTCATTTTTAGCACCTAACCAATTAACGCCAATAATCCCAATAGCATTAGGAGTTTTTGAAACATAATCAAATACTTGTAGATTAGTTTTTTGAGCATTAATACCTTTAGATGCAAAAGGTTTTCCTAAACAAATAGAGTCCTTTGCAAAACGGACTGTACTTGAATTTGGATTATCAAAAACAATTTGAATATTACCCAATTTAGACTTTGGATAAATTTCTTTCCATTTAGTAATCTCACCAGTTAGAATTTTTCTAACCTGGCTAACAGTAATAAGAGAATCTGGATTTTGATTATTAGTAATCAAACCAACTCCGTCATAAGCCATTATAACCTCACGTGGGAAAAACTTACGACTATTAAAAGATTGTATTTCTTTAGAAGATAGTCTGCGAGTGGAAACAACCAATCGCACACTATCTTTTAATAAACTATTTATAGCATCTACCTCACTACAATATTTAGGCTTTATATGAGCCTCAGAATTTAGCCCTTCAAACACTGCAATTTCTTCTTCTATAATGGGTTTAAAACCTTCATCAACAGCAACAGGAATAGTTCCTGATATTAATGTATCAGTCCACCCATCTTTAGGCTTATTATCTTTACATGAGCAAAGAAGCAAAAAGAATAATATTGGAATTAATTTGAAGAACTTCATAATTTTATTGTAATTTAAAGGTAATAGGCACTACATAATATACAGGAACGTTCACACCATTTTGTTTACCAGGAATCCATTTAGGAAGAGTACGGATTACACGAAGAGCTTCTTTGTCACAATAAGGATCCAAAGAACGCATTACTTGTGCATCTTTAACTTCACCGGTTTTAGAAACAACAAAACGAATATAAACTTTACCTTGAACACCATTTTCCTGAGAAATTGTTGGATATCTCAATTTATCGAAAATGTATTTCAAAAGTTCTGCTTCACCACCTGGGAACTGAGGCATCTGCTCTACAGCTGTATAAGGTTTTTCTTCTACTTCTTCTACAGGAGCCTGAGTTACAACTTGCTTAATTTCAGCAATGTCTTTACCGTGTTCCTCATCGTTACCTTTTACGTCAGCGATAGAAATAGTAACCTTAGATTCTTGCAATTGTTCCTGACTCTTCATTTCGTCTTCATCTCTAACTTCAGAGTCTTTCTTAATTACAGGAGCTACGAATTTCACAGAACTCTTTAAAGGAGGAGGAGGAGGAGCGATAGGCTCAACCTTATTCAACTTTTTATCCTTTACTTCAGCTTCGTCCAACTTAGATAAAGTAGTGACTTCAGTCATAACTTCTTTTTGTTCAGGAGTAGCCAATTTAATAAGTTCTGGTACAGCTATAAAGAATGCAGTCAAAAGAACAATAATCAGCAAAGACAGATTATGTCTCCTTGGAGCATCCATACGCATTTTGTATGCACCGTACCCTTTATTTCTTCCTTCGAATATTAAGTCACACCATTCTTCAGAAGCTAAATTAATTTTTGCCATTTTACTTTCTTGTTTTAGTGTTTAACTTAATTATTTCACACCTTGGGCAGTAGCTAATAAAGCTTTCTCGCCATCAGTGATAGGTACAATAACATACTTACTAATACAGCAAATCTGCATTTCGTCTAGAGCATCAATAAGATTTTTGTATGTTGATTTGTCTGCTGCTTTGATAATAACTGTAGGAGAACCTTTTTCTTCCTTAGCTTCAGCAATTTTTGCAGCACATTCTTCAGCAGAAATTTTCAAATTCTTTTTCTGTTGTTTCAAATCATTAACCTTCGCTACAATACTTCTGTTTTTGCTCAGAAGTAAGTCTCTTATCCCAGTAGCAGTATAAGAAGTAGCTTGCAACAAAGAATTGTCACCAGCTTTAAACTCACCTAGATAATAATAAACCTTATCTTTTTCACCAAGAATTAAAGTTACAGCTTGAGAAGCCTTGACTTTAGTCTGTAGAGATTCATCAACCTTATCATTAGTTGGCATACTTATCTCCATCGTTTGAGGTTTACTCAAAGATGTACAAAGCATGAAGAAAGTAATAAGCAACATGTTCATATCCACCATCGGCGTAAAGTCGACGCGGGTTTTCATTTTTTTCTGCTTTCCCTTTTTTCCTTTTCCGCTATCTTTTTGTTCTACATCAGCGCTCATATTTCATCTATTTTTTTTCGGCTTCAACAGCTTTCAAAGAAGTAATCAGATTATATCTGTTTTCTTTTATGTCTTGAAGTGAATTCATTACTTTCTTAATTACAGAATAAGGAGTATTCTGGTCAGCTTTAATAGCAATACGTAGATCTGGATTCGTAGTACGAGCAGCTTTTACCCATACTTTGAATTGATTGTCAACACTATCTGTAGGTATACCTTCTCTTTTAAGAGCTTCATCCTGATCTCTTTCAGGTAAATCCAAGAAAGTGCTCATTTTCTTCATCGAAACACCAAATGTGGTGTTCTTTCTGAAATTCGCAATTTGTTTTGGTGTAAATTTCACACCATATTGTTCTCCCACACTTACAAGTGTTTGCTCCATGTCAGCTGGTTTATCCAGAGCCATAAATACTCTGCCTTCTGGATCGACAAGGATTGAGAGGACATTCTTTTCTGGAATTTTAATTTCAGAAACAGAACCTGGTGTCGTTACTTTTACTGGTTCCTTTTGTACGAAGGTTGATGTCAACATAAAAAAGGTCAAGAGCAATACAGTAACGTCACTCATCGCTGTCATATCGATGAAAGTGTCCTTTTTTGCAACTTTTACTTTAGCCATAAGTTATTTCTATTTTAAAAAATTTATTTACTGCTTATTAGTGAGAAGCTGCAAATGTCTGAACAATAGAGAAACCTACTTCGTCAAGGCTAAATGTTAATTTATCGATTTTGTTTGAATAATAGTTGTAAGAAATAACAGCTAACGCACCAGTAGCAATACCACAAGCAGTATTAACCAACGCTTCAGAGATACCTTGTGACAAAGCTGTAGAGTCAGCACCACCACCAGATGACAAAGCAGCAAATGAACGGATCATACCGATTACTGTACCAAGAAGACCGAACAATGTACCTAAAGTAGTGATAGTTGCAATGATAGGAAGATTTTCAGTCATCATTGGTAATTCAAGAGCTGTAGCTTCTTCAAGTTCTTTTTGGATTGCCAACAACTTTTGTTCTTTACTTAAGCTAGCATCTTTTTCCATTTCATCATATTTAAGCAAAGTAGCACCTACTACATTAGCAACAGAACCTCTTTGTTTGTCACAAATTGCTTGAGCACCTTTAAGATCACCTTTTTCCAAAGCAACTTTAATATTTGCAACGAACTTAGTTAAAGAACCCTTACCATAAGCACTGCTGATAGCGATATAACGTTCAACACTTAATGACAATACAGTGAATAACAAAGTCAAAATAATAGGTACGATAACACCACCTTTGTACATAGTACCTAGAAGCTTACCTGGAAGAGGGTTATTCGAAGGATCATTATTCACAAAGTTTGAAGGATTACCTAATACAAAATTATAAAAGCAAACTGCAATAACCAAACACGCTAGAATTACAAGACCCGCGTTTTTAATACCTTTAACAGACGTTTTCTTAGATTTTTTTTGAGTAGTTTCCATAATAGTTTTTTTTAAACAATTTATTTTTAGAAATTAATAATTTTCACTTATATAACTTAACCTTGATATACAATACATATAAAGCTGTAAAAAGCAATGTGCTATTTTTTTATAATAGCATATTCCAATTACGACTAACGAATTTATTCTTAATTTATTTTATAGCATATTTTATATACCTAAAAGTGTGTCTTAAATAGCATTTACCGTCTAAACGTAAAACGTGCAACAAAAATAAGAACAAAATTGTTACTATGGTGCGTTTTTACAATTTTTAATCAGTTTTTTTTAGGGTAAATAGACTTCGAACACCGAAATAGATAAAAATATGTAACATCAAAACCATATTAGCATTTATAACAGATTATATATCTGCATTTTGTTGCAAATATAATAACAAAAGTAATATATACATTATCAAATTTAAAATAAGTCTGTAAATAGATATTATTTTGATAAAATTAATATTTTATATCTATTATCAATACTCTAATAAACCTCATATCTCAGATTGATATGCCTTTTGTAACTATTTAGATAGTAGATTCTAATATTATTACCGAAGACTTTTGCCACACAATAATTTCCATCCCAAACACATTTAAACTATCATTACTATATTAGCGAGCAATAGTACTAAAAAAAACACAATTAGTCAATAAAATGCTATATAAATTCAATAAATTCAATAAATTTAATTCTAAAAGACAATATATAAGCAATAATTACATTTATCTAAATTCAAAAACTGAAATACAAAATTGGACATTTATGCTAAACAACTTATTTCTAGATAATTAATCAATTATCTATATTTCCTCATTAAATTGATATATGCGCATAAAAACAGTAGCTGCAGTATTCTGCTTAATTAGAAAAGCTCACGTTATTCGGAGAGAGAAGGTAGATCGATAAAAAGACGCATATACAAAAAAAAGAGTCCCATTCATTCTTCAATGAACAGGACTCTTTGATAAAACGGCAGCTACCTACTCTCCCACTGTTACGCAGTACCATCGGCGTGATCAGGCTTAACTTCTCTGTTCGGAATGGGAAGAGGTGGAACCCTGATGCTATAGCTACCTTAATATTTTTAATTTCTTTTTTATCTGATTTTATTTTGTTTCTTTCGTTTCCTTATTTCAGATTCTATTAAGATAAACACAATGTAAAAGCAATAAAGGAAAGATCTTTTTAGCTATTATATTCAAGAGCCAAACTATCTAGCCAACCATATATGGAAAGAAGAAAGTGTACGGGCAATTAGTACTGCTCGGCTTTGACATTACTGTCTTTACACCTGCAGCCTATCAACGTTGTCGTCTTCAACGACCCTAAGAAATCTAATCTTGTGGCTGGCTTCGTACTTAGATGCTTTCAGCACTTATCCAATCCCGACTTAGATACCCGGCAATGCACCTGGCGGCACAACCGGTAAACCAGCGGTCAGTCCAACACGGTCCTCTCGTACTAGTGTCAGAGCCACGCAAATTTCATACGCCCACGATAGATAGAGACCGAACTGTCTCACGACGTTCTGAACCCAGCTCGCGTGCCACTTTAATGGGCGAACAGCCCAACCCTTGGGACCTTCTCCAGCCCCAGGATGTGACGAGCCGACATCGAGGTGCCAAACCGCTCCGTCGATATGAGCTCTTGGGAGCGATCAGCCTGTTATCCCCGGAGTACCTTTTATCCTTTGAGCGATGTCCCTTCCATACGGAAACACCGGATCACTATGCTCTAGTTTCCTACCTGATCGACTTGTCGGTCTCCCAGTCAAGCACCCTTATGCCATTACACTCTGCGGACGGTTACCAATCGTCCTGAGGGTACCTTTAGAAGCCTCCGTTACACTTTTGGAGGCGACCACCCCAGTCAAACTACCCACCAAACAGTGTCCTCACAATCGCGAGTTAGAACTCAAATAATCAAAGGGCCGTATTTCAACAGCGGCTCCACAAATACTAGCGTACCTGCTTCAAAGCCTCCGGCCTATCCTACACATCAATTACCCAAATTCAATGTTAAGCTATAGTAAAGGTTCACGGGGTCTTTTCGTCCCATCGCGGGTAATCGGCATCTTCACCGATACTACAATTTCACTGAGCTCACGGTTGAGACAGTGTCCAGATCATTACACCATTCGTGCAGGTCGGAACTTACCCGACAAGGAATTTCGCTACCTTAGGACCGTTATAGTTACGGCCGCCGTTTACTGGGGCTTCAATTCAATGCTTCTCTTGCGATGACATCTCCTCTTAACCTTCCAGCACCGGGCAGGTGTCAGGCTATATACTTGATCTTTCAATTTTGCATAGCCCTGTGTTTTTGTTAAACAGTTGCCTGGACCTATTCTCTGCGCCCTCATTACTGAGGGACCCTTTCTCCCGAAGTTACAGGGTCAATTTGCCTAGTTCCTTAACCGTGATTCACTCAAGCGCCTTAGTATATTCTACCCGACTACGTGTGTCCGTTTACGGTACGGGTACCTTAAAGATTAAGTTTAGCGGATTTTCTTGGGAGTCTGCTTACATACACTATCCAATCACCACAAGGGCTCTCGGTACTATCAGGTTCGACTAGTCTTCCGGATTTGCCTGGAAAACTAATATCTACACCCTTCAACCAGCTATTCCGTCAGCCGGCGGTATTATCACTACTCCGTCTCCACATCACTCTTTAAGGTAGTAAGGGAATATTAACCCTTTCTGCCATCGGCCTCGCCGTTCGGCTGAGCCTTAGGACCCGACTAACCCTGATCCGATTAGCGTTGATCAGGAAACCTTAGTCTTTCGGCGAGGGGGTTTCTCACCCCCTTTATCGTTACTTATACCTACATTTGCTTTTCCACACGCTCCAGCAGAGCTCACGCTCCACATTCAACGCTGAGTGGAATGCTCCCCTACCAACCATTACTGGTTCCATAGCTTCGGTAAATTGCTTATGCCCGATTATTATCCACGCCAAACTCCTCGACTAGTGAGCTGTTACGCACTCTTTAAATGAATGGCTGCTTCCAAGCCAACATCCTAGCTGTCTTAGCAATCTGACTTCGTTAGTTCAACTTAGCAATTATTTCGGGACCTTAGCTGATGGTCTGGATTCTTCTCCTCTCGGGCACGGACCTTAGCACCCATGCCCTCACTCCTGATATTAAACTAATGCGCATTCGGAGTTTATCAAGACTTGATAGGCGGTGAAGCCCTCGCATCTTATCAGTCGCTCTACCTCACATTAGTAATTATCAAGGCTGCACCTAAATGCATTTCGGGGAGTACGAGCTATCTCCAAGTTTGATTAGCCTTTCACCCCCACCCACAGTTCATCCGGAAGCTTTTCAACGCTTATCGGTTCGGTCCTCCAGTTAGTGTTACCTAACCTTCAACCTGACCATGGGTAGATCACTTGGTTTCGCGTCTACTACCACTGACTAAATCGCCCTATTCAGACTCGCTTTCGCTTCGGCTGCAAAACTTAATTTCTTAACCTTGCCAGTGACAGTAACTCGTAGGTTCATTATGCAAAAGGCACGCCGTCACAGCACGAAGCTGCTCCGACCGCTTGTAAGCGCATGGTTTCAGGGACTATTTCACTCTTCTATTCGAAGTTCTTTTCACCTTTCCTTCACAGTACTGGTTCACTATCGGTCTCTCGGGAGTATTTAGCCTTACCGGATGGTCCCGGCAGATTCATGCAGAATTCCTCGTGCTCCGCACTACTCAGGATACCACTACGGTATATATTGGATTCATGTACGCAACTATCATGCTCTATGGTGACACTTTCCAGAGTCTTCCATTCTCCAATATAAGTCCGATATCGTGGTCCTACAACCCCAATTATGCCGTAACATAATTGGTTTGGGCTAATCCGCGTTCGCTCGCCACTACTTACGGAATCATTCTATTATTTTCTTCTCCTACAGGTACTAAGATGTTTCAGTTCCCTGCGTTCGCCTCCATCTAAGATGGATAATATCCCTTCAGGATATTGGGTTGTCCCATTCGGAAATCTTCGGATCAAAGGTCATTTGCACCTACCCGAAGCTTATCGCAGCTTATCACGTCCTTCATCGCCTCCGAGAGCCAAGGCATCCGCCATGCGCCCTTGCTTACTTTCTTCAAACACTGTAAACTATTCGTAGTTATACGTTTTCGTTTACCATATGGTTCGATATATACTTTAGCTCTTTTTATCTCTAAAAATTACTTACTTTATTGCTTTTGTACATCATGTCAAAGATCGTTTCAAGCAGATGCTTGATCGTGGAGAATAACGGATTCGAACCGTTGACCCCCTGCGTGCAAGGCAGGTGCTCTAGCCAGCTGAGCTAATCCCCCGTGAAATTATAAGAAGCGATTTTACTGGATGGTTAATCCATTATGCTCCTCTTTTTCGCGTAGTCCCAGGCAGAGTTGAACTGCCGACCTCTACATTATCAGTGTAGCGCTCTAACCAACTGAGCTATAGGACTGTCGTTCAAAACCTCTTACCTTTCGGCTCGGCTTCTTTCTAATCTCTTATTTTTTATATAGAATAAACAAAAACCAGTAGTACAATAAAAAGCGAACCAGATAAAAGGAATCACTCCAGAAAGGAGGTGTTCCAGCCGCACCTTCCGGTACGGCTACCTTGTTACGACTTAGCCCCAGTCACCAGTTTTACCCTAGGACGCTCCTTACGGTTACGTACTTCAGGTACCCCCGGCTCCCATGGCTTGACGGGCGGTGTGTACAAGGCCCGGGAACGTATTCACCGCGCCGTGGCTGATGCGCGATTACTAGCGAATCCAGCTTCATGGAGTCGGGTTGCAGACTCCAATCCGAACTGAGAGAGGCTTTTGGGATTAGCATCCTGTTGCCAGGTAGCGACCTTCTGTACCCCCCATTGTAACACGTGTGTAGCCCCAGACGTAAGGGCCGTGCTGATTTGACGTCATCCCCACCTTCCTCGCATCTTACGACGGCAGTCTCGATAGAGTCCTCAGCTTAACCTGTTAGTAACTATCAATAAGGGTTGCGCTCGTTATGGCACTTAAGCCGACACCTCACGGCACGAGCTGACGACAACCATGCAGCACCTTCACAGATGCCATAAAGGCTATAATGTTTCCACTATATTCATCTGCAATTTAAGCCTGGGTAAGGTTCCTCGCGTATCATCGAATTAAACCACATGTTCCTCCGCTTGTGCGGGCCCCCGTCAATTCCTTTGAGTTTCACCGTTGCCGGCGTACTCCCCAGGTGGAATACTTAATGCTTTCGCTTGGCCGCTTGCTGTATATCGCAAACAGCGAGTATTCATCGTTTACTGTGTGGACTACCAGGGTATCTAATCCTGTTTGATACCCACACTTTCGTGCCTCAGCGTCAGTTGTACCCCGGTAAGCTGCCTTCGCAATTGGAGTTCTTCGTGATATCTAAGCATTTCACCGCTACACCACGAATTCCGCCTACCTTATGTACACTCAAGAATAACAGTATCAACTGCAATTTTACGGTTGAGCCGCAAACTTTCACAACTGACTTATTATTCCGCCTACGCACCCTTTAAACCCAATAAATCCGGATAACGCTCGGATCCTCCGTATTACCGCGGCTGCTGGCACGGAGTTAGCCGATCCTTATTCATAGTATACATACAAAAAACCACACGTGGCTCACTTTATTCTACTATAAAAGAAGTTTACAATCCATAGGACCTTCATCCTTCACGCTACTTGGCTGGTTCAGGCTCTCGCCCATTGACCAATATTCCTCACTGCTGCCTCCCGTAGGAGTTTGGTCCGTGTCTCAGTACCAATGTGGGGGACCTTCCTCTCAGAACCCCTATCCATCGAAGACTTGGTGAGCCGTTACCTCACCAACTATCTAATGGAACGCATCCCCATCCATAACCAATAAATCTTTAACTTTCTCAAGATGCCTTGAAAAAGTACTATCGGGTATTAATCTTTCTTTCGAAAGGCTATCCCCGAGTTATGGGAAGGTTGGATACGTGTTACTCACCCGTGCGCCGGTCGTCAGCGGTATTGCTACCCTGCTACCCCTCGACTTGCATGTGTTAAGCCTGTAGCTAGCGTTCATCCTGAGCCAGGATCAAACTCTTCATTGTAAAAGTTTCATTTAAATTCTGTCCAGGATTCCGTTTATCTTAATTGACGGTTCGCATTTTTATTTTTACCAAGTACATGTAACAATACACGCACTTAATGCTCTTGTACTACTTGTTTCGTTTATTTATAATCTTTTCAAAGAACGATTGCTTTTTGTTACGCTTGTTTTCGTAAGCGGATGCAAAGGTAGAACTTTTAATTTTAACCTCCAAATGTTTTTGAGAATATTTTTTAAATTCTTTTTCTCTAAAACCTCGATGAATGCACCGGTTTCACTTACATTATGTCAACTGCGTAAGCTTTGTCTCTCTTGCAAAGCGGGTGCAAAAGTAGACTTTTATTCCTACCAATCCAAATGTATCTAACTCTTTTTTTTATCTTTTTTTGCAATGAGTAGGTAACTCGCTGAATTACAACTGTGTTACAGAACATTTTTTTTCTTCTTTGCAAGGAACTTTGGGAAAGGTTACTGATCTATATACATTATGTATTTACGTGCGCGCGTAAGGGCTACCGAAAAGTTTTGTGATTTACATTACGCTGGAAAAGCTTTAAAGTTACTTTTAGTTAGATTCTCACGAAAAAAAATAAAATGTAAGCTTCGATCTACCCCATCTGCCACTAAACAGGCATTATTCATTGTATTTCAGCTGTTTAGATTAGTGGCAGATAAAAACTAAATACAAATCATCTGCCACCAAATGGTTGTATCTGCCACTAAAGTAGCTACACTATTTGTTTTAAAAAGCAGGCCGGACATTTTTAATAATCCCGCGGGAGATTTTCTTTTTCACGAAGAGTATTTATTAATTCTTGTACAAAACATTGTTTTCTTCTGTACAAAAGAATGAATTATTCTGTACAAAAGATTGCATTCTTTTGTACAAGAATACACAAAGATGTCTAGGAGGATTTTAAAAAGGTGGCGAGTCTTTGAAAAAAAGCGGTGAGTGTTTGCAGAAAGGCCAGGCAGCTTGGGAAGATATTAAACCAGTAGTTGACTTTTTCTGGAATTGGATTACAGATTTTGCTGTTATTACCAAGATTGGATTATTATATTTTTGTTATTCATAAACAGGCATTACAGAAAATGGAAGATAATACAATGAAATAGAGTCTGGCCATTGCAGCGATATAAAAGTGAATAGACTAAAGAAAAATAAGGAGGATGCTTCTAAAACCAATTTATATATCCATAGATGAGAGTAAAACCTCCCAAATATAAAGGGGTTGTTTTTAATGGCACACTATTGTATCCATATAAAAGTGATTAAAACCTAGATAGAACTCGAAAAATATATTATAGCAAGCACCCAGAAGATAGGCGTTTACTCGATTAATCTCTGGATACAACACAAAATACACCATGCGGTTAGTTTTTACGTGCGCTTACCCTCTAGTTAGAACACTAAGAAGATTTATTCAGCAATTCTATTGCACTTATGATATAATGAGATTAAACCCGTGGTAGCAGATAAATGCTTTTAGTGGGAGATAAAATGTATCACATTTTTATCTCCCACCAGAATAAATACTTGAAAATCAATATTATGAATACTATTTAGTAGCAGGTGGCAGATGATGCTGCACTTTCTTATTATTTTTCAGGAGAAAAGTAATATTTTACCGGTAAGAATTGTTCTTTATCAATTTAGATAAAATAAAATCCATGATATAGAATTCTTTTAATATTGTTTTGAAAGATAGTTTTCGTAATTTTGCAGAGATTCGAAAGAAAATAAAATGATTGATCAAGCTACCGTAGATAGAATTATTGATGCTGCACAAATTGTAGATGTAGTATCTGAATTTGTAACCTTACGCAAAAGAGGTGTGAATTATGTAGGGCTCTGTCCTTTTCATAATGAAAAAACGCCATCTTTCAGTGTATCTCCCTCTAAAGGATTATGCAAGTGTTTCAGTTGCGGAAAAGGTGGAAACGCTGTTCATTTTATTATGGAGCATGAACAATTATCTTATTATGAAGCTCTGAAATTTCTGGCAAAAAAGTACAACATTGAGATAAAGGAAAGAGAGCTCAGCAACGAAGAGAAGCAAGCCCAGAACGCCAGAGAGAGTATGTTTATTGTAAATGGCTTTGCCAGAGATTATTTTCAAGATATTCTTGTGAATCATATAGATGGAAAAGCAGTAGGAATGACTTACTTCAGGCAGAGAGGATTTCGCGATGATATTATAAAAAAATTCCAACTTGGGTTTAGTACTGATGTACGTGATGCCTTGGTACAGGAGGCACAGAGAAAAGGATATCAAAAAGAATTTCTACTGAAGACCGGACTGTGCTATGAACGCGATGACCATTCCTTAAGTGACCGTTTTAGAGGAAGAGTTATTTTTCCGGTTCATACTCTATC
Organism: uncultured Bacteroides sp.; assembly: GCF_963677945.1. NCBI lineage: Bacteria > Pseudomonadati > Bacteroidota > Bacteroidia > Bacteroidales > Bacteroidaceae > Bacteroides > uncultured Bacteroides sp. The sequence goes on along the minus strand of NZ_OY782578.1, from coordinate 1,248,296 downwards.
CGGAAAGGTTGTAGCATTCGGAGGCCGAATTCTTACTACAGACAAGAAAGTAGCCAAATATGTTAATTCGCCCGAATCTGAAATATATCACAAAAGTAGCGAGCTATACGGTATATATTTCGCCAAGCAAGCTATTGTTAAACAAGACAGGTGCTTTCTTGTAGAAGGATATACCGATGTTATTTCCATGCATCAGTCCGGTATTGAAAATGTTGTTGCTTCGTCCGGTACATCCTTAACATCGGGGCAGATCAGATTAATTCATCGTTTTACAAATAATATCACCGTGCTTTACGACGGAGATATGGCCGGAATTAAAGCCTCAATTAGAGGTATAGACATGCTTCTGGAAGAAGGAATGAACATCAAGGTAGTATTGTTACCTGACGGAGATGATCCGGATTCTTTTGCCAGAAAGCATAACGCAACAGATTTCCAGACATATATCAATGAGCATGAAGTAGACTTTATCAGATTTAAAGCTAATCTGTTAATTGACGAAGCAGGAAAAGATCCGATGAAGCGCGCAGAGCTTATTTCGGATATTGTAAGAAGTATATCTGTAATACCCGAAGCAATAGTCAGATCAGTATATATAAGAGAATGTAGTCAATTACTAAGAGTTGAAGAGAGACTGCTCCAGATGGAGATGGGGAAATTAATTGAGAAGCAACAGGAAAAGAATAACAAACCTGCATACAACGAAGCTCAGTTCCCTCCTCCTATAGAAGAAATCATTCCCGAAGAGATTTATCAGTCATTTATTCCGGCTGAAGGAAAAGAAGGAAGCGAATTTTATCAGTACGAACGTCTTATCATGAGCGCACTTGTAAGATATGGTGAGAAAGTTATGTGCAATATGACAACTGAAGAGGGAGAAGAAACTCCGACTACAGTTATTGAATATATCACCAATGACTTAAAACAGGACGATTTAAAGTTCCACAATCCTATCCATCGAAAGATTCTATCTGAAGCAGGGGCACATTTAAAAGATAATAACTTTATCTGCGCAAGATATTTTATTGCACACCCAGATCCATTAATAAGTAAACTAGCAGCAGAACTTTCGAGTGACCGCGACCAACTAAGTAAATATCACACCAAAGGGCAGCATATAATAACAGACGATGAACGATTACACGAGTTAGTACCTTCTCTTATGACCAGTTTTAAGAATGCCATTATAGAGGAGGAGCTAAAACACATTATGTATGCACTTCAGGATCCTGAGAATAGTAAATCTGAAGAAAAATATACGGCCATAATAAAACGCTATAAGGATATAGAAAGAATACGTAATATGATGGCCAAAAGACTTGGTGACAGAGTTTTTTTAAAAAAATAAGCCACTATTTATGGGCAATAAGGTCCATAAATTCACTACGAGTTGTAGCATTCTTAAAAGCTCCCGAGAAATCAGAAGTAGTAGTAATTGCATTCTGCTTTTCAACTCCTCTCATCTGCATACACATATGCTTTGCTTCAACAACCACCATTACTCCTAATGGGTTAAGAGTTTGCTGAATGCATTCCTTAATCTGCAAAGTCATTCTTTCCTGAACCTGCAAACGATGGGAGAAAATATCAACTACGCGGGCAATCTTGCTTAGACCAGTAATATAACCATTAGGAATATAAGCTACATGAACTTTTCCATAAAAAGGAATTATGTGATGTTCACAAAGAGAAAAGAAATCGATATCTTTAACTATCACCATTTGGTTGTAGTCCTCTTTAAACTTAGCAGAGCGAAGTACTTCGTGAGGATCTTCTCCATATCCTCTGGTTAAAGTAATCATTGCCTTGGCTACTCGTTCGGGAGTTTTCAACAAACCTTCTCTGTCTACATCCTCTCCTAATATTTCTAATATATTATGATAGTTTTTCTTTAATTCTTCTATTTGGAAATTCAAAGCTTCTTCCTTAGTCATCATCTATAGTGGTATAATAATTTGCGTTCTTACAATAGAAGCTTCACCAAAAGCTCCCGTTTGCTTCATTTTTTTCATCATTGCATACGCTTCTTCTATTGTTTTATAATCGCCAGCCTGACACAACCATCTTGGCGAGATAAAAATAGTATAAACCGGTAATTGCGGAAAATAGCTTTTCACCTTTCCCTCAATTTCGTATGCAGCGTTCCTTGCTTCTCTTGAATCACCGCCAGAAAAAACAAGAATTCTATATCCTGATTCTTTCAGAACTTTTGTTTCTTTGGTATGTTGCGATCCAATCAAAGATTCCAAACGTTGATCCTGGTGAATTGTCACAGTTCCACAACCAGGCTCCTGACGTTCCAGACTCTTAATTATATTATTTTGCGCTTTAACACCTGTTACAAGACAAAATAAAAACAACAGTAAAACAGGATAAAGTTTCATGGTTGAAAAATAAAAAAAGCAGAAGGAAGAGAATTCCTCCTTCTACTTCTAATTTTTATGCATTAAAAGCATCAATAATACCTTTGAAGTCAGCAACTTTCAAAGAAGCACCACCGATAAGACCACCATCAACATCAGGATTAGCAAACAATTCTTTTGCATTAGAAGCTTTGCAGCTACCACCATACAAGATAGAAGTGTTGTCAGCTACTTCTTTTCCGTATTTTTCAACAATTGTAGAACGGATGTATGCATGAATTTCCTGAGCTTGTTCTGCAGTAGCAGTTTTACCTGTACCAATAGCCCAAACTGGTTCGTAAGCTAAAACGATTTTAGAAAAGTCTTCAGCAGAAAGATCAAACAAAGAACCTGCCAACTGAGAGTATACAATTTCATTTTGTTTTCCAGCTTCACGTTCTTCCAAAACTTCACCAATACAGAAAATTGGAGTCAAGTCATTAGCCAAAGCCAAAGCAACTTTTTCTTTCAGGATTTCTGCAGTTTCGTGATAGTAAGCACGACGTTCAGAGTGACCAAGGATTACATATTTTGCTCCTGTTGATGCAACCATAGCAGCAGAAACTTCACCAGTATAAGCACCAGATTCTTGATCTGCACAGTTCTGAGCAGCAACACCAATCTTATTTGTATCGATAGCAGCAGCTACAGATGCAAGATGAATAAAAGGAGTACCGATAATTACATCACAATTTGGCTTTTCGTTAGCCATTACTTCATTTAACTCTTTTGCCAATGCTAAACCTTCAGCAAGGGTCTTGTTCATTTTCCAGTTTCCTGCAACAATGTTTTTTCTCATTTTTCTATTTTTTAAAGGGTTAATTAAATTCCTTTGTCGTTTTTTATCAAGTCGTTTAATCACTAACAAGTCTAATCCCAATACAAATAACAGAGGGATTATAAACCATAATATAACCAGAATAATAGTATGTTTATCATCAACCAATTTCTGATGACCTATTTCAAGCTTATCAAGCTTTCCAGAAAGAGCATATTCATCCGGCAAATTTGAATGATGCCACTTATTTAAAATAACCCCGTTTTTAATCAAGACCAATCCCGGATTAGAACGAATTATTGTTTTTAAAGTAACATCATCACTAAAACAGAAAGGATATTCTGCACCAGTTTTACCTTTCCACTGTTCTATTTGAGTATCTAAAGAAGAGGTAAGGCAATAGAAAGAATAGCTATTCTCAACACTATAGTCATAAATTTCATTGATTAAATCAATATCATTATCATCAGCTTCTTCAATTCGATGCGCTATCAATAAGAAAGTGTAACCTTTATCAGTTAGTATCTTATTCGTTATATCCTCCCCTGTTTTCATTTCAGTAATAGAGAAGTCGTGAATTGGAGGTTCGTAACCTTTCTCTTTTAAAACAGTTCTTGAATCAACAAATTTCCAGGTACTATCCGGATAATTTTCCAATGTAAATTCTTTCTTTACTCCATTCTTTTCAAGAGTAAAGAAATTCTCATAAATACTTTTCTTCGCTCCTTCAGGTATCAACATACTCTGAAGTACGTTAGTTCCAATTTTATAAGGACGGAAATCTAAAATTGGCAAGTTCCGATAACAGTAAATGGATAGAACTAAGCCAAAAAAGATAATATATAAAGCAATTAGCCACTGAGTTTTTTCGCTGACAAGTCTAATAATCCGAGGTTTCCAGAAAAAGCAAGAAATTGCAGCAATAAGCAATACTATGTTTTTGTAAAAAGTCTGCCAGTTAGTCAAAACCAAGGCATCACCAAAACAGCCACAATCAGAAACAGGATTTTTTAGAGCTAAATAAAAAGTGAGAGGAGTCATAAAGATTAGCATCAACAGAGCTAATGCAGTACTTGTATTTTTCCGAATCCCGAAAAGAAGATATCCTCCCACTGAAAGTTCAAAAACAGCGAGAAAAATAGCAAGGGTAAGAGGGAGAAAATCAGGCATAAATGAAGTTAATCCAAAGGCCTCAGCATAATCCTGGATCTTATAGGTAGAACCAAGCGGATCTATAGCTTTCACGAAACCCGAGAAAACAAATACAATGCCAAGGAGAAATCTACAAAGATTCACCCATACATCCAAAATTCTATTTTGCTGATTCTTTGTCTCCAAATTCAATTTTTATCAAACCAAATACAGAATAATTAATCATATCCATATAGTTGGCATCTATTCCTTCCGAAACCAAAGTTTGCCCGGACAGGCTTTCTATTTGTTTAGTCCTGTAAATCTTCATTAAAATAAGATCTGTATACGAGGTTATTCTCATAGATCTCCAAGCCTCATCATAATCATGATTTTTAGCCAGCATCAATTCTAAAGCGGAATTAGCATATTTATCATACAAAACCATCGCTTCATCAACAGTGATATCTGCAGATTCTGCATATCCTAATTCAAGCTGAATTAATCCTACAATTCCATAATTTACAATAGCTATAAATTCAGACCGAACTCCTTCATCTACCAATGAAACTCCTTTAGTCTCAATTGAGCGTATACGATTTGCTTTTATAAAAATCTGATCTGTCACAGAAGCCGGACGTAAAATGCGCCATGCTGGTCCGTAATCATGAAGCTTCTTAAAAAACAAATCACGACAGAGAGCTATAACATGTTCAAATTGTTGCTTAGTATCTTTCATTTCATTATAAATAAAGTGCAAAGTTAAGAAATTATTAAGAAAAAATAAGAAGAGGATGCTCTAAATTACATTAAAGCATCCTCTTCTTTTAAATATCATTGAAAAATCTATGAACAACGTATAATCTGACCTGGTTTTAGTCTTGATTTCTTTGTGAGACCATTCATTTTACGCAACTCAGCAATAGTAACTCCTCTTTCTTTTGCAATTTTAGAAAGTGTATCTCCTCTATGAACTTTGTGATACTTAATAACATTATCGTCACCGGCATCGTTAGAAGCTGCAACAGCAGTAGCTCCCTTGCGTTCATATCTACTATTTCTATTAAATGTATATGTATCAGCTACAACATCCTGATTTGGAAAATCAAACATTAATGCCGGATTTATAGCAATACCTAAAAAGCGAGTCTCAAAATGGAGGTGAGAACCAGTTGAGTGTCCTGTATTACCTCCCAAACCGATAATTTCGCCAGCTTTAACTATTTGATCCGGATCTACTAATTGTTTAGACAAGTGCCCATAAATCGTTTCAAGTCCGTTTGCATGACGTATTACAATATATTTCCCATATCCACGAGCTTCATATTTTACAATACGTACTTTCCCATCAAACGCCGCGCGAATTGTATCACCAATTTCAACTTTCAAATCAAGTCCATTATGCATTCTTCTCCAACGAGGGCCGAATGGAGATGTGATTTTTCTGCTTGGAGTAGGCATGTAAAAGCCTCTTAGATCAATTGTGAACGATTCGGGTATAACTGTTTCAGAATTTCTTCCATAAGCATGCACATACTCATTATTCCAGCTTGGGTACAAGCTGTAAGCAGGAAAAGCAGCTTGTTCAGCTCTTATCTGTTTCTGTAAAGCTAAGGAATCAACACTCTTTAATTTTCTGTCAATAGGAGCCTGACGTGCAATAAGATCCTGAGAAAAAGAACTCAGACTTACCATTGCCGCGGCAGCTACTAACATTGTTTTAACGCAAATAAAATTCATTCGTACTATTTTTCGATTAAAACTCATCGTTAGCATACAAATAATCAAATGTAGCTACTTTATACTCGAAGAGTTCATCGGGTTTAAAAAATCTGTTTAACTCTGCTTTCGCAGTTTCGGGTGAATCGGAAGCATGAATAATATTTTCTTGAAAACTCATGCTAAAATCACCTCTAATTGTTCCGGGAGCAGCCAAACGTCCATTTGTTGGTCCAGCCAACGTACGAACAACTTGAATAGCATCCACACCTTCATAGCAACATACAATAACAGGAGCGGTCATCATTGAATCTTTCACGCGTTGAAAGAATGATTTTGTGCTAAGATGTGAATAATGCTCACTTAGAATATCATCTGTTAATTGAATCATTTTCATTCCTGCAAGTCTCAAACCTTTCCGTTCAAAACGTTTGGTTATCTCACCAACTAATCCTCTTTGAAGAGTACAAGGCTTTAGTATTACCAAAGTTTGTTCCATGCAGAATAATGATTTTTTATCAGTTTTACGTCCTGTTTTATTTTTAATATTCTCAAAGATAGCATTTTTCCGAGAAAAGTCAAAACCCAATTAACTATTTTTTAGAATTAAAATGTTCGCTTTTTTAAAAATGAATCCCGCAAAGCCCCGCCTATAAGTCGTATCAATATCATATATGTTATAAAACATACAGCAAAACGAGATTCTGCATTTTAACTGTATATTAAAAACATTTTCAACTTATAGACGCCCAATTTACATTAGTTTTACGTAAAGATTTGAGTTGTTTCCACAATAATTCATTATCCAGACTACTGCCCAAAGGGTCATTATCAACAATTTCCTGTGCTATATTGCGCACATATTGAAGAAGTTGTCCATCTCGCGCAAGATCGGCAATTTTCAAATCAAAAGCTACTCCACTCTGTTGCGTACCTTCCAAATCACCAGGACCGCGCAATTTCAAATCGGCCTCTGCTATTTCAAAGCCATCATTTGTGCGAACCATAATTTCAAGTCGTTTACGGGTATCTTCGGATAGCTTGTAATTAGTAACCAAAATACAATAAGACTGATCGGCACCCCGACCAACTCTTCCTCGTAACTGATGTAATTGAGAAAGTCCGAACCTCTCTGCATTTTCAATCACCATCACAGATGCATTAGGTACATTCACTCCAACTTCAATAACAGTAGTAGCGACCATAATCTGTGTTTCTCCACTGACAAACCTCTGCATCTCGGCATCTTTCTCTGCAGCTTTCATCTTGCCATGCAATTTGCTAACTTTATGCTGAGGAAAGGCTTCACAAATATGGAGATAACCTTCTTCCAGATTCTTTAAATCGATTTTCTCACTTTCTTTTATTAAAGGGTATACAATATAAACCTGACGTCCTTCTGCTATTTGCTTACCAATTGAAAGATATAAGCTTTCCCTTCTGTTGTCGAACTGATGCATAGTAGCAATTGGTTTTCTTCCTGGAGGAAGTTCGTCAATAACAGAAACATCTAAGTCGCCATAAAGAGTCATAGCGAGCGTACGAGGTATTGGAGTCGCAGTCATAACAAGTATATGAGGGGGATAGATGCTTTTTTGCCATAATTTAGCACGTTGGGCTACTCCAAAACGGTGTTGTTCGTCAATCACCACTAATCCTAATTTTGAGAAAGTAACATTATCCTCTATAATAGCATGTGTACCTATCAGAATATTAATATTTCCCGTAATCAGATCGGATAATAATTTTTCTCGCTTCTTACCTTTAACGGAACCTGTTAATAACTCCACATGGATATTTAATCCAAAAAGCAGTTCCTTTATAGTTTCAGTATGCTGGTTTGCAAGAATTTCAGTCGGTGCCATCAGGCATGCCTGATATCCATTATCAATAGCAATAAGCATGCTCATTAATGCAACCAGCGTTTTACCACTACCCACATCTCCTTGCAAAAGCCGATTCATTTGTTTGCCACAACCCACATCATTACGTATCTCCTTAACAACACGTTTCTGGGCTCCGGTTAATTCAAAAGGAAGGTTTTTGGTATAGAATTCATTGAAAGCCTTTCCTATATGCTCGAATATGTAACCACGATATTTTTGTTGCCGATCCTTACTGTATCGTAGAATATTTAATTGTATATAAAACAACTCTTCAAATTTAAGACGCATTTGTGCTTTACGCAACAGCTCAGGATTCTTAGGGAAATGTATATTCTTCAGGGCATCAGTAAGAGACATCAAATGATGCTTAGAAATAAGAGCAGCAGTAAGAGTCTCTGGTAATGGCGACTGAAGTTGAAGAAATGCAGCTTCAACCAGTTTCTGCATTGCAGTAGAGTTGAGAAAACTGCGCTTCATCTTCTCCGTTGTATTATAATACGGCTGCAAACCCATTGAAGAAAGTGTAAGCTCCGAAGCATTATCTATATCTGGATGCGCAATATTAATTCGCCCCCCATAAACTGTAGGTTTACCAAAAACAATATACTCTTCGTGAGCTTTATATTTGCCGGCAATGTATTTAATTCCCTGAAACCACACCAAATCGACAACTCCCGTACCATCCGAAAAGTGTGCAACTAACCGTCTTTGTCTTCCCTCACCAAAGGTCTCAAGACTAAGTATTTGCCCTTTAAGCTGAATGTAAGGCATATTGCCATCTATCTCGTGCACATAGTACACTCTGCTCCTATCCACATATTTGTATGGGAAATAATAAAGCAGATCATGCAAAGAATATATCTCTAGCTCTTTATTAAGAATTGCCGCTTTTTGAGGTCCTACTCCGGGCAAGTATTTTATATCTCGTGTAGTTATATCAAACATTCGCTAATGCTTTAGCAATAATCATATCAAAAGGGGTAGTAATCTTTATATTCTCTCTGTTTCCTTCTACAAGTGCAACTTTTACTCCCATTGCTTCCACCACAGAGGCATCATCAGTAAATAAGGGAGTGAATTCTTGTCCATAGGCCTTTTTTAATAATGATGTAGTAAACACTTGCGGAGTTTGTACAAGCTTATAGTTATTGCGGTCTACGGTTTCACTCTGCTCCCCGTTTATCTTTCGTATAGTTTCTACCACATCAATTACAGGTATAGCAGCTTTATTAATGTTAGCAGCATCAAAACAACGAGCAATAACTTCTTGAGAAACAAATGGGCGAACTCCATCATGCACTCCAATTAATCCATCATCATCATCAGCCAGAGCTAATCCGTTTTTCACCGAATGAAAACGAGTATCACCTCCATCTGCTAATAAATAAGGAATTCTAAATTGGTATTTCACGCATAAATCATTCCAGTAAACCTGTTGCTCCTTAGGCAAAACAAGAATAATTTTCATTTCCGGATCAAAACGATGAAAAGTTTCAATAGTCAACATTAACACAGGTTTGCCATTGACTGGAAGAAATTGTTTCGGAACTTCACCTCCCATACGCAAGCCTTTTCCGCCTGCTACTATAATTAATTGCTTTTTCATCATTATCCTTTGCTGTAAACGTTCCTACAAATATAATATCTTTGCTTTTAAATCTAAAAGATTAAATCTAAAAAAGAGCAATTATCACATTTAGCAAATGTCTTAATAACTATTTTGGTTAAATTCCTTCACCAATAAATAAAATCTATTCATCAATGGCTTAAATTTATTGGCCAATGAATTTAAAAGAAAGGTGAATTATTTCTACTAGTTAGATTATGTTATTAAAGAGCGTAACTAAACCTCTTTTTAACGTGAAAGAAAAAGCATCTACTATTTCCCAGGGCTTCTTAACAAAAGTTTAGAAGAAAAATGGGAGATGGTAGACGCTTATATTTTTATTTCGGGTAGAAACTTATTAGTTTCTGACAAGCATTCCTTTTGCTATTTCGTTTGCTTTTTCTTTTCCTAAGAAATAATCAACGATTTCTAAAGCGAAAGCAGGAGCTGCAGCTGGACCTTCGGCAGTTATAAATAATCCATCTCTGACAACGGCTTTATCGCGGGTTAAAATTGCTCCTTCAAGAAACTTTTCAAAGCCCGGATAGCTAGTTGCATGCTTTCCTTTGAGTAAACCTAAATTTCCATAAACCAGCGGAGCAGCACAAATAGCAGCCAATGGCTTGTTTGCCTTTGCAAAACTTAGAATCAATTCGCGTAAGCCCTTATGAGCATCAAGTCCGGACGCTCCAGGCATTCCACCCGGAAGAACCAACATCGCTGCATCTGCAAAATTAGCTTTTTCAAAAACCAGGTCAGCTAAAACTGATATTCCGTGTGCACCTGCAACGATATTGTTACCGGCAACCGAGACTGTCTTTGCACTTATTCCTGCACGACGTAATATATCAACCACAGAGAGGGCTTCGATCTCTTCAAAACCTTCGGCTAAAAAGATATAAACTGTTCCCATAGTACAAATTATTTTAGTTTGAAATAATAAGTAATTGTTCCTGTTTGATTATTTAATCCACTAACAGAGTTAAAATGAGCTTTCTTGGCAGCTTCTTCAGCTGCTTTTCTAAGTGCCTGATTAGTGGTATTAGTCATCTTATTAATGCTCGTTCTAATTACCTGACCAGCTGGATTTACAACAATAGTAACTACAACTTTGCCTTCTTCTCTTACATTGTAGCTAGGACGAGGCAAACCACCAGAACCTAAAGAACGTCCATCCAAATCAAAAGATCCGTTTCCTGAACCATTTCCGGTACCATATCCAGTTCCCGATCCTGTTCCACGACCCGTTTCTGAATTTCCTCTGGAACCATCACCCAAGCCTGTGCCAGTTGTACCAGCACCGACACCACCTAAGGATTTTGCTCTTCCAAATGCGCTTGACGCAAGCTTGTTTGCTGCTGCAGCCGAAGCTTTTTCTGCTTTTTCATTTTCATCCTCAGCCGGTAACTGTTGCACAATCTTTATCTGATCAGACTTTACAGCATTATTGACTTTCGTAGAATTACCAACAGGAATAGCTTCTCCTTTAATAACAGGAGCAGCTCCCGGTTTTTCCTTTGAAATAATACGCTGTTTAGCTTCACCTCCACCTTTTCTGGCAGCCTCACCATATTTTGGTTTAGGCTTTTCAACCGGCATTGGTTCTTCCAACATCGAAATTGCTGAAACCTCTACTAATTTTTCTTCTTCTTTTGGAGTGGTAACTTCACTAATCTTAAGCAAACTAAATCCAATCAAGACAACAACAAGAATAATAAAGAATGAGCGATTGTGCCTTGTAGGGGAATCAAGTCGCATTCTATAGGCTCCATATTCCTTATTTTTTCCCTGGAATATCAAGTCACACCATTCTTGTGATGTTAAATTATCCTTTGCCATTATTACTTCTTTTTAGCACGCTTTTAAAGATAAAGCGTCATTATCACATTATCGCAAACAATTTTTATATTCATGAATTGCTTTTTCAAGTCCCAGATAAAGAGCATCGCTTATAAGCGCATGCCCAATTGAAACTTCATCAATCCATGGAATATTTTTATAAAGGTAGTTCAAATTAACTAAACTAAGATCATGACCGGCATTTAATCCTAATCCTAAACGACGCGCTGCTTTTGATGCTTCAACAAAAGGAGCAATTGCAGCTTCCGGATCTTTAGGATAAAGCGTTGCATAAGGTTCTGTATATAATTCTACCCTGTCGGCACCAGCCTTAGCTGCATACTCCACCATTTCAACATCAGCAGCGACGAATACAGACGTACGTATTCCGGCACGAGTAAATCTGTCGAGAACTTCAGTCAGAAAAGCAAGATTGTTTTTAGTATCCCATCCGGAATTTGAAGTTATCTGCGAAGGATCATCAGGCACCAAAGTAACCTGATTAGGTTTTACCTGCAACACTAATTCTATAAATTCAGGAGAAGGATAACCTTCAATATTGAATTCTGTTTTCAACAACGGACGCATTTCATACACATCAGAACGACGAATATGTCTTTCATCAGGACGAGGATGAACAGTAATGCCTTCAGCGCCAAACATTTCACAGTCTAACGCTACCTTAGTTACATTGGGAGTATTTCCTCCTCTTGCATTACGAAGTGTTGCCACTTTGTTGATATTTACACTCAATTTAGTCATAACTATTTTTATATTGTTAGGAATCCTCTTGTTTTTTCAAGAAAGAAGAAAAAATTAGCAATCAATATTGCCATAATACAAAAAAGATTCCCCAAATTTGCATATAACGTATCGACTGCAAAAGTAACAGTATTTACTGAATACTAAATATTTTGTATCGAAAAGATTCATAAAAGCAATCACTTAAAATAAAAATAAGATGAAATTCGCTATTTTCGGAAACTGTTTTCAAGCAAAAAAATCACTACATGCGGAGAACTTATTTGCAATTCTAAAGCAACATGGTGCTGAAATTTATGTAGATTGGGAGTTTTATGAATTCCTAACTAAAGATCTCAATTTCACTCCGAAGGTTAGTGGACTTATTGGTGATAATGATTTTGAGGCTGATATGGTAATCAGTATCGGAGGCGATGGAACATTCCTTAAGGCTGCAAGCCGTGTGGGCAGAAAAAATATTCCCATATTAGGAATAAACACCGGACGGTTAGGTTTCCTTGCTGATGTTTCTCCAGAAGAAATAAACGAGACTTTTAATGAAATACACAATGGGCAATTCAAGGTGGAAGATCGTAGTATTCTACAATTAGAAAGTGATCTGGAAGAACTTAAAGGTTATCCCTTCGCTTTGAATGAGATTGCTATTCTTAAGAGAGACAGTTCATCTATGATTTCTATTCATACAACTATCAATGGAGCATATCTTACCACTTACCAAGCCGATGGGTTGGTCATTTCTACTCCTACAGGATCAACAGCCTATTCACTAAGCATTGGTGGGCCAATAATAGTGCCTCATTCTAATACTATAGCAATAGCTCCTGTTGCACCGCATAGCTTAAATGTTCGTCCTATAGTAATTCGCGATGATTGGGAAATAACTCTCGATGTTGAAAGCCGCAGTCATAATTTTCTTATAGCAATTGACGGACGAAGCGAATCATGTAGTGAAGGAAGTCGTCTTACTATTCGAAAGGCTGATTACAATATTAGGGTTGTAAAACGATATAATCATGTGTTTTTCGACACATTGCGTACCAAAATGATGTGGGGTATCGATAACCGTTCAAAATAGCACTTTACAATAAATAAAAGAAGGCATCCTTTAGGGACGCCTTCTTCCATTTTTATAGGAAAGCAATATTAGATTGCGTTCATTTCTGCTAAAACATCATTTGTTTTACGAACTGCAGCTGCGCTCTTTTCGAAAAGTTCTTTTTCTTCTGCATTCAATTCAAATTCAACAATCTTTTCAACACCGTTACGGCCGATGATTGCAGGAACACCAATACAGATATCAGACTGACCATATTCACCTTCCAAAGCAACACATGAAGGTATCATCTTCTTTTGGTTCTTGATAATAGATTCAACTACATAAGCTCCAGCAGCACCTGGTGCATACCAAGCAGAAGTTCCAAGAAGACCTGTCAAAGTAGCTCCACCTACCATAGTAGATTTAACAACTTCATCAATTTGTTCTTTGCTTAAGAAGTTACTTACAGGAAGACCTTTGTATGTAGCAAAGCGAGCCAAAGGAATCATTGTTGTGTCACCGTGACCACCAATTACCATACCTTCTACTTCGTTAGCATTGCATCCTAAAGCTTGAGACAAGAAATATTTGAAGCGTGAGCTATCCAAAGCACCACCCATACCAATGATTTTATTCTTTGGCAAGCCAAGTGATTTAAGTGAAAGATAAGTCATTGTATCCATTGGGTTAGAAATAACTACAATGATTGCATCTGGAGAATATTTCAAAATGTTACCTGCAACAGACTTTACAATACCAGCATTAACACCGATAAGTTCTTCACGAGTCATACCCGGTTTACGAGGAATACCTGAAGTAATTACAACAACATCTGAATTTGCTGTTTTAGCATAATCATTTGTACAACCTACAACTGTAGTGTCGAAACCCAACAATTGAGCAGTTTGCATCATATCCATTGCTTTACCTTCAGAAACACCTTCCTTAACGTCAAGCATTACTACTTCATCTGCCACTTCATTAAATGCAAGTACGTTTGCACATGTAGCGCCTACATTACCAGCGCCTACTACGGTTACTTTTGACATAATATTTATTTTTATAACAAGTTAATAATATCTCTCTTTAAATATTCTGCAAATTTACAACCTTAATTCCTATTAAGGAAAAATTTCCATAATAATTTTAGTTAATTAGTTAGAAAGGAATCTTTGAATATAAAAACAATTAATGTTTTTGCTATTCAACATTAAAAGCATTACTTTTGCAAGCTTATTGCAAAACATCATAATATTTACAACATAGGCTTTTAGTAATATGAATAAGAAAACAACATGGATAGTGGCTATAATCACTACCATTTTAGTAATTGCTATTGCAGGAATCACTTACTTATTCCTCCGCTCTGAAAAAGAAAAAAAAGAATTAGTTCAGAATTTCGAGTTAGACAAAAAGGATCTGGAAAATGAATATACCGGATTCGCTAAGCAATATGATGAATTAAAATTTATCACATCTAACGATTCTTTGTCTACCCTTTTAAGTGAAGAACAAGTAAAAGTACAACGTCTGCTCGAGCAACTTCGCTCTGTAAAAGCTACAAATGCATCCGAAATAAGAAGGTTGAAAAATGAATTGAATTTACTTCGTAAAGTAATGGTAGGATATGTAAACCAGATTGATTCACTTAACCGCCTAAACAAATCACTTACTGCCGAAAACCAGGAAGTTAAACAAAAATATCTGAGTGCAACAGAACAAATAAGTAGTTTATCTGAAGAAAAGAAGAACTTACATAACAAAGTAACTTTAGCTGCTCAGTTAGATGCTACAGGTATCACTCTTTTAGCAAAAGACAAGAAGGGCAAACAAGCCAAGAAAGTTAAGGATATAGTTAAATTCCAGATAGGTTTTACTATTGTAAAAAATATAACTGCCGAAGCAGGAAACAAAACAATCTATATACGAATAACGAAGCCTGATAATGACGTATTAACTAAAAATGGCGGAACGTTCTCTTATGAAAACAGGAATCTGACTTATTCAATTAAGAAGTATGTAGAATATACTGGTGAAGAACAATCAGTTACGGTATTTTGGGATGTTGAAGAATTCTTATATGCAGGTTCTTACGGCATCGATATCTTTGCCGACGGCAATCTCATTGGTTCAAAGAGATTTACTATTGAGTAGAAAGAAGCATTAAGCTTCTATAAAAAACACTTCAATCTTTTTGTCAATTCGCAGAAACAATATATTTTTGCATCGTTGTTTATGCAATTATTTGTTATGCACATAATATTGTGCATTGCAAATAATTGCAACTATAAACAAAAACAAAATGTTTTTTAGTTGAATACTATTACGTTCATAATGTTTAAGATGCAATGAAAAAGTTACTCAGTTTAGTTATACTGTTAAGTATTACTTGCTCATTAAGTTCGCAAGAAGTTCTAAGTTTAGATAGTTGTCGCGCATTAGCTCTTGCCAACAACAAAGACTTGCAAATTGGTAATGAAAAAATTAAAGCAGCATACTATGAGAAAAAAGCTGCGTTCACAAACTATCTTCCCAACATTTCAGCAACAGGTTCTTATATGCGCAATCAAAAAAACATTGCGCTCCTTGGCGAAGATAAGTTCCTGCCAATCGGGTCATTAACGTCAAATGGTACCTTTGGATACACTCCTGGTGCCGAACAAGTACAAGAAATTAAACTTCCTTCGGGACAATGGGTACCTACTGATGCCACTGGTACTCCCTTCGATCCTACCAAAAATCCAGAGAAACTTGTTTGGAAACAATACACAACTATTCCGAAAGAGCAATTTGAGTTCGACACCAAGAATGTTTATGCTGGAGCAATAACACTTACCCAACCTATTTATATGGGTGGTAAAATCAGGGCTTACAATAAAATAACAAAATTTGCAGAAGAACTAGCTAAAACACAGCACAAGTCAGGAATGCAAGAGGTTATTTTAAACACAGATCAGGCATACTGGCAAGTGGTGTCTCTAGTGAATAAAAAGAAGTTGGCAAAAGGTTACCTGGAACTTCTCAAAAAGCTAGAAAGCGATATAGACAAAATGATTGCAGAAGGAGTTGCAACAAAGGCTGACGGACTTTCTATAAAGGTAAAAGTTAACGAAGCCGAAATGACACTTACAAAAGTAGAAGACGGGCTAAGTCTTTCCAGAATGTTACTCTGTCAGATCTGTGGTATTGACTTATCAACACCTATTAAATTAGCTGACGAAACAATTAACAATCTACCAGTCAACCCATCTGTTGGAGTTGCCGATATAGATATGGCCTACAAAAATCGTCCAGAACTTAAAAGTCTTGAATTAGCGACCAATATTTATAATCAGAAAATAAACATAACTCGCTCTGAATTTCTTCCTTCAGTAGTATTAATAGGAAATTATCTCGTAAGTAACCCTTCAATATACAATGGATTTGAAAATAAGTTTGGTGGACAATGGAATGTAGGTGTTATGGTAAAAATCCCTATTTGGCATTGGAAAGAAGGTTCTTACAAAGTAAATGCAGCCAAAGCAGAAGCACGTGTCGCTCAATTTCAATTAGCAGATGCAAAAGAAAAAATCCAGTTACAAGTAAATCAATCGGCATATAAAGTAAATGAAGCATCTAAGAAACTAGCCATGGCCGAAAAGAATATGGAAAAAGCCAATGAAAATTTACGCTATGCAACTTTAGGATTTGAGGAAGGTGTTATTCCCCCAAGTAATGTGCTCGAAGCACACACAGCATGGCTGTCTGCTCAATCAGAAAAAATAGATGCGCAGATCGATGTTAAACTAACCGAGATATATCTACAGAAATCATTAGGAACATTATCAAAATGATATAAAAAACAAATAATATGGCATCACAAAAGTCACAAAACAGTAATATGCTGCTGGCATTTATTACCCTACTTGGGGTTATTGCAATCGTTGCTTTAGTAGGTTTCTTTATGCTAAGAAAAGGCCCCGAAATTATTCAAGGGCAGGCTGAAGTAACCGAATATAGAGTATCTAGTAAAGTTCCCGGCAGAATTTTGGAGTTCAGAGTGAAAGAAGGTGATAAAGTTAAAGCTGGTGATACACTGGCTATACTTGAAGCGCCAGAGGTTACCGCAAAAATGATGCAGGCGCAAGCTGCTGAATCTGCTGCTCAAGCACAAAACCAGAAAGCTATCAAGGGTGCCCGTTCAGAACAAATTCAGACAGCTTATGAAATGTGGCAAAAAGCCAAAGCCGGAGTTGATATTGCAGAAAAATCTTATAAAAGAGTGAAGAACCTTTTCGAGCAAGGTGTTATGTCTGCCCAAAAAATGGATGAACTAACAGCACAACGCGATGCTGCCATAGCTACAGAAAAAGCTGCTCATGCACAATATTCAATGGCTAAAAACGGAGCGGAAAGAGAAGATAAACTTGCAGCTTCGGCATTAGTAGATAGAGCAAAAGGTGCTGTTGCCGAAGTTGAATCGTACGTAAAAGAAACGGTATTAATAGCTCCGATGGATGGTGAAATTAGTGAGATATTCCCTGAAATGGGAGAATTAGTAGGAACAGGTGCACCAATTATGAACGTAGCTAAAATGGACGACATGTGGGTAACTTTCAATGTTCGCGAAGATCTTCTGAATGGACTCAATATCGGGACAGAGTTTACTGCTATTATTCCTTCAATGAATAATAAAGAAGTGAAGTTGAAAGTGAACTTCATGAAAGACTTAGGCACTTATGCGGCATGGAAAGCAACTAAAACAACCGGACAATTCGATTTAAAAACATTTGAAGTTCGTGCACTTCCTACTGAAAAAATACAGAATCTTCGTCCAGGAATGTCTGTTATTATTAAGAAATAGATATGATGGAAACAAAACAAAAGAAATATACCAGTCTGGGGCAAGTCATAAAACGTGAATGTAAGCGTTTGGTGTCGCGCCCGCTTTATCTCTTTTGTATGGTCATAGCACCCATGTTCTGCTATATTTTCTTTACTACACTAATGGGTTCCGGACTTCCCACAGATCTTCCTATTGGTGCAGTTGATTTAGATAACTCGTCAACTTCACGTTCTATTCTTAGAAATCTGGATGCTTTCGAACAAACGAATATTGTTGCCAGATATGAAAGTTTTGATGACGCAAGAATAGCCATGCAAAGAGGAGATATTTACGGATTCTTTTATATTCCTGAAGATTTAGCCTCAAAAGCAATAAGTGGTCGCCTACCTAGAATATCATTTTATACAAACAATTCTTATCTGATTGCAGGTTCTTTGCTTTTCAAAGACATGAAAATGATGTCAGAACTAGCGGGCGGTGCCTTATCGCGTGCCACACTTTATGCTAAGGGTGCTACCGAAGAACAAGCCATTGCAATGCTACAGCCAATAGTAATTGACACCCATCCACTAAATAATCCATGGCTCAATTACTCTGTTTATTTGTGTAATACTCTTGTTCCGGGAATATTGATGATACTCATATTTATGACGACAGTATATTCTATTGGAGTTGAGATTAAAGACAAAACCGCCAGAGAATGGTTAAGATTAGGTAATAACTCTATCTATATATCATTAGCAGGAAAGCTAATACCGCAAACAATTGTGTTCTTTGTGATGAGCATCTTTTATAATACCTATCTCTACGGATATTTGCATTTTCCTTGCAATAGTGGTATTTTACCAATGATTTTTGCGTCTTTGCTTCTGGTTCTTGCATCGCAAGCCTGCGGAGTAGTAATGATAGGTACTTTTCCAACATTGCGCCTGGGACTGAGCTTTGCCTCACTATGGGGAGTTATTTCCTTCTCTATTTCAGGATTCTCATTTCCAGTAATGGCCATGCATCCAGTACTTCAGGGTCTATCAAATCTATTTCCATTAAGACATTATTTCTTGATTTATGTAGATCAGGCACTTAATGGATATAGTATGGTATATTCCTGGACAAACTACACGGCATTACTGCTATTTATTATGTTGCCATTTGCTGTAATGCAAAGGCTAAAGAGTGCTTTAATTTATTATAAATATATGCCATAATGAAAGAAGCAACTTTCAAAGATAAGATATCAGAAGGAATTCATGACCTTTTTTATATATGGAAAAGGGAATTCCAGACAACTTTCAGAGATCAGGGAGTTTTGATCTTTTTCATTCTTGTGCCGCTTATGTATCCATTAATATATGGATTCATATATACAAATGAAGTAGTTCGTGAAGTTCCGGTTATAGTTGTTGATGACTCTCATTCTTCATTGAGCCGTGAATTTATACGAAAAGTTGATGCTACAGCCGATGTTGAAATAAAGACTTATTGCAGCAATATGGAAGAAGCAAAACAACTGATGAAAGAAAGGAAAGCTTATGGCTTAATATATATTCCAAGTAATTTCAGTAAAGACATTGCACTAGGGAGACAGACAAAAGTGAGCATCTATTGTGATATGAGCGGGTTACTTTACTATAAAGGCATTTTGCTTTCAGCCACTGCTGTATCCTTAGACATGAATAAGAATATTAAAATCAGTCGTGCCGGAAATACAACCAACCGACAAGATGAAATAACAGCACATCCAATAGATTACGATAATGTAGCTTTGTTTAATCCACAAAATGGTTTTGCAGCTTTTCTTATTCCGGCCGTACTTATTTTGTTGATACAGCAAACTTTATTGTTAGGTATTGGACTTTCAGCAGGAACAGCGCGCGAACATAATAGATTTAAGGACCTGGTGCCTATCAATCGTCATTATAACGGAACACTAAGAATTGTCATGGGTAAAGGCTTAAGCTACTTCATGGTATATTCCATTATATCTGTTTATGTGCTTTGCGTAGTTCCACGTATTTTCAATCTGAACCAGATTGGACAGCCAGATGCTTTAACTCTGTTTATGTTACCCTATCTGGCCGCTTGCATATTCTTTGCCATGACTGCTTCCATTGCCATTCGTAACAGAGAAACCTGCATGCTTATTTTTGTATTTACGTCTGTTCCTTTATTATTCATTTCTGGTATTTCATGGCCGGGAGCAGCTATTCCTACATTCTGGAAATATGTATCTTACATATTCCCTTCTACATTTGGGATCAACGGTTTTGTAAGAATCAACAATATGGGGGCATCATTAAATGAAATCTCCACAGAATATAAAGCCCTCTGGATACAGGCAGGAGTCTATTTTCTTACCACTTGCTGGGTTTATCGCTGGCAAATTCTGAGCAGTCGTAAGCATGTATTAGATCGATACAAAGAAATGAAAGCCAAACAACAACTCTCATCCAGAGAAATTACAGACTAAACTTTATTGTGCAGATACAGTAAAACAAATTATAATAGTACAAACGGGAGTAAGCGTTATTACTCCCGTTTTTTAATGTAACAGACTGCTGTATCAGATTTTATATATATCTTTGTCACAAACTTTATAATAAAAAACAATGAAAGAATTTTTCCAGATTTTAAGAAGGTTTATACCTCCTTACAAAAAGTTTTTGATACTTAATATCCTAGCTAATGTCCTTTCGGCAATACTTAATATTTTTTCATTTTCTCTCATAATTCCGATTCTGCAAATCTTGTTCAAACTCAGTGATCAGGTTTATAAGTTTATTCCGTGGGATGCAGACATGAGTACGAAAAAAATTGCTTTAAATAACTTCTACTATTATGTAACCGAGTTAATTAAAACATACGGACCTAGTAAGACCTTGCTTATCTTGGGGCTCTTTCTGTCTATTATGACATTTATGAAAACAGGTACCTATATACTAACTTTTGCAACGATTATCCCTATCAGAACGGGAGTTGTAAGAGATATACGTGGCCAGTTTTACAAAAAACTGCTTAACCTGCCTCTCAGCTTCTATTCAGAAGAACGCAAAGGAGATATCATGGCAAGAATGAGCGGTGACGTACAGGAAATTGAAACATCCATAATGAGTAGTCTTGATATGATATTTAAGAATCCTATTCTTATTATTATGTATTTCGGAACATTACTTGTTATTAGCTGGGAGCTCACCCTGTTTACAATAGCCGTACTTCCTGGAATGGGTTGGTTAATGGGAACTATAGGAAAGAAACTTAAAAAGAAATCACTTATTGCTCAGGGCCAATGGAGCGATATGATGTCACAAATGGAAGAAACTTTAGGTGGACTTCGTATTATTAAAGCATTCAATGCGGAGCATAAAATGGATGATCGTTTTAATCGCTGTAATAACGAATATCGCCATACAATAAGCCGTGTAAATACTCGTCAGCAGATGTCGGGCCCAATGAGCGAATTCCTAGGTACAGTGCTTATTGTAATTGTTTTGTGGTTTGGAGGAACATTGATTTTAAGAAATTCTTCGACTATTGATGCACCATCTTTTATTTTCTATCTGGTAATTCTTTACAGCCTTATTAACCCATTGAAAGATTTTTCGAAAGCAGCCTATTCTATACCAAAGGGACTTGCATCCATGCAACGTGTGGACAAGATCCTTCAGGCAGAAAATTCAATGGAAATTTCAAAGAATCCAACTCCTATCAAAGATCTAAAAGATAAGATTGTATACAAAGATGTTTCATTCAAATATGAATCAGAATATGTATTAAAGCATATTAATCTTGTTATTCCTAAAGGTAAAACGGTTGCTCTTGTAGGACAATCTGGTTCTGGAAAATCTACTCTTGTTGATCTTCTGCCCCGCTTTTACGATGTTACAGAAGGAGAAATTCTTATTGATGGTGTGAATGTGAAAGATACCACGCTGTATGACTTAAGAAGCGTTATGGGGAATGTAAACCAGGAAGCAATTTTGTTTAATGACACATTCTATCACAACATCGCTTTTGGAGTTGAAAATGCAACAATGGAGCAGGTTATTGAAGCTGCTAAGATTGCAAATGCACACGAGTTTATTATGGCTAGTGAAAAAGGCTATGAAACAAATATTGGCGACCGCGGAGGTAAACTGTCAGGTGGACAACGCCAGCGAATCAGTATTGCACGCGCCATACTTAAAAACCCTCCGATCCTGATTCTGGACGAAGCTACTTCTGCTCTTGATACAGAATCTGAACGTATGGTACAAGAAGCACTTGATAATTTGATGAAAAATCGCACAACGATTGCCATCGCTCACCGTTTATCTACTATTAAGAATGCTGACGAAATCTGCGTTCTTCATGAAGGTGAAATTGTAGAACGTGGAAAACATGATGAGTTAATTGAACTCGATGGTTATTACAGACGCCTGTGTGATATGCAAGGATTCTGATTTAGACTATAATAGAATTATTCTTTATATATGGGCTGTTCATTGAACAGCCCTATTTTTTTGGCTTTTTCTTCCATTCTCCACCTGAAACCATTTACAGAAAGTCGAATTTCAGAGACCTCATTTTAATTTCAAAACAGCAGCTTCTTCATTTGCCATCTTTAATAAAATCAAAATAATTCATCAATTAACATTATTTACACTAGTAGTACATTGTCAATTACGAAATATTCGTAGATTTGCGATACAATCGTAATAAACTTATAATCATGGATAAATTAACTAATCAGGAAGAAGAAGTAATGATCTACATTTGGGAGATAGGCCCATGCTATGTAAAAGACATTGTTACAAAGTTTCCCGAGCCATATCCTCCTTATACAACTATTGCTTCAATAGTGAAGAATCTTGAGAGGAAAGAATATCTATCCTCAAAAAGATATGGAAACACTTATGAATACACTCCTCTCATTAAAGAAACTGAATACAAAAAAACATTTATGAGCGGAGTTGTTCGTAATTACTTTGAAAACTCATACAAGGAAATGGTTTCTTTCTTTGCACGCGAACATAAAATTTCGGCAGACGAATTGAAAGAAATCATTAATCAGATAGAGAAAGGAAAAGAATAACCAACAAAAAACGTAATACTATGGAACCGGAACTTGCATATTATCTTAAAGCAAATATTGGTATTGCTTTATTTTATGCTTTCTATCGTCTTTTCTTCTACAAGGATACATTCTTTCAGTGGAGAAGATATGCAATGCTCTCTTTTCTTGTAATTTCTACGCTTTATCCTTTAATGAATATACAAAACTGGATAAAGGAACAAGAACCTATAAACCTGATAGCAACTATTTACGCACAAACTATTTTACCTGGTGTGGAGATTAGGCCTGACAATGGTGACAAGTGGACTGAAATAATCACCAACATAGTACCATATGTCTATTATTTAGGAGTAATATTACTATTTACACGTTTTATAATTCAACTATCCAGTATTTGTATTCTGGCTTTACGCAGTAAGAAAACAAAGATCAACGGAATAACAGTGAGGATACCTGTAAAAGCCTCAGCACCTTTTTCATTTTTCCGCTGGATATTTATATCACCGGAATTGCATACGGAGAAAGAGGCTAAAGAGATTCTGGTACACGAAGAAACGCATGTACAACAAATGCATTCCATCGATGTAATTCTCAGTGAAATTATAACCATCTTATGTTGGATAAACCCATTTGTATGGTTACTAAAAAGAGAGATTCGTAACAATCTTGAGTACATGGCGGATGATAATGTAATTCTATCCGGACACGATACAAAGAGTTACCAATACCATTTATTAGGATTGGCAAATCAAAAGGCTGCAGCAAATTTATATAATAGTTTTAATGTATTACCTCTTAAAAACAGAATTACCATGATGAATAAAAAAAGAACAAAGAATATCGGTAAAACAAAGTATGCGATATTCATTCCTCTAGCAGCCTTACTAATGTTGGTAAGCAACATTGAAGCTGTTGCCAGAGTAACAAGTAAATTAACAGAAGATCTTGATGTGTCATTGACTAAAAATGAATCAGTACCTGAGATCGCATCTTACACACCAGCCCCAATAACGCATGCAACCGACTCTGCAAAGCCTAAAAAAAGCAATATTTTCACAGCAGTAGAAGAAATGCCTAGATATCCTGGTGGCGAACAAGCTTTATTAAAATTTATTGTAGCTAATCTTAAGTATCCTGTTGAAGCACAAAAAGCAAGAGAAGAGGGAAAAGTATATATACGTTTTACCGTAAACGAAAATGGCTATGTTAAAGACCCAACTGTGCTGAGAAGTGTATCACCTTTATTAGATAATGAAGCCAAAAGAATAATCAGTACTATGCCAAAGTGGATTCCGGGAAAACAAAAAGGGAAAAATGTTAGCGTATATTATGTTATACCTATTCTATTTAAGCTAGACGGTTCTCCTACCAATTTAAAAAGAAACGCTTCTAAAAAGAATCAAATTACAGTAGTTGGCTATGGAGCTAAAGACAATACATCTCAAGAAACAATAAACGAAATAAATAGTGCCAATCCTCCACTTTACATTTTGGATGGTAAGGAAATATCTGGTGCAGAAATGAAGAAGTTAGACCCTAATAGTATTCAATCGATTAATGTTTTAAAAAATAAGGCTGCTACTGATATATACGGAGATAAAGGCGCAAATGGCGTTATTTTGATTACTCTAAAAAATTAGTAAGCAATATGAAAAATCAAAGGTTGACATTCTTTCTGATAGCATATAGCATTTTCATATTCAATGCTAATGCACAAAAGGTTTCAATACAGCAAGCTATACAACAATCTAATTATCCGTTGGCTATACAACTGATTGATAAAGAAAAGCCAACCTTTGATTTAGAGATGCAAAAGGTTACGTGCCTGAAAATGATGAATAACTTTTCAAGCGCAATACCTTTGCTTGAAAGTATATCTTCCCGATATCCACCCAATGTATATTGCTTAAGAGAACTAGCCGATTGTTATCAACAGATTGAAGATTATAAAAAATCAGAGAATTGTCTTCAAAGCGCATTAAGCCTATCTCCTGATAATTCTGTATTACTGCGGTTATTAGGACAGAACTACGAACAGGAAGGCAAAAAAGATTCTGCCATTGTTTATTATAAAAAGACAATAGAAAAGAATCAGGCAGATTTTATTACCGCACAAAAGCTGGCAAAACTATATCTGAAAAAAGATCAGTTGGAAGATGTTATAAGTTTAACGGATCAATATCTTAAACAAGATTCACTCAATGTTCAAATGAATAAACTTAGCGGGGCTGCTTATTGTCTTTCACACCGATATTCAAAAGCCATTGAGCAATTACAGAAGATCGAAGCAGCTGACAGTACTTACGACACAAATTATTTCCTGGGAATGAGTCACTACGGAAATAATAGTTATTTCAATGCCATAAAATATCTCAAAAAGGTATATCAAAAAGATAGTACCAACCTCAGTAATATATACTACTTAGGGCATTCTTATGAGGAATGTTTCAATAATCCAGAAGCGATAGAATACTTAAACAAAGGAATCTGCATTGCACAAAAGGCAGATTCGGTACTTTTTAATTTTTATATGACTCTTTCAACAGCCTATCATTCTGAAGAAAAATATAAAGAAGAAATTGCTACTTTGACAGAAGCTCACAAACGCATGCCCACTCATTCGCTTTTACTCTACAAGATTGGCTCAATATATGACATAGCACTGAAAGACGAGCAGAACACGAAATATTATCTGGAATTATTTATCAGTAAGATTCAGCAAGGAGTAAAAGACAAATACGAGAAAACTGGGAAAGACGTAGATCAGATGTATCTTTTATCTGCAAAAAGAAGGCTGGATGAACTAAAAGAAAAGAAACTAACCCAAAAGAATAAATAAAATTCCAAAGGCAATTCGCATTTAATACACTGTTGAAATATCATCTACACCTGGGTGGAGAAGTACCCTACATCCGGGTGTACTAACCTCCTACACCCGGATGGACAGTCCTGTTACATCCGGATGGAGCCGCCATTTCCTCAATAAATGTTAACTAAACAAAATAAAATAAATTTATAAAAGTTAGACGTGATTTTTATTCTCAAATATACGTCTAATGCCAAAAAACACATAAATATGAAAAAAAACTTATTAACTCTACTACTACTTTTATTGTGTCTCACAGCAAAGGCACAATCAGAAAAACCTGTATTATTTACAGTAAAAGGAGTATTGCTGGATTCTATTTCAAAAGCCGGAGAGCCCTACTCTACCATACGGATTTTTAAAAAGACAGTACCAAATAAACCAATAAAAGTCCTCACGACCGACCTTAATGGAAAATTCACACAAAAAATATCCGAAGAAGGCAATCTGGTTATATCATTTACTTCCGTAGGTAAGAGTGTAGTATATAAAGAGTTTTTAGTACAGCCTAATTCCACAACTATAGACCTCGGCGTTATCTACACAAAGGAAAATGCAAAAGAATTAAAAGGTGTTGAAGTCGTAGCGCAAAAGCCTTTAGTAAAAACAGAAATAGATAAACTTGCTTATAACATCGAAGATGACCCAGATTCAAAAACAAGCAGCACATTGGAAATGTTACGAAAAGTACCTTTGGTTACAGTAGATGGCGAAGATAAAATACAGGTTAATGGCAGCAGTAAGTTTAAAGTATATGTAAACGGTAAGCCAAACAATATGATAAGCAATAACCCCACTGAGGTTTTAAAAAGCATGCCGGCAAGCTCTATTAAATCAATAGAAGTTATCACTAATCCAGGAGCTAAATATGATGCCGAAGGAGTAGCAGGAATATTAAATATAGTTACTTTCGGCAAAGGAATGCAAGGATACACCACTACATTCAATGCAGGTGCAAGTACAACTGGGAGAAATGCCGGGATCTATTCTACTGTACAATCGGGTAAATTCACTGTTACAGGAAACTACTATTATAACTATTATAAATCTTCCGGTGATGTGGACACATATAGTAAACGTGAAGATATTACTTCTACAACAAATAAATATCTGACCAATAAATCAGTTTCCGATTATAAAGGGAATTACAACTCCGGAAATATTGAAGCTAGTTATGAAATTGATTCATTACGATTAATCACATTCTCTGGTAGTTTATACGGAGGAAACAGCAAAAATAATTCAACCGGAAATACAGAAATGGAAGATGCTAATCTTAATTCAATGTACAGCTACAACACTATAAATTCGGGTAAAGACAACTATATGAGCATTGATGCCAGTCTTGATTATCAACGAACATTCAAAAAGAAAGACGAACTTCTTATTCTATCATACAAACTCAATGGTTCTCCACAAAAATCTGATGCATATACATATTATAAAGACATTCTAAACTACCCATCTCAGTTATATGATATGCACACAAAAGGAGATCCCAGTACAACAGAACATACTTTCCAATGCGATTACACTTATCCTATAACCAAAGAGCAGACTCTTGAATTGGGAGCCAAATACATAATCCGTAATAGTGATAGTGATAATAAATATTACACTACAAATTCGGGAAGCGAAGACTTTAAAGAAAATAAAGATAAAAGTAGCAAATACAGTCACCTTCAGGATATTGTAGCTGCTTATGCCGGATATAGTTTGAAACATAAGAGTTTTGGATTCAAAACAGGCTTGCGTTATGAATATACTATGATGGACGTTAAATACTATAGCGCTAAAGGAGAAGATTTCAATAAACGCTTCAGCGACTTGGTTCCATCAGCTAATATCTCGTACCAGATTGCTCCTACCCAAACATTAAAGGCTTCTTATAATATGAGAATCAGTCGACCAGGTATTTGGTATCTGAATCCTTTTATTAATGATGCCGATCCTAAAAATATCAGTTATGGTAATTCAAAATTGGATAGTGAAAAAAGCCATTCATTTGGATTGAACTATAGCAGTTTCACTCAAAAGTTTAATATTAATCTTTCTTTGGGACATACATTTGTTAATAACAGCATAGAGTCTTATTCTTTCATAAAGGACGGTATTGTTAACAACACGTATGACAATATTGGTAAATGGTCATCAACACGTTTATCATCTTATATAAACTGGAATATGACTCCTAAAACCAGAATATTCATGAATGGAAATACAAGTTATGATGACTTTAATAGTGATAAAATGGATCAATCTAACCATGGGTTCAATTTCTATATCGGCGGTGGAATACAACAAAACTTGCCATACGACCTGAGATTAAGCTTAAATGGAGGAGGCAGCGGATCTTCCATCGGACTTCAAGGAAAGAGATCAGGATATAAATATTATGGAATAAGCCTGAATAAGTTAATGCTTAATAAGAGACTGACAATCTCGGTATATGCTCGTAATTTGTTTAACAAGAACCTTACATTCACTTCTACTACAGAAACTCCAAGTTTCCACTATTACAGCGAGACTACTTATCCGATGCGCAGTTTTGGAATTAATATCAGCTATAGAATCGGAGAACTTTCTGCAGCTGTGAAGAAAACTGCTAAATCAATTCAGAATGATGATGTTAAAGGTGGAGGTAGTAATACCGGAGGAGGAGCTCCTTCAGGAAACTAAAAACCAGTAATGTAAAGGGGTGAATTAATTATTTTGTTCATCCCTTTATATGCGCGGAATTATTCTCCTTTTTCCTGTATTTATACGGGGTGAAATAAAAAAGCCCGCAGCTTATAATCAAGCAATTAGCTTAAAAAGTAAAACGGATTGTCAGAAAACGTCCTTTATAGTTTCTCTGAGAAATAGAAAGATCGAGTTAAAAAGTGTTTAATGGCTGATTTTAAGTACTATATAGAGGGACAAAAAAGAACTAAATTTCGATCGTATTTATCTAACATTACAAATAAAATCAATAAAAGGCTTCCACGGACTGGAAAAAGCTATTTATAAAGTTAATCAATCAGAAGTATCTATTTAATATACAACAATTTATAAGAATAAATTCATTGTGTAAAATATTAAAACTTTAATCAAGAATAGATTACATAAAAAAATCAAGCAATACTATAATAAATCTCTATGTCTTAGTAGCTTTTCATACTTAGAAAAAAGGGCTGTAACGCGATGTTACAGCCCTTTTTTCTAAGTATGCAGACAAATTACTTATGCATTTCAACAATCTTAGTCGGAGCTAATTTCTCATTACGTATATTTATCTGACTCACTACATTTTCTGCCAGTGCAAGAAATGCCTGACCGGTAATTGAGTCTTCATTCAGTGCAACAGGAACGCCACTATCTCCACCTTCACAAATACTTTGAACGATTGGAATCTGACCAAGAAGAGGAATATTCATCTCTTCAGATAGTAGTTTGGCACCTTCTTTTCCGAAAATATAATATTTATTTTCAGGTAACTCAGCAGGAGTAAACCACGACATATTTTCCACCAATCCCAGGATAGGAACATTTACCTTATCATTGGTAAACATATCAATACCTTTACGGGCATCAGCTAATGCCACAGCCTGAGGAGTACTGACTACAATTGCTCCGGTTAAAGCAACTGTCTGAACAATAGTCAGGTGAATATCACTGGTTCCCGGAGGAAGGTCGATAAGGAAATAATCCAGTTCGCCCCAGTTAGCATCTGCTATTAATTGTTTCAGCGCATTACTTGCCATACCTCCACGCCACACAGTAGCCTGATCGGGATTAACAAAGAAGCCGATAGATAATAGTTTTACGCCATACTTTTCTACAGGTATAATTAGATCTCTTCCTTCCACTCTCTCAAGGAAAGGACGGGCATCCTCTACCTGAAACATCTTTGGCATTGAAGGACCAAAAATATCGGCATCCAGCAAGCCTACTTTATAACCCAGTTTTGCCAAGGCAACAGCAAGGTTTGCAGATACAGTAGATTTACCTACTCCCCCTTTTCCGGAAGAAATAGCAATTACATTCTTTACATCAGGTAAAAGCTTTGCCACCTCAGGGCGAGGTTTCTGAACTGCTACCACGCTAATATTACCCACAATTTCCACATCCTTACTCACATAAGTAAGAATTGCAGTTTCAGCAGATTTCACTAACGATTTAATAAACGGATCAGTAGGTTTCTCAAAAATCAAAGAGAAAGAAACCTTCATACCTTCAATGCGAATATCGTCATCCACCATTCCGGAAGAAACAATGTCCTTGCCTGTTCCGGGGTAACGCACATTACTTAGCGCGTCGAGTATAAGTTTAGGATAAAGTGTCATTTTATTATTCATTTTCTAATTGTTCATCTTCAAAAGCTAACGTTGTCTTTTTACCGCTTCGTTTACTACGGTTGTAGCTACGATAGGTATCCAGTTCAATTTCTTGTTCAGGTTCTTTTAAAGCACCTTCCTGAGGAAGGTTAAACTTAAGATATTTTATATTTAATCCTCTGTCCAGCCATTGTTGTTCGTAATAAGTCTGAATTCCTAGAATATCATCTACCAAACCAGAATGGTATAAATCTTCAGTAACAAACAGTACTGGGAATTTATTCTCCTGAACCATGTAGTTTGTATAAGTAAACATGAAGTTACTGTCAGTCTTCAGATGGATAATTCCATCAGGAATCAGGAATTTGCGGTAACGTTCCATGAAGAAAGTTGAAGTTAATCGCTTGGTTGCTTTCTTCATTTGAGGATCAGAGAAAGTAAGCCAGATTTCGCTCACTTCACCTTCCGCAAAAAAGCGGTCGATAATCTCAATGTTTGTACGCAGGAAAGCTACATTGTTCAGCCCTTCTTTCAGAGAATC
This sequence comes from uncultured Bacteroides sp., assembly GCF_963677945.1. Classification (NCBI taxonomy): domain Bacteria; kingdom Pseudomonadati; phylum Bacteroidota; class Bacteroidia; order Bacteroidales; family Bacteroidaceae; genus Bacteroides; species uncultured Bacteroides sp. Next base: position 1,217,539 of record NZ_OY782578.1, on the reverse strand, counting down.
GGAAGCACCACTCCACATTCGTGAACCCTTAATGTCCACGCCAATAAAGTTTTTATCAGGAAACATGCGTCCCAGTCCCACTGTATATTCTCCTCGTCCGCAGCCTAATTCGAGCACAATTGGATTATCATTCTTAAAAAATTCTTTTCCCCATTTCCCTTTCATTTCAAAAGGAAATTCATCCACAATTGAATATGGATATTCGAATACGTGCGGATAGCTCCGCATATCAGCAAATTTCTGTAATTTATTTTTTCCCATTCAATCTTTTTATTTTATTTCTTCCACCCATCCGGTATAGTTATAGAACACACGTGTGCTAAATCCCTGATGGAAACGTGCATAGTTATCTATTCCCGTACAATGACAAACGCCCAGACGCTTTGGCAACTTCCTTCCAAGATAAGTACTGATTAAATCAAGCTTATCATCTCCGGCATTACGTACATGGAAACCTCCGATCAGAGTATTCAACGTGTGTTCAGGAAAAGCCTCCAATGCCGAACGAATAATATTAGTAATTCCTCTATGTGAGCAAGAGCTTAGTACTGAAATAGTTTTGGCATCCGTCAAGACCATTGCCAATTCATCTTCAAATGTGTCGGGTACAATATTACCATCTATCACAGTAAAGAAGTGTTCAAAATGAGTATCTCCTTTCTCCGTTATTTTAATCTGAGGAAGAATAAATACTCCGGGTACTATTTCTGTTAAACTATCTACCAGCCATAACCGGTTTTCATCCACCTGACCAGCACTTACAAAGCCATTTTCGCGAGCATCTTTATATTTCTTCTGCAAAGCTTCTTTCTTACAAACAACCTTAGCTTGCGGATTGAGTTCAAGAAACTGCTTTACCCCACCCGTATGATCACTATGACCATGAGAGAGAACCAGATAGTCTACTTTCTTTAAATCAATGCCCAGAATTTCTGCATTTCTCATAAACAGATCAGAAGCTCCGGTATCAAACAGTATCACCTTATCTTCGGCAGCAATCAAAAGAGATAGCCCATGCTCTGCCTGCAATCCCCGATCATAAACAACATTATCAACAAGAGTCGTTATTTTAAAGCTCATAATAACATCCGGATTAAATTAATTCAGGCATTTGCCTTTAAATGAAAAAGGAGTATATTATCTCATAGTAAACTGACTATTTTGATAACACACCCCTTCTGCATTAATTATAACAAATATTTTGCAATATACTTCCGTCTTTCAGAACGTTACTTTTATGGAATATTATTCCACAATAGTAATCCATCCAAATTCATCCGGTTCGTCACCGTACTGAATTGCACGAAGTTTATTATATAATTTTGTACTTATCGGACCTGGTTTGCCATCTTTTGCTATTACATAAGATATTCCTTTTTCAACGTCATCAATACGTTCAATAGGGCTGATAACAGCAGCTGTACCACAAGCGCCGGCTTCTTCGAAAGTGAGAAGTTCTTCTTCGGCAACCGGACGACGTTCTACCTTCAAACCAAAGCTTTCGGCCAATGCGATAAGACTTCTGTTTGTTATAGAAGGAAGTACTGAAGTTGACAGCGGAGTAATATATGTATTATCTCTGATTCCGAAGAAATTGGCAGCACCGCATTCATCGATATATTTCTTTTCTTTTGCATCCAGATAGAACTCGGAAGAGTAACCCATATCGTGAGCTTTCTTATTAGCTCTAAGGCTGGCAGCATAATTACCACCAATCTTAAATGTACCGGTTCCAAGCGGAGCAGCACGGTCGAATTCACGAATAATCACATAAGGATTACATGAGAAACCACCTTTAAAGTAAGGACCTACAGGAGTAACAAAAACAATAAATGTATATTCGCTGGCTGGATGAACACCTACCTGAGCACTTGTACCAAACAGAACCGGACGAATATAAAGTGAAGCACCACTTTCATAAGGAGGAACAAAACGTTCGTTTAGTTTAACGGCCTTCAATATTGCTTTTTTGAATTTTTCAACCGGAAGCTTAGCCATCAAAATACCATCACAAGAAGATTGCAGGCGTTTAGCATTCTCTTCAAGACGGAAAATACGAATCTTACCATCTTTTCCTTTAAAAGCTTTCAAGCCTTCAAAAGCTTCCTGTCCGTAGTGTAAACATGTAGCCGCCATGTGAAGATTTATATATTCACTGCTGCTAACCTCAAGTTCTCCCCACTCACCGTTACGGTAATTATACCGAACGTTGTAATCTGTCTTTATATAGCCAAATGACAGATTAGACCAATCTATTTGTTCCATTATTATATGATGTTTTTGTAAGTTTTCTATTGATTAGCAAAAGTAACTTTTATATTTCAAATTTCCACTTAATAGATTAAGAAAATTATGAAAGAGGAATCTTTTAAATGGGTTTAATATAAATCAGTTACCTTCACCTTCCATGATCTTTTTTATTTCTTCATCGGCTTTGTAGAGTTTTTCCTTACAAAAGCTGACTAATTTCTGAGCTTCTTTAAGCTTTTGGCTCAGCTGGTCGATATCCAGTTCATCTTTCTCCACAGCCGATACTATTTTTTCCAGTTTAGCCATAGCCTCAGCATAAGATTCTTTTTTTTCTGCCATATCCAGTTGTCTATTTATTATTTAACTTCACTTGTTACTTCACCCTTTGCCAGGCGTGTTGTAATTACATCTCCCGCTTTCAGTTGCGCGCTATCTGTCACTGCTTTCCCATCTTTGAGGGTTATACTGAATCCTCTTTTCAATAAGCGTTCTGGAGAAGCGTCGTTTACACGTTGCTCTAGCAACATCAGCCGGTGCTGTTTGTTCGTCAAGCTGCGGACTATTCCCACATTTATTCGCTGAATCAGTTGTTCTAACAAGTAGCCTTCGCGAATTGTTCGGTTTTTAATAACCAAAGGCAAACGATTCGTAAGTTCTGACAGTCGCGAATGTTCTTTATCCATGCGTACCGATACAGAAGATATCAGTGTTTGAGCCAGTTCCTCCAATGACACTGCCGCATCGTGCATGTGAGTTATAAGGAACTGAGCTGCAGCTGTTGGTGTTTTTACCCGGGTGTGAGCCACAGAGTCGAGCACTGTGTCATCTCGTTCATGACCTATTCCGGTAATTATCGGTAAAGGAAACTGTGCACAATTAGCTGCCAGCAGGTAAGTATCAAAGCCTGAAAGATCGGATGTTGCACCACCTCCACGAATAATTACCACGGTATCGAAATCATCCCGATGATCATTTACTGCATTCAGGGCATTGATAACCGATTCCTCTACCTGATTGCCCTGCATCAATGCAGGAAAAAGACGGGGGTAGAACACAAATCCGTAGGGATTCTCTTCCAGCTGTCGGCAGAAATCTCCGTAACCGGCAGCCGACGAAGAAGATATTACCGCTATTCGCTGAGCCAACATAGGCATTTCAAGCTCTTTATTGAGAGTAAGTACCCCTTCTTCCTCCAACTGTTTCAGAATTTCACGCCGTTTGCGTGCCATATCTCCCAACGTATAAGTAGGATCTATATCAACAACCGTAAGACTGAAGCCGTAAAGTTCATGAAACTCCACAGTAACCTCCACCATCACCTTTATGCCCGATACAAACGCCTGACCGGTGCTCTCCTCGAAATAAGGTTTCAGCATACGGTACACGTTGGCCCAGATGGTTCCTCGTGCCTTTGCAATTAGATTATTTCCGCGAGCATCCTTCTGAATAAACTCCAGATAACAATGTCCGGTGGCATTTGAACGCACATCGCTTAGTTCTGCCTGAATCCAATAGGTATCAGGGAGTGATTCGTTCAATGCCTGTCTTACCAAAGCATTGAGTTCGTAAAGTGATAATGGTTCTTTTTCCATGAATGGAATTTCTATTTTGTTGCTATTTCCGGATGAACGGTAAGATAAGCCTTGTATATATCGGGCACACCATAACCGTAAATATTATCAGGAAAAGCATAATGATTGCATGATTTGCGTACCAGCTCAATGACCTCTTTTGCCGTAAGCTGAGGGCAAGCCTGCCACAAGCAGGTAACCAGTCCGCAGAAGGTTGGAGTAGAAAAAGATGTTCCGTTTGCATGACCCACTTCTCCGTTTGTATTCAGCAGAATTGTTCTCTCGCCAATAGCAGAAACATCCGGTTTAACACGGTTATCGGTAGTATTACCTACCGAAGAAAACGGTGCCAGATTCAGTGTTGAATCCACCGCTGCAACAGTTATCACATTGAATGCATCGGCCGGAGGAGTAATCTTTTTCCATGATCCGCGACCTTCGTTTCCGGCGCTGCACACTAAAACCATACCTTTATCGGCAGCCATTCCGGCAGAACGAGAAATCATTGCTTTCTTTCCGTTAAGGTCCTGATAAGTATAATTTTTAGAGGAATCGTCGAAAGTGCGGTAACCAAGCGAAGTATTTACCACATCCACTCCTACACTATCGGCAAATTCTATGGCAGCCGCCCAGTAATCCTGTTCCACTAAGTTTTCAGAGCTGGTATCTTCTGAGCGAAGCAACCAGTAAGAAGCCTCAGGTGCAGTACCTACAATAGAATATGGCTCATTGGATGCCATGCATGAAAGCACCTTCATTCCATGATTGTTTTCCTCATAAATATCTGAATTAGGTTTTACAAAATCTCGTGTACCTAATAACTTCAAAGATTTTAATGCTGCTAGTTTATTTGCATTCTTAAACCCACCATCGATAATGGCCACTGTCATTCCTTGTCCACGGAAACCTGCTTCATGCAATTTCTGTCCGTTATGAACTTCAATCTGATGAAAAGCCTTTCCGTAGTAGTTATCTGTTTTTTCCAGATTATTAGTCACTTCCTCTTTCTGTGCGGCATCAGAAGACTGAGTTTGTTCTTCACCCATCCAAACCAGCTCGGTATTGGCTACGAAAGGAAGCTTTGCAATTTTATTCACCAATAATGAATCTGCACAACTCACCGCAACAGTATTGTTCCATTTACTTGTTACAAGCACCTTAGCACCAGTGGCACGAATAGCTTTTAAATATTTACCGGGAATAGGAAGGTCGGTAGAATCTACGGCCAGTTTTTGTTTGGCCCGGCGAAGTAAAGCCTTTTCGGATAGGAATTGCTGAGGTTTATCAAGTGAATATTCAGTATTATTTTTATCAGTCAGACTGATTCGAAACTTATACGTAACTTTCGCCTGAGCTACGGCCACAAGTAAAAGGGCAATAGCAATCAAACTTACTTTTTTCATTTTCTAATGTGTTTTATCATTTTACATAGTTATACTTGCAAATATATGTATTGATGGCAGGAAATAAAAAGGATTATGGAATTAAATTTAAGATAAGCGGCGAGGAATTAATAAATCCTTGTACAAAAGATTGTATTCTTTTGTACAAAAGAATTAATTGTTCTGTACAGAAGAAAACAATCTTTTGTACAAGGGCATAAAAAAAGAGCCGAAGCTCTTCTTTTCTATCTATAAGTTTTTCTATTCTTTGGTTATCAGTACCGTGGCATAAGCCGAAATACCTTCTTCCCTACCCGTAAAGCCCAGTTTTTCGGTAGTTGTTGCTTTAATGGAAATATCATCCTCATCTACATTCATTACAGCAGCCATTGCTTTCTTCATGGCCGGAATGTGAGGATTCAGTTTGGGGCGTTCGGCACAAACCGTAGCATCAATATTTCCCAACTCATAACCTTTGGAACGGATTAGTTCCATTGTTCTTGCAAGAAGTATTTTACTATCAATATTCTTATATTCTCCGGCATTATCAGGGAAATGAAATCCTATATCCCGCATATTTGCCGCACCCAATAGTGCATCGCACACTGCATGAAGCAATACATCCGCATCCGAATGTCCTAACAATCCTTTCTCATGTTCCAGCTTTATTCCGCCGAGCCACAATTCACGCTCAGAAACAAGTGCGTGAACGTCAAATCCAAAACCAACTCTTATTTTCATCTTTTACCAAAAATATCTTTTATACCATCCATATCAAAAGAAAGAGAGAATCGCAATGTCTGATCCAACGGATTGCTTTGCGCTGTTGATATCAGGTAAGCTGCATCCAGTGAGAATACATTCATTTTAAAACCCGCTCCTACTGAGAAATATTTCCTATTTCCTTTGTTCTGATTTTCATAATGATAACCACCTCTCACTGAGAATTGCTGGTGATAGGTGTATTCAGCACCAATAGACCACTGAACTTCCTGCATCTCTTCTTTAAAACCACCCGGTGCATCGCTAAAGGATTTAAAGATTCCGCTAATGGGTGACATATCGCGGTAATCCCTTTGCAGTCTGTCCTGATAATCTGTATCAGTCTCACCATCTTTTTGCAAAGGACGGGTAGGAACCAGTAATTTATTGGCATCTGCGCTGATGGCAAAGGTGTTATACTCGTCAATTGGCATTAACAGAGAGCCTCCCAAACGAAGATTCGTAGGAATAAACTCACTGGTATTACCACTGTCATAGGATATTTTACTACCAATATTGGATATATTCATACCAAAAGCAAGGTTGCACTCACGTTGCCCCATCATAACATATCGATTGTAATACATAGCCATATCTGCAGCAAAGGCAGAGCCCGGATTTACATCTTCATCCTGTCTGTAAGCCAAATCCGAGTAAATAAAACGTAAGGCCACAGCTGCCGATAAATTCTCGGAAAGCATACGCGAATATCCCACATCAAAAGACATCTCATACGGGTTGATAGTATATCCGATATCTTCGGCCGAACTTTGTCCCACAGTAACTTCACCAAGAGAAAAGTATCTTAAAGAAGCACTCAGCGCCTGATAATCACCGATACGGTAATAACCTGCCACATAAGCCAAATCAATATCATTCACCAACTGACGGAGCCATGGGGTATAGGAAAGAGAAACTCCTGCACGACTCACGGTAAACGGGTACTTCGCCGGGTTCCAGAATTGTGAGTTCACATCCGGATCGGTGGCAGCACCAACGTCACCCATCGCACCACCTCTTGAATCGGGAGCTATGGAAAGCGAAGTTACACCTGTATTCACAGGGTTGAACTGGTTCTTTACATCTTGCGCCTGCAAATTGTGATTAGCAAAGAGGATAAGGATTAAAAGGATATATTCTTTTAGTTCTTTCATACTTTCTTTTTAAACATCTGTTTATATAAAACTTTTTATCGGGGTTATTATTGTGCCAGAATGACTATTTTTCCTGCACGGGTACTCTCTTTACTTCCGCCCGACGTAATGGAAGCACGGAACAAATAAACTCCCGAAGCAAGCCGCTGACCGCCATTGCTGGTTAAATTCCAATCTACGTAATAATAGCTATTGGCACTCATGCCAGATTCGGTATGGGTCCACAATACTCTTCCGGAGAAATCGTATACAGAGAGTGTTACATCCAGTGTAGCTTCCGGGCGATCATGACTAAGTACAAACGTAGTGTTATCTCTTGCCGGACTCTTCGTGCAATACACATCAAACAATCCCGGTTTCAGTCCGTTTACCACCTCAAACTCCAAAGAAGTTGAGGAAGAGTTGTTCATAACATCCCATGCACGGAAGAATAATTTGTGCTTTCCTTCTGTCAAAGTTGGAAGACTGTATCGTACCGTTCCTTTAGTGTAATCACCAAAATAAGATTCATAATAATTATTCAACACATAAGAATATATAGGCGAATTATCTATAATTGCCACAATATCATGTCCGATGCCATTTCCAACCGTATTTACCCCATCACTATCTTCGAGGTCAGCAACAAGGTAAGGAGTTTCGTTTGTTTTTCCTCCATAAACAAATTCGGGAGTATTGAGATAAAGATTTATTTTCGGACCGAGAGTGTCGGTATCTGCCGTTCCTTGTTCCGTTCCTCCAATTACGAAATTATTGTAAGCTCCCTGAGCTTCCCTGCCGGTTGCAGATTCGGCAGCATAGAAATTAAGCATTCCCTGTTCGTTAGAGTAATTAATATCTTTTGGAACCGGAAAGGTAAAAGAGAAATTCCCTGATCGGATGGAATCGCTGCCCGAAAAGAGTTTCTTTTCTCTTTGAGAGAAAGTGAAACCTCCTGCCTCGGATGTTCCATCATTATTCAAAGTAGTAACTGTTTCTTTGTTATCAAAAACTGTAGGATAAATCTTCCCATTAAAATCGGTCAAGGTATTTCCGTCAGTATCGGTAACCCTTCCCTGAACCTGAACTTTTCCACCGGCTTTTATAACTAAATCGGAAGCCGAAGCATCCTCACCTTTAAACTTATCAACCACAACTTTGTAATCCGGATAGGCAAGCATTAATGCCGGGTCGCCAATCAAGGAAAATTTCAGTTTATTCAGGTCTCCGCTTAAATTAGGATCGCATTTAGACAAACGCATAATATCTCCCAATCGTAACCGGTTACCATCTTGTTTACTGAACACGTATTTACAAAAGACTTTATTCAGATTGGAATTGTTTTGTGCATAAACCACTCTGGAAGTAGTAAACAGCGCTATTGCCCCTCCCTTATTATTCAGAAAAGCAAGTTCACCGGCAGAAGTTGAGATATCATCATATCTGCAAAAGTCGCAAGTGGCAGTAACCCAAAGTGGTAATCTGGAAGAACTTAATGCAGTAATATCTGAAGAAACAAGAATATTCTCTGCCGACCAGCCATTAGGGCCTCCATGTCCTGTGTAATTTACCATAAACATACCTTCCTTGAAAAGTTCAAGTAAACGTTTAGTTGCCTGTTTATAGGTGTGTCCGGTAGCTGTTGTTTCCCACTTATAGGCATCTCCATAAATACGATTCACTAAAAAGTCCGGATAGTTAGTCTCCACTTTAGTAGCCAGTTCTTCAGCCTGAGTCATGTGCAAATTATTATCTCCATCATCGGCCACAAAGCAGATTGAATTTTTCCAGGAAGCAAGCTCTTTATTTTGCATATAGGCTATGGTTTTATCAACCATCTGCTTAGCTTCAGTAGCTGTACGAACCGGGAATCGACCAACTCCAATATCCATTCCATCATATTCCAGACTTGCTCCGTCTTCATCATCCAGCAAACCCAAATAGTCATCCGTTACATAAGAGTAAGTTTCCCACGTTGAGTTATTAGACTGATATCCCAATAAAAAATCATCGGGCGAATATCCCTGCCAGGAAGAGGTTATCATTCTGTTATCCCAGGCGCAATCACCAAAAAGCAATAGATATTTAGGCAGCTTGCTACCGGCTGTATTCTCAGTTCCTGAAACTACGGCACGATCATAAAACATCTTCATAAACCAACGGTAAGCGGTAGCATCAGGAGTACCGGAAGAGAATTCATTATACACCTGATCTGCTGTTACAACGTGAACAGTCATTCCGTCTTTAGTACGGTGAGCTTCGGCTAAACGTTCTGCTTCAGACAGGAAATCACCATTGGAAGGCACAATAATCACCATATCGCACTGTTCAAATGAATGCAGATTCTGATTACTTACATCTCCTACAATCTCGACTTTCTTAAAATTAGTTCCGTTAACATCTACCGCAACAAATTCTCGTAAAGATGGGTTATTAACAGTGAACGAATATTTGCCGTCGCTCAATGTACCGTTCATTTGCCGATAATCGCCCGGAGTGGTAACATCCCAAACTTTCATATTACTGTTAGCCCCGGCAATCACATAGGTAGTAACATCACCCACGGATGGCAAATCACGGAAAGTTGTATAAGAATCATACAGTGCAAGCTTTCTTCTATAATTCAGTTGAATATAATTAAGCCTGCCAGAAGATCCCGCTCCACGTGTATGTGTAAGAGTCACGGTAGTATTCTCATTTTTATTGCCATCCCAGATAACCGTTCCACTTCCTGGCTGTGCTTTACAATACGAATCATTTATAGGAGCTGAAGCAATAGAAAATTGTCCATAGTTTGTTCCGTCTATCTGAACACCAACAGTTGTGTAAACGTCAGATTTAGCAGCAAAAGCAACAGTGCAATATGCTTTATCATTTGTTATTCCTGGCAAGGTAAAGGAATAATTCTTCGTGTTTCCGGAAACAAAATCGTAACTATCATATAACTCTCTACCAGAAGCAGTCCAATTAAAAGCATCCTTTTCATAGAGAGCATAACCATCAAAGGTAGTCACAGTTTTTGCACTTCCTGAAGTCAAAGATTCTTCTGCAGGAAAAGTCAGAGGCGTCTCATTTCCTTCAGTCAGGAAATAATATCCATAGCTAGAATAGCAATTATTGGTATGCGTAAAGCCCGTAACTCCGGAATTCTCATCCCAACGAACTACGCCATTCGCATAAAAAAGGACATAACCATCGCCCCGCCATAACGGGATTTCTGGTAAGTCATCTATCTTTGATTTCTTAAAACTTTCAGGAAGAATGCGGCCACCATAACCATACAACCGCACCTTTGCAGGATTTGTAAATCCCATCTGTTGAAGTTCGGCGGCAGTTATTTTGTATACGCCAGATTCGCCAACTCGTATCCTCACCCACTTACCTGTGGATAATATGGAACTTGAAGCAAACGAATGAAGATTTGTTCCGGTACTTGCCCGTTTTTGCTTAGCAATAGATTTCTCCAGCGTTAGTTTGAAAGAATTTATGCATTGATATTCACCGTTGCGATAAACAAGAGGCACAAAAGAGACTTCAAGAATTCCTTTCCTGGCAGAAACAAATATGCGGGTATCAGCCTTCGGATATGAAGCAAGAGGTTCACCTACCGCCGTTAAAAATGAACTATTGCTTTTTGATAACGTCTGGAACTCCGGATATTCAATCTTTACGCTGTAAGTATAATTATTATAATCCGGTCCGAGATCTATATTTTGAATATAACGGGGGAGTTTACTATTTGCTACATAATGTGCATCTGCAAATAAAGGCTGATCCGAAACAAAAGAATCCTGCCACTTCAACGAAGTAAAGTTCTGCGCTGAAATAGACAAGGAAAACAGAGAAAGAAGAAGTAAGAAAATATAGTTTCGGCTACACATATACCCTCCTTGCTTTTAAAAAAGCAAATAACTTATCGAATATAGAAATCGAGCAGCTTCTCTTCTTCCAGATAACCTTCCAAATGTTGGCCTATTGCAACCGGTCCCACTCCAACAGGAGTTCCGGTGTATATTAAATCTCCTATTTTCAGCGTAAAGAAACGACTGACATAAGCAATTATCTCATCTACTTTAAACAACATGTCGGCAGTATTCCCTTTCTGTACTTGATTGCCATCAATATCCAGGTGAAAATTCAGGTTTTGAATATCCTTAAACTTATCAACAGGAACAAATTCGCCAATTGCAGCAGAATCATCAAATCCTTTACATATTTCCCAGGGATTACCTGCCTCACGGATTTTTCGTTGCAGGTCTCGGGCTGTAAAGTCAATACCAACAGTCACCTCATCATAATAACGATTTGCAAAACGTTCAGCTATATTTTTCCCTAATCTGCTTATTTTCACTACTAACTCTGTTTCATAGTGAACTTCGTCAGAGAAATCAGGAATAAAGAACGGCTTTCCATTTTTAAGTAAAGCAGAATCTGGTTTCATAAAGATAACCGGCTCGTTTGGTATTACTAACGTGGGATGTAGTTCTTTATTGTGTTCAGCGTAGTTCATTCCTACGGCAATAATCTTCATTACTTTATCTGATTAAAATTTAAACGGTTGAACATTACAGCTAAATGAGCATACAAAGAAGTATTCTGAACCACAATATTTTCCGGTACCCGAATACGTAAAGGAGTAAAGTTCCATACTGCCTTTACACCTCCTTCAATCATTATATCAGTAATATTCTGAGCTATTTCAATAGGAACAGTCAATACTCCAATATTCACGTTATATTCAAGCATCTTTGCCTGAAACTCATCCGAATGAAAGATTGGAATACCGTTTATAAATGTACCAACAAGTTCAGGATTAACATCAAAACCTGCAACTATTTCCAAGCCAAAATGATTCAAACCGGAGTCACGAAGAAGAGCTCCTCCCAGGCTACCTACACCAAACAAGAAAGCTTTATGCATATTTGTAAAGCCGAGGAAGTCTTCCAGAACAGCAATTAGATCATCTATATCATAGCCCACCCTTGTTCGCCCTGATATATTTACATACGACAGGTCTTTTGCTATCTGAGAAGCATCAATATTTATCTCTTTAGAAATCTGCGTAGAAGAGACAAAATGTTCTCCTTTATTTTTAAGCAGTTTCGCATTCGATAAATACCATGGAAGTCTGCGCAAAGAAGGTTCCGGTACTTTTATTACATTTTGCTCATTATCACTCATAAAAAGCCATTTTATTAAATTGGTATTTGCAAAAATACACTATTTTTTCCAAACAAGCGAGCATTAAGAAAAAGATTATTTTGTACATATCTATAAGTTTGTTACTTTTGGATACAAATAAAATAAGAAAGTATGAAAAAGCATGACTGGAAAGAGAGATTGAATGTGGTATATTCAACCAACCCCGATTTCAATTATGATATAGAAGAAGATGCAGAACAGACAACTTTGGAGCCAGCAAAACAGAATCTTCGGGTAGCCATTGATAAGAAAAACAGAGGAGGAAAGGTTGTAACACTAATAACTGGATTTGTAGGTACAGAAGAGGATTTAAAAACTCTTGGAAAGCTATTGAAAACAAAATGTGGAGTTGGCGGAGCTGCCAAAGATAGTGAAATTATTATTCAAGGTGATTTCAAGCTTAAGATTGTTGAGCTACTTAAGAAGGAAGGATATGTAAAAACCAAACCAATTGGAGGATAGTTTATTTTAAAAGCAGAAGCCGTAGTAGCGCCAAAAGAAGGCTAACGATAAACCTATTGGAGGATAGTTTATTAAATGAGTTTGTATTTCAATGGTGCAAATATGGATCATACATTCTCATTGGAAAATAGTTTGTTTTCAAAGAATAGATAGAGAAAATTTAAAAAGGGTGGTTAAACAGATTTGTTCAACCACCCTTTTAAGTATCTTTAAAAAGACCTTAATTAGTCAGCGTTCAAAGTAAAACGTTTGAAGTTAACTACAGTTAAGTCTTTATTAATGTTCTTCAAGAACTGAGCAACACTAATCTTAGGATCTTTCACATATTCTTGTTCCAACAAGCAAACTTCTTTGTAGAACTTAGAGATACGACCTTCAGCGATACGTTCAATTAAGTTCTCTGGTTTACCTTCCTGGCGAGCTTTGTCAGCTGCGATTTCTTTTTCACGAGCTAATACGTCAGCTGGAACACCTTCCTGATTTACAGCGATAGGGTTCATTGCAGCAATCTGCATAGCAACTTCGTGAGAAACCTGAGCATCAACACCTGCAATATTGAAAGAAACTGCAGTAGCCAAACGATTTCCCGGGTGGATATAAATAGCAGTAGAAAGACCTTCTACAACACCGTATCCATCAAGTTCCATCTTTTCGCCAGTGATACCACTTCTATCAATAACAGCATCAGCAACTGTTCCTTTACCCATAGGAAGAGCTTTCACGTCTTCAATAGTAGCACATTTGTTTGCGATAGCAAGATCAAGAATTTCGTTAGTCAAAGCAACGAAGTCTGCATTCTTAGCAACGAAGTCAGTTTCACATTTCAATGCGATAACTGCAGCAAATTCGCCTGCCGACTTAGCAATAACACAACCTTCTGAAGCTTCACGATCAGAACGTTTTGCAGCTACTGCTTGTCCTTTTTTACGAATTATTTCAATTGCTTTTTCGAAATCGCCTTCAGCTTCAGTCAAAGCATTCTTGCAATCCATCATACCGGCACCTGTCATTTTGCGCAAGTGGGTAATATCTGCCATTGTTACAGCCATAGTCTTTATATTTATTTAATTGATATAGTAATTAAGCTTCTTCATCATCTTTCAAGAAAGCAGCAGCTTTTGCAGCGTTGATTGCTTCCTCGTCGTTTTTGTCAAGTCTAGCTTTAGCAGCAGACTTTCTCTTGCCTTTGTTAGCAGGAGCTTCTCCGGCAGCTTCCATATCAATTTTTTCAGCTTTTCTTTCTTCCAGACCTTCGCTCATAGCTGTACAACAAGCTTCAAGAATTACTTCAATTGATTTTGTAGCGTCATCATTTGCAGGGATAACGAAATCGATATTTGAAGGATCAGAGTTTGTATCAACGATAGCAAATACTGGAATACCTAAACGGTTAGCTTCACGAACTGCAATGTTTTCTTTCATTACGTCGATAACGAACAAAGCAGAAGGAAGACGAGTTAAGTCGGCGATAGAACCTAAGTTCTTGTCTAACTTAGCACGTTGACGAGAAATTTGAAGAACTTCTCTTTTAGAAAGATTAGAATAAGTACCATCGTTAGTCAACTTATCGATAGTAGCCATCTTCTTAACAGCCTTACGGATAGTTGGGAAGTTAGTCAACATACCACCTGGCCAGCGCTCGATTACATAAGGCATATTAACAGAAGCTGCTTTGTCAGCAACTACTTGTTTTGCTTGTTTTTTAGTAGCAACAAAAAGGACTTTCTTTCCTGATTTTGCAATTTGTTTTAAAGCTTCAGCAGCTTCTTCTACTTTTGCAACTGTTTTGTGGAGGTCAATGATGTGGATACCATTGCGTTCCATGAAAATATAAGGAGCCATTGCAGGGTTCCACTTTCTTCTTAAGTGTCCGAAGTGGCAACCGGCTTCCAATAAATTATCAAAATTTGTTCTTGACATTTTTTTAATCTTTTAATCGTTTACTTTCTTTTTTGTTTTATAACCAACTGTCGGGTAGCCTACATAAGAGTCCCGATAGTTTAGATACTAAACGTAGCTTACTCCAGAGATTTCTCCAGCAAGTATTAACGTTTACTGAACTGGAATCTTCTACGAGCTTTTGGTTGACCCGGTTTCTTACGTTCAACAGAACGTGGATCACGTGTCATGAAGCCTTCTGAACGAAGAGCTTTTTTATCTTCTGCGCTGATTTTCACAAGAGCACGAGCAATTGCCAAACGCAAAGCTTGTGATTGTCCTGTGAAACCGCCACCGATCAAATTAACCTTGATGTCATACTTCTCAGCTACACCTAATTTGTTCAATGGTTGTTTTACAACATATTGAAGAATAGTTGATGGAAAGTACGTTGCAAGGTCTCTCTTGTTAATAGTAATCTTTCCTGTACCTTCGCTTACGAATACGCGAGCAATAGCGCGCTTACGTCTGCCTAATGCATTTACTACTTCCATTATTTATTATTTAAGTAAGTTAATATCAATTGACTTAGGGTTTTGAGCAGCTTGTTTATGTTCGCTTCCAGCGTAAACATACATGTTGCCTAATAGTTGTGCACCTAATTTGTTTTTAGGAAGCATACCCTTTACTACTTTTCTCAATAACTTGTCGTCACCGTTAGGTCTTGCTTGCAAACGAGCTGGAGTAATAGCTCTTTGACCTCCAGGATAGCCAGTATATGACAAATAGATTCTGTCATTCCATTTGTTACCTGTCAACTTCACCTTATCGGCATTGATAATAATTACGTTGTCACCACAGTCTACATGAGGAGTAAAGTTTGGTTTGTACTTTCCTCTCAACAGCTTGGCAACTTTTGCACCTAAGCGTCCCAACACCTGATCTGTAGCATCTACTACGACCCATTCCTTTGTTGCGGTTGCTTTGTTTGCAGAAATGGTCTTATAACTTAAAGTATCCACTGCTTAATTGTTTTTAAATTGTTAACTACTAATAAACATAAATATTCATGCTGATTACAGTTCCCCGGACAAAGGAACCTAATTAGCTATGAATTAATCTTTTATCCTTTTAGATAATAATCGGCTTGCAAAAGTACTGCTTTTCTTTTAATTGGCAAACTATTTAAGTTATTTTTTCTCTTTTCAAGGCCTTAGATAAGAACATTATACGTTTTATCTGCTACATTTCAGAGTGACTAAATTGTGGTTAATTTAAAAAGCGCTAGATCGCTAGATCAATTTCGTAAAAAAAAGAAAGATGACACAACTTATGGCCGTGTCATCTCTTATATAAAGAACAAAAAAGTTTAAATTAAAACTCGCAGTTACGAGGTGTTCTAGGGAAAGGAATCACATCACGAATATTGGTCATACCTGTTACAAAAAGCAATAAGCGTTCAAAACCTAATCCGAAGCCAGAGTGAGGCGCTGTACCAAAACGGCGAGTATCCAGATACCACCAGATATCTTTGGTTGGTACACCCATTTCCGCAGCTCTACTTGATAATTTATCAAAATCCTCTTCACGCTGAGAACCACCGATTATTTCTCCGATTTTCGGGAATAGAACATCCATTGCACGAACTGTTTTGCCATCTTCATTCTGCTTCATATAGAAAGATTTGATTTCTTTCGGATAATCAGTAAGAATTACAGGACGTTTAAAATGATCTTCCACCAAGTAACGTTCATGTTCAGAAGCAAGGTCGGCTCCCCAGAATATAGGGAATTCAAATTTGTGTCCTTTGGCCACAGCTTCTTCAAGAATCTTCACTCCTTCTGTATAAGGCAGGCGAACAAATTCATCATCAAGCACTGACTGCAAGCGAGCAATAAGTTCCTTATCAAACATATTATTCAAGAACTGTATATCTTCTATACAGTTATCCAAAGCCCATTTTACACAAAATTTGATAAAATCTTCAGCCAACTGCATATTATCTTCAATCTCATTAAAGGCAACTTCCGGCTCAATCATCCAGAACTCAGCAAGGTGACGTGGAGTATTTGAGTTTTCGGCACGGAAAGTAGGTCCAAAAGTATAAATAGATCCCATTGACATAGCAGCAAGCTCACCTTCCAGCTGTCCGGAAACAGTCAGACTAGCTTGTTTGCCAAAGAAATCACTATCATAATTAATAGAACCATCTTCATCCTTTTTCAAATCATAAAGATTCATGGTCGTTACCTGAAACATCTGTCCTGCACCTTCACAATCTGAAGCTGTAATAATTGGAGTATGAAAATAGAAGAATCCACGTTCATGGAAAAATTTATGTATGGCAATAGCCATATTATGACGAATACGGAATACAGCACCAAAAGTATTGGTACGAGGACGAAGGTGTGCTATTTCTCGAAGAAACTCCATAGAGTGACCTTTCTTCTGCAATGGATAGGTATTAGGATCAGCTGTGCCTAATATTTCTATTTCACATGCATGAAGTTCTGCTTTCTGTCCTTGTCCAAGCGATTCTACCAATTCGCCATTTACACTAATACATGCTCCAGTAGTTATTGGTTTCAAGTATTCTTCTCCGAATTTCTCTATATCAATTACAATCTGAATATTATTAATGGTAGAACCGTCATTCAAAGCGATAAAGTTAACTTGTTTACTGCCCCGGCGAGTTCTAACCCATCCCTTCACGTTCACAATTGTTCCGAAGCTATCCATCTTCAGAACATCAACAATTCTTGTTCTACAAATCTTTTCCATAAAAATCTTTTATATGCATTATTATATAAGGTAGGGGTATATTTGCATATACCCCCATTCTTTATTATTCAAAAGCTCCCATTCGAAGTATGTTTACTTCTTGTTCTGTAAGATATCT